>JAXLRB010000004.1:0-235177 GCA_046331325.1 Vicinamibacterales bacterium | reverse complement strand
GCACCACGATCCCGGTGCACTTCGCGGGCGAGCAGCTCAAGCGCCGGGTGGACTACGTGCTCATCCGCGAGGGCGGCCGTTGGGTGGTCGACGACCTCGTCGACGAGCGTCGCGAGTCGCTGCGGAAGGTGCTGGGCGCCATCCGCTGAGCCATCGACGGGGCGGCCGCGCACGGCTGGCGCGGGCGGGCCGCCCTGGGCTACGCTCGACGCTGCCATGACACGACTCACCCGCACCTGCACCGCCGCCCTGCTGGCGCTGGCCCCCGTGGCCGCGCTGGCCCAGACCCCCGCTCCGGCTCCGGCCGCGCGGCGCTCGTTCGAGAAGTTCACGGAAGAGGGCAAGCCGGTGGATCGCCGGAAGCCGGAACTCGACACCGATCATCCGGTGTTCCCCGGCCAGACGCGCGCGCCGTACCACAAGACGGTGGACGTGCAGGTGAGCACGATCGCCAGCGGCCTCGACGTGCCGTGGGCGATGGAGCTGCTGCCGAGCGGCCGCTATCTCGTCACCGAGAAGGCCGGACGGCTCCGCATCCTCAACCAGGACGGCACCACGCTGCACACCATCACGGCGGGCATGCCGCCGGTGTACTTCCGCGGCCAGGCGGGCCTGCTCGACGTGGCGCTCGACAAGGACTTCGCGAAGAACCACCGCATCTTCTACGTCTACCTGCGCGTGGTCGACGCCGAGAACTGCGCGCACGCGGTCGACAGCGCCATCCTCGACGAGACCGCCGGCACCATCTCGAACGTCACCACGATCTTCAAGGCGTCGCCGTTCTCGAACCGCGACGTCGCGCAGTCGGGATCGCGTATCGTCGTCGATCCGAAGGATGGCAACCTGTTCGTCGCCGTCGGCGATCGCTCCACCGGCGATCCGCTGCCGCTGCAGGCGCAGGCGCTCGACACCTACCTCGGCAAGATCATCCACGTGACGCCCGAGGGCAAGCCGGCGCCCGGCAATCCGTCGCTCGGCCTGCCCGGCACGTGGACGATGGGCCACCGCACGCCCCAGGGCCTGGCGCTCGACCCGGCCGGCCGCCTGTGGGAGACCGAGCACGGCCCGCGCGGCGGCGACGAGCTGAACCTGATCGAGAAGGGCAAGAACTACGGCTGGCCGGTGATCGTGCACGGCATCAACTACCCCGGCACCAAGATCGGCGACGCCATCGTCGAGAAAGCCGGCATGGAGCAGCCGCGCTACTACTGGGATCCCGTGATCGCGCCCGGCGCGCTCGCCTTCTATCAGGGCACGCTGTTCCCGCAGTGGCAGGGCCACGCGCTGGTGGGCGCGCTGGCCGGGCAGGCGCTCTTCCGCCTCGAGCTCGACAAGAACGACAAGGTCGTGAACGAAGAGCCGCTGCTGATGGACCTCGGCGCGCGCATCCGCGACGTGAAGGTGCTGCCCGACGGCGCCATCTACATCCTGACGGAAGGCCAGAACGGCAAGCTGCTGAAGGTCACGCCGAAGTAGTCGTGGCGTGATCGTTCGCGCGGGCGTGCAGCACGGCGGGTCGAGGGTGTCTCGCGCGCTCATCGTCGTGCTGCTCGTGCTCGTCACGAGCGGATCCGCCTGTCGTCGCGCCACGTCGGATCCGGCGCCGCGGCCCGCGTCACCCGCCGACCTCGAGTGGCGCGTGGTGGGCACCTGGTCGGGCTCGGGCCCGCGGCAGACCGAGTCGTTCGAGGTCTCGCAGTTCGCGATGCGCCTGCGCTGGCAGGTGACGCGCACCACCACGCCCGGCGACCCGCACTTCGTGGTCACGCTGCACAGCGCGGTGTCGGGGCGTCCATTGCAGACGCTGGTCGACACCACGCGCGTCGAGAGCGGCGAGGTGCTGGTGGCCGACGACCTGCGGCCGGCGCACTTCGTGGTCGAGGCCGAGCACGTCGCCTGGACGATGACGCTCGACCAGCCGTACGCGCGCGAGACGAAGTGACGCGCGCCCGTTACGGCACGGTCACCGTCTGCGACGCCGACGGCGCGCTCGCGCCGCACGCGTTCATCGCCACCACCGCGATCGTGTAGCTGCCGGCCGGCGCCGGCACGCTCAGCACGCGGCCGGCCGCGGGGATCGTCGCGGTGACGGCGCCGCTCACCTGCACCGCGTAGCTCGCGGGCGCGGTGCCGGTGGTGGGCGGCGCCCACGCGATCCGCACCGTCGATCCCACCACGTCGGCGATCACATCGACCGGCGCCTGCGGTGCCGCGCCACACGTGCCCGGGACGGTGAGCGTCACGGGCGCCGACGCGGCGCTCGATCCGGCCCCGTTCACCTGGCGGACGCGAATCGTGTAGACGCCGGCCCCGACGCTCGGGAAGCGCACGGCGTCGACGTCGCCGACCGGAATGCTCGCGGTGATCGCGCCTGTGACGTCGACGACGGCACCGGCTGCCGTGCCGCCGGCGAACGTCGGCGTCCACGCGAGCTGCACCGCCGAGCCTTCCACCGTGCCCAGCAGGTGCAGCGGCGCGGACGGCGGCGTGGATTCGCCCACCTGCACCATCACCTCGTTCGACGCCGCGCTGGCGCCAGCGGCGGTGATGGACCGCACTCGCAGGTAGTAGGTGCCGGTGGGCAGCGTGCCCGTATAGGTCGCGAGCGCGCCCGGCTGCTGCGTTACCACCCGCACCGCGCCTGGCGTGTCGCCGGCCTCGAGCTGCACGCCGAGCACGGCCGGACCCGACGCCGGCAGCGTCCACGCCAGCGTGACGTCGTTGCCGCGCACCGCCGTGATGCGCACGTTCGACGGCGCGAGCGGCGCGTTGTTCCCGGCCACCGCGATCGACACCGTGACCGGCGAACTCGCCCCGCCGATGACGGTCGTCGCCTGATACATGAACGTGTCGGTGCCCGCGAAACCCGGTGTCGGCGTGTAGCTGATGCTGCCATCCGCCGCCACCGTCGCCGTGCCATGCGCCGGCGCGATCGCCAGGCTGGCCGTCAGCGCGCCGCCGCCGCGCGCGTCGTCGTTCGCGAGCACGCCCGTGCCGGCCGGCACGCTCAGCGTCGCGCCGAACGCCACGCTGTAGGCGTCGGTCACGCCGACCGGCGGACGCGCGCCCGCGCCCGCCGAGGTGACGACGATCGTCTGCGGCACGCTCGCGGCGCTGACGCCGCAGGCGTTGGCCGCCACCACCGACACCGCGTAGGTGCCGGCCGGCGCCGGGCCGGCGAGTCCGCGACCCGTCAGCGGGATGATGCCGTTCCACGAGCCGGAGACGACGAGCCCGTAGGTCGTCGGCGCCGGACCGCTCGCCGGCGGCATCCACTGCGCGTAGAACGCGCCGTCATACGACCACAGCACGACATCGGTCGGCGTCTGCGGCGCGCCCACGCAGGTGCCGGGCACGTTCACCGTCACCGGCGTGGACGCGACACTCGAGCCCGCCGCGTTGGTGTGGCGGATCGCGATCGTGTAGGTGCCCGGCGCCACGGTGGTGCTGGCGAAGGTGTCGCCCGCGGCCACCGGGAAGCTGCCAGACGCGCTGCCGCTCACGTCGAGGATCGTGCCCGTGGCGACGCCGCCCGCGAAGGTCGGCGTCCACGCCAGGCGCACGGTCGTGCCGTCCACCGTTGCGATGGGAGTGGCCGGCGCGGACGGCGCCACCAGCGCGCCCGCCCGCACGGTCACCTCGTTCGACGCCACGCCCGGTCCACCCGCGGTGAGCGTGCGTGCGCGCACGTAATGCGTGCCCGAGGGCAGCGTGATCGTGGCAGCCGGCACCACCGGCAGCACGACGTGGATGCCGGCGGTGGATCCGGGCGTGGGACCGCCTTCGAGCAGCACGCCGGTGAGCGCCGGGCCGCCGATCGGCAGCGTCCACGCCAGCGTGACATCGGTGCCGCGCATCGCGGTGACGTGCAGCGCGGTGGGACCGGCGCCGTCGTCGTCGACGATCGTGGCCGTGGCCGTCGACGGCGCGCCAACGGTGTACCCGGCGCCCGCGACGACCGACACTGTCACGGTCTCGTCGCCTTCCGGCGCCACGTCGGCGAGGGGCGTGAGCGCGAACGTCGTGCTGGTCGCGGCGGAGGGAATCGTGACCGTCGGCGCGATGCCGAGGAAGTCGCTGCCAGCTGTCGCCGTGCCGCCGTAGCTCAGCGTCACCGTGGTGGGACCCGCGAACGCCGGCGTGCGCGTGACCGTGACCACGATCGGCGTGACGACGTCCTCGGTGACCGAGGCCGGCGCGATGGCGACGGTGATCGTCGGCGTCGGGAACGCCGGCGTCACGGCGTTCGACGCCGCCGACGCCGCGCCCTGACCGGCGGTGTTGGTGGCGCGCACCGTGAACGTGTAGCTGGTGCCGTTGCTGAGGCCGGTGACGACGATCGGCGATCCCGCGCCGGTCGCCGTGATGCCGCCGGGGCTCGCGGTGACGGTGTAGCTCGCGATCGAGGCGCCGCCGTTCGACGCCGGCGCCGTGAAGCTCACGCTGGCCTGGCCGTCGCCCGCCGTCGCCGTGCCGATGGTCGGCGCGCCGGGCACCACGGCGTTCACCGTGAAGGAACGCGTCACCTGGGCGGCCGGCAGGTACGATCCGTTGCCGGCCTGATTCGCGTTGATCGTGCACGTGCCGGCGGTGACGAACGTCAGCGCGCCGAGGCTGGTGATCGTGCAGACGCCGGTGGTCGACGACGTGAAGGTGGGCGTGAGGCCGGAATCAGACGTCGCCGAGAGCGTCGGCGTCGTGCCGAAGTTCAGCGCGCCGGGGTTGTTGAAGGTGATGGTCTGGGTGGCGCGGGGCGTCACGCTGTTCGAGGCCGCCGAGGCCGGACCGGTGCCGGCCACGTTGTCCGCGGTGACCGTGAACGTGTAAGCCTGGCCGTTGGTGAGGCCGCTGACGATGATCGGCGAGGACGCGCCGTTCACGGGCGCGACGTCGGGCGGGCTCACGGTCACCGTGTACCCCGTGATCGACGAGCCGCCGTTCGACGCCGGCGCGGTGAATGCCACGCTGGCCTGGGTGTCGCCGGCCGTGGCGATACCGATGGTCGGCGCACCAGGCACCACGGCGTTCACCGTGAACGAGCGCGACACCTGCGTGGCGGCGAGATAGCTGCCGTTGCCCGCCTGATCCGCGTTGATCGTGCAGGTGCCGGCGGTGACGAACGTCAGGGCGCCGCCCGAGGTGACGGTGCACACGCCGGTCGTGGACGACGTGAACGTGACGGTGAGTCCCGAGTCGGACGAGGCGGACAGCGTCGGCGACGTGCCGAAGTTCCGGGCACCGGGATTGGCGAAGGTGATGGTCTGCGGTGCGGCCGGCGTGACCGCGTTCGATGCGGCCGACGAGGCGCCCGTGCCCGCGGTGTTGGTGGCGGCGACGGTGAAGGTGTACGAGACGCCGTTGGTCAGACCGTTCACGGTGACCGGCGAGCCTGCGCCGGTGCCCGTGAGGCCACCGGGGTTGGACGTGACGGTGTAGCCGGTGATCGTCGACCCGCCGTTGCTCGTCGGCGCGGTGAACGCGATGGTCGCCGCCGTGTCACCACGCGTGGCCGTGCCGATCGTGGGCGCGCCAGGGGCGACGGCGTTCACCGTGAACGAGCGGGTCACCTGCGGCGCCGCGGCGACGCCGCCGTTGCCCGCCTGATCCGCGTTGATGGTGCAGGTGCCGGCGGTGACGAACGTCAGCGCGCCGCCGGACGTGATGGTGCACACGCCGGTGGTCGACGACGTGAACGACACGGTGAGTCCGGAGCTCGACGACGCCGTGAGCGTGGGCGTCGTGCCGAAGTTGTAGCTCGACGGTTGCGCGAAGGTGGTGGTCTGCGCGGCCAGCGGCGTGACGCTGTTGGAGGCGGCCGAGGCGCCGCCCGTGCCGACGGCGTTGGTGGCCGTGACCGTGAACGTGTAGGCCGTGCCGTTGGTGAGACCCGACACGGTGATCGGCGAGCTGGCGCCCGTGCCCGTGAACCCGCCAGGACTCGACGTGACGGTGTACCCCGTGATCGCCGACCCGCCGTTGTTCACCGGCGCCGTGAATGTCACCGACGCCTGCGCATCTCCGGCGGTGGCGGTGCCGATCGTGGGCGCCCCCGGCGCGGTGGGAATCGCCACGGTGTGCGCGGTGCCGCTGGTGTAGGCCGCCGGCCCGGAGTTCCCCGCCGCGTCGCTGATGTTGGTCGAGGCGTTCAGGTTCAGCTTGATCGTGCCGTTGCCGGTGATGCTGCTCACCGTCACGGTGACGCTCGATCCGCTCGACGCCGACACGCTGGCAATGGTGCCGCTGGCGCTGCCCGTGGTGCTGAGCGCGAAGTCGTCGGTGGAGATGTTGGCGACGCTCTCGCTGAAGGTGACGGTGAAATCCACCGACACGTCGGTGGACACCGCCCCGCCCACGGGCGCCGTGCTCGTCACCGACGGCCGCACGCCGTCGATCACGAGGTTCTTGTTGGCGCCGAGCGAGTTGGCCGCGCCCGGCGTCGCCAGGGTCAACGTGGCGTTGTTGCCGGCGGCGTCCTTGATGGTGCCGCCGTTCAGCGCGAGGGCGCTCGTGGACGTGTAGTCGAGGTCGGCCGAGGTGTCACCGGATTGCACCGTGTAGCTGAAGGTGAGCGTCGACGTGCCCGACCCGCTGGCGTAGTTGACCACGCGATCGGTGGCGCCGGTTTCGAGCGTGAGCTGCGGCGTGCCGGTGACGCCGACGGTCTCGCTCAGGTTCACCTGCACCGAGATCACGTCGCCGATCTTGTAGGTGCCGTTGGCGGTGCTCGAGGTGACGGTCGACACCGTCGGCGCCACGCCGTCGATGACGAAGTTCTTGTTGGCGCCAAGCGAGTTGGCGGCGCCAGGTGATGGCAGGGTGAGCGTGACGTTGCTGCCGTTGCTATCGGTGATCGTGCCGCCGTTGAGCGCCAGGGCGCTGGTCGAGACGTAGTCGAGGTCGGCGGAGGTGTCGCCCGCCTGCACCGTGTAGTTGAACGTGAGCGTCGATGTGCCCGACCCGCTCGAGTAGTTCACCGCCCGGTCGGTGACGCCCGTCTCGAGCGTCAGCTGGGGCGTGCCGCTCACGGTGACGGTATCGCTGAAGGAGGGCCGAATCGCCAGCACGTCGCCCACCTTGTAGGTGCCGTTCGCGGTCGTCGAGCTCACGCTCGTGACGGTGGCCGGCGGCGGCACGACCGCGCTGTCGATCTGCAAGCCGTTGATGCCGTGCCAGCTGTTGCTCGCGCTGTAGAGCCGCACTTCGTCGACGTTGTCGAAGGTGGAGTCGAGCGTCGCCGTGCCCGACACCCAGCCACCGACGACGCTGGTCGAGAACGTCGTGCTCGCCACCTCGGCGCCGTTGCGGTAGCCCTTCACGGTCATGCCGATGGGATTCGATTCGCCCCAGTTGCTGTAGTTGAAGCCGTTGATCTGGAACTCGGCGCCGTTGGCGCTCGCGATCTTCATGCCGCGACTGCGGCCGTCGTTGCTGTTGCAGGCGTAGCAGGTCAGGTAGTCGAACAGGCCGGCATCGAAGTTCAGCGGATCCGCCATCGACGTCCCGGCGGTATCGCTGATCATCGTGATCTGCAGCGTGATGCCGGGGACGCCGGCGCTGCCGCCGTCTCCGTCCTGGGCGATCCCGTCACTCCAGGCCCCCGGAGCGTCGAACGTGAAGGTGACCGTGGTCACCGCCGCGTGGATGGCCGCCGTGGCGGCGAGCGTGCAGGCGGCGAGCAGGAGGGCGAAACGGAGTCGGATACGCATTGCGATGGATTCCCCGGGGACCCGCGCGGGCGGCCAACGGCTGGGGCGGTCGCACACGACCGCACGAGCGGGGAATCGGCGGCGGCGCGCCCGGCTTTAGCGGGCGAGCAGGTCGGGAAGCAGTCGCAGGAACAGGCGAATCTCGCCGATCTGCGCCGAGGTGCCGACGAACGCGAACGCCGCCGGATCGACCGCGGTCGTCTGTCCGTCGATCACCGCGCCAAGCGCCGAAGGCAGCACCGGACATTCACTGAGCAGGCCCTGCATCGCCACCGCCGCTACGGGGTCGAGCATCGCCAGCACGTCCACGCGGCCACGGCCCAGCCACGGCGCGCCGGCTTCGCGGTGTCGCACCAGCGCGCGGCGCAGCCCCGCGAGGTCGCGATGGAGCTCGATGTCGTCGCTGCGCAGATCGCCGAGCACGGCGATCAGGCGGTCGACGGCGACGAGCCCGACGTCGCGGTGCAACGCCGACCAGCCGGCTTCGAACGCCGCCACGAGGTCGCGGTCGACGAGCCAGTCCTCGGGCACGTCGCCCGCCTGCTCGATGCCGAGGTTGCACGCGCACGCGGCCGCCTGCGATGCCTCCTCGGCGGTGAAGGGCCGGCCCTGCAGGGAACAGCCGTCGGCGAGCGCGTTGGCGAGGAAGGCCAGCTCGCGCGTTCGCTGCGCGAACCGTTCAGGGCGCGCGTCACGCAGGTACGCCATCAGCCGCGAGACGAGGGTGGGCGAGACCTCGGCCCCGCCGGGCGCGTCGCCCGCGGCCAGGCGCAGCCGGGCTGGAGTGGTGACGGGGCGAGCGGCCTCGAGCAGGGACGTCAGCTCGGCGACGGCCACGACGGCCCCAGGACTCACGATCGTGTCTGGCGGCACGGGATCGCCCTCGTGCTCCTCCGCGCGGAGATACGCGGCCGCGATCGGGCTGGCCGCGGCTGATGGGCCACGCCGCGCCAGGGCGAGGAACGCACGCGCGTCGGCCGGCGTGAGATAGCCCTGCCGCGAGCGCCGCGCCTCGCGCGCCACCTCGAGGTCGAACGCGTGCTGCTCGGGTGCGAACAGCAGATCGTCGAGGCCATCCTCTTCGGGCCGCGAGAACGACAGGTCGCGACAGCCGCGCATCACCTGCTGGAAGGCCTGAGGCTGATGCTCGTCGAGCGCCACGAGCAGCACGACGACGGCGTCCCACGCCTCGCGCCGACGGGCGCGCACCAGGTAGCCGCCAATCTCGATCTCGACGCGGTCGTCGCGCCAGTCGTCGGCCTCGACGCCGATCGCATCGCCCTCGTGAAACGCATCGTGCCGCGCGATCGCCTCGTCGTCGCTTTGCGCCACCGGCTCGAAGATGCCGGGGTCGAGCACGCGCACGTAGCGCGACAGCCCGGCGACCACGAGCGCGGTGTCGAGCGCGGCGACGACTCTCGCGGCGTCGTCGGGGCCGGCATCCACGAGCGCCTCGATCCAGGCACCGAAACGCTCGATGTCGAACTGCGCGTCGGCGCCTGGTGTCGATCGCCGCCACAGGTCGAGATCCGCGAGCGCGGCGAGCTGGGCAGGAGCGGCGGCCACGAGCACCTCGCCCATGCCGTCGAGTCCGCGGTGATGAACGAGCTGCTGAAGGCTCGCCGGCGGCAGATGCGGCACGACGTCGGCCAGGGCGACCGAGTCGAGCACGCGCGCGATCCGCTGTTCGATCGATCCGCCATCGCGAACCGCTGAGGTGCGTCTCGTGATCGTCGACATGGGCCGGCGATGATACGAGCCGGCGCCGTGACGAAACAGTCTTGAAGATCGATCGCCGGTCGCGAGACACTATATGTGGGGATGATCGCGATCGTCCTCGATGCGCGCCCGCACCCCCGCCTCGACCGCGATTACCTTACAGTCCTGAACGCGCCAGCTGCCGCAGACGTCGCAGGCTCGCGCCCACGAGTGGGCTCGTCGACGCGCCCGCCGGGCTCAGTGATCCATCGGCATTCAACAGCAGCGGCGCGTGCACGAGAAGTGGCAGCGCGGTGAAGACGTCCTGGCGGCCGATGAAGAACACGTAGCGGCGGCCGGGGACGATCGTCGCGCAGCCCTCCGTCTCGATCTGCACGCCACCGATCTGCAGGCGTCCTCCGCCCGCTGTCACGGCGATCTGCTGGCCGACGCGATACGCGGCCGACTGCCCGGCCGGCACGCGCAGAACCTCGGCGACGGTCGCCGAGACCCGCGTGGCAATCCACCGTCCCTCGTCGATGAGCTCGCTCTCGGCCGCCGAGACGCGCACCACGACGGCGGCGGTTGAGTTCAACAGCTCGAGCGCGATTTCGCGCTCGGTGGGCTTCCTGAGATAGACGACCTCTTCGCCCTTGCCGGGAGACTCGACGACCACCGTGTCGTCATCGGGGCGCAGGCGTTGGTCGAGTCGGAGATTCGGCGCGTACCGAATCACACGCACGCCTGCGCTCGACCGGCCAGACTGACTCGCCGCGGGCACGCCAGGCATGACCTCGACCAGTAGCGCCAGGACAGCCGCGCCGAGACGAATCGCACCAGGCACTGCTCGATGCTACGTCCACCTCGCCTCGGCGGCGTGTCCCCGACTGCACGCCCTCTCGCACGGATGTGTCGGCGACTCCTTACTGCACGAGCATCAATCTACGGTCGAGACAGCGACGGCGTCGTCCGTGATAAGCAGGAGTACCGGGAGGCTGTCATGGAGTGGATCGTCACTGCCGTCGCGCTCGCCATCGGGTTCGTGCTCGCCCGCCGTGGACACCTGCATCCCTACGACTACGTCGTCGCCGCGGCGCTCGCCGTGCTGCTGGCGATGAGCGTGGTGCCCTACATTCCGCCTGACCGTCAGGCCCGCGTCTTCAGTGGCCTCGGAGCGCCGGAGCTCGCGTGGTCGCGCGACGCCTTCTTCCGCGCGCACGGCATGAAGATCGTGATCGCCTCGATGGTGGCCGCGGTGGGCGGCTGCATCGAGGCGTGGATCCGCGCGCGCCGCGGTCACTGGGACCACGAGTTCGAAGACGGCGTGTAGGCGCGACCGCGCGGGTCTAGCCCGCCAGCGTGAGCATCAGCGCGTTGAGCCGGCGCACGAATGACGCCGGGTCCGCGATCTGCCCGCCCTCGGCCAGCGTGGCCTGATCGAAAAGGATCTGGCTCCAGTCGGCGAAGCGCGTCTCGTCGCCTTCGGCGGCCAGCCGCTGCACCAGCGGATGCGCCGGGTTCACCTCGAGAATCGGCTTGCGCGCCGGCACCGCCTGCCCGGCCGCCCGCAGCATGCGCTCGAGGTTGGTGCTGATACCCTCGTCGCTGCTCACGAGGCACGCCGGCGAGTCGGTGAGCCGGTGCGTCACGCGCACGGCGCTGGCGCGCTCGGCGAGCGCGGTCTGCATGCGCTCGAGCAGCGGCGCGTGTTCGCCGGTGGGCGTCTCGTCGTCCTTGGCCGGCGGCGCGCCGCCGATGGCGCTCAGGTCGAGATCCTTCGCCGCGGCCGACACCAGCGGTTTGCCGTCGAACTCGTGCAGCGACGACGCCACCCATTCGTCGATGCGCTCGTGCAAGAGCAGCACCTCCACGCCGAGCTTCGTGAAGATCTCGAGATGCGGGCTGTGGCGGGCCGCGGCGTAGCCGTCGGCGGTGATGTAGTAGATGGCCGTCTGGCCCTCTTTCATGCGGCCCACGTAATCGGCGAGCGAGACGGTCTGCGCGTCGTCGGCATTGTGCGTCGACGAGAATCGCGCCAGTTTCGCGAGGCGATCGCGGCTGCCGTGATCCTCGGGCAGGCCTTCCTTCAGCACGCGCCCGAACGTGGTCCAGAAGGTCGCGTATTTCTCGGGCTCCTTCTCGGCGAGATCCTCGAGCAGCGTCAGCACGCGCTTCACCGCCGCGGCGCGGATCGCCTGCACGTCCTTCGACTCCTGCAGGATCTCGCGCGACACGTTCAGCGGCAGGTCGTTCGAGTCGACGACACCGCGCACGAAGCGCAGGTAGGCCGGCAGCAGCTGCTCGGCGTCGTCCATGATGAACACGCGACGCACGTACAGCTTCACGCCCCGCCGCTGCTCGCGATCCCACAGGTCGAACGGCGCCCGCGTGGGCACGTACAGCAGCAGAGTGAACTCCTGCCGCCCCTCGACCTTCGCGTGCGTGTAGGCGAGCGGCGCGTCGCTGTCGTGCGCGACGTGCTTGTAGAGCTCGTGGTACTGCTCCTCGGTGATCTCGCTCTTGGGCCGCGCCCACAGCGCCGAGGCGCGGTTCACCTGCTCGTCCTCGCCGGTGGCGACGTACTTCGCGGCGTCCTTGTCCCACGATTCTTTCGCCATCACGATCGGGATGGCGATGTGATCCGAGTAGCGACGGAGGATCTCGCGCAGGCGGAAGCCCGAGAGCAGCTCGTCCTCGTCGGCGCGCAGGTGCAGGATCACGTCGGTGCCCCGCGAGGCCTTCTCCACGGTCTCCACCGTGTAGCTGCCCTCGCCCGTGCTCTCCCAGCGCACACCGTGCTCGGATCCGAGGCCGGCGCGCCGCGTCACCAGCGTCACCCGGTCGGCGACGATGAACGCGGCGTAGAAACCCACGCCGAACTGGCCGATGAGGTGCGCGTCTTTCGCACGCTCGGCGGTGAGCTGTGCCAGGAACGCCTTGGTGCCCGACTTGGCGATCGTGCCGATGTGGTCGATCACTTCCTGGCGCGACATGCCGATGCCGTTGTCCGACACGGTGATCGTGCGCGCGTCGGCGTCGAACGCGACGCGGATGCGCAGCTCGGGATCGGCCTCGAGCAGGGCAGCGTCGGTCATCGCCTCGAAGCGCAGCTTGTCGGCGGCATCCGACGCGTTCGAGACCAGCTCGCGCAGGAAGATCTCCTTGTTGCCGTACAAGGAGTGGATCATCAGGTGCAGCAGTTGCGAGACTTCTGCCTGGAAGCCGAGCGTTTCTTTCGCGGTTGCGTCTGCCATCGATGTCGTCCCCGGCCGCGATTCCAGCGGCCATCCAACAGAAGATATTGCCACGAGCCCGGCCCACCGATACCTCGACCATGACCCGCCACCGCCATTCGATCGGCTTCGCACCGGGCACCCGCGTGCTCGCGGTGCTGCTGGCGCTGGCCGTCGTGCTGCTCGCACCGCGGGTGCCGGCGCAGACGGCCACCGGCCTCGACTTCCCCGGGTCGGCCGCGGTCACCGCCGCCGGCCCGTTCCCGCAGACGATGCGCTTCCGGTTCGCCAACCCGCACCTGAACGGGCTGCCGATCTACGGGCCGGGCAATGCCGGCGTGACCTACGTGTGGCGTGCGTATCCGCGACGGCAGGCGGGCTACTACACCGCGTTCTTCTGGGGGAACGACGACGGCCGCAACGACATCGGCACCTTCCTGTGGCTGCCGAACGGCGCCGCCGACAGCTACTACGGCGCGCATCCCTATCCGCAGCCGCCGCCTTCAGGCACCAACCACAAGTGGGAGATCGCCATCGAGCAGGGCGACTACCTGAACGGGGATGTCGTCTACGACCGCTGGTTCACGCAGGCGCTGCGCGTGTGGGTCGACGGCCAGGGCCGCAAGCACCACGAGTTCTACTGGGATCTGCCGGCCACCGATGCCGCGCACGTGGTGGAGCGCATCAGCGACGCGTCGTGGGGCAACCGCGTGCCGCCGGCGCCAGCGCTCACGTGGGGCGACGCACCCTGGGCGCCCGGCAACGAAGTGTGGAACGGCGTGCTGCGCGGCCTCCAGATCTACGCGACGGCCTTGTCACTGAACGATCTTGCCGGTGAGATCGCACTGCCCGGCTCCACCACGGCCGGGCAGGCCTCGATCTGGTACCTGAACCTGAATCCCACGCCCGCGGACATCGGCGACAAGAGCGGACGCGGCCACCATCCCGCGTGGGTGGGTCCGCTGCGACCCGGGCTATGGACCGGCGGCGCCGTGCCCACCACGCCGCCGGCCGCGCCGACGAATCTCAGCGTGCGGCCGGGCCGCTAGCGCGCCGCGCTACCTGAACCGCGGCGGCGGCACGCGCTTCTTCGTGGCCTGCTCGAACGCGTAGGCGATGCCGACGATCTTCGGATCCTCGCAGTGGCCGCCCACGAAGCTGAGACCGTACGGCCGCACCTTGTCCGGCGAGCCCTTCGCGCCTTCCGCCGGGTTCGTGATCATTCCGAACGGCACCACCACGATCGGATACCCGGCCTTGGTGGCGTAGTTCGCGCCCGACGACCCGGGGAACAGCAGCGCGTCGACCTTGTGCGCCTTCATCACCGCGTCGAGGCCTTCGTCGCGCGTGAGGCGCAGGTCGTCCTTGCGATCGCGCTCGTAGCGCGCCTTGTCCTTCTCGAGGTCGGTGGCATCCGCGAAGTCGAGGCGGCCCTGGCCGTAGCGCATCGACACCTGGTCCTTGTGCGCCACGTTCCACGCGCGCAGCTCGGCGAACGTCTTCACCGGTGCGGTGGGACCGAGCGAGGTGAGCCACAGATTGAAGTCGCGCTTCATCGTGTAGCGGATCACCTGCGAGCAGAGGTCTTCGGCCGCCGGTCCCTTGAACGGCGCTTCGCAGATCGGATGCGCGGCCAGGTTGTTCGCGGGCTCGGCCGCCGTCATGCTCGGCAGATCCGCGGGATCGACGATCTCGGCGCCGGCCGCCTTCAGCGCGGCGATGGCGTCTTCCATCGACTGCAGCTCGTCGGCCTTCAGCCCCGCGAACGGACGCGCGCGCCCCGGGAACTCGCGCGCCGTGTAGATGCCGGCGCGCGGCACGCCGATGCGCACGCCCTTCAGTGCGTCGGTCTTCAGGAACGGCGTGTAGTCGTTGTTCGGCGGCGCCGTGCATTCCGACATGCGCGGGTCGTGGCTGTCGGGCGCGCCTTCCATCACGCCGAGCATCAGCGCGGCGTCGGTGACGGTCTTCGCCATCGGACCCGCGGTGTCCTGATCGAGTGAGAGCGGCACGATGCCGTAGCGGCTGATGCGGCCGGTGGACGGACGGATGCCCACCAGCATGCTGGCGTTCGACGGGCCCTCGATCGAGCCGCCGGTGCTGGTGCCGACGTTGGCGGCCCAGAGGTTCGCGGCCACGCCGCCGCCCGAACTGGATCCGCTCACGTCGAGCAGCGGCGTGCCGTCGTCGTTGGCGCGCGGATCGTAGGGGTTGTAGCTCTGCCCGGCCGCGGCGTTGTAGCCGCCGGGGCGGAAGGCATCGCCGAACCAGCCGGCCAGCTCGCTCATGGTCGACTTGGCGAGGATGATGGCGCCGGCCTTCTTCAGGTTCGTCGCCAGCGTGGCTTCGTACGGCGCGGTGAAGTGCTTGAACGCGAGCATGCCGCCGGACGTCGGCATGGCGTCCGTGGTCATGATGTTGTCCTTCAGCGCCACGGGGATGCCATGCAGCGGTCCGCGCAGCTTGCCTGCGGCGCGTTCCTTGTCGAGCGCGTCAGCTTCCGCGAGGGCGTTCGGATTCACCGAGATCGTGACGTTGAGTGCGTCTTCGTAGAGGCCGATGCGCGTCAGGTACTCGGTGACGATCTGCCGCGACGTGACACGGCCCTCGCGCATCGCCGCCTGCATCTCGGGAATCGACGCCTCGACGACGCTGAACGGCGTCGCCGCCACGGCCGGCGCCGGTGCGGGACTCGATCCGCCGCACGCCGCGGCCATCATCGCCGCTCCACACACGACCGCCCACGCTGCTCTGGATGGATTCACGCGCACCTGACCTCCCGGGAGGCCGCCATCATACCCGGGAGACGCGTGGGGTGAGGCCGCCGCTCAGCCGAGATGGTGCTCGGCGGCCACCGCCGTGCCGCGGGGCAGCACGCGGTACGTCGGGCCGGTGCGCGCATCGAGGTGACGGGCGAGCACGTCGTTGATTCGATCGACGGAGACGGCCTGCGCGGCCACCGGCCGCACCACACCGGCGCACATCAGCGCGATGGCGGCCGACAACAGGCCGTCAGGCGTGGTGTCCGCGGTGACACCGTCACGCAGGCGGGCCGGTCCGTCGGCGAGGCGCGCCACGAGGCCGCGCGCGACGGGCGTGTCGAACGGCACTTCGCCGGCTTCGGTCGACATCGAGAAGCGCACGGTCGAGGCCGGCTGCACCAGCGCGAGCCAGCCGTCGAAGAGGCGCGCGCGTCGCGTCGCGTCGTCGATCCTCGCCGGCGCCCGGCCGTAGACGTCACGCCGGAACGCCTGCGTCATCAGGAAATCGCGGGCGAGCTCACGCTGATCGGGGTCGGCGATGGCGTCGAGCGTCTGCCGCCCCGCCGCCGTGACGACGAGACGATCGAAGTTGTCGCGTAGCGTCGCCGAGCCCACCGGCGTGAGGCCAATCGTCGCCATGTCGCGACGCATCTCGTCGACATAACGCGGACGCCAGGCGGGCGCCAGGTACTCGTGCGGAAAATACGCCGGGTATCGGCGGGCACGGAGATCGTCGAGCGTGGACGCGATGGGACTCGACTCGAGCGGTGGCGCTCCGCTGGCACGCAGGGCCTGCACCGTGGCAGCGGCGGCGGCGAAGCGCTCGAGGCTCGTGCCTGGCGCGCCGTCGGCGAGAGCCCGCACCAGGTGCTGGAACGGCGCGTCGGCCGCCCAGCCCGGCATCGCGTTGTAGCTGACGTAGACGAGGCCGCCCGGCGCGAGATGACGATCGATGAAGCGGCGCATCGCGGCGGTGGCGGCGTCGTCGATCCATGCGTACACGCCGTGCGCGACGATGTAGTCGAAGGCCGGCAGGTCGAGGTCGCACGCGTCGGCGAAGTCGAGCGCGTGCAGGGTCACGTTGCCGAGCCCGGCATCGGTCGCGATCGCACGGCCCCGCGCGATGTGATCGGGCATCAGGTCGATGCCGTGGAAGAGGCCGTCAGGATGGGTGGCCGCGAAGATCAGCGGCGCGAGGCCCGGTCCGCAACCGAGCTCGCACCACCGGACGGCGCCACCGTGGTTCGGCTTTGCGACGCCGTTGATGGTGGCGACCGCGTCGAGCCACGCCGGCGCCAGCTCCGCCGTGAAGCTGGCGACGTACGGCACGTCGGTGACGTACCGCGCGGTGGCGCCGGGCCGGGTGCCGTCGCGATCCGAAGCCATCGGCGCGCCCGCGGGGACGGGCGAACGGCGTCAGCCCTTGATGAAGGTCAGGACGGCCTCCTGCTGCTTGTCGGAGGTCTTCACCCTCGACCCGCCCGTGACCTTGTCGAGCGCGGGCCCCTTCGGCTCGAGGTCCTGAATCAGGCTGTCGGGCGACGAGGGCTGCACGGGCTTCTGGTCGGACATGGGTACCTCCTGACAGGGGTCCCGGGGGCACGCCCGGGTCCGCCATCCTACCGGGGTCAGCGTCGAGCTTCAACCGCCACCCTCACGGGGGCGGCCACCGGCGATCGGGGGTCACCGGGCGCGGATCAGCCGGATCTCAGCCGCTGCTCATCTCCCGCTCAGGACTCCCGCGCGCTGACCAGGCACGCTTGGGCGATGATGCAGACACCGATGAAGTCGTGGCGCACGAGCACCTGGCTGGGGTTGGCACTGGGCGCGGCGCTCCTGGGCGTGGCCGTGGTCATCGGCGTCGTGCAGTTCCTCGCGTCGACCTCCATCCCCCTGCACCCGGTGGCGCAGGACGTGCCCTCGGTGCGCCGCAGCACGCCGCCGTTCGCCGTCGCGGAGACGGCGGAGCGGGCGCGCCAGCTCGTCCGCGCCCACGTCAGCGCCACCAACCTGCCCGGCGCGTCGGTGGCGGTGGGCATCGGCGGCGACGTGGTCTGGGCCGAGGGCTTCGGGTGGTCCGATCTCACGACGCACGCCGCCGTCACACCAGACACGACGTTCCGCCTCGGCACGGCGTCGATGCCACTCACGTCGGCGGCCGTGGGCGTGCTGCTCGAACGCGGGGCGTTGTCGCTCGACGACGAGATCCAGACGTTCGTGCCCGCCTTCCCGAAGGCAGCGGCGCCGATGACCATCGAACGGCTCATGGCGCACACGGCCGGCGTGCCGCCCGACGGCGGCGACGAGGGGCCGCTGTTCGGCATGCACTGCGCGCATCCGGTCGAGGCGCTGCCGGGATTCGCGTCGTGGCCACTGATCTTCGAGCCAGGCCGCCAGTTCCACGTCTCGGCGCACGGCTGGGTGCTCGTCAGTGCCGCCATCGAAGCGGCGGCGCACCAGCCGTTTCTGTACGTGATGCGCAAGATGGTGTTCGAGCCGCTCGGCATGGACGACACCGGCGCCGACGAGCCGGGCGCGCCCGATCAGGCCACGTCGTACTTTCCGCGCTTCATCGAAGACACGCGCTACGGCTCCGAAGACATGCGCCCGCTGGATCTGTCGTGCTACGCCGGCGGCGGCGTGTTCGTCTCGACGCCCTCGGATCTGGTGCGCTTCGGTCTGGGCCTGATGCAGGGCCGGCTGCTGCGGCTCGAGACCGTGGCGCGCCTGCAGGACGCGCAGCGCACGACCTCGGGCGACGACACGCACTACGGTCTTGGATGGGCGCGCAGCACGATCACGCTGGGCGGCCGATCGGCGATCGCGCTCGGACACGAAGGCCGCGTGCTCGGTGGGCCCGCGGTGTCGTTCCTCGTCGTGCCCGAGCGGCGCCTGGTGGTGGCCGTAGCGGCCAACACCAGCTACGCCGCGCCGGCGACGCTGGCCACGGCCATCGCGAACGCCTTCGCGGGCGTGGCCCCGATCGTCAAGTGATCGAGGCGGCGGCCCGGGCTCAGCGTCGAGCCCGGCGTCGCCGACGCGTCGGTTTCGGCAGGTTCATCGTGCCGCGACACTTCGGACTGCCGCAGTAGCACGACATGCGATCGCTGTCGTGGTCGTAGCGGTAGTCGACCGTCAGTTCCTCGCCGGCGCGGATCGGCCGCTGGCTGTAGTAGAGGATGTGTCCGCGCAGGATCCGCGTCTTGATGTTCGGATCGCACGAGTGGTTGATGTACTCGGCGCCGCTGCCACCGATGGCGCCGTCGAGGTGCGTGCGCGTCGTCAGCTCGAACAGGTAGCTGCGCTTCGGATCCCAGCGCCGGCCGCTCTCCGCCTTCGAGATGCGCTCGCCGGTGTACTCGATCACCTTGCGCCAGGCTGGAATCGCCTGACGCGCGAACACGCCGAGGTGATGGATGGCCGACTCGCGCGTCTCCACGCGGTAGTTCACGGCGAACGGGTTGATGGTGCCGGTCTTGGCGACGCCGTGTGGATTCACGGCGTTCACGGTGTCGATGATGCGGCGCGCCTCGGCCTTCGCCGTGGCGGCGGCGTCGCGCCGGCCATCGGCGCGCAGCGTCGTGGCGAGGTCGAGCAGCGCGTGCGCGACCTCTGGATGACGGCGTCCTCGTGTCTTGCGCAGCGCCGCCAACGCGTTGTCCTGCACCTCGATGGCGGCAGCGCGCCGCCCGGTGGCGCGATACACCGCGGCGAGTCCCAGGCCGGTGACCGCGATGCGGGCGGCATCGGGACGCGCCTCGGCAGCGCGCAGCCCGATCGCGCTCAGATACTGCGCCTCGGCCAGCGTGTGCCGCCGTTGCCTGGTTCGCACCTCGGCCAGTACCTCGAGGGCGTCGGCGAGATCGCGATTCGACACCGACGCGCGCCGGTCCATCGCCGCCAGCGCGCGCGTCACCAGGCGCTCGGCCTCGTCGACCTTGCGCTGCCGCACGAGCAACCCGGCCAGCAGCACCTGCGCCCGGGTCACCGCGGGATGCGATGCGGGTAGCGCCGCGTTGCGCAGTCGCAGCGCCTCGCGCGCGAACGGCTCGCCGCGCAGCCAGTTGCGGGCCGCGCCTTCCAGGTCCGCGAGCGCGTGATACACGTCGGCGGCATCGAGCGACGTGAGCTGCCGCGCCTGCTCGAGGGCGATCCACGCCGCCTGCAGCGTCAGGCCGGCGTCGATGTAGCGGGCGTCGTCGCGAAGGACGGCGGCACGCCGGATGGCGCGCGAGGTCGCGGGCGACGCCACGTCAGCGCGCGCCCGCCACGACCGGCAGCTCGATGAAGCTGGCCGTGCCCGGCGCGTGGTAGATGCGCTGGGTGGCTTTCACGTAGTCCTTCGCGGTGGCGAAGAAGATGTTCGGCACGAACGTCTGTGGGTTGCGGTCGTAGAGCGGGAACCACGACGACTGGATCTGGATCATCACGCGATGCCCGGGCAGGAACACGTGGTTCGCCGTCGGCAGCACGAACTTGTAGGTGAGCGGCGTGTTCGGCGTGATCGCCTTCGGCGCCGAGAAGCTCTCGCGATACCGGCCGCGGAAGATGTCCATGGCGATGCCGAGCTGATAGCCGCCCATCTCGGGCTGGCTCGCCACCTCGTCGGGATACACGTCGATGAGCTTCACCACCCAGTCGCTGTCGCTGCCGCTGGTGGACGCCACGAGATTGACCACCGGCGCGCCGCTGATGCGGAGCGGCGACGTCAGCACCGGCGTGGTGTACGACAGCACGTCGGGACGATCGGCGATGAAGCGCTGATCGGCGAGCAACCACTTGCGCCAGCCGACGCCGTCCTCGAAGCGCACGGGACGCGGCAGGTAGGGCACAGGCTTGGCCGGGTCCGACACGTATTCGTCGAACGCGGTGTCGGTGGCGCCACCCGCGGCCGGCGCGGTGAACGACAGGCCGCCGCCGCTCGTGAGATACAGCGGCTTCGACGGCGTCTGGCAGCCCGAGGCGCACGCCAGCGGCCAACGCGGCAGCCGATCCCAGTGGTTTTCGCCCGTGTTGTAAATGAACACGGGCGGCGTATTGGCCTTCGGCGCGCCGTCTTTCAGGTACTGATCGAAGAACGGCCGCAGCACGTCGCGGCGGAACTCGTCGGCGGTGTCGCCGGCGAAGCGCAGCGGGCCGAGGGTGTAGCCCTCGCCGTTCACGCCGCTGTGACGCCACGGGCCCATCACCAGGTAGTTGAGATCGTTGTTGGCGTCCTTCGGCTCCACGGCCATGTAGCTGTGGATCGCGCCCCACATGTCTTCCTGATCCCACAGGCCCTGCAGC
The DNA here is from genome assembly GCA_046331325.1 of Vicinamibacterales bacterium. Lineage (GTDB taxonomy): Bacteria > Acidobacteriota > Vicinamibacteria > Vicinamibacterales > UBA2999 > CADEFD01. The sequence continues at coordinate 214,492 of JAXLRB010000004.1, read as the reverse complement.
CACATGGTGGGCACCTTCAGCGGCTGCTTCGCCATCACCGCGTCGAGCGCCTGTTCCTGCCAGAACTGGTCGTAGGCCGGATGCTCGGCCGTCTTGCGCCACCACGGCAGCTGATCGAGGCCCGCCGCCTTCGCGAAATCGCCTGCCGATCCGGCGCGGCGGAAATTCTCGTAGTCGTCGTAACCCTGACGCACGATCGAGCCGCCGTTGCCGCGCGCCTCGGTCTGGCCGGCGTAGTAGTCGAAGTTGGTCTGGCGGAAGGCGCCGTAGTGGAACCAGTCATCGCCCATCCAGCCGTCGACCATCGGGCTCATCGGCACCGCCACCTTCAGCGCCGGATGCGGATTCACGAGCGCCATCACCACCGTGAAGCCTTCGTACGAGCTGCCCAGCATGCCCACCCTGCCGTTGCTCTCGGGCACGTGCTTCACCAGCCAGTCGATGGTGTCCCACGCGTCGGTGGAATGGTCCGTCTGCGTGCTGTTGAGCGGGCCGCGAAGCGGCCGCGTCATCAGGTAGTCGCCTTCGGATCCGTACTTGCCGCGCACGTCCTGATAGACGCGGATGTAACCGCCCTGCACGAACACCTCGTCGGCGAGCGGCAGCGCCGAGAGCATCGACGCCGACTCGCTGCGCGCGGCGCGGCCGGCGGCGTTGTACGGCGTGCGCGTCAGCACGATCGGCGCGCCTTTCGCGCCCTTCGGCACCACGATCACCGTGTAGAGCTTCACCCCGTCGCGCATCGGGATCATCTCGACGCGCTTCACGTAGTCGCCGTTCGGCGCCGGCGCCTTGAACGACGGCGGGATGTCGGGCTGCTGGATCGGGGTCGTCTGCTGCTGGCCGGCGAGCCGCGAACCCGCGGCGACGACGGCGGCGACGACCAGGCTGCGGCGGACGAGAGAGGCAGCGGTCATCCCGTCAGTGTAGCGCTGCAGACACCACACGCGACGGGATGCCGCCTCCGCGTCCCTACGCCGAGGGCGGCGTGGCGAGCTGCACGATGCGCAGGTGGTTGCCGAACGGATCGCGGATGCCGATGTCGGTGCCGTAGAAGTGCGTCACCGGCTCCTGCGTGATCTCGACGCCCTTGGCCTTCAGGTCCTCGTAGGTCTTCTGGCAGTCGTCGGTGGTGAAGCCGGCGGCGAAGCCTGAGGCGCCCTTGGCGATGAGCGCCCGGATGCTCTCGGCCGCCGCGGGGTCGACCGACGGAGGCGCGACCTTCTCCAGCAGGATGTCGCGTCCGGGCTGGCCCGGCACGCGCACGGTGAGCCAGCGCATGGGGCCGAGGTCCATGTCGCCGCTCACCTCGAGGCCGAGCTTGCCGACGTAGAACTCGAGGGCTTCGTTCTGGTCGAACACCCAGATGTGCGTGATGTTGATGCTGTTGAGCACGGGATCGTCCTTCGGGAATCGGGCCGGATCAGCCCGGCGCCTCCGACTGTAGTCAGTCGCGCCGCTTGCGCGCTTCTCCGAAACTGCTCGGCCGTGTCCACGCCATGGCGAAGCACGTGGGCACGGCCGCGGTGGGCGATCGCTTCTGGTAGACCGACGGCGACACGCCGACGATCTCCGCGAACGTGCGGCTGAAGGTGCCAAGACTGTTGAAGCCCACCTCGAAGCACACGTCGGTCACGCTGCGGTCGGCGCGCAGCAGCGCCATCGCGCGCTCCACGCGACGGCGCTGCAGGTAGCGATGCGGGGTCTCGCCGAACACCGCGCGGAACGTGCGGATGAAGTGCGCCTCGGAACAGCCCGCCACCTCGGCCAGCGCCGGGATGTCGAGCGGCTCGGCATAGTGGCGATCCATCCGGTCGCGCGCCCGCAGCATCCGGCGATTGCGCTGCTCGGTGGCGAGGCTCATGGCCTCGCCAGTCTAGCGGGCCGAGCGGCGGGATGCATGGCCGTCGCGCATACGATAGGGACGAGGCATCCGCATGAGCGCACCGACGAGCGAACGCGACCGCTGGAACGGCCCGGCCGGCAAGGCCTGGGTGGACGCGCGGCCGATGATGGACGCGATGCTGCGGCCGCTGCAGGATCGGCTGGCGGCGGCGCCCGCGCGATACGGCGCCCGTCACGTCCTCGACGTCGGGTGCGGCACCGGCAGCACCACGATGGCCATCGCCGAGGCGCTGCCCGAGGGCGGCACGGTCGTCGGCGCCGACATCTCGGCGACGATGCTCGACAATGCGACGGCCCGCGCGGCCGCGGCCGGATCCTCAGCGCGCTTCGTTGTCGCCGACGCGCAGACCCACGCGTTTCCCGAGGGTGCGATCGATCTCGTGGTGTCGCGCTTCGGGGTGATGTTCTTCGAGGACCCGGTGGCCGCGTTCGGCAACCTGCATCGCGCCACGCGGCCGGGCGGCCACGCGCTGCTCATCGCCTGGCGCACCGCCGCCGACAACCCGTTCATGACCACCGCGGAACGCGCCGTGGCGCCGCTGCTGCCCGATCTGCCGCCGCGCAAGACGAGCGGCCCCGGTCAGTTCTCGTTCGGCGACGCCACCGTCGTGCGCGAGGTGCTCACGCAGGCCGGCTGGCGCGACGTGCACGTGGATCCGCTCGACGTGCCGTGCGCCTTCCCCGCCGCCGCGCTCGATCGCTACGTCACCGGCGTGGGTCCCGTGGGACTGGCGCTGCGCGAGGCCGACGAGGCCACCCGCGCGCGCGTGCTGGCGGTGGCCCGCGAGGCGCTGGCGCCGTTCGTCCACGGCGACACCGTGCGGTTCACGGCGGCCTGCTGGGAGATCACGGCGCGCGCCTGATTCCACCGCGCCTTGCTGGCGCGGAACGGCGTCGATAGACTGCCGGGCATGCGCACGCCCCGCGTCGTCTCCGTCCTGCTGTCGTTCGCCCTCGTCATCATCGCCATCGCCGCGACGCCCGCACCCGCGCTGGCGCGCCAGGCGGCGCCGCCCGCCATCGAGTGGATGAGCCGGCTGGCGCCGGGCGCGCTGCCGACCACGCTCGAGCGCCCATTCGGCACGCTGCGCGAGCAGGCGGCGATGCAACAGGCGTGGCTGAAACAGCGCCTCGACACGTTCCTTCCGGCGCTCATGCGCAAGCACGGCATCGACCTGTGGGTGGTGCCGATGCGCGAGTACAACGAAGACCCGGTCTTCGAGGCGATCGTCGCGCCCGAGACGTTCGCCGCCCGTCGCCGCACCATCTACGTGTTCTTCGATCGCTGTGCGGCCACCGGCACCGCGCCGGGGCCCTCGTGCGTCGAGCGCATCGCGCTCGGCGGCACGTCGCAGGGCGGTGTGTTCGACGCCCGCACGTCGGCGAAGGCCATCAACAACGCGGTGGGCGGCCGTCAGGCCGAGCTGTGGGGCGACGAGCAGTGGCAGATGCTCGTGCAGGTGGTGGAAGAGCGCAAGCCGAAGGTGATCGGCATCGATCGCTCACGCGTGTTCGCGTTCACCGACGGCCTGTCGAGCGGCGAGCTCGAAGGGATGAGCGAGGCGCTGGGCGCCACCTGGACCTCGAAGTTCAAGAACGCGGAAGGCCTGCCGCTGGAGCTCATCGCCTCGCGCCTGCCGGCGGAAGAGGCGTTCTTCGCGAAGATGAACGCGCTCGTGTGGCAGCTGTCGCAGACGATGTTCTCCGACAAGGTGATCGTGCCCGGCACGACGCGCACGAGCGACCTCGTGTGGTGGTGGCGGCAGCGCGTGAACGACCTCGGCATGGGGACGTGGTTCCAACCGAGCATCGAGGTGCAGCGGCAGGGCGCGAAAGACCTCGGCCCCAATCCGGTGATCCAGCCGGGCGACGTGCTGCACTCGGATCTCGGCATCACCGTGGCGCGCCTCAACACCGACACGCAGCACATGGCCTACGTGCTGAAGCCCGGGGAAAGCGATGCCCCCGCCGGGCTGAAGCGCGCACTGGCCAACAGCAACGCGATGCAGGACATCTCGCTCGAAGAGATTCGTCCCGGCCGCACCGGCAACGAGGCGCTGGCCGGCGTGCTCTCGCGCATGAAGGCGAAGGGCATCACCGGCACGATGTACACGCATCCGATCGGCCTGCACGGCCATGGCGCCGGGCCGCTGGTGGGCCTGTGGGACTACCAGGACGGCGTGCCGGGCCGCGGCGACGCGAAGGTGATTCCGTCGATGTGGTTCTCGATCGAGCTGCAGGCGACCACGCCGGTCGCCGAGTGGGGCGGTCAGCCGGTGCAGATGGCGCAGGAGGAAGACATCATCATCGACGCCGCCGGCAAGCCGCGCTGGGCGCACCAGCGGCAGGACGCGCTGTTCCTCGCGCGCGGCGCGCGTTAACGGCGCCCGGTCGCGCAGCGCGGCGTTACGATGGCGGTGATGGGCGCGCCCACTCCCTCACCCGCGTCGTCGACGCTGACTGGCCGCAAGGTCGGCATCGACACCTATCGCGAGAACGTCGTCTACCTGCGGCGCGACTGCCCGGTGTACCGCGCCGAAGGCTTCCAGGCGCTGTCGAAGGTGGCGGTCTCGGCCAACAGCCACACGATCCTCGCGGTGCTGAACGTCGTCGACGACGCGCGCGTCATCGGCGAGATGGATCTCGGCCTCTCCGAGGACGCGTTCGCGCAGCTCGCGATCGCCGAAGGCGCGCCGGTGCGCATCGCCCACGCCGAGCCGCCGGAGTCGATCGCGTCGTTGCGCCGCAAGATCGCCGGCGAGCGGCTGACCGGCGACGAACTGCTGGCAATCGTGCGCGACATCGCCGCTCATCGCTACTCGAAGATCGAGCTGGCGGCGTTCGTCGTCGCCACCACGCAGGTGGATCTCGATCGCGACGAGGTGCTGCACCTGGCCGAGGCGATGGTCTCGGTGGGGCGGCGTCTCGACTGGGGCGAGTCGCCGGTCGTCGACAAGCACTGCATCGGCGGCATCCCCGGCAATCGCACGTCGATGCTGGTCGTGCCGATCGTGGCGGCGCACGGCATGCTGATGCCGAAGACGTCGAGCCGCGCCATCACCTCGCCCGCCGGCACCGCCGACACGATGGCGTGCCTGGCCGAAGTGGAGCTGCCCTTCGACCGGCTCGAGCAGATCGTGCGCACGCATCGCGGCTGTCTGGCGTGGGGCGGCACGGCGTCGCTGTCGCCCGCCGACGACGTGCTGATCTCGGTGTCGCGCCCGCTGTCGCTCGACTCGCCGGGGCAGATGGTGGCGTCGATCCTGTCGAAAAAGGTCGCCGCCGGCGCCACGCATCTCGTGCTCGACATCCCGTTCGGGCCCACCGCGAAGGTGGCGCGCATCGACGAGGCGCAGCACCTGCGCAAGCTCTTCGAGTACGTGGCCCGCAACATGGGGCTGCAGCTCGACGTGGTGCTCTCGGACGGCCGTCAGCCGATCGGCCGCGGCATCGGCCCGGCGCTCGAGGCCCGCGACGTGCTGCAGGTGCTGAACAACGATCCGGCGGCGCCCGCGGACCTGCGCACCAAGGCGCTGCGTCTGGCCGGACGCGTGCTCGAATTCGATCCCGACGTGCGCGGGGGCGAGGGCGTGGCGCTGGCGCGCGACATCCTCGACTCGGGTCGCGCGCTCGCCAAGCTCGACGCGATCATCGACGCGCAGGGCCGTCGGCCCTTCGACTGGCAGCATCCCACGCTGGGCGCGCTGGTGCACGAGGTGACCGCCGATGCCGACGGCGTCGTCACCGCGATCGACAACCTGCGCGTGGCGCGGATCGCGCGTCTCGCCGGCGCGCCGAAGGCCGAGATCGCCGGCGTGGATCTCTTCTGCCGCATCGGCGATCGCGTCACCCGCGGCCAGCCGCTCTATCGCATCCACGCCACCAACACGTCAGAGCTGGAGTTCGCGCGGCACGAGGCGGGACATCACCACGGCTTCACGGTCGACGGCTCGGGCGCGGTGCCGGTCGATCCGTTCCTGGAGTTCTGACCGTGCTGCTCGCCTTCGACGACGAGATTGCCTTCGCGCGCCGCGTGGCCCGCGCCGCCGGCCTGCCGGTGGGACGGATCCGCCGGCACCGCTTCCCCGACGGCGAGTTGAAGCTCACGCTGCCCGCACGCCTGCCGCGACGCGTGGCGCTGCTGCGATCGCTGCATGGCCCGAACGAGAAGCTCGTGGAAGTGCTGCTGGCCGCGTGCGGGGCGCGCGACCTCGGCGCCCGCCACGTGACGCTGGTGGCGCCGTACCTCGCCTACATGCGCCAGGACGCGGCGTTCCGCGTCGGAGAAGTCGTGAGCCAGCGACACGTGGGCGACTTCCTCGCCAGCGTGGTCGACCGCGTCATCACCGTGGATCCGCATCTGCATCGCGTCCACGGCCTCGACGAGGTGCTGCCCGACACCACGGCCACGACGCTCACCGCCGCGCCAACGATCGGTGCGTTCCTGCGACGGCGTGCACGGCGCGCGCTGGTAGTCGGCCCCGACGAGGAGTCGGCCCAGTGGGTGCGCCTTGCCGCCGGCGCCGCCGGCCTGCCATGGACGGTGGCGCGCAAGGTGCGTCGCGGCGATCGCCAGGTATCGATCGCGTTGCCGGACGTGGACTTCCACGGCCGCCACGTCGTGCTGGTGGATGACCTCATCAGCACGGGACGCACGCTCGCCGGAGCCGCGCGCGCCCTGCTCGTCGCCGGCGCCACCCGCGTGGATGTCGCCGCGACGCACGCGCTCTTCGTGCCCAACGCCGAAGCGGCGATGCGATCGGCCGGCATCGCGGCGATCTGGACGACGGACACCGTGCCGCACGCGACCAACGCGGTCCCGACGGCGGCGCTGGTGGGCGAGGCGCTGGCAGCGCGCCGGCCGGGCCGTCGCCATGCGGTCGCCCACGCGTCCACGTGATCCACCGTCGCCGCCGCTCGGCGACCACCGGCTGGGTGACACCAGCCCGCCGATTTCCGCCGTCCCGATACACTAACCCGCCCGGTTCCCTCGTCTACTCCTGTAGATGTCCCAGTCCGCCAGCCGCGAGGCCCCGGCCGCGCCGTCCGACCAGTCGCTCGGCGAGCTGGTGCGGCAGGAACGCGGGCGCCTGGCGGCGTTCATCCGCCGGCGGGTGGCCGATCCGCTCGACGCGGAAGACGTGCTGCAGGACGTGTTCGCCTCGTTCATCGACGCCAACCGGCGGCTGATGCCGATCGAGCACGTGACGGGCTGGCTCTATCGCGCGGCGCGGAACCGCATCGTCGATCTCTTCCGGAAGAAGACCCCGGAGCGCTTCGACGACCACGCCCCGCACGACGACGACGGCGGCGCGCTGTCGATCGACGACCTGCTGCCTTCGCCGGACGATGGGCCCGAGGCGCTGGCGCTGCGACGGGCGCTCGTCGACGCGCTCGAGCTCGCGCTGGCCGAGTTGCCGCCCGAACAGCGCGACGTCTTCCTCTGGCACGAACTCGAGGGCCGCACGTTCGCCGAGATGGCGGCGGCCACCGGCGTCAGCATCAACACACTGCTCGCCCGAAAGCGATACGCCGTGCGCCGGCTGCGCGCGCGGCTGCACGACTTCATCGATGCCGTCGACGACGGCCAGGAGCTGCCATGATGCGTCCCCGTTTTCTCTTCTTCGTGCCGTTGATGATCCTCGCCTTCCTCGCGTTCATCGCCGTGGGCGGCGCCGTGGTGATGGCGCTGTGGAACTGGCTGCTGCCGTCGCTCTTCGGGCTGCCCGTGGTGACGTTCTGGCAGGCGCTGGGCCTGCTGGCACTGAGCCGCATCCTCTTCGGCGGCGTGCGCCTGTCGGGACGCCGGCATGGCATGGGTGGATCGTGGCGGCAGCGGATGCATGGCATGCCGCCTGAAGCTCGCGAAGCGATTCGCGCCCGGATGCGCGAGCGCTATGGCTTCGGTGGTCCCACAGCCGGCACCCAGTGGCAGTAGCCCGTTCGGTCCTTGACTTGGACGAGAGGCGGGCGCTACGGTCGGCGCCATGTCGAGCCACGATCGCGTCTCGTCCACGTCTTCCTCTACCGACGGCCTGAGCCGCCGTGAGCTGCTGGCCACGGCCGGCGCGGGCGCCGCGGCGCTGCTGCTCGACGGCCGCGAGGCGCAGGCGCAGCCGGCCAACGCCGTCGTCTTCACGCACGTCGACGTGGCGAACCCGGACCAGGTGCAGCGCGACGTGGCGCTGGCGGTTGTGAGTGGCCGCATCGCCGGCATCGGGCCCACCGAGGACATGCTGGCGAAGTTCCCGCGGGCCGAGGTCTACGACGGCCGCGGCAAGGCGCTGCTGCCCGGCCTCATCAACTGCCACGCGCACCTGGCGCAGACGTTGTCGCGGGGATTCAACGAAGACTTCGGCTTCCCCAACAGCTACAAGCTGGCGGTGCAGCCCACGAGCCTCATCTCGAAGGACGAGAACACGTTGATGGCGGTGGTGGCCGCGCTCGAGGCCATCCGCACCGGCAGCACGACCGTGGTCGAGAACGTCGGCGGCATCCTGCCTGAAGCGTCGGAGCTCGCGAAGACCGGACTGCGCTGGGTGTTCGCGGAGTCGGCCACCGACCGCGAGGGCGGCTCGCCGATGTCGCCCGAGATCCTGGCGCGTGGCGAGGCGCCGCGCTTCTCGCCGGCCATGCGCGACGAGGGGCTGAAGCGCATCGCCGACCTGCACAGCGCGTGGCACGGCAAGGAAGGCGGCCGCATCACCGTCTTCCCCGCCGCCGCGCTGGCCGAGAACTCGTCGCCCGAGCTGCTGCGCGCCGTGCACGACTTCGCCGAGAAGCACGACCTCGGCTACACCATCCACCTCTCGCAGAGCCGCGCGGAAGTGGACTACATGAAGAAGCACCACGGCGTGAGCCCGGTGGCCTTCCTCGATCGCCACGGCTTCCTCGGTTCGCGGCTCTTCGCGGCGCACTGCCGTTACGTGGACGACGCCGACATCGCGCTGCTGGCGAAGACGGGCACGATCGTGACGCACCAGGCGCGCATGGCCGCGAATCGCGGCGTGATCCCGCCCATTCCGGCGCTGCGCAAGGCCGGTGTGCCGATTGCCATGGGCACCGACAACAACACCACGGACCTCTTCGAAGTGCTGCGCGTGGCGATGATCACAGAGCGCGTGCGCCGCGACGACGCCTTCCCTGGCGTGCAGCCGCAGCCCGAGGACGTGCTGGCCGACGCCACCATGGGCAGCGCGCGGGCGGTGCGACAGACCACGACGATCGGCTCGCTCGAGGTCGGCAAGAAGGCCGACCTCCTCGTGCTCGACACGCAGCGCGTCCACATCGTGCCGGCCGTGCGCATCATCTCGGCGTGGATCCACAACGGCCAGCCGAACGACATCGAGTCGGTGATGGTCGACGGCCGATTCGTGATGCGCGATCGGAAGATCACCTTGGTGGACGAGGCCGCGGTCATCGCCGAAGCGAACAAGGTGGGCCGCCGCGTGTGGGACGCCGTCCAGAAGAGCGGCCCGATCCAGATCCCGCGGCTGCCGCGGCCGAAGTAGACGACTCAGGACGTCGTCGGGCGCGGCAGCCAGCGATCGAGCCACGCCCCGAGGTCCACGGGATCACTGCCGGCGCAGCGATAGGCGATGTGGCCGTCCGGACGCACGAGATACAGGGCCGCGCGCACGCGGTGGCCGTCGATGCCCAGGGCGGCGAGGGTCGCGCGCGTGGTGGCATCCGCGGGCGCAAGCAGGTGCCGGTCCACGGGACGGCCCGCGATCGAGGCGTCGATCCGCGGGTGCTCGAGGCCTTCACCGAAACACAGCAGATGAAAACGCGGCGACCCCACGACCGCGTGCAGCGACGTCGCGTGGCCATCGACCGTGACGACGAGGTCTGGCAGCCGGTCGCCGGCGCGCGGTCCGCGTGTCAGCGCGGGCTGTCCCTCACGAACGGCATGACTCGATCGATAGCGGATGCCGAGCTGCGACACCACGTGGAACGCGCGCTCGCGGACGTTCGCGATCGACGCGAGCGGAATCAGAGCCCGCAGCACCAGTCCCCGCACGGGCTGCCAGCGGGCACCGGCCGCCACCGCGCGCGTCGCCACCGTGAAGAGGCGATCCGTGAAGCGCAGGAGAAACGCACCAACCGGATGCCGCTCGTCGTGGTAGCTGTCGAGCCATGCTTCGGGCCCGAGATCGCGGCACACGAGCGCCAGCTTCCAGCCGAGATTCCACGCGTCCTGGATGCCGGTGTTCATGCCCTGCCCGCCCGCCGGACTGTGAATGTGCGCCGCGTCGCCGGCGAGGAACAGCCGGCCGCTGCGGTAGCGCGCGGCCTGCCGATGGTGCAGACGGAAGCGCGTGAGCCAGATCGGTTCGCGCAGGCGCAGGCGCCCTCCCGTGACCCGGTCCGCGAAGGCCTGCACCTCGTCGAGCGTCAGCGGCGCCTCCGTCGGCGGATCGGCCTGGCCGCCCGCGCCATCGATGCCAATCACCCGCCAGGTGCGCGGCGTGCCGAGCGGCAGCGCCAGCAGTGCCGCATCGGCGCCGGGGAACGCGTGCGCGGCCGTGGTGTCGAGGCCGCCGTCGACCTCGAGATCGGCCAGCAGAAAGCGCTGCGGATAGGCGTCGCCCTCGAACGGAATGCCGGCCGCATGACGCACCATGCTGTGCGCGCCGTCGCAGCCCACTACGTAGCGCGCGCTCACGGCCTCGGCCTCGCCGCCGCTTGCGCGCGTGAGGGTGCAGCGCACACCCGATGACTCGACCGCCTCGATCGCGGCCGTCGCGCCCCGCTCGATCGCGACGCCCTGCGCCTCGAGCCACGACGCCAGCACGGCTTCCGTCTCCGCCTGCGACACCACCAGCACGAACGGAAAGCGCGTGTCGGGCGCCTGCACGCGACCCACCGGCACGACCAGTGGCGGCGTGCTCACGTGCACCTGCACCGACTGCGGACGCCGCCCCAGCGCCACGAGCGGATCCGCGCAGCCGATCGTGTCGAGCAGCTCCAGCGTCCGCGCGTGCACCGCCAGCGCCCGCGACTCGAAGCGCCGATCGGCCAGCGCGTCGACGATCCGGAACCGCACGCCCCACCGGCGCAGCTGCACCGCCAGCGCCAGCCCGGTCGGCCCCGCGCCCACGATCAGCACGTCCACGTCGGTCGCGCGGCCGCTCATGCGTTCAGTTCAACCGATCATCTGATCCAATCGTGAAATCACGCGATCTATCGATCAACCGATAGATCACCACATCGCCACATCACGCGATCACCACATCTCAAAACTGTCCCCAGATGTCGATCGCGAACTGATGCGCCCAGGCGTGCGGCCCCGTGGACAGATACCGCCCCGGCGCATACGCCATGTAGCCGAGCGCGATGGTCGACCCGCGGGCCCAACGCGGACGCACCAGCAGCGTGGCATCGAGCTCGCGGCCGAGGTGACCGGATGGCGCATCGGGCCGCGTGATGTTCGGCGTGAAGATCGCGTACCACTGGTCGCGCGACGTCGATAGCCGCTGATCGTGGATCGCCCACGTGAGCGTGAGCGGCGCCGCCAGCTTCGACACGCCGCCGAACCGCACGTCGCCGATGTTGCGCCCCTGCGACAGGCCGAGATAGCCGTAGTTGTTGAAGCCCGACGAGTAGAGCGTGTCGAAGAGGTGCGTGGTGCCGTCGCCGCGCACGCCGTCGCCGCTCGACTGGTGGTAGCCGACCCACAGCGAGTGGTTGGCGTTGATCTGATGGGTCGCCGTGGCGAACACCGCCGCCGCCCGCACGCGGTCGGTCGATCGATGGCCCACCTCGGCCACGGCGTCGACTTCCCACGTGAGGCCCGGCACCACCAGCGGTCCGAGTTCCTGCACACCGATCGCGTACGTGGCGCTCGTGCCGCGGACGCCAGACTCGCTGCGCGGGCCGTTCTCGTCGATGCGGCGGCTCATCACGTAGGCGCGGTGGGTGTTGCGGCGCTGCAGGTGCGACACCTGCGCGCCCCACAGCAGCTCGCCGGCGTGGCGGGCGTTCAGCGCGTAGGGCCGGTTGTCCACCGGATCGGCGACGAACGTGAAGAGGCTGGTTCGTCCACGATCGAGGCGCAGCGACACCAGGTCGAACGACTTCAGCACGGTGCCGTAGTTCGAGCTGCTGGCAATCTTGCGCGAGATGCCGACGTCGATGCCGTCGGCCTGTTCGCGGCCCACCTTCAGCGCCACGCCGGGCTTCGGCGTGAACTTCACGTAGGCCTTCACGAAGTCGAGCTGACTGGTGCGCGACGCGTAAGTGGAGGTGCCGTTGGGATTCAGGTCCGCCACGCCGTACGAGCGCGAGTCCTGTCCCTGCAGCGTCAGCTCCACCTTCGACGTCTGCACGCTGACGAGCGGCTTCAGGCGGTTCCAGCCGAAGTCGTCGGTGTCGTCCACCGCGGCATCGAAGTCGAAGTTCAGGGTACGGCTCGCCCGCACCCAGAACTCGACGCCGTAGCGGATGGTGGCGGCGCCGGCGTGCGTCTCGTGCGCGGGTGGCACGGGGCCCTGCGCGGCTGCCGGCCGCGGGCACGCAGCCACGAGCCAGGCGATCAGGATCGTGGAGACGGCGCGGCGACGCATGGACGACCGGCCACGCTATCCGGGGCCGGCCGTGGCTGTCAATCGATCAGACGGCGGCTGGCAGAATCGTGCCGCGCACCTCGCCGAAGCCAATCGAGGCGCTGCCGGCGCGACGCGTCCGTGCCCGGAAGATCACCTCGTCGCCGTCGTCGAGGAACGTGCGCGTGTTGCCCGACGCGAGCTCGATCGGCTGCGTACCGCCCTGCGTGATCTCGAGCAGGCTGCCGAAGCCATCCGGCGTCGGCGCCGAGATGGTGCCGGTGCCGAGCAGATCGCCCGGCCGCAGGTTGCAGCCGTTGCTGGCGTGATGCGTGACGAGCTGCGCGACGGTCCAGTAGAGATGCTTCGTGCTGCCGATCGACAGGCGATGCGGCGGCAGGTGCTTCGCCTTCAGGCACGGCGTGTGCAGCAGCACCTCGATCTCGATGTCGAAGGCGCCGCGTGCCTGATCGGCCGGATCGGCGAGGTACGGCAGCGGCGCCGGATCGCCCTCGGGACGCGGCGGCTGCGCGATGCGGAACGGCGCCAGCGCCTCGGGCATCACCACCCACGGCGAGATCGACGTGGTGAAGTTCTTGGCGAGGAACGGCCCGAGGGGCTGGTATTCCCACGCCTGCAGATCGCGCGCCGACCAGTCGTTCAGCAGGCAGAAGCCGGCCACGTGCTGCGACGCCTCGCCGATCGGGATCGGCGATCCGAGATCGTTGCCGGGCCCGATCCAGATCCCGAGCTCGAGCTCGTAGTCGAGCCGCCGCGAGGGCCCCACCGTCGGCGCGGCGTCGTTCGGTCCTTTGCGCTGCCCTTGCGGACGGCGCACAGGCGCGCCCGAGGCGACGATCGACGAGCTGCGGCCGTGATAGCCGATGGGGACGTATTTGTAGTTCGGCAGCAGCGGGTTGTCGGGCCGGAACTGGCGGCCGACGTTCAGCGCGTGATGGATGCCGGCGTAGAAGTCGGTGTAGTCGCCGATCGCCGCCGGCAGGTGCATCGTGCACGCCGACGCGGCAGCGAGTAGCGGCTCGGCCACCGCGCGATCCGGCGAGCCGGTCGCGAAGATCGCCGAGAGGCGCGCGCGCAGGGCACGACGCGCGACGGCGCCCGCGCCCATGAACGCATTCAGCGTCGATGCGGCGGCCAGACCCGCGGCCTTCGCGGCCTCGCCGTCGAAGAGCCCGGCGTCGAGCGCGGCGCCGAGGTCGAGCACCTGATCGCCAATCGCCACCGCGCCTCGCGGCGTCTGGTTCGCCGTCGTGGAGATGATGCCGATCGGCAGGTTCTGAATCGGGAAGTCGGCGTGGCCGTTGGCCGACGCGACCCAGCTGGTGCGCGCCGGGTCGTGCGTCTCGTCGAGTGTGGTCATGAACTCAGGGCTTCGTGGGATCGAAGTGCGTCTTCAGCAGGTGGCCGTACCGCGCGTACGACTCCTGCTTGCAGTCGGCGCCGGCGGCCCACGCGGTGACCTTCTGCGGGAATCGCGTCTCGAACATGAACGCCATGGTGCCCTCGAGCTTCTTCGGCTCGAGCTTCACGTTGCTGTTGGCCTCGAACGAATCCACGTCGGGGCCGTGCGGCAGCATGGTGTTGTGCAGCGAGAACCCGCCCGGCACGAAGCCTTGCGGCTTGGCGTCGTACTGGCCGTAGACGAGGCCCATGAACTCGCTCATCACGTTCATGTGGTACCACGGCGGACGGAACGTGTTCTCGGCCACCATCCAGCGATCCGGGAAGATCACGAAGTCGCAGTTGGCGGTGCCGGGCGTCTCCGACGGCGACGTGAGCACCGTGAAGATCGACGGATCGGCGTGGTCGTAGAGCACCGGGCCCACCGGCGAGTAGCGGCGCAGGTCGTACTTGTAGGGCGCGAAGTTGCCGTGCCACGCCACCACGTCGAGCGGCGAGCGATCGAGCGTGGAGGTCCACAGGTTGCCGCCGAACTTCACGAACATCCGCGACGGCGTCGCCTTGTCTTCGTAGGCCGCCACCGGCGTGAGGAAGTCGCGCGGGTTGGCCAGGCAGTTGGCGCCGATCGGCCCGCGATCGGGCAGCGTGAACGCGCCGCCGTAGTTCTCGCACAGATAGCCGCGGGCCGGACCGTCGACGAGCTCCACGCGCATCTTCACACCGCGCGGGATCACGGCGATCTCGCCCGGCTCGATGTCGATGATGCCGAACTCGGTCCACAGGCGCAGCCGGCCCGTCTGCGGCACGAACAGCAGCTCGCCGTCGGCGTCGTAGAAATACTCGTCCACCATCGAGCGCGTCACCACGTAGACGTGCGCGCCGATGCCCGCCTGCGCGTTGGCGTCGCCCGCGGTGGTGATGGTGCGCACGCCCTCGACGAACGACATCGACTCGTCTGGAATCGCCACCGGACTCCAGCGCATGGGCGCGATCGGCACGTCCACCTCGTGGCACGGCGCAGTGCGCCACAGGCCGATGTCGGTCTTGTGGAAGTCGCCGAAGTGCGCCACGGTCGGGCGGATGCGATAGAGCCACGACCGCTCGTTGGTGGCGCGCGGGGCCGTGAACGGCGATCCGCTGAGCTGCTCGGCGTACAGACCGTAGGCGCACTTCTGCGGCGAATTGCGGCCGATCGGCAGCGCGCCTGGCAGCGCCTCGGTCTCGAAGCCGTTGCCGAAGCCCGACATGTAGCCGGGCGTGATGGCGGGCTGGCCGCTGCGCGCGGCCTCGGTCGTGGGCTGCGGGGTCGTGGTCGGTGGCGTCATGACACGGGCTCCTCGGCGGGCACGTCGACGTAAATCGCGTCGCCCTCCACCTTCACCGGAAAGGTTCGCACGGGACGGTCGGTGACGGATCCATCCGCCGCGCCCGTCCGGATGTCGAACAACGCATGATGCATCGGACACTCCACGAAGCCCTGCACGATGCAGCCGTGGGTGAGCGACGCGCCGAGATGCGGGCAGCGGTCCGCGGTGGCGAACACGCCGTCGGGCATCTGGTAGAGCGCCACGCGCGGGCCGTCGGGGCCGCACCGCACGCTGAACATCTCGCGGCCGTTGAAGTCGGCGCGCGAGGCCACGCGGGTCCAGGACATCGGCGGCGGCGCTAGGCGCCGGCCTCCTTCAGCACGCCGCGGTTGATCTGATCCTGCTCGATCGACTCGAACAGCGCCCGGAAGTTGCCTTCGCCGAAGCCGTCGTCGCCCTTGCGCTGGATGAACTCGAAGAAGATCGGGCCGATGGCGGTCTTGCCGAAGCGCTGCAGCAGCACCTTGGTGAAGCCGCCTTCCACCACGCCCTCGCCGTCGATCAGGATGCCGTCGCGCTCGAGTCGCGCCAGGTCCTCGCCGTGCTTCGGCAGCCGGCTGTCGACGCGCTGGTAGTAGATCGGATTCGGCGCCGGCATGAAGTCGACGCCACGCGCGATGAGCGCCTCGATCGACTCGTAGAGGTCCTCGGCCGCGAGCGCCACGTGCTGGATGCCCTCGCCCTTGTATTGCTCGAGGTACTCGGCGATCTGGCCGTGCTCGCCGGCGTCTTCGTTCACCGGGATGCGGATCTTGCCGTCGGGGCTGGTCATCGCCCGCGAGTGCAGGCCGGTGAGCTTGCCGGCGATGTCGAAGTAGCGGATCTGCCGGAAGTTGAAGATGCGCTCGTAGAAGCCGGCCCATTCATCGAGCCGCCCCTTGTGCACGTTGTGCGTGAGGTGATCGATGTACCAGAGGCCGAGGCCCTTCGGGTGCGGATCCTTCTCGCCGATCCACTCGAAGTCGACGTCGTAGATCGAGCCCTTGGCGCCGTAGCGATCCACCAGATAGATGTGCAGGCCGCCGATGCCTTCGATGGTCGGAATCGTGAGCTCGCCGGGACCGGCGGTGCGCTGCACCGGCTTGGCGCCCAGCTTCACGGCGCGGTCGAAGGCGTACTGCGCATCGACCACGCGGAACGCCATGGCCGGCGCCGACGGGCCGTGCTGCTCGGCGAATCGTGCCGCGAACGACCCGGGCTCGGCGTTGAGGATCAGGTTGATGCCGCCCTGGCGATACAGCGTGACCTGTTTCGATCGGTGCTTCGCGACGGCGGTGAAGCCCATGCGCGTGAAGAGCGCATCGAGCTCGGCCGGATTCGGGTGGCAGAACTCCACGAACTCGAACCCGTCGGTGCCCATCGGGTTCTGGTCGTTGATCACCGGCGGCGGCGCGTCGTGCGGATACGGACCCATCGTCGTCTCTCCAGATCAGCGGGTGGCGAGCGCGTCGAATTCCTCGGCGGGCTCTCGGAACGAACACGAACCAAAACTCACGAGCCGCGCGCGCGTGGCGTGCAGCTGCGCCACGGTGAACTCGTGGCCGCCCCAGGTGACGGTGCCATCGCGCAGCACGAGGGCGGCGGGATCGGCCAGCGTCAGCAGCGTCTCCGCCTCGACCACCGACGCCCCAGCCTGCAGCGCCGCGGTGGCGAGCAGCACGTTGAGGTAGCCATACATCGGCGCCGACGGCGCGTCGGTCGCATACGTGAGGCGATAAGCGCCGCGCACCGCGTGGTGCAGGCCGGCGGTGGCCTTGAACACGACACCGTGCCGCACCGCCTCGGCGATGAACGACACGATCGCGGCGGGAGCGGGAAACGCATCCGCGGTGATGCCGCCGGTGCGGATTTTCGCGCGCAGGCCGCGCGCGGCCACCCGCGCCATCCACGCCGGCAACTCGGGTCCGGGCGCGAGCTCCACGTAGACCTCGCCGAACGGCCCGCAGGTGTCGGCCAGCCAGTCGATGCTGTCGATCGACAGCGGCTTCGCCTCCACCGAGTCGACGCGCGCCCCCTGTGACGACGCGTGCCCATTGAACTCCGCGATCACGGCGACGTCGTTGGCGACACCATCGCGCACGATCGCGCTGACGCCCCACGGTTCCGCGTGTGTCTCGGCGGCGGACTGCAGGTGCAGCACGGCGGCGAAGTCGGCCAGGCGGGTGGCCGGCACGACGAAGCGGCCGAGCATCCACGCCGACGGCCCGCGGCGCGCGCGCAGGTACTCGGCCACGGCGTCGGCCATCGACAGGCTCGCCGGTGGAAACAGGCCGGCGTAGTCGACGACCCCGGCCAGCAGGGCCGTGGTGCTTGGACGAGGCATCTGCCTACTGTCGCACCCGCCATTCTTTCTGTCCAATTGGATGATGTCGGCTGATTGATAATCGCTACCTAATGATCGATGCGACCCGTCTCGAGCTCCGCCACCTGCGCTACTTCCGCGAGGTGGTCGACGAACTGCACTTCGGACGCGCCGCCGCCCGGCTGGCCGTGGCACAGCCGACGCTGAGCGTGCAGATTCGCCAGCTCGAGCAGGCCGTGGGGGCGCGCCTCTTCGATCGCCACACCAGGCACGTGCGCCTGACCGACGCCGGCCGCGTGCTCGACGACGCCGCCCGCCGCATCCTGCGCGACGTGGACGTGGCGGTCGACGCCACGCGCCAGGCGCAGGCCGGCCACGTGGGCGCGCTGCGCGTGGGCTTCGGGCCCACGCTGATGCTCTCCACGCTGGCGCACGTGGTGCGCACGTATCGCCAGAAGCACCCCGGAGTACGCGTCGACCTGCGCGAGCAGACCACCGGGCAGCAGATGGACGCGCTGGTGCGCGGCGATCTCGACGTGGGCTTCGTGCGCGGCGCCGAGGCCGATCCGCGGCTGCACGCCGAGCTCTTCGCGCGCGAGCCGCTGGTGGTGGCACTGCCGCGTGATCACCGGCTGGCGGGTGCGACGCGGGTGCCGCTGGCGGCGCTGGCCGCCGATCCGTGGGTGCTTTTCCCGCGCACCGTGGCGCCGCTGCTGCACGCGCGGGTGATGGAGCTGTGCGAGCAGGCAGGCTTCCGTCCGAACGTCGTGCAGGACAGCCGCGAGGTCTACACCACGGTCGGCCTGGTCGGCGCGGGCGTGGGCGTGACGATCGTGCCCGACACGGTGCGCCGCATGGGCTGGGATGGCGCGGTCTACAAGCCGATCCCGCGCGCCTCGGTGCAGGTGGCGCTGGTGCGGCAGAGCGGCGCGGTGAAGCCGGTCGTGGAGGCCTTCCTCGCCGTGGCCCGCACCGCGAAGCGGCAGGTCTAGAGCGGCGCCACCTCGACGAAGGCGTCGTAGTAGCCGACGCCGCCTCCCCAATCCGTGGGCGCCATCGGCACCAGCGCGTTCACGCCCCGATCCGTACCCGCGGCGTCCGCGAGGCCGCCGAACGGCATCCACGCCACGCCGGCCGCCACGCGATCCGACACCTGACACACCGCCTGCACCGCGCCCACCTCGCTCGACACGCGCACGAGATCCCCATTCGCGACGCCGCGCGCGCGGGCGTCGTCGGCATGCAGCTCGATGAACAGCGTGCCGGCGCGCGAGCGGTGGCGATCGATGTGGCTGTAGCTCGAGTTCATGAAGTGCAGCGCCTTGCCGGTGATGAGCTGCAGCCCGTGTCCAGTGGGGATGTTGCCGGCCGGCAGCGGATCGAGGCCCTGTTCCTTCAGCGGCTCCGAGTAGAGCTCGGCCTTGCCCGACCGCGTCGGGAAGCCGCCGTGCGCGAACGGCCGCCAGTCGTCGGGCCGCTGCAGCTTCACGTGGCCGTCGTTCCACAGCCGCTCGTAGGTGATGCCGTCGAGCCACGGATGGCCGCTGGCGAGCGCCGCGCGAATCATCGACTCGTCGCTTTCGAAGAGCCACGGCTCGGTGCGCCCCAACGCGTGCGCCAGCCGGCGGAAGAGCTCGGTGTTGCAGAGGGCTTCGCCGCGCGGCGCGATCGCCGGCCGGTTCAGGCCGAGATACAGGTGTCCCCACGCCGGCGCCAGATCCAGATGCTCGATCTGACTCGTGGCCGGCAGCACGTAGTCGGCGAAGCGCGCGGTGTCGGTCATCACGAGGTCGTGGACCACCGTAAAGAGATCCTCGCGCCGCAGGCCGCGAATGATGGCGTTCTGGTCCGGAATCGTCACCACCGGATTGGCGCCGTAGACCATCAGCGCCTGCACCGGCGGCGTCAGCGTGGTGCTGCACAGGTCGTGGCCCAGATCGCGCATGTTCAGCGTGCGGACGCCCGGTTTCCACAGGTCGGGCCGCAACACGCCATCCATGTCGAGCACGTTGAAGTGCAGCGCGTGCGTGGATCGCGCGAGTCCGCCGCCGCGATGCCGCCAGGCGCCGGTGAGCACCGGCAGACAGGCGATGGTGCGGAACTGCATGGCGCCGTTGGTGTGGTGCTCGATGCCGATGAGCGGCCGCAGCAGCGACGGCGTGGTGGTGGCGTAGGCACGCGCGAAGCGCTCGATCTCGTCGGCGGCGATGCCCACGGACGCCGCCACGTCGGCCGGCGCGTAGTCGCGCACGCGTTCCACCAGCGCGTCGTAGCCCACCGCGTACTGCGTCACGTAGTCGTGGTCGACCAGGCCATCGCGGATGATCACGTGCATCATGGCCAGCGCCAGCGTGGCGTCGGCGCCGGGACGAATCGGCAGGTGCCAGTCCGCCTGTTCCGCCGTGCGCGTGCGCACCGGATCGATCACCACCACCTGCGCGCCGCGTTCGCGCGCTTCGCGCACGTAGGGCCAGAAGTGCAGGTTGGTGACGATGGTGTTGGTGCCCCACAGCACGATGAACCTGCTGTGCACGATGTCTTCGGGATCGATGCCCGACCCGACGCCGATCGTGGCGGCGAGGCCCGTGGCCGCCACCGCGCCACAGATGTTGCGATCCAGCAGGCTGCAGCCCATGGCGCCGAAGAGGCGCATGTCGATCGAGTTCTGCTGCACCAGGCCCTGCACGCCGGCCGAGCTGTACGGCAGGATCGCCTCGGCGCCGTACTCGTCGGCAATGCGCGTCCAGCGGGCGGCGATGTCGGCGAGCGCCTCGTCCCACGACACGCGCGCGAACCTCCCCTCGCCCTTCGCGCCGACGCGCTTCAGTGGGTAGAGCACGCGATCGGGGTGATACACGCGCTCGAGGTAGTGGTTCACCTTCGCGCACAAGGTGCCGCGCGTGAACGGATGGCCGGCGTCGCCCGCCATCTTCACCGCCTCGCCGTCGACGACGTCGACCACCCAGCCGCAGGTGTCGGGACAATCGTGTCCACAAGCGCCCTTGATCTGTGTTACCGCGCGTGTCTCGCTGGCCATGGCAGGTATGGTGCGCCCGATCGCGTGCCGAAGGCGAGTGGCTGGCGCGACAGGGGCCGTCAAGTTCCTGCCACCGCTCGTCCCGACACTCGTCAGCGGCCTCCCCGCCACGTCCACGTGCGATACTCCGCCCGTGACCGCCCTGACGTCGCGCACCCGCACGCTGCTGTTCATCGGGGGCGCGCTTGCGATCAATGCCATCGACGCCATGGCGATCCGGGCCGCGGCCGGTACGCCGCGCGCGCCATGGGTGGGCGCGGGCGCCGTGGTGGACCTGGTGGGCGTGGTGACGCTGCTCTACTGGGGCCTGCTCGTGCGCCCGGGGTTTCGTGGCCGTACCTCGATGGCGGTCGTCGCCGCGGTGAGCGCGATACGCGCGACCCTGCTGCTGCCGACGCCCACGACGCTGCGACTCGCCCTCGTGGGCGTCTTCGAGGTCGGCGTCGTGGGGGCGCTGGCATGGGCCGTGTGGAAGGCGAGGGCGAGGGTTCACGGCGGCGACGCGCGGGAAGACCTCGTCGACACGCTGCGCGGCGCGGCCTCGCGCCTGCTGCCGATACCGGCCGTCGCCGAAGTGGTGGCACTGGAACTGGCGGTGCTGGCCTACGCCTTCGGTCTGGCGCCGCGAACGGCGTCGCCCACGGCGCGGGCGTTCCCGATGGTGCGACGGTCGGGCCTCGACGGGCTCGTCGGCGTGATCACGTTCGCCGGCCTGGTCGAGATGGCGGTGATGCACCTCCTGCTGTCGCGATGGTCGCCGGTCGCGGCGTGGCTGGCAACCGCCGGCGGTGTGTATGGCCTGCTCTATCTGCGCGGCCTCACTCGCGCCATCGCCGGCCGGCCGGTGCTCGTGGGCGACGATCGCCTGGTGCTGCGCTACGGCCTGACGTTCCAGCTCGCCGTGCCGATCGACGCCGTCGTCGCGATCGCGCCAGCCGGCCGTGGGGCGATCGCCGACGTCACGCTGCCACGTCGCCGCACGCCCGCGTGGATGCTCACCTTCGATGCGCCATTGGAGGCGCGTGGCCTCTTCGGCCGCCGTCAGCTCGTGCGCACGGTCGCGATCACCGTCGACGACGACGCGGCCTTCGGTCGCGCCGTTGGCGACCTCATTGCGCGTCGTACGGGCCGAACGTCTTGATGACCGCTCGCGCCGGCGACGTGGCGTCGAGCACGAACACGCGGTAGCTGGCGCCGCCCGGCGCCACGCGCACCACGACATGCCCCTGCGACGACGCCACCTGCTGCGCTCGCGGTCCGATCGCGTGCTTCATCGGTTCGCGCATCGCCAGCACGAAGATGTCGCGCGGCCCCGCGTAGTAGCGGGTGTTCATCATGCGCTTCAGCGCGTCGGGCGAGGGGTGCGTGGGCGCCCATGCCGGCACCACGATCACGCGGCTCTTCAAGGCGGCGAGAAACTCCGGCGTGGACGGGTCGATCGAGCCGTGATGGTTCACCTGGTGCACGTCGGTGGGCCCGATCGCGCGGCCCACGCGCTGCTCGATGCCCTGCCACGCCGGCGCGCCCTCGGGATCGCCGGGCAGGTCGCCGCCGGTGTAGTAGTCGAAGCGCCCGTAGCTGAGACGCAGCGCCACGCTGCACATGTTCTCGTCGGGCCAGTCGGCCTCGGGAGTCGAGGCGAGCGGAGGAAACGTGTCCTCGGCGTCGCTGCCGCGGCCCGTCCACACGCGTCCATTGGCCGCCACCACGCGCACCTCGACCGGCCATTTCGCAGGGTCGTGCCGCGCAACGATCTGATCCGCGGCGCCTGGACGCGCGCGCTCGACCCGCAGCGTGCCACGCTTCACGGCCGCGTCGAGCACGCCCTTGTAGTTGGTGACGATGGTGCGATCCACGCGTGAGGCGGCCGTGGGCGCGCGGGTCAGCGACGTCGGGTAGTCGTAGCTCGGCCAGCCGCGATCGATCACCGTGGACGGCGTCAGATCCTCGATCACCTCGGTGATGCCGGTCTTCTCGAAGCCGTCCGCGTCGCGCGCGTTCGTCGGCGCACGGCACGCGCCCATGCATCGCGGTGCCGTGCGAACAGCCGGTAGTCGAGCGTGCGGGTTTCGCGCCGGCGGCGTGCATCTGCTGCACGTAGTCGACGATCCACGCGCCTGGCGAGATGCGATCCGTCAGCAACGGATCGGTACGGAATCGACGCCTGCACCGCGCCGGCATCCACGAGCAGCGTCGCCGTCGGGGAGCTGGAGGAACGTCGAGTTGCCGCGCCCGGTGACGAGGTGATGGATGTCGAGCGTGCCAGGCGTCCACGCCGAAGCGCGGCGGACGCGCCTGCGCGCAGTGACGCCCCAGGCACGGCGATCGCCGCCAGCGCGACCACGGCCAGAGCGATGCCGTCGCCCGCGCTTGCGAACGGGTTGACCAGGAGCGCCTGCGCCGATAGGCGCGAGTTCATGTGCAGCGGTGGCAGCGAGACGCTCGACGCGCAGGGCGAGCGTTACTTCTCGGGCAGCAGCCACGACACGCTGCCCAGCGCGCCGACGGCGTCGATATCGAACACCACCGCCGCCATGCCGCTCTGCGCGAGATTGGCGGCGCTGGGCAGTTCGTCCAACTGGTGCTGGATGCCGACGAAGCCACGCCATCGCTCATCACCACCGCCGACCGCGCTCCACCGTGCGAGTGGCGCGGGCTCCCAGTTGCCGTCCGCGTTTCCGGTGCAGAAACGCGTTGGCGAGCCCACCGAGCACGTGGCGGCCACGAGGAATGGCAGCGGCGACGCGACCTGAATGGTGGCCTCGCCCTCGAAGGGCTCGGCCACACCGGCCTTCACGTCGCCCAGCAGGGCCAGGTACGCGGAAGCTCGGTGGATGAAGCCGTTCTCGCCGAGCTGCGCTGGTTGCGCGGTGATCGGCGCCGGCACCAGCAGCAGGTAATGCTCCTCGATCGCGCAGGCCGATGCCGGTCACGCCCGCCGCGCGCCTCGCGATGTCGTATCCGACGACCGGCTGCGGCGGCGCATCCGAAATGCGGCGCCCCGAAGGCCAGCGAGGATGCGCCCGGCTTGCTGATCCAGTGTGACGCCTTCACGCTGTAGGCGCCTTCGGACGGGTACTGGTCGAGCTGGATTGGATACCAGCGCCTGAACTGCGTGACCTGAGGGCGGGCGGCGCCACGTCCGCAATCGAGCGCGGTGACGAGCGGCGAGAACGCCACGGGCAGCGCCGATTGGTCCTGCGGGTCGTCGGCGTTGACGCACGCCACCGACACCTTCCCGACGTAGGCCTGCTGCGCGCCGGAATACTCGAGCCCGGACGAATCAGCGACGTACCAGCTCACGCGTACGGGGTGCTCGGGGTTGCGCGTGCCGGCCATCACGAGTTCGTCTGGCAGCAACTGCGCCGACGCCGCCTGCTGCTTCAGGATGGCGGGCAACACGGCGGTCGTGGCCGCCGCCCGCTTCGCCTCGATGAACACGCCGCCGCGCGCCGCCTGCGCATCGGCGGAATCCGCCGTGGCCGGCACGATGGCGCCATCCACGATGGCTGTGACCTTCCCGCTGCGCAGCAGCTCGGCATCGAGCAGGCGGCGCGTGACCCGCGCCGCCGTGGCGACGGCAACCGGCGGAGCCGGCCGGCAGGCTTCACGACCTCCACGCCGTGCGGCACCACCGTGATGGCTGTCAAGCCGCGCAGGCCTCGTGCCGTTTCTGCGGAGCCGAGCGACGCCAGCACACCGATCGCGCCGCCGAACACGACCCACCACACTCGTCCGCCGCGTTGCAGGTGCATGAGGCCTCCCAGGAAGCATGGACGGACCTGTCGACGCGGTTCTGCGTCCAGCGGGTCCGGCCGCGCACGCGCCGTGCAGGTGCGCGCGGCCAGGCTAGGCTACCCCGAGGAGCCGCCCATGGATCTGCCGCCTGAGGAGTGGTGCGCGCAGGTGGACGCGTTATGTGCGCGGCATCTGCTGAATGACTGGGCGAATCTGTGTGGGGACTTGGATCCGCTCGAACGTGGATTCGAGGACGGGTGGACGCCGATGCAGTTCGTGGAGTGGTGGGCGGAGAAATTCGACCTGACGTGGTTTGATCCGGACGATCCGTTTAGGTTCTACCGACGTTCATGCCGCTTCCCTGTCCGGCCAAGGCGTCTGCCTACCATTCATCCGACCTCGCGACGTTCTGTCGACACCGAAGACGCCATCTCAGGTCGACTTGCTGCTCGTTCCCCTTTCCCCAGCCTGACGCTACTGACCGACGCGGCGGAAGAGGTCGCGCTCCTCAAGGGCTCCTTAGCAGACATACCAGGCTGGCTGTACCTCGAGTTCGAAGTGCCTCGCCTCGGGACACGCATTGACGCGGTCGTTGTCGCAGGCTCAGCAGTAATCCCGATCGAATTCAAATGCGGGGCGTCGCAGTTCAGCCTCGATGCGATCAACCAAGTGTGGGACTACGCACTCGATCTGAAGAACTTCCATTTGGGTAGTCACGACGCCGCCATTTTTCCGCTTCTGGTCGCGACGCGCGCGCTAACAGGACAGGGCGCGTGGTCCGAGAGCGGCCTTGACGGCGTGCGGGCACCTCGAAAGGCCACCCCGAACTCAATTCGACGGGCAATTGAAGAGGCGTTGCAGTTGGCGCCCTTAGCTACTCTCAACCCCAAGGAGTGGGGCTCGGCACCGTATCGACCCACCCCAACGATCATCGAAGCAGCGCGGGCACTCTACGCAGGCACTGAAGCAACAGCGATTACGCGGAGTGACGCTGGCGCGAAGAACCTGTCGGATACGACTGCCGCAATCGAGGAGATCGTGCACGACGCCTTCCGCAGCAAGGAGAAGGCGATTGTCTTTGTGACGGGTGTCCCTGGCGCCGGCAAGACACTAGTGGGCCTCGATGTGGCCACCAGACGTCGAGACTGCGGCGATGGCCATGCTGTCTATCTATCGGGCAATGGCCCCCTAGTCGCCGTGCTTCGCGAGGCGCTGGCTCGAGATGCGAAGGCGCGCGGCGGAGCGAAGGCAAGAATCGGAGAGCAACGACAGAAGGTGAAAACCTTCATTCAGAATGTTCACCACTTCAGGAACGAAGGCATTCGTGACCCTGACCGTGCTCCGGACGAGCACATCGCGATCTTCGACGAGGCGCAGCGAGCCTGGAACCTTGATCGCACGAAACAGTTCATGGCTCAGCGCCAGAACATCGCCGACTTCAACCAGTCTGAGCCGGCATTCCTGATCTCGTGCCTCGACCGGCATCGAGACTGGGCGGTAGTCATCTGTCTGGTTGGTGGAGGCCAGGAGATCAACAGGGGCGAGGCAGGCATCTCGACATGGCTCGACGAAGTGTCGACCAGATTTCCTTCGTGGCGCGTTTACATCTCGCCGTCACTGACCGACTCTGAGTACGCGGCCACGACGAGCGTCGGCGTCGTTCGGGAGAGGGATGCCGTGCTCGATGACCGACTGCACCTGTCGACATCGATGCGATCGTTTAGGTCGGAGCGAGTGGCCGGCTTCGTGAAGAGCGTCTTGGATTGCGAGCTAGATGCCGCGCGGGACCACCTTCAGCAGATCGGCTCTCGCTACCCAATCGTTGCGACTCGGGATCTCAAGAAGGCCAGAGCATGGCTGCGGCGACACGCACGCGGCTCTGAGCAAGTCGGCCTGCTGGCTTCATCGAGTGCCGCAAGGCTGAAACCTCACGCGATCGATGTTCGAGTGTCCGTGGATCCGGTCAAGTGGTTCCTCGGAGATCGACGCGATACCGAGTCGTCACACTACCTGGAGGACGCCGCGACGGAGTTCCAAGTGCAAGGGCTGGAGGTCGATTGGGCCTGCGTGACGTGGGACGCGGATCTTCGGTTCGGGGGCGGCGGCTGGAACCACCACAAGTTTCAGGGCGCGAGGTGGACGAACGTCGCGAATCAGCAGCGTCGACGCTACCTGGTGAACGCGTATCGAGTTCTGCTGACGCGCGCTCGTCAGGGTATGGTGATCTTCGTCCCGCCAGGTGACCACGATGACCCCACGCGGGCGCCCAGCTTCTACGATGGAACGTATCAGTACTTGACGCGAGGCCTCGGTGTTAAATCCATCGACTGATGCTGTGGCCCCACGTTCATTCCGACGACTTCGTGCTCACGACCCCGCTCGTCTCTACGCGATTGCGGCGATCGCGATACTGGCTTGGGCGCAACTGCAGGCCCAGCCGCAGCTGCCAGTCGCCGTCACCCCCACCACCATCACCTTCGCCATCGAAGACACCGTCGGCTCCTTCTCCACCGACGAAGAGAACCTCGGCTTCCGCCTCGCCTTCCAGGAAGCGAACGACGCCGGCGGCGTGCACGGACGCACCATCCAGTGGAAGGGCTATCCGCGCGGTGGGGGCGATGCCGCGGCCGAGGCCGTGGCGAACGCGAAGAAGCTCATCGAACAGGACGGCGCGTTCGCGCTCGTGAACTGGGGCGGGCCGCAGTCGATCGCGCTCCTCGCCTACGCGCGCGAGCAGCGGGTGCCGTACCTCTTCCCGCACACCGCGCTCATCGCGTCGGACGGCCAGCGCTATCTCTTCACGTCGTTCCCGCGCTTCGAGGGTGAAGCGGCGGTGATGTTCCCGTATCTCGCACGCGAGCGGAAGCTCACGCGCATCGGCATCGTGCACGACGTGAACCCGTACGGGCAGCTGTTCCTCGAACGCCTCCGCGCGCTGGCGTCGAGCGGCGGCTACACGGTGGTGGGCAACGTGCCGGTGGATTCGCGCGAGCCCGGCGATCTCACCGCCGGCCTCAAGCGCCTCGTGGACGGCGGCGCGCAGGCCGTGGTGATGGCGCTCTATCCCGCGCAGGGCAAGAAGGTGGTGGAAGCGAAGGGCGCGCTCGGCTGGACGGGCACGCTGGTGTCGGCCGGTCCGCTCACCGACGAGCAGCTGCTCGCCGTGCCCGGCGGCCACGCCGAAGGCACGCTGGGCTTCTGCTACTACCCGGATCCCGACGTGTCGAATGAACCGGGCGTTGCGATGTATCGCGCCGCCATGGCGAAGTACCACGCCGGCAAGCCGCGCAATCGCTACTCGCTCTACGGCTACACGTTCGGACGCCTGATCGTGGAAGGCCTGCGCCGCGCCGGACGCGACCTCACGCGCGAGCGCCTCGTGGACGCGCTCGAGTCGATCCGTGCGTGGGACGCCGGCGGCGTGATGCCGCCCGTGTCGTTCTCGTCCACCGACCACCACGCGCAGCCCGCCGGCTTCGTGTGCGAGCTGAAGGCCGGCCGCTTCGTGCCGCTCAGCGGCTGGATCGAGCCCTAGCCGGCGCGCTTGGCCTCTTGTGGCGGCGATCCGAGGCATTTCGGACCGTTGCTGTATTCTGCGTTCGCCGTCATCAACGCGTCGGCCGGTGACCCTATGACTCGAGGATCCCAATCCGTGATTCTGGCGCTGGGCGTGTTTATCAGCTCTGGTGCGTCGGAGCTGTCCGCTCAGACGGTCGGCACGTTTCGTTGGCAGTTGCAACCCTTCTGCAACGTCCTCACCGTGACGGTCGTGCAGCAAGAGACGCAGTACCACGTCGACGGCACCGACGACCTCTGTGGAGCATCACGGTTGGCCAGCGTCGTCGGACGCGCCTTCTTGAATCCCGATGGCTCGATCGGCTTCGGGCTGACGAGCGTGACGACATCGGGCGCGGCGCCGATCCACATCGATGCGCGAATCAGCCTGAACACCCTCGTCGGACCGTGGACCGACAGCGCCGGCAACCGCGGCACCTTCGCGTTCACGCCAAATGCCGGAACCGGCGGTTCTCCTCGACCGATTCCGGCCGGCGGCATTGGCCCTGGCACTATCAGTGCCACTCAGATAGCTTCCGGAACGATAACCGCGACGCAGATAGCTCCTGGCGCGATTGCCGGGATCGCGGCCGCCTTCGGTACCTGCCCCACCGGGCAGTACCTTCGCGGCATCCTGGCGAATGGCACGGTGCTCTGCGAACCGATTGGCACGCCGGCGCTCTCTTCTGCCGTTCCTGGGACCGGCGGTGGTGGTAGCTACTCCTCGATCGCCATCGGAAGCGACGGCCTGCCCGTCATCAGTGATTACGACGGCAACCTTCGCGTCACCCACTGCGGTAATTCGTCCTGCACCGCCGCGACGAGCGTCAGCTTCAACACGCCTGCACTCGATGGTTCGTACAGCTCTCTCGCCATAGGCTCCGACGGACTGCCCGTCATCAGCTACTACGACGCAACCAACGGAGACCTGCGCGTCGCTCACTGCAACGACGCCGCCTGCTCTGCCGCTGTGACGACCGGGGTAGATGCGACGAACACCGTCGGCCTGACGACCTCCATCGCCATCGGGACCGACGGCTTGCCAATCATCAGTCACCTCGACGCGCTGAACGGCGACCTGCGTATCACTCACTGCAGTAACGTCACGTGCACGGCCGCCACGTCGGTCGCCGTCGATACGTCGAACTACGTCGGGTGGTTCACGTCCCTCGCGATCGGGGTGGACGGCCTGCCCATCATCAGCCATTGGGACTCGACCAATGGCGATCTCCGCGTGACCCACTGCAGCGACATCACCTGTAACGCCGCGACATCCACCTCCGTCGATACTGTCAATGACGTTGGTCGCTACAGCTCGCTGTCCATTGGAAACGACGGCTTCGCGATCATTGCTCACTACGATTTCACCAACGGCGACCTGCGCGTAACCCATTGCAGCAACGTCACGTGCACGGCCGCGACGTCCTCAACGATCGATGCGGCCAACGACGTCGGCGCGACTCTCTCCCTCGCAATCGGCACCGACAGGCTGCCCGTCATCAGCTACTACGACCAGACCATCGGTGGCTTGCGTGTCGCCCACTGTAGTGATGTCGCTTGTACCTCGGCGACGTCTGCCCTCGTCGATCCGGCCCACTCGGTCGGCTTGTGGAGCTCAATCACTATTGGTGCCGACGGCCTGCCCCTTATCAGCCACCACGACCCGATCAACAACAGCTTGCGCGTGACCAAGTGCAATAGCCGCACCTGCCAGTGATGCGACGCCAAGCCGTAGCCGCCGGCCGCTAAACGCTGCGTTTGTACAGCGAATACCGCACGCGGCCAATCAGCCAGTACTTGGCGTTCGCATGGTCGACGTGCGGCGTCACGTCTTCCTCGAGCACGTGCGCGTAGGCGCCGCCCAGGCGATCGATCTCCGCCTCGAGACGCTCGGTGAGGTGCGCGCGCAGGCTCGGCGCGCAGTCGTGCCACAGCTCGTCGCGGCGGTCGAAGTGGTAGTCGGCCTTGTCGCTCACCGCGTCCACGGTGTGCTCGGCCACGGCATCCGCATCGAGGGGCGGCAGGTCGCGGTGCCAGTAAATACGAGTCGGTGAGTCGGACATAGGTCGTGGGCGCCCGGCGCCGTCATTCACCATCCGTTCAACTCGCTGGCCAACTCGCCCGCCGCCGATCCGGCGAGCCGCCTACGACAGCCGTGCAGCCCCGGCTCGACCGTGGGGAATATCCCGCGGGCGATTTTCCCCTGCGGGAAAGTCCCCGGCCCGTCGCGGCGGCGCCGCGCGAAACGCGCGGCCAAACCAGCTCGGCTGTCAGGCACGGAAGCTGCAGAGCCGGGGCGCACGCGCGATTCTCCCCGAATTCGGACCGCGCGAGTGTCCCCGAACTTTCGGACTCCACCGAAGGAGCTGACGATGCGCGAATCGACGGTTCGACTCGGCCTGGCCGTTCTCACGGCGGGCCTGTTCGCCCTCCCTGGCATGGCCCGGGCCGATGTGCCGGCCAAGCCCACGTTCTCGAAAGACATCGCCCCCATCTTCCAGGCCAAGTGCCAGTCGTGCCACGAGCCCGGCTCGATCGCGCCGATGTCGCTCGTGACCTTCAAGGACTCGCGCCCGTGGGCGAAGTCGATCAAGTCGCGCGTGGAAACGCGGCAGATGCCGCCCTGGCACATCGACCGCAGCGTGGGCGTGCAGAAGTTCAAGAACGACATGTCGCTCAGCGACGACCAGGTGGCGACCATCAGCCGCTGGGTCGAGCAGGGCGCGCCGGAAGGCAACCCGGCCGACTTCAAGGCCAAGCCGGTAGCGACGGGCCTCTACTGGCAGGCGGAACGCGACGGCTTCGGTCCGCCCGACATGGTGATCACGGCGCCGCAGCAGACCATGCCGGCGATTCACCAGGACGTGTGGTGGCGGCCGGTGCAGGAGATCCCGGTGACCGAGCCGCGCTGGATCCGCATGGTCGAGATTCGTCCGTCGAACATCGCCGGCCGCAAGATCCTGCACCACTCGATCGCGTACCACATCCTCGATCAGAACAACACCGCGTCGGTGAACCTCGGCATCGGCGTCGGCGGCCGCGCCGTGTCGGTCTCGGGCAACGCCAACACGCCGAGCGCGGCGGAACTGGTGAACCGCCGCCCGATGCTCATGGAATGGGCGATCGGCAAGGGCTACGACCGCTACGCCGACGGCACCGGCAAGCTGGTGCTGCCGGGCGAGAAGATCTCGTGGGATCAGCACATCCACGCCGCCGGTGAAGAGGTGACGAGCTCCTCGGAACTCGGCATCTGGTTCTACCCGAAGGGGCAGGAGCCGAAGAAGCGCAGCTACCTCGTGGGTTTCACGGGCCTCAAGAACGGCACCGCCGGTCTCGACATCCCGCCGAACTCGATCGCCTACACCGAGGGCTACAACGTGCTGAAGGAGAACACGAAGATCACCAACTTCCAGCCGCACTTCCACCTGCGCGGCAAGGCCATGATGGTCGAGGCGATCCTGCCCGACGGCCGCAGTGAAGTCGTGAGCTACGTGAAGGACTTCAACTTCAACTGGATGACCAACTACATCTACGAGGAGGACGCGGCGCCGGTGTATCCGAAGGGCACCGTCATCCACGTCACCGCGTACTACGACAACACGCGCGCCAACAAGAGCAACCCGGATCCGGATCAGTGGGTGGGCTACGGCGACCGCACGGTCGACGAGATGGCGCACGCGTGGATGAACGTGGTGTACCTCACCGACGAGGAATACCAGGCCGAAGTGGCGAAGAAGCGCGCGCAGAAGTCGTCGGACGCTCAGCGCGAGCACCAGTAGGGAGGCGCATCATGCAGACATCGCCTCTCACGCAGCTCGCCCTCGGTCTCGGCCTCACCGCGCTCGGCGCGGTGGCGGCCAGCGCGCAGCAGCAGCAGATGCTGCCCAGCTATCCGAAGCTCGCCTTCGGCGGCACCATCTCGCCCGCGTACGACGGCTGGTACGACAACGCCGACGGCACGCGCACGTTCATGATGGGCTACTACAACCGCAACTGGCAGGAGCCGATCGAGATTCCGATCGGTCCGAACAACCACTTCGAGCCGGGTGAGCCGGATCGCGGTCAGCCCACGTGGTTCGGCCCCAACCGCAACTTCGGCATGTTCACGGTCACGCTGCCGAAGGGCTCGAAAGAGAAGCTGTGGTGGGTGCTCACCGTGAACGGCGTCACCCAGCGCGTGCCCATGTCGGACACGCCGGACTACAACATCACGCCGCAGCACGCGTCCGAAGAAGACTCCGAGGGCAAGTACAACGAGCCGGCGGAACTGCGCTTCAGCGAGAACGGCCCCAAGCTGAAGATGCCGGTGGCCACGCAGGCCAACGCGGTGTCGCGCGTGGCGGTGGTGGGCGTGCCGATGACGCTCGAGTACTGGATCGACGACGACGCCCGCTACGCCAGCGGCTCGAACGCGCCGGTGAGCGACAAGGAACCGCTGATCGAGCTCGTGGTGAACAAGTACCGCGGGCCGGGCAAGGTCACGATCGGGAAGGACCACAACCTCACCGTGCTGAAGGGCGGCAAGGTCAACCAGCCGTACTCGGCCAAGGGCTCGTCGACGCTGACGTTCAGCGAGCCCGGTGAGTACCAGATTCACGTGACGGTGAACGATCTGTCGGGTCCGGGGGGTGGTTCCACCGGATGCTGCTGGACGACGGGTCTCGTGAAGGTGTCAGTGAAGCCGGCCGGCGTCGCGCCGCCGACCGGGCGCTAACTTCACAGGCACGCGGCGAGCGGGCACGCCGAGCGGCACGGGGAGCCGCCGGTTCGCCCGCTCGTCGTCTGTACGGCGCCTGCGGGCCTTCGCGTGCGAGAATGCGCGCCATGCCGCGCTCACTCGCCGCCGTCGTCATCGCCCTGAGTTTGACGCTCGCCTCTACCACGGCGCCCCGCGCCGCCGGTCCCGACACGGCCGGGCTGCTCACCGTCGACCACTACGTGCGTGTCGTCTCGAAGGTGCCGTCGATCGCCGGACAGATCGCGCCGATCTACGTGCGCGAGCGCGTCAGCCCGGGCGTGGCCCTGCGCGGGCCGGTGCCCGCCGATCGCGTGGTGCTCTTCGTGCACGGCGCGGGCACGCCGGCCGAGGTGGCGTTCGACACGCCCGAAGGCACGCACAGCTGGATGGCGTATCTGGCCGAGGCCGGCTTCGACGTGTTCGCGATGGATACCAGCGGCTACGGCCGCTCGGTGCGTCCAGCACCGATGAACGATCCATGCAACCTCGCGGATGGGCAGCAGGCGCAGTTCATTCCGTCGCTCATCGCCGCGCCGTGCAAGCCGACCTACGCCGGTCAGCTCACGAGCCTCACATCGGACTGGCACGACATCGACGGCGTGGTCGACTACATCCGCAAGGTGCGCGGGGTGTCGAAGGTGAGCCTGATTGCGTGGTCGCTCGGCGGACCGCGCGCCGGCGGCTACGCGGCGCAGCATCCCGAGAAGGTGCACAAGATGGTGCTGCTGGCGCCGGCCTACAACCGCGAGTCGCCGGCCGCCGCGCCCGCGCTGCCGGCGCCGGGCGTGGTGTTCAACACGCAGTCGCGCGCGGAGTTCATCGCCAACTGGGATCGCCAGGTGGGTTGCCCGGCGCAGTACACGCCCGCGACGCGCGACGCGGTGTGGAGCGAGCTGCTGGCCTCGGATCCGGTGGGCGCCACCTGGGGCTCAGGCGTGCGCCGCGCGCCATCGACGACGACCTTCGGCTGGAACGCCGCCGCGATCGGTGGCACGAAGATCCCCACGCTGATGGTCGCCGGCATGCACGACAAGCAGGTGCCGCCCGAGCGCGTGAAGCAGGCCTACGACGATCTCGGCGCGGCCGAGAAGGTGTTCCTCGATCTCGGCTGCTCGTCGCACAACGCGATGTGGGAAGCGAACCACCTGCTGCTCTTCAAGGCGTCGCTCGACTGGCTCACCTCGTCGACGGTGAACGGGCAGAAGAGCGGCGTGGTGAAGCTGGGATACTGATTCGCATGGCCTCGCCCGCTGCACCGGCCGTCGGCGCGTGGCACGCGCGCGGGCTGCTGTTCGAGAACTGCACGTGTCAGCTCGTGTGCCCCGGGCACATGCACTTCAGCCAGGCGTGCACGCACGAGCGCTGCCTGGGCTACTGGGCGATTCGCATCGACGAGGGCCGCTGCGAGGGCGTGGACCTGGCAGGCCTGCGCGCCTTCGTCGCCTTCGACGCGCCGCAACGCATGATGGACGGCGGCTGGACCGAGGTGATCGTGATCGACGAGTCGGCCAGCGCGGGTCAGCGCGCCGTGCTCGACCGCATCCTGCGCGGCGACCTCGGTGGCCCGTGGGCCACGCTGGGCCGCTTCGTCGCCACGCGGCTCGACACACGGTTCCTGCCGATCGCGTTCGAGCACGAAGAGACGGCACATCGCGCGTCGATTCCCGGCCTCGCCACATCCACGATATCGAACATCCGCGGCCGCGATCGCTCGGCGCCGGTCACCTTCGAGAACATCTTCAACCAGATCCACGGGGCGTCGCAGGTGATCGCGATCGGGTCGAGCGACTACGACGACGGCGTCATCCGCTTCCACACCGAGAAGACGCACGGCCTGCATTCGCGGTTCGAGTGGACGGTCACCTAGCGCACGGCGCGACCGGCTTCGCGACCTCCGCGGGGCTGTGGTGCGCGATGACGCTCGCCATGATGGCGCCCGTCGCAGCGCCGTGGGTGCGGGCCTACGCCACGCTGGTCGCGCCGTCGCCCGCGGCCCGCGCGTGGACCCACGCGCTGCCCTTCGTGGCCGGATACGTCGCCGTGTGGACGGGATTCGCCGTGGCGATGGCGGGCCTGCAGGCGGGGCTCGCGCGGGCCGGCACCATGGCCGGGGATCGTCTGGCCTCGGGCGGCGCCCTCGTGTTGATCGCCGCGGGGCTCTTCCAGTTCGCCCCGCTCAAACAGGCGTGCCTCACGCACTGCCGCAACCCCCTCAGCTTCTTCCTCACACGCTGGCGGAACGGCCCGGGCAGCGGCCTGCGGCTCGGCCTCTCGCATGGATTGTTCTGCCTGGGCTGCTGCTGGGCGCTGATGGCGACGGCGCTGGCGATGGGCGCCATGAGCCTCTGGTGGATGGCGCTGCTGACGGCGGTGGCGGTCGTCGAGCAGTGGACGCCGATCGGGCCGCGCGCTGGTCGCGGCGTGGGCGTGGCGCTGGTGGGCCTGGGGCTCTGGCGCCTGCTCTGACGCAGCGCGTGGCCACGAGGCACCGCGCGGTCGCCGCGTGGCAGAATGCCGGCCATGCCGCGAGCCGTCGCGTTCATCCTGGTCGTCCTCGCCGTCGCCAGTCTGCACGCCGAGCCACACCGTGGTGCGCCACCAGTGGCGCGGGTGGCCACCGCGCAGGCCGCGCCGTCCACCGCGATCCGGCCGTTCCGCATCGCGGTGCCGCAGGCCGACATCGACGACCTCAAGACGCGACTGCGTAACCCGCGCCTGCCAGCGCCGCTGCTCGGACCAGGCTGGGAACTCGGCACCGACATCGCCTACCTGCGCACGCTGCTCACCTACTGGCGCGATCGCTTCGACTGGCGCGCGCAGGAACGCGCGCTGAACACGCTCGAGCAGTTCACCACCGACATCGACGGCCTCACGATCCATTTCATCCATCGCCGCTCGAAGCACGCCGGCGCCTTCCCGCTGCTCATCACGCACGGCTGGCCGGGCTCGATCGCCGAGTTCACGAAGATCATCGGCCCGCTCACCGATCCCACCGCGCACGGCGGAACGGCGGCCGACGCGTTCGACGTGGTCATGCCGTCGATTCCGGGGTTCGGCTTCTCGCAGGCGCCGCGCGAGGCGGGCTTCGATCCGGCGCGCATCGCGCGCATCGAAGCGGCGCTGATGGCGCGCCTGGGCTACACGAAGTACGGCGTGCAGGGCGGCGACTGGGGCTCGATCATCAGCACGCAGGTGGCGGCGCGTGATCCCGAGCACGTGGCCGGTCTGCACTTGAACATGTGCTTCGGCAACGCGCCGGCCGGCCAGGATCCTGAGGCCGGGCTGACCGACGCCGAGAAGGCGCGCGTGAAAGCGCGGCAGGTGTTCCAGAACGAGGAGACCGGCTACCAGCAGATCCAGGGCACGAAGCCGCAGACGATCGGCATCGCGCTGAACGACTCGCCGGTGGCGCTCGCCGCCTGGATCGTGGAAAAGTTCCGCACCTGGTGCGACTGCGACGGCGATCCCGAGCGCATCTTCACGAAGGACGAGCTGCTCACCAACCTGTCGATCTACTGGTTCACCCAGACGGCCGCGTCGTCGGCCCGCATCTACTACGAGAGCCGGCATCCCACGACGCCGCCGGTGCCGGGTCGCATCGCGGCCCCGATGGCGTGCGCCGACTTCCCCCGGGAGATCATCTGGTCGCCGCGGTCGTGGCTGGAAGGCCGCTACAACATCCAGCGGTGGACGTCGATGCCGCGCGGCGGCCATTTCGCCGCGCTGGAACAGCCCCAGCTGCTCGTGGACGACGTCCGCGCCTTCTTCCGCACGGTGCGCTGATCCGCCTGGCCAGTTTGTAACGAGGGCCTGTCACGGTCATGGGTTGTCCCGGGCTGGTGACCGTGACAGACCCCGTTACAATAGGAAGTTCCCATCATGCTCAGAGCCGGCATCGTCGGACTCCCCAACGTGGGCAAGTCCACCCTCTTCAACGCCGTCACCCGCACCCGCGGGGCGCAGGCCGCCAATTACCCCTTCTGCACCATCGACCCGAACGTCGGCATCGTCACGGTGCCCGACGCGCGGCTGGCCGTGCTGCAGAAGATCGCGAAGACCAGCGTGGTCATCCCCGCCGCCGTCGAGTTCGTCGACATCGCCGGACTGGTGAAGGGCGCGAGCCAGGGCGAGGGCCTCGGCAACAAGTTCCTCACCCACATCCGCGAGGTCGACGCCATCGTGCAGGTGGTGCGCTGCTTCGAGGACGACGACGTGCTGCACGTCTCGGGCAGCGTCGATCCGGTGCGCGACATCGAGGTGATCAACACCGAGCTGATGCTCGCGGATCTCGAGTCGGTGACGAAGAAGCGCGAGCGCGTGGCCAAGGACGCCAAGCGTGGCGACAAGGCCGCGATCGCGGAAGACGCCGTGCTGGCCAAGCTCATCGAGGCGCTCGAGGCCGGGCGGCCCGCGCTCACCGTGAAGCTCGATCCGGAGGAGCGCGCCGTCCTGAAGGGATTCTTCCTGCTCAGCGACAAGCCGACCATCTTCGCGTGCAACGTGAAGGACACGGACCTCGCGACCGCCGACCAGAACCCCTACGTGGTGAAGGTGCGGGAGTACGTGAAGACGCATCTCTCTTGCGAGGCGGTCGTGATCAGCGCGCAGATCGAGAGCGAGCTCATCGACCTCAGCCCCGAGGAAGGCGCCGAGTTCCTGAAGGAACTGGGCGTGGCGGAAAGCGGCGTCGGCTCGCTGATTCGATCGACGTATCACCTGCTGGGCCTGCAGACCTACTTCACCGCCGGCGAGAAGGAAGTGCGTGCGTGGACGATCCACGTGGGCGATACGGCGCCGAAGGCGGCCGGCGTGATCCATTCGGACTTCGAGCGCGGCTTCATCAAGGCCGAGACCGTGGCCTACGACGATCTCGTGGCCTGCGGCTCGGTGGCGGCTGCCCGCGAGAAGGGCCTCTACCGGATGGAAGGCAAGGAGTACGTCGTGAAAGACGGCGACGTGCTGCTCTTCAAGTTCAACGTGTAAGCCCCGGGGGTCAGACCCCTTTCTCGGCCGGCCCAGACTTCTCGCGGCGACGGCGATACAAGGCGCCCCAGGCGCGCAGCGCCTCGATCGCCGGGAGCGTCGTGCGACCCAGTGCCGTGATGTCGTAGTCCACGTGCGGCGGCACCACCGGGTGCACGGTGCGCGTGATGAGCCCGCCCGCTTCGAGCTCGCGCAGCTGCTGCGTGAGCATCTTGTGCGAGATGCCCGGCAGCTCGCGGCGCAGCTCGTTGTAACGCCAGGTGCGGTGCTGCAGCCGCCACAGGATCGGCATCTTCCACTTGCCGCCGATGGCGTCCTGCGCCAGCTCGACCGGATTCTGATAACGCCGGCCCTCGAACTCGAACGGCGGCATACGACGCTCTCCTTTTGGTGAGTATGGCACGCATGAGTGCGTACTTCACGAATGGAGTGCGCGCGCCTATCGTGGGATCCACCCGCCTGGAGGGACCCATGAGCCTGAAGGACCCGAACCGCGCCTCGCGCACGCCGAAGCGCATCGCGCTCGTCATCGCCAATCCCGCCGTCTCCACCACCACCGGCTGGCCCGTGGGCTTCTGGTGGGCCGAGCTGACGCATCCGTACTACGTCTTCACCGAGAAGGGCTACGAGGTGACGCTCTTCAGTCCGAACGGCGGCAAGTGCGAGGCCGACGCGATGAGCGATCCCTCCGATGCCAGCGGCTACTCGGCCTCCGACCTCATCAGCCAGGGCTTCATCCACACGCCGACGCTGAAAGCGCTGGTGGACGCCACGCGGCCGGTAGCCGACCTCGACGTCGCTGCG
Source organism: Vicinamibacterales bacterium (assembly GCA_046331325.1). GTDB lineage: Bacteria > Acidobacteriota > Vicinamibacteria > Vicinamibacterales > UBA2999 > CADEFD01. Next base: position 176,097 of record JAXLRB010000004.1, on the reverse strand, counting down.
TTCGACGCCATCGTCGTGGCCGGCGGCCAGGCGCCGATGTTCACCTTCGAGCAGGCGACGGCCCTGCACCAGAAGTTCGTGGCGTTCTACGAGGCCGGCAAGGTCACGGCCGCGCTGTGTCACGGCACCGCGATCCTGGCGTTCGCCCGGCTGTCGAACGGCGAGCTGCTGGCCAAGGGCAAGACCGTGACCGGCTTCGCCAACGTGGAGGAGGACTTCGCCGACAATGCCGTCTGGAGCTACGGCCTGCTGCCGCGCGACAAGCACGTGATGCCCTGGCGCATCGAGGATCGCCTGAAGGCGCTGGGCGCCAACTACGTGCAGGCCGGGTTGTGGCGCGGCTTCGCCGTGCGCGATGGCAACCTGATCACCGGCCAGCAGAACTTCTCGGGCGAAGAGACGGCGCGCCTCGTGGTGGCGGCGCTGGGCGAGTAGGAGGGCGGCATGCGGATCGGCATCATCGGCACGGGCAACATCGGCGGCGGGCTCGGACGCGCGTGGGCGCGTGCCGGCCACGCCATCACCTTCGGCGTGCGGCACACCGACGACGCCGACACCGTGGCCCTGGCCCGCGAGATCGGCGCGACCGTGGCCTCGATTCCCGAGGCGCTCGCGTCGGCCGAGGTGATCGCGCTGGCCACGCCGTTCGGGGCGGTACCTGCCGTGGCGTCGGCGCTGCCCGACTGGACGCGGCGCGTCGTGATCGACTGCACAAACCCGATTGGCCCTGGATTCAAGCTGCTGCACGGGCACACCGACTCGGGGGCCGAGGCCGTGGCGCGGTTGCTGCCCGGCGCCCGCGTGGTGAAGAGCTTCAGCGCGCAGGGCGCCGAGGTGCTGGCGCATCCGGTCTACGACGGGGTGCCCGCCAGCAACTTCTACTGCGGCGACGACGCGGAGGCCAAGGCCGTCGTGAAACGGCTGGTGGAGGACGTGGGCTTCGAGGCGATCGACGCCGGGGGATTGGCGTCGGCGCGGTATCTCGAGCCGATCACCATGCTGTGGATCACGATGAGCCGCACGCTGGGCCGCGACTTCGCGTTCAAGGTGCTGCGGTAGTCCGGCGCTGCTACACTCCTCGCGTTCCGCACCAGGAGGACCGCGATGAGACGTGTCACGTCGGCTCGGGTACTCGGATTCGTGTTGCTCGCACTGATCGCCGTGCCTCGCGCGGGGGCGCCGCAGACGCCGACGCTTCGGGCGGATGAATTCGCCGCGAAGGTGCAGCCGATCTTCACGGCGAAGCGCGACGGCCTCCAGGCGTGCGCCACCTGCCACACCGGCAAGGTGGGCACGGCGTTCCGACTGCAACCGCTCGCCGACGGCGCGTCGACCTGGAGCGCCGACGACACGCGGAAGAACTTCGAGATGGCGCAGCGGCTGGTGAAGGCGGGCCGGCCGCTCGAGAGCCGCCTGTTGACGCATCCACTCGACCGCACGGCCGGCGGCGACTCGTTCCACGGCGGCGGCAAGCACTGGAAGACGCAGGCCGACGCCGAGTGGCAGACGCTGGCGGCGTGGGTGCGCGGATCGGCCACCTTCCCGACGACGGCGCCGGCGCGGCTTCCTGCGGGCACCGCGATCCGTATCGTGCAGACCAACGCGGCTGGCGACGGCGCACACCTGATCGACCCGGTGACCAATCGCGTCACGCAGATCCTGAAGGGCGTGGAGATCCCGCACGGCGTGACGGCGTCGCCCGACGGCGCGCGGCTCTACCTCTCGAACGAGATGCGCGAGACGCTCGACGTGGTCGAGATGCCGGGGATGACGATCGCGGCGCGCATCAAGCTCAGCGGCCGGCCGAACAACGTGGCGATCACGCACGACGGCCGCAAGGTCTACGTGGGCATCGCGCAGGCGCCGGGCGCGCTCGACGTCATCGACACGGCCACCTTGAAGAACGTGAAGACCGTGCCCACCAAGGGCGCGATCCACAACGTCTACATCACGCCCGATGGCAAGTGGGCGGTGGCGGGCTCGATTCCCGAGAAGGCGATCAGCATCGTCGACGTCGCCACTGACACGCTGACGCGCACGATTCCGCTCTCGGCCGGCATCCGCCCGATGGCGTTCACGACTAAGCCCGACGGATCGACGGATCGCATCTTCGTGCAGCTCTCCGACTTCCACGGCTTCGTCGCCGTCGACTTCGCCAGCGGCAGGGAAACGGCGCGCGTCGAGCATCCGCCGATCGAGGGCGAGCATCCGCACACCGATGGCCTGCAGGGCGCACCGGCGCACGGCCTGGCGGTGTCGCCCGACGGCACGCGGCTGTGGTCCACGAGCAAGGTGTTCGGCTACGCCTACGTGCACAGCCTGCCCGACCTCAAGGAGGTGGGCCGGGTGTTCGTGGGCCAGCATCCGGAGTGGGTCACGTTCACCCCGGACGGCAAGTACCTCTACGTCGCCGCCGCCGGCGACAACACCGTGTTCGTCATCGACGCGGTGGCGATCAAGGAAGTGGCGCGGATTCCCGTGGGAAACGTGCCAAAACGCAACACCACCGTCGCCCTGCGCGTGCCCTAGGGGCCGGGTCCGGACCCGGCCCCGACCTGTCCCCTTTCAAGGCGGGGCCAGACTTTCGGGACTACGGCGTCGCGCGCGTGAAGCTGAGCGACTGGATCCGCACGTCGGGCGTAGGCGCGAGCAGCAGCTCACCGCGCACGCGACCCGTGGCGCACGTCCACGTGAACTCGCCCGAGAGCGCGCCCGTCGGCGTGATCGCCGCGCTGGTGTCGCACGCGCCCACCTGCGCCTTCAGGCCGGCGATGTCGCGGGCCCAGTGCTCGGCGTCGCGATCCATCAGGAAGTTCATCGACAGGATGTCGCCGCCCGCCGCGAGCGTGCCACCAGTGAAGATCTTCGTGGCGGCGCCGTAGGCTGCGGCGAGCGACAGCGACGGCTTCTCCGCGCGCTCCACCAGATCGCCCGCGTGCAGCATCGCCACCGCCGCGTCCCACACCGGCGGACGCGGACCCGCGTAGGTGCGGTTCGCCAGCGCGAAGATGCCGACGCCGTAGTCGGGCAGCAGCAGCACGTGCGAGCCGTAGCCCGGATAGCCGCCGCCGTGGCTCAGCGTGAGCCCCAGCTCGCAGTCGCTGGCGGCGTAGAAGCCCATCGCATAGGTGGACGCCTCGCGGCAGGCGCCGGGACCGCTCGATCCGGGACGCATCCGCACCGACGGGTAGTTGGCGCCCTGGGCCAGCTCGCGCACGCTGGCGCGCTTCACCGGACCGGCGTCGGCGCCGTTTCGCGCCGGCCACGCCGACAGCAGATAGCCGACCCACTTCGCGTAGTCGTTGGCGCTCGTCGAGATGCCGCCCATGGCGCCGAACGCGCCGTGCGCCATCGTCGGTTCGAGCTTCCACTGGTTGTCTTCCCAGCGGTAGCCGAGGGCGCGCTTCTCGGCCGGCTGCGACGCCACGTGATGGCTGGTGGCCGTCATGCCGAGCGGCCGCAGCAGCGTAGCCTGCACGAACTCGTCGTAGGCCGTGCCCGACACGTTGCTGATGATGCGTCCGAGCAGCGCGTAGCCGAGGTTCGAGTACTCCATCGCCGAGGCCGGCGGACGCGTGAACGGCACGCCGCTCGTGAGGTACTTCGTGAAATCCGCCTCGGGCAACGGCGTCTGCCGATCGCCCCACGGGTCGTCGGTGACGAACCCCGCCGTGTGCGTGAGCAGCTCGCGCACGCGAATCTTCGGCGAGTCGTCGGTGGGATAGTGCAGCGCCTTCAGCTCGGGCACGTAGGTCTCGGCCGGCGCGTCGAGCGCGAGCTTGCCGTCGTCGCGCAGCTTCAGGATCGACAGCGCCGTGAACGCCTTGGTCATCGAGGCGATGCGGAACAGCGTGTCGGCGGTGACCGGCCGCTTCGATTCGATGTCCTGCACGCCGGCGCCCTTCACGTACACAAGCTTGCCGTCCTTCACCACGCCCCACACCATGCCGGGGATGTGCGCGTCGAGACGATACGCCTCCATCACGCGGTCGATCGCCGCGGTGGTGGCGGCGCTCTGCGCGGACGCGGGTCCGACGCCGAGAGCGACCACCGCAGTCATCACCATCCACACGCGTGCACGGATCATTCGCGAACTCCTCCGGATGGGCGCGTGGCGAGCGGCGCCCAGAAGAACCCATCTTCCCAGCGCGGGCCCAGGATTGTCACGCGCGCAGTGCCTCCGGGATCCGAGAGCTCCCAGTGCCCGCCCACGCGCGCGGCCAGCGCCGAGAGGGCGTCGAGCAGCGTGCCGCCCGCGAACTGGAACGAGATCGGCTGATCGACCGAGGCGCCCGGACGCTCGTCTGGCAAAGCCGAAAGACGCACGTCCTCGTGTGGGCGCGACAGGCCGGCGGCATCCAGCAAGGTGTGCAGCGCCTTGTGCGGATGCACGTTGGTGACGCTGAACGCGGCCACGCGCTGGCGCAGCACATGCCGTTCATCGTTCCATGTCGTCGTGGGCAGCACGTAGACGACGTCGCTGGCCTCGCGCCATTCGTACTCGCCGCGACGCGCGACGAACTCGTCGAGGAGGGCTCGCGCCGTGCGCCCCGTCATGGCAGGGCCGTAGTCGGTGGTCGACTTCGCCCGCAACGCTGGCGGGCACCCCGGGGGCTGCTCCACGCCGACGCGGATGCCGGCGACGCGCGCAATCCCCTCGATCGTCCGCGAGAGGTCGCACGGCCGATCGACGTCGAGCGCGTGCACCGTCACGCCGACCGGCAAGGGCGTATCAATTGCCGACTGTGCATCGGCCAGACGCGGAATGAGCGCGGCGATGACGACGACGGCGCGAGCCATGTGACACACGTTGGTCCTCCGGCTACGGTCGCGGCGGGGCGTCGAACGCCTGCAGCACGGCATCCGCCTGGTCCCACTCGGCCTCGCTGAATACCTGCACGCCGTGCTCGCGCAGCAGGGCCGCGGTCACACCGGGCACGGCGACGCGCGCGCCGGTGAACGATCCGTCGTAGGAATACGACGATCCGCACGATGGACTGCCCTCTTTCAGCACGGCCACGCGGATGCCGTATTCGAGCGCGCGGGCCAGCGTGTGCTCGGCGCCGTGCACGAACTCGGCGGTCACATCCGCGCCGGTCTTCGCGATCACGCGAGCGCCGCCGGCCAGCACCGCCGCGCCGCCCGCGCCGTGCTCGATTTCGGCTGGGGGACGCGGCACCGCGAGTCCGCCGGCCACTTCGGGACACACCGCCACCACGCGGCCGTCGGCCATCCACCGCGACAGCACGTCGTGGTCGGACCTCTTGTCGAGCCCGTTGTAGCGGACCGCATGGCCCACGAGGCACGCGCTCACGAGCACGCGCTGCATGATCAGTCGCCGTCGCCGAAGGTGAAGATGGTCACCGGCGCCGGCGTGCCGCCAATGGCCTGGTAGAAGTCGAGCGCGTGGGTGTCGTCGTTGTCGGCCGGCACGAAGGTCACGGCGATGCCCTCGGCCGCCGCCGCGTCGCGCAACGTCGCCACGAGCCGCCGGCCGATGCCCTGCCGCTGTCGTTCCGGCACCACGGCCAGATCGTAGATGAACACCTCGGCCGATTCCGACCGCGTCATCGGCAGCGTGTGCGCGGTGATTCCGCCGAGCACCGCGTCGCCGTCGACCGCGGCGAACGCCCAGAAGTCGGGCCGGCCCAGCAGCGCCCGCAGGTAGTCGTCTCCCAACGGCACGCCGTCGGTCTCGAACACGGCGCTCATCGTCTGGAAGGTCCGGCGCGCGAGCTCGACGTCCTTCGCTGTCAGGCGGCGCACCTCTGTCGCCATGCGCGGAGCGTATCACCGGGATCGCGACGCTGATACTGTATCTGGCGGCGTCGCGCCGATGAGCTGCATCGGTCCACCGCTGACGCCGTGAGGAGCTCGTGATGTCCCTCCGTTCGTCGTTCGTTCTCGCCTCCGCCCTGCTGGCCGCGGCCTGCGGCGGGGCCGCGCCGTCCCAGTCGTCGCAATCCGCCGGCCCGGCCGACGCCGCCGATCTCGTCGTCGTGAACGGCAAGGTGCACGTGGCCGACGAGGCCAATACCGTGGTGCAGGCCGTGGCCGTGAAGGGCAACACCATCCTGAAGCTCGGCACCACGGACGAGATCAAGGCGCTGGCCGGTCCGTCCACCCGCGTGATTGACGCGAAGGGCGCCACCGTCACGCCCGGCTTCACCGACTCGCACGTCCACTTCATCCAGGGTGGCTTCGCGCTGCAGCAGGTGGATCTCGCCGGCCTGACCACGCTCGACCAGGTGCAGTCGGCGATCCGCGACTTCGCGGCGACGCACCCCGGCGGCTGGGTCCGCGGACGTGGCTGGCTCTACCAGCCGTTCACCAACGCCAGCCCCACCAAGGCCCAGCTCGATCTGGTCGTGCCCGATCGCCCGGCCGTGATGACCTGTTACGACGGGCACAGCGTGTGGGTGAACTCGGTGGTGCTGAAGATGGCGGGCATCACGAAGGCCACGAAGGATCCGAAAAACGGCGTGATCATGCGCGACGCGTCGGGTGAGCCCACCGGCCACCTGAAGGAAGCGGCGGCCCGCCTCATCGACGACCTGATCCCGAAGGAGACGCCCGAGACGCGGAAGGCGGCGCTGCAGGCGGCGATTCACGAAGCCAACCGCTTCGGCGTCACCACCATCCACAACGCCGGCACCAGCCTCGACGACATGGCGCTCTTCGACGACGCGCGCAAAGCCGGCACGCTCACCGTGCGCTCGTATCTCGCCACGCGCGCCACACCCGCCACCACCGAGGCCGACGTGGACAAGATGGACGCCGCGTGGAAGCAGTACGGCGACGACCCGCTGCTGCGCACCGGCATCGTGAAGATGTTCGCGGATGGCGTGATCGAGGCGAAGACGGCGGCGATGCTCGAGCCCTACGTCGGCTCGAAGAGCGCCGGCGAGCCGAACATGACGGCCGACGAGATGAACCGGCTGGTGGCGATGTTCGACAAGCGCGGCTGGCAGATCCAGATCCACGCCATCGGCGATCGCGCCATCCGCATGTCGCTCGATGCGTTCGAGGCGGCGGCCAAGGCGAATCCCGCGCCGGCGCGCGGACGGCGCCATCGGCTGGAGCACATCGAGTCGATCTCGGCGCAGGACATCGAGCGCTTCGGGAAGCTGGGCGTGATCGCGTCGCAGCAGCCGATGCACGCCTCGCTCGGCGACGTGAACCAGGCCGTGCCCAAGGGCCCGTGGCCGGACGCGATCGGCCCCGAACGCGCCTCGCGGGCGTGGGCGTGGAAGAGCATCCTGAACGCCGGCGGCCGCGTGACCTTCGGCAGCGACTGGCCGGTGGCCACGCTCGAAGCCGGCCAGGGCATCTGGCTGGCGTCGACGCGCGTGAAGGCCGACAAGGCCGAGGATCAGCGGCTGTCGATCGACGACACGCTGGCCGGCTACACGCGCTGGGCCGCTTACGCGTCGTTCGACGAGAAGCGCAAGGGCACGCTGCAGCCCGGCATGCTGGCCGACATCGTCGTGCTCACCACCGACATCACGGCGGCGCCGATTCCGAAGAACACCGACGTCGTCGTGGCCACGACGATCGTCGACGGCAAGGTGGTCTACGAGAAGAAGTAACCGGCCCTAACGGGCGGGCGCCGGATACACCGTGCGTCCGCCCACCACGGTCTCCTTCACCTTCACGTTCGCGATGTCGCGCGGCGCGATGGCGAACGGATCGCGGTCGAGGATCGCGAGGTCGGCGAACTTGCCGACCTCGATCGATCCCACCACGTCGTCGCAGTGCAGCTCCTGCGCGGCCACGATCGTGATGGCGCGCAGCGCCTCGCGCACGGTCATGCCGGGGTCGCGACCGAGGCGTCCCGCGTACTGCGGTCCCGCTTCCGGCGCGTTCTCGCGCGTCACCGCCGCCTTCAGCGCGAACCACTCGTCGAGCTTGTCCACCGGCCAGTCGCTGCCGTAGGCCACGGTGGCGCCGGCGGCGATCAAGAGGCCCGACGGCTCGAGAATCGCCGCCCGTTCCGGACCGAGATAGTCGCGCAGCTGATCCACCGTATCAGGCGCCGGCTTGCCCCACTGCGTCGACAGCACCGGAAACACGCCCAGCGCCTTGAAGCGGCCGAAGTCGTCGGGGTGCACGATCTCGCTGTGCGCGAAGGCCGGACGGATGTCCTTCCCCGGCAGCGCCTTCCGCATCGCCTCCACGCCGTCGAACGCCACGCGCACGGCGCGATCGCCATCCACGTGCAGGTGCGGATCGATGCCGGCCTTGCCGAGGCCGATGAGCAGCGCCGCCAGCGGACCCGGCGCGAAGTACGGCTCGGGTCCGCGGCTCGGACCGGGCACCCAGCGCGGCGCGTCCTTCGTGCCCGCGTTCATGAGGTATGGCTCGATCATCGATCCCGTGAACGCCGGACCGGCGATGACGCCATCGATGTAGAGCTTGGCGTTGCGCACCGTGATGCCGGGCCGCGGCGTGAGCACGCCGCCGTCGTACTGCGTGCGGAGGCGCAGCACGCGCTGCACCGCCGCCGGCGGATCGTCGCCGCCCGACACCTCGATGTGCGGCGCGAAGTGCATACGCACGGTGAGTCCGCCGGCGCGATGCACCGCCGCGTACGCCGCCAGGCCCGGCGGCTCGGTGGACGCGTCGAGCGCGGACGTGATGCCCTGCGCGTTCATCGCCGCCAGCGACGAGCGCGCCGCCTTCACGCGTTCGGCCGCGGTGGGGGGCGGCATGATGGCGTCGAAGACGTTGAAGGCGTCGTCCTGCAGCAGGCCGGTGGGTTCGCCGTTGGCGTCGCGCTCGATCTTGCCGCCGGGCGGGTCTTTGGTCTCGCGCGTGATCTTGCCCTGCGTGAGGGCGCGCGAGTTGGCGAGCACCGTGTGGCCGAAGGCGTCGCGCACGATGATCGGCCGCTTCGTCTTCAGGCCGTCGAGCATGCCCTTGTTGGCCACGGTGCCGGCCGGCTGCATGCTCTGCTGGAACCAGGCGCGCACCTCGAGCCAACCGTTCGGCTCGCGCGCGGCTTCCGCATCCAGGCACTTCTGGATGCGCGCCTTGAACTCGTCGACCGAGATCACCTCGTAGTTCAGCGAGCAGGTGTTGAGGCCGAGGCCGCCCGACAGCGGATGGATGTGGCCGTCGACCAGGCCCGGCATCATGAAGCCGCCGGCGAGATCGACCACGCGGGTCTTCGGGCCGATGAACGCCGCCACGCCGGCGTCGTCGCCGGCGTACACCACGCGGCCGGTGCGCACGGCCACGGCGGCCACGGTGCGATCCGACGCGTCGGCCGTGTAGATGCGTCCGTGGCGGAAGACGGCATCGGCCGGCAGTTCGGCCGCCGGCAACGCCGCGCCAGCGGCGACGAGAATCGCGAGAAGGACGAGCGCCCGGCGGATACGCATGCCGGGCATGCTAACAGCTCGGCCGTGTCGACGCGGACAGGATCCGCGGAAGTATGCGGGCTACGCGTTCGAGAACGCGCGCACCATCTTCGACGTGGTGACGATCTGCCCGGTGTGTCGCGAGGCGTGCTCGGCGGCGTGGAAAAGCAGACCGAGCACCGTCGACGGCAGCTGATCGCGGCCCACGGTGCGGGCGTCGGTGAGCGTGGCCGGATCGGTGGCCGCGAGTTGCGCGAGGGCGCGGTCCACCGTGGCGTTCCACGCATCGACGAGGCGTTCCACCGGCGGGCGCTCCACGCCGATCATCCGCTCGCGGCCGAGCGCGGCCTTCTGATCCGCGTCGAGCTGCGCTCCGCGCGCGTAGGTCAGCAGGCGATCGGTGCTGCCACTGAGATGCGCCACGTGGAAGCCGAGTGGCGTCATGCCCTCGGGCGCGGTCCACACCTGCACGGGCGTCAGGCCAGCGACGGCCGCGGCCACGTCTTCGCGGGCCATCTGGAACGCGTGCGCGGCAGGTTGAAGAAGGGCGTGAATCCCTGGAACGGGACCACGCAGCCAGGGCTCGGGCAGGGGGGTGCTCATCGGCGCGCCCGCATTGTGCCACGACCCGCGCACGGCCTGTGCTATAAGCGACGGGACTTCCCGGCCCCTTCTGCCTATGTGGACCCACAACTACGAGCCGCTCGGCGGCAGCCTGGCACTGTCGGCCCCGGTGGCCGCGCTGCCGATCATCGTCCTTTTCCTGATGCTCGGCGTATGGCGCGCCCCGGCGTGGAAAGCGGCGCTCGCCGCGCTGGCCACCGCGTTCGTGGTGTCGCTGGCGGTTTACGGCATGCCGTTCGGCCTGGCCGCCATCGCCACGGTCTACGGCGCCGCCTACGGGCTCTTTCCGATCGCGTGGATCGTCTTCGCGTCGATCATGCTCTACCGCCTCGCGGTCGACACCGGGAAGTTCGAGATCATCAAGGACTCGGTGGGCAGCCTCACGGATGACCGCCGCCTGCAGGCGATGTTCATCGCCTTCTCGTTCGGGGCGTTCATCGAGGGCGCGGCCGGGTTCGGCGCCCCGGTGGCGGTGTCGGGCGCGATGCTCGCCGGCCTCGGCTTCAACCCGTTCTACGCTGCCGGCATCTGCCTGCTGGCCAACACCGCGCCGGTGGCCTTCGGGTCGATCGGCATCCCGATCACCACGCTGGCCAGCGTCACCGGCCTGCCGGAGCTGCCGCTCTCGGCCATGGTCGGCCGCATGTGCGCGCTGGTCTCGATCGTGATTCCGGCCTATCTCATCGTCGTGATGGCCGGCTGGGCGCGCGCCATGGAAGTGCTGCCGGCGATCATCGCCTGCGGCGTGTCGTTCGCCGGCGTGCAGTTCTACGTGTCGAACTACATGGGCCCGCAGCTCACCGACATCCTCAGCTCGCTCACCTGCATCGTGGTGATGGTGGCGGTGCTGAAGCTGTGGAAGCCGAAGAACATCATGCGGCTCGAAGGCGACAAGCCGGCGTCGATCACGCTGGCGAAGCACACCGGCGGCCAGATCTTCACCGCGTGGATGCCGTACCTGCTGCTGGTCATGTTCGTGCTGGCGTGGGGCGAGCCGTCGATCAAGGCGCAGATCGATCGCTTCACCCACGGCCTGATGCCGTCGTTCCTGCCGAAGGCCGCCGCCGGCCTGAACGGCGTGGAGGTGTGGGGCCTGCACAACGCCATTCAGCGCGTGCCGCCGGTGACCGCCGCGCCGGCGCCCTACGCCGCCATCTTCACGTGGAACTGGCTGAGCGCGTCGGGTACGGCGTGCTTCCTCGCCACCATCGTGGCGGCGCTCTTCCTGCGCGTGTCGCCGGGCCAGTTCGCGGGCATCTACGTGGCCACGTTCAAGCAGCTGAAGTTCGCGCTGCTCACGATCGCCTCGATGCTGGGCCTCGCCTACCTGATGAACTACTCGGGCATGACGAGCACGCTCGGGCTCGCGCTGGCCGCCACCGGCGGGCTCTTCCCGTTCTTCAGCGCCGTGGTCGGCTGGATGGGCGTGTTCCTCACCGGCAGCGACACCTCGGCCAACGCCCTCTTCGGCAACCTGCAGGTGGTGACGGCCAACGCGCTCGGCCTGAACCCGGTGCTCACCGCGTCGGTGAACTCGGCGGCCGGCGTGATGGGCAAGATGATCTCGGTGCAGTCGATCGCGGTGGCCGTGGCCGCCACCGGCATGACCGCCGACGACGAAAGCCGCCTGTTCCGCTTCACCATCAAGCACAGCGTCATGCTGATGATCGTGATGGGCTTCGTGGCGATGGCCTACGCCTACGTCTTCCCCGGCCTCGTGCCGGTGGTGCCGCCGAAGTAAACGCAGCGACTACTGCCGCGCCGCGGCTCAGGTGCGCGGCCGATCGACGAGCGCCGCGATCGTCGCCAGGTGGTGGTCGTCGTGCTCGGCGACGAAGTGCGCGAGGTCGGTGAGGGTCATCGGCGTGCGCAGCCGTGGATGCAGCGCCGTGTGCGACAGTGATGCGTCGTCGGCGCGCGTGAGCAGCGCCACGAAGGCCTGTCGCACACGTCGGAACTCGGCCAGCAGATCGGCGAGCGGCCGGTCGTTGTGCCCGGCCTCGAACGTGCGCCTATTCGCCAGATCCGTCGGCGCCAGTTCCGGCTCGCCGGCGAAGAGCTGCTCGGCGCGTCGATGCCACAGCGACTCGAGATCGATGAGGTGGCCCACGTTCTCCTGCGCGGACCACGCGCTGTCCAGACGCGTGGTGAGCCGCGCTGATGGCACGTCGCGCAACCGCTCTTCGAGACGCGCCGGCGTGCCGCGCAGTCGCTCGAGAATCACGGGGAACCGCGACGCCGGCTGGGCGTCGAAGCGGCGCTCGAACCACTTCTCGGGAGTCATGCCGTCAGGATAACGCCGAGCTCTCGTTCCGTGCGTTCTGGAAGGGCCAATCCGTGGGTTGCATCACCGCACTGCCGCCGGTGTGTGGATGCGACACGTAGTGGGCGGGAGGTGTCGGCAACGTCGCGATGCACTCAAGCGAACACGCGGATACCAGCAGCGGCACGACATCGGTGCCGATGCGAAGCGTGATCCACCGATCGACGGCGCCGGTGGCGGGCAGAGCGGTGTTGCACACCGAACAGGTCGACGGACGCAAGACCGCCAGCGCAGCCGAGTTGTCGGCGTGGAGGAGATCCGGAAAGTGGCCGCGGTTGCTGAAGCTCCCAAAGAGGGCGCGGGTGCTGATGCACGAATCCACGAGGCTGGGGCAACGCGTGATCTCGTACGGCAGGAAGTGCAGTCGGTACGACATGTAAAGGTTGAGGTCGGCCAGCGACGTCATGGCGCCGATCTCCGGTGGAACGCGAGTGAGAAAGCTGGCCACCATGCTGAGCCTTCTCACCGTGGTGAGCCGCGCGATCGACGACGGCAGCGTCACGATACGGGCCCGCTCGTCGCCGGTGAACCCGTCCGTTGGATCGAGCTCGGTCGCGCCATCCCGGATCGCGCCATCGATTCGGTCCACCACCTCGCGCCATTCGTGACACGCGGTGTCCTGCACGTCCTGGTGCAACAGCGGGACCGCCTGCTCGGGCGTTCCGGCGCCGGCGAAGCACTGGCAATGGGGCCAGAAAGGCGGTGGGCCTGAGTGCGATCGCGGAGGCATCACGCCGTCCACCACAGGTGCACGGCCACCAATCCCAGGAACACGGCGAATGCGCGCTGCAGCTCACGCGCCGGCAGGCGCACGGCCAGCTGCGCGCCGACGAACGCCCCCACGGCCAGGCCCAGCGCGATCCACACCGCCGCGCGCGGCATCACGAATCCGAGTCGGTAGTAGTGCCACGCGCCAAGAGCACCCACCGGCAGCAGCAACGACGCCAGCGACGTGCCCGTGGCCATCTCGGGCGCCATCCCGGCCACCACGATCAGCGCCGGCACGATCACCACGCCACCGCCGATGCCGAAGAGCCCCGACAGCACACCGGCGAAGAGCCCGATCGCCAGGAGCCGCATCAGCCCACCCTCCGCCACGTCAACGTGCGTGTCACGTCGACGCCGTCGGCCGTGCTGGTGTCGAGCGTGATGACGAGCGAGTCGCCGTTCACGCGCATGGCGCGCGTGAGCACCGCGCCGACGTGCTGACGCGACAGCGCGCCCACGAGATGCTGCGTGACCGTGCCGGCATCGTCGTCCACCGTGTAGGTGCCGAAGTAGGCGTCGTAGCCGCCCCTGGCCTGGCTGTTGTTCTTCGCGCCGCCGGGCCCGTCGGGCACGTCGACGCTGCCGTCGCGCCGCATGAACTGCGCGGCGAAGTGTCCGGCGCGGTCGTAGATGAGCAGCGCGACGGGATCCTCGCCCAGCGACGGCTCGGGACGGCGTTCACCCGACGCCGTGGTGTCGATGCGGGAGAGCAGCTGCCAGGTGCCGGGAAGCTGCGTGGACAGGACGGAGGCGTGGTCGGGCACGACTCCGTTCTACGTGCGGCGCGACGATGAGTCAATCGCCCGGCGGCTCAGCCGCGACTCTTCCCCCACAGCACCGCGGCGAACGCCAGCTCGACCAGGCCGCCTGTGGCTGCCGCGATCGCCGGATCGACGCGCAGCGCCACCAGCGCCCACGCGGCCGCGACGAGGGCGCCGCCGCAGATCCAGTAGATCCGCGCCCCGTAGATCGACTGGAACACGAGATAGCGTCCGCCGATGACCGACATCATCGCGGGGAGGAACCATCGCGGTTCGCGCGTGGCCACGGCGAACGCGATCGGCAACAGAGCCAGCATCCACACCGTGGATTCGAGCGCCAGCGCAGCCAGTGGGTTCCCTGGTGCGTTCGCACCACGCCGCCCCACCGCCTTCGCCAGCAGCATGCCCAGGGGATGGATCACCGCGCCGCCCGCGAACAGCGTGAGCACGGCCGACATGAAGGACCAGCGCATGGCCACAGCCGCCGCCGCGAGCCACACGAGGCCCGAGACCGTCATGCCCGGCGCGCCCCAGGCGAAGCCGTCGCGCATGTCGCGCTGGTGCTCGTGCAGCGTTGCGTTCATGCGGTGGATGACGCTACCACGGCCGGGCTGGTTCCCGTAGACTGCCGCGATGCCGATCCCCTCCGAGCTGGACGGGCTGACGCCCGCGTACCTCACGGCGGCGCTGCGCGAATCCGGCGTGCTCGACACGAGCGCGGTGGCGGCCGCGGTGGTGGACCGGGTGCCGGCCGGCTCGGGGTTCGCCGGCCAGTCCGCGCATCTGCGGCTCACCTACGATCACGACGGCGACGGCGCGCCCGTGACGATGTTCGCGAAGCTGTCGGCATCGGATCCAGCGGTGCTCACACGACTGAAAGCCTTTGGCCTGTACGAGACGGAGGCCGGGTTCTACCGCGACCTGTCGGCGGAGGCGCCGCTGCGGTGCCGCGGGCGTACCGCGCTCTACGACGCGGAATCGGGCGGCACGCTCGTGCTGCTCGAGGAGATCGGACACCTGCGCTTCGGCGACAACGTGGCGGGCGCGTCGATCGACGACGCGCGGACGGCACTGACGAGCCTGGCGCGCCTGCAGGCGCACTACTGGAACCGCCCGCGCCTGTCGCACTGTGACTGGCTGCGCACGCCCGTTCAGGATCGCGTGTCGCTGGCGCCGATGCTGCGCGCCCTGGGGCCGGTGTGGGAGCAGCGGTGGGCCGCCACCGCGACGCCGGTCGCCACGGCGACGGCCCGAGCCCTGATGTCGCGCTACGAGGCCTGGATCGACAGCCATCTCGCCGGGCCGCGCACGCTGTCGCACGGCGACTTCCGTCCCGACAACATGGCCTTCACCCCCGAAGGCGAGATGGTGCTCTTCGACTGGCAGACGTCGCGCTTCGATGCGCCCAGTCGTGACGTGGCCTACTTCCTGGCGTTCGCGCTGTCCACGGACGTGCGCCGGCAACACGAAGCGGCGCTGCTGGCGCTGTATCACCAGGCGCTCGTTGACGCCGGTGTGCGCGACTACACGCTCGATGACGTGCGAGCGAACCACCGGCGGTCGGTGGGCTCGGCCGTCGCGCGCATGATCTCGGCCGGTGCGATGCTCGATTTCTCGAGCGAGCGCGGCACCAAGCTGGCGCACGCGATCTTCTCGCGCGTCGCCGCGATGGCCGAGGATCACGACTTCCTGGCGTGGTGCGAGCGACTCTGAGACGCGCCGGCGACGCTACGGGCGAACGATCGGATCGAGCCCGCTGGCCTCGAGGATCGCGGCAGCGCGCGGCGACGCGAGCACGCGAATCACGTCGCGCGCCGCATCGGTGTGCAGTGCGCTCTTCGGGATGCCTGCGGCCATGACGGTCGTGCGCTGCAGCTCAGATGGCAGCGGGCCCACGTAGTCGACGCCGGGCGCGGCGACGAGCTCGCTGATCTGCTGGAAGCCCAGCGCGGCCTCGCGACGCGCCAGCATGTCCGCCACCAGCTCACCCTCGACCCTGCGCAGCTTCGTTACGACCTGTTCCGCGATGCCCAGGCGGGGAAACAGCTCCGCCGTGACGTACTGACCGCTGACCTGCGCCGACACCGCGATCGACGGCGCGGCGAGCAGCGCGGCCCTCAGCTCGGCGACGGTGCTCACGCGTGGACTCGGCGCGCCTGCGGGCACGGCGAGGCCGATGCGTGACCGCGCGAAGTCCTCGCGACTGCCGGCGAGGGCGGCGCCATCGCGGATCAGATCGTCGATCGTGCCGGACGGCAGCAGCACGATGTCCACCGGCTCGCCGCGACGCACGCGGCTGGGAATCGCGTTGGCGCCACTGCCCATGGCGGTGGCCACGGTGACCATCCGATGACCGGTGGCCTGCTCGATGACGGGCACGAGCGCCAGCCACGCCGGTGTGGTGGCGCCGTTCGACATGACCAGCACGTCGTCACCACGCGCGCGCGCACCGGCCGGCCACAGCGTGACCGCGAACGCGAGCCACGCGATGGCGAGCCCGTACACGGCGGGCCGGGGGATGATCCGGATCATCGCGGTGGACCGCCCAGCCTGGACTTGAACACCACCTCGCCCGTGCCCGCTTTCAGGTTCACGCCCGCCACCTTCAGCGCCTGCGCCATCAAGCCGCGCACGTACGGGTCGTCGAGTATCGCGGCGTCGCCCTCCACGCGCAGTGATCGCACTTGAGAGCCCGTGCCTTCCAGCCGGCGCTGTGGATCGTCGAGCGCGACGCCTTCGAGAAAGAAGAACCGCACCCAGCGCGGGTAGAGCACCACGGAGATCACCGCGGCACCGCGGTCGGCGGGCGCGAAACCGATCGGCAGCGAGCCCCGGCGTTCGTACACCAGCAGCCGCGCCCCGGGAAAACGCTTGCGCAGCCGCGCCAGCGCCGCACGAGCGGTGGCCGCGACGTCGGCCGGGTAGCGGTCGATCGCCGCCTCGAGATCAGCGCGGGTGTCGGTCATGGCTGGCCAGATTCATGCGCCTCGGGCCATGCGTCAACCGCGCCGCAGCTGGGCCTTGAACCCATCGAAGTCGATCACTTCCCAGTCGGCTGCGATCCGGCCAGCGGACACCGTGTGGAAGTGCATGCCCTGAACCGCTACCTGACGGTTCGTTGGCGCCTCACCGAACATGGAGCCGACGTGAGTGCCGGTCGCCGTCCAGCGGGTGGCGACGTCGGAGCCCGACGCGATCACGGAATCGAATTCGAGGCGGTACCCGCCAAGTCCCTTGTGCACCCACGCGCCGCCGGCCTTGAACTGATCCAGCGTCAAGGTCTTGCCCGGAGGGTGATGCGCGTAGTTCGGAGTGACCAGCCCATCGAGTTCAGACCACGCCGCTCGGTTGAAGGCGTCCCAGAACCTCTTCACCACCTGCACCGCGAGCTCCGATCCGCCGCCAGCGGGCTGGGCGACCGCCGTGGCATCAGCGACACCAAGTGCGGCGACCGGCAACGCCCGCAGCACGGCACGCCGGGAGGTCTGACGCAAGGCGATCGGTGGGTGGGTCATGTGAAGTGGCTCCGCGGCGAAGGACACGTCGCCGCCATCGATTCAGTGGCCGGTGCGCGTCTCGACCTTGAGGTGATAGGTGCCACCGGCGCCGGTGAGTTCGATCACGCCAGAGAGCGGCGCGTCCGGCGTCTTCGGCGCCTCGGGCGCGCTGAGTACCTCGCACGTCGCAAGACACGCGAACGTGCGCCAGCGCACCGTGCCGGCCTCATTGGCCACGTCGAGCAGGGCGGCCCCCAGCCAGTGATCGCCGCGAGCGGTCAACGGCGCCATCACCGAAGCGAGACGCGAACCGAGCGAGGCCGGAGTTTCGTCTGGACGCGTCGTCGAAGCCGCGGCAACGCGTCCCTCGAGCGCCATGTCCGCCTTTGGACCTTCGAGTGCCGCGATCACCAGCCGGGCGTGCTCGCCGGGCGCAAGCGACAAAGACGCCAGCGGCCGGGGGCCGACGGCTTCATCGAGCTGGATGCCGAGGTGCCCGTCGTTCGGGAGTCGCGCGGTACTCGTGGCCGCGCCGGGACCAAGGATCGACGCGAGCAGATAGGGCTGATCGCCGCGATCGGCGCCGTCGCGGGCCGTCGTGAGCGCCGCGGCATGCAGCGTGGCCACGTTCACCTGCACCGCAAGGGCGGCTGGACGGGACTGAAGAGCGGCGTAAGGCGCGGCAACGAGGGTCGCAGGAAGGATGGCCGAGAGCACGAGCGTTCGCATGGACATGATCTGTACTCGGGAGATCGGAAGGCGAACGGGCGGGCCGCCAGGGCGACAGCCAGGCCGAGGTCGATCGAGGGACGACGATGATCCGGCCCGCCCACAGCCCACGCCTCAACCTTCCATGGGCGACGTGTCGAGGTCCTTCGGCGCCGACGCGTCGCGTGGCAACGACCACTGCAGGCAGATGCCGTAGCCGTCGGGGTCGTGGAGATGGAGCTGCCGCATGCCGTAGGGCGCGTCCTTCGGAGGGTCGAGGGCGACGCCGCGTGCCTTGAGGTACTCGAAGGCGGCGTCGACATCGGGGCAGCCGATGAAGAGGATGGTGTCGTCGTGCGCGGCAACCCGCGCCGGGTCCGCGCGTTCGGGCCGCGCGTGATGCTCGTATGCCGTGTTCAGCATCACCTCGATGCTGTCGCGGCGCAGCCAGATCCAATCGCAGTCGTCGGTGCCGCGGAACGCGGACGATTCCACCACGCCGAAGCCGAGCACATCGCGATAGAAGCGGAGCGCGCGCGGCATGTCGAAGACCTGCAGGAGCGGCGTCACGTGGCGCAGGTCGAGACTCATGGCGATGGCCTCCCCGGAGTCACGCATGCTACCGCGCCGGGCGGCTGGCGTCTCCATCGAACTCGCGTCCCGGCGCCGCCTGATTCGCGCCCACGCGTCCCGCCGCGATCGTCGCGCGGGCGTAGCTCTCGGGACGGATGGACGCGCCGGCGATACCACGCAGCATCGCCAGCTGCCCCGTGTGCGTGAGCGCGTCGGCGATCGGGCCCTGGAACAGCACCTCGGCAGAGAACGACGCGGCGGACGTCTCGAGCGCGTGGTCGAGCGCCGCGAGCCCCTCGAAGAAGCGTGTGACGGCCGTGGGCCAGTCCGTGACGCCAGCGGCCTCCCAGCGATACTCGCCCTGCACGAGGCGCTCGGCCCACGCCAGCAGATCCACCATGTGACCGAGAATCTCGGCGGCCGATCGGCTCGACGCGCCGGCACGCACGTCGCCGAAGCCCTCCGGCGCATCGCGCACCACCTTGCCGGCGCGATAGGCCAGCGTGGCCACGGTGTGACGAAGGAAGTGACGCGTCGGAGCGTCGAGCGGTGTCGGGTCGCTCATGGCGCGGCTACTTCTGGTTCAGCTCGACGATCGCGATCGCGTTCCAGTCGTTCATCGGGATGAGCAGCCGGTTGCGCTTCGAGTCGTAGGCCATCGACGCCGCGGTGGGAATGCCCGAGGCGATGATCTCGGCCTTCTGTCCCGGCCGGATGCGCGACACGGTGCCCTGCATCACGCTGCTCACGTACTTCGTGCCGTCGGCGGTGACGACCACGCCGTCGTTGCCGGGATCCACGGCGTTTTCGGTGGCGAGCAGCTTGCCGTCGGGCGTGAACGTGAGCACGTCGCTCGTGCCGATGTTCACCACCACCAGGTTGCCCTTGCCGTCGAACGTGATGCCGTTCGGCCGGCTCAGCGGCGCGCCCGTGATGATGGGCGCCTGGCTCTGCGCCGTGATCTTGTAGACCTTCCAGCTCGTGGGGTCGTTGGCCACGCCGGTGACGGTGGCGTAGATGGTGCCGTCTTTCGCCACCTCGAGATCGTTGAAGCGGCCGGCGCCGTTCACCGGAATCGCGCCCTTCGGCTCGCCGGTCTTCATGTCGAACCAGCGGACGGTGTCGATGTCGACCACGTAGAGCATGCCGTTGGCGATGTGGCTGCCGAGCGGATGGTTCAGCGTGAGGCCGTTGCGGTTCACGCCGATCCACTTCAGCGTGTGCACCGTGCCGTCGGGGTTGATGAGCGACACGTAGCCGTCGTTCGGCACCAGGTCCTGCGGCATGCCGGCGTTCACCGACACGATCAGATCGCGGTCCGCGTCGTACGACAGGCTCTCGCTGAAGCGGAAGCTGCCGTAGATCTTCACGTTGGGCGTGGTCTTCAGCGGCTGGCCGGCCTGGAACGGCTGCGCCGCGGGCGCGGGCGCCTGGGCGAACGCGGACGACACGGCAGCGACGAACACGACACCGGCAAGTACGACACGACGCATGGCTGACTCCTCAGCCGGCGATTGTACTCGTCAGCGGATCCGGAAGTTGCGCATCATCCCCATGTCCTCGTGCTCGAGGATGTGGCAGTGGTAGAGGTAGAGCCCGGGCTCCTGCGAGAAGGTGACCTGCACGCGCACCGTCTCACCGGGCAGGACCAGCACGGTGTCGGTCCAGCCCTGATCGTGGATGCCCTCGCGCAGCGCGTTGGCGGCGCCACCCGAGCGGCCGATGACGCGGAACTGCCGGCCGTGCATGTGGATGGGATGCGCCATGGCCATGCCCATCGGGTTGGCGCGATTCTCGAACTCCCAGACGTGCGTGCTGCCACGCGCCACGGTCTCGGCCGGCGTGGCGTCGGTCATCTCGAAGGTGCGGCCGTCGATCAGCCAGTTCATCATCATGAAGGTGAGCGGCACGCGTCGCACGGGCGCCGAGGCGTCAGCCGTGAACGTGTCGGCGCCGAGACGCGCGGGCGCGGTCACGCGTGGGCCCGTGGCCGACGTGCCGCGCAGCGTCATCAGGGTGAGGGGCGCGCCCTGGGGCACCGGCGACGTCTCGCCCATCATGCCCACCCGCCCCACGCTGGCCTCGTCGAATGCCGCCGAGGTGAGGCGCACCGTGGCTCCGGCGGCCACCGTCGACAGTTCGCGCAGCACGTCGGCACGCTGCCCCGGGGCCAGCGTGAGCGTCGGCTGCGAACGCGGCGCCGGGAGCAGCCCGCCATCGCCACCGAGCACGGTGAAGGGCGCGCCATCGCTCCACGCCAGCTTGTAGATGCGGGCGTTGCTGCCGTTCAGCAGGCGCACGCGGTACGTGCGGCGGGCGACGTCGAACGTGGGCTGCACCTGGCCGTTCACCAGCATCCGGTCGCCGAGCCAGCCGTTCATCAGCTCCATCTGCCCGCCCATCCCCATCCCCATGCCGCGGCCACGCCCCCGGTCTCGGCCGCCGCCGGCGTCCATGCCCGCCATCCCGTTCGAGGCCGCGGTCGGATAAACGAGCTGATTGCCGGCATCGAGGCGGCGGTCCTGCAGCACGCAGAGCAGCTCGCCGTCGCCACTGGGCAGGCCGAGGGCCGCCTCTTCCGGGTCGGACACGATCAGCAACCCGGCGAGCCCCATGTACGCCTGGGCGGCCGTGCGCATGTGCGGGTGCGGGTGATACCAGTAGGTGCCGGCGCGGTTGGTGACCGTGAAGTCGTAGACGTAGTCGGCACCGGCGGGCACGGCGAGGCGCGGATGTCCGTCGGCCGCCTCGGGCACGTCGAGCCCGTGCCAGTGCACGATCGACGGCTCGGCCAGACGATTCGCGAACCGGATGCGCACGCGCTGCCCGCGCACGAGGCGGATCACCGGCCCGAGCGACGAGCCGGCCACCGGCTGCAGCGTGCCGGCCGGCCCCTTGACCAGTGTGCCGGTGTAGCGCCACACCCGGGTCGCAGCGCCGGGCAGCAACGCATGCTCCCCGGGCGCCGCCGTGAGCGCGAGTTCCACGTCGGGCGCCGGCGCTGAAGACTGAACTGCGCCGGAGGCGCCGAGCACGACGCCGCGATACGCCTGAACGAAGGGGACGAGGCCGAGAGCCTGGAGCAGGGTACGGCGATGCATCCCGACTTCAGGAGCAAGGGCCATACCGAGGCCGGGCCTGCGCAATCGCGGCCGAATACCACCGCGCGCGCCTCCGCCCGACGACCAGTCCGCGGAATCCTCCGCGCGCCGAGACCGCGTTCCCGCTTCCTGCTGCCCGTCCCGACGCCTCTAGTGGCTCTTCAGCAGAGCGTCGCCCTTCAAGTACTTGTCGAAGAAGTCCTCCGCGCGCCGCCATGCATCGCGCAGGATGTGCGCGCGCCGGAAGAAGTGGATCTCGCCGGGATACACGGCCATCTCGAACGGCTTGCCCAGCTTCAGCAGCACGTCCCACAGGCGCAGTGAATCGCGGAACTGGACGTTCCGGTCGTTGGTGCCGTGCATCACGAGCAGCGGCCGTGCCAGCTTCTCCATGAAGTAGATCGGCGCCGACTCGTGGTACACGCCCGGGTTTTCGACCGGCGTGCCCAGACGCGGCGTGGTGTAGCCGGCGCCGTAGGTGGCCCAGTCGACCACGCCGGCCACGTTGATGCCGGCCTTGAACAGCGTGGGATCCTGCGTCATCGCCGAGAGCGTGAGGTAGCCGCCGTAGCTCAGGCCCCACACGGCGATGCGATCCGGGTCGACGTAGGGCAGCGTCTTCAGGTAGTCGGCGCTGGCCAGCACGTCGGCCGAGTCCTTGATGCCGAGGCCCATGTGCACGCCCGTGGACCACTCGCGGCTGAAGCCGGAGCTGCCGCGATAGTCGGGCGTGATGATGATGTAGCCCTGCTGCGCGAGGTAAACCGACGCCGAGTAGTACATCCGGTAGCTGCCCGGATGCCAGCCGAGGAAGTTCTGGTCGGAGCCCGAGCCGTGGATCCACACGATGGCCGGGTGCTTCTTCGTCTTGTCCAGATTGCGCGGCAGCATGATCGTGCCTGGCACCGGCGCCTTGTCGAAGCGACTCGGGAAGCTCACCGCTTCGGGCACCACGATCTCGCTGCGGTTCAGGCCCGCGGGCATCGAGTCGCTGAGCCGCGTGAGCGCCGCGCCGGCGCGCACCGGCGCCACGTAGAGGTCGAGCGAGTTCTGCGGATCGGTGCGCTGCACCACGAGCGACTGCCCGTCGGGCGAGAACAGCGGATCCAGCGTGACGCCGCGTGTGGTGATCACCGCCTCGTTGCGCTTCGTCGCCACGTCGACGACGTCCACGAAGCGCTCGTACTGGTTCTTGTCGGCGCTGTGGTGATAGGCGAGGCGCTTGCCGTCGGGCGACCAGCTGCCGAGGCCGACGCCGAAGTTGCCGCTCGTGAGCTGCACCGCCTGCGACTCGCTCTTCGCATCGGCGGGCATCACGTACAGGTGGATCCAGCCCGTGCGATCGCTGACGAAGGCGATCTGCTTGCCGTCGGGCGAGACCAGCAGCTTGACGTCGCGGTTGGTCGGCGACACCCAGCGGTCGTCGTGGTCGCGCCACAGCACGCGCGGCGCCACGTCGCGCGTCACGATCTTGAGGTCCTTGGTCTTGCCGTCGGGCGACGTCTCGTAATAGATGAGCGAGCGGTCGGCGGTGAACTGCGGCGAGCTCACCTGGCCAACGGTGGGCACCCAATAGACCTCGCCGGCCTGCACGGCCACGACGCCGAGGCGACGCTCGCGGCCGACGTTCTCCATCGAGCGGATCATCGGGCCGTTCCACGGCAGGTCCTCGGGCTCGAGCCCGCCGCGGTTGGCGGTGAAGGCCAGCCACTTGCCGTCCATCGAGAAGGTGGGCGCGCCGGCGTTCAGGCCGTCGGGGAGGTTGGTGACCAGCCGTTCGGTGCCCGCGGCCACGTTGCCCACCCACAGGTTGCCGCGCCGCGTGAACGCGATCACCGTGCGGTCGGGCGACAGGCTGAAGTTGCCGGCATCGCCGAGCGCGCCGGGCATGGGCGCCGGCTTACCGGTGGACGCGCTGACCTTCCACAGCCGGCCGTTGCGCCCGAACAGGATCTCGTCGTTCGAGATCCACGCGAAGGCGCCGAGGTCCGACTGCAGCAGGTCGGGGTCTACTGGAAAATCGGTCAGCGCCTTTGGCGCCTGGCCGGGCGTGACCACGAACAGGTCCTGCTTGCCGGCCGCGTCCCACAGGAACGCCACCTTGGTGCCGTCGGGCGACCACGTGGGGTTGGTGGGGTACTTGATGTCGGCGATGCGCTCGATGGTGATGCTGCCCTTGGGTGTGGCGGCCTCGAGCGACGGCATGGTCGCGACGGCGAGCAGTATTGCGAGCGTGAAAGCTTTCGGGGTCATCGCAGCCTCCGCGGGGACGGTGCTGAAGGATAGCCGATGGCGTCACGCCGTTCGTCGTATAGTCATGCCTTCGCCGTTCGCGTCGATTGGCACGGATGGTCGATGGGTTCCGCATGAGGCAGTGCACACGGTCGATCGCGCTGATGCTCGCGGCGCTATGGGCGGCTCCGGCCGCGGCGCAGCCGGCGGCGCCCGACCCGACGGCGCTGACACTCGAGGCGGCGTTCGCCCGTGCCGCCAGCGCGAATCCCGTGATGGCCGCTGCCAGGGCCCGTCAGTCGGCCGCCCTCGCCGCCGTGGGCACCGCGCGCGAGCGTCCGAACCCCGAGCTGCACGTCGAGTACACGCGGGAGACGCCCACACAGGCCTATACGCTGTCGCTGCCGGTGGAAACCAGCGGCAAGCGCGCGCGTCGCATCGCGCTCGGCGATGCCGGGGTGCTGGTGAGCGGCGCCGAGCAGGTGCGCACCGCGTTCGAGCTGCGCGTGGCAGTGCGCGCGGCCTACTTCGATCTCGTGGCCGCACGCGCACGCCTGGACCTGCTTCGCGAGGTGGCGCAGATCGCCACGCGCGCGAAGGACGCCGCCGAGCAGCGATTCGCGGCCGGCGACGTGGCGCGCCTGGAAGTGCTGCAGGCGGACCTCGCCCGCGGCGACGCCGAGAACCAGATGGCGGCCGCCGACGGTGCCGCAGCCGCGGCCGCGGTCCGCCTGCGTACGCTGCTCGCCTGGCCGGCCGACACGCCGCTGTCTCTCGCGACGTCGATCGATGCGGACGTCGATCGCGCCGTGGCGGCGCCCGGGGCCGCCGAGCCGACGCGCCACGCCGACATCGCGGTGCTCGACGCCCAGGTCGAGGAGCAGAAGGCCCGTATCGCGGTGGCGTCGTCGCTGCGCGTACCCGACCTGACGCCAGAAGTGGCGGTGACACGTGGCGCCGAACCGGAGTTCACCACCGGGTGGCGCGCCGGACTCGCCGTCACGCTGCCGATCTTCACCCGCCACGACGCCGCGGTGCGCACCGAGGAAGCGACGCTGGCGGCGGTCACGGCGGATCGCGCCGCCACCCTCGCGCGCGTCGGCGGCGATGTGGCCGCCGCCTCGGCGCAAGTGGAGGCGCTGGCGCAGCAGTATCGCCGCTACCAGTCCACGCTCGTGCCGCAGGCCGTCGAGATCGAGCGGCTCGCCGACGACGCGTATCGCCTGGGCCGTACCGGCATCGGCGCGTATCTGCAGGCGCTGCAGGCCTCGCGCGACATCCGCCTCCGCATGCTGCAGACGGCGGCCGACTTCCAGATCGCGCGCGCCGACCTCGAGCGCGCCCTCGGGGCTCCCCTGCCATGACACGCTTCGCCGCCCGCACGTTCGCGCCGGCCGCTCTCGTCACGCTCGCGATCGCTGCCGGGTGCTCGCACGACGCCCCGGAAGAGGTCGAGAGCCACACCGTCGTGCCGGTGCAGGTCGAGACGGTGCGCACCGGTGACATCCAGGCCGCGGTGCATGCCACCGGGCTGGTCGCCGCCGCGCCCGGCGCTGAGTTGCTGGTGGTGGCGCCCGAACCGGCCCGTATCGCGGAGCTGCCACGCGCGGAGGGTGAACGCGTGGCCGCCGGCGATCTGCTGGTGCGCTTCGACATTCCCGCCAGCGGCGCCGAAGTGGCGCGGCAGCAGGCCGACATCGCCCGCGCCGAGGCCCAGATCGCCAACGCCAGGGCCGCACAGGCCCGCGCGAAGGACCTGTTCGATCGTGGCGTCGCCGCCCGCAAGGAGCTCGAAGACGCGGATCGGGATCTCGCGGAGGCTCAGGCCGCGCTGTCGCAGGGCCGTGCCGGCCTTGCCGCCGCCACCACCACGGCCGCGCGGGCGGAAGTGCGCGCGCCGTTCGCGGGCGTGATTGCTCGACGGATGCACAACCCGGGCGATCTGGTGGACGCGGCCACGGCGGATCCGGTGCTGCGTCTCGTGGATCCGCGTCGCATCGAGGTGGTGGCGTCGATCGCGCTGGGCGACCTGCCGCGCGTGCGCGCCGGCGCCACCGCGCACCTGGCGACACCGCTCGAAGGCGCGCTGTCTGTCGTGGCGCCACCCGCGGCCGTCGACGCGACCACCGGCGCCGCCCCCGTGCGGCTGCGATTCACCGGCGCGCCACCGATGCTGGCCGTCGGCTTGCCGGTGTCGAGCGCGATCGATGCCGACGCGCGCACGGGCGTGGTGCTCGTGCCCGCGGTCGCGGTGGTGCGCGAGGGCGAAGAAGCCGCGGTCTTCGTGGCCGACGGCGACAAGGCCGTGCGCCGCGTGGTGGCGCTCGGCGTGAGCGACGGCGAGCGGATCGAGGTCACCTCGGGCCTCGCCGCCGGCGACCGCGTGAGCACGCACGGGCAGGCCGGCCTGCCCGACGGCGCCACGATCGCCGTGGAAGGCGCCGCACCGGCGCGGAACGAAAAGCCGTGAGCGTCGGCGCTCTGCTGCTGCGGCACGCACGTGCTGCCACGCTCGTCGCCGTGGCCCTCACCGTGGCGGGGGCCGTCGCCGCCGTGTCGCTGCCCAGCAGCATCTATCCGCCACTCGAGTTCCCGCGCATCGTCGTCATCGCGAAGAGCGGCACGCTGCCCTCGCAGTCGATGACGCTCATGGTGACACGGCCACTGGAACAGGCGGTGATGGAGGTGCCGGGCATCCGCCGCGTGCGCTCGCGCAGCATCCGCGGCGCGGCTGAGATCTCGGCACAGTTCGATCCGGCCACCGACATGGTGGTGGCGCTGCAGCAGGTGCAGGGCCGCGTGGCCGAGATCCGCGGCGAGCTGCCCGCCGACACGGTGCTCACCGTGGAACGGCTGACGCCCGCCGTATTCCCGGTGCTGATCCTCAGCATGACGGGCAATCTGCCAACGGCCGACCTGAGCGATCTCGCGTCGTACGTCGTGAAGCCGGATCTGGCGCGCGTGCCGGGCGCCGGTCAGATCGACGTGCTGGCGAGCGACACCCGCGAAGTGCAGGTGGTGCTCGACCCGGCGAAGCTCGCCGCCGCCGGCCTCGCCGTCACCGACGTGGCCGAAGCGCTGGCGGCCCAGAACCTCGTACGCCCGGTGGGCCGCTTCGAGGAAGGCGGCCAGCAGCACCTGGCGCTCGCGTCGGGGCTCTGGCAGTCGGTCGACGACATCGCGCAGGCGCCGGTACTGGTGAAGGGCGGCGCCACCCTGCGCGTGCGCGATCTGGGCACGGTGACGCCAGGCGCACCAGACCGCACGCTGCTGGTCACCGGCAACGGCCGCGACGCGGTGTCGATCAGCATCTCGCAGCAGATCGGCGCCAACATCCTCGCCGTCAAAGACGGCGTCGACGCGACGCTGGCGAACCTGGCGCGGGCGCTGCCCGCCGGCATCCGCGTCACCAAGGTCTACGACCTCGCCGACTTCGTGCGCGCCTCGATCACCAACGTGCGCGACGCCATCCTGATCGGCGGGCTGCTGGCGGTGGTGGTGCTGCTGGTGTTCCTGCGCGACGTGCGCCTCACGCTGGTGGCCGCCATCACCCTGCCGATGGCGATCGTGCCGACGTTCGTGTTCCTGCGCCTCTTCGGCGGTTCGATCAACCTGATGTCGATGGGCGGCCTGGCCATCGCCATCGGCCTCGTGATCGACGACGCGGTGGTGGTGGTGGAGAACATCCATCGCCTGGCGTCGCGCGGTACCGGCGCGGTGGAGGCCGCGGTCACGCAGCTGATGCGGCCGCTGGTCAGCTCCACCTTGACCACGGTCGTGGTGTTCGCGCCGCTCGGGCTGCTCTCGGGCGTGGTCGGTCAGTTCTTCCGCGCGTTGTCGCTGAGCCTGTCGTCCGCTGTGCTCGTGTCGCTCGCGCTGTCGGTGAGCATCGTGCCGCTGCTGGCGCGGTGGGCCGTCGGTGGACGCACGGGCACCGACGACGCGCACGAGGCGCCGGCGGGCATGCTGGCCCGACTCTACGCCCGGGCGTTGACGGCGATGGTGACGCGCCCGATCGTGGCGGTCGTCGCCGCGGTGGCACTCGCCGGCATCGGCGGCGCGTCGTTCCTCGCCGTCGGCAGCGGATTCCTGCCGCCCGCCGACGAAGGCGGGTTCGTCGTGGACTACCTCACGCCCGCGGGCAGTGCGCTCGGCGAGACGGATCGGCAGGTGCGGGCGATGGAAGCGGTGATCGCGAAGACGCCCGAGGTAGCGGCCTACTCGCGGCGCACCGGCTCGGAGCTGGGCCTCTTCGCGACGGCGCAGAACACCGGCGACATCCTGGTGCGGCTGAAGCCGCGCGGCGAGCGCGCGCGGTCGTCGGAAGAGGTGATCGCGGCGATGCGCCCGCAGCTCCAGGAAGTCGCACCGCTCGCCGAGATCGAGTTCGTGCAGCTGCTGCAGGACATGCTCGGCGATCTCGAAGGCAGCCCGACGCCGATCGAGGTGAAGATCTTCGGCGACGACACGGCGGTGCTCGAGGAGCTGGCCGAGCCGGTGGAGGCGCTGCTCGAGAAGACCGCGGGCGTCGTCGACGTGGTGGGCATGCAGCGCGGCAACCCAGAGACGACGTGGACCGTGGATCCCGTGGCCGCGGCCAGACTCGGTCTCACCGTGGAGCAGGCCGCCACCGAGATGTCGGCGGCGTGGCTCGGCACGGTGGCCACCGACCTGCGCCTGCTCGACCGGCGCGTGCCGGTGCGCGTGCGCCTGCCCGACCGCGCGCGCTTCGACGTGGCCCGGCTCGGCGATACGCTGATCCACACGCCGGCGGCCGGACTCGTGCCGGTGTCGCGCCTGGCGCGGCCCACGCGATCGAACGGCCAGGCCGAGCTGCTGCGCGAGAACCTGCGCGGCATGGCGCTGGTGAGCGGACGGCTCGAGGGCCGCGATCTCGGCGGCGCCGTCGCCGAGATTCGCGAGAAGCTGCAGGCGATGACGTTCCCGGTCGGCTACACCTTCGAGATCGGCGGCCAGTACGAATCGCAGCGCACGGCGTTCCGCGAGCTGCTGGCGGTGTTCGGACTCGCCGCCGTGCTGGTCTTCACGATCCTCGTCGTGCACTTCACGGCGTGGACACCGGCGGTGCTGATTCTGCTGGCGGCGCCGCTGTCGCTCGGCGGCGCGTTGCTGCTGCTGCGGATGACCGGCGCCGACCTCAACGTGTCGTCGGCGATGGGTCTGATCCTGCTGGTCGGGCTCGTGGTGAAGAACGGCATCATGCTGCTCGACGTGTCGGAAGCGCGGCACGCGGCCGGCGAACCGTTTGCCGAGGCCATCGTGCACGCTGGCGCGGTGCGGCTGCGGCCGATCCTGATGACGACACTGTGCACGCTCTTCGGCCTGCTGCCGCTGGCGCTCGACGCCGGGCCGGGCGCCGATCTGCAGAAGCCGCTGGCGCTGGCTGTGATCGGCGGGCTGGCGCTGTCGACGCCGGTGACGCTGCTGGTGGTGCCGGGCCTCTACGCGCTGTTCACGCGGCGATCCGGCCACGTTCCGGATCACCGCTAGACGTTCACTCGTGACTCCGAAAGGCAGGTACCCGATGCGTCGACTGTGTCGCGTGGGCGTGTTCGTTGCGGCCGTGATCGCCGCCGGCGCCGGCCTGCAGGCGGCGACGAGCTATCGGGCCATCAAGCAGATTCCCATCGGCGGAGAGGGCGGCTGGGACTACGTCACGGTGGATGCCGCCGCGCACCGCCTCTACGTTTCGCACGCGACGAAGGTCGTCGTTGTCGACATCGACAGCGGGACGGTGGTCGGCGAGATTCCGGACACGCCGGGCGTCCACGGCTTCGCCGTGGCGGCCGACTTGGGTCGCGGCTTCACCAGCAACGGACGCACCAACACCTCGACCATCGTCGATCTGAAGACCCTGAAGGCGCTCGGCTCGGTGTCGACCGGCGGCAACCCGGACGCGATTCACTACGAGCCAACGCGCCACGAGGTCTACACGATGAACGGCACCGGCAAGTCGGCCACCGTGTTCGCCGCCGCCACCGGTCAGGTCGTGGCCACCATCCCGCTCGGCGGCAAGCCGGAAGCCGTGGTGCAGGACGACGCCGCGCGGCGGCTCTACGTGAACCTGGAAGACGCCGCCGCGATTGCGGTGATCGACATCACCACCCATGAGCTCGTCGCGACGTGGCCACTTCGCGGATGCGAAGAGCCGACCGGGCTGGGCCTCGACCCGAAGAACCACCGGCTCTTCAGCGCCTGCGCCAACAAGGTGATGGCGGTCACCGACAGCGGCTCGGGGACCGCCGTGACCTCGATCCCCATCGGCGCCGGCGCCGATGGCGCCGCCTACGACGCCGCGACGGGGCTGGCGTTCGCCTCGAACGGCGCGGACGGTACCGTGACCATCGCCCACCTCGACAGTCCTTCGACGCTGACGGTCGTGCAGACGTTGAAGACGGCGGTGTCTGGCCGCACTATGATTCTCAATCCGGTGACGCACGAGATCTTCGTGCCGGCCGCGGACACGGCGCCGAACCCGGCACGCCAGAACCGGCCGGCGCCGGTGCCGAACAGCTTCAAGGTGTTGATGTTCGGGCCACAGTAGAACGGAACGAGGATGCCGAGTCTCCATTCGTCGCGGGCGGTGCGCCTCGTGCTGGCGCTGCCCCTCTTCGTCATCGCGTCGGCGGCGGCCGCGCAGTCGCCCGCACCGACGATCCCATCGACGATGCCCGGCTACGTCGGATCCGCGTCGTGCCGCACCTGTCACACCGAGGTCTACGATCGCTGGGCGAAGACGCGCATGGCCAACGTGGTGCGCGATCCGAAGACGCACGCGGACGCGATCATCCCGGATCTCGCGACGCCGAATCCGCTGGTCACCTTCACGAAGGACCAGATCGCGCTGGTCTACGGCAGCCGCTGGAAGCAGCGCTACTTCACGAAGATCGGCGACGACTACTTCCCGTTTCCCGCGCAGTGGGACGTCGCCAACAAGGTGTGGCGTCCCTACGTGGCGCAGCCGAACACCGAGTGGTGGCTGCCTCACTACTCACCGGAGACGATCAAGCGCCCGACCGGGCCGCTGTGCGACGGCTGTCACTCGGTGAACTACGACATCCAGACGAAGACCTTCACCGAGTGGAACGTCGGCTGCGAGAAGTGCCACGGACCGGGCGCCAACCACGTGCGCCTCAAGACCGCCGCTTCGATCGTGAACCCGGCGAAGCTCGACACCACGAAGGCGGTGGACGTCTGCGTGCAGTGCCACTCGCAGGGCAAGCCGCTGGTGAATCCGATGAACGGCGCGTACTACGACTGGCCGGTCGGCTTCCACGTGGGCCGTGATCTGAAGGACTACTGGGAGCTGGAAGAGCACACGCTCGGCGAGACCACGTTCACGCACTTCGGCGACGGCACGTCGCACAAGAACCGCATGCAGGGGAACGACTTCGTACAGAGTCGCATGTACCTGCGCGGCGTCACCTGCGCGTCGTGCCACGACACGCACGGCACCGCCAACGTCGCCGACCTCCGCAAGCCGGCGCAGCAGATGTGCCTCACCTGCCACGGCCCGAAGTCGGTG
Organism: Vicinamibacterales bacterium; assembly: GCA_046331325.1. Classification (GTDB taxonomy): domain Bacteria; phylum Acidobacteriota; class Vicinamibacteria; order Vicinamibacterales; family UBA2999; genus CADEFD01. The sequence goes on along the minus strand of JAXLRB010000004.1, from coordinate 144,602 downwards.
AACGGCCCGCGCGAGGCGACGCTCGAGGCGCATACGCATCACGCCGCCGGCAACGCCGGCAGCGAGTGCATCGGCTGCCACATGCCGAAGACCTCGGTGACCATCGCGAACGTGAACGTGCGCAGCCACACTTTCAAGTTCGTCACGCCCTCGACGACCGACCACTTCAAGGTGCCGAACCCGTGCCTCGACTGCCACAAGGAGCGCGACACCGCCTGGGTGCGGACGTCGATGCGGACCTGGGGCGTGTCGCCCTGGCGCGTGCCGTAGCGCCGTCCAGCCGCACCTCTTGCGCCGCTGTCAGCTCACCTGCGCCATGATGGCGTGAGGAGGCGCGCGTCATGCAGCTGGTGGTCTGGACGCTGACAGGGTTGGGAGCCGGTCTGGTGGTGCGTCTCGCCATGCGCAGCCGGCGCGATCTCGGGCTGGTGGGCGATCTGCTCACCGGCTGGCTGGGCGGCGTGATTGGCGGCTGGTTGTTCCGCCAGGTCGGCATCACCGCGCCCGACGCGCCCATCGGCCACGTCGTCGTGGCGCTGGTGGGCGCCTCGGCCCTGCTCATGGGCATGCGCGTGGTGCGCACGGCGCACAGCGCGGTGGGGGCGCCGCTCGAGACCACGCCGATCCTCGGCGATCTCGAATCACGCCTCCGCGAACTGGGACAGCTCGAACGGCGCGTGCTCGGGCACCTGCTGGATCACAAGCCAACCGCGCGGGATCCGAACCAGACGTTCGACACGCAGGCCACCTTCGGCGAGCGCATCGCCGATCGCGTGGCGCAGTTCGGCGGCAGCTGGACGTTCATCGGCCTGTTCATGATCGGGATGATCAGCTGGATGACGCTGAACCAGGAAACGGCGAAGCCGTTCGATCCGTACCCGTTCATCCTGCTCAACCTGATCCTGTCGTGTCTGGCGGCGCTGCAGGCGCCGATCATCATGATGAGCCAGAACCGACAGGCGGCGAAGGATCGCTCCGACGCCCGCAACGACTACGAGGTGAACGTGCGGGCGGAGATGCAGATCACCACGCTGCACGCCAAGCTCGATGCCCTGCGCGAGGAGGAGATCCACCGGCTGATGCAGCTCGTGGAGGCGCAGCAGCAGCGCGTGGAGGCCCTGCAGCAGCAGCTCGCGCAGACCGAGCGCCACTGACGCCGCGGGCCGCTCAGCGCACGAGCGCCTGCACGATGCGCGCGTACTCGCCGCTGAAGTGGTGCCCCTCGCCCACCGCGAGACCGACGTCGGCCGGCAGCTGTCGGCAGATCGAGTCGGCCTCGTCGCGCGCGTAGACGCAGGTGACCGGCGCGCGCAACCGCCGGATTTCGGGCAGCGTCGGGTAGCTCGTGGCACTGCCGCCGCCGAGCCAGTCGGCCACGTGGAACTCGAACGCCGCGCTCGACGACACGCCGAGCAACGCCACGCGGGCCACGTGCGCGCGCGTCTCGGCCGGCAGGCGATTCACCAGATACGACGCGACGTCCGCGCCGAACGAGTAGCCGACGACGAGCACCCGGGACTTGCGCCATGTCCGCGTGTAGTAGTCGATGACGCGTGCGAGATCGGCGGCGGCCGCCTCGGGCGTGCGCGGCGTCCAGTAGTAACTGAGGCTGCTCCAGCCCACGACGGGTATGCCGGCGCTGGCGAAGCCCTTCGCGAGCGCTTTGTCGATCTCGGCCCAGCCGCCGTCGCCGGTGAGGATGACGGCCATCTGATCGCCGGACGGGCCGCCCGTCGCGGGTACCTCCTCGAGCCCCAGATCGCTCACCTCGGCGGCGATCGCCGAGGCCGGCGCACTCGACGCCGCATGCGCGGTCGTGACCGCGCGATAGGCCTCGACGAACTGCGGCATCCAGCGCGACGGCACGCCGTAGCCGTGGCCCACCTTCTCGAGCCAGAAGAGCCGCGCGGCGCCGGTCTGCTGCACGAACGTGCGCGTCGCCGGCGGATTGCACACCTGGTCCTGATCGCCCTGCAGCACCATCCACGGCACCGTGGACGCGGGATACGGCGCGAGGTCGATGCCCGTGCCCTTCGGCCGGCGCGTGTAAGCGACGCCGCGCATCCTGCACATCGGCGCGCCGGTCAGCGCGAGATCGGGACAGAAGCCCAGACTGATCGCGCCGGCGAACGACTCGGCTGGCGCGCCGGCGAGTGCGGCGTAGACCACGGTGGCCCCCGACGAGTAGCCGGCCAGGATCGGCCGGTGGTACGCGGGCACCTTCGCGAACTGCTGCACGGCCCGCGCGATCTCCTCGAGAACGCCGCCCGGATACGCGCACGGCGATGCGGCGTTCATCGACTTCAGCAACGGCCGCACGTCGACGCCGGCCACCAGCGCGCCTTCCGCCCGGAGGCGCTGCGCCATGTCGACCACGCCGTGGTTCCAGCCGCCGTCGCCCGACAGGAAGATCACGACCTCGCGTACGGGGCCATCGGGGCGATAGATGGTGACTTCGCCGGCGCCGGGCACGCGCACCGTGTCGCGCGCCTGGTGACGCGCCGCCTCGTCGGCCCAGGCGCGGTTTGCGCACGCGACCGCCATCATCACCATCGTCGCACGCAGCAGGCGCCGTCCTCGGGTTCGCATGGCCCGCCTCACTTCCGGAAGATCTGCCGGTAGCCGCCGGCGACGAGCGCGGTCACATCGGCCATGATGCGCGCCAGCCGCAAGCCGCCGGGATACGCGAGGTAGTGCGGTTCCCACACCGGATCGAACTTGTCCTTGTAGGCGCGCAGGCCCTGGAAGTTGTAGACCGCCTCGCCGTGCTCGTAGAAGAACGACGCCAGCCGCTGCCAGATCGACGCCACCGGCGACGCCTCCACGCCCGAGAGGGGGGCCATGCCGAGCGCGAACCAGCGGTAGCCGTCGGCCTTCGCCCAGCGCATGATGGCGACGAAGAGGGCTTCCATCACGCCCTTGAACGCGTCGTGGCGGTAGCGCATCAGGTCGATCGAGACCTCGTCGTGATCGGCGCCCAGCCACAGGTTGGCGAACGCCTCGATGCGCCCCTGCCGCTCGACGATTGCCAGGGGAAACCGCGTGAGGTAGGCGTCGTCGAAGAAGCCGAGCGAGAAGCCCTTCTCGGCCGCCGCCTTCGAGTGCAGCCAGTCGTCGGAGATCTCGCGTAGTTCCGGCAGCAGCGGCGGGATCTCGTCCGGCGGCACGATGCGGAACGTGGCGCCTTCCTTCTCGAGCCGCCGCACCGACTGGCGATGCCGATAGCCGGCGCCGCCATCGAGCGTGAAGGCGGTGAGGTTCACGCGCGCCGCCTCGCCGAGCTTGGCGAACGTCAGGCCGGCGTCGGCGTAGACGTGCATGTGCTCGGGCCCGATCTCGTAGAACACCGGCACGCCGCCGAAGTCGTCGCAGCGCTCGAGGAACCGCCGCACGAGATCGGGCAGATCGGCCTCCGCGCCGACGGGATCCCCCATCGCCACCCACGTGCGGCCCTGCACGGCATACATCACGAAGCCGGTGCGCGCCTCGTTGAAGAGCAGTGCCTTGTCGCCGAGGAACGCGAGGTGGGCCGTGGTGTTCGTCTGCCGAGACATCGCCACCGCGGCGTCGGCCAGGTCCTCGGCCGTAGGCGCCGGGGCTTCGTGCGGCGCGTGGCCGAGCAGCCGCGCCACGCCGGCGAACAGGAACACGATCGCCGCGCCCACCGACGCCCGCAGGAACCGCGAGGCCTCGCCGCCGAGTTCGAACTGCCACCACAGCTCGTTGGCGTAGTCCACGTGCTTGAACGCGAAGAAGCCGAGCCACACCGACGCACCCAGGGCGGCCACGACGGCGGCCAGCCACGTGGCCGAGAAGCGTGTGTCGAAGAGGGCGGCGCGTCGATCGAAGGCGGCGCGCGCGCGCCACATCAGCACCAGCGCCATCACCAGCAGGCTCGCTTCCTCGTAGTCGGCGCCCTTCAGGAGCGACGTCGCCACGCCGAAGGCGAGCAGCGCGCTGCTGAAGTACCAGGCGGCATCGAGCCGGCGCGCCAGCCCCTGCGACAGCAGCAGCAGCAGGGCGCCGGCGATGCTGCCGAGGAAGTGCGACGCCTCGATCACGCCCAGCGGCAGCACGCGATCGAGCATCGCGAGGCGCCCTTCGGCCGCCGGCGTCGCGCCAGACAGCAGCAGCACGAGGCCCGCGAGGAACGTGAGCGCCGACAGCGCCCGCGGCGTGATCTGCTCGGCCACGCGCACCAGCACTTCGCCGGCCCGGCGCACGTGGGTGCGACGCTGCCACAGCTCGTCGCCGACCAGCGCGGTGAGCCCGGCGGCCAGCGGCACCAGGTAGTAGACCGCGCGATACACGAGCAGCGCCGGCAGCACGTCCGACGAGTCGAGCCACGGACGCAGCAGCACGACCATCAGCCCTTCGAACACGCCGACGCCTCCAGGCACGTGGCTCGCCATGCCCAGCAGGATGGCGACGAGGAACGCGCCGGCGAACGGCAGGAACGGCGGCGCACCCGCCGGCAGCAGCGCGTAGAGCACGGCGCCGGCGAGCACCCAGTCGATGCACGACACCAGGATCTGCCCGGCGGCGATGCCCGGCGTGGGCATCGGCAACGTGAAGCCGCGCACCGTGAGCGGCTCGCGGCGCAGCACGGTGGCCGCGAGATACGCCGGTGGCGTGAGCAGCAGCAGCGCACCCACCGCCTGCAGCCAGAGGCGCGACGGCGCTCCCATCACGTCGACCGGCGGGCTCACGAGCAGGCTGAGTCCGCCCAGCGCGAAGAGCCCCAGCCAGAACGTGATCGAGTACGACACGACGATGCGCGACAACTCGTCGGCGGTGACGCCCCAGCGCGTGTAGAGGCGATAGCGCACCGACGCGCCCGACAGCATCGCGAAGCCGACGTTGTTCGAGATGGCGTACGCCAGCATCGACGTGGCGGCGATGCGCACGCGCGACAACGCCTTGCCGATGTAGGCGAACGCCAGCAGGTCGTAGCCGCTGAGGGCCAGGTAGTTCACGAGGGTCAGCAGCGCGGCGGCGGCAAGACGCGCGGGCGGCGTCTGCCAGACCGTCGCCGAGAGCTGGGTCCAGGTGACCGCGTGCAACTCGGAGCGCAGCACTTCGAGCGCGACGGCGAAGAGCACGAGGCCGATGACGACCGGCGCGGCCTGGCGCCACGGGGTCGATGCGGGAGGGTCGGCGCTCATGGCTGGGGGTGCCGCACCCAGGCCAGCGCCTCGAGCAGCCGCCGGTCGAACTCGGGAAGATTGTTGCTGAAGCGATGATCCGCCGCCGTCACCACCCACAGGCGCTTCGGCTGACCCGCGCGGTCCACGACGCGCGTCGCCTCGGCGAGTGGCACGTACTCGTCCTGCGTGGAGTGGATCGCGGCCAGCGGCACCGGCGCCACCTGCGCCACCACCGACGCCGTGCTGAACGTGGGTTCGTTCGGCATGCCGTGCGTGACGTAGATCACGGCGTCCTTCCAGCGCCAGCCGAGTTCGTTGATGTCGGGCAGGCCCAGACCCACCACGCCGGCGATGCGCGACTTGGTGTCGGGATCGGTGGCGGCGAGGACCGATAGACCGGCGCCTTCCGAGACGCCGACGAGCACCGGCTTCACGCCACGGCCACCGGCCGCGTAGTCGGCGATGGTGGCGTAGTCGCGCGGCTCGTCGCGCGGCGACAGCGTCGACGATCCGCTCGTGAAGCTGCTGAGGTACGCCTTCACGTCGACGCCGACGACGAAGCAGCCCTGCGCGGCGAGCACTTCCGCGACGTGCGGCCCGAGGTGGATCCAGCCACCGTCGCCGCTCGACACCACCACAGGTGGGCCGGTGCGCGGACCGTAGAGATAGACCGGGATCTTGTGACCGCGGACCGTGATCGTGTCGGGCGTCTGCGCCCACACGCGGCCCGGAATGGCGAGCAGCACCGATGCGAGCAGCAGGCGCTGCAGCACGCGAGTCGTCATGACACGCCTCCTCCAGAGGACGCGGTGGCCGACAGCCATCGTACCGCGTCGCCAAGCGCCTGGTCGAGGGCGTCGGTGCCCCCGGCGAAGCGATGATTGCGAGCCTCGACCGTGATGAAGCGGCGCGTGGGCGAGTCGGGCCCGAAGAGCGCACGCGCGGACGAGGCCGGCAGGTAGTCGTCGTGGGTCGCCTGGATCACGGCCACGGGCACGGGCACGCGTCGCAGGCGACGATAGGGATGGAACACCCGGGCGCCCGGCGCCGACGCGGCCGGCGTCGCGCCGTCGTCGGATTCGTCGCCCGGGCCGTCGATGGCGAGATCCTCGGTGGCATCGAGGCCAATCGCGATCACGCCAGCCAGGTGCGGCAGCGCTTTCGGTTCGGCCGCCGCCAGCACCGCGAACGCCGCACCGCGCGACCAGCCGGCGAGAATCACCGGCACGTCGGCAGCGAGCCCGAGCGCCTGCGTCGACGCCTCGACGATGCCGCGATACTCGCGGGCGAGCTGCGCCGGATTCAGCGCGGCATCGCGGGGGCGCTCGATCTTCAGGAACGCCCGCGCGCTGAACCCGGCAGCGGCCACGCCTTCGTGCGCCACCAGCCGCCACATGTCGATCGCGGTGCCGAACCAGCCGCCGTCGCCGCTGGCGTAGAGGACGAGCGCCGGCGTGCGCAGCGGCCGCATCGCCGCCAGGTGCACCGACAGCGCCGAGGTATGGAGCGCCGCCGCGATGCGCTGCTCGGTGATGTTCGGCGCCGCCGGCACCCGCGGCCGCACACCACCGCATCCGGCGGCCGCCATCGCGACACACGCCGCCACGACGCACGCGCGCCACGAAGGGGCGGTGGCACGCGGACGTCGCGACGGCGTGGGGCGAGTCATCGGGCGTCTCCGGCGGCGACCGCGGACGTTACGATGCGTGCGGCAACGCGATGAACGCGTCGGCGCCCTGGCGCGTCACGAGCACCAGCGCGGGCCGGTCCTTCGTCGACGCCAGCGCGCTGCGCAGCGACGACACCGAGTCGACGGCACGGCCGTTCACGGTCTTGATCAGATCGCCGGGGCGCAGGCCCGCCGAGGCCGCGAGGCCCGACGGATCCACGTCGGTGATGACGAGACCCGAGCTGTTGCGCGGCAGCTCGAGTTCACGCGCGAGCTGGCCGGTGACGGGCGACACGGTCATGCCCACGCCGCTCTCGCCGGGATCGTCGCTCGCGGCGGGCTTCGCCGACGCCGTCTCCGATTCGCGCTGCACGAGGCGCGCGTCGATCGTCTGCCGGCGGCCGTCGCGCAGCACCTCGATGGCCACCGACGTGCCGGGCGCCGAGGCGGCGATGCGGTTGCGCAGCAGGTTGGCGTCGGTCACCGGCGCGCCGTTCAGCGCGATGACGACATCGCCCTGCTTCAGGCCGGCCTTCGCCGCGGGACCACCAGGCTCCACGCCGCTCACGAGCGCGCCGTGCTGATCGCTCAGCCCGAGGCTGGCGGCGAGGTCCGACGACAGGCCCTGCACCGTGACGCCGAGCTTCGAGCGGCGCACCGTGCCGGAGGTGGCGAGCTGATCGCTCACCGCCTTCGCCATCGACGACGGAATCGCGAAGCCGAGACCGACGTTGCCGCCGGAGGGCGACACGATCTGCGCGTTGATGCCGATGAGCTCGCCGTTCAGGTTCACGAGCGCGCCACCCGAGTTGCCCTGGTTGATCGGCGCGTCGGTCTGCAGGAAGTCTTCGTACGACCCGTCGCTCACGCCGGTGGCGCGCCCCTTGGCGCTGACGATGCCCATCGTCACCGTCTGGCCGACGCCGAGCGGATTGCCCAGCGCCAGCACGACGTCGCCCACCTTCACGCGATCGGAATCACCGAACGGCACCGTCGGCAGGTGGTCGGCCTTCAGGCGCAGCAGCGCGAGATCGCTCGGCTGATCCGAGCCGACGAGCGTGGCCGGCAGCGATCGGCCATCGGCGAGGTCGACCTTGATGGTCTGCGCCTGATCGATGACGTGATGATTGGTGAGGATGAGACCGTCGGCGCGGATGATGACGCCCGAGCCGAGCGCGCCCTGCTTCTCGCGCGGCTGCCGGCGCGGGTCGACGCCGAAGAACTCGCGGAACGGCGCCGGGATGTCGGTGGGCTGCGCCTCGGCGCGGCGCTCGACGCGAATGGTGACGACCGCCGGCGCGACCTTGTCGACGATCGGGCTGTACGACGTGACGGGCGCGCTCACCGTGGCGGGCACGGACGGGGCCGGGGCGGCGACGGGCGTTGGACGATCGGCCGGCGTGGCCGACAACGTGGCCACGACACCGGAGACGCCGGCGCCGGCCAGCGCGGCGGCCAGCGCGATCGCCGCGGTGCGGGCAACGGGCCGGGCAGTGCGGGTGGAATGCGTTGGGCTCATGTCTCTCTCACCTTCCTGATGGCGCGCGCTCGTGCGCGCTCGATCCGTTGGACGTCGCGGAGGATTGCATCGTCGTGTCGCGAAGATGACAGGTGTGACAGGCCCGCAAGGTTCGCGGCGATGACAGCGATGTCACCGCCTCGACAGGCCGCGGTCAGGTGCGCGTGGCTATCGTGACGGTCGAGGGTGGTGCGCCAGCTCGCCACCCGCGACGGAGGTGCCCGATGTTGCACATGCCACTGATTGCAGCGATCTCGATGCTCGCGCTCACCGGCGCGGCCGCCGCGGCGCCGGTGCCGGCGACGCACACGACGTGGATGGCGGGGCGGATCGAACGCGTGGACCTCGATCACCACGCCGTGGTGATCGCGCATGGATCGCGTCACCTCACGCTGACCCTCGCCGCGCACGCCGAGATCCGCGAAGGCCACCACGCGCTGAACGCGCAGTCCCTGGCGCACGAGGTCGGACGATCGGTGAAGGTGCGCTTCACCAACGGCGCGAAGGGACGCGTGGCCGACATGGTCGAGGTGGTGCCGCCGGCGAAGCCGCACCACGCGGCGGCGCGTCACTGAGCGCGCGGGCGATCAGGCGCGCTGGGGGCGCGCGTGCCACTCGACGGGCAGCGTCACGCTGAAGGCGCTGCCCTGCCCGACCTGCGACTCGACGTGCACGCGGCCGCCATGCGCCTCGACGATCGCCTTCACCAGCGAGAGGCCGAGGCCGACGCCGCGGGCCGAGCGGCTGGAATCGGCACGATAGAGACGATCCCACACGAACGGCACATCGGCGGCCGCGATGCCCATGCCGGTGTCGCGCACCGTCAGGGTCACCTCACGACCGCTCGACGAGCCCTCGATGTCAATACGGCCGCCCGACGGCGTGTACTTCACGGCGTTCTCGACGAGGTTCGCGAGCACCTGGCGGACGCGCGTGCGGTCGGCGCCGACGATCAGGCCCTCGGGTACGCGAGAGGCGAGCGCGAGGTCCTTGTCTTCGGCTTCGTCGGCGTAGAGGTCGATGGCCTCGCGCACCACCGCCGCCATGTCGAACGTGGACGGCGTGAGCGACATGGTGCCGGTTTCGGCTTCCGAGATGTCCATCAGCGCGGTCAGCGTGGCGCGTACGCGATCGGCTTCTTCCAGCGCCCGGCCGAGGCCCTCGCGCAGCGCCGCCGGGTCGTCGGACATCAGCGACGTCTCGGCGACGGTGCGGAAACGCGTGAGCGGCGTGCGCAGATCGTGCGCCACGTTGTCGAGGGCGCCGCGCATGCCCGCCACCAGCGTCTGGATGCGGCCGAGCATCTCGTTCACGAGGCCGCCGAGTTCGTCGAGCGGATCGGTGGTGCCGCGCGTGGCCACGCGGGCGTCGAACGACCCGGTGCGCACGATGTTCCGTACCGTGGCGTCGAGCGCCCGCAGGGGCGCGAGCGCCTGCTCGGTGAGCAGCACGCCGCCGATGACGCCGATCAGCACGACCAGCGCGAGGATCTCGAGCGAACGGGCGCGATAGCGGCCGAGCAGCACGTCGCGCGTGCGCGAGCTGCGGCCCACCTGCACGGTGACGCCGTCGCCGGCCACGGTGCTGCCCACCTCGAGCACCGAGGCGTCGGCGGGATGGTTGATGGTGGTCCAGCCGGCGCGCGCCGGCCGTTCGTCGAGCGAGGCGAGGTCGACGGCGTTCCAGCCGGGCTCGGCGAAGTACACCACCTCGGTGCTGCGGCCGATCACACGCACCATCAGGCCTTCGTGGCGTCCGGCGCCGGCGTCGGCCTCGATCACCGCGCGCAGGCCGGCGAGCCCCGCTCGTTCGTACTCGCGCGCGTAGCGCGTGAGCATGGCGTCGAGCACGTCGTGATCCTGCGCCGCCAGGGCACGGGCCAGCAGGATGTAGGTGCCGAGCGCCAGCGCCACGGCGCTCACGGCGAAGACGCCGGCGTACCAGAGGCCGATGCGGAGCGCGAACGCCCCGCTCAGCGACTCACGCCACCTTGAGAACATAGCCCACGCCCCGCACCGTGTGCAGCAGCTTCGGCTCGAAGTCCTTGTCGACCTTCTCGCGCAGGCGGTGCACCAGCACGTCGACGGCGTTGGTGCCGGTGTCGAAGCTGTAGTCCCACACGTGCGAGACGATCATCGTCTTCGACACCACGCGGCCGGCGTTGCGCATCAGGTACTCGAGCAGCGCGTACTCGCGCGGCCGGAGCTCGATCGGCGTGCCGCCACGCGTGGCGCGGCGCGTCAGGCGGTCGAGGTGCAGATCGCCGACCGTGAGCTCGGTGGGCTCCTGCGGTGAGGTGCCGCGACGGGTGAGCGCCTGCACGCGCGCCGACAGCTCGGCGAAGGCGAATGGCTTGGTGAGGTAGTCGTCGCCGCCCGACTGCAGGCCCTTCACGCGGTCGTCGACCGAGTGCTTGGCGCTGAGGAACAGCACCGGCGTCATGACGCCGGCCCGGCGCAATGCGCCCACGAGGCTCAGGCCGTCGAGCCGCGGCAGCATGACGTCGACCACGGCGGCGTCGTACTGCTGCGCCCGCGCGCGCTCGAGCCCGTCGACGCCGTTGTCGGCGAGATCCACGGCGTGACCTTCCTGGCGCAGCCCGGCCGCGACGAACTCGGCGATGCTGCTGTCATCCTCGACGACGAGTATGCGCACGGGATGATCGTGCTGCGGGACTTGGAGCAGGGTCAAGGCATTGCACTCCTGGCGCGACGGACGAGCACCGGCGCGCCGGCGATGAGTCCCAGCGCCACGAGCGCCGAGACGAGGGTGGCCGGAATGGGCGACAGACCAGTGGCCGTGAGCAGCCGGGGCCCCCCGTAGGCCACGGCCTGCAGCACCGCTACGGCCCAGATGGCGGCCGTCAGCGCGTTGACCGCGCAGAAGCGCAGCGGCGAGACGCCGGCCGCGGCGCACAGCACCGTGAGGGCGATGCGGAAGCCGGGCGCGAAGCGGATGGCGGCCACCGACAGCGTGTGGTGGCGGCGGATCCAGTCGAGGGCGCCCTGCCCCGCCAGCGGCATGCCCGACCGGATCCAGTCCGCGACACGGCCGCGCACGGCGAAGTAGTGGAACCAGTCGCCCAGGGTGGCGCCGATGGTGCCGGCCACGGCCACCGCGCCCGCCGACAGCTCGCCCGTGCCCACCAGCGCCGCGGCGCCGACGAAGACGATCTCGCCTTCGACCGCCGCGGCCAGGGCGATGGCCGGATACGACCAGGTGTGGACGTCGATCATGGGGTGCGCGGCGCCACCGTGGGCCGCGGCATCGTCGCCGCGGGCACGCGGGTCACGTCGGCCACGACACGGCCCACGCGATCGACGTCGGCGTTCGACAACGTGCTGTAGACGGGCAGCTGCAGCGCATCGGCGGCGCGCTCGGCGCCGGGACACGCGTCGCGGCGGCAGGCGTCGAACATCGGCACCCGCGTGCAGACGTCGACGTGCAGGGTCTCGAGGTCGACGCCGCGGCGCAACGCGCGCTTCGCGGCGGCATCGCGGTCGGGCACGTAGGCGCAGTACTGGTAGAAGACGTGCGTGCGATCGGGCGGACAGAACGGACGCCGCACGCCGGGCAGGCCGGCGAGGCGCGTGTCGAGCCGCGCCGCGTGCTCGACGGTGGCGGAGGTCCAGGCGTCGAGCCGTTCGAGCGACGCCAGGCCCAGCGCCGCCTGGGCGTTGCTGAAGCGCACCGGGTAGCTCGGCGGCAGCGGATCGAGCGGCCGAATCTTCTCCCACAGGTAGACGTCGACGTTCACCCGCGTCCACGACGCCAGCCACATCAGCGGAAAGAGCGACAGCGTGAACGGCCCGCGCCGGATCATCGTGCGCTGGAAGCGGCCGAAGCGCAGCGTGCGCCGCACGGCGTCGAGCGACGGCGCCGGCAGCGCGTCGAGACGGGCATCGAGCCGCGCCCGCACCTCGGGATCGCGGGCGATGGCGACGCCGCCGCCGTAGGTGTTGAGTGGCTTGAGCGTCTGCAGGCTGAAGAACGACGCATCGCCCAGCGTGCCCACCGGCTGACCGCGGTAGGTGGCGCCGAGCGCGTGCGCGCAATCCTCGATCACAGCGAGGCCGTGCTGCCGCGCGATGGCATTGATGGCGTCCATGTCGCACGGCAGGCCCCAGAGATGCGTGGGCACGACGGCACGGGTGCGGGGCGTGATCACGCGGGCCAGCGATGCAGGGTCCATCGTGAAGGTCACGGGATCGACGTCGCAGAAGACCACCTCGAGACCGGCGACGCGCGCCAGTTCCGGCACCACCCAGAAGGTGAGCGACGGCAGCACGATCTCGGAGCCGGGCGGCAGCTGCAGCGCGTGCAGCAGGTGGAAGAACGCCATGCGGCCCCACGACGTGGCCCGCGCGTCGGGCACACCCAGCCGCGCCGCGAAGGCGCGCTCGAACTCCCGAATCTGCGGGCCCTCCACTTCCTGGCCCCGCTGCCGGACGGTGTCGAGGATGCGCGCCGTGTCTGGCAGGACGCGGGCGCCGTAACGCGGAATCGCCGTGAACATGAACGAGCCTCCGGTGTGGCGCGGCCCGGGCCGCGCCCCGAACCTCACGCGTGCGCGAACAGGGGCAGCTTGCCGAAGCGATCGGCGAGCAGGTAACACACGGTCACGCGGCTCTTGGCGCCGTCGGTCGACATCGCGTGCAACACATCGCTGACGGCGGCATCGAGCTCGTCGTCTGGCAGGGCCAGCTTCAGCCGGCGTTTCAGGAAACTCTCGCGCAGGCGGGCGCGTTCACGGGGATCGGCGGGGGCGACGATCGCCGAGTCGGGCCGGCGCAGGGCGATGCCGAGATACCGGACGATGCCGCGGACCGCGGCGTCGTCGGGGAACGGAACGTACTTCTTGACGTTGAGCGAGTAGTCGACGCTGGCCATCGGGCCTCCGCGGATGCGAGCAGGTGTCGCTGCTTGGCATCGTAGGGAGGCCGGCCTGACGCCGGCGTGTCCGGGAAATTACATCGCTGTCAGCGCGACGCCGGCGCCGGCGCGCCGTTCAACGCCAGCACCGCGAACGCCGTGGCCATGTCGGACATGAACATCCGCCGCCACGGCTCGCCCTTGTCGCCGCCGTGCTCGCGATCGAAATTCAGTGAATACGCGCGCCACGGCGCCCATGCGGGATCACCGGCGCGTTCCGCCTGCTGATGCGCGCGCAGCCACGCCAGCCCAGTGGCGACAGCCGGCGTCGACAGCGGCTGACCGCTGGTGCGCAGCGCGTGCACCACGAGGCCCGTGGCGTAGCCGTCGCTCGCGGACAGCAGCGCCGCGTCAGTCGTCCCAGGGGCCGCTGGCGCGTCGGGCTTGCTCCAACGCCACGCCCCGAGATCCACGAGCGACCAGCCGCCATCGGCGCGCTGCGCGCCCGTGAGCTCGTTCACGATCGCGGTACGCTCGGCGGCGGTGAGCAGGTCGGGCAGATACGCGGCCGCCATCAGCGCCCACGCCTTGTTGAAGCGCCGTTGCGACGGCAGCTGATCGTGGAGATACGCGCGCAGCCTGGCGAGACCCGCCGTGCCCGCGGCGTCCTTGCTGGCGTTCCTGCCCGGCGAGCTGCCGGCCGCCATGGCCGCGAGCGTCGCGCCGTGATACGCGGCGTCGGTCGTCTCGTACGGCTCGAGCCCGAAGTCGAGCCAGTTCCAGGCGCCATCGGCGCGCTGCGTCGCCCACAGGCGCGCCATCGCCACGCGCGTCGGCTCCGAGGGTTGCGCCGATCGTCCGAGCGAGTCGTCGTGCGTGAGCACCAGCGCGTTCAGCACCGCCTCGACGCCGGCCGATTCGATCTTCTTGGCCTCGGTGTGATCGTAGAACGGCGCTTCGTCCGCGAGGTTGGCCACGCGCTGCTTCACGGTGTCGAGGATGCGCGTTTCGTGCGCGGTGGGCGCGGCCTGGCCGAGCGTGATGCGCAGCAGCGGCCGCGCCAGCGCGTACGGAATCGCCGTGTGGCACGACAAGCACTTTGCCTCGCCGCTGCCGGTGCGCAGCGTCTTGGCCTTGGTCCACCACAGGTCCATGCGCTGATCGAGGTAGCGCGCCGTGGCCGCGGCGTCCCAGCCCGGATCCGGCGCGGCGGCCGGAGCCGGGGCGGCGGTGAGCGACCAGGCCGCGGTGAAAAGACCGGCGGCGACGACGAACGCACCCGTGCGCAAGGACATGCGGGGCATCTGACCACCGGCGGCGTCCGCCGGTCAACTCCGGCTCGACTGTGCGTATTCGAGACATCCAGCCACGAAATCGAGGGCCGATTACCTTGCCGGACTCGCGCCCCCAATAACCGGCAGGAGCTTCTCGTGACCATCAGCGGCATCACCCAGACCTACGCGTCGTTCTCGGCCATGCGGCTCACGATCAACGTGAACACGCCGCAGGCCTCGTCGAAGCCGGCCGCCGGTGCGACGACCGCGCCCACCGACACCGTGAGCCTGTCGCCCGAGGCCACCGCGCCGCCCGCGGCGTCGGGCGGCACGAGCGCGACGACGCCCGTGAGCGAGACGCCCACGCCGGCGACGCCGCCGGCCGACGCGCCGCCCGATCGCGCCAGCGCGCTCTTCGCCGCGCTCGACGCCGATCAGGACGGCTCGATCACCGAGGACGAGTTCAAGACGGGCGCGAAGCAGATCCTGTCGCAGGGACGCCGGCCGCATCGCGCCGACGGTGACGGCGATCACGAGCACGGCGATCACGGCGTGCACGAAGGCCGCGGATCGCGCCGGCTCGATCGCAAGCTCGATCGGCTGTTCGATCGCATTGACGCCAATGGCGACGGCTCGCTCGACAAGACCGAGCTGACCGACGCGCTG
This sequence comes from Vicinamibacterales bacterium, assembly GCA_046331325.1. Taxonomy (GTDB): domain Bacteria; phylum Acidobacteriota; class Vicinamibacteria; order Vicinamibacterales; family UBA2999; genus CADEFD01. Next base: position 129,455 of record JAXLRB010000004.1, on the reverse strand, counting down.
GCCGCCGCCGACAAGCGTCGGGAGCCGCCGCCCCCGCCGCAGTCGACCGAACCTGGCGCGGGTCAGCCCGTCGATCCGGCCGCCGGTCAGGGGGCGTCGAACGGCACGGTGGTGACGTTCACGATGACGTTCGTCTCGATCGCCGTGAAGCGCTATACCTCGCTGCAGGGTGACGCGCCCACGGGCGGATCGGCCACCACCGGCGCGACCACGCCGGCCACATCGCCGACGGCCGAGGCGCCGAATCAGCCGGCCGTCGAACCGCCGCTCGCGGCGTAACGCACGGCGCGCGAGGCGCCTGCACAGAGCTGCCCGGAGGGCCGTGCTACAGTGCGGCCCATGCCGGAGCTCATTCCCGTCCTGACGTCGGAAGACGTGATCAAGGCCATGCGCACGCTGCGCATGAACCAGCGCGTCAACTACTGGGCGTTCTACTCGAATCAGCTCGGCGGGATCGTCACCGACCCGGCGCTCATGGTGATCGCGTTCGACGATCACATGGTGCACCGCGGCCACGGCGTGTTCGACACGGCCGGTCTGGTCGACGGGATGATCTACGACCTCGAGGCGCACCTCGATCGCTTCGAGGCCTCGGCGAAGCGCTCGAAGCTCACACTGGCGTTCACGCGCCAGGAGATGAAGAAGATCATCCTCGAGACCACGCTGCTCGCCGGCCACAGCGACGGCGCCATCCGCTACTGGGCCACGTCGGGCCCGGGCAGCCTCGAGCTCTCACCGGCCAAGGGCGCCACGCCCGGCTTCTTCGTGATGGTGTTCGGCGGTCTCATATACCCCGAGCACTGGTACACGCAGGGCCTGAAGGTGATGACGACGACCTATCCGATCAAGCCGTCGCTCTACGCCATCACCAAGACCACGAACTACATGCCGAACGTGTTGATGGTGATGGAGGCGAAGGAGCAGGGCGTCGACAACGGCGTCTTCATCGACGCCAACGGTCACGTGGGCGAGAGCTCGAACATGAACGTCGCGTTCGTCACGACCGACAACGTGCTGCGCCACCCGAAGTTCGATCACATCCTCGCCGGCTGCACGTCGCAGCGGCTGCTGGCGCTGGCGCCCGCGCTGGTCGACCGAGGCCTGATCAAGGCGGTCGAAGTGTGCGACGTGCCGGTGGCCGACGCGCGCGCCGCGAAGGAGATGCTGCTCATCGGCAGCTCGATCAAGGTGGCGCCGATCGTCGAGTGGGATGGCCGGCCGATTGGTTCCGGCCGGCCGGGTCCCGTGCAGCAGGCGTTGTTCGAGCTGCTCGAGGCCGACATGCGCAACCCCGAGCGGCTCATCGAGCCGGCCATCATCTAGCGGCGATCGTCGTCGTCGCGATCGCCGTCCTCGCGCGATCGACCCGGCATCGCCGGTGCCGACACGCCCGCCGGCGTCGTGCGCGCGTAGACCGACGCCGCGCCCTGCTGATACACCAGCTGCCCGCCGGCGTGGCCTACCCAGAGGGCCAGTCCAGCGACGGCCATCGTGCCCAGGGTCGAGGCGGCGGCGAGCGGCGCCACGGCGGCCGCCACCGGCGACGCCGCCACCAGCACGGTGAGCGCCAGCGTGGCACCCGCCGCCCACATGAACGTCTCGGCGCGTTCCTCGTGCGCCTCGATCGCCGACTCGGGCACCACGGCCTCGACGCGCTCTTCTTCGGTGCCGCCGGTGTTCATGGCGACGAAACCGGCGCCCACGAGCAACGCCTGCAGGGCGATCACCGTGATCCACGCCTGACGGCGCACCCGCCCGGTGACGACGGCCCAGGCGAATCCGGCGGCGGCCAGCGGCATGAGCAGGGCGAGGCCCAGCGGCAGGTGGACGATGGCGGGGTGCAGTGGCAGTGTGGTCATGGCGTGTCCCTTCGATGCGGCGCGCCGTCGTGGCGCACACACCGATGGATACGGCCACTCGCGGTCCGTGGTCATCGGACGTTTGTAGAATGCGAGGTATCTCGTTGGAGGGTCGGCACTTGGCAGACGAGCACCTGACGGATGTCAGAGCCGGAAACGTGCGGGTCGCCACCGGGGCCTTCCTCGCGATCGCCCTGTTGATGGCGCTCGACCTGGCCGGCGACCGCGGCGAGGGCGCCGATGTCGGCCATCTGGCGGTCGAAGCGCTGGCGATGGTGGCCGCGTTCGGCGGCGCGTTCGCGCTGTGGCAGACGTTGCGGGCGGCCGAAGCGCGGGTGGCGAGTCTCGACGTCGACCTGGCGGCGACACGCGCCGAAGCGGCCCGCTTCCAGTCCGACGCGGCTGAGGCCCTGCGCGGGCTTGGTGAGGCCATCGACACGCAGTTCCGCCGCTGGGAACTGACGCCGGCCGAGCGCGAGGTGGGGTTGCTGCTGCTGAAGGGACTCAGTCACCGCGAGGTGGCCGAGCTACGCTCGACGTCGGAGCAGACCGTGCGGCAGCAGGCGCTGGTGATCTATCGGAAGGCGGGGCTCCGCAACCGCGCGGAGCTCTCCGCCTTCTTCCTCGAAGACCTGCTGCTGCCGGCCGCCGAGCGCTGACGGCGCGCTACTTCGGCGCCTGCGCCTTCAGGAACGGCAGGGCGTCGGCCAGCGGCACTTCGCTCTTGCCGAAGCTGTCCGTGTAGCTGGCGCCGCTCATCGACTTGAACGTCACCTTGCTGCCGGCGAGCTTGGCTTCGAAGGCCTTGGCGTTGTCCATCCCCGTGGTGTCGGCGGCCCCCATCAGCCACAGCGTGGGCGCCTTGATCTCGGCCGGCTCGAGCGGCGGGTAGTCGAGCATCGCGCCGAGCGCCATCGCCGAGGCGGCGATGCCGTTGTCCCAGGCCGTGCGATCGCTGAGCGTCATGGCGTCGACCTTCAGCGTGCCGGCCTTCTGCTGCTGCACGAACGGCAGCCACTTGGCGCGCATGCCGGTGACGGCGTCCTTCACCGTGCCGCTCAGCGCCGGTCCGAACTCGTTCGCGACGAGCACTGCCGCGATCACGCGATCGCTCCTGGCGGCGATGTAGCGGCCGACGGTGGCGCCGTGGCCGAAGCCCCACAGCAGGAAGCGCTTGGCGCCGGCGGCGTCGGCCACGGTCATGACGTCGTCGATCATCACGTCGAGCGCGTAGGCCTCGGGCTGCGTGGGCTTGCCGCTGTCGCCGTTGCCGCGGGCGTCGGGCGTGATGACGGTGAACGAGTCCTTGAGCTTGTCGATGTAGCCGCGATCGTTCCACGAGCGGCCGGCCTGCCCGCCGCCGTGCAGCAGGATCAGGAACGGCCCGGTGCCGTTGACGTCGTACGCGAGCTTGGTGCCGTCCGATTTCGCCGTGGCCGTCTTGCGCGCCGGCGGAGCGGTGCGCGGCAGCGCCTGGCGCACCGGCCGCGAGCGCCGCGGCGCCGGCAGCGGCCGGGCGTCCCGCCTGGGCAGGGCCGCGGCGGCAGCCGCAGGGCGCGGCGCGGGCTTCTGCGTACCGGCCGCCGGCGCGTTCGCCGTGGCGGGCGGAGTGGGGGTGGTGGTCGTTCCCGTGGGCCTGGACGTGGCGCATGCGCTCGCCGCGAGCGCGAGAAGGATGCTGGCGGTCTTCAGGCGACGGGTGGTCGCGACATCCGATCTGTTCATGTCGGCCTCCGGTCGAGGGGTTGAAACGTCCAGATTGTTCACGGGAGCGGGGGGACTTGGCAAGCGCGGCCGGGCTAACGGGCCTTCGCCGGCGCGTAGTTCACGTGCACGATGGTCCAGGCGCCGTTGCGCTTGAAGAGCACGTCGGTCTCCTGGTTGTCCTCGGTGCTCACCGCGCCCTTGGCGGAACGGAACGTGACGCGCAGGAGGTAGGTGGCGATGGCGGCATCGCCCGACGGACTCACCTGCACGCGCAGGTCGCGCACCTCGACCTTCTCGTTCTTCGCCCCCGACTGAATCGTCTTCGTCCAGTCGGCGCGATAGGTCGGCAGGTCGACGCGTCCCGACGGGAACCACTGCGTGAGATCCGGCGCGAACGCCTTGAAGTAGGTGTCGAGGTCGTTCTTCTCGTAGGCGGCGTTGTAGTCGGCGATGACCTTCCGCACCTCGGCCTCGGCCGTCGCCGCGCCCTGCGCCCACGACGGGCCCGCCATCGTCACCAGCACGCACACCACGCCCATCAGCAGTCGACGCATCGCGGCTCCTTCGTCAGTCGAGCGTTTCCGGAAACACATGGCGTCCGTCGGTCCCGAGCGCGAGCGGCGTCACCGCACGCACCGCGCTCAAGGGCAGGTCGCCATAGACGTGCGGGAAGAGCGCGCCGCCACGCGACGGCTCCCAGCGCAGCTGCGCCTCGACGTCCGTGGCCGCCACCGCCACGAGCAGCAGGTCGGTTTCGCCGGCGAAGTGCTTCGCCGCCGTCTCGCGCACCTGCGTCGCCGTCGAGAGATGGATGTAGCCGTCGGCGAGGTCCACCGGCGACCCGGTGAAGCGGCCGAGCAGCTCGGCCTGGTGCCACGCCGCCCGCGGCACCAGCTTGTAGATCGTGGCGCCGTCGCGGTACGCCACGCTCAGGCGCCCTTCTTCGCGTAGGCGACGACGACACCCGACAGGCCGATGAGCCCGATCATGTTCGGGAACACCTGCAGCACGTTCATCAGATCACCCCACGCCCACACCACTTCCGGTTTGATCGTGGCGCCGAGCGGAATCAGCAGGCAGTAGGCGTAGCGATACGGCATCGTGATGCGCCGCCCGAAGATGTACTCGAGACATTGCTCGCCGTAGAACGACCAGCCGATGAGCGTCGTGTATCCGAAGAGGAAGCCGCAGAACGCCACCACCCAGCCGCCCACGGTGGGCACGGCGGTGTTGAACGCGGCGGCCACGGCGGCCGTGCTCGTGACGTACGGCTGACCGGCGTGCTGCGCGGCGATCGACGCTTCGGCGACGCCGCTCACGAGGATCGTCAGGGCGCTGATCGTGCCGGTGACGAACGACACGATGAACACTTCCATCACCGCCTGCAGGCCCTGCTGCGACGGGCGATCCGACTTGGCGGTGCCGTAGGCCAGCGCCGCCGTGCCGTAGCCGGCTTCGTTCGCGTAGACGCCGCGGGCGATGCCGTAGCGCATGGCGAGGAACCAGCCGAAGCCCATCGCCGACTTCGTGGTGAGCGCTTCGTGCACCACCATCGAGAACACGTACGGCAGGCGATCGGCGTGGAACAGGATCACGGTGAGACCGCCGACGAGGTACAGGCCCACCTTCAGCGGCGACAGCTTCTCGGCCGCCTTGCCGATCGACTTGATGCCGCGGATGATCACCGCCCACACGAGCACCGCCACCACGAGCCCGGCCGCGATCGTCGGCACGCCGAACACGCTCTCGAAGACGACCGCGATCGAGTTCGGCTGCGTGAAGGGCGTGGTGGTGAGCGCGCCGATGCCGGCGATGAGCGCGAACGCCTTGGCGAGCCCCGGCGACTTGAAGCCGTCGCGGAGGTAGTGCATCGGCCCGGCCTGCACCGTGTCGCCCTCGGTCTTGCGGTACTTCACACCGAGCGTGGCTTCGGTGAACTTGATCGCGGTGGCGACCAGGCCGTACACCCAAATCCAGAAGAGCGCGCCGGGGCCGCCCGAGATGATCGCCGAGGCCACGCCGGCGATGTTGCCCGTGCCGATGGTGGCGCCGAGCGCGGTCATGAACGACTGGAACGGCGTGAGCACGCCGCCGGCCGCGGTGGACTGCTGCGCCATCATGGCGCGGAAGGCCTCGGGCAGCCGCCGGAACTGGATGAAGTTCAGCCGCAGCGTGAAGAACACGCCGGCGCCGAGCAGCATCCAGACGACGACGTACTGGAACAGCCAGGTGGTGAGCGTGTCGATGAACTGGGCCACGGCGGGGGTGGGCGCGCGGACTACTTCACGACGTTGAACTTGCGGGTGCCGATCGACTTGCCGTCGAGCAGCACTTCCACGCTGTAGTCGCCCACCGGAAAGCCGGCGGCGCTCTGCATGTGGAACTCGGTGGCGCCGGCGCCGGGGAACTTCACCGTCTTGTCGCGCTCGCTGAGCAGCTGGCTGCCCATGTACCACCGCACGGCGATCTTGCCCTCGCCGCGGGCGTTGTTGAGCGCCGAGACGTAGATCGTCTCGCCGGGCTTGAACGTGGTGGTCTGGCTGGCGACGCTCTGGTCGGCGTTCAGGCTGCGACCCAGCTGGATGGTGTCGACCGTGAGGGGCTGTGAACACGCCGCCGCGAGCGTCGCGGCCGCGAGCGCCGCCGCGAGGGCGAAGGGTCGGAACATGCGCCTAGTGTAGTGCAGCCCTCCCTGCCTCGGGCCGGGCGCGAATCCACCCGCCGCATGGGCCGGCCGGCCGGTTCCAGCCCGCCGCGGCGTGGTCGAGTCGCCGCACCGAATCCCCGAAGGGCCGGCGGACGTCCAAAAAGCATGAATCGGTTCGGTGGGGGCAGTACAATCGCAGAGTTGCCCCCGCACGGCGAGGCCACGATGGCCACGCGCCCCAGGACACGAGTGACCCACGACCGAGAACCCGACACCGCAGCCGCTGGCGAGCCGCCGGTGAAGGAAGTAGCGAGCGCCTCGCTGCCGACCGACCACGGCCGGTTCCAGATCCACGTGTTCGAGAGCCGGATCGACGACGCCACCCACGTGGCCCTGGTGTGCGGCGACCTCGGCGACGGCGAACGGGTACTGGCCCGCGTGCACTCGTCCTGCGTCACCGGCGACATCTTCCACTCGTCACGCTGCGACTGCGGCGAGCAGCTCGACATGGCCATGCAGCGGGTGGCTCAGGAAGGGCGCGGCGTCGTGCTGTATCTCTTCCAGGAAGGCCGCGGCATCGGCCTGGCCAACAAGATTCGCGCTTATGCGCTGCAGGAACAGGGCCGCGACACCGTCGAGGCCAACGAGCAGCTCGGCTTCGATGCCGACATGCGCGACTACGCGTCGGCGGTCGAGATCTTCCGGCTGCTGGGCGTGAAGTCGCTGCGCCTCATGAGCAACAACCCGCGCAAGCTCGAGGGCGTCACCGGCGGCGAGCTGGCGATCGTGGAACGCGTGCCGCTCGAAGTGAAGCCGTCCGAGAACAACCGCCGCTACCTGCAGACCAAGAAGCAGAAGCTCGGACACAAGCTCTCGAAGGTGTAGCCTCCGGCTTATCGCCGCCGCCCCAGCCAGGCGACGTCGACGGCGAACGACCACATGAGCAGCAGCAATCCCGCGCTGGCCACCGCATCGCTCAGGGGCGGCGTCACCACCGGCGCCAGGCTCACGATCAGCGTGACGATCTGCACCACGCACACCGTCTTCCTGCGGTAGCTCTCGGGCAGATCGGCGGCCAGCCACGGCCAGATCCACGACGCGCCCACGAACACGTACCGCATCGCGCCGGACAGCAGCACCCAGGGGCCGGCCTTGCCCAGCTGCCAGCCCAGCACGGACAGCGTGACGATCAGGAACGCGTCGACTTCCATGTCGAAGCGGGCGCCGAAGCGGCTCACCTCGCCGCGCCGACGCGCCAGCGGCCCGTCGATGGCGTCGAGCAGGGCGCCCACCGTGGCCACGCCGACGCTCGTCCACGGCGCGCGCGTCCACAGCCCCCAGAGCGCGAGCGCCAGCACCAGCCGGAACGCGGTGATGAGATTGGCCAGGCCGACGCCGCCCGAACGTGGTGCGCTCATCGCCGCCGGGCGCTATGCTGGTCGGGATGAGCGACCGCGCCCGCGCCTTCTGGACGGTGGCCCCCGGCCGGGGCGAACTGCGCGAGGAAACGCTGGCCGCGCCGGGCCCCGACGACGTGGTCGTCGAGGCGCTCTTCAGCGGCATCAGCCGCGGCACCGAATCCACCGTGTTCCATGGGCGCGTTCCGCCCGAAGAATACCAGCGGATGCGCGCGCCGTTCCAGGCGGGCGACTTCCCGGGGCCGCTGAAATACGGCTACTCGAGCGTCGGTCGCGTGGTCGCCGGATCGCCGGCGCTGCTGGGGCAGACGGTGTTCACGCTGTTTCCGCATCAGACCCGCTACGTCGTGCCGGCCTCGATGGCACACGTGGTGCCGGCGACGGTGCCGGCGGCGCGCGCGGTGCTGGCCGCGAACATGGAAACCGCGCTGAACGGCACGTGGGACGCCGGCGTGGCCGCCGGCGATCGCGTGACCGTCATCGGCGCCGGCACGATCGGGTGTCTCGTGGCGTGGCTCTGCAGCCGGGTGCCCGGCTGCGACGTGGAGCTCGTGGACGTGGCCAGTGCGCGCGCCGCCACGGCCGCCGCCCTCGGCGTGCCGTTCCGCCGCATCGATGAGGCCTCGCGCGATCGCGACATCGTGCTGCACGCGAGCGGCACCTCGGAAGGCCTCGACGCCGCGCTCGGCCTCGCCGGCTTCGAGGCGCGCGTGGTCGAGCTGAGCTGGTATGGCGATCGCTCGGTGCACGCGCCGCTCGGCAAGGCGTTCCACGCGCAGCGCCTCACGCTGGTGTCGTCGCAGGTGGGCCACCTGCCGGCGCACAAGCGCGCCCGCTGGACCCATTCCCGTCGCCTCGCCAAGGCGCTCGAGCTGCTGGCCGATCCGGCCCTCGACGCGATGATCACCGGCGAGTCGGCCTTCGACGATCTGCCGCGGGTGATGCCGATGGTGGCCGGCGATGCCGGCGGCACCCTGACGCACCGCGTGCGATATCCTGCGGCGGACGCCACGCCGGCCTGACGCCGGTCGCGCGTCGATCCCGAGAACCCCGATGTACAGCGTCTCCGTCCGCGACCACTTCATGATTGCCCACAGCTTCCGCGGCGCCGTGTTCGGCCCGGCGCAGCAGCTGCACGGCGCCACCTACGTGGTGGACGTCGAGTTCCGCCGCCCGGACCTGGATCCCGACGGCATCGTGGTCGACATCGGCCGCGCCATCGACGTGCTGAAGGCGACGCTGGCAGCGCTGAACTTCAAGAACCTCGACGCGGTGCCCGAGTTCGCCGGGCAGAACACCACCACCGAGTTCCTGGCGAAGCACATCTTCGACCGCATCGCCGACGCGGCGAAGACCGGGGGCCTCGGACCGAACGCGCACGGCATCGAGACGGTGAAGGTGACCCTGGGCGAATCGCACGTCGCGTGGGGCGCCTACGAAGGGCGTCTCTGATCCAGTGCCAGCGGTGACACTGCTGGTGTCGGGCGACCTCGGCACGCGCACCGGCGGCTACGGCTACGACCGCGAGATTCTCGCGGGACTCGCCCGCCTCGGCTGGACCACGTCGATCTGCGCGCTCGACGCCAGCTTCCCCGCACCCACCGCCGACGCCCGCGCACAGGCGGCCCGGGCGCTCGCGGCCCTGCCCGACGACGCGCTCGTGCTCGCCGACGGGCTGGCGTTCGGCGTGCTGGATCGGGAAGCCGCGTCCGAGGCCGCGCGCCTGCGCTTCGTGGGGCTCGTGCACCATCCGCTGGCGCTCGAGAACGGCGTGCCGGCAGACCGCGTGCCGGCCCTCGTTGCGAGCGAACGTCGCGCGCTGGCCTGCACGCGCGGCGTCGTGGTGACGAGTCACGCCACCGTGACGTCGCTGGCGCCGTACGCGGTGCCCGCGGATCGCGTCGCGGTGGTGCTGCCAGGCACGCCGGAACTGCCGATCGCGCGTGGCTCGCGTGGACGCGATGCCGCGCGCACCGACGCGCCGGTGGCGCTGCTCTCGGTGGCCACGCTCACGCCGCGCAAGGGCCACGACGTGTTGATCGCGGCGCTGGCGCGACTGGCGCATCTGCCGTGGCAGCTCACGCTGGCGGGCAGCGTCACGATGCATCCGCCAACCACGACGGCGCTGCGGGAAGCGATCGACGTGCACGGGCTCGCCGATCGGGTGACCTTCGCCGGTGATCTCGACGAAGACGCCCTGCGCGCCGCCTACGACGCCGCCGACGTGTTCGTGCTGCCGACGCGTCACGAGGGCTACGGCATGGCGATCGCCGAAGCGGTCGCCGCCGGCCTGCCCGTGGTGGCCACGCCCACCGGCGCGATTCCGGCCCTGGTCGACGACGCGTCCGGCGTCCTCGTGCCGATCGACGACGTCGACGCCTTGACGACCGCGCTCTCCCGCGTGATTGGCGACGACGACGCACGCACGGCGCTCGCGGCCGGCGCGGTGCGGCGGCGCGACACCCTGCCCCGCTGGGCCGATTCGGCGATCGCGATGGACGACGCCCTCAGGAGATTCGCGGCGAATGGAATCGTTCAGCGCTGACTGGCTCACTCTGCGCGAGCCCGCGGATCACGTGGCGCGGGTCGAGGCGCTCGTGGCGGCGCTGGCCGCCCGTCTCGCCGCGCCCGGCGCGTCCACGCGTGGCGTCGATCTCGCCGCCGGCACCGGATCCAACGTCCGCTACCTGCTGCCGCGGCTCACGACGATCACCGAGTGGACGCTCGTGGATCACGATCCGGCGCTGCTCGCCGAGGCCACGCGTCGCCTGGCGGCGCGGGCCGATGCGCACGGGCGTCGGTTCGCCGTCCGGCAGGCCGACCTGAACGATGTCGCCGCCCTGCCCATCGACAGCGCGGCACTGGTGACGGCGTCGGCCCTGCTCGATCTCGTCGCCGCCGACTGGGTGTGGGCCTTCGCGCGCCGCTGCCGCGAGGCCGGCGTGGCCGTGCTGTGCACGCTCACCTACGACGGCCGCCTCGAGTGCGATCCGCCCGACGCGTTCGACGCGCGCGTGCGGGCACTCGTGAACGCGCATCAGCGCACCGACAAGGGCTTCGGACGCGCGCTCGGCCCCGACGCCACCGACGCGGCGGCCGCGGCGTTTCGCGCCGAAGGCTTCGACGTGACGGTGGCGACGAGCGACTGGGTGCTCGACGCGGCGCAGGCCGAGCTGCAACGACAGCTGATCGAGGGTTGGGCCGGCGCCGCGCGCGACATGGCCCCCGATGACGCCGCCGCGATCGACGTCTGGCGCGACCGGCGACTGGCCGCGGTCGTGAGCGGCGCCTCGCGCGTCCGCGTCGGCCACGGCGACCTGCTGGCCTTGTTGCCGACGCGCTGACGCGCGGCGATCAGATCACGCGAGTGATCGTGTCGCTCGTGTGCGTGTCGGCGGCCGAGCCGCGCAGGTCGCAGTCGAACAGCATGTCGCCGCCCATGCGGAACACGCGGTAGGCGGGACGCGCGCATTCGCGCAGCAGGTTGGCCGCCGGCAGCCGGAACGCCGGCCGGCCGCCGCCGATGAACATCGGCGCCACCGCCACCTGCACGCGGTCGAGCAGGCCGGCCGCGAGGAACGCCGAGACGGTGACGCCGCCGCCTTCCACGAAGAGCCGCGCGCAGCCGCGCGCGTGCAGCATGGCGATGAGCTCGGTGAGGTCGGGGCCGTTCGGGCCGTCACCCACCGCCAGCGTCTCGACGTGCCCTGGCACCGGCGGCACGCCGCTCACGTAGCGCCGCACGTAGACGTAGAGCGTCGGCGCCTCGGCGTCCTGGAACACCTTGTAGCTGGCCACCAGCCGCGCCATCGGATCGATCACCACGCGCAGCGGATTCGGCCCCGCGACGTGCCGCGTGGTGAGACGCGGATCGTCGGCGGCCACCGTGCCGGCGCCGACGATGACGGCGTCGCAGATGGCGCGCAGGCGGTGCATGTGGCGCAGGTTCTCCTCGCCGGTGACGAACTGCGAGTCGCCGGAATGCGTGGCGATGAAGCCGTCGAGGCTCTGCCCCATGTGGCCGAGCGTGATCGGCGCCCGCGGTGTAGCGCTGCAGATCGGCAGGTAGAGATCGGCGAGCGGCATGGCCGCGGCAGCCTGCGGCGCCAGACTCCAGCCGCGTCCGGGTTCCCAGGTGACGGCGGCGTGGGGGTCGCCGGGCGCGACGTCGGTGAGTGTGCCGTCGGCCGCGGCCACGAACGCCCGGGCGACGCCACCCGCGTCCATCTCGACCGCGCGCGCCGCCAGCGCGCGCACCAGGTTCCACGCCTCCGCGGCGGGACCCGATGCGGTGGCGGACGATTCGTGCGACATCGACTCGTCCCGATTATAGTGGCGCGTCGATGGCCGAGGCGTCCGCCATTCCCGCGAACTCCCCGCGCCGGATCCTCGTGGCGAGCCTGATGGGCACGGCCATCGAGTTCTTCGACTTCTACATCTACGCCACGGCCTCGGTGCTGGTGTTCCCGCGCCTCTTCTTCCCGGCCGCGGATCCGGCCACCGCCACGCTGGCCTCGCTGGCCACGTTCGCGGTGGCCTTTCTGGCGCGGCCGATCGGGTCGGCGATCTTCGGCCACTTCGGCGATCGCGTGGGCCGCAAGGCCACGCTCGTCGCGGCGCTGGTCACGATGGGTGTCTCCACGGTGGCGATCGGCCTCGTGCCCGGCTACGACAGCATCGGCCTGGCGGCGCCGGCGCTGCTGGCGCTTTGCCGCTTCGGTCAGGGTCTCGGCCTGGGCGGCGAGTGGGGCGGCGCGATCCTGCTCGCCACCGAGCACGCGCCACCGGAACGCCGCGCCTGGTACGGCATGTTCCCGCAGCTCGGCGCGCCAATCGGGTTCTTCTGCTCCGGCGTGGCGTTCCTGCTGATCTCGCGGTTCACCACCGAGGCGCAGTTCCTGGCGTGGGCGTGGCGATTGCCGTTCCTCGCCAGCGCGGTGCTCGTCGGCATCGGCCTCTACGTGCGCCTCGCCATCACCGAGACGCCGGTGTTCCAGCGCGTGCTCGATCGCGAGACCCGCGTGCGCGTGCCGATGACCGAGGTGATCACGCGGCATCCGCGCGCGCTCGTGCTCGGCACGATCGTCGGGCTGTCGATCTACGTGGACTTCTACCTCACCACGGTGTTCATGCTGTCGTGGGGGATGTCGGCGCTCGGCTACGCGCGCGAGAGCTTCCTGCTGATTCAGCTCTTCGGCACGCTGTTCTTCGCGGCCGGCGTGCCGCTCTCGGCGCATCTCGCGGAACGCGGCCGCCGACGTCTGCTGATCGCCGTCAACGGCGGCATGGCGCTCTACGGCCTGGCGATGGCGCCGCTCTTCGCCGCGGGCACGGGCGGCACGATCGCCGCGGTGGCACTGGGGTTCCTGTGCATGGGCCTCGCCTACGGCCCGATCGGCACCGTGCTGGCCGAGCTCTTTCCGGCGTCGGTGCGGTATACGGGCAGCTCGCTCGCCTACAACCTCGCCGGCATCTTCGGCGCGTCGCTGGCGCCGTACGTGGCGCAGTGGCTGGCGGGCCGCTACGGTCTGTGGGCGGTCGGCGCGTATCTCAGCGCCGCGGCGCTGGTGTCGCTGGCCGGCCTCGTGGCGATCCGCGAGACGCGCGACACCGCGCTCTGACGCCGCGTCAGTCGATGCGCTCGGCCGGCAGCTTCTTCTCCACCACCTTGCCGTCGACGAGGCTCACGTGGAACACGTCGGCGTCGGCGCGCGTGGCGACCACGCGCTTCACGGTGTTGTCCTCGAAGTAGATGCCGGCGTCGTTGTCGCACGCGTAGCCCGGCTTCATCTGCCCGGAGCCAATCAGCTTGTGGTACAGCGGACGGCGTCCCGGCTCGGCGTCGTAGTGCGGGCAGTGACTGCCCTTCAGGAAGCCGAGGCACTGCACCGTCGACAGCTCCTTCGGCCGCGAGTCGGTGGTGCCCTCCTCGAACCAGCACAGCGAGCCCGCCGACGCGCCGCCGAGCACGATGCCGCGATCCCACGCCTGGCGCAGGAGGGCGTCGATGCCGTGCGCCTTCCAGATCACCTGCTGGTTCAGCGTGTTGCCGCCCGAACAGACGATGCCGTCCACCGACAGCAGCACCTCGTCCCAGCCCTTCGGCTGCTGCGTGCTGGCGATGAAGCTGATCTGGTGCGACGCCTCGACGTTGAGCGGGGCGCAGCTGCGATACCAGGCGATGATGCCCTGCGGCGAATCGGCGGAGGCGGTGGGCAGGAAGAGCAGCTTCGGCCGCGGCTTGCCGGTAAGCTGGGCCATGTAGCGGATGAAGGGCGTGTTGAAGCCGCCGCCGGCGATGAGGATCTTGCGCCCCGGGGCCGCCTGCAGGGCCTCGCCCGTGCCCGACGCCTCCGAAGCGGCCGCTCCGGCCAGACCCGCCCCCACCGTGCCGGCCACCGACGAGGTGATGAACTCGCGACGCTTCATGTCCGCCTCCCGCCGGCCGCCGCGGCCCGTCGAGGGGCGCCGCCGGCTCCGGCGGGCGGATTCTACCCCGCGTCGGGGCCAGAACCCGCCCGCCGCCGTGCAGTTCCGGGCAGGCGGCCGCACGGAGCGACCGCTCGCATCCGGGGCAAGGTCCAGCTCCATACGTCCCGTGCATCGGCTGCCAGAAATCCATACCGTCTGGCCCTGAGATCGGTTACCTTTCTGTGGTTCGCGACTTTCTGCGGGAGGGTTGTTTCATGGACGTCAGGCATCCGTTTTCTCGTCGTCGGTTCTTCGGTGGAGTGGCGGCAGCCGTCGGCGCCCTTGGCATCGACCCCAAGTTCTCGTTCGGCCAGGTGCGCACGGAGCAGTTCACGGGCGGTGAAGAGCAGTACGACGCCTTCGTGAAGCTGGCCAGCAACGAAAACAACTGGGGCCCGCCCCCGGCCGTCATGGAAGCCATGCAGCACGGCTTCAAGTACGCCAACCGCTACGGCAACCCGGATGGCAACATCCTGCAGGCGATCGCCGATCACCACGGCGTGAAGCGCGAGAACGTGCTCATCACCGCCGGCTCGGGTGAAGTGCTCGACGTCGTCGGCACGACCTACCTGCAGAACGGCAAGGTGGTGCTCGGCGCCGACCCGTCCTACGGCTCGGTCTACCAGCACGCCACCACGATCAAGTCCGACGCCATCAAGCTGCCCCTCCTGAAGGACTTCCGTCAGGACATCCCGGGCATGATCGCCGCCGCCAACCGCAACGCGCGCGACATCGGCTTCTTCTACCTCTGCAACCCCAACAACCCGACGGGCGTGGTCGTCTCGGCCAAGGAAGTGCGTCAGGTCGTCGAGGGTCTGCCGAAGGACATGCCGATCCTGATCGACGAGGCGTACCACCACTTCGTGGATGACCCGGCCTACGGCACCGCGGTGCCCTACGTGCTCGAGGGCCGTCCCGTCATCGTGGCGCGCACGTTCTCGAAGATCGCCGCGCTGGCCGCGATGCGCATCGGCTACGCCATCGCCCCGGCCGACATCATCACCCGCCTGCGCGCCTACTCGATGAACAGCGTGAACGTGGCCGCCAAGTACGGCGCCGCCGCCTCGCTGAAGGACACGGCCGGCCAGGCCGAGATCCGGAAGAAGGTCATCGCGCTGCGCAACAGCACCTCGAAGGAACTCGAGGCGTGGGGTTACCCGGTGATCCCGTCGCAGACGAACTTCTTCATGGTGAGCCTGCACGACAAGACCGTGCAGCCCACCATCCAGGCCTTCCGCGAGAAGGGCATCCTGGTGGGCCGTCCGTTCCCGCCGATGCTGAACCACCTGCGCGTCTCGATCGGCCGCGACGAGGACATGCAGAAGTTCCTCGTGGCGTTCAAGGAGATCTTCCCGAAGCGCGCCCCGGTCACCTCGACCGCGGCGGGCGGCCAGCGCTAAGCGCTCCGCACAGCGATACGGCAAAGGGCCGGCGGACATCCGCCGGCCCTTTTGCTTGTACGCCGCGTCAGCGGGCGCGGCTCGCGTGGCGCGCTAGCGCTTCTCGCTGGCCAGCGCGCGTTCGAGCACGGCCAGCCGTGCCACCAGGGCGTCGATCTCGCGGCGCTGCGCGTCGAGGGCCCGCTGCTGCTTCTGCACTTCGTTCAGCAGCATCGCGTTCACCTTCTGGTACTGCACGGTCTCGATCTGGCCGTCCGCGGACGTCACCACGAGATCCGGATACACCTCCGCCACTTCTTCGGCGATCAGGCCGTAGTCGATCGGCTTGCTGCCATCGGCGTAGGCCTGCGTGTAGCGGTAGGTCACCGGCCGCAGCTTCATCAGGCCGCTGCTGGCGTCGCCCATGTCGCGGATGTCCTCCTTGAACCGCCGCGACGAGTTCACCGTGCCTAGCTGCCCGCTGCTGTCGATCACCACGGCCACGGCGTTCGCGGATCCGGTCGTGACACCGCGAATGCCGCCGGCGAAAAAGCGCGTGTAGTTGGCGGTGTCGCCGATGCGGATCGTGTTGCTCTCGGTGGCGCCGCTCGCCCCCACGCTGGCGCCGATGTAGATGTCGTAGGTGTTGCCGCCGAATTTCGCGTTGCCGGCCTGGTCGCCGATGGCGATCGTGAAATTGCCCGTCGAGGCGTCGAGCGCTCCATAGCCGAGCGCCACGTTGCCGGTGCCCGCGTTGGCGTAGAGGGTCGAGTAGCCGACCGCGAGGTTGCGCGCGCCGCCGGCGGCGGGGCCGCCGAGGGCGATGCCGCCGATGGCGATGTTCCCGATGCCGACGGCGTTGCCCAGCGCCTGCTCGCCGAGGCCGATGCTGTGCACGCTGCCGCTGCCGGCCGCCTTGAGGAACGTGAATTGCCCCTTGTAGAGATTGCCGGGGATGTTCACGTCGCCGTCGGATCGCACCAGGAACTTCGACTGGCTGCCCAGCATGAAGTTGATCGAGCCGCCGCTGGCGATGTTGTTGATGCGGTACTCGTGCGTGGCGTTGTTGAAGCCCTGGAACTGGCCGAGCGCGCCGTTCTGGTCGTAGAACAGCATCCCCGAGTACGAGGTGGCGCTGTTGCCCAGGTTCTGTACGGCCAGACCGGTGAGGCTGCCCGAGGTGTCGGTGAAGCGCGAGTGCAGGTAGTCGAGCGGCGTCGTCGTGCCGAGGCCGATGCGGCCCGTGCTCTCGAAGAGCGCGGAGTTGCCGAGATCGACGGTGGTGGTGAACTTGCCGAGATAGCCGGCGGTGCCGCTGTTGACGAGCGGTGCGGCGCCACGCGCGGACGGGCGGCCCGCGGCCTCGTCGGTCGACGTGGCCGTGCCGTCAGGTCCGGCGGCCCGGAGGAACGCCGAGGCCGGCAGACCGCCGAGCGTGTCGGCGTTCGACGCTCGAAGCGCGTAGGGCACGCTCGTCAGCAGCACGCGCGCCGTCTCGGGTGATCCGGCCAGGCTCACGCCGAGCCAGCGCGACGTCTCGCCGGTGAGCACGGCCGCCGGCAACCCATCGGCGCGCGTCGCGCCCAGGTAGAGGGTGTAGCGCCCGAGGGCGTCGACCACCACCGACTGGGTCTCATCCCACAGGAGGGTCCCGCCCGTCTCGGCGTCGTACAGGGCGGCCCTGACGAGGACCGACCCGGCCGCGCCGCCGCTGCCGGCCGGCAGCATGCCGTCGAAGCGGATGACGCCGGGCACGGTGGTCTGGATCGCGGCGGCGGTCTGAGCCAGCACCGGCTGGAACGCCGCGGCCCCGACCGCGCACACGGCCGCCAGCGACAGCCGGCCGGCGAGGCGCCGGGAGCGTGACAGGACAGGAGTGGGAATGGACGACGACACGCGAACGGTCATGCGAAGGCCTCCGGAGAAGAACGGACGCCCCGCAAGCGACGAAACGGCGGGAGATGGGTCAGGCCGGAACGGAGGGCCGCGGCGCCGGCCGGTCTAGCGCAGGGTCCAGGTGCCGCTGGCCGTTCGGGCGCGGTTCACCTTCGGGAAGCGCGGCACGCGGGTCACCGCGATCGCCACCTCCTTCGGCGACGACGGCGCGCGGCCGCCGGCATCGGCGAAGGCGGCCACTGGCACGCGGAACTCGGCGCCGGCCGCCACCGGGCCGGGCACGACCGGCGCGGTGAACGCGCCGTCGATGACGAGGCGCGCGTCGGTCCACGCGTAGTCGCTCGTGTTCACGACGCGGAGGGCATCGCCTTCGAGCGTCACCGTGCCGGCCATGGGCTTCGCGCCCATGTCGTCCGCGGCCAGCCACGTGCCGTAGACCATGGCGGCGCTGAAGCCGACCAGCACGACCAGCGTGAGCCAGCGACGGAGCGGATCGCGACGCGGAGCGTCGCCAGGGGACGTGGGCGCGGACGAGACGTCGACGGACATGGATCAGCGACCGAACACGATGCGCTCGCGCGTCAGCGCGCGGGCGGTGAGCCAGACGAGACCGAGCGCGCACGCGAGCGTGACGGCGCCGGCGATGAGATACCCGCCCATCGACGGCGGCTGGCCGGCCAGTGCATCCGACGCCAGGGCGTACTGTCCCAGCACCGGCACCGGCGCCAGCCACGGGCGACGCGACAGCGGGTAGACGGTGGCGAGCATGCCCGGCAGCATCGGCAGCAGCATCAGCATGCCCATGTAGCCCTGCGCTTCCTTGAAGCTGCGCGCGAAGGTCGACGCGTAGAGCACCACGGCCGAAAGCAGCAGCGCCAGCGGCAGCAACAGCAGCAACAGGCTGAACAGCTCGCCGTCGGTCACGCGGAAGCGGATGCCGAGGTCGTGCCACGGGATGCGCCGGAGCACGTTCACCGTGATCACCATCGATCCGACGACCGACGCGCAGGCCAGCGCCGACGCCGCCAGCCACTTCCCGCCGGCGATCACCCAGCGCGGCACCGGATTCAGCAGCAGGGGCTCGAGCGACCCGCGCTCGCGTTCGCCGGCCGTGGAGTCGATCGCGATCTGCATGCCGCCCACCAGGCCGGCGATGACGAGCAGCAACGGCAGGAACGAGAGCAGCGCCGCCAGCCGCGCCTGGCTGCTCGACACCTCGACGTCCTCGAGCCGGATGGGCGAGGCGACGCCGGGGGCGACCCCGCGGGCGATGAGCCGCAGGCTGCCGAGTTGTCCCGCGTAGGCGGCGACCAGCGCGCGCACGCGCGCCACCTTCGGCCGTGCGCGATCGCGCGAGCTCTCCGAGACCAGTTTCACCTCGGCGGTCTGGGCGCGCCGCATGCGATCCATGAAGTCGGGCTCGATGATGAGCACCACGTCTTCCTTGCGATCGAGCACCGCCTGCTGTGGATCGGCCGGGCCGGGTACCACCTTCACGCCGGTCTGCTGGCCGAGCCAGGTCACGAAAGCCGGCGCGTGCTCGGCGCCGACCACGGGCAGGATCAAATCCTCGGCGCCACGCTGGCTGCCGGCGGTGGTCGTGAGCACCACGCCGAGCAACACCGGCGTGAGCACGGTGGAGAAGAGCAGCGTGGTCAGCGAACGGCGGTCGCGCAGGCCGTCGACCAGTTCCTTGCGCGCGATGGCGATGAGCTGACGGATCGCCGTCATTCGTGGGCTCCTTCGAGGCCGACCAGCGACACGAACGCGTCTTCGAGGTTCTCGCGGCCGGTGCGGGCCCGCAAATCGTCGGCGGTGCCATCGGCCACCACGGTGCCATCGGCGATGACGACGATGCGATCGCAGAGCGCCGACACCTCCTGCATGATGTGGCTCGAAAACACCACGCAGCAGCCCTGCTCACGTAGTCCGCGGATCACCTCGCGCACCGCCCGCGTGCTCATCACGTCGAGGCCGTTGGTGGGCTCGTCGAGAATCACGTTCCTGGGTGCGTGCACCAGCGCGCGCGCCAGCGCCACCTTCGTGCGCTCGCCCTGCGAGAAGCCGGCCACACGGCGATCGGCGATCGACTCGAGACCGAGGCGCGTGAGGAGCGCGGCCACGCGGGCCTTCGTGCTGGCCCGATCGAGGCCCTGCAGGTCGGCGAAGAACTCGATGTGCTCGCGCGCGGTCATGCGCGGGTAGAGGCCGCGCGAATCCGGCAGCTGGCCCATCACGCGCTGTGCGCCGATGGGATCGGCCACCACGTCGATGGCATCGACCTGGATGCGGCCGGCGTCGGGACGCATCAACCCCGACAGCATGCGCAGCGTGGTCGTCTTGCCGGCGCCGTTCGGACCCAGCAGGCCGGTGACGGTGCCATCCTCGGCGCGGAAACGGACGTCGCGCACGGCCTGTACCGAACCGAAGCGCTTCTGCAGGCCCTCGATGGCGATCATCGGCGCGTCGCCTCCGGCGAGGGCGGCACGACGGGACCGGTGGGCGTGACGAAGAACGGCGGGCGCGCGAGCGAGTCGACGCAGGTGACGTCGAGGGCGTTCGGATCGGCGGTGTCGAGGAACTTCCCGACGAGCTGCGGCACGCAGCCGTGGGTCAGCGTGATGTGGCCCGATCCCGGCACGACCACGTGACGCGAACGCGACAGCGTGGGCTTCACGTGCTCGCCCCACGTGGGCGGCGTCACCGGGTCGTCGGCGCCGGACAGGATGAGCACCGGCCGATCGGATCGGACAGGCTCGAAGTACGACGCCGCCACTTCGCCCTTCGGCCAGAAGGTGCAGGCCGTGTACTGGGCGTCGAACATCGCAGAGCCGAGGAAGCCCGAGGCGTCGGCGGCCACTCGATCCGCCGCCGTGATCCGGGGGATGTCCTCGGCGCAGATCACCGAGAGGTGCATGCCCGTCGCCAGGTCGCGCTTGTCGCCGGTGGATCCGCCCGAGAACGCGATCGCGAGCAGCGGCTGGTAGTCGCCGGCGGCGGCCTGTGTGAGGACGCGCGGCAGCAGCGACGCCACCTCGGGCACGTAAAGCGTGCGGAACATGATGAGCGCCAGGTCGCGACGCGTCAGCGTCATGTCGAGCGGCTGCCCGGTGCGCGGATGCGTGCCGTGCACCTTCGCCGGCTCGCGTTCGAGACGCGCGAAGAGCGCCTGGGTGTCGGCGGCGAGGGTCGGAAAGGCGGCCTTGCAGCCGGCGTCGCCGGCGCAATCGGTGAACAGGCGATCGAGCGCCCGCTGCGCGTCGCGGGCGGTGTGCAGCGGCAGCTGCATGTCGGGCGGGGCCACGCCGTCGATGACGACACTGCGCACGCGGTCTTCGTGCTGGCGCAGGTAGACGAGGGCCGCGCGGGTGCCGTACGACCCGCCCCACAGATTGATGCGCTCGTAACCGAGAAACGCGCGCACGTCGTCGAGATCGTCCATCGCGATCGTCGTGGTGTAGAGGCGCGGGTCGGCGTCGTAGCCGGCAAGGCATTTCTTCAAGCGCGCCGTCGACTTGTCGTCGTCCGACTGCACCTCGTCGAGCTCGTCGGCGGTGGGGTCGCAGCCGAGTCGGTTCGATTCGCCGGTGCCGCGCTGATCCACGAACACCAGATCGCGAGCGGTGCGGTAGCGCCGGAACATCGGCAGGCGATCGACGGCCAGCGTCGCGGCGCCGGCGCCGGGTCCGCCTTCGAGGATGAACAGCGGATCGGGCGCGGCGTCGCGGCGAAGGGCCGGCGCCACGACGATCTTGAGCGCGATCGTGCGGCCCGTTCTCGCGACGCGATCCTCGGGCACCGCGAACGTGCCGCAATACGCGCCCGACGGGCCCTCGTCGATGCCGCACTCGTGCAGGCGGTCGATGGCGCTGGCTGGCGGCGCCGGCGAGCACGAAACGACGGCGAGGGCCAGAAGCCCCAGCGCCAGGGCGCGCGACAGCATCGCCGTCAATTACACCACACGGTCGCGGTCCCCCTTCGACACCCGGCCCCTCGCGTAGGAGAATCGCTGGCGATGATCGTCGTTCACGCGCCATCCGGCGCACCCGCGGGCATGCCGCTGCACCCGGTGCTGGCCGCGCACGCCGTGCGCGACGATGCCTGGCGTCGTGACGCGCCCGACGATCACTGGCTGGTCACGCGTGACGGCGTGGTGGTGGCGCACGCGTCGCTCTGGTGGCGACACACGCCGTCGCTGCCGGGCGAGACCGTGGGGCTCGTGGGCCACTACGCGGCGGCCGACGCGGACGCCGGTGCGACGCTGCTGCGCCACGCCGTGGTGACGCTGGCGTCGCGCGGCTGCACCGTGGCCATCGGGCCCATCGACGGCAGCACCTGGCACGCCTACCGGCTCGTGACCGCGCGCGGCACGGAGCCGCCGTACTTTCTCGAACCCGACACGCCCGACGACTGGCCCGCGCACTTCACCGTCGCGGGCTTCGCCGTGCTCGCCGAGTACACGTCCGCGCTCGTCTCGCCGATTCCGCCGAGTCCGCCCGGGATCGGCGAGGTTGCCGCGCGTCTCGACCAGCAGGGCTACACACTGCGCGCCGTGGACCCGGCACGCGCGACGGCCGAGCTGGACGCGCTCTACGACGTGTCGATCGCCGCGTTCGCCGAGAACTTCCTCTACACGCCGATCACGCGCGCGGCCTTCCACGCGCAATACGCGGCGATCCTGCCGCGGATCGACCCGCGTCTGGTGCTGCTCGCCGAGCACGCCGGCGTGGTGGTGGGCTACGTGTTCGTGGTGCCCGATCTGCTGGAGCAGGCGCGCACGGGACGCGTCTCCACGGCCATCGTGAAGACGCTGGCCGTGCATCCCGCGCACAACGGCCGTGGCCTCGGCGGGCTCCTCGTGGATCGCGTGCAGCGCGCCGCCGCCGATCTCGGCTTCACGCGCGTGATCCACGCGCTGATGTTCGCGTCGAATCGATCGCAGCAGATCAGCCGCCACTACGGCGCGGCGTTTCGTCGCTATGCGCTCTTCTCGCGCGCCACGCCGTGAACATCGCCGCCCGCCTCGCTGCCCGGGCCGAACGCCAGCCAGACGGACCGGCGATCATCGACATCTGGCAGGGACGTCCGCGCGTCACGACCTTCGCGGTGCTCGATCGCGCCACCGCGCGCGGCGCGGCCCTGCTCCGCTCGCTCGGCGCCCGCGAGGGCCACGCCGTGGTGGTGCTGCATCCGATGTCGCTCGAGCTGTACGTCGCGCTCATCGCGGTGTTCCGACTCGGCATGGTGGCCGTGGTGCCGGAGCCGTCCGCGAGTCGCGCCCACGTCGCCGCCGCGCTGGCGCCCCTGCCGATCGCGGGATTCATCGGCAGCCGCAAGGCCCATCTGCTGCGGCTGCGGCATCCGGTGTTCCGGCGCGCGCGATGGGCGGTGTCGCTCGACGGCTGGCTGCCCTTCACCACGCGCTGGCAGACGAGTGACGGACTCGCGCCACTCGACGCCCTGGCCGAGGCCGGCCACGACACGCCCGCGCTCGTGACCTTCACGAGCGGCAGCACGAGCGTGCCGAAGGTGGCGGTGCGTTCCCACGGCTTCCTGCTGGCGCAGCACGACGTGCTCGAGCGCAGCCTGCACCTCACCGCCGGCGAGGTGGATCTGAGCACGCTGCCGATCTTCGTGCTGGCCAACCTGGCGTCGGGCGTCACGAGCGTCATCCCGCATGCGGATCTGCGATCGCCCGGCCGCATCGACGCCGGTCCCGTGCTCGCGCAGGCGCGGACGCATGGCGTGACGCGCACGGCGGCGTCGCCCGGTCTGCTGGCGCGGCTCGCCGACGAGTGCGCGCGCACCGGCTCGACCGTGCCGTTGCGCACGATCCACGTGGGCGGCGCGCCGGTGTTCCCGCCGTTCCTCGATCGACTGACAACGATGGCGCCCGAGGCGGCGGTGGTGTCGGTGTACGGATCCACCGAGGCCGAGCCGATCGCCGAGATCGCGCGCACGTCGATCGGCGACGACGACCGGCAGCGGATGCGCGAGGGTGCGGGGCTGCTGACGGGCGTGCCCGTGCCCGAGGTGACGCTGCGGATCCTCGCCGAGCCGTGGCGACCGGATCCGATCGGCGCGCTCGACGCCGCCTCGTTCGATCGGCGCTGCGCCCCGGCGGGCGCGCCCGGGGAGATCGTCGTCACCGGCGGGCACGTGCTCTCGGGCTACCTCGGCGGACGCGGTGACGACGAGACGAAGTTCCGCGTGGACGGACGCGTGTGGCATCGCACCGGCGACGCCGGCTACCTCGACGATCGCGGCCGCCTGTGGCTGCTCGGCCGCTGCAGCGCCCGCGTCGACGATGCCCTCGGCGTCGTCTACCCGTTCTCGGTCGAAACCGCGGCCATGCACGTGCCCGGCGTGGCCCGCGCGGCCTTCACGGCCATCGCGGGCCGGCGGATGTTGCTGGTGGAAGCCGCTGCTGGCGCCTCGCTGGATCTCGGCGGGATCGCGGCGACGGCGCGCTGGGCGCACCTGCACGCGGTGCGCGAATACCCGGCGATCCCGGTGGACCGGCGCCACAACGCCAAGATCGACTACACCGCGCTGCCGGCGCTGCTCGGCACGCCGCCGACGCGTGAATTCATCGTTTCTCAGGGCTGAACGCGCGGGTTTCACCGGGGGCGCTGCTACGATCGCGTCGTGGCCAACGATCTCGAACGCGTGCTGCCCTGGCTGCGGCAGCTGCAGGCGACCGCGGGTGTGGACGACGTGAAAGCGCGGCTCGCGCCCGACACCTCACGACCGGTACGACGCGTCCCCGGACGCGGTGATCTCGACGAGGCGGCCATCGACGCCCGCTGGGCGCTCTTTCCCGGCGACGCCACCACGGCCCGCGCGGCCATGAGCGGTGCGCCGGCCTCGCCCGAGACCTTCCGTCGCAACATCGAGCACTTCGTCGGCACCGTGCAGGTGCCCGTGGGCATCGCCGGTCCGCTGCGGGTCAACGGCCTGCACGCGCACGACGACTTCTACGTGCCGCTGGCCACCACCGAAGCGGCACTGGTGGCGTCGTACAGCCGCGGCGCCCTCACGATCACCGAGGCCGGCGGCTGCGCGGCGGCGGTGCTGAACATGGGCGTGTCGCGCGCGCCCGGCTTCGCGTTCACGTCGATGGCGGATGCCGGCCACTTCGTGGCGTGGCTGATGTCGCACGTCGAGACGCTGAAGACCGTGGCCGCGTCGACCACCGTGCACGGCAAGCTCGTGGACGTGCAGTGCACGATCGAAGGCAGCTCGGTGTACGTGGTGTTCGAGTTCACGACCGGCGATGCCGCCGGCCAGAACATGGTGACCATCGCCACCGACGCCATCTGCCGCCACGTGCTCGCGCACACGCCGGTGGCTCCGCGCTACGTGTTCCTCGAAGCGAACATGTCGGGCGACAAGAAGGCCAGCCACCAGTCGTTCCTGCACGTGCGCGGCCGCAAGGTGACGGCGGAAGTGGTGATACCCGCCGCGCTGCTCGCGTCGCGCCTGCACGCCACCGCCGAGGGCTTCGAGCGCTACTGGCGGATGGGCGCGATGGGCGGCGTGCTCAGCGGCACCATCGGCGTGCAGGGCCACTTCGCCAACTGCCTGGCCGCGCTCTACATCGCCTGCGGACAGGACGCCGCCTGCGTGGCCGAATCGGCCGTGGGCACGACGCGGTTCGAGGCGCGGGGCGAGGACCTCTACGCGTCGGTCACGCTGCCCAACGTGATCGTCGGCACGGTGGGCGGCGGCACGGCGCTGCCGAGCCAGCGCGCCGGCCTCGACTGGCTGGGCCTCGCCGGCGACGGGCATGCCGACGCGCTGGCCGAGGTGGTGGCCGCCACCGCGCTCGCCGGCGAGCTCTCGATCTCGGCGGCGCTCATCGCCGGCCACTTCGCGCAGGCTCACGAGGCGCTGGCGCGCGGCACGGCCTCGCTGCCGTCGACACGCGCGCGATGACGAACCGCTGGTGGATCTACCAGCGGGAACGCTTCCCGCTGGCCGGACACGGACCACTGATCCTGTCGTTCAGCGCCTCGGCCGTGGCGCTGTCGGCGCTGCTGCGCGGCGGCTGGCCGTCGTGGCCCGCGGTGGGAGTGGCCTTCGCGAGCGCGCTGCTCGCCTTCTTCGAGCTGCGCGTCTCGGACGAGTTCAAGGACGCCGACGAGGATCGGCAGTTCCGCCCATACCGGCCGGTGCCGCGCGGCCTCGTCACGCTGCCGGAGCTGGCACGCCTCGGGATCGCGTCGATGGCCGTACAGCTGGCGCTCGCGTGGTGGCTCGATCCGCGGCTGATTCCTGTGCTGGCGGTGGCGTGGGCCTACATGGCGCTCTTGTCGCGGGAGTTCTTCGTCGCCGAATGGCTCAAGGCGCGTCCGTTCACGTATCTGTGGACGCACATGCTGATCGTGCCGCTGATCGATCTCTACGCCACGGCGTGCGACTGGGTACCGGCCGGCGCCACGCCGCCGCCGGGCCTCGGCTGGTTCCTCGGCGCCAGCTTCTTCAATGGCGTCGTCGTGGAAGTGGGACGCAAGCTGCGCGCGCCGGCGGACGAAGAGCACGGCGTCGAGACCTACTCGGCGGCATGGGGACGGCCGACGGCCGTGGCGGCGTGGCTGGTGGCGCTCGGCCTGGCGGCGGCCTGCGCGACCATGGCGGCACGGGGCGCGGCCGTCGGCACGACCGTCGCCACGATCGGCCTGACCGCGGTGCTGCTCGCCGCCGGTCTTGGCGCGCGCTTCCTGCAGCGGCTGGCCCCCGGCAGCGGCAAGGCGTTCGAGATTGCCGCCGGCGTGTGGACGCTGACGATGTATCTCTCGGTGGGCATCCTCCCGTTGGTCCTCAAGTGGTGGCAGTACCAATGAGCGCGATCCACTGGCCGGAGGACGACGCGGCGGTGCACATCATCGGCGGCAAGGCCGCCGCGCTGGCCCGCCTCGGGCGCGCCGGCTTCGACGTGCCGCCGTTCTTCGTCGTCGCCGCTGATGCGTCCATGGACGCGGGGCCGCGCGCGCTCCACGATGCGCTCACCAGGCTTGCGCCTGATGGCGGTGCGTTCGCCGTGCGCTCATCGGCCGCCGAGGAAGATGGCGCCGGGCACTCGTTCGCTGGCCAGTTCGTGTCGTATCTGAACGTGGACGCGGCGGACGTCCCGGCACGCGTGGCCGATGTGCAGGCGTCCGCGCGGGCGGACCGCGTGCTGGCATATCGCCGCGAGCGCGGCCTCGACGGCCCGGCGCCCGCACCCGCGGCGATCGTACAGCGCATGCTCGCACCGGAAGCCGCCGGCGTGGCGTTCTCCTCGGACCCGGTCAGCGGCCGCCGCGGCCTCCAGCTGGTGGCCGCCGTGCGCGGGCTCGGCGAGGCCCTCGTGTCGGGCGAGGCCGAGGGCGACGCCTACGAGGTCGCACGCGACGGCACCGTGCACGTGCGCCGCCTGCCCGACGACGCGTCTACGCGGGTGCTGACCGACCCGCAGGTGACAGCCATCGCGGCGCTGGCCCGTCGCGCCGCCGCTCACTTCGGCCGGCCGCAGGACATCGAGTGGGCGATCGAACACGATCGTCTGTGGCTGCTGCAATCCCGGCCGATCACCACGCTCGGCTCGCTGCCCGATCCCGACGGCACGCGCCGCATCTTCGACAACAGCAACATCGCCGAGAGCTATGGCGGCATCACCACGCCGCTCACCTTCTCGTTCGCGCGCACCGTCTACGCCGAGGTCTATCGCCAGTTCTGCGTGCTGCTCGCCGTGCCACGTGCGCTCGTCGACGACCGGCGCAGCACCTTCGAGAACATGCTCGGCCTGGTGCGCGGGCGCGTGTACTACAACCTGATCAGCTGGTATCGCGTGCTGGCGATGCTGCCCGGCTACTCCGTGAACCGCCGCTTCATGGAGCAGATGATGGGCGTGCGCGAGCCCATGCCGGACGAGGTGCTCGCCGACGAGCCCGTGGCCACGCGCGCCGATCGCTGGCGTGACGGCCTGCGGCTGGCGCGATCGATGGCGGGCCTCGTGCTCGCGCTGGTGCGCCTGCCGCGCCAGATCGATCGCTTCTACGTGCGGATGAACGCCGCACTCGGCACGCCGGCGGATCTCGCGTCGATGCGCCTCGACGAGCTGACCGCGCACTACCTCACGCTCGAACGGCAGCTGCTCACCCGGTGGGACGCACCGCTCGTGAACGACTTCTTCGCGATGATCTTCTACGGCGTGCTGCGGACGCTGTGCGCGAAGTGGGCCGGCGACGCCGGCGGATCGCTGCAGAATGACCTCGTGTCTGGCGAGGGCGGCATCGTCAGCGCCGAGCCGGCGCAGCGTGTGCAGCAACTCGCGCGACTCGCGGCGGTCGACACCGTGTTCGTCTCGCAGCTGCGGTCGGGCTCGCTTCTCGACATCCGACAGGCGCTGGCCGCGCCGCCCCTCGGTGACTTCCGCCGCGAGTACGATGCCTACCTCTCGAAGTTCTCGGATCGCTGCCTCGATGAGCTGAAGCTCGAAACGCCCACGCTCGCCGACGATCCGCTGATGCTGCTGCGTACGATCGGCGAACTGGCCGCGCGCGCGCGAACGAGCGCCGCCGCGCCCGCGAGCGGGCGGGTGGACGTGTCGGGCCGGGCGCGGGCCGAGGCGCGCTTCTTCAGCGCCATGCGTGGACGACCGCTACGCCGCTTCGTCGCCGGCTACGTGCTGCGCCAGGCCCGCGCCCGCGTGAAGGCGCGCGAGAACCTGCGCTTCGAGCGCACGCGTGTCTTCGGCCGTGTGCGCCGTATTGTCGTCGAGGCCGGCCGTCGCCTCGCCGCCGAGGGCCTGCTCGACGCGCCGGCCGATGTCTTCTACCTGCAGATCGACGAGATCCTCGGCGTGGTCGAGGGCACGGTGACCACCGCGTCGCTGGCCGGCCTGGCGGCGGTACGCCGGCGCGAGTTCGACAGCTACCGCACGATGCCCGCACCGGCCGACCGTTTCGAGACGCGTGGCGCCGTGTGGATCGGCCACGACTTCCAGGCGCCGGCGAAGGCCGACGCGCCGGCCGGCGGCGAAACGCGTCGCGGCATCGGCTGCAGCCCGGGCATCGTCGAAGGCCGCGCACGGGTGATCCGCGATCCGCGTCACGCCACCTTGCAGTCAGGCGACATCCTCGTGGCCGAACGCACCGATCCGGGCTGGATCCTGCTCTTCCCCGCCGCCATGGCGGTCGTCGTCGAGCGCGGCAGCGTGCTGTCGCACGCGGCCATCGTGTCGCGCGAACTGGCCTTACCGAGCGTGGTCTCGGTGCCCGGACTCATGACCTGGCTGGCCGACGGCGATCGGATCCGCGTGAACGGCACGACCGGCCTCGTCGAGCGCATCGAGAGCGCGCCCGCCGCATGACCACGCCGTCGCGTCCGCGCGTGGCGCACGCCGCCGACTTCACCGCGATCCGCTACGCCCAGTGCTGGGAGGACGCCGACGTGCTGGTCGAGGCACTCGATCCGCGGCCGGGTCAGACGCTGCTGTCGATCGCCTCGGCCGGCGACAACACGCTGGCGCTGCTCATCGGCCGCCCGGAACGGGTCATCGCGTTCGATCTCTCGCTTGCGCAGCTCGCATGCCTCGAGCTTCGCATCGCGGCGTATCGTGCGCTCACGCATGCCGAGCTGCTTCAGCTCATCGGATCGCGACCGTCGAACCGCCGGCGCGATCTGTACGCGCGCTGCCGGGCGCAACTCGCGTCGGCGACGCGCACGTTCTGGGACGCGCACGGCGATGCCATCGACGCCGGCATCGGCGGCGCCGGGAAGTTCGAGCGCTACTTCGCCACGTTCCGCACGCGCGTCCTGCCCTTCGTGCATCGCCGCGAGATAGTGCGGCAGTTGCTGGCCGGCGGCGGCACCGCGGCCTCGCGCCGGGGCTTCTACGAAGGCGCGTGGAACACGTGGGCGTGGCGGATGATGTTCCGGGTGTTCTTCTCGCGACGCGTGATGGGCCGGCTCGGACGCGATCCGGTGTTCTTCACGCACGTCGAGGGCACGGTGGCCGATCGCATCCTGGCGCGGGCGCGTCACGCGATGACGGTGCTGGACCCGGCCGTGAATCCCTACATGCACTGGATCCTCACGGGCACGCACGGCGACGCGCTGCCGCTGGCGCTCAGGCCCGAGCATTTCGACACCATCCGCGACGGACTCGATCGCGTGACATGGCGCGAGAGCGACGTGCTGGGCGTGCTCGACACCCTCGACGCCGACTCGGTGCACGGCGCCAACCTGAGCGACGTGTTCGAGTACATGTCGGTGCCGGAATACCATCGACACCTCGACGCACTCTGCCGCGTGCTCGCCCCTGCCGGCCGCCTCGCTTACTGGAACATGCTGGTGCCGCGTCGGCGCCCAGACGACATGGCCGCCACCCTGCAGCCGCTCGACACGGTGGCGCGTGATCTGCACGTGCGCGACAAGGCATTCTTCTACAGCGCGTTCGTCGTCGAGGCGCGCGCGTGAGCGTCGTGGTCGTGTCGTGGCTGGCGGCGCCGGTGACGGTGCCGATCTGGCAGGGCGTGGCGATCGTGCTCGCCCTTACCGGCCTGCTCCTCGGCGGCGTGGCCTGGTGGCGCACGGTGGCGCGGCCCGACGGCGAGCACACCCGGAAGGCCGTGCACGTCGGCATGGGCGCCATCGCCACGGCGTTGCCGTGGCTCTTCGACGGCACGTGGCCGGTGCTGACCCTGGCGGGCGGCCTCGGGCTGGCCTTCGTCGCGCTGAAGCTCTTCGCGCGGCAATCGGCGCTCGGCGAGGCGATGCACGACGTGGGGCGGGATTCGCGCGGCGATCTCTACTTCGCGACGAGCGTCGCCTTGCTGTGGCTGCTCGCGGGCGGCGATCGGCTGCTGTTCGTCGTGCCGGTGCTGGTGCTGACGCTGGGCGATGCCACCGCCGCGCTGGTGGGCCGGCGCTTCGGCCGGCGCTTCTTCGACAATCGACGTGCCGGCAAGACGTTCGAGGGCTCGGCGGCGCTGGTGCTGGTCACGCTCGTGAGCGTGGCCCCGCCGCTCGCCCTCGCGGGGCGCACGACCTCGGTGGCGGCACTGCTCATCGCCGGCACGATGGCGGTGCTCGTCACGCTGCTCGAGGCGATGGCGTGGCACGGCCTCGACAACGTGTTCGTGCCGATCGGCGCGTTCCTGCTGTTGCGTACGTCGATCGACCTCGATGGCACCTCGCTCGTTTGGCGTCTCGCCGCCGCGCTGGCCTGCCTCGCTGTCGTGGCGCTGGCGCGCGCGCGCACGACGTTGCGCGACGCCGCGCTCGCCGGCGCGGCCCTGGCCGGCTACTTCGTGTGGGCGCTCGCCGGCTGGTGGTGGCTGCTGCCGCCGCTGGCCCTCTTCGCCGTCTACACGTGGCTGTTCCCTCGACTGCGGGCGTCGAGCGCGCGCGAGCACGACCTGCACGCCGTGGCCGGCGTGATGCTGCCGGCGCTGGCGTGGCTGTTCGCCGGCCGGCTCTTCGATGGCGTGAACACGTTCGTGCCGTACGCGGCCACGTTCGTCGCGCAGATGGCGATGATCGGCGTGGTCGACGCCAGCGCCCGCCGCCGCACCGACAGCCCGTTCCTGCCCCTGGTGCTCGGCTGCGCGCTGCTGATGCTGCCTGTCGTGCTGCTGGTGCGTCCGTGGGCGCTCGTGCCCTTCGCTTCGGCCGCCGCGTTGACCGGGGCGACGATTGCCGGCATCGCCATCAACCGCGGTCTCGATCGCGTCACGCCGGGCCTGCACCTCGAGCCGCAGTGGGACCGTCAGGCGCGCTGGGCGCTGCTGGCGTCGCTCATCACCGTGCCGCTCGTGCTCGGCTGACTCGCGACCCGCTGCCGACGTCATCGACGGGTTACGACCGCCCGCCAGCCGCCGCGCACGCGCAGCGTCAGCGAGGCGTCGGGCGCGAGGGTCTGGCCCGGCATCGCATCGAGTCGCCAGCCCTGCAGCACCATCGCCAGCACCAGGCGGGCCTCGAGCATCGCGAACTCGGCGCCGATGCAGTAGCGAGGCCCGGCGCCGAACGGCAGGTACGCGTCGGGCGTACCGGCCGCGCTGAAGCGATCCGGATCGAAGCGCTCCGGATCGGGCCAGAACGCCTGATGCCGGTGCAGCACGTACGGACTCACGATCACACTCGATCCCGCCGGGATGGCGACGCCCGCGATCGTGTCGGCGTCGATGGCCCGCCGCTCGATCGCCCAGATCGGCGGTGACAGCCGCAACGACTCCTGCAGCACCTGCGTCGTGTAGCGCAGCGCCGGCATGTCGGCGAGGGTCGGCGTGCGCTGACCCAACGTCTCATCCACTTCCGCACGAACGCGCGACTCGACCTCCGGATGCTGCGACAGCCGGGCCAGCGTCCACGCCAGCGCGCTGGCCGTGGTCTCGTGCCCGGCGAGCAGCATGGTGATGACCTCGTCGCGCAGGCGGGCGTCGGTGAAGGGCGCGCCCGTGTCCGGGTCGTCCGCCTCCATCAACAGGCCGAGCAGCGGCGGCGCCTGGTCGGGCCGCGCGCGATGGCGCTGCACGATCCCCGTCACGACGTCGTCGACACGCGCCAGGGCGGCATCGAAGCGCCGGTTCTCGCGCGTCGGCACCCACGACGGCACCGGCACCGGGCGCCCCCAGCGCGTGTAGACGTGACGCAGCAGGAAGGCGACGTCGCCTTCGAGGGCGCCGGCCACCTCCGACACGTCGACACCGAGAATCGCCGTGCCGGCGATCTCGAAGGCGAGGCGCATCATCTCGGAGGCGACGTCGATCGTGGCTCCGGGTGGCCATTCCGCGAGCCGGCGCGCGGTCACGCGCGTCATCACGTCGGCCAGCTCGCCGACGCGCTGTCGATGGAACACCGGCTGCATCAGCCGTCGACGCGCCTCCCAGGCCTGGCCGTTGGCGGTCAGCAGGCTGGTGCCGGCAATGGACGCGATGGCCGCCGTGCTGCGCGTCGCCTTGTCGTAGTGCTTCGCCCGCGTCTGCAGCACGCGCGTCACGTGGTCGGGGTGGTTCACCAGGTGCACGGTGAGCGGGCCGAGGCGGAAGCGCACCACGTCGCCGTGATCGCGGGCGGCCCGCTGCAGCAGGCCAAGCACGTCGAGCCGGAACGGCCGCAGGTGGCCGAGCAGGGGATCGCCGGGCGGACTCGGCGCGCGATCAGGCACGGTAGCCCCACCGCTCGAAGCTGCGGCGCCACTCGTGCGCGACGCGCGCCTTCCACGCCGTCTCGAGCGGCGCGAACCGGTTCTTCTCGTAGCCGCTGAGCGTGGCGAGGTACGCGCGGATCACCGGCTCGACGGCGCTGAAGTCCCCGAGCGCGAGCACGTCGTAGGCGCCACGCAGCACGGCGATCGGATCGCGCTCGAGGTCGTCGTAGCGCACTTCGTGGAACTGCCCCGGCGGAATCAGCGGCACGTCCGCGAAGAGCGCGTCGTGCACGGCGGTGTAACGACGCAGGATCTGGTCGTCGATGGCGTCGAGATCCGGGCGCTGCAGGTAGGTGAACCACATCGCGGTGTCGTAGTAGTGCCGGAACGACTGGAACACTTCGTACGGATGCCGGTGGATGTGCACGAAGCGCGCGTCGGGGAACAGCTTCAGCAGCAGGCGCACGCGCGCCGTGTGCGTGGGCGACTTCAGCACCAGGCGCCGGCCGTACTTCAGCGTGAGCTTCTTGAGGAACCACGTGAAGGCGCGACCCCAGGCCTCGACGTCCTCGGCGGACGCGTCGCGGAAGGAGAGATACGGCGCATACGCGGCGTCGCGACGCGGGAAGCTCACGCCGAGATACGGCGACAGGCCGGTCATCAGCAGCGGCGCGAACTCGTCTTCCTGCGGGCTGTCGAAGCTCAGCGCCATGTTGTCCATGGGCCGCTTGTCGGGCAGCAGCCCCGCGAACAGGCGCGTGTTGAGTGCTTCGGTCGTGAGGAACGTGTGCGGGTTGATGACCTGGTAGGTGTTGGCGAAGGCGAAGTGTGTCGTGTCCTGCGCCAGCAGGTTGTGCAGGTGGGTCGTGCCGCTGCGCCAGTGCCCCAGCACGAACACCGGCGGGCCCGCCAGCGGCGTGGCGGCGATGGCGGCATCGAAGCGGCGCTCGCGCCAGCGGTGAGCGGAGTTGACCAGGCTGAGCGCGGTGATGACGGCCGCGCGATGCCAGTACACGGCGTCGACGTCGAAGCCGTTGTCGGCGAGCAGCCGCCACCAGTCGCCGGCGGTGATGCCGGCGAGGTAGTTGTGACTCACGCTCCAGCGATGCTTCAGTTGCGCGGTGGCCGTCGCCAATGCTCTACTCGAACGCCGCGCCCGCCACCGGGCGCCATCCCGGAGACCCAATGAGACCGTCCGCCCCGGCCGCGTGGTTCGCCCTCATTCTGACATTGACGCTCGCGTCGCCCGTGTTCGCCCAGGCCGAGGATCCGGCGCACAACGAGCTGCGGGCGATGCGCGCGGCGCTGCTCGACGCCATCACCAGGCAGGACATCGAGAAGGTGCTGCCGTTGCTGCACCCGGACGTCGTGGTCACCTGGCAGAACGGCGAGGTGAACCGCGGCCATGCCGGCGTGCGTGCCTTCTTCGAGAAGATGGGCCGTCAGGCGTTCGGCGGCTACAAGGTGCCGCCCGAGCCCGACGAGCTCACCATCCTGCATGGCGGCACCACCGGCATCTCGTTCGGCCGTTCGGTGGCGCAGTTCAACGTGCTCGGCTCGTCCTTCGAGTTCAACAACCGCTGGACGGCGACGCTCGTGAAGCAGGACGGCAAGTGGCTGGTGGCGAGCTACCACGTGTCGTGGAACGCGCTCGACAACCCGCTGCTCAACGCCGCCACGCGGTCGCTGTACATCGCCGCCGGCCTGTCGCTCGTCGGCGGCATCGTGCTGGGACTGCTGGCCAGCCGCTTCTTCGGACGCCGCGCCTGAGCCCGATCAGCCGCTCGTTCTCGCGAGCGGCGGCACCGGGGTCTCGGGCGTGATGGGCGGCCGCCGCGTGTGCCAGTCGGTGGCCTGCTCGAACGCCCGTGCCAGCGCCAGCACGCGACCTTCGGCAAAACGCGGTCCGGCGATCATCAGGCCCACGGGCATCCCCGTGGACGTGAAGCCGCACGGCACCGAGATCGCGGGAATGCCGAAGCTGTTGAACGGGCCGGTGTTCTCGAGCTCGGGGTTCCGCATCACGTCGGTTTCCTCGCGCTGGATCGAGGCGTCCACCGTACGCGGCGTGTGACGACGCGTGGGCAGCACCACGACGTCCACGTCCTTGAAGCTGTCGTCGATGGTGCGGCGCAGCAGATCGAGCGCCCACTTGCCGCGAATGTAGTCCGCCGCCTTGGCGTTCGCCTGGCCCTGCAGGTTGCGCCGCGTCGGGATCTGGTAGCGGCTCGCCATCTTCGTGAAGAGCGCCTCGTGATACGCGTACATCTCGCCGTTGAGCGTGATGTCGTTGGTGGAGGGCAGCACCACCTCGCGCGTGCCCGCGGTGAGCGACGCGATCACCTTCAGCGCCGTTTCCACCGCCGTCGCCACGTCGTCGTCGAGATGATCGAAGAACGGCACGCGCGGCACGCCCACGCGCAGGCCCTTCACGGGCGCCTGCGCCGCCTGCACGTAGTTCTCGGCGGGATGCTCGACCGAGGCGATGTCGAGGCGGTCGTAGCCGGCCAGCGCCGAGAGCATCAGCGCGGCGTCGTTCACGGTGCGTGTGAGCGGCCCGCAGTGATCGAGCGACACCACCAGCGGGATGATGCCGCGGATCGAGACGAGGCCGTAGGTGGGCTTCAATCCCACCACGCTGCAGTTCGAGGACGGCGTGCGGATCGAGCCGCCGGTGTCGGTGCCGAGCGCCGCGAAGCACAGGCCGGTGGCGACGGCCGCCGCCGATCCGCCAGATGACCCGCCGGGATTGCGATCCAGCGCCCATGGATTCCGCACTGGACCGAAGTAGCTGGTGGCGCTGGTGCCGCCGTTCGCGAACTCGTGCAGGTTCAGCTTGCCCAGGACGACCGCACCGGCGGCAGTGAGGCGTCGCACGACCTCGGCGTCTTCCGCGGGCACGCGATCGTCGAAGACGCCGCTGGCCGCCGTGGTGCGCACGCCGGCGGTGTCGATGTTGTCCTTGAGCGCGATCGGCACGCCGTGCAGCGGGCCGCGCGGCGCGTTCGCGGGCAGCGAATCGAGCGCTTTCGCGCGAGCCCGCGCGGCCTCGGCGGTGACGGTGATGAACGCGTTCAGCTTCGGGTTGTAGGTGGCGATGCGGGCCAGGCACGCCTCGACGAGGTCTGACGACGACACCCGCCGCGCTTTCACGAGGTCGGCGGCATCTGTGAGCGTCAGCCACGCGAGATCGGTGGGCAGCGGCGTGGCTGGCCGCTGCGCGCGCGCGACGCGGGGCGCGACGGCGACGGCGGCGCCGGCCGCGAGACGCGCGCCGAAGGCTCGACGGGAGAGGGTGTGCATGGCGCACACCTTACCTCAGTCGCGGACGGCTGACAGGGCGAGCGTCGTTCCCGGGCGGGCGACGCGGTCGGGCGGCAGCGGACGCGAGAAGCAGAAGCCCTGCGCGTAACGGCAGCCCAGACGCTGCAGGAAGCCCACCTGGTCGTCGCGTTCGGTGCCTTCGGCGACCACGTCGAGACCGAGCGTCTGCGCCAGCGACACCACCAGCTCCACGATCTCGCGCTGGCCCGTGCCGGGCAGGCCGCTGACGAACGAGCGATCGATCTTCAGCGCATCGACCGGGAACATCTGCAGGTAGCTGAGCGAGCAGTAGCCGGTGCCGAAGTCGTCGATGCTCACCCGCACGCCCAGCGCCCGCAGGGCGCGCATCACGGCGGTGGCGCGGGCCGGGTCGACGATGGCGGTGCTTTCGGTGATCTCGATGCGCAGGCGCGTGGCCGGGAAGCCGGTGGTGGCCAGCACCTGTTCGACCAGTGCCACGACATCCGTCTGTGCGAAGGCCTTGGCGGACAGGTTCACACTCATCGACAGGGCGACGTCTGGCGACGCGTCGAGCCAGTCGCGGCCCTGGCGGCAGGCTTCGCGCAGCACGAGTTCATCGAGCTGGGGCGTGAGACCGACGTCGTCGGCCACCGCCAGGAACTCGCCCGGCGCGATGAGGCCGCGGTCGGGATGCTGCCAGCGGACCAGGGCTTCGTAGCCTTCCACCGTGCGGTCACGCAGGGTCACGATCGGCTGGTAGTACACGACGAACTCGTGGCGCTCGATGGCGCGCCTCAGGTCGGTTTCGAGCTTCAGGCGGTGCACCGCCTTGGCGTGCATCTCGCCGTCCGAAAGGGCGTAGGCGTTGCCGCCCGCCTGCTTGGCGCGGAACATCGCCAGGTCGGCGTCGCGCACGAGCGCCTGCGCCGAGGTGTGCGAGGCGTCCGACACGACGATGCCGATGCTGGGCGTGGCGAACACGTCCTGCGCGCCGATGGCGAACGGCAGGCGCGACAGGCGCTGGATGCGCTCGGCGACGCGCACCGCATCGATGGGATCGCGCAGGTCGTCGAGCAGCACCACGAACTCGTCGCCGCCGAACCGCGCCAGGGTGCTGGCGTCGGCGACGGTGGCGTCGGGCTCGGGCGCGCGCATCACGATGTCGTCGCGACGCACGGCGCCGCTGAGACGCTGCGCCACGCGCACGAGGAGATCGTCCCCGGCGGCGTGGCCCAGACTGTCGTTGACGTGCTTGAAGCGATCGAGGTCGACGAAGAGCACGGCGAACAGGTAGCCGGGATGCCGCTGACGCCGGATCAGCGCGCGATCGAGGCGCTCCATGAAGAGGATCCGGTTGGGCAGGCCGGTGAGCGGGTCGTGCGTGGCGTCGTGCGTCAGTCGCGCCTGCGCGGCCCGCAGGCTGGAGTTCATGTCGTTGAACGCACGGGCCACCCTCACCGACTCGTCGGGACCCTGTTCTGGCAGGCTGAGCGCGAGGTTGCCCGACGCCACCTCCGACGCCGCCTCGGCCACCAGGCGCAGCGGCCGGCTGACGCGCCGGCTGAAGAGGACGCCGGCGGCCACCGCGACGATCAGCACGACGACGCCGGTGAGCGCGAAGCGCCAGCGCAGCACGTCGAGGAATTCCTGCGTGGGCTGCCAGTCCGAGAGCAGCACCAGCGTGCCGTCGTCACCCGCCAGGCCCGCCTGCGCCAGCGGATAGCGTCCGGCGACGTAGCGACGATCGTCCATCGCCTGCAGGCCGGGCACCACGCCGTCGGCGGCAGACGGCGCCGAGGCAATCGCGGGCGGCGGCGCGTCGTCGCGGTGTCCGAGGCTGGAGGCGACCAGCCGATCGCCGACGACGATCAGCGCCTCCGCGCGCGCCAGATGGGCGAGCTCGGCGGCGACCGCATCGGTGATCGCATAGCCGAACGTGAGCGTGCCCAGCACTTCGTCGGCGAAGCGGGCCGGCACCGTGGTCGTCAGGTAGAGCACGCCGGCACGGTCGACCAGACGGGTCTCGGCGCGCCCCTGCAGCGCGCTGGCGATCGCGGTGCCCAGCGGACTCGCCGCCGCGGCGGGTGCGCCGGTCCAGCCCGGATGCGCGGTCCACGCGGCGTCACCTCGGGTCACGATCGCGAACTGCGCCTCGAGCTGCGCGCGGTAGCCGTCGGCCATCTCGGCGACGGTGGCTTCGTCGGCGGCGAGCCGCGCGTCGGTGAGGTGCGCGCGAAACACCGGCAGCTGCGTGACCAGATCGGCGGCGGCCCGCGCCGCCGAGGCGCGCGCGGTCAGCGTGGACGCGAACGCCGCCCGGGCGACATCGATCTCGACCCCGGCCCGTTCCCGCGACTGACGCGTGACCACGGCCGTGGTCACCACGAACACCGCGCCGACGGCCGCCGCGCTGAGCAGTCCCAGCGTGACGGCCATGCGCGTTTCGAGACGCGTGATCCACCGGCCGGCGAGCGGGGGTCGCGGCGCTATCGGCGTGGCCACAGGTCGGTTCGCCAGGCCCAGGTCATGCCCACGTCGAGGGCGGTGCGCTCGTGCTGCGTCTGCTGCCCGAACTGGTGCGCGAGGCCGGCCGAGATGGCCAGCTGCTGCCACAGGCGCAGGCGCGCGCCGGCACTGACGCGGTGCGTGTTCAGAGCGAACCTCGACGTCGTGTCGTAGTCGAGCGTCTCGACGCGCGCGAGCGCCGTGACGCGATTCATCCGCCGGGTGTGGACGATGGCGTCGAGATAGCCGCCCGTGGTCGTGGTGCCGTCGAACGGCTGACCGTCGAGCCACTCGCCCCGCACCTGCACGCCATTCCGCATCCACCGCAGGTCGACGCCGGTGTAACGCGCGCGCCCCTTCGCGAAGCGCGCGGGCAGGTAGGGCGTGGTGTCGATGGCGCTGACGCCAATCACCAGCCCGCGGCCGGCTACCTCGGCCCGACCGGTGCGCGTGGTGCCCGGCCGGCGAATCGCGTCACCGATGTCGCCAGGACGCCCGATGCTGCCTTCGATCGAGACCGGGCCGGCGCCCGCCAGCAGGTCGACGCCGTGCTCGAGATACCCCGTCGACAGCGCGAAGATGACCCGTAGCGGATGAGCGGCGGCCGCAGGAAACCCAGATACGCGTGGTCGCTGGCGCTGCTGATGCCGAAGGGCGTGCGGTAGCGGCCGGCGCGCACCGCCCGCAGCCCCGTGCCCCGACGCACCCATTCGGCGTACGCCTCCACGACGTCGAGCCGCCCGCCGTAGGGATACGCCGTGCCGAAGACGTCCGAGGCGGGCCCGCGGCGATCGCCCCACGCGCCCTCGACGGCGAGGCGCAGGTTGTGCACCGGCTCGGCGAGCGCGCGCGCCTGGACGCCGGCCGCGCTGATCGCTTCCGACGACGCGCCGGCCGACTGGGTGACGTCGAGCCCGGCGGTCTGCGCGAAGACGGACGACGCCGCGGTCAGGCCGAGCACGCAGGCGGCCAGCAGCGGACGCGTCATGGCAAGGCGATCGCGATCGGTCCGCCCGCGGCGTCGATCGTGCCATCGACGGGCGCCGCTCCGGCGCGCCAAAGATGGTAGCGATGCGAGCCGTCGGGCACGCCGTGCAGCACGAAGCGGCCGCCCGCATCGGTGACGGCGAAGAAGGGCGAGTCGACGGCGACGACGTAGGCGGCCATCGCCGGATGGATGTTGCAGAACAACCGGCTCACGCCGGCGCGGTCGAACGTGACCGACTTCGAGCTGCCCACGGGATACAGCCCGAGGTCGAACACCTTGCCGTCGCGGAACGAGAACACGTTGTGGAACAGCCGATCGCTGTTCGGCATGTCGACCACGGTGCCGACGCGCACGGCGAGCACGCGTGGCAGGAACTGCATGTTCCGCTGATCGATCAGCGCGTGCGCGCGCACCGGCGCGGCGGCCGGCGCGAGGCCGCCGTCGACGTCGAGCCAGAGGACCGCGTCGCGCAACGGGCGGCCGGCGGCCGTGATCAGGCCCGAGAGATCACGGGGCGCGGCCGACAGCGCTGGCAGGGCCAGGGCGGCCAGGGCACAGACGAGTGCGACGCGAAGCCCGCGGTTCGCAGAAAGGCGCATCTTCTCGGGAAGTCTGTGGGTGCTATCGGCGGCAGACGGCCGGCCGTCCAGCACGGCCCCGCTGGCTGCTGTGGCATTCGCCGCAGGCACTGCACGATGCGTCGCGTGCCGTCACATCCTGGCGGCGGGATCTCGGCCAGGAGTTTCTCGGAAGAAATCACCATCCCGCGCGGGTGACCGCGATCGACACCGTGCCCCAGGTGGCGGCGTGCGCGTTGGCACCGCGCCATTCGGCGGTGCGGCCTTGCGCGAGTCCGACGATGGTGCTGACCCTGAACGCACCGACGGGCACGCCGATGCCGATGCCGCCGTCCCATTCGCCGAGCAGCCGCCGTGGTCGCACCGTGTGCACGCTGTGCCGGAACTGCCCCTGGAAGACGGCGTCGTAGGCCACGGCCCGCACGCGGCCGGCGCCGAAGGCGAACAGCTCCCACCGCGAACCGGCACGGCGCGGGGTCCCGTGACCGACGGCCAGTCCGCTGGTCGTCTCCCAGAAGTCCGACGTGAAAGTGCCAGCACGCAGGCCAATCCCGGCGCCGAGGTTGGTCTGATAGCCCAGCGCGCCATCGATGCGCGACGTCGCCTGCCAGTACTTGCGCTGCGGTCCCGACAACGCCCCGGCCAGCCGGCGCTCGTGGATCAGGCGATACGCGGCGGTGGGCTCGCCGCCGTTCGAGATCTGGTTGGACCAGCCTTTCGGATCCGGCGGGGCCGTGCTGCCGGTCATCCATCGTCGCGTGCGATGGAGCCACGTCTGCACTTGCCGCGCCGCGTCGAGCCCCAGCGCGCCAACGGTGAGCTCCGTCGACCACGTCGACGTCCCATCCTGCGCGATCGACAGGTGCCGCACCGCGACGCCCGCCAGCGAGGCGAACGGCCGGTCGTCACGCACTGGCGAGGTCGACCGCAGATCGTCGGGCGTGTAGGCCGCACCGACGAGCTGCACGGCGAACGCCTGACGCCCACCGCGCGCGCGCAGGCGGGACGCGCCGGACAGGCGGTCGAGGGCGGCGAGGGGCCGGTCGAGGCGCGCGGTGCGGACGAGGCCGCCCTCGAGACGGATGCCGATTCCGGCCGAGTAGTTGTCGTCGCGAAAGGTGTTGCCGGCGTTCGGCAGGCCGTCGTTGTCGTGGAGCAGCGTGACACCCGTCCAGGCGGGCGCCGGCTGCTCCGCAGGCGTTTGCGCTGACGCGTATGGCGCGCACGCCCCCACGAGCGCGATCGCCGCCCCCACCACGGTGGTGAGGCCCGTCAGACGCCGGATCAGATCATCCACAGCAGTTCCACCAGCAGCCGACGCAGCCAGCGGCTGCCGGCGACGACCGCGTTCGAGGCGCGAATCACCCGGAACGCCTCGCCGCTCTCGCGCCGCGACGCCACTGTGAGGTCGGGCACGAACAGGCGCTCGTAGACGTCCCGGGCGAACGCCGGATCGTTGGTCAGGATACCGGCCTCGTTGTCGGAGAGATGGCTGCGCTGGGTCGCATTGGCGGCGCCGACGTAGGCCAGACCGCCCTGACCGGGCACGTAGTCGATGAGCCAGACCTTCGAGTGGAGCATTCGCGACGCCGACCAGCCGCGGTGCGGATTCCAGCGGTGTACGCGGATGCCGAGGGCGAGCATCTCGAAGAAGTCGGCGGCGCCCACCGCGTCGACGATGGGCTTGTCGGACGAATCGGGCAGGACGAGGTGGATCCGCACCGCATCGCGGCGGCGCGCGGCACAGACGTGGACGCCCACGCCTTCGCAGTCGACGCGGGCCCGGAACTCCTGCGCCTTGTGCATGAGGACGCCGGCGATCAGGGGGTCGGAGAAGAAGGAGTTCTCGATGTGGATCGACGTGGTGGCCGCGGCCAGCGCCGCCACGTAGACGCCGCGATAACTGGCGTCGCCGCGTTCCGGATGGGTGGTGAGCAACCACGCGTGCGGCACGTCGCCAGGGTTGGCCGGCGCCGCCGCGCCGGCGTAATCGGCATAGCGCAGGCGCGGAATGCGGGTGCCGCGTGCCGCCGACAGGCCGCCGTTGTTCACCCGCGCCTCGTTGAACACCTGCACGAAGTGATCGTTCACGTCGTCGACCACGCCGCCTCGCACCAGCACGCCCATGTCGTGCCAGGTCTTGTGCGTCTCGAAGGCGTTGAAGTACTTCGACGCCATGCCCATGCCCGACTCGAGCGCCATCGACTCGTTCGACCAGCTCTTGGTGTGGTTCACCGATGCCCACCACATGCGCACGTCGGATGCGATGGCCCATTGCAGCAGCAGACTGGTCATGGTGCCCGCCCACGCGAAGCCCGGCACCGACTGCAGCCACGGCCACGGCACGAAGGGCATGGGCAGCCGGCCCGCCACGCGGCGGCCCGGCCAGGGCACCGGCCCGAGGTTCCACGGGAACTCGATCGGCGCCTTCCACAACACCAGCCGGATGTCGAACTCGAGCAGCACGAAGTAGATGTCGCGCACCGGCTCGGTGACGACGAACGGAAACTGCTCGCTCGGTTCGCCCCACCGCAGGTTGAACACGTTCTGCTTGCCGTCGGCGACGATCGCGGGCCGGTCGGCACGACGTCGTCCGGTAGCGGCGCACGAAGCGGCGTAACGCATCGGCGTCGTCGACCCAGGCTGCGCAGGCGTGCCGCGGCCGGACGGTGGCGGGCGTCGAGGGCCGATCGGCGAACAGCGCGTCGATGCGCGCGTAGGCCTGCCACGCCAGGGCGTGGGTGTCACGTGGGTCGGCGGGATCGAACCGCGCGCCCGCCGGCACCGCCAGTTCTTCGAGCGATCCACAGGCGCGGACGGCGTCACACGCCAGACTGGCGCCGGCGGCCAGCGCAGCGTGGCGCGCTGCCATCACGTCGGCCGCGTCGCTCGTCATGAACGCGTGCCAGATCAGCAGGTCCTTGAGACGCGTCGTCGGCACGTCGTACAGCGCCAGGGGCGCCGCGCCGGACTCGAGCGGCACGCCACGCGCGAACCGGTCGACGAACGCAGCGAACGCGGGGCCGTCGATCCCGAGCTTCTTGGCCATCAGCCGGTAGGCCACTTCGCGGCCGCCGGTGTCGGTCTTCCAGTCGAAGGCCGAGATGTTCAGGAAGTTGCGCGCCTCATCGATGACCGAGACGAGCGCGTCGTGGTACTCGCGGCCGTCGTACACGAACGCGATCCGCTCGACCGGCGCGCCCAGGCCTCGATGACCCGACTCCGTGTTGATCGGCGCGAGCGCGCGCACGAGCTCGCTGAACTCCGGGCCGGTCACGCCGCCCGGCACCGGCAGATCCACGGGCAGCGCGTTGCCAAGGAAGCGGCGCAGCACCAGACCCACCGCGGCGCCGTTGCTCGACTGCTGGAACGCGGCTTCCGTGCTCTGTCGTCGCTCTCGCTCGAGCAGCAAGGCGGTGGCCGTCCGCAGGTACTGCTCGAACATCGGGTCGTCGCCGCCGTCGTCGCGGACGAGCCCGTCGATGAGGGTGCCCAGGTGCCGGGCCTTCTCGGCGGTCACCACCAGCAGCGCCGCCCGCACGGCCGGACGGTCGAGGCGGCCGCGTGTCCGGCTGGCGTCGCGCAACAGGGGCGTATACGCGTCGAGCGTCGACACCTGTCCCGACTGCTCGTCGGCAAGCAGGAGGCGGCGCACCCGGCTGTCGAG
The DNA here is from genome assembly GCA_046331325.1 of Vicinamibacterales bacterium. Classification (GTDB taxonomy): domain Bacteria; phylum Acidobacteriota; class Vicinamibacteria; order Vicinamibacterales; family UBA2999; genus CADEFD01. The sequence goes on along the minus strand of JAXLRB010000004.1, from coordinate 85,916 downwards.
GCGGCGCGCGAACTTCCTGGCCGAGATGGCCGCCGCGGCGGCCGCCGGATCCAGCGTGAATGCCCGCCCCGCGGCTTCGACGCGAGCGAACGCGGCGCGATAGCGGGAAGGGAGGGTCTGCGCCGCCAGGCGGGCGTGGGCCTGGGCAAGGCCCAGGTCCTCGAGGGCGCGGAGCGTGAATCGCGGCGACGAGGCGACGACCTCCGACGTGGCGAAGGCCGGCCCGCGGTCCACCGCGCCGCCCGACTGCACGAAGAACCAGAACGCCGCGTGCGGATCACGCGACACGCGGCGAGCCACGTCGGGCAGTACGGTGCCGCGGAACCACGCGTCCGCGAGCGGGGAGACGCGCGCCACGATGCGGTCCGGCGCCTGATCGCGCAGCACCCGCATGTCGTCGAGCGATCGAAAGAGCCGGGCCTCGACGACCTCGAAGAGGCGCCGGTCGACGGCATCCGACAGCGTGACGCCGAGCGCGCCTTCGAGCGCGTCGATCGTGCCGTGGAGGTAGAAGCGCACACGCAGCGGCTCGAGGACGAGCCCGACCAGTGTCGTGACGCTGGCGAACGCCTCGCGTTCTTCCGGCGTGATCGCGCCATCGCGCGCGAGGGCGGTCCGCAGCGTGGCGTCGATGTCTGGCAGCGGGTCGTCCCCAGCTGCTGGCCGCAGCTGGGCGAACGCCCGCCTGGCGTCGCCGCCGCGCTCGACGATCGCCCGGAACTCCGCCTCCACGACGGCGAACGCTCCGTCGGCCTCGAGGCGATCGGCGAGCTGGCGCGACGCCGGCAACCCGAACGCGCGCGCCAGCAAGGTGCGTTCGACGGCTTCGATGCCGCAGGCGTCGACGCGCTCGAGCAGGCGCGTCACGAGGTCGGCCAGCGGCTCGCGGCGTCCCTGCACGTCCACGCGCGCCTTGAATGCGAACAGCAGCGTGGTGAGGCGAGACAGCGCGGCGCGGCGGGCCGCGGCTTCGGCCTTGTCTCGTGCCACGCCCTCACGTTCAAGGAACCGCCGCTCGTCGCTGGCAACGAGCGACGCCGCCAGCTGGCGTTGCAGCGCCGCGTCGGACGCCAGATCGCTGGCTGCGGTGTCGCGGCAGGGCGCCAGTACCCGTTCGGCCCAGGCGCCGGCCGACAACGCCTCCGAGACATCGCCGGTGACCGCTGGCGGCGCCGGCTGCGACGTGGCCGGTGAGGGGTCCAGGGCGAACGTGGACAGGAGGAGGGCGACCCCGACGGCCGGCCTGATGACGCGTGTCACGCCCCCTCCTCCCGGTGCAGCGGCACCGGTCCCGTCACCACGTCATGCACAGGTCGCGCCGGAGCGCGGGGCTGAAGGGGCGGGCGGACGGGTGGGAACCGGGACGAGGGGCGGGGAAAGCCCCTCGTTACCGGTCGAAGGGCGGGGGTTACTGCGGCCGGCGGAACAGCCCGACGTAGACCGCCTTGCCGAGGATGTGTCCCTGCATGGCGTTGTAGACCGCCGTGCGCGTGGCCCAGGCGTCGGCGCCGGCCGGCACGTCGATCTTCGTGTCGAGCGCGAACAGCTCGAAGGTGTAGTGGTGCACCGGGCCCGTGGCCGGCGCGCCCGGTCCGCGATAGGTCTCGCCGCTGGCGCTGATCTGCCGGCTGCCGTCAGGCAGCGTCGGGCCCTTCGGCTGTCCTTCGGTCATGCCGGTGGCCGTGCCGGGGATGCCCCACACGAGCCAGTGCACCTGGTCCTCGGTGCCCTTGTTGCGCGCCACGTCGGGGTCGCGCATGTGCAGCACGAAGCTCTGCGTGCCGGCCGGCACGTTGGTCCAGGCGAGCGCGGGCGACACCTGATCGCCGGCCTGCGTGTACTTGTTCGGTATGACGGTGCCGTCGGCGAACGCGGTGCTCGTCAGGGTGAGGGGCCGCGGCGCCGGCGCGGCCGCCGGCGTCTGCGCGGCCACGGGCAGCGCGGCCACGAGTGCCAGGGCCAGGGTGGTGATCGTCGTACGCACGTGTTCGCTCCTTCCGCCGCCCGCACGGGCGGCGCTGTTGAATGCCTCAATCTAGTCGATTCGTCGCGCGGAATCGATGACGGACGCCGCCGCATACGCGCGCCCGATGTGCTGCACAGCCAATGAGCATATCGAACGGACGTTCTGGTTCGGCGGCAGGCATTCGGCCCTACAATTCGCCGCAGGTCCCGGGAATCGGTGGTCACGTCGTGAACGCGCGACGCCGCTGCCGCGTCCAAGGGATGTTTCCGGCGTTCCCCGACGCCGCGTGCACGTCGCCGTCCACGGCATTGCTCACCACTGGAGGAGGGTCATGAACCGCATACGTCTCGCCGTCCTGGCATCGATGTTCAGCGCCATCGCGCACCTGGCTGGCGCCCAGGTGCAGACCGGCTCGATTCTCGTGCGTGTCGCCGATGATCAGGGCGCGGCGGTGCCCGGCGCCGCCATCACGCTCACGAGCCCGGTGCTGGTGGCCGGCTCGATGACCGGCGTCACCGACGCCTCGGGCGCCAATCGCTTTCCGTCGCTGCAGCCCGGCGTCTACAGCGTGAAAGTCGATCTGCAGGGCTTCCGTTCGGTCATCCGCGAGAACGTCACCGTGCAGGTGGGCGCCACCGTGCCGCTCGACATCGCCCTGCAGCTCGCCACCCTGGCCGAGACGGTCACCGTCACCGGCGACTCGCCCGTCATCGACACGACCAGCGCCAACACCAGCGTGAACCTCGGCGAGCAGCTGCTGCAGGGCACGCCCGGCGGCCGCGACATCTGGTCGCTGGTGGAATACAAGGTGCCCAGCCTGCTCATCACGCGGCCCGACGTCGGCGGCACCTCGGGCGGCCTGCAGGGCGTGTTCAACGCCCGCGGCACCAACAGCACGCAGAACACCAGCTACCTGAACGGCATCAACGTGGGCGATCCGGCCGCCGTCGGCGCCGCCGGCTTCTACTACGACTTCGATGCGTTCGACGACATCCAGGTCTCGACCGGCGCGCACGACATCACCGTGCCCACCAGCGGCGTGTTCCTGAACATGGTGACCAAGAGCGGCGGCGACAAGTGGAAGGGCCGCATCACCACCGCCTGGCTCGGCGACAAGACGCAGACGCAGAACATCGACGACAACCTGCTGAAGTACGGCTTCCGCAAGGAGACCAACGCCGTCGACTTCGTGTCGGACGTGAACGTCAGCGCCGGCGGTCCGGTCGTCGCCCGCAAGCTCCGCATGTTCACCTCGTTCCGCGACTGGCGTGTGCACGTCAACGTGCCGGCGGCCTTCTCGACCAGCGTGCTCGACCAGACCAACATCACGTCGGGCCTGTTGAACCTCAACTATCAGCTCACCCAGAACAACCGCTTCACCGGCCTCTACTCCCGTCAGTACTACAAGAAGCCGAACCGCTTCCTGATTGCGTCAAACCTGGCGACCGTGGACTCGACGGTGAACGAAGACGACGTGTTCGACATCTACCAGCTGCTGTGGAACTCGGTGGTGACGCAGAGCTTCTTCGTCGACGCGCGCATCGGGCTGAACCGCATCTTCTTCCCGACCTACCAGAACACGAGCGAGCAGACGCTGCTCGACTCGGCCACCAACATCCGCACGCGCAACTACAACGTCAACACCGAGCGCTGGCGCGATCGCTACCAGGGAAATGCCACCGGTCAGTACTATCTCGACGACTTCCTGGGCGCCCGTCACGAGTTCAAGTTCGGCTTCGACCTGTCGCACTCGCCGGTCGAGAATCGGAACTCGCGCGTCGACGACGTCGAGCCCGTGTACAGCAGCGCCACCGGCCTGGCGCAGAACGTGACGATCTTCGCGACGCCGTTCTACACGAAGACCGCCGTCAACACGACGTCGATCTACGCGCAGGACAGCTTCTCGGTGAAGCGCCTCACGGTCACCGCCGGCCTGCGCTGGGAGAAGATCGAAGGCTACCTGCCCGAGCAGAGCAGCCCGGCCAGCAAGTACTTCCCGAACCTCACGCGGTCGTTCAAGGAAGTGCGCAACGTGGTCGACTGGACCACGATGGGCCCGCGACTGTCGGCGGCGTACGACCTGCTCGGCAACGGCAAGACGGCGATCAAGGCGGCGGTGGGCCGCTACTACTACCAGATCGCCTCGGGCGGCGGCATCCTCGACGGCGTCAACCCGAACGCCAACTACTCCGAGCAGTACACCTGGAACGACATCAACGGCGATCGGAAGTTCCAGCCCGGTGAGACGACGGGCGCGCCGGTGATCTCGCGCGTCGACCCGACGACGATCTCGGTCGACCCGGACTACCTGCGTCCCTACACCGACGAGTTCACCGGCGGCGTCGACCACGAGCTGTTCCCGGCGCTGCGCCTGAGCGCGGTGTTCACGCACCGCCTCGAGCGCAATCCGCAGGCCACGTCGAACCCCGCCAACCCGTTCGACACGTTCCTCACGACGCGTCCCGACGCCGGCCGTGATGGCGTGCTCGGCACCGCGGACGACACCACGTTCTCGTTCTACAACCGCACGTCGACCGCGGTGAACCAGACCTACTTCACGAACGACCGCAAGTACCGCCAGACCTACAACGGCATCGAGATCACCGCCACCAAGCGGATGTCGAACCGCTGGCAGATGGTGGCCGGCTACACCTACGCCCGCAGCCGCGTGAAGGGCCTGAGCGTGAACGTGGATCCCAACAACCTGATCAACGTCGAGGGTCCGCTGGCCGGCCAGAACACCGGCTTCAACGGCCAGATCGGCGACCGTCCGCACCAGCTGAAGGTCACCGGCACCTACATCCTGCCGTTCCACGACATCGGCTTCGCGGCCAACCTGAACTCGCAGAGCGGCATCCCGATCACCCGCCAGGTGGTGGTGGCGAAGACCGTCGGCGGCAACAGCACGGTGAACGTCGAGCCGCTGGGTTCGTATCGCCTGCCCCGCCGCACCGTCGGCGACGTGCGCGTGTTCAAGACCGTGAAGTTCGGCGGCGCCAAGGAGCTGGAAGCGTCGGTCGACTTCAACAACGTGACCAACAACAACACCTTCTGGGACGCCCGTACGTTGAGCGGCACCATCAACCTGCGGCAGAACGGCGATCCCAACGGCGCCATCAACGTGCTGCCGCAGTTCGCGTCGCCGTCGCAGGTCTACGGCCCGCGCAACATCCGCTTCAACGTCGCGTTCCGCTTCTAGAACGCGGGAGCAAACACGACGCCGGACACGGGCCACGGGTGCCAGGCGCACCCGTGGCTCGATGTCTGTACGGGGCCCGGTCTGACGCCCGCTACTGCTGTTGCTGCTGCTGTTCGTGCGCGGCGGCGTCGGGCGCGGCGGATGGCGCTTCAGCGTCCGAGGTCCAGCTCGCGGCGCCCACCGACGGATCCAGCGTCGGCAGCGCGTCGCCGGGCGTGACCTCCACGGCCACCTCGAGGGTGCTGGCGCCGCCGCCCTTGTAAACGCCGCGCGTGGGCGGCACGTCGGCGTAGTCGCGACCGACGGCCACGCGCACGTGACGCAGTCCCGCCTCGATGTCGTTGGTGGGATCGACACCCACCCAGCCAAGACCCGGCAGCAGCACTTCCACCCAGGCGTGCGTGGCGATCGACGTCGGCCCGTCGCCGTCGCCGAGCGCCTTGGGCGCGATGTAGCCGCTGACGTAGCGGCTCGGCAGGCCGAGCCGGCGCAACAGCGCCAGCATGATGTGCGTGAAGTCCTGGCACACGCCGCGGCGGGCGGCGAGCGCCTCGTCGATCGGGGAATCCACGCGCGTGGTCTTCGGCGCGTAGGCGAATCCCGAGTGGATGGACCGCATCACCGCACGCACGGTGCCCAGCGGATCCAGTTCGCGCCGGCCAATCGGTCCCAGCTCGTCGGCGAACGCCAGCAGCGCCTCGCTCCACTCCGCGAAGTGACTCGGGCGGCGGAAGTCCCAGTGGTCGCCGCGATCGGCCCAGGCGTCGACCTCGCGCCAGGCCTCGATCGGCAACGTCTCGGGATACGCGACCGGCGGGTCGATCTGCACCTGCGCCCGCGCCGTCACGGCGAGCTTCGTGTGCTTGCGCGGCAGGTCGAAGTGATGCACCCAGTTGCCGAGGAAGTCGCGATAGGCGAACACGCGCGCCTTCGGCGCCAGATCGACCTCGAACTGCAGGCAGCGCTGGCCGCCCTCGGTGGCCGGCCGCATGCGCAGCTCCATCAGGCTCTCGGTGACGGGCGTCGCGTACGTGAAGCGGGTGACGTGGCGAATGGCGTAGTGCGTGGCCACGGTCAGGCGAGTCCGGTGTCGATCGGATAGGCGATGTACTGCTGGTGCACCGCCGCGTTGATCAGGGTGGCTTGCCGCACGATGCCCTGAAGATACGTCGGAAGCTCGCCCATGAGCTCGTCGATCTGGCCGTAGTCGAGCGAGGCGCGCAGGCGCCCTGCCAACCGCGCGCTCGAGCCGGTGGACCGGCCCGTGAGCTGGGCGATGGCATCGAGGGCCGCCTGCACGCGGGTGACGGCGAAATGGATACTGCGTGGGAACTCGGGGTTCAGCACGAGGAACTCGGCGATCCGCTGCGGCCGCACGTCCGCGGTGTAATGCCGGCAGTAGGCCTCGAACGCGCAGCAGGACTTCAGCAGGCCCACCCACTCGACGAACTCGCTGACACCCGGTACGCCGGCGTCGGCGGGCGGCGCCTCGCGGAACTGCACGTCGAGCAGCGCGGCCGTGGAGCTCGCGCGCTCGAGGTAGCGGCCGAGCTCGATGAAGTGCCAGCCTTCGCCGTGGGTCATCGTGGCGTCGGTGACGCCCTGGATCTGGTGCACGCCCGTCACGGTGGCGCTGAGGAACTCGTGCGCGCCGGCCGTGAGCTCCGACGCCACCGGCTGGTGCTGCTGCACGCGCAGGTACAGCCGGTTGATCTCCTCCCACATCTCGGTGCTGATCTCTTCCCGCACCTGGCGCGCGTTCTCGCGCGCGGCGCCGATCGACGCGGCGATCGACTCGCGGTTCGCGAGGTCGATCGTCGTGCGCTCGTCGCCGGCACCCGCCGGCCTGACGTGCCACGCGGGGGGATCGGGCAGGCTGGTGAGCAGCCGGCCCCAGTGCCGGGCGGCATCCGCCGGCGCGCGATCCAGCGTGAGGTTGAGGTTCACGTTCACGACGCGCGCGGTGTGCTCCGCGCGCTCGAGGTAGCGGCTCATCCAGTAGAGGCTGTCGGCGACGCGCGAGAGCATGACTAGAGGCCTCCCGCCGTCGGACGCACGGCGCCCGGTTGCAGCACCCAGGTGTCCTTGCTGCCGCCGCCCTGCGACGAGTTCACGACCAGCGAGCCTTTGCGCAGAGCCACGCGCGTGAGACCACCCGGCACGATGGTGACGCGATCGCCGGACAGGATGTACGGCCGCAGGTCGACGTGTCGCGGCTCGATACGCCCATCGACGAAGCACGGCGCCGCCGAGAGCGCCAGCGTCGGCTGCGCGATGTAGTTGCGCGGGTCGGCGAGGATCTGCTGGCGGAACGCCTCGCGCTGCTCGGCGGTGCTGTGCGGACCGATGAGCATGCCGTAGCCGCCCGACTCGCCCACCGCCTTCACCACCACCTGATCGAGGCGGTCGAGCACGTGCTGCCGCTCGGCGTCGATCGACATCTGCCAGGTCTGCACGTTCTGCAGGATCGGATCCTGCTGCAGGTAATAGCGGATCAGCTTCGGCACATAGGCGTAGAGCGCCTTGTCGTCGGCGACGCCGGTGCCCACGGCGTTCGTGAGCGCGACCATGCCGGCGCGATACGCGTTGAAGAGCCCTGGCACGCCGAGGGTCGAGTCGGCGCGGAACGCCAGCGGGTCGATGAAGTCGTCGTCGACGCGGCGGTAGATCACGTCGACGCGCTGCGGCCCCGCCGTGGTGCGCATGTAGACGACGTTGTCGTGCACGAACAGGTCGCGGCCCTCGACGAGCGCGATGCCCAACTGCCGCGCCAGGAACGTGTGCTCGAAGTAGGCGGAGTTGAACACGCCCGGCGTGAGCAGCACGATCGTGGGATCGGGCCGGTGCGGCGGCGCCAGTGCGCGCAGGGTCGCCAGGAGCGCCTGCCCGTACTGATCCACCGGCCGCACGTCGTAGCTGTTGAAGAGCAGCGGGAAGATGCGTTTGATGACCTGGCGGTTGGTGAGCATGTAGCTCACGCCGCTCGGCACCCGCAGGTTGTCCTCGAGCACGGCGAAGCTGCCGTCGGGCAGGCGCACCAGGTCGGTGCCGGCCACCGACACGTAGATGTCGTGCCGCACCGCCACGCCGCGCATCTCCCTGCGGAAGTGCTTGCAGCTGAAGACCAGCTCGCGCGGCACGATGCCGTCATCGAGCACGTGCGCGGGTCCGTAGACGTCCTTGAGGAACAGGTTCAGCGCGGTGATGCGCTGCGTGAGGCCGCGCTCGATCGTGTCCCACTCCTCCGCCGTGACGATGCGGGGGATGAGGTCGTACGGAAAGATGCGCTCGGTGCCCTCGTTCTGCCCGTAGACGGTGAACGTGATGCCCTGGTTGAGGAACGCCAGGTCGGCGGCCGACTGCCGCTGTTTCAGCTCCTGCGGGTCGACCACGGCCAGCCGGTCGTAGAGCGCCGCGTAGTGCGCGCGCGCCGCGCCGTCGGCCTGGAACATCTCGTCGTAGGCGGTGCCGAGGGAATACTGCTGGAACTGCGGCAGGTGCTGCAGTCGCGCGAGGTCGCCGGGAAGGCCCGGCGGCACGGAAGCCATGGGCTGAGACTGTCGGGCTGCATGGGGATGGCTGTCAAGCCAAACCCATGCGGGATGCCGTGGCCGCATGGCTCACCCGGCGTGTACGCATCGTGGAACGGGCGTTCCGCAGGGCCCGCCCGCGTCCCGCCGACGGTCCCAGTCACGTAAGCGGCGGGGCGCAGCCGTCGTATCCCGAGTGCGTTACCCTTGACAGCTGCCGGCGCCCGGCCGCGCATCCTCCCCGTCGACAGGACCCGTCATGACCACCGCCAGGCCCACGTTCGTCGCCCGCGCGCTCAAGACGATCGCCAACGTCGAGCCGGAGGAAACCACGGCCGTGGTCGTCTCGTTCGTCTACTTCGCGCTGCTGATGGGCAGCTACTTCGTGGTGCGGCCGGTGCGCGACGCCATGGGCACCGTGTACGGCGTGAAGAACCTGCAGGAGCTGTACACCGGCACGTTCGCCGCCAGCTTCGTGCTGGCGCCGGCCTACGCGTGGCTGGCCTCGCGTATCCGCCTCACGACGTTCCTGCCGTGGGTCTACGGCTTCATCGCCGTCACGATGGTGGGCTTCTTCGGCCTGTTCGAGACGGTCGAGCAGCAGCAGGACCGATGGGTGGCGGCGCTCTTCTTCATCTGGGTCAGCACGTTCAACGTGCTCATCATCTCGGTGTTCTGGAGCCTGATGGCCGACACCTTCTCGCGCGGCCAGGCCAAGCGGCTGTTCGGCTTCATCGCCGCGGGCGGCACCGTCGGTACGATCGGCGGCCCAGCGCTGGCGGCGAGCCTCGTCGACCTCGTGGGCACCAACGCGCTGATGCTCATCTCGGCGGCCGGGTTCACGGTGACGGCCTGGCTCGTGCGGGTCCTGGAACGCGAGAAGCAGCGTCTCGTGGAGGCCGGCGACGGCCAGCCCACCACGTTGAACCGCACGCTGGCCGGCAATCCGTTCGAGGGCTTCACGCTGCTCTTCCGCTCGCGCTACCTGCTGATGATCGCGCTCTTCATCCTGCTGATGACGACGATCTCGACGATCATCTACTTCCAGCTCGGGGAGCTCATCACGAAGGCCTTCGAGAGCCGCGAGGCACGCACGCGCGCCTACGCGCTCATCGACCTGGCGGTGAACGGCTCCACAGTGTTCCTGCAGCTCTTCGGCACCGGACGCATCATCGACCGGTATGGCGTGGCCACGGGCCTGCTGCTGAATCCCGTGATCATGGTGGTGGCGTTCCTGGCCGTGGCGTTCGCGCCGGTGCTGCTCGTACTGGGATCGATCCAGGTGGTGCGGCGCTTCGCCGAATACGCCATCGCCAAGCCGAGCCGCGAGATGCTCTTCACGGTGGTCGACCAGGAGAGCAAGTACAAGGCGAAGAACGTCATCGACACCGTGGTCTACCGCTTCGGCGACGTCACGTCGGCGTGGGCGAGCGCGGCGGTGCTGCCCTACGGCGTGGCCGGCCTGGCCGTGGCCGGCCTGGTGATGTCGGCCTGCTGGTTCCCGATCGCGTATGCGCTCGGCAAACGCTACGAAGGCGTGCGTGCCGGCGACGTGGTCGATCGCGCCGGGGCCTCGAGTTCCGCGCTGTCGGGCGCCGGGGCCGGCGCCTCACGGCTGTAACCCGCGCGGCACGCCGCGCCCGAAGGAGTGAGATCGTGCAGAACCTGACCCGCCGTGACTGGCTGGCGCTGACGCTCGGCGCCGGCGCGTCGCTGTCGCTCGATCCGCGGATCGTGTTCGCGCAGGCGAAGATGGCCACCAAGGCCATCCCGTCGAGCGGCGAACGCATTCCCGTGATCGGCCTCGGCAGCTCCGCCACCTTCGCGAGCGTGGCCCGCACCGAAGACCTCACCGCGCTGCGCGAGGTGTTCAAGGCGCTGGTGGCCGGCGGCGCCACGGTATTCGACACCGCGCCCGGCTACGGCGCCTCGGAAGAAGCGTCGGGGAAGATCGTCAACGAACTCGGCCTCGCCGACAAGCTGTTCTGGGCCACCAAGCTGAACGTGGCCGCCCGTGGCAGCAACAAAGCGGATCCCGCAGCCGCGCGCCAGCAGGTCGAGACGTCGTTCGCCCGCGTGAAGAAGACGAAGATCGATCTGATCCAGGTGCACAACATGGGCGACGTGGCGGTGCAGATCCCGATCGTCCGCGAGTTCAAGCAGGCCGGGCGCGTGCGCTACATCGGCCTCACGACCACGTTCGAGGATCAGTACGCGGGGCTCGTCGACACCATGCGTAAGGAGACGCTCGACTTCATCGGCGTCGACTACGCGATCGACAACCGTCACGCCGAGGCCACGATCCTGCCGCTGGCGCAGGACCGCAAGATGGGCGTCTTCGCCTACGCGCCGTTCGGCCGGACGCGTCTCTTCAAGCGTGTCGGCGATCGGCCGGTGCCCGACTTCGCGAAGGAGTTCGACGCCGCCACGTGGGCGCAGTTCTTCCTGAAGTTCGTGGTGAGCCACCCGGCCATCACCGCCACCACGCCGGCCACCAGCCAGGCGAAGAACATGATCGACAACCTCGGCGGCGGCATGGGCCGCCTGCCCGACGCCGCGATGCGCAAGCGCATGGCCGACTACGTCGACGCGCTGCCCGGCGCGTAACGTCGCCTACCGCGCACCCTGCATGGCCACCTCCGACGACGCCGCCTGGACCCGCCGGCTCCAGCGGCTCGTCGACGTACGGCCGCAGGAAGTCGCGGCCGTCGCGTGGTCGTGGCTGTTCTTCTTCGCGGTGCTGTCGGCGTATTACGTGATCCGCCCGATCCGCGACGAGATGGGCGTGGCCGGCGGCGTGAACAACCTGCCGTGGCTGTTCGCCGGTTCGCTCACCGGCATGCTGATCGCGAATCCGCCGTTTGCGTACCTCGTGGCGCGGATGCCGCGGGCGCGCTTCGTCTCGTGGGGCTACCGGTTCTTCGCGCTGAACCTGCTGGTGTTCTTCGTGCTGCTGCGCGGCACGTCCGGCGACGCGGCGCTGTGGGTGGGCCGCGGCTTCTTCGTGTGGACGTCGGTCTTCAACATGTTCGTCGTCTCGATCTTCTGGTCGGTGATGGCCGACGTGTTCTCGCCGGCGCAGAGCACGCGGCTGTTCGGATTCATCGGCGCGGGCGGCACGATCGGCGGCATCGCCGGCGCCGCGATCACGAGCTGGCTCGTCGGGTCGCTCGGCGCCGCGAATCTGCTGCTGGTGTCGGCGGCGCTGCTCGAGGTGGCGGCGCTGGCGGCGCGCCGGTTGTTCGCCGCTCCGCGCGCGATGTCGACCGACACGCCGGCGACCGAGTCGATCGACACCGCCATCGGCGGCTCGGTGTGGGACGGCATGCGGCGATCGCTCACGAATCCCTATCTCGTGAACGTCACGCTGAACATGATGTTCTTCACGCTGCTCACGACGTTCGTGTACTTCCAGCAGGCCACCATCGTCGATGCCGCCCTCACCGACCGCACGGCCCGCACGCGCTTCTTCGCCAACGTCGATCTGGCGGTGAACTCGACCGAGCTGGTCACGCAGATGTTCGCCACCGGCCGCCTCGTGCGCGGCGTGGGCGTGCCGATCGCGCTGGCGCTGCTGCCGGCGCTGAGCATCCCGGGCTTCGTGTGGCTGGCGCTGTCGCCGACGATCCCGGTGCTGATGGCGTTCCAGGTGTTCCGGCGTTCGTTCAACTACTCGGTGGCCCGCCCGGCGCGCGAGATGCTCTTCACCGTGGTGCCGCGCGCCGATCGCTACAAGGCCAAGACGTTCATCGACACGGTGGTCTACCGCGTCGGCGATCAGATCGGCGCCTGGGCGTACGCGCCGCTGGCGGCGGCCGGCGCCGGCATCGGCGCGGTGTCGACGGTGGCGGTGGTGATCGCGGTGGTGTCGGTGGTGAACGCGATCTGGCTGGGGCGGAAGATGGAACGGCTCGACACCGCGCGGGCCACGCCCGACCCGCTGGCCGCGGTGCCGCTCGAAGACGCCGGCGCCGTCTGAGCGCGCTACCGGCGCGGCGTGCGCACGAGCTTCAACGGATGCGGCTTCACCGCAGGCGCGGGCGGCGCGCTCTCGGGCGCGCACGGGTCGCCCGACGCGCACTTCTCGCACCCGGCGGCCGCGGGCGCCGCGACGCCGAAACGCAGGCCGAACCGGCGGCGCGCGATCCACAGCCCGGCCGCGATGGCCGCGATCGCGACAATCACGTCCTGCAGGGCCGGCATGTCAGGCCACTCCCGCGGCCCGCAGGCCCTGGTGCAGCAGGAACGCCGCCACCCACGCCAGCGTCGACATGTAGCCCAGCTGCAGCGCCGCGTATTTGATGCTGCCGGTTTCCTTGCGCGTGACCGTCAGTGTCGGCAGGCACTGCATGGCCAGCACGAAGAACACGAGCGCCGCGGCCGCGGTGGACGGCGTGAACACCGGGCGTCCGTCGTCGCGCGTCATCGCGCGGATGCGCGCCACCACGCCGTCGTCGACGTCGGTGTCGGCGCGGCCGGCGGCCAGCACCGACATGGTCGACACGAAGACCTCGCGTGCGAGGAAGCTGGTGAACACGCCCACGGTGAGCTGCCAGTCGAAGCCGAGCGGCGCGAAGGCCGGCTCGATGACGTGGCCGAGGCGTCCCGCGTAGCTCGCGGCCTGGGCGGCGCGCGTCTGCAGCTCGTCGGCCTCGGTGCGCAGCGCGTCCGCCTGATCCGGCGCGACGCCTTGCGCGGCGGCGGCCGTGCGCAGCTCGATCGCGCGGGCCGGCGGATCCACCTTCGGATACGCGCTCAGCCACCACATCACGATGCAGATGGCCACGATCACCGTGCCGGCGGTGGAAAGGAACGCCAGGCCCTGATCGCGAGCAGTGAGCAGCGCGTTGCGCAGCGACGGCGTCTTGTACGACGGCAGCTCGAGGATCATCGGCCGCGCGTGACCCTTCAGGATCGTGCTGCCGAACAGCTTCGCCGTGAAGAGCGCGGCCAGCGCGCCCAGCAGATAGCAGCCGGCGAAGGCGAGACCAGCGGCCCAGGGTCGATCGGCGAAGAGCAGTGTCGTGAGCAGCACGTACACGGGCAGACGCGCCGAGCAGCTCATGAACGGCGCCACGAGAATCGTCGCCAGCCGATCGCGCGCGTCGGGGATGAGCCGCGTGCTCATGATGCCGGGCAGCGCGCAGGCGTGCGCGGTGAGCAGCGGCACGAACGCGTGGCCCGGCAGGCCGAAGCGCGACAGCCAGCGATCCATCACGAAGGCGGCGCGTGCGAGGTAGCCGGTGTCTTCGAGCAGCGTGATGAGGAAGAACAGCAGGCAGATCTGGGGCAGGAACACGACCGTGCCGGCGATGCCGCCGACGATGCCCTGCGCCACCAGCTCGCGCACCGCGCCTTCCGGCAGGAAGCCTTCGACGACGGCGCCGAGCTGCGCGAACGTCGCCTCGATCAGATCCATGGGCACCGTCGCCAGCGCGAACAGCACCCAGAAGAGCGCGCCCATGATGGCGACGAACGCCGCCAGCCCGTAGACCGGGTGCGTGAGCACGCGGTCGAACTGCTCGGTGCGGCGATCCACCGCGTTGAGCGGACCGGTGGCCGTGGTCACCCGCGCGGCCACGGCGTCGGCCCAGTGGTCCATGGCGGCGCCTATCCCCGGCGGCGGCGCGAGCGGCGCCGGCAGCGTGGCGGCGGGCAGCGCGTCGATCACGCCGCGCAGGGCGTCGAGCCCCTGGCCCGATCGCGCCACCATCGGAATCACCGGCACGCCGAGTTCCGCGGCCAGCGTCTGCGCGTCGATGGCCAGGCCGCGCCGGCGCGCCAGGTCGATCATGTTCAGCGCCACCGCCACTCGCGCGCCGCGCGCCAGCAGCTGCCCGACCAGCACGAGATTGCGCGGCAGATTGCACGCGTCGACGATCACGACGACCGCGTCGGGCGCGGCCGTGTCGCGTCCCTCGAGCACCTGCAGCGCGATCAGCGATTCCGGCGCGTCGAGGTCGAGATCGTAGACGCCGGGCAGGTCGAGGACGTCAACCGCGCGGCCGTGCGACTCAGCGCGGCCATGCCGCACCGACGTCGTCGTGCCGGGAAAGTTCGAGGTCTTCGCGCGCGCGCCGCACAGCGCGTTGAAGAGCGTGGTCTTGCCGGTGTTGGGGTTGCCGATCAGCGCGACACGCGGCACGGCCGTCGCGACGACGGACGGCGTGGCGTCGGGGACGGCGACACCCGGAGCCATGGGAACTACTTGCCGTCGGCGTCGTCAGGGACGACGAAGAGACACCGCGCCACCGTGTTCGAGAGCCCGATGCGCGTGGACCGCACCTGCACGATGCACGGATCGCCCACCTTGCAGAGCCGCAGCACGCAGTCGTCGGTGAGCCCGAGCGATCGCAGCACCGGCTTCGACGCCGCGTCGCGCACTTCCGACAGCGTGGCCTGGCAGCCCACGGGCACCGCGGTGAGCGGGATGGCGGAACGGCGGGCCGGCGCGGCGGGGGTCTTCGGGGGCGTCAGGGGCGGCATCGACTACGCCCCCATTCTACTCAATCCTGAGACGTGATCTCAGGATGGCTGCCCCCGGAAGTGGTGCCGGCGGCCTCCACGGACCAGCCGGATGCACGCCTTTGCGCGAATTCCGGCCATTTCGGCGGGTGCGGGGGGGGGCGGCCAGGGGCATCACGCCCCCGGCCGGCCGGTCGCGGTCGCTACTTCTTCTCGGTCACCAGTAGCCGTTCGATGGCCGCCAGCCGTGCCTTCAGATCGGTGAGCTCGCGCTGCTGGGCGTCCATCACCGACTGCTGCTCGCCGATCTGGCGATGCTGCTTCTGCACCTCGTTCAGCAACATCGCGTTGATCTTGTGGTACTGCACCGTCTCGACCTCGCCGTTCTTCAGGTGCGCCACCAGATCCGGATACACCTGCTCCACTTCTTCAGCGATCAGCCCGTAGTCGATCGGCTTGCTGCCGTCCGCGTAGGCCTGCGTGTAGCGGTAGGTCACCGGACGCAGCTGCATCAGCCGGCTGCTCGCCTCGCCCATGTCCTGGATGTCTTCCTTGTAGCGCCGCGACGAGTTCACCGTACCCAGCTGCCCGTTCGAGTCGATCACCACGGTGACTGCGTCGGCCGCGCCAGTCGTAACCCCTCGCACGCCGCCCGCGATGAATCTCGTGTACAGACCGCCAGGTTCACCGACCCGGATGGTGTTGCTCTCGACGTTGGCTGCGGAGTTGGCGACGTTCGCGCCCAGATACATATTGCCGGAGCCCGTCACCTTCGCTTGAGCTGCCGCGGCGCCCAGGGCGATGTTGCTGTTGCCGGTGGAATCACGGAGCGCCTCGAAGCCTACGGCGACATTGTCGGATGTCTGCGCCGTGTACAGCGCGCGTTTCCCAACAGCGACGCTGTCGCTGCTGGTCACGGCGCCGTGCAGGGCTTCGAAGCCGAGGGCCGTGTTGTCGACGCCCGTGGTCAGGGCGAAGCCACTGCCGGCGCCGATGGCGGTGTTGTTGTCGCCGTCGGTCACGTGCGCCAGCGACACAAACCCGACGGCAGCGTTATTGCTCGCGAGAGGGGTGACAACCTGCAGGGCTGCTGTGCCGAACGCGCTGTTCTGCAATCCGGAAAATCCTGCGTTCACGCCGAAGGAGACACCGCTGCCACCCGCGTGTGCCCAATACTCTCCGGTCGACTTCCTCAGCGATCCACCGACTTCGATATCCCCGTCGTTGCGCACCAGGAAGCGCGACGTGCCGCCGATCATGAAGTTGATGGTGCCGCCGCTGGCGATGTTGTTGATGCGGTACTCGTGCGTCGAGTTGTTGAAGCCCTGGAACTGCCCGAGCGCGCCGTTCTGGTCGTAGAAGAGCATCCCGGAGTACGAGGTGGCGCTGCTGCCGAGATTCTGGACGGCGATGCCGGTGAGGCCACCGGTCGTGTCGGTGAACCGCGAGTGCAGGAGGTCCAGGGGCGAGGTGGTGTTGAGGCCGATGCGGCCGGCGTTCTCGAACAGCACCGAGTTGGTGAGGTCGATGCTGTTGGTGAACTTGCCGATGAAGTTCGCCGTGCCGGTGCTGACGAGCGGCGCCGTCGCGCGATTGGCGGCATTGGCGCCGGACGCGCTGCCCTTCGCCGTGGCACCAGGCACGCGGAAGAACGCCGACGGCGGCAGACCGCCCAGCGTGTCCGCGTCCGAGGCCCGCAGCGCATACGGCACGCTCGTCATCGGCACGCGCGGCTGCTCCACTTCCCCGGGGCGGGCGAAGCGGATGCCCAACCATCGCGCCTCGCCCGATAGCACGCTGGCCGGAATGCCCGCTGCTGTTGACGCGCCCAGAAACACCGCGTAGCGGCCCTGCCCGTCGACGCGCACTTCCTGTGTCTCTGCCCACAGCGGCGTTTCGTCGGTCTGCGACGCGTAGATCGACAGCGTCACCGTCTCCACCGCGGCCGGCGGCAAGCCGTTCGCCGGGGTGAGCTGGCCATCCAGCCGCACGACCCGCGGCACCGACGCGGACGGGGTGGGCGACTGAGCGAACACCGGGCTGCCCAGCAGCACGGACACGAGAAGGGCGGACACGGATTGACGCATGGGGGTCCTTGTTAAGGATGAGCTGACGCGGGCGCCAGTCTAGTCCAAATCCGGAGACCCCGATCGGCGCTCGTCCGATCCGCCCGCGTGGCATCAGCGCTTGTCGCCGGCCAGCAGCTTCTCGAGCGCCGCCAGGCGCGCCTTCAGCGTGTCGAGTTCCTGCTGCTGCTCGCCGATCTGGCGATGCTGCTTCTGCACCTCGTTCAGCAGCATCGCGTTGATCTTCTGGTACTGCACCGTCTGGACGTCGCCGTTCTCGAGATGAACGACGAGGTCGGGATACACCTGCTCTACTTCCTCGGCGATGAGACCGTAGTCGATCGGCTTGCTGCCGTCGGCGTACGGCTTCGAGTATCGGTAGGTGACCGGACGCAGTTTCATCAGTCCGCTGCTGGCCTCACCCATGTCCTGGATGTCTTCCTTGTAGCGGCGCGACGAGTTGATAGTGCCGAGCTGGCCGTTGCCGTCGACCAGCACGGCTACGGCGTTCGCCTGCCCCGTCGTCACGCCCTGCACGCCGCGGACGAATAGCTTGTCTTGCTGGAGGCCGCCGATGCGGATGGTGTTCGACTCGGTGTTGAAGCTGTCGTTCGCCACGTCGTTCCCGATGTAGATGTTGTGGTTCCCGGTCACCTTGGCCGACCCCGCCAGCGATCCGATGGCGATGTTGTTCGAGCCGGTGGCGCTGCGCAGCGCCCGCCAACCGATCGCGGTGTTCGTGCTGCCACCGGTGTTCGACTCGAGCACGTTGGTACCCACGCCGACGTTGCCGACGCCGCCGGTGCCGTTGAGCACGTTGTAGCCCACGGCGGTGTTCTCGCTGCCGCTCAAGGACGGCGAGCCCATGGCACTCTCGCCGACGCCGGTGTTGAAGCCGCCGCCACGCTGCGTATGCAGCAGCCAGTTGGCGCCGCGCCTGAATCCACCCTGCACGGTGATGTCGCCATCGTTCCGCACGAGGAACCGCGACGCGCTGCCGATCATGAAGTTGATGGTGCCGCCGCTGGCGATGTTGTTGATGCGGTACTCGTGCGTCGAGTTGTTGAAGCCCTGGAACTGCCCGAGCGCGCCGTTCTGGTCGTAGAAGAGCATGCCGGAATAGGCGCTGGCGGCGCCGCTGAGGTTCTGAACCGCGAGGCCGGTCAGGCTGCCAGAGGCGTCCGTGAACGCCGAGTGGATGAAGTCGAGTGGCGTCGTCGTGCCCAGGCCGATACGGCCGCCGTTCTCGAACAGCACGGAGCTCGTGAGGTCGATGCTGTTGGTGAACTTGCCGAGGTAGTTGGCCGTACCCGAGCTGACCAGCGGCGCCAGCGGACGATCCGCGGCCGAGCCGGCCGCCGTGCCACCGGTCTTCGCAGCGCCGGGCACCCGGAAGAACGCCGACGGCGGATAGCCGCCGAGCGAGTCGGCGTCGGCCGCCCGCAAGGCGTACGGCACGCTGGCCAGCGGCACGCGGCGCTGCTCGTCACCGGTGCGCGCCACGCGGATGCCGAGCCAGCGCACGCCGGTGCCGGCGAACACTGACGCCGGCAGTCCCTCGGCCCGGCTGGCGCCCAGGAACACAGAGTAGCTGCCGTCGGCGCCGAGCCGAACGTCCTGCGTCTCTTCGAAGAGCGGCGTCGTCGCCGAGTCAGAATCGTAGATGGCCAGTGTGAGCGACTCGACCGTGGCTCCTGGCGGTGCGTTCGACGGCAGGCGGCCATCCAGTCGAATCACCTGGGGCACCGAGGTCTGCACGATCGGTTGGGCGGCGGCCAGCGCCGCACAGGCCAGACAGAAGACGGTCGAACACAGGGCGCGAAGCGGACGCAGCGACATCGAGTCCTCCGGGAAGCAGGGTCGAGGGGGCCGCGGGCCACCACGCGGAGCGAACCTCGACGGTAGCGGCCGAAGTGTAGCGCCAGACACGTCCACCCAGGGACGTTGGTTTCGAGGAAACTCAGCTAGCGCGCAGCAACGCCTTCACGCGCTGGCGCGCGCGGGCGCGAACGTCCGCGGGCAGCGCCCGGCAGCCGGCCGAGCGGCATTCCTCGAGCATCGCGCTCAGGCGGCGCGCCACCGATCCGCACGACGCGCATCCCGCGATGTGTGCGGCCACGGCGCGGGCCCGGGCCGGCGCGAGCTCGCCATCGAGGTACGGCCAGATGTCGTCGGCGCGGGCGCAGCGCGGTGCGGATGCGAGGCGCCGCGATGCCGGCCGGCGCGACGCGGGTGCCGCGGCACGGCGGGTCATTCGGCCTCCTCGAGGGCCGCCTGCAGCGCCTTGCGAGCGCGGCTGAGACGGGTCTTCACGTTGGCCTCCGAGAGGCCCATGGCCTCGGCCACCTCGCGCGTCGACAGGCCCTGCATCTCGCGCAGGAACACCACCGCGCGCAGCGACGGCGAGAGCGTGCGCAACGCCTCCTGCAACCTGCCGCGCAGGCGGGAGTTGGCGGTGATCTGCTCGGGGTTGCGGCCCGGATCCGGCGGATCGATGGGCGCGGCGCCGCCGTCCGCCCTGGCGGCCTCGATCGACTCGAGCCGCTTCGGCTGATCCACCCGGCGCCGGCGTGACATCAGGCAGGCGTTCTTCACCGTGCGGTGCAGCCACGGACGAAAGGCCTCGGGCTCGCGGATGCGCGACGTATAGCGATACGTCTTGATCAGCGCTTCCTGCATGGCGTCTTCGGCGTCGGCCCCGCGGCCGCAGACCGACATGCTGAAGCGCCACGCGATCTCCTGCACTTTCGTGAGCAGGCGCTCCATCGCCGCGGGATCCCCGCTCGACGCGTCGCGCACCAGGTCGGCGTAGACATCGGGCGGCGAGGGCACCGGAGCCGGCACGGAGGCCGCTGTCACCTTTTTCGCCGGCATGAATCTCTGTGGTCAGGATGACACGGCGGACCCTCTTTTCCATCCTCGCTCTGCTGATCGCGGCGACTGGCGTGCGCGCCCAGACGCCGCTCCCGCTCGCCGACGCGATCACGCGCGCCCAGGCCCGCAACCTCGATGCCCGCGCGGCTGAGTCGGCGGAGCGCCAGGCCAGCGCCCGGCTCGGGCAGGCGCGGGCGGGCTACCTGCCGAGCGTCGACCTGACCGAGTCGTGGCAGCGCGGCACGCTGCCGGTGTTCGTGTTCAGCTCGCTGCTCGCGCAGCGGCAGTTCACCGCCGCCAACTTCGCCATCGACGCGCTGAACCATCCCGACGCGGTGAACAACCTGCGCGTCGGCGTATCGATCGACCAGGCGGTCTTCGATCCGTCGACGCGCGCGGCCGTGCGTCAGGCGTCGCTCGGGCTCGACGTTGCCGGCACGATGCGCACCGTGGTGGCGCAGGACCTGGCCGTGGGCGTCACGCAGGCGTACGGGGCCGTGCTGGCCGCCGAGGCCGCCACACGCGCCGCCGATGCGGCGGTGGAGGCGGCCACGGCCGACCTCACCCTCGCGCAGAACCGGCGTGACGCCGGCGTGGCCACCGAGGCCGACGTGCTGCGCCTCGAGGTGTATCTGGCGCGCACGCGGGAACAGCGCATCCGCAGCGGCGCCGACGTGACCATCGCGCGGGCGCGGCTGAACCAGCTGCTCGGCGAGCCACTCGACACGGTGTTCGCGCTCGACGAGACGCCGGCAGCCTCGGCCCTCGACGCCAGCGACGCCGCCGCACTCGAAGCAGCGGCCGTCGACGCGCGCCCAGAGCTGAAGCTGGCGTTGCTGCAGGAACAGCTCGCGCGCGCCTCGGTCGACGCGGCGCGTGCCGCGTTCCTGCCACGCGTCTACGCGCAGGGCAGCCTCGAGGCGAACGGCGACGCCTGGGGATCGCGGGCATCGAGCTGGATGCTCGGCGCGGTGGCGCGCGTGAACCTGTTTCGTGGCTTAGCGGACCGCGCGCGGCTGGCCGAAGCGCGGGAGGCACAGGCCCAGCGGGCGCTGGACCGCGCGAAGGCGGAAACGGCCGTCCGCGTCGACGTGCGCGTAGCGACGGCGCGGCTCGAGGCCGCCCGCGCCGCCGACGTCGTGGGCCAGCGCGCCGTGGCGCAGGCGCGCGAGAGCCACCGCATCGTCCGCGATCGCTACGAGAACGGACTCGCCGATGTCGCCGCCCTGCTCGCCGCCGCCGATGCGGTGCAACAGGCCGAGGCGCATCACGCCGCCGCGCGCGTCGACATCACCGTGGCCGCCGCCACCCTGACCCGGGCCCTTGGATCGCGATGACTCCCACCATGACGCGCACGTCTCTCCTCTTCTCTCTGCTCGCCGCGACCGCGGCCACCGGCGTCGCCTGCTCGTCGGCTCCCGCGGAGTCGCCCGCGAAGGCGGATGGGCCGCCGCTCGCGGTGCGCACCGTGGCCGTGGCCGAGTCGTCCGTGACCGACGCGGTCGAGGCCGGCGGCGTGGTGCAGGCCCGGTCGGCCGCCACGCTCTCCGCCCGGGTGATGGCGCCGGTCGTAGCCGTGCGTGCCCTGCCCGGCGATCGCGTGCGCGCCGGACAGGTGCTCGTGGAACTCGACGGCCGCGACCTCACCTCGAACGCGCGGAGCGCGGTCGCGGGTGCGGCGCAGGCCCGTGCGACGGCGCCGGCGCGGCCGCCGCCGAGCAGCGCGCGCCGCTCGGGCCGCGCTCGACCTCGCGAAGGCGACGCATGGACGTATCGCCGCGCTGTTCGCCCGCAAGTCGGCCACGGCACAGGAGATGGACGACGCCGCGGCCCTGGCGGCGGCCGAGGCGCGGGCCGCCAGCGCCGAGGCGCGTGTGCAGGAAGCCGGCGCCGGCATCGAACAGGCCGTCGCCGCGAGCGATGCGGCCACGGCGATGGCAGGCTTCCTTCATGTCACCGCGCCGTTCGACGGCGTCGTCACCGAGAAGCTGGTGAACGTCGGCGACATGGCCACGCCGGGCCTGCCGCTCGTGCGACTGGAAGACACGCGTGCCTACCGGCTCGAGGTGCGGGTGGATGAATCGCAGGCGGCGCGCCTCGGCGCCGGCGCCGGCGTCGACGTGACGCTCGACGGCGCCTCGGCGCCGGTCAACGCCCGCGTCGCCGAGGTGAGCCGCGCCATCGACGCCGGATCACGGTCGTTCCTCGTGAAGATCGACCTTCCGGTGGGCACCGAGGTGAGATCGGGCGCCTTTGGGCGTGCGCGGCTGCCGGGCGACGCGCGACGCGCCCTCGTCGTGCCCGCCGACGCCATCGTCCGGCACGGCCAGGTGACCTCGGTGTTCGTCGCCGACGGCGGCCACGCGCGACTCCGACTGGTGCGCCTGCAGGGTGACGAGGTGCTGGCCGGCCTCGCCGCCGGCGACCAGGTGATCGTCGCGCCACCGCCCGCGCTGGTCGATGGCCGGGCCATCAGCGGAGGCGTCAAGTGAGCGCGCCCCTCGGCGCCGCCGGCCGCATGGCGGCGGCGTTCATCAACTCGAAGCTCACGCCGCTCGTCATCCTGGCCTCGATGGCGCTCGGCGCGCTCGCGGTCGTGGCGCTGCCGCGCGAGGAAGAGCCGCAGATCATCGTGCCGATGGTCGACGTGTTCGTCGGCATGCCCGGCGCCACGCCGGCCGATGTCGAGGAACGCGTGACGCGTCCCCTCGAGCGCCTGATCTGGGAGGTGCCCGGCGTCGAGTACGTCTACTCGACCTCGAGCCCGGGCCAGTCGATGGTGGTGGTGCGATTCCGCGTCGGCGAAACCGAAGAGCCGGCGCTGGTCCGCCTGAACCAGAAGATCAACGCCAACCTCGATCGGATTCCCGCCGGCGCCACGGCGCCCCTCGTGAAGCCGCGGTCGATCGACGACGTGCCGATCCTGGCGGTGACGCTGTCGTCGGCCGCGTACGGTGATGATGCCCTCCGCGCGGTGGCGGCGCAGCTCCGCGATGCCGTCGCGCAGGTGCAGGACGTGTCGGAAGTGACGCTCATCGGCGGGCGTGCCCGTCAGCTCGCCGTCACGCTCGATCCGGCGCGCCTGGCCGCGTATGGTGTCGACGCGCTCGCCGTGCAGCAGGCGCTGACGCGCGCGAACGCCCGCGTCACGGCGTCGGGCCCGGTGACGGCGGGCGCGGCTACCGCCGTGGAGATCGGCGCGCGGCTCACGGACGCCGCATCAGTGGGCGCGGTCGTGGTGGCCACGCGCGGCGGCCGGCCGATCCTGGTGCGCGACGTCGCCACGCTGGTCGACGGCGACGCCGAGCCCACGAGCTACGTCGTGTTCCAGTCGCGCGAGACCGGCGCCACGCCGGCCGTGACGCTCTCGGTGGCCAAGCGCAAGGGCACCAACGCCATCGATGTCGGCCGCCGCGTGGCGGCGAAGATCGCGACGCTGGAGGGCACGTTGATTCCGTCGAACGTGCGCGTGAGCTTCACGCGCGACTACGGCGAGACGGCGGCCGAGAAGAGCAACGAGCTGCTGTACCACATGTTCCTGGCGGTGGTGTCGGTGTCGATCCTCATCTGGATCGCGCTGGGCCGGCGCGAGGCGGCGGTGGTGATGACGGCGATTCCGGTCACGCTCGCGCTCACGCTCTTCATGTTCTTCCTCTACGGCTACACGCTGAACCGCATCACGCTGTTCGCGTTGATCTTCTCGATCGGCATCCTGGTCGACGACGCCATCGTGGTGGTGGAGAACATCGTGCGCCACGCGCGCATGCGCGGCGCGGCCGAGCGCGGCCTCGTCGCCACGGCGCTGGTGGCGGTGGACGAAGTCGGCAATCCCACGATTCTGGCAACGCTGGCGGTGGTGGCGGCGATCCTGCCGATGGCGTTCGTCGGCGGGCTGATGGGCCCCTACATGCGGCCGATTCCCGTGGGCGCGTCGGCGGCGATGGCCTTCTCGCTCGTGGTCGCGTTCATCGTCACGCCGTGGGCGGCGATCAGGATCCTGAAGCCGTCGGCGCATCACGATCACGGCGAGGAGGATCTCTTCACGCGGCTGTATCGCCGGGTGATGGATCCGCTAATCGCGAGCGGCAAGGCGCGGCTCGCGTTCCTCGGCGGCGTCGCCGGTCTGCTCGTGCTGAGCATGGCGCTCGTGCCTCTGCAGTTCGTCACGGTGAAGATGCTGCCGTTCGACAACAAGCGCGAGTTCCAGGTGGTGATCGACATGCCGGAAGGCACGGCGCTCGAAGAGACCGCGCGCGTGGCCTCGCTGCTCGCCACAGCCGCGCTCGAAGAGCCGCACGTCACCGATGTGCAGCAGTACGTCGGCACCGCCGCGCCGTACAACTTCAACGGGCTGGTGCGGCACTACTTCCTGCGCCAGGCGCCGCATCTCGCCGACCTGCAGGTGAACCTCGTGCCTAAGGACGAGCGATCGGCGCAGAGCCACGACATCGCGCGGCGGGTGCGCGACCGCCTGCGGCCGATCGCGAACGCCGCCGGCGCCACGATCCAGGTGGCGGAGGTTCCTCCCGGACCGCCGGTGTTGCAGACGATGGTGGCCGAGATCTACGGACCGGATCCCGTGCGTCGTCAGGCGATCGCCGCCGAGGTGAAGGCGCTCTTCGAGAAGACGCCGGGCGTGGTCGACACCGACTGGTACGTGGAAGCGCCACAATCCAAGGCGCGGTTGGTCGTCGACGGCGAGAAGGCCTCCGCGGCCGGCGTGGCCGCGGCCGACGTGGCACAACTCGTGCGCATGGCCGGCGACGGCGCGCTCGCGGGCCTGCTGCACGTGCCCGAGGCGCGCGAGGACGTGCCCATCGTGCTGCGTCTGCCGCGCGAGTCGCGCACCCTCGACGCGATTCGCGCGCTGCGCCTCGGCGGACCGCAGCCGGTGGCCGTGGGCGAGCTGACGCGCGTCGAGCGGACCACGGAAGACACCAGCCGCTTCCACAAGAACCTGCAGCCGGTCACGTATGTCACGGCCGATCTGGCCGGCGAGAACGAGAGCCCGGTCTACGCGATCCTGAAGATGAACGAGACGCTCGATCGGATGACGCTGCCCGAAGGCTACGGCTTCGAGGTGCTGAACGCGGTGCAGCCGTTCGACACCTCGAAGTACGCGATGAAGTGGGACGGCGAATGGCACATCACCATCGAGGTGTTCCGCGACCTGGGTCTGGCCTTCGCGGCGGTGCTGGTGCTGATCTACGTGCTGGTCGTCGGCTGGTTCCAGTCGTTCTCGACGCCGCTGCTCATCATGGCGGCGATTCCGTTCTCGCTCGTCGGCATCCTGCCGGCGCACGCGGCGATGGGCGCGTTCTTCACCGCCACGTCGATGATCGGCTTCATCGCCGGCGCCGGCATCGTGGTGCGGAACTCGATCATCCTGGTCGACTTCATCGAGCTGCGCATCGCCGAGGGCCTGCCGCTCGAGCAGGCGGTGGTGGACGCCGGCGCCGTGCGCTTCCGCCCGATGGCGCTTACCGCGGCGGCCGTGATCGTCGGCGCGGGAGTGATCCTGTTCGATCCGATCTTCCAGGGCCTGGCCATCTCGTTGATGGCCGGTGAGGTGGCCTCGTTGCTGCTCTCCCGCATGGCGGTGCCGGTGCTCTACTACATGGCCCGCCGGCGTCAGCTGGCCGCCGCCTCTGCCGCGGTCGCTGGAACCGAGGTGCTGTCGTGACCACGCCGCTCCCGCTCCGTGCATGGATGCTGCCACCGGAGGTCGTGGTGGCCGCGGTGGACTTCGAGCCGGCGTCGGTGCGGGCCACGGCGCTGGCCGGCGCCATCGCCACGGCGTCGCGATCGCAGTTCCGCGTCGTGCACGCCGAACGCGTCGACGCGCCGCCGTACTTCACGCCGGAACAGATCGCGGCGCTCGAAGGCGAACGGCGCGAGTCCACGCGCGAGCTCACCACGGAGCTGCAACGTCTGGTCGCCGCGGCGACGAGGCGAGCCGCCGCGGTGCGCGTCGTGGAGGGGCCGCCGGTGGAGACCATCCTGACGCAGTCGGCGGACGCCGACCTGCTGGTGCTCGGCACGCACGGTCGCCGCGGCCCGTCGCGATGGTGGCTCGGGTCGGTGGCCGAGCGCGTGGTGCGCGCGGCGCAGCTGCCGGTGCTGGTCACGCGCGACGACACGACGGTACCGCCCTCCGACGTGTTCGCACGGGTGGCGCTGGCGAGCGACGCGCACGCGCCCGGCGACGAGACCTTCGCCGCGGTGAACCGCCTGGTGCGCGCCATGGACGGCCACGTGACGACCCGCCTCGCCCTCGACCACTGCGCGGCCGACGCGCTGGCCGACGCATCGCTGGTGGTCGTGGCCGGGATCCGCGCCCGCTCGCACTGGGGCTTGCCGGATCTCGTGACGGACGCGCTCGGGCATTGCGCCCGTCCGGTGCTCTTCCTGCCCGCGCCTGGAGGTGGACGATGACGGTGGAACGACTGCTGCGGATGATCGCCGGCTTCTTCGTGATGGCCAGCGTGCTGGCGGGGATGTACGTGGACCCGCGCTTCTACTGGTTCACGGCGTTCGTCGGCCTGAACCTCTTCCAGTCGGCGTTCACCCAGTGGTGCCCGATGATGGCGATCCTGCGGAAGGCCGGCGTGAAGGGCTGAGCGTCGTCTACCCGCCCGACTGCCAGCGGCGCACCGCGTCGAGCGGATACAGCAGCATCAGCACGTTCAGCGTGAGGTTGTCGCGGATCGCGTAGCCGACGAAGAGCTCCATCGCCACGGCCGCGATCACCACGACGCGCACGGGCAGCCGCGACGCAATCACGAAGCCGGCCACCATCGCCATCAGGTCGGACATCGAGTTGATGACGCTGTCGCCGTAGTAGTCGAGCGCGATCGTGGCCTCGCGATAGCGGTTGATCACCATGTCGGTGTTCTCGACGACCTCCCACGCGCCTTCCACGACCATCGCGGCGACGAGGCGCGCGCCGATCGGCCAGCGCCGCCCCACCAGGGCCAGCACGGCGTAGAACAGGAAGCCGTGGATGACGTGCGAGGGCGTGTACCAGTCGCTGAGGTGCTGCGAGTTCTCGGAGCTCATCACCACGCCGTGCCACAGCTTCACCGTGCCACAGCGGCAGATGGGCGTGCGGCCCATGCCGAGCAGCACGGACGCCGTCAGCAGCGCCACGAGGGCGCCGGCGATCAGCGTGGATCGGCTGGTGAGCGAGGTCATGCGCCGCGCAGCAGGAAGTAGATGGCCACGCCCGTCACCGAGACGTAGAGCCAGATGGGCAGGAACACGCGATTCAGGCGGCGGTGCCGCTCGAACTGCTGCGTGAAGGCGAAGTAGAACGACGTGAGCGCGCCAGGCACGACGGTGATCGAGAGAATCACGTGCGAGGCGAGCACGAGCAGATAGAACGTGCGGCCGAGGCCATCGCCCGGGTACTTCGTGTCGCCGTGCACGTAGTGGTACGACAGGTAGCCGACGAGGAAGATGCCCGACATGGCC
The DNA here is from genome assembly GCA_046331325.1 of Vicinamibacterales bacterium. GTDB lineage: Bacteria > Acidobacteriota > Vicinamibacteria > Vicinamibacterales > UBA2999 > CADEFD01. The sequence goes on along the minus strand of JAXLRB010000004.1, from coordinate 58,343 downwards.
AGCGCAGTCACCATGCACAGCCGGTGGAACTGCACGGCCTTGCGGCGGATCGCGAACCAGCCGGTGATGAGACACACCGACGCCAGCGCGTTGCAGGTGGCGTTCAGTGCCGGCACGAACGAGAGGTCGAGCGTGCCACCCGGCGTCTTCTCGCGCCCGAGGATGTAGGCGATGATGCTCACGGCCACCGCCGAGACCACGGCGTTCCAGGCGAAGAAGGTGCGATCGGCGCGAACCATGTCCCTATTCTGACGCAGGGCGCGGGCTCGGCGCTCCAGGGAGCGAGACGGGCATGACCGACGACGATTTCCGCGATCTGGCGTTGGGCATCGATGGCGTGGAAGAAGGCACCCACATGGGCCACCCCGACTTCCGGGTCAACAACCGCATCGTCGCCTCGCTGCGGCACGACGGCGCCACCGCCATGGTGAAGATCACGCCCGAGCAGCAGGCGGTGCTGCTGAAGGAACATCCGAAGGCGTTCGTGCCGTCACCCGGCGCCTGGGGGCGCGGCGGCTGCACCGACGTGATCCTGGAGCACGCGCGCGTGCCCGCCGTGCGCGGCGCGCTCCACCTGGCGTGCGAGCTGGCGATGGCGAAGCCCCGGCCGCGAGCGCTGGCGCGATCGAAGCCGGGGCCGAAGAGTCATCGAACGGCAGTGGTCAGAAGATCACGATGACGAAGGCGTTGTCGACCGGACCGCTGTTGTTGAACGGCACGAGTGTGATCTGCGTCGCCGGCTCGCTGATGACGATCCCCTGGTTGATGGCAGACGCCGGGCCGATCAGGGGCTGTGTGACGAACGGTCGATCGTTCACCTGAAAGCCGAAGTCGACCGCGTAGTGGCCGGTCGAGACACGGGTCACCCCTATGCCGCAGCTCGAGCCGGTGGCCTGCGAGTTGAAGCACTGCAGGATATTGCCGGCCGCATCGACACGCGCCATCGCCTTCACCGCTCCGCCATCGGTGCGCTGCTGGCGGATCGAACCTTCCGTGTCGATGGCGAACCCGAGAGCCGGCGCCTTCGCCTTCAAGCCCACGCCGAAGAGGCCGGTGGCTTCGGCATACATCCCCTGCGAGGCACCGGTGCCGACGACACCCGTGCCGGCGCTGCCGCCGGCGGCGCCGTAGAGCCCGGTGGGATTGAACCCGCCGCTTGGGTTGCCGGTGGCCTCGAAGTAGCCGCCCGTGATCGAGCCGAAGCCGTTGACCCCTGTGCCGATCGGGCTCGCCGTGGCCTGGCCCAGCACGCCCAGTGACTGCGCGCTCGGATGCGTGTTGATGCCGGCGAGGCCGGCCACGCGGAAGGCCGGACTTGCCGTCGTCCCCGTGAGGCCCGCGTTGCTCGCCCCGCCATCGGCGATGGTGCCGCCGCTCGTCACGCGGAACAGCGACGCGCTGTTGAGCATGAAGTTGATCGAGCCGCCCGATGCGATGTTGTTGATCCGGTACTCGTGCGTGCTGTTGTTGAAGCCCTGGAACTGCCCGAGCGCGCCGTTCTGGTCGTAGAACAGCATCCCCGAGTACGACGCCGCGGTGCCGCCGAGGTTCTGCACCGCGTACCCGGTGAAGGCGCCGCCAGTGTCGGTGAAGCGCACCGACATGGTGTCGAGCGGCGACGGCGTGCCCACGCCGATGCGGCCCGCGCTCTCGGTCATCACCGAGTCGCCCAGGTCGGTGCCCGAGACGAACTTCCCGATGCGCCCGGCCGTGCCGGCGTTCACGAGGGGATCGGTGGCGCGCGACGAACCCGCGGTCCCAGCGGTGGTGGCAGCGGTGCCGTCCTCACCGCGCGGGGTGCCCGACCCGCGCACGCGCAGATACGCCGACGCCGGCAGGCCGCCGAGCGCGTCGGCGTCGCTGGCGCGAGCGGCTCGCACGGCATAGGGCACGGACGTGAGCAGCGTGCGCGGCGCGGCCTCGGCGCCTGGCCACTGGCCGGTGATGCCGAGCCATCGCGGTTCACCCGTGGCGAAGAGCTCGGGCGGCACGCCGTCGGCGCTCGTCGCACCCACCAGCACGGTGTAGAGCCCGCCGGCGCCGACCGCAATGGCCTGCACCTCCTGCCAGAGCGGCACGCCGTCCGTGGCGTCGTCGTAGATACCGAGCACGACGTTCGCCGCCGCCCCCACCGGCGCCGGCCCAGGCAGGATGCCGCTGATGCGGAAGAGCCGATCCACCGCCGGGGTCGCCGTCTGAGCGCGGGGCACGCTGGTCATCGCCAGCACCGCCGCCATCACGAGCCATCGCATCGCACGCATGTCTGCCTCCGGGCGCCGCCCCGCAAAGACGGGCGTCACTGTGAGGTTCGGAATCCACGGGGGGAACAGGACACGGCGTCCGGGACGGGGGCGGCAGGACCGCGGGCGACGCCTATAATCCCGACGGGATGCGCGGCTGATGGACGAGCGGTCTTCCAGCGGACTCGGCGACACCGTGCGCCGCTCGCGTCTCGGCGACGGCGCCTCGTTCGACGTCGTCTACGCGGCCGCCTACGACGAGCTGCGCCGCATCGCCCGCGGGCAACGTTTCCGCGGCCCGTCCGTCACGCTCACGACGACCGCGCTCGTGCACGAGGCCTACCTGAAGCTGCTCGGCATGGAGGGGGCGCCCGACGATCGGGCGCACTTCCTGTCGATCGCCGCCCGCGCCATGCGGCACATCCTGATCGACCGCGCCCGCGAACGCGGCGCCGAGAAACGCGGCGGCGGCCGGCCGGTCACGAGCCTCGACGATCACGCCGGCGCGGTGGCGGCGCTCTCGGACGAGCTGCTCGACATCGACCGCGCGCTGACGAAGCTCGAAATGGTGTCGCCGCGGCTGGCGCAGGTCGTCGAGTGGCGCTTTTTCGGCGGCATGACGGAAGACGAAGCCGCAACGGCGCTCGGCGTCACCGTGCGCACCGTGCGCCGCGACTGGCAGAAAGCGCGGGCGTTCCTCTTCCACGAGTTGCGTGGCTGAGATGCACACCGATCCGGTCCGCTGGGCGCGCATCGAGGCGCTGCTCGACGCCGCGCTGGACCTGCCACCGGGCGAGCGCCATGCGCACGTGATCGCGGCGTGTGGCGACGACGCCGACCTCGCGCGCGACGTGCTGGCGCTGGTCGACGCCGACGCGCGCGCCGACGGGTTCCTCGACACGCCGACGCCCGAACGGCTGGGCGCGCTGCTCGAAGGCGGCGCCGACCCCGACGTCGCGGTGGCCACGGGCCGCTCGATCGGCGCCTACCGCGTCACCGGCGTGCTGGGCCAGGGCGGCATGGGCGTCGTCTACGAGGCGGTGCGCGCCGACGGCCAGTTCGAACAAACCGTCGCCATCAAGGTGATGCGCTGGGCCGGCACCGACGCGGCGACGCGTCAACGCTTCCTGCGCGAGCGGCAGATCCTGGCGTCGCTGGCGCATCCGCACATCGCGCGGCTGCTCGACGGCGGCGTCACCGACGACGGGCTGCCGTACTTCGTGATGGAGCGTGTGGTGCCGGGCACACCGGTCACCCAGTGGTGCGAGTCGCGCGGGCTCGACGTGCCGGCTCGCCTCGCGCTGATGCTGCAGGCCTGCGATGCGGTGCAGTTCGCGCATCGCCGGCTGGTGGTGCATCGCGACTTGAAGCCGTCGAACATCCTCGTCGACCAGAACGGCGACGTGAAGCTCGCCGACTTCGGTATCGCCAAGCTGCTGGCCGACGACGAGGCGCCATTCGCCACGCGTACCGACGCGCGTCCGCTCACGCCGGCGTACGCGGCGCCCGAGCAGGTGACGGGCGGCGAGATCACGACGGCCACCGACGTGTACGGCCTGGGTGTCGTGCTTTACGTGGCGCTCACGGGCCGTCTGCCCTACGACGTCGAGACGACGCGCGCCACCGATTGGGCGCGCGCGATCACCGACACCGCGCCGCTGCGGCCCAGCCTGGCGGTGCACGAGCCGCGCCTGCGTGCGCGCCTCGCCGGCGATCTCGATCGCATCGTGCTGAAAGCGCTCGAGAAGGAACCGTCGCGACGCTACGTGTCGATCGAGGCGCTCGCCGACGACCTGCGCCGGCATCTCGACGGTCGGCCGGTGCTGGCGCACGAGCCGTCGCGATGGTATCGCCTGCGCAAGTTCGCCGGACGCAATCGCGCCCTGGTCGGCGCGGCGGCGGCGCTGCTGCTGACGCTGACGGTCGGCCTCGCCGCCACGGCGTGGCAGGCGCGCATCGCCCGTGCCCAGGCGGCGCGGGCCGAAGCGGTGCAGCAGTTCCTCGTCAGCATCTTCCAGCAGGCCGATCCCGACCGCGAGCGCGGCGTGGAGCTGACGGCGAAGCAGATTCTCGCCAACGGCACGGCGCGCATCGACACGGAGTTCGCCGCGCAGCCCGACGTGCGCGTGAGCCTGTGGGACGTCGTGCACGAGCTGCAGTCGCGCCTCGGCGACTACCGCGCGATGGAGGAGGCGTCGCGGCGCCAGGCGGAGGCGGCGGCGCAGGCGTTCGGCACGTCGTCGCGCGAATACGGCCACGCCATGCGGCAGCTCGCCAACGCGCTGCTCGAGGTCGAGCAGCCGGCGGCCGCGAAGGCCGCGCTCGAGATCGCGATGCCGATCCTCGCGCGCACGGCCGGCGAACGCAGCGACGAGATGGTGGAGGCGCTCACCGTGGCCGGCGGCGTGGCGCTCACCGAGGGCCGGCGCGCCGACGACATCGCAGCGCATCGCCGGGCCCTGGCGATCGCCGGCGAGCTCTACGGCGTCGACAGCGCCGAGGCGGCGCGGATCGAGAACGACCTCATCGTCGCCATCGGCAGCAGCCCCGAGGCGCTCGAGCGATCGGCCCACGTCTCGGCCGTGTATGGCCGCGCGTACGGCACCGAGTCGTATCTCTACACGCTGGCCCGCTACAACGAAGGCTTCCAGCTCTACGACGCCGGCCGCTGGAGCGAGGCGCTAGCCCGCTTCCGCGAGGTGGCGCCGATCCAGGAGAAGCTGCTGGGGGCCACGCATCCGAAGACGGCGCTGACCTACCGGCAGCTGGCCCGCGTGGCCGCGATGGAAGGCGATTTCACGCTGGCGCGGCGCATGATGGACCAGGCGATCGCGGCGCTGTCGGCGCAGTACGGCGGGCGGTCCACCGCCGTGGCGCTCGCGCAGGGCCAGCTGGCGAACGTCGCGCGCCTGCAGGGGCGCTACGCCGAGGCAATCGACGCGGGACGGGCCGCACTGCGCACGTTCGACGGCACCGGCGACGCCGAGTCGAATCGGGCGCTGATTCTCGATTCGCTCGGCAGTGCCCAGCGCGATGCCGGCGATGTCAGTGGCGCGATCGCCACGGCGCGCGCCGCGGTCAGGATCTCAGAGGGCCCCGACCCGCGCTTCCTCGGACAGAACCTCACGTTGCTCGGGTCGGCGCTCGGGGCGGCCGGCCAGTGGGCGGAAGCGTGCGTCGTGCTGTCGCGCGCCATCGCCAACCTGAAGGACGCGCATCTCGACCGCACGGCGTCGGCGCGGTGGCGTTGACGTGGCGGGCAGGGTGTCCCGCGGCGACCACCGACGAGACGCGGCAGCGCTACCAAACGGCACTCGACACGTTCGCGGCCATCCAACCGGCGGCGCAGGGCGATGCGCTGGCCGCGAAGGTGGCGTTCGCGCGGTTCCTGGTCGAGGCGGGTCGGCGCGACGAGGCCCGCGCCCTCGTGAACGACGTGCTGGCCACGTACGCGCGTTCGAGCGGTCTCGATCCGGCGCGGCGCCGGCCGGCGAAGCGCTGCTGGCGCGCATGGACCGGCGCTGACGCGGTCGCGCCTACGCGCGACCGGCGAACTCGCGCGTCTCGGTGGCACCTTCACGCGCTCACCTTCCTTGATGAAGAGCGGCACCTGGATCTCGAGGCCGCTTTCCGTCGTGGCCGGCTTGGTGACGCTGCCGCTGGCGGTGTTGCCGCGGGCGCCTTCCTCCGTCTGCGCGATGGTCATCTCGACGATCGCGGGGAACTCGATGGCGATCGGGTTGCCATTGAACTTCTGCACCTTCACCACGAGGTTGTCGGTGAGCAGCTCGCTGTCGTCGCCCATCGTGTCGGACGACAGCGTGAGCGTCTCGAACGTGGTGTCTTCCATGAAGTGGAAGCCGTCGCCGTCGGAATACTGATAGGTGGCCGGCACCTGCACGAGATCGGGTTCGGCGAACTTCTCGCCCGCCTTGAAGGTCTTGTCGAAGACGGCGCGCGTCAGCAGGTTGCGCATCTTCAGACGCACCAGCGTCTGGCCACCGCGCGCGGTGGGCTTGCTCACCTCGACGTCGAGGCAGTGGTACGGCGCCCCCTCGTACTCGAAGAACATCTTGCGCTTGATTTCGATTGCTTCGATCAGACTCGCCATAAAACTCGGGGCTCGGGGCTAGGGGCTCGGGGCTCGGGCGGGTCAGTGACGCGCCTCCAGAGCCGGAGCCGATACACGGTGCGGCGCGCGGGGCGCGCCAGAGACTTCCAAGGATCAGCGACCGGGGCCTGCCGGCGCAAGGGCCCGGGCGAGGGCCTCGGCAACGGCGACGTCGGCGGCGGCCGCCGGGGCCTTGCCGAACACCTCGACGATCGTGGCGGTGACGGTGCCGATGTTGGTGAAGGTGTGCATCACGCCGCCCTTGAGCGACAGCGCCTCGCCGGGCGCGACCTCCACCGGCGGCTGGCCCTCCACGGTGAGGCGCAGCTTGCCGGTGATGAGCACGAACACGTGGAACGTGGCGTCGGCGTGGTTGTGGTTGCGGCGCGTGGCGCCGGGCTCGGCGTAGTCGCGCAGCACGCGGTACTGCGGCTGATCGAGCACCTGGCTCGACGAGATCCCGGGGTCGCCCTGCACGGGTCGCGCCTGCTCGGGATGCGCCACCGCCTGCGCCCACGCGGGCGCGGCTCCGAACACGATCGCCGCCATCACCAGTGCCCTGCACGCATGCGTCACGGTCATCGCTCAGACTCCCCTGCCGCGATTCGCGGCGGCTCATTCTAACTGCCGGGGCCCGGGTTCCGGGGCCCGGGGCTCGCGCGCGGCACACTGGTAAGATGCCCGCGCATGTCGACGTCGACGCTCCCGTGGTACCGCCAGGTCTCGTCCCAGCAGTGGAAGGCGTTCTCGATCACCTTCTTCGCCTGGGTGCTCGACTCGTTCGACTTCACGATCCTGACGTTCGTGCTGGCCGACATCCAGCAGAGCTTCTCGGTGAACAAGGCGCTGGCCGGGCTGCTCGGCACCGTCACGCTGCTCTTCCGCGTGGTGGGCGGCATCGGCGCCGGCACCGCCGCCGACAAGTGGGGCCGCAAGGGGCCGATCCTCTTCTCGATCGCGTGGTACACGCTGTTCGCGCTGCTGAGCGGTGCGTCCACGTCGTACACGATGCTGTTCGCGTTCCGCGGCCTGTTCGGCATCGGCATGGGCGGCATGTGGGCGGCGGGCATGCCGCTGGCGCTCGAGCACTGGCCGCAGCACCTGCGCGGCATCGCGTCGGGCATCCTGCAGGGCGGCTACTCCACCGGGTTCCTGCTGTCGTCGATCGTGTTCCAGTTCGGCTATCCGCTCGTCAGCCACCGGCCTGAAATCGCCTGGCGCGTGATGACGTGGGCCGGCGTGCTGCCCGCCTTCATCACGCTGCTGCTGATGTGGAAGGTGCCCGAGAGCCCGATCTGGCTCGAGCAGCAGCGCAAGCGCGCCGCCGAGGGCGGGCGTCAGAGGCTGTCGCTGGCACGTCTCTTCGATCGCGACCTCTTCGCCGTCACCATTCACACGTCGCTGCTCATGGGCGGGTTCGTGTCGATGTACCAGTCCACGACGTTCTGGTATCCGACGCTGCTGGCGCAGAAGCACCTGCCGCCGCTGTGGTACATGGTCGCCCTCAACGCCGGCGGCGCCATCGGCTCGATTGCATTCGGCGCGCTGTCGGAGCGCTGGGGCGGACGGCGCGGCGCGGCCACGCTGGGCATGGTGATCGGCATCCTGTCGGTGCCGGTGTTCCTCTTCTCGGAAGGCGCGGCGATGCTGGTGCTGGGCGCCTGGATGATCGGCTTCTTCGCGTCGGGCGCCTGGGGCATCGTGCCCGGCTACCTGGCCGAACGCTTCCCCACCGAGGCGCGCGGCGTCGGCACCGGCTTCGCGTATCACGTAGGCGTCGGCATCGCGTCGCAGGCGCCGTTCCTCATCGGCCGCCTGCAGGACGGCGGCATGGATCTCAGCCGGGCGATGGCCGCCTGCATCGCCACCGCCGGCGTGTTCGTCGTGGTGCTGCTGTGGCTGGGCCCGGAGACGCGCGGCCGCAGCCTCGACTGATCTCCGGGGGTCAGACCCCATTCTGCTCCGGAGCAGACTTGAGGCAGATTCTTCCACAGGAGTCTGGACTGAGCCTGAATGGGGTCTGACCCCCACTCCATCTCCGTTACATCTATGATGCGCGGCATGCGTTCGCTCGCTGCCGCTGCCCTGCTCGTCGTTGCCGTCGCCGCTCCCGCGCGCGCGCAGAACCCGGCGCCGCCGCCGGTGCCCGGACCCCGTCCCGTGCCCACGGCCGTGTGGGCGTCGAAGTCGTCGACGCTGAAGCCGTACCCGCCGGGCGTGAAACCGTGGCTCAAGCTCGCGGACATCAAGGCGCGGCACGCCGGCCAGGCGTCGTGGACCGACGCGCTCTTCAACGACGGCCGGCTGATGGCCGACTACGTGTCGGCGGCGCCGGGCACGACCCAAAGCGCGCGCTTCCATCCCGACACGCGCGAGTGGTTCGCGGTCGTCGAGGGTGAAGTGCGCGTGGAGATCGAAGGACAGGAGCCGTTCACCGCAAAGCGCGGATCGCTCGTGAACATCCCGCGGCAGACCATCTTCAGCGTGACGACGACCGGCACCGCGCCGAGTCTGCGCTTCGTGCTGAACGTCGCGAACGCGCGCACGTTCTTCGTGGCCGACTCGTCGACGCCGCCGACGCAGCCGCCGCCGGCGGGCACGGCGTGGATGACCACCACGATCAATCGCACGCCCGGCCGCTACGACGATTTCAACGCGCCGACCACCAACATCCACGACGAGGGTGCGAAGAACCCGAAGTACACGGGCGGCCGCTTCGTGCGCGACGACAAGAGCGAGATGCTCATCATCTACGGCTACGAGAAGAACATGCCGCCGCTCGACCCCGCGGACAAGGGCCACTTCCACGCCGAGAGCGCGGAAGCCTGGCTCGTGTTCACCGGGAAGATCCGCTACGCGTTCGAAGGCCAGGAGCCGTTCATCGCCAGCGAGGGCGACGTGGTCTACGTGCCGTCGAACACGTGGCACGCCACGCGGTTCATCGGCGAAGCGCCGTCGTGTCGTCTCTCGATCACCGAGTACGTGGGCAACACGCTGGTGCTCGAACGCAAACCGCAGTAGCGCGTCCGCGTCACCAGCTGCCGCTGGCGCCGCCACCGCCTGAGCTGCCGCCGCCGAAGTCGCCCGAGCTCGACGAGTCGGACGAGCCCGACGACGACGAGCCGCTGCCAGAGATCCAGCCGTCGCTGCGGCCTCCGCCGCCACCGCTCGACCCTCGGATGCGGCGCCGCCAATTTGGGCGCCGGCCCAGGTGAATGCCGAGGCCGATGGCGACGAGGGCCACGCCGTAGAGCATCCACATCCCGGCGCGCGGCGACGCGGTCCACGCCATCAGCAGCGCGATCCCCATGAAGAACAGGCCCACCAGCGCCTGCGTGACGACGCGGGCGCCGAGCGCGGTGCCAGCCGCGAAGCCGCCCACGGCGACGAAGATCGACATGAACCACGCGATGATCCAGAAGGTGTTGGCGTCGGCCGCGGCGGCGTCGAGCGCGGCGCGCTGCTCCGCCGTCAGCGTCTCGTGGCGTCGCACGATCTCGATCACGCGGCGAGTACCGGCGAGCAGGCCGTCGCGCAGGCGGCCGTCGCGGAACGCCGGCAGGAACGTCTCGCGGATCACCGCGCCGGCAAGACCGTCGGGCAGCACGCCCTCGAGTCCGTAACCGACCTCGATGCGCATCTGGCGATCGCCGGCCGACACCAGCACCAGCACGCCGTTGTCGGCGGCGGCCTTGCCGATGCCCCACGTGTTGAAGAGGCGCTCGGCGTAGTCCTCGACGGTGAGGCCGTCGAGTGACGTCACCGTCACCACCGCCACTTCGGCCGACGTCGCGCGGTCGAGCGCCCGGATCTCGTCTTCGAGCGCCGCGCGTTCCGACGGGTCGAGAAGGCCGGCGTAGTCGTTGACCCGCGCCGTGTGCTTCGGAAGGTCGAGCGCCCGCTCGCCCTGCGCCGCCAGCACGACCGCGACGGCGAGCGCGACGCACGCGGGGACGACGACGAGCCGCCAGGCGGCGACGCTACTTGCCCGACGCCACGAACTTCGAGACGAACCCATTCGTGCCGGTGTGGTTCCAGGTGCGCGTGGCGCTCGTGTGGGTGTGGCTCACGCTCTTGAACTGCGTGTACTCCTGCAGCTGCGGACTCGGCAGGTTCAGCACGCGGATCGCCTGGCCGTTGAAGCCGCGCACCACTTCCATGTCGACCGAGGATTCGGGCGTCGAGAAGCGCACGCGGCTGTCGGTGATCTCGAGCGTGAGCGGCACCTTCGACATCGACTGCATCGTCTTGTGGAAGCCGGCGAACGCGATCGGCAGCAGCGCGTTGACCGCCCGCTCCTGCTCGGGCGAGACCTTGTCGGTGAGGTAGATCTTCGACCAGGTGCCCATCTCGAACGTCACCAGGAACTTCACGCCGGCGAGGTCGGTGTCGCCGTAGCGGCCGCTGTCGATCGAGATCATGCGGTTGCCCTCGCACGGCATGCGATTGGGCTTGCCGCCGAAGTTGCACGGGCACGAGATCGTGCAGCTGCAGCTTTCGGCCACCGTGGCGGACAACTGCCACGACGGCTGGGCCGCGCGCATCGGGATGGTGAGGACGAGGAGCGTGTAGGAAAGAGCGAGGCCGAGGGCGCGCATCCGGAACCTCCGTCCCGGGTGGCGTGATCCGGGCGGGAGAAGGGTGCGCGAATGCGACCGGCGTGTCAACGGCGCCCTGTGGACCACGCCGCCGACACGCTGGCCGCGCCGCCCCGGGCCCGATGGCGCACGGGTCCGGGGACGGCCGGACTGTCAGGACCTATTTCACCTGGATGCTCTCGAGGTACGCGACGAGCGCCTTGATGCGGGCTTCCACCACCGCGGGATCGCCGCCGTCGCTCGACTTCGAGAAGACGTCGCCCCAGACCGGCATGTCGGGTCCGCCGTGGCCCTTCACGGGCGTACGGCCATCGATCGTCTTGAACACCTGATCGGCCGAGAACACCCCCTGGTTGCGCTTGCCGATCTCGGTGAGGTTGGCGGGACGTCGACGCATCGACTCGGCCAGCGGTCCATCTCCCTTGGCGCTGGTCCCGTGACAGGCGGCACAGTAGGTGCGGAAGAGATAGTCACCGGTGGCGGCGGAGGTCGATTGGGCGTCGGCACGCCCCGCCAGCAGAACGCCGGCCAGTGACAGGCCGGTCACGACGACTGCGGTCCTGACCCCCCGGAACGTCCATGTGCTGGTCATAACTGCCTCCCTGGCCGGCGGTGGCGCTCATCCGCGCCCTGTGCGATCTCGGCCCTGACGACCCCTTGCAGGGCACGTCTCATGCCAAGCACGAACGGGGCGATCTCGTCGGCCAAACAGGGGCGGACGCCGCGCCATCGCGCGCGGCGCGGGGACTCGCCCGCGCGACGCTTGGTTTTTCCGCGACCATCCGCGCTACTGTGCCCCGATGCCACCGAGGGTCAGCCGCCGGAGCCTGCTGGCGATGGCGGCCACGGCGATCGCCGGGCGAGCCGTTGCCGCGCAGTTGGCGACTCCCGCCGATGCCGACGTGGTGATCGTAGGCGGCGACCCGGCGGCGCTGGCGGCCGCCTACGGGCTGTCGCGATCGGCCGGCGTGCGCGTGGTCTTCGTGGACGATCGCCCGGGGTGGCTCGGCCCGCCGCCCGCCGCGCCGTCCACGGTGTCCGAATTGCCGGCATTTGCACGCGGCCACCAGCGGTGCTTCGAGGGCTGGGCCGACGCCGGCAACGACGGCTGGGCGTACGAAGACGTGGTGCCCTCGTTCAGGCGGCTCGAGCGCTACGAGGCCGGCGAGAGCGCGAACCGCGGCGGCAGTGGTCCGATCGCGGTGGCGCACTGCTGGGATCCGCACGCGCTGCATCGCGCGTTTCTACGGGCGGCGGTGTCGAGCGGCTATCAGCAGGACGCCCGGCACGACTTCAATCAGCCGCGCTCGCAAGGCGTCGCCGGCTACTACCAGACGACGCACACCGACGACGGGCCGCAGACCTTCGCCGACGCGCTGATGCGGCCGGCCGAGGCCGCCGGCGTGGTCGCCGTGCGTGGTGTGGTGGTGACGCGCCTGCTGGTGGAAGACGGCCGCGTGCGCGGCGTGGAGCTGCTGCGGGCGGGCCGGCGTGAGCTGGTGCGCGCCACGCGTGGCGTGATCGTCGCGGCATCGCCGGTGCGCGCCGCGCAGATCCTGCAGCTCTCGGGCATCGGCCCCGCCGACGTGCTGCGCGCGGCCGGCGTGGCGGTGGTCGCCGATCGCGCCGGTGTCGGGCGCAACCTGCATGCGCACCTGCGCATCGCCGTCCGCTGGCAGGCGATCGACGCCGCGCTCGCACTGCCGGCCTCGACGGTCACCGCCGGGATGTTCACGGTGTCGCTCAGCGCGTCGCCGCCCGACCTGCAGATCGACCTCGTGGATCCGCGAGCCGCCGGCGGCCCGTGGGTGGGCGCGGATGTCACGCTGGTGCGCCCGTTCTCGCGTGGCGGCGTGCGGATCACGACCGCGGATCCGAACGCGGCGCCGACGATCGCCCCGCCCCGCCTGGCGCGGGCGGCCGACCTCACGGCCCTGGTGCAGGGCGTTCGGCTGGCGCGGCTCCTGGTGGACGCCGCTCCGCTCGATGACTGGCGCGCGAACGAACGCGATGAGTCGCGCGGCGCCACCTCGCAGGCCGCGCTCGAATCGCTCGTGCGCACCACCGCGCGCGAGACGGGTGATGCCGCGGGCACGTGCGCGATGGGACCGGCCAGCGACGGCGCGGCCGTCGTCGATGCCCGGCTCGCCGTGCACGGCGTGACGGGCCTGTGGGTGGCGGGCGCCGCGGTGATGCCGTGGATCGTCAACGCGCCGCCAGCCGCGGCCGCGCTGATGACCGGCGATCGCGCCGCGGAGTTCCTGCTGAACAGCCGGGCTTGACCACGGCCGCCGCGGCGGCGAGCATGGCACATGAGTCTCGCCTCGACCGCCTCCGCGCCCCCGATGGACGCGGCCGCTCCGCGTCCCGTTCCCACGGCGCCGCTGCTCGTCACGGCCGCGATCGCATGGGCGGCGTGGATGCTCAACGGCGCGTTCGGGTGGCGCATGGGCGCGCTGTTCCTCGTGGGCGCGGCCGCCGGCGTCGTGCTGTATCACGCGGCCTTCGGCTTCACGTCGGCGTGGCGTGTCTTCATCGCCGACGGGCGCGGCGAGGGCGTGCGCGCCCAGATGTTGCTGCTGGCGCTCACGTCGGCGATCTTCTTCCCGCTGCTCGCGCAGGGCCAGGCGTTCGGCACCACGCTCAACGGCGCGGTGCAACCGGTGGGCTGGCCGGTGGTGATCGGCGCGTGCATGTTCGGCATCGGCATGCAGCTCGGCGGCGGCTGCGCATCGGGCACGCTCTTCAGCGTCGGCGGCGGCAGCACGCGCATGCTGGTCACGCTGGCGGCGTTCGTCGCCGGCTCGGTCATCGCCACGGCGCACAGCACGTTCTGGGCGACGCTGCCGTCGTTCCCCGCGACGTCACTGGTGAAGCTCTACGGGCCGGTGGCCGCGCTGGCGATGAGCCTCGTGGCCTTCGGCGCCATCTTCATCACCACGGTCGTCGTGGAGCGGCGCCGCTTCGGACAGTTGATGCCCGCCGAGCTGCCGTCGCGCGGGGCGCGCTGGCTGCGGGGACCGTGGCCGCTCACCGCGGGCGCCATCGGCCTGATGCTGGTGAACCTCGCCACGCTGCTCCTGGCCGGGCGGCCGTGGGGCATCACGTCGGCGTTCGCGTTGTGGGGCGCGAAGATCGCGCGCGCGAGCGGCGTGCCGGTGGAGACGTGGCCGTACTGGTCCTCGCCGGGACAGCTGGCGGCGTTGAACGGCAGCGTGTTTCGCGACGTCGCCAGCGTGATGGATGGCGGCATCGTCGTTGGCGCCATGCTGGCGGCGTTGCTGGCCGGGCGCTTCAAGCCGCAGTGGTCGGTGCCGGCGCGGTCGCTCGCCGCCGCCATCATCGGCGGGCTGCTGCTCGGCTACGGCGCGCGCGTGGCCTACGGCTGCAACATCGGCGCGTACTTCAGCGGCATCGCCTCGGGCAGCCTGCACGGCTGGCTGTGGCTGCCCTCGGCCTTCGCGGGCAACATCGTCGGCACCTATCTGCGTCCTTCGTTCGGCCTCGGCGTCGAGCGGACGGCGCTGCCGAAATGCTGATCCGGGCGTCGGCGCGACCCCTAGAATGAGGGACATGCGGACGAGCTGGACGCGGATGGTGTCGGTGCTCCTCATGGCCGGGCTCGCCGCCGGCTGCTACGAATCCGACGTGCCGCTGGACCCGGCGCCGCAGGTCGACGTCGATGCCGCGCTCTTCGGCGTCTGGCGCTGCCTGCCCTTCGACGCGGATCCGTCCGAGCCGCCGGCCACCGTCACGGTGGCGCACGGCACCGCGCCCCGCACCTTCACCGCGGTGTGGGAAGAGCCGGGCGACACGCCGGATCGCTACGAGGGCTTCGCCTCCACCGTGGGCCGCCTCGCCTACCTGAACACCCGCGAGCGCCGGGCCGACGGCTCGCTGTCGGCGTGGTTCTTCATGCGGCCGACGCTGCTGCGTCCGAACGCGCTGCTGCTGCAGGTGGTCGACGACACGGCGATGGCGGGCGTGGCGAAGACGGCGACCGCGGTGCGCGACGCGCTGATCCGCAAACAGGACCAGCCGGCGCTGCTCACCGACGGCGCGCTGTGCGCCCGCGCGAAGCCCGGCCGCTGAGCCGCCGGCGGTCGGGCGCGCGGCCGTTACGCAAAACCGCGTAGCCGTTACGTATAATGCCGTAATGGCCGTCTCCAATCCCTTCGTCTACGGCGAGATCGTCGGCAGCGACGCCTTCGCCGACCGCGACACCGAGCGCGACCGGCTGCGCCGCGACCTGGCCTCCGGGCAGAAGGTGTTCCTGATCTCGCCGCGCCGCTACGGCAAGAGCTCGCTGGTGCGCGACGTGCTCCGCACGCTGTCGCGCGAGGGCGTGCTGACGGTGGAGGTCACGGTGGCGGCGTCGAGTTCATACGTCGGCTTCCTGGAGTCGTACGCGCGCGCGCTGGTGGCGGCCGACACACCGGCCAGCCGGCTGCGCCGCTGGACCGCCGATCTCTTCCAGGGCGTGCGGCCCGAGGTGCGCTTCGACGCCAAGACCTCGGGCGACACCGGCTTCAGCCTGTCGTTCCCCGCCGTGCGCACCGCCCGCGACGCGGCGCGGCTCGCCGCCGAGGTGTTCGCGCTGCCCGGCAAGATCGCGGCGCACCGCAAGCAGCGGCTGGCGGTGGCGCTCGACGAGTTCCAGGCGGTCACCGCCTTCGATGGCGACACCGCCGAACAGGCGCTGCGCGCCGCCGTGCAGAATCAGCGCGAGGTCGGCTACGTGTTCGCCGGGTCCGAGCCGTCGCTGATGGAGCGGATGATCAGCCCGAAGCGGCCGTTCTACAAGGCCGGCCCGGTGATGCGCCTGCAGAAAATCGAGCCGGGCATCTTCGGCGCCTGGCTCGAGGTGCGCTTCAAGGCCACCGGCATCCGCGCCGAGGACGGCCTCGGCGCCGCCATCGTCGACCTCGCCGGCAACGTGCCCTACGACGTGCAGCGCCTGGCCCACGAAACGTGGGACGACCTGCACCAGCAGGGCCGCCGCACCGCCACGCTCGACGATCTGCACGCCACGCTCACGCGCCTGCTCGCCGAGCAGCACACCGTGTACGAGGAGGCGTGGCAGCGGCTCACGCTGGCGCAGCGCGGCGTACTGCGTGGCCTGGTGCTCGAGGACGGGCGAGAGATGCTGTCGGGCGACGTGCGCATGCGCCATCGCCTCGGCGGCACGTCGAGCGTGCAGTCGGCGCTCACCGCGCTCGTGAAGCAGGACGTCGTGATGAAGGACGGCGCGACGTACGTAATGACCGACTCGCTGTATCGCGAGTGGGTCGCGCGCAAGACGTTCTGAGGGGGGCTGCCCCCCTTACTTCAGCTCGACGGCGATCACGCGCGGGCTGCCGCTGACGGCCTGCTCGGTCTGTACCGTGCCGCGCGTGATGTAGCGCGCCTGCTTCGGCGCGAGCTTGCGCGTGTCGGCCTTGCCATCGAAGCCGGTCACCTTCACGACGCCTTCGGTCACCACCACCTCGACGACATCGCTGCGATACACGCGCTTCACGGCCGGCGCGCCGGCGGTGAACGTGTAGTCCCACATGCGGATGCGCGGGTTCTCGAGCACGTTCTTCGCGCCGTCGCGCGGATAGGCCGACGGCTCGGGGTCGTCGATGACCATCATGTCGGTCACGGCGTCCTTGAGGTCGATCATCACGGCGAGCCGTTCGGGCGCGCCTGGCGTCACCGCTTCCTCGCGGTGGGTGATGCCCTTCGGCTGGAAGTACGGCCGCGGCACCGGGAACTCGGCGCCCGTGTTCTCCTTGCCGTCGAGATCCGTCACGGTGATCGGCCCGTAGCGCAGGTAGACGCCGGCCATGTCGTACTTGTGGCGGTGCACCGGCTGCTTGTCGCCGTACCGCCAGTTCACTTCCCACACGCTCACGCGATCGTTGTCGAGAATCTGCGTGACGCCCTTGCGTGGAAACGCGTGCGGGTAGTCGGTCTGGGCCATGAGGGTCGAGGCGAGCGAGGCCACGCCGGCGGCGAGCGCGAATCCGGCGACGGAACGGGACAGGCGTGTCATGCGTGGCCTCCTCGAGGCGCGACGTTACTTGCGGGTCGCGCTGAACGCGGCGCCGCTGCTGGTCGTGCCCTTCATGCTGTTGCCGTCGACCTTGCCGGTGTACTTCACGCCGCCGGCGGTGAAGGTGATGTCGGCGCCGGTCATCTTCGCGTCGGAGATCGCGGCGCTGCCGAGCGTGCCCTGCAGCATCTGGAACGACTGCGTGAGGGTCAGCGCGTCCTTGCCGAGCTGCCAGGTGCCGGCCACCTTCGCGGGCACGATCCACAGCAGCGCCGTGCACCAGCTGACGCAGTCGGCCGAGACCGTCTCGGTCTGATCGGCCTGCCAGTCTTCCATCGTGAAGGTGTTGGCGACGATGCGCGTGCCGGGCGCCATGTCGAGGATCTTCGGGCGCAGGCGCATGTTGATCGACGGCAGCAGGAACAGCGTGACGACGTTGGCCTTCGAGAAATCGGTCTCGAAGAGGTCGGCCTGCACGAAGGTGGCGCGATCGGGCGACACCTTGGCGGCGGCCGCATTGCGCTTCGACAGCTCGACCATGTCGGGGTTGTACTCGATGCCGTACGACCGCGCGCCGCGCTTCGCCGCCGTGATCACGGTGCGGCCGTCACCCGAGCCGAGGTCGTAGTGCAGGTCGTTCGGACCCACCTTGGCCATGTCGAGCATCTTGTCGACCAGCGGCTGCGGCGTGGGCACCCACACCACGTCCTTGCCGGCCTGGCCGACGGTGGGCTCGAACGGTTTGCCCTGGGTGGACTGCGCGCGAACCGGCACGACGGGCATCGCCAGGGCGGCCAGCAGCACGGCGGAGAGCAGACGACGGACGGTGGCAGGCATGGTCATGACCCGGCATCATACGACGTTCGGGACCGGAGGCTCGCCGAAGCGCATGGACCTCATGCGCGAAGGCGGCTTGACCATGGACCGGCTTGTCGACAGGATCGGCGGGTGCCGGGCGACCTCGTCCGGACGGTGAAGGAGGATTCGATGGCGACCCAGGGACGCAACGACCTCTGTGCCTGCGGCAGCGGCAAGAAGCACAAGCACTGCTGCGAAGGGAAGACCGCCGCGAAGAAGTCGAGCCGGCTGCTCATGGCCGTGGTGGGCGCGATGATCCTCGGCGGCCTCGCCGCCGGCCTGCTGCAGTTCCGCGAGTCGAGCTCGATGGGCCCGGCGCCCGGCCTCGTGTGGTCGCCGGAGCATGGGCATTATCACTAGCGCCTAGCGGCTGGCGGCTGGCGGCTGGCGGCCAGGGGCTCGTTGGTTGGAGACACGGACAGGGGAGCGACATGACGGGACGCGTGTGGACGGGGGTCGTATTGCTGATGTGGCTGGCGCTGCCGGCGGCGGCGCAGCCGATTGAGCTCGATTCGGCCACGATCCAGCAGCTGGCGGCGGCGATGGACGCCGGCACGCTGACGAGCGAACGGCTCGTGCAGCTGAGCCTGGCGCGCATCGAGGCGTACGACGAGAAGGGCCCGAAGCTCAACGCCATCCTCACGCTGAATCCGAAGGCGCTCGAGCAGGCGCGCGCCCTCGACGCCGAGCGCAAGGCGAAAGGGAAGCGGTCGCTGCTGCACGGCATCCCGGTCGTGCTCAAGGACAACTTCGACACCTTCGACATGCCGACCACCGGCGGCTCGGTGGTGCTAGACGGCTCGATTCCGCCCGACGACGCCTTCGTCGTGAAGAAGCTGCGCGATGCCGGCGCCATCATCCTCGCCAAGGTGAACCTGTCGGAGTTCGCCTCGGGCGCGGCGTTCAGCTCGCTCGGCGGGCAGTCGCACAACCCGCACGATCTGCTGCGCACGCCGTCGGGATCCTCGGGCGGCACCGGCGTCTCGATCGCGGCCGGCTACGCCACGCTGGGGCTCGGCACCGACACCGGCGGATCGGTGCGCGGCCCCTCGACCTCGAACGGCATCGTGGGACTCAAGCCCACGCACGGGCTGCTGAGCCGCGACGGCATCATCCCGCTGGCGCTCAGCTTCGACACCGGCGGCCCGATGGCGAGGAACGTCGCCGACATCGCCGTGGCGCTCGGGATCATGACGGGCGTGGATCCGGCCGACGCTGCCACGAAGAAGAGCGAGGGGAAGTTCGAGACCGACTACACGAAGCACCTGAACGCTGGCGCGCTCAAGGGCGCGCGCATCGGCATCGCCCGCGACTTCATGGGCCAGGACGCCGACGTCGACTGGGTGATCGAATCGGCCCTCGCCGCCATGCGTGCGGCCGGCGCGACGATCGTCGACGTGCGCTATCCGAAGTGGATGCTCGACGCGAAAGGCGAGTTCTACACCGCCGTGCGCTACCCCGAGTTCCCGGTGCAGATTCAGCAGTACCTCTCGACGCTGAAGCCCGGCTACCCGAAGACGCTGGCGGAGATGATCGAGCGCACCGACAAGGTGATGTCGACCAAGGGCGAGTCGGGCCCGAATCCGCAGCGCTGGACGCTCTTCAAGCGCGAACTCGCCAGCGGCACCATGACCGACCCGCGCTACGTCGCGGTGCACGACTACGCGCTGCAGGCGGTGACGACCATCGTCGACGGGGTGTTCACCACGCAGTCGCTCGACGCCATCGTCTATCCGACATCGTCGCGGCGCCCGGAGCTCATCAACGCGCCACCCGATACGCCCGGCGGGCCGGCGGCTTCGGGCACCAACCTGGCGAACCTCACCGGGTTCCCTGACCTGATCGTGCCGGCGGGCTTCACCACCGAGCGACTGCCCGTGGGCATCTCGTTCCTGGGACGCGCGTTCAGCGAAGGCCGGCTGCTCGAACTGGGCTACGCGTTCGAGCAGGCCACCAAGGCGCGCCGCCGTCCCGTGCACACGCCGGCGCTGCCGGGCGAGACGATCGGCAAGTAGCGCACGAACGTGGCGACTAGCGCAGCCGGAACGTGACGCCGGTGAGCGCGCGCCACTCGCGGTAGCCGTCGTTGTCGCTCGTGTGCTCGACCGAGACGTAGAGCGACGTGGCGTGCCACGTCTGCACCGACGCGTTGCCGCCGAAGCGCTTGGTCGACGGCTTCGACTCGACCACGAAGCCGTCACCGCGCACGAAGCGCACCAGCGACAGCGCCGTCGAGAACTCGGTGGTGGCGTAAATACGCTGTCCGAGCTGGCGGCCGGCCGACAGGTACATCGAGTGATACGTGCCGCTCGATCGCGAGATGCGCGAGTCGGAGGCCGTGAGGTCGAGGCCGCTGCCGAACACGTTGGTGGCGTAGCCGCCGCTCAACCAGCGACCGGTCGGCGCGTCGTCGCGATTGTTCTTGTCGCGTGAATAGCCGCCGTAGATGCGCACGCGCGGCAGCACCTCGGCGGTGACGCGTCCGCCGTACGACTGATAGAGCAGCCCGTCGATCGCCTGCTGCGACACCGGGCGTCCGGCCTGGATGTCGTCGCTGAGGCCGCGGGCGTCGACCGAGCGGCCGCGGCTCACCGTGCCCTGCAGCTCGAGGCGGCGCCCGACGGTGTAACGCATGTTGGTGAAGAAGTAGTTCAGGCCGTCGTGGCCGAGGCCGCCGGCCACCGGCGACAGGTCGTACTCCGCGACCTGATACGCGAAGAACGGGCCCACCGGCAGGAAGTTCGCGAACGACAGCACCGATCGCTCGGTGAGATCGCCGTTGTGCACGTTGATGTAGGCCGCCACGTGACGACGGCCGCGTCCACCTTCGAGCACGCCATAGGCGCCCAGCTTGCGGACGCCATCGCCGTAGCCGAAGCGATACACGTTCGGATCGAGACCGCCGAAGAGACCGCCGCGCCAGCGACCGACGCCGCTCGTCGGCACCTCGCTGGACGAGCGCGCCTCCACCTGGGCGCCGGCGAGGGCGCCGAGGCCGCCGAGATCGTCGAGCCACAGATGGCCGGCGCGCACGCTCGCGTGCCCGTCGGCCAGGCGCGCGCCGATGAACCCGTTGTAGATCGACACGCGCGGCTGGCGGCCTTCGATGGTGTAGGCGGTGTGCCGCATGTCGAGGCCGTACTCGAACCCGTCGCTCGTGCGATCGAGGAAGGAGTACGACACCGCGGTCATGATGTCGCCGTAGCTCGTCGTGTAGCCGCTCGGCTGCGACGCGTGCGCGCCGCTCGTGTAGATCGCCACGCGGCCCTGCGGATGCGCGGTGCGGCCCATGCCGAATCCACCGATCGGACGCGGCGCCGTCGGCGTGGTCTGCACGGCCATCGTCGTGCCTGACGTGGACGCGGTGGTCGTGCCGGTCGTCGCGGTCGGCGTTGTGGCGGTCGGCGACGCCGGCGACGCCGGGGCGGACGTCGTGGCGTTGCTCGTCGGTGTCGTGGCGGCCGGAGTCGGCGCCGACGCGGACGCGGGCGCGACGGGCGCCTTCCCGGTGCTCGACATGGGCACCGCGCGGGTGGAGGCGGCGGACGATGGGGGCGTGGCCGACAGGCGCGACGCTGGCGCCGGTTGCGGCGCCACGGGTGTGGGCACCGCCGCGGTGCGCGGCGACGTCGGCGCCTGCGGCACCACGGGCGCGACCGGCGTCGTGGCGGCGGGACGCGCAGCCGGCGCGGGCTGCGGCGTGGACACCTGCGCGGGACGCAACGGCGCCACGACGGTGGCGGCGGCACGCGGAATCTGCGGTGGTACCGGCGTCGCCGTGCCTGGCGGAGGCGGCGGTACCCGCACCGCCGCCGGGGCCGGCACGCTGGCTGACGTCGCCGCAGGAGCGGTCGGGGCCGCCACTGCCGCGACCGTCGGGGTCGGGATCACTGGCTTCGGCGCGGGCGCCGGCACGGCAGGAGCCGGTGGACGGGCGACGGCCGCCAGCGGACTCGCCGGCGCGGCAGGCGCGATCGCAATCGTGATGTCGTTGGTCGCCGGGCCTGCCGGCGCCACGCCGAACGTGACGTCGCCCGTGAGATCGAACACCACGCGGGTGACCGGCGGGTCGATCGAGTTCTGCGCCACGCGGATCCGCGCGACCGGTCCGGCGCCGTTGATCCGCGCCGGCAGATCGCCCATCACCACGCCCGGCAGATCGACGAAGAGTCGCGGCGCGCCCTCGGTGGTGCGCGCCGGCGTCACGGCGGGCAGCGGTCCGTTGCCGCGCAAGCTCACCTGGACGAAGTTGCCGTCGGGCATGACCACGACCGAGGTGAGGGCCGCCGCCCCCGCCAGTCGTCCGCGCCCGCCGCCGGCGTTCGCGTCAACCGCGACACCCAGCGACAGCACGAGGGCGATGCCCGCGATCGCGCGGCGGGTCATGGCTTCCTCCCGTTCGGATGGCAGGAGTAGCAGGCGGCTGAATCGTATCGATACCCGGAGCGTCCCTTGTGCGTGTCGTCCATCTGCGTTCTTTGGTGGCAGGTGAGGCAGTTGAACGCCGGGGGAGGTGACGTGTGGCACTGCGCGCAGGGAATGTTGGCGTGCTTCCCTGAGGTGATGGGGAACTTGGTGTGGGTGAAGCGGCCCTGCGTCCACAGGGTATCGGTGGCGAGGTGGCACGTCTCGCAGGTGGTGCCGAATCCCGACGCGGCGTGGTTCGGGTTGGTGGTGGCGTTGTACTTGGCCTGGTGGCAGCCGACGCAGGTGCGGGCGGTGCCTTTGTAGACGTTGTTCACGTGGCACGACGCGCACGCCGCCGCCGCGTGCTTGCCCTGCAGCTGGAAGAAGGTGTTGTGGTTGAACGTGATGCCGGTCCACTGGCTGTCGGTGGCCTTGTGGCACGAATCGCACTGCGTCGAGAACCCGGCGGCCGCGTGATTCGGCGCCGTCGTCGCGTTGTACTTGGCCTGGTGGCAGTCGACGCAGGTGCGGCCGGTGCCCTTGTAGACGTTGTTCACGTGGCACGACGCGCACGCCGCCGCGGCGTGCTTGCCCTGCAGCGCGAAGAACGTGTTGTGGTTGAAGGTGACGCCGGTCCACTGGCTGTCGGTGGCCTTGTGGCACGAGTCGCACGACGTCGAGAACCCGGCCGCCGAGTGTTTCGGCGCGGTGGTGGCGTTGTATTTCGCGAGATGGCAATCGACGCAGTTGCGGCCGGTGCCCTTGTAGACCCCGTTCACGTGGCAGGTCGTGCACTGCGCCGCGGCGTGCTTGCCCTGCAGCGGGAAGAAAGAATTGTGGTTGAAGGCTCCGCCGGCCCATTGGCTGTCGGTGGCCTTGTGGCACGACTCGCACGCGGTCGAGAACCCGGCGGTCGAGTGCTTGGGCGAGGTCGTGGCGTTGTAGTTCGCCAGGTGGCAGTCGACGCAGTTCCGTCCGGTGCCCTTGTAGACGCCGTTCACGTGGCACGACGCGCACGCCGCGGCGGCGTGCTTGCCCTGCAGCTGGAAGAACGCGTTGTGGTTGAACGCCACGCCCGACCACGAGGGGTCGGTCGCCTTGTGACACGTCGCGCACTGGATCGAGAAGCCGGCCGACGCGTGGTTCGGCGCCGACGTCTTGTCGTACTGCGGACGGTGGCAATCGACGCAGTCGCGGCCGGTGCCCTTGAAGATGTTGTTCACGTGGCACGACGCGCACGCCGCCGCCGCGTGCTTGCCGACCAGCGCGAACACGGAGTTGTGGTTGAAGTTGCCGTTCCTCCAGGTGGCGTCGCTCGGGCGATGGCAGTTCTCGCACGTCGTCGGGATGCCGGCCTGCGCGTGGTTCGGCTGCGCGGTGCGGTCGTAGTCGGGCTTGTGACAGCCGACGCAGTCGCGAGGCGTGCCCTTGTAGACGTTGTTCTTGTGGCAGGTGGCGCAGTCGACGGTGGCGTGCTTGCCGGCCAGCGGGTAGACGATGTTGTGGTTGAAGCCGCCGTTGTTCCACGACGTGTCGGTGGGACGGTGGCAGTTCTCACACGAGGTCGAGAATCCCGACGCCTGGTGGTTCGGCTTGCTGGTCTGCTGGTACAGCGGCAGGTGGCAGCCGGCGCAGTCGCGCGACGTGCCCTTGTAGACGTTGCTCTTGTGGCAGGTGGCGCACTGCTGCAGCTGGTGCACGCCGACGAGCGGGAAGAACTGGTTGTGGTTGAAGCCGAGGCCGCCGTTCTTCCAGCCGATGTCGCTGGTGCGGTGGCACGACTCGCAGGTCAGCGGGAAGGCCGCCGCCGCATGATTCGGCGCCGTCGTCTTGTCGTAGTTCGTCTTGTGGCAGCCGACGCAGTCACGCGGCGTGCCGAGGTAGACGTTGTTCTTGTGGCACGACGCGCAGCTCACCGTCGTGTGCTGGCCGGTGAGCGGGTAGATGCTGTGGTTGAAGGCGCCGGTGCCGCCGCCCGTCCACGTGGGCTGCGTGGGCTTGTGGCACAGCTCGCACTGCGTCGGGAAGCCGGCCGCGACGTGGTTGGGGTTCTTCGCCTGCGTGAATTCGTTCTGGTGGCACGACGCGCACTCACGCGGCGTGCCCTGATAGACGCCAGCCTTGTGGCACGTGGCGCAGGCGATGTTGGCGTGCGCGCCACTGAGGGGGAACGAGGCGTTGTGGTCGAAACGCGCCTGCGTGAACGTCACGTCCGACGGACGATGGCAGGCGTCGCACTGCGTCGGGAAGCCGGCGGCCGCGTGGTTGGGCGACTTGGTGGCCGCGTAGTCCTTCTGGTGGCAGGCGATGCACGACACCTCCGCCCGCTCGAAACGGGAGTCGGTGTGGCACGACTCGCAGCCGAGCGTGCGGTGACCGCCGTTGAGCGGCATGCCGGTCATGGCGCCGTGATCCCAGCGCACGGCCGCCCAGCTGATCGTGCGATGGCAGTTCTCGCACTGCGTGCCCAGCTTGGTCTTGAACTTGTCGTCCTGACGGCGCACCCAATGGCAGTCGTAGCAGGCGGTGGGGGTCCCCTTGAACACGCCCCGGATGTGGCACGACTCGCAGGCCACGGTCTGGTGCCGTCCCGTGAGCGGGAAGGCCGTGTTGCCGTGGAAGGCGCGGCCCGGCGTCTCGAACTGCGCGCGGGTCGCGATCGTGCCGAGCAGCAGCGCGAGCGTCAGCGCCAGCAGCCAGGTGTAGCGATTCATCGGGCGTCCCTCCCTTTGAGGGCCTCACCGGGCAGCGCGAGACGCGCCACCCGATCGAGCTTGTGACAATCGGCGCACCGCGGGCCGAGCTGGCCGTTGTGCACGTCGCGGTGGCAGTCGGTGCACTCCGTCCGGAGGACGTAGCGCACCGCGGTGCCCTTGCCGGCGGGGAAGGTGGCGGCGGCGGACACGTGGCAGGTGTCGCACGCGGCTTTCACGTGCGCGCCCTGGAAGAAGCTGCGCTGCTTCGGATTGCGATGCGCGTAGCTCGTGAGCTTGAACGCCTGATCGGTGTGGCAGGTCTCGCACTGATTGCCGAGCTGCCCGAGGTGCACGTCCTTGTGGCAGGTGATGCACGTGGTCGCGATCGGGCTGAAGCGCACGGCGGTGCCGGCCCCGGCCGGGAACGCGCCGGTCTGGCTGGTGTGGCACTTCTCGCAGGTCACGGGCGCGTGCTTGCCCTTCAGCGCGAACTTCGTGGTGGTGTGATTGAAGCCGGCGGTCACGCCGAACTTCGGCAGCGCGACCGCGTGACACGTCTCGCAGCTGCTCTTCAACTGGCCGAGGTGCGCGTCGGCGTGGCACGTGGCGCAGCCCTGCGCCGTGGCCGTGAACCTCGTGCCGGCGAACACGCCGTGCACCGGCGTCGCCGCGTTGGTCGTCACCGCGGCGGCCACGATCGCCGGCGCGGCCGTGCGGGCCTTCTGCAGGTCGGGCACCGAGGCCGGCGACGGGCGCACGTGGCACGACACGCAGGTGGCCTGCGCGTGGCCGTCGGCGAAGAACCCGCTGGCGGTGCGATGCGTGTACGTCGCGACGGCGAAGCGCTCGGTCGTGTGGCACGTCTCGCAGGCCGTGCCGAGGTCGGTGCGGTGCACGTCGTCGTGGCAGCTCGCGCACGCCGTCTTCAACCCGCCGAAGTCGACGGTGACGTTCGCCACCTTGGCGGTGCGCTGCGCCGACTTCGCCAGGCTCGTATGGCAGGCCGTGCAGGCCGCCGGGGCGTGCTTGCCGGTGAGCGCGAACTTCGTCGTGGTGTGATCGAACGGCGCCTTGGCGAAGCTCTGCTCGTTGTGGCAGCTCTTGCAGTCCTGCTTGAACGCGCCCTTGTGCACGTCGACGTGGCAGGCGGCGCAGGTGTCGTACTTCGGCGTGACCTGCAGCGCCGGACGCACGTGGCACTCGGCGCAGGCCACGGTGGCGTGCTTGCCGACGAGGGCGAACTTCGTCGTCGCGTGATCGAACTTCCGCGTCCGCCACGTGGCCACGGTGTGGCAGCTGGTGCAGGCCTCGGCGGCCTTCGGCGTGTGTGGATCCTTGTGGCACGACGCGCAGGTCGAGAACGCCAGGCCCTTGAACTGCTGGTTCTTGTGGCACGACTCGCAGGCCACCTTCTCGTGGGCGCCTTCGAGCTTGAAGGCGGCCTTCGAGTGATCGAAGCCACCCTGCCGCACGTCCTTGAACGCGGTCTTCGTCGTGTGGCACGTCTCGCACTTGTTGCCGAGCGTGCCCTTGTGGATGTCCTGGTGGCACGACGCGCAGGCCGTCGACGCGCCGAGGAACGACCGCGTCTTGTGGCACGACTCGCACTTCGCGGCCAGCGGCGCGTGCTTCCCGTCGAGCGGATAGCCGGCGTCGCGACCGTGGTCGAACTTCGACTGGTCGAACGGCCGCAGCTCGCCGTTGGCGCCCTGGTGCTCGGCGTGGCAGGTCACGCAGTCACCCGCGGTCACGGCCTTGTGCACGCCGCGTTTGGCGCGGATGCGGTCGGCGATGGGTTGATGACAGGTCAGGCACTTGGCGCCGCTGACGCGGGCCCCCGACTCGTGGCACTTCTCGCAGTTCCTGATGCCTTCGAGCTGCGCGTGGGTCTTGTGCAGCTCGCCCGGCGAGAGCAGGGCGCCGAGCTGACGGGCGTCGGCCGTACGCGCGAACGCCAGGCTGCCAAGAAGCAGCCCGGCGGCGACGATCAGCACACGCCACGGTCGGCTCGGACATCCACTCACCATCGGAACGGCACGTACCCGAGATAGAGCGACACCCCGACGTGGATCGAGACGATCGCGAACATCACCCACACGAGCGGCAGGTGGAACACGTGCCACAGATCGAAGAGGCGTTTGGTGGCGGCGAGCGTGTGGCGGCGCTGTTGCAGGCGGATGCGTTCTTCGAGGGCGGCCTTCAGGCTCTCGGAGGCGGCGCGCCCCGATCGCTGTTCGAGCTGCGTCACCACCTCACCGATCTCGCGGTGCAGCGCGCGATCGCCGAGACCGCTGAACCACGACGCCGGCCGTGCCGCGATATCGGCTTCGAGGCGATCGAGCGTGTCGAGGATCTCCGGGCCGGCGGTCCACTGCAGCTCGTCGCGCAGCGACGCGGTGCGATCGTCGAGTTCCGACTGCGACAGCTCGACGCCCTTGATGGTGCGCGGGATGCGCACGTAGAGATAGCGGCCGACGAAGCCCGAGAGCGCCACCATCACCATCGACCAGTAGGCGGCCGAGACGATGCCGTTGAACTTGAAGGCGGTGTGGAACGTGATCAGCACCGGGCCGACGATGCCGCAGAAGATGTGGATCTCGAGCAGGCGCTTGAGGTTCGTGCCCGACTTCTGCTTCCGCAGGCGCTTGTAGCCCATGTAGATGAAGGGCACGAGCATCAACACCGCGCCGGCCACGCCGAGCGTCTGGCCCACCGGACCGGACGGCCGCAGCAGCCGGTGCGCGGTGTTGTAGCCACGCACGGCGAACGGCGTCGTGTAGTAGTCCCAGCCGCCGAGCGTGCCGAGCACCCACACCGACACGCCGATCGCGACGAGGCCGCTCAGCCCCATGACGTTCATCAGCGCGCCGACGGGCATGAGGCCCGTGCGCACGGCCGAGGCGATGGCGGCGGCGGGTCGCGCTGGCGCGGAAGCGGACGCCGCTGGCGCGGTTGGACGCGACGCCGCACGCGCGGCCGGAGCGGAGGGAGTCAGGACGGGAGCACTCATAGACGCTTACGACACCTCGATCACGCAGTGGCTGCGCGGCGAGGCCACGCAGGCGAGCACGTATCCGGCGGCGCGATCGTCGGCATCGAGGATGCCGCCGTCGCAGCTGACGTCGCCTTCCACGACCTTCGTGCGGCAGGTGCCGCAGACGCCGGCGCGGCAGAGCGACGGAATCTCGAGGCCCTGCGCGTCGGCGGCATCGAGCAGCGTCTGGCCGCTCGCGGCCGACACGGCCTTCGACGTGCGGCGTTCGCGGATCTGGAATGCCTCGCCGGAGGCGGCGGGCTCGGCGGCCTCGGTCTTCGCGGCGCCCGCGGAGGCGGCCACAGCGGCCTCGAAACGCTCGGAGCGCACCTGATCGGCGGGCACGCCCAGGCCGACCAGCATCGCGGTGACGCCGTCGATCATGCCCTGCGGGCCGCAGATCATCGACACCGCCTCGCGAATCTCGGGCACGCTCGACAGCACCAGCTTCTCGTCGATGCGGCCCTTGTAGACATCGGGCGGCGCCACGCCGCGCGTCACCGCGAAGCACACCTGCAGTTGGTCGTGACGGCGCGTCAGCGTGAGCAGCTCGTCGCGGAACGCGAACTCGCCCATCTCCTTCGCGGAGTAGAGCAGTGTCACCGGACGGGTGGGCTCGGTGAGCAGCGCGTGGCGCAGCATGCTCATGAGCGGCGTGATGCCGATGCCGCCGCCGAAGAGCACGAGCGGGCGATCGTCGCCGCCGGGATAGGTGAAGGCACCGGCGGGCGCACGCACGCTGAGCACGCTGCCCGGACGAGCGAGCGCATGCAGCGCGTTCGACACGCGGCCCTGCTTGCGAATCGAGATCTCGAGATAGCCGCGGGCGGCCGGCGCCGAGCTGAGCGAGTAGCAGCGCACGACGTCCTTGCCATCGCTGCGCAGGCGCACGGTGAGGAACTGGCCGGGCGTGAACTCGAAGCCCTCAGGGCGGGCGAGTCGGAACGTCTTGATGTCGGGGCTCTCGGCGATGACCGAGAGGATGGGCGTCTGCACGAAGCCCTTCGGGCGCGCGGCGTCAGAGGCTCTGGCGGCGGGGCGGACGGGGGCGGCAGCGGAGCGGGCGGGCGGCTTCGCCGGCGCGGCCGGCGGCGGCGCGGCCGGAGTCAGGCGGCTGCAGATGCCGACCCAGGCCAGCTCGGCCACGACGCTGGCCAGAAGTCCGGCGCCGGTCGGGAACAGCCACGGCGTCGCGCCGATGGCCAGCGGCACCAGCGCGAGCGGCGTGAACGCCCGGGCGCCCTGGTAGAAATGGTTCACCAGCACCGCGAATGCGAGGTGCAGGGTGGTGGCCGCGGAGAGCCACGGCACAGCCAATGTGGCGTCGAGAGACATGAGAAATCTCTTATTTATCTATGGTTTAGGCTCCTTCCAGGGTGGATCCCCGAAATGGCGCACTGACCCGATAGCAAGGCAGCTGCCAACCACCTCGGCCATTGAATACCGTGGGAATCCCGGGACGAATTGGATGCAACGGCGGGGCGGCCGATCGGTTCCGTCAGCCGCCTGACGGAAATAGTTACACCCCGACTGTTGGCCTGACGGTCAGTCGAACGATGAGAATCCGCTCAGAGACCTTCGCCGGCGCGGCTGAGTTTTGAATTTCCGTACTTTTTCGTGAAAGTCGCGCTTGAGCTGGACAAATCTCCCCTAAACGCCCCGCCAGCGCGGTACGTCCGTTGCTAAACCTGACCCGCGGTGAAGCCCTCTCTCGAACGACGCGGTACCGTGGTCGTCGCTCTGACCGTCGCCATCGTCGTGGCCGGCGTCGGCCTGGCCCTGACATTCCCCGATCGACTCTCGATCGAGCGGCGGCCGGATCGCCCCGAGTTCGACGACGTACCGGCCCCCGCCTCGCTCGACGTCGAGACGCTCGAGCCGAACCTCTCGATCATCCGCGGCGGCGGCGGGACGACCGCCGTGTTCGTGACGCATCAGGGCGTGGTGCTCGTGGATCCGAAGTTCGCGGCGAGCTGGCCGGCGCTGGAACGCGCCGTGCGCACGATCACGCCGCTGCCGATCACGCACGTCATCGTCACGCACTTCCACAACGACCACGCGGAGGCGGTGGCCGTGCTGCCGCCGTCGGTGAAGGTGGTCGCGCAGGCCCACGCGGTCGAGCGGCTGATCTTCTTCCGCCACCTGCCCGACGACGCGCTCGTCACCGGACGCGCCGTCTCCTACCAGGAACGCCTGGCGCTCTTCGACGGCGCCGAGCGCATCAGGCTGTTCTGGCCGGGCGCGCTGCACACCAACGGCGACACGATCGTGTCGTTCGAGGCCGCGCGTGTGCTGCACATGGGCGACGTGTTCCCGGGCAAGCGGTTCCCGATCGCCCACATCGAGGGCGGCGGCGACGGCACGCGCTTCGCGGCCGGCATGCAGACGGTGCTGCGCGAGTTCCCGGACGCCACGCGGATCATCACGGGGCACAGCGACGTGATGGGCCGCGACGACGTCGCCGAGTTCGGCGAGTTCATGGGCACGATCACCGCGTACGTGGACCGCGAGATGGGGATGTTCCGCGACAAGAACGCGGTGTTCCGCGGCCTGGTGTTGCCGACGAAGTTCGCCGACTACGATCGCGCGCGCCAGTTCGACACGATGGACGAGATCGACCGCAGCCTGCGGCCGCGCTGGCAGCGCGTGTTCTAGCGCGCTACTTCTTCGCCTTGGCGCCGGTGAGCTGCGCCACGCCGGCCAGCGTCGTCTCGGCGGCGTTCAGCCCGAGCAGGAAGTCCTTGTCGGAGAACGTCGCGAACACATCGGTGGGCTGGTGCCAGTGCGGATCCCAGCCGCTGCCCACGTGCACGCCGCGCTCGTTCTCGCGCAGGCTCACCGAGGCCACGTCGTTCATGAACGGCGTGGAATCGGTGTTGGTCATGTGCGGACCCACCTGCGCCGGATACACGGTGGCGTATTCCTCGTTGGCGGCGTGCAGGAACCAGGCGAGCTTCTGCGAGTCGGCGGCCATGCGCGAGTTGCTCTGGAACTCGATGTTCACGTCGGCCTCGGGCCGCTGATCGGGGCTCACGGTGCCGTCGGCGCGCGGCGCGCCGTGGTCGAACATCATCATGTCGTGCTGGATCATGCCCAGCCAGCGCGGCTCGGGGTACTTGCCCGAGCCCTTCGGGTTCTCGATGCCCTGCAGCCCCTTCCGCTGATCCACGTAGGCCTGGGCGCCGTTCAGACCGGTTTCCTCGTTGTTCCACAGCGCGAAGCGGATCGTGCGTTCGGTCTGCACGTCGGGCATCGAGAAGATGCGCGCGAGCTCCATCACGATCGCCGTGCCGGAGCCGTCGTCGTTGGCCGCCTCACCCCAGCCGTGGCCGTCCATGTGCGCGCCGATGATGTACATCTCGTCGGGACGCGACGTGCCCACCTTGGTGCAGAACACCAGCTCGCGCGGGCCGTTCTTCGTGGGCTCGCTGTTGAGCGCGCGCAGCCGCTCGTCGGGCTGACGCATCGGATCGGTGTTCACGCCGGTGCGGGCGCGCTGACCGCGCGGACGGCCGCCGCCCACCGCGCGGGCGTTCGGATCGGCCGGTGGACGCGGCGCCGCGTTGGCGGCGGGCGGTGTCGGCGGCGGCGGATCGTACACGTAGTGCACGCGCTCGGTGGGGCAGCCGTAGCTCTTGAGCTGCGCCTCGATCCAGTCCACGGCCTTCCGGTTGCGCTCGGTGCCCTGACGGCGATCGCCGAACTGCGTGAGGCCCTTCACCGTGGCCTTGTAGCGCTCGAGCTCGAGACGCGACACCAGCGTGCGCACGAAGTCGGGCGCGGCCGGCTGCGCGGCCGGCGCCTGGGCGCGTGTGGCGACCGATGAGCCAACGAGAGCGAGAGCGAACGCGAACGACAGGGCACGGGCACGCATCGGGAGCCTCCGGGGAACCGCCGGCAGTCTACACGACGCGGCGACGTGCGCGTGCCGGCGGGATGCACGTCCCGCCGTACATGAGCCGGGCCCGCCGATCGGTGTGATCAGCGGGCCCGTTGATGGCCGAATCGATGGCTTACGGGAACGTGACGGCCTGCGTCGCCGTGGGCGCGCTGGCGCCGCAGGCATTCGCCGCGGTCACCGAGAACGTGTAGGTGCCCGGCGGCACGCCCGGCACGACGAACGAGCGACCCGCCACCGGGAAGGCGCCGACGAACGAGCCGCCCACCGTGAGCGTGTAGGCGGTGGGCGCCGGTCCACTGGCCGGGTGATCCCAGATCACGTTCAGCACGCCCCCGCTGTTGAACGCCGCGAAGTTGCGCGGCGCCTGCGGCGCGCCCGAACACGCGCCGGGGAAGGTGAGCGTCACCGCGTTCGATCCGGCGCTGGTGTTGGTGGCGTTGGTCTGCCGCACCGAGAACGTGTAGGTGCCCGCCGGCACGGCCGGATACGTGAAGGTCTCGACGTTGCCGAGCGGCAGCGACGCGCTGACCGGGCCGCTCACGTCGAGGATGGCGCCGCTGGGCGCGCCGCCGCCGAAGGTGGGTGTCCAGGTGAGTGCCAGCGCATTGCCGTTCACGAGGCCGAGCAGGTTCGACGGCGCCGACGGCGCCACCGGCACGTTGATGTTGGCGGTGATCTCGTTCGACGGGCCGCTGACGCCCGACGCCGTGATCGTCCGCATGCGGATGAAGAACGAGCCGGTGGGCAGCGCCACCGTCACGCCCGGCGTGGGCCCGAGCGGCAGCACCCCCAGCACCGAGCCCGGCGTGAGGCCGCCTTCGAGCTGCAGCGCGATCGGGGCCGGACCGGTGGTGGGCAGCGTCCATGCCATCGACACCGTGTTGCCGATCATGCCGGTGATGCGGAAGTTCGACGGCGGCTGCGGACCCGCCGGCACCGCATCCACCGTGAGCGACACGGTCACCGTGTTGCCGGGACCAGCGCTGTTGGTGGCGCGATAGGTGAAGCTGTCGGCGCCCGAGTAGCCCGTGGTGGGCGTGTAGGTGAAGCCGCCGTTCGCGTTCAGCGCCAGGGCGCCGTGCGCCACGTTGCTCACGAGCGCCGCCGTCATCGACGCGCCGTTGGCGGCGTCGTTGGCGAGCACACCGGGCGCCGCGATGTTCAGCGGCGTGTTGAACGGCGTGGAGTAGCTGTCGGCCACCGTCGTCGGCACGGCGGCGTTCACCGTGATCGACACCGTGGCGACGTTGCCGGCGCCGGATCCGTTGGTGGCGCGATACGTGAAGCTGTCGGGCCCGGCGTAGCCGGCCGAGGGCGTGTAGGTGAAGCTGCCGTTCGCGTTCAGCGTCAGGCTGCCGTTGGTCACCGACGTCACCACCGCGGCCGTCATCGCGCCGCCGCCGTTGGTGTTGTCGTTGCCGAGCACGCCGGGCGCGGTCACGTTCAACGCGGTGTTGAACGCGGTGGAGTAGCTGTCGGCGAGGCTGGTGGGCGCGGCCACGCCGACGGTGACCGACACGGTGACGGTGTTGCCGGCGCCGACGCTGTTGCTCGCGAGATACGTGAAGCTGTCGGGACCGTTGTAGCCGGTCGTCGGCACGTAGGTGAAGCTGCCGTTGGCGTTCAGCGTCAACGCGCCATGCGACACGGTGGTCTGCAGCACCGCGGTGAGCGACGCGCCGCCGTTGGCGCTGTCGTTGGCCAGCACACCCGGCGCGGCCACGTTGAGCGTGGTGTTGAACGGCGTGTTGTAGGCCTCGGGCAGCGTGGTGGGCACGCCAGCGTTCACCGTGAGCGACACGGTGACGACGTTGCCGTTGCCGATGCTGTTGGTGGCGCGGTAGGTGAAGCTGTCGGGACCGCTGTAGGCCGTGGTCGGCGTGTAGGTGGAAACTGCCGTTGGCGTTCAGCGTCAGCGCGCCATGCGCCACGCCGCTCACGAGCACCGCCGACATGGTGCCGCCGCCGTTGCTGTTGTCGTTCGCCAGCACACCGGGCGCGGTCACGGTAAGCGCGGTGTTGAACGGCGTGGAGTAGCTGTCGGCCACGGTGGTCGGCGCCAGCGCATTCACGCTCAACGACACCGTGACGGTGTTGCCGTTGCCGATGCTGTTGGTGGCGCGATACGTGAAGCTGTCGGGTCCGGTGTAACCGGTGGTCGGCACGTAGGTGAAGCTGCCGTTGGCGTTCAGCGTCAGCGCGCCGTGCGCCACGCCGGTGACCTGCACCGCCGACATCGTGCCGCCGCCGTTGGTGGCGTCGTTGCCGAGCACACCGGGGGCGTTCACGGTGAGCGTCGTGTTGAATCCGGTGGAGTAGCTGTCGGCCACGGTGGTCGGCACCGCCGCGTTCACCGTGATCGTGACGGCGACGATGCTGCTGGGTCCGTTGGCGTTGGTGACGTGATAGGTGAAGGTCGTGTTGCCGGTGAAGCCCGTCGTCGGCGTGAAGGTGAAGCTGCCGTCGGCATTGAGCGACGCGACACCGTTCACGCTGTTCGCATCGAGCACCGCGGTCATGGCGCCGCCGCCGTTGGCGTTGTCGTTGGCGAGCACGCCAGGGGCGTTCACCGTGAGCGTGGTGTTGAACGCGGTGGAGTAGCTGTCCGCCACCGCGATCGGCGCCGTCGGCGACGACGTGTTCAGCGCCACGCGCCACGCGCCGCGGCCGTGCGTGAAGGCGTAGAGCTGATACGGCGCCGTCTCGTTGAACTTCAGGGCTTCCACCGGCGTGTTGGCGAAGCCGGTGTTCTCGAGGTACCAGCTCGTGCCGCCGTCGATCGACGTGAACACGCCGAGGTCGGTGCCCACGAACACCTGCTGCGAGTCGCCGGGGTTCACCACCACCGACAGCGCGGGAATCTGCGGCAGCGCGGTTAGACCACTACCGACACTGGGGCTCCAGCTGACGCCCCCGTTGGTGGACTTGAACAGGTTGTTCACGCCGAACGCCGACACCGTCGCGTAGGCCACGTTCACGTTGTTCGGGTCCCACGCGATCCATGAAATGCCGTTAAGTGCAGGCCGACTACTCGACCAGGTGGTCGCGCTCGTCGTTGACAGCGCGGTTGTCGAGTACGCGATGTAGCCGTCGGTCATGCCGTAGAGCACGAGATTGCCGTCGAGTGGATGGGTGGCAATGGCCGACACCGAGCCGTTCCCCGGCAAAACTGTGGACGCGCGTGTCCAACTGCCCGCCTGATTCGTCGTGCGCCACGCATACCAACCGCCGGTCCATAGCTGCTGCTTGTTGCCCTGGTTCATCACGAACGTCGTGATAAACGGGAAGCCGTTGTCTAGGGAAATGCCGGAAGTCGCGTCAGAGTAAAGACTGAATCCGGTCCCGTTGACGTACTTCTGAATCGACAGGCCGGTGTTCTCGAGGAATATGACGTCGTTGGCCGAATTACCGTCGTTCAGCGTATCGACCGCCGCGTAGCCGCCGTCGCCGCCGCGGAGCGTAGACCACGTCGTGCCAGACGTCGTGCCGCGCTGCGTGCCGTTGTCCTGCAGGCCGCCGAAGAACGTGCTGCCATCGGGATACACCGCGCCGTCGTAGAACTGCGTGGTGACGTAGCCGTTGTTGCGATCGATCCAGGTCGGACTACCGGCCACCGGAGCGCCGCAGATCTGTGCCTGCGTAGTGTTCACAGGCGCGCGAGCGTCGTCGATGCGTTCCACGCCGCCGTCGCTGCCCGAGAACATGATCTTGTTGGTGGTGCCGTTGTAGTTCGGATGGAAGACAATCGCATGCTGGTCGGCGTGGTGATACTCAGGGTCGGTTCCCTTGTCGAACCACCAGTAGCCGGCCGTGCCCCAATCCACCCCACCATTGTCGGAGCGCCACAGGTCGATGCCGCCAACCCAGACGCGATTCTCGTCGAGCGGATCCACGGCGATGACGTTGTCGTACCACCCCTGATTGAGGATGCTCGATGTGCCGAGGCCGCACTGCGTCAAGATCGCGAAAAGGGGGTTGGTTAGCAGCGATTGATTGATCCTCGTCGCGGTGTCTGGCGGTGCCACGTTGCCGGCACGCTGGGTCGTGAAGGATCCTGCGTCTCCATTCGACGTCGAACGATACACGCCGTGCAGTCCGTACTGACCAGCGCCTGCAAAGGGAGCTGCGCCCTGCGCCGCCAGCACATACACCACGCTCTGGTTCGACGGTGCGATGGCGAGCGAGCTGCGCCCCATGCCGGTTGGCGCGAACACGCTCGCGGGCACCGAGGTGTCATCGTCGGCGCAGGCGGTACGGCGCCCTGATTAAAGTTCCCGCACGACGCGAATACGAAACCAGTTGCGCCCGATGGCTGAAGTGCGACTTGCGTGCATCATGCGTGTACGTGACCAGATTGGTCCACGTCGCGCCGCCGTTGGTCGACCGGAAGAGGCCGGTGCGGGTGCCCGCGAAAGGCGCTGCGTGTTGCGCGGGCTCACGACCAAACTGTTCACGTAGAAGAAGTCGGTGGTGGCAGTGCCGGCCAGCTGCGTCCACGTGGCCCCGGCGTCGGTCGACTTGAAGACGCCCGCGCCACGGATCGCGTCGGCATTGCCGACGCCTTCGCCCGTGCCAGCGTAGATGGTGTTCGAGTTGCTGGGATCGAATGCGAGCGACGCCACTGCTAGATTCGCATCTGCAGCTGGGCCAGGGCGGTCCAGTTGGCGCCGGCGTCGGTGGACTTCCACACGCCGCCCGCGACGCCGCCCGCGTACATCACATTGGGATTGCCCGGATCGATCAGGATCGCGCGCGTGCGACCGCCCTGGTTGGTGGGGCCGAGGTTGGTCCACGTGGTGAGCGCGGCGCCGGGCGCCACCTGGCCGAGGCCGGGCGCCTGGTCGTAGCTGGGCAGCGGCGCACCCGCGGCCGACGAGTAGCGCGGCATGGCGCGCATCTGCTGCAGCGCCGGCAGGTAGGCCGACATGTCGAGCGGGCGAACGCCGGTGGTGGCGTTCGGCCCCTCGGTGATGATGGGACCCGTGCGGCTGTTGGCGTAGAACGCCATCGCCTCATCGGGCTGATCGAAGCGCTTCAGGTCGCTGCCGCCGCGCTCGCGCGCTTCTTCTTCCTCTTCGCCCTCCATCGCCGCTTCGAGTTTCAGCCAACGCGGGTCGGCGAAACGCCGTTCGAGCACGCGCTCGGCCAGGGGTCCGAGGGCGGCGGCAACGGTGAGAGTACAGGCCAGCAGCAGGAACGCGCGCTTGGAGGTCGGGGGCAACATGCGGTCTCCGGAAAGGAGTGACCACGCCGGGGCAGGCGCGGCCACGCGGGATTCTAGCGTGACCACGGACGAGCTGTTGCCCGTGCCGGCACGGCGTCCGCGCACCGCGTGAACGGGCCTGCACGGAACGGCGTCACGCCTATACTGCGAAAGTCACCGTCGAGTCAGGGCCATGCACCTCCTAACGCGTCGTTTTCCGTCCCAGCCGGTCACGCCCCCTCGGGCGGTGGTTCGCCGCGGCGGATGGTGTCTCTCGTGGTGAGCCCAGGACAGCTCGTCGGCCCCTACAAGCTGCAGGGACAGCTGGGCGCCGGCGGCATGGGCGTGGTGTGGGTGGCGGAAGACACGCGCCTGGGCCGCCAGGTGGCGCTGAAGTTCCTGCCAACGTCGTCGCTCGGCAGCGACAGCGCCCTCGAGCGCTTCCGGCTGGAAGCGCGGGCGGCCAGCGCGCTCAGTCATCCCGGCATCTGCGCGATCCACGACATCGGCGTGCACGAGGACGCGCCGTACATCGTGATGGAGCTGCTGAAGGGCGAGACGCTGCGCGATCGCATCGTCCGCGGCCCGCTGCGCATCGCCGACGTGCTCGACATCGGCATCCAGCTCGCCGACGCGCTCGCCACCGCGCATGCGCAGGGCATCGTGCATCGCGACATCAAGCCGGCCAACGTCGTCGTCGACGACAAGCAGCGCCCGAAGCTGCTCGACTTCGGCCTCGCGAAGCTGGCGACCGGCCGCTACATGAGCTCGACGCCCGACGACGTGACGCTGCCCGGCGTGGCCGGCTCGCACGGCTCGCCGAGTCCGCTCACGGTGGCCGGCACGGCGCTCGGCACCGTGGCCTACATGTCGCCCGAGCAGGCGCGCGGCGAAGACGTCGACGCGCGCACCGACATCTTCTCGCTGGGCGTGGTGCTCTACGAGATGGTGACGGGCCAGCAGGCGTTCACCGGCGCGACGACGGCCGTGGTGTTCGACGCGATCCTGAATCGCGCGCCCATCTCGCCGGCCGTGCTCAAGCCCGACACGCCGCCGCGCCTCGTCGACGCGATCCACACCGCGCTCGAGAAGGATCGCGCGCTTCGCTTCCAGCACGCCGAGGAACTCGAAGCCGAGCTGAAGCGCATCCGCCGCGATCTGCAGTCGGGCGCCACCGGCGCGACCACGCGGGCCACCACGGCCGCCGCCGCCATTCCGGCGGCCATCACGCCGCCGCCCATTCCCGCCGCCGCGTCGGTCACGCCGCCGCCGATCCCGATTCCGGCGGCGGTGATGCCGCCGGCGCCCCCGCCCTCGTCGGGCGCCCCCGCGTACGTGCCCGTGCCCGATGCCAGGCCCGCGAAGCGCCGGCGTCGCGTCGGCCTGGCATGGGCGGTCATCGGCCTGATGTTCGGCATCTCGAGCTTCTGCAACTCGCCGGCGCGGCAGATGTTCTCGTCGCGCACCGCGACACGCACCACGCCCGACGTCAGCCGCGCGGAACAGCGTCTCGCCGCCAAGGACTACCGCGCCGCGCTGGTCGAAGCCGAGGCGGTGCTGAAGGAGGACGACGAGGACGACGACGCCCTGCGTGTGAAACGCGAGGCCGAGAAGCAGATCGCCGCGCTCGAGGCGCTGGCCGCCCGCGTCCGCACCGCGGCGCAGAGCGGCGACGTCACCGAGGCGGCGCGCCTGCTGGCCGAGGCGCAGGAACTGGCGCCCGGCGACGCCGTGCTGAGTGAGCTCTCGGTGCTCGTGCGCAGCGCCACCGACGCGCCGCCGGCCGTCACGACGAAGTCCGGCGTCCAGTCGAAGGTGGCCGCGGCGGGTGCCGGCCCGGCCGCACCGGCTGCGATGCCGAGCCGGGTCGACCCGCCCGTGCCGGCCGCGAGCGCGGCCGCCACCGCGCCACCGCCGCCGGCAGTGCCGGCGCCACCGGCGCCAGGTGGTCCTCCGCCGCCATCGGTGCCCCGCGGAGACGAACCCGAGGTGCGCCGGGTGCTCGACGTGTACCGGCGCGCCGTCGCCGCGCGCGACTTCAACCTCTTCCGCACGATCTTCCCGGCGCTGACGCCCGAGGACGAGCAGCGCCTGCGCGTCACCCTTGGCCCCGGCGGTCCGCAGCCGCTCGCCATGCGGGTCGAGCAGCTCACGATCGATGGCACGGACGCCGAGGCCCGGGTGGTCTTCATCGATCCGGCGCCGGTGCGGCCGCGCCTGTCGCAGATCCTGGGTCTGGCGAAGCGCGACGGCGCCTGGCAGATCGTCAGGCTCGGACCGCCTTTGCGCCGCCCGCGCCTGCCCCGGTAGCCCGGTCGTGGCCGTTCGTCCCAGCCCCTGCACCGGCGGCTGGCGGCGGTGATGCTCGAACCCCGATCGTTCGATACATGAGGGGTACGCGCAGCGGACCGCCCCCCACGGTGCCGTGGGCCGGTCGCCGAGGGTCTGTGGCCGCCGGCGACGCCTTGACGGGTGTGGGGACGATCCCGATCGAACCGCCGCCTATACTGGGCGGGCCGCGCCCCGTCAGATTCCACTCGATGATCGGCCAGGTCCTCTCTCACTACCGAATCCTCGGCGCCCTCGGCGCCGGCGGCATGGGCGTGGTGTACCTGGCCGAGGACGAACGGCTGGGCCGGAAGGTGGCGCTGAAGTTCCTGCCCACCGAAGCCCTGAACGACCCGCAGGCGCTCGAGCGCTTCCGGCTCGAGGCGCGCACCGCCAGCTCGCTCAGCCATCCGGGCATCTGCGCGCTGTACGACATCGGCGTCCACGAGGGCGCGCCGTACATCGTGATGGAGCTGCTGAAGGGCGAGACGCTGCGCGAGCGCATCGCCCGCGGCCCGCTGAAGATCGGCGACGTCGTCGACATCGGCATCCAGCTCGCCGACGCGCTCGAGGCCGCGCACGCGCAAGGCATCGTGCACCGCGACATCAAGCCGGCCAACGTCTGGATCGGCGAGAAGCTGCGGGTGAAGATCCTCGACTTCGGCCTCGCCAAGCTGTCGAGCCACGCCGCCGCGCTCTCGACCGGCAACGCCGACGGCGAGACGATCGCCGTCACCGCCGCCACGAAGGCGGCGCCGCCGCGCATCGAGAACCAGCTCACCGCGCCCGGCACCGCCATCGGCACCGTGTCGTACATGTCGCCCGAGCAGGCGCGCGGTGAGGACGTCGACGCCCGCACCGACATCTTCTCGCTCGGCGTCGTGCTCTACGAGATGGTCACCGGGCGCCAGGCGTTCGGCGGCAGCACGTCGGCCGTGGTGTTCGACGCGATCCTGAATCGCGCGCCGGTGTCGCCGGTGCTGCTCAATCCCGACACGCCGGCGCGGCTGCTCGAGGCGATCAACAACGCGCTCGAGAAGGATCGCGATCTGCGCTACCAGACGGCCGCCAGCTTCGAGGCGGATCTGAAGCGCATCCGCCGCGATCTGCAGTCGGGCATCACGGCCAGCGCCACGGCCACGGCGGCGGCCGTCGCCGCGCCGTCGCCGTCGGGACGCACCACCGCGCAGACCGCGGCGGCAGCCGCGGCCACGGTGGCCGTGCCCGTCGCCTCGGGCGGCACCACCGCGGCCATGCCCGCCGCCGGCCGCCCCGCGTGGATCGCGCCGGCTGCCGTGGTGGCCGTGCTGGTGGCGGGTGGCGCGTGGTACGCCACCTCGCGCCCGGCGACCAACGCCGTCGCCACGGGCGATGAGGTCACGCGCGCAAGCGCGCTTGAACGCCCGCGACTACCGCGCCGCGCTCGCCGAGGCCTCGGCGGCGCTGGCCCACGATCCGTCGAACGGCGAAGCCGCACGCGTGAAGACGGCCGCGGAATCCGGACTGGCGCGTCTCGACAGCCTGCTCACCAACGCCCGCGAGTCGCTCGCCGCCAACGACGCGGTGGCCGCCGCCCGGGCGCTGGCCAGCGCGCAGGCCCTCGCGCCCGGTGATGCGCAAGTGGCCGAGCTGGCCGCGCAGATCGTGCAGCGCGCGCCCGGCGCCGGCGTCCGCATCGACGACCTCGACGCCAACGCCCGCGCCCACGCCGGCGGCGACCGCG
Source organism: Vicinamibacterales bacterium (assembly GCA_046331325.1). Taxonomy (GTDB): domain Bacteria; phylum Acidobacteriota; class Vicinamibacteria; order Vicinamibacterales; family UBA2999; genus CADEFD01. The sequence goes on along the minus strand of JAXLRB010000004.1, from coordinate 17,207 downwards.
CCGGCCCGCCCCGCGCCCACGACGCCGGCGCCGGCATCGGCCACTGCGCGCGACACGCGTCCCGCCGCGCCCGCGCCCACGCCGGCGGCGCCGCCCGTGACGACGCCCGCGCCCGCAGTGGCGACGCCCGCGGCATCGGCGCCGGCCCCCGCGCCGGCACCGCCGCCCGCGGCCGAACCGACACGCGCGCCCGAGTCGTTCACGCCGCGCGCCGCGTCGCCGGAGAAGCGTCCCGAGCCGGCGCCGGCCGCGCCCGCGCGCGAGTCGGACGACGCGCAGGTGCGCCGCGCGCTCGACACCTACGTGCGCGCGATCGAGAACAAGGACATCGCGCTCTTTCGCTCGGTGCGGCCGGGGCTGTCGGCCGACGAAGAGAAACGCCTGCGCACCAGCTTCGCGCAGGTCGAGAAGCAGTCGATCGAGATGAAGGTCGACGCCATCGCGATCACCGGCGACACCGCCGACGCGAAGGTGAGCCGCGTCGACACGGTGCAGGCTGGCGGCCGCGCCCAGACCTCGCGATCGAACCAGACCATCCGCCTCGCGCGTCGCGGCGGTTCGTGGGTCATCGTCGAACTCGGACGCTGACCGTTCCCGACGGAGTCCAGATGATGACGAAACGACTGCTGACGGCCTGCGCCTGCCTGCTCGTCGCCGCTTCGACGGCGCACGCACAGCAACCGTACAACGTGGCCGTGCGCGTGGATCAGCTCGCGCGCATCTTCGCCGACCTCTACGGGCCCGATGGCCTGGTGGTCGACAGCACGGCGGCGCTGGCCGGCGGCAGCTCGCACTCGGGCCACTTCAAGGGCGGCTTCGAAAGCGAGTTCTCGCAGTTCGGCACCGCGCTCACGAACCAGCTGGTGTCGCTGCCGTACCCCACGCCGGCGGCCGGCTTCACGTATCAGTTCGATCCCGCGCTCGGCGTCTTCTCGCGATCGACGTCGTCGTTCGGACCGATCCTGTCGGAACGCGCCGAGACGATCGGCGCCCGCCGCCTGTCGTTCGGCTTCGCCACGCAGCGCCTCACCTTCGACACCATCGAGGGCCTGGATCTCGACGCCGTGCCGGCCGTGTTCCAGCACGAGAAGGCCGAGCTGCTCGGCGGCCGCGAGGACGTGATCACCACGACCAACTCCGTCGAGGCCACGGTGACCCGTTCCACCGCGTTCTTCTCGTACGGCGTCACCAGCCGCTTCGATCTGTCGGTGGCCGTGCCGATCGTGACCACCAACATGCTGGTGACGTCGCACGCGAAGATCCGCCGCCTCGGCACCACCGAATCGCAGATCCACTTCTTCCGCATGGAGGACGACTCGGTGGGCGACGAGCGCATCTACACCGCGTTCGGGTCGGCCACCGGCGTCGGCGACGTGAACATCCGCGGCAAGCTCACCCTGCGCCGCACCAAGAACATGGGCCTGGCGGCCGGCGTCGACGTGAAGCTGCCCACCGGCGACGAGATGAACCTGCTGGGCACCGGCGCCACCGCCGTGCAGCCGTACGCCGTGTGGTCGGGGTCGGTGGGTCCGTTCTCGCCGCACGTGAACGTGGGCTACCGGTGGAACGGGTCGAGCGTGCTGGCGGTCGACCCGGCGGCGGGTCAGGCCAGGGACCTGGGCGACGTGGCCATCTACAGCGCCGGCGGCGCGCTGGAGGTGCATCCGCGCCTCACGCTGGCCATCGACGTGCTGGGCCGGGTGATGCTGGAGGCGCCGCGGCTCTCGCGGACGACGTTCTTCGGCCTGGACGCCGCCCGGACCAACTTCCCCGACATCGCCTTCAGCCGCCGGACCCTGCACGAGGTGAGCGCCGCCACCGGCTTCAAGCTCAACATCGCCGACCGGCTCCTGGTCACCGGCAACCTGCTGTTCCAGGTGAACGCCGCCGGCCTGCGCGACAAGGTCTCGCCCCTGCTCGGGCTCGAATACGCCTTCTGAAGCACAGACGGGCTGCCATCTACTTGACAGAAAGTGACTTAGTTGCACGTGGTGTGTCTATAATGCTGAAGCGGCCGTGTCCCCAGCACGCCCGCCAACGAAGTTCATCCTGCGAGGTGTCATGACGACTCATGTCCATGCTCGCGTGCACGCCGTGTGTCTCGCCGCCCTCCTGGGGTTCGTGACCGTCGGTCTGCCCGCTGAGTCCTTTGCCCAGTCCGCTCCGGAGGCGCACACCGCGCGCCGCCTCGGCGGCGCGACCCGATTCACGACCCCGGTGCGCGATATCCAGAATCTGCAGAAGACGTTCGCGCGTCCGCGCACCCAGAAAGACATCACGGACCTGCTCAAGCTCGCCGGGCTCGAGAGCCTCGAGGCCGACGTCAAGAAGGCCATCTCCACCGGCGCGGTGCGCGAGGTGACGATCTCGCCCGGCACCACCCTGCAGTGGATGGCGATGCGCGAGCGCGGCAAGGCGCACATGCATCGCAACGTGACCTGGGGCGGCAAGAAGCCGTTCGCCGGGTTCGAGTTCGTCATCGACGACATGAAGGAGACCTACACCTTCGTGATCCCGCAGGACTGCGGCAACCTCTCGCTGTCCTCGCGTGAGCCGAGCCGCGAGAAGGCCAAGCAGGACGCCGCCGAGGCCGCCCGTCGCGCCGAGGAGGCCCGCAAGGCCGAGGAAGCGCGCCGCGCCGAAGACGCCCGCCGCGCCGAGGAAGCCCGCAAGGCCGAAGAGGCGCGTCGCGCCGAAGAGGCCCGCAAGGCCGAAGAAGCCCGCCGCGCCGAAGAGGCCCGCAAGGCCGAGGAAGCGCGCAAGGCCGAAGAGGCCCGCAAGGCTGAAGAGGCGCGTCTGGCCGAAGAGAAGGAGCTCTCGCTCCGTCCCTTCATCGCCGGCTTCTTCGGCAAGCAGCGCCGTCAGTACGACGAGAACGACCCGGCCGGTCTCGGCACGGCGTTCCTGCCCGGCTTCTGCGATCCGCTGTTCGGCGGCAAGGTCGGCATCGAGAAGGCCCTCAAGAACGACTGGGTGTTCGCGCCCGCCGTCGGCTTCGCGGTGAACACCGACGAGGGATCGCGCTCGAGCCTGTTCGTCGACGCCGAACTCAACAAGCGCTTCGGCAACCGCGCCTACGTCGGCACCGGCCTCGGCCTGTGGGACATCACGCACACCGACTTCATCACGCCGACGGCGCTCGTGCACTTCGGGCTGCCGCTGTGGAAGGGCGACGACAAGAAGACGCTGTTCTTCGTCACGGAAGGCCGCGTGCTGCTGCGCAAGGCCAGCGACATCGACAGCAACTACCAGTTCTGGGGCGGCCTCCGCTACCTGTTCCGGTAAGTTCGCGCCGACGTCACGCACCATCGCCGCCGGTCGGGCTCACGCCCGGCCGGCGGTTTTTCTTTTGGGGCGGCGTGCGGGAATCGCGCGTGCTTTTGCGCTTGCTCAAGTGGGGCGCGCCTTTGCCGTCCCATGGAGGACCGCATGACCCGGCGCCCATTGCCGCTGGCGCTCGTCGCCCTGACCCTCGCGATGCCGGCGCCCGCCTGGGCCGCGCCCGGCGCCGCCAAGGGCTACTTCCGCCTGCATCAGACGCGCAGCACCTTCTCGTCGGCGTGCGCGTTCCTGCTCCCCGATCCGTCCGGCGAGGCCACCGGCGTCACGCACGTCGTGCTTTCCGACAAGCCCCTCGACTGCGAGGCCGCCGATCGGTCCTTCGACCCGGTGGAAGCCGTCAAAGCCCAGGTCGCCGCGAAGAAGCCGGCGTTCGTCATCTTCACGGTGCCGACCGCGGCCGCCAGGGTCGAGCGTCTCTCGGGGAACTGGACATCGACCGACCCGGACGACGGCTTCAGCTTCGGCGGCCAGGGCACGGTCGCGGTGGCGGTGAACACCAGAGAACGGGCGCAGGGCCGCTACTTCATGGCGTCGCCCGAGAAGTTCTTCGACAAGACGTTCCAGTTCGACTTCTCGTGGGACGCGCCGGTGCTCTCGGGCTTCAGCACGGCGACGCCGCTCGCAGCCGGCGGAGGGGCGGCGGGCGCGGCGTACCAGAAGTACCTCACCGCGCTCGGACGCGGCGACGTCGCGGCCCTGCGCGCCGTGGTCACGGCGGCGCGCGGCGCCGACATGAACGTGAAGGGCGCCGAGGCGAAAGACCTGGTGAAGTTCCTGCAGCTCTTCGAGCTGAAGACGGCCACCGTCGTCACCGGCGCCGAGCGCGACGACGCGGCGGTGCTCTACGTGAAGGGCACCGGCTTCGACGCCTCGCCCAACACCGGCCGCGTGCTGCTGCAGCGCGAGGGCGGGGCGTGGAAGGTCGCGAAGGTGATCATGAAATCGCCGCTGTAGCGGCGACCGGCGGCGTCAGCCGCGCGTGGCCGCCATGCGCTCGATCGCCGCGGCGCACGAGATCACGGCCTCTTCGCCGAGCGGCCGGCCGACGATCTGCAGGCCCACGGGCAGGCCGCGGGCATCGAGGCCCACCGGCACCGACGCGATCGGCAGCCCCGTGAGGCTCAGCAGGAAGGTCGGCGCGAACCAGTCGACGTAGGTGCGCATCACACGGCCGGCGACCTCGGTCGGATAGTTCTGCTCCACCGGGAATGGCGGCACGGCGGTGGTGGGCGTGAGCAGATAGTCGACGCGCGTGAACAGCTCGCGCATCCGCGCCCACAGCAGGCCACGCTCGTGGTGCGCGCGGGCGAGATCGCGTGGCGACAACGCCAGGCCGGCGTCGACGTTGGCGCGCACGTTCACGCCGAAGTCGTCGATCCGATCGAGGCGCGACGCCATCGCCGCGAGGAACCACTCGGCCCGCAGCGTGATGAACGTGTCGCGGAATCCGGAGAGATCGAACGCCAGCGGCTCGACGCGCACGCCGTGCCCGTCGAGCGACTCGGCGGCCGTGGCACGCCGCCTCGATCGACGCGTCGACGCCGATGCCGGCGATGTCGGCGCAATAGCCCACGCGGGTGCCTGGCGGCAACGGCGCGCGCGCGGCGCCGACGAAGTCGCGGCCGTGCACCGGCTGCCCCAGCGGCGCGTCGGGCGACGCCCCGGCCATCACCTGCAGCATCAGCGCCACGTCCTCGACGGTGCGGCCCATCGGTCCGGCCACCGAGATGGTGTCCCAGACCCAGTCCACCGGGTGCTGCGGCACGAGTCCCGGCGAGGGCCGCAGTCCCACCACCCCGCAGAACGCGGCCGGGATGCGCAGCGATCCGCCAAGATCGGTGCCGTCGGCCAGCGCCGCCATGCCGGTGGCGAGCGCAACCGCGCCGCCGCCCGTGGATCCGCCGCACGTGAGGCGCTCGTCGTACGGGTTGCGCGTGCGCCCGAACACCGTGTTCCAGGTGTTGGCGCCGGCCGCGAACTCGGGCACGTTGGTCTTGCCGATCACGATGGCGCCGGCGGCGCGCAGGCGGCGCACGATCTCGGCGTCGGCGTCGGGCACGTGGTCCGCGTAGATGGGCGAGCCCCACGTGGTGCGCAGCCCCGCCACCGGCGTGACGTCCTTGATGCCCACGGGCACGCCGGCCAGCGGACCCACGTGCTCGCCGTGAGCGATACGGGCGTCGAGGGCGCGGGCGTCGTCGACCGCGCGCGGGTTCAGCGTGACCACGGCGTTCAGCGCGCCATTACGAGTCTCGATGGCGGCGAGCGCGTCGTGCACGACATCGACGGCACGACGGCGGCCGGTGGCGACGTCGTGGGCAATCGCGGTGGCGGTGGGCAGCATCGTCGGGTCCGCATCATCCCACGGATGAGCGGTGAACCTTCCGGCCGCCGCGTTCGTCTGACTGCACACCGGCTATATCCACACTGGCTATAGTGATGCCCGACACCCCGACGCCCGAATCGCTGCTGCCGCTGCCGGTGGCGACTCTGCACATCCTGCTGGCCGTGGCCGACGCCGACCGCCACGGCTACGCCATCATCCAGGAAGTGGCCGCGCGCACGCACGGCGAGGTCACGCTCAGCGCCGGCACGCTCTACCGCTCGATCCAGCGCATGGCGGAGCTGGATCTGCTCGAAGAGACCGACGACCGGCCCGCCGCGGACGAGGACGACGAGCGCCGTCGCTATTACCGCATCACGCCGTTCGGTCGCGAGGTGGCCAGGGCCGAGGTGGATCGCCTGCAGGCGCTCGTGAAGCTGGCGCGATCGTTCGGCCTCGCGACGAGGAGGAGCTGATGCGCGCCTACCGCCTGCTGTTGCACCTGTATCCCGCGGCGATGCGCGAGACGCACGGCGACGAGCTCGCGGCGATGTTCGCGCACGACCTCGCGCGGGCGCAGGGCGCCGCCCGGGCGTGGGTGGTGATCCGCGCGATCGTCGACACGATCGTGAACGCCCTGCGCGCGCACGTCGAGATGACGGCGCTGGATCTGCGCGACGTGTGGCGCGGCTTGCGCCGCAGCCCGGGCTACGCGTCGAGCGTCGTATTGGTGTCCGCGCTCGGCGTGGCCGCGGCCACGGCGTCGTTCTCGCTCGCCGATCACGTGCTGGTGCGTCCGCTGCCGTTCGCGTCGCCCGATCGCCTGGTGAAGCTGTGGCAGGACCAGTCGTCGCGCGGCTACTCGCGCATGGAGCTGTCGCCCGGGAACTACGTCGACTGGCAGCGCGGCGCGCGATCGTTCGTCTCGATGGCCGCCTTCACCACACGGTCGGTGAACGCTCTCACGGGCGCCGGGCCCGTGCGCTTCACGGCCACGCGCACCACGCCGTCGCTCTTCGAGACGCTCGGCGTCGGCGCCTCGCTGGGCCGCGCGTTCATGGCGGCCGACGATCGGGCCCCCGCGCCGCCCGGCGTGGTGTTGAGCGATCACGTGTGGCAGTCCGTCTTCGGCGGACGCGCCGACGTACTGGGCACGACGGTGACGCTCGACGGCACCGCGCATACCGTCGTCGGCGTGATGCCGGCGTGGTTCGAGTTCCCGACGCGCGAAGTCGACGTGTGGCTGCCCCTCATGTTCGCGCCCGCCGATCTCGAGGATCGCGCCGACACCTACCTCCAGGCGGTCGCACGACTGGCGCCGGGCGTCACGATGGCGCAGGCCCGCTCGGACCTCGGCGCCGTCGCCGCGGGCCTCGCGCGCGCCTACCCGGCCAACGATCGAACGGGCGCCACCGTGATCGGCCTGCGCGACGAGGTGACGCGGCAGTCGCGCGCGATGCTGCAGGCGCTGGTGGGCGCGTCGGCCGCGGTGCTGCTGATCGCGTGCGCGAACCTGGCCAGCCTGTTGCTGGCACGCGGCGTGGCCCGGCAGCGCGAGCTGTCGATCCGCCTGGCGATGGGCGCGCGTCCACGGCGGCTGGCCCGGCAGGTGATGACGGAGAGCCTCGCGTTGTCGGGCCTCGGCGGCGGGCTGGGCGTCGCGCTGGCGATGCTCGTGATGCCGGTGGCGGCGGCGCTCGTGCCGACCACGCTGCCGATCGCCGACGCACCCGCCGCCGACCTGCGCGTGCTGGCCGTGGCCGCGATCGCGACGCTGGTCACCGGCCTCGGCTTCGGCCTGGTGCCTGCTTGGCGCGTGGCGCGTACATCTGCCGGTGGCGATCTGCAGCACGGCACGCGCGTGTTCGGCGGCCGCAGCACCGAGCGGCTGCGCGGTCTGTTCGTGGCCGGCGAGGTGGCCGTGGCCGTCGTGCTGCTCGTCACCGTGGGCCTGTTCCTGCAGGCGTTGTGGCAGGTGCGCGAAATCGACCCGGGATTCGACGCCAGCGGCGTGCTCACCGCGCGCACCACGCTGCCGCTGCCGAAGTACGAACGCGTCGCCGTGCGCGAGGCGTTCTATCGTCGCGTGCTCGACGACGTGCGGGCGCTGCCCGGCGTGCAACATGCCGCCTACACGAGCTTTCTGCCGATGGTGATGCGCGGCGGCATCTGGCCGGTGTTGCTGCCGGGCACGACGGTGCCCGAGGATGCGCGCACCGCCAGCGTGCGCTTCGTCACGCCCGACTACTTCGCGGCCATGGGCATCCCGCTCGTGCGCGGCCGCGGCGTGGCCGACACCGATCGCCAGGACACCGGCTACGTCGCGGTCGTGAGCAGGTCGTTCGCGGAGTTGTACTGGCCGGGCGAGGATCCGATCGGCCAGCACTTCACGACCGCGCTGCAAGCGCGGGTGGTGGTGGGTGTCGTGGGCGACGTGCGCGTGCGCGGCCTCGAGCGCGAGAGCGAGCCGCAGGTGTACCTGCCGTCCACGCAGGTGCCCGACGGCGACCTCGTGTTCTATGTGCCCAAGGATCTCGTGGTGAAGGCGAGCGGCGCGCCCGCCGCCCTCGTCGCGTCGGTGCGAGCCGCGGTGCAGCGTGCCGATCCCGAGCAACCCGTATCCGATGTCCGCCTGCTGACCGACGTGGTCGAGCGCGAGACGGCGTCTCGGGTCACGCAGGTGTCGGCGCTGATCGCGTTCGCGGCCGTGGCCGTGCTGCTCACGCTGGTGGGCCTGCACAGCCTGCTGGCCTACGTCGTGGCGGCGCGCACGCAGGAGATCGGCGTGCGCATGGCGCTCGGCGCCTCGCGGCTCGGCGTGCTGTCGCTGGTGTGGACGCGGGCGGCACGACTCACGGTGATCGGCACGGGCGCGGGTCTCGTGCTGGCGTATGCGGCGAGCCGGTCGGTGCAGGCGTTACTGGCGGGCATCAGCGCCGCCGACGCCGCCACCTACGCGGTGGCCGCGGCCGGCGCGCTGGCCATCGGCGCCACCGGCAGCCTGGTGCCGGCGTGGCGGGCGTCGCGCGTCGATCCCGTGGCGGCGATGCGCCACGAGTGACTCGTGCTGACGGACACCGCGATCTAGCGCAGCGCCACGCCGATCGTCACGGCCAGACGCACGTGCGACTCCCAGCCGATGCGCGCGTCGCCGGCGACGAACAACCGGTCGGTGGCCCACGTCCGCACACCGACGCCGCCGGTGAAGGCGCCCTCGGTCGACGAGAACGACTGGCCGTTGAAGCGGTCCGAATGGCGGAAAAGCCCGCCGCCGGCGACCAGATAGGGCGTCGTGCGCTTCGGATGTGACGCTGTCGGCGCCAGCAGGTCGACCATCAGGTTGCCGGTGACGATGAGATCACGGTCGCTGTTCGGGCCCACGAAGTACTGCACTTCCGGGCCGACGCTGATCCGCGGGGTGACGTAGACGCGGGCGGCGGCGCCGGCGACGCCGTGCCGAATCACGTCGTCGTCGAGGAAGCCCGCCCATCCGCCCGTGGCTTCGAGCGTCGGCGAGGGGCGGGGTGTCGCCAGGCCTGACTGGGCGTGCGCCGACGAGGCGAACAGGGTGGTGACGGACAGGGCGAGGGCGATCCGCGCGAGGGTCATCGTGGTGGGCTCCACTGTGGAATGCGTGGACCGGGGGATTTCGGCTCACCTATCATCCTCGACGTGTCCGTGCTGCTGCTGATGGCCGGCGTGATCGTGGCAGTGGCCGGGCTGGTGCTGCTGGCCGTGCCGGCGGCGCCGGCGATGCCCGTGATCTTCGCCGGCGTGGTGCTGGTGGCGTGGGCCGATGGGTTCGTGCGCATCGGCTGGGGCTGGCTGGCGGTGCTGCTCGTGCTCACCATCGTCGGCGCGGTGGCCGACAACGTGGCGGCGCTGGCCGGCGCGCGACGCGCCGGGGCGTCGGCGTGGGGCGTCACCGGCGCGGCGATTGGCGCGCTGGTGGGCATCCCGTTCGGGATCCCCGGCCTGATCCTCGGTCCCGCGCTCGGCGCCTTCGCGTTGGAGTTCGCCAGGAACCCGGATCTGCGCCGCGCCGGCCTGGCCGGACTGGGCGGCCTGGCCGGATTCCTGCTGGGCGTGGTCGCTCGATCCGTGTTCGGCGTGCTGATCGTGGGCCTGGCCGTGCTGGCCTACCTGTTCTGACCCCGGATTCCGCTGGTACCGATGATGACCACCGCCCGCCGCTGCACTGGATGCGGGGCCGCCCTGGGCGCCCCAACCGACGACGACCTCACCATCGTCTGCACCTTCTGCGGACTGCGCCACGACATCAACGACCTGGCCGGCATGCCGGCGCAGGTGGTGGTGCAGGTGCGGCCGGGCGTGCGTCGCGCCAGCGCGGCGATGATCCTCGTGATCTTCCTGTTCGTGATGGCGATCGTCGGCGTCGGCCTCTACACGTCGTACCGCACCGCCACCGAGGTGACGACGCGCGTGCAGCAGGCCACCGAGAGCGTGCGGCAGCGCGTGGCCGAGACGAAGCGCGCGCTGGCGCCGGCGGAACTGGCGACGTCGACGGGCTTCGGCTGGAAGACGGTGGACACGCCGCCTCCGCCGGGCGGATTCGCGAACTTCGATCCCGTCGGCGCGCTGCCGTGGGCGATGGCCATCGCCCGCGCGTGGGCGTCTGACGCCGAGCTGACGCGCATCGACGTGGGTCGCGTCGCGGCCACCGGCGTCGTGGATCTGGGCGGGGAAGCGACCAGCGGCTACCGCTTCCGCTCGCCGGCGCGGGCGCAGCGCACGAAGCAGGAGATCGACGGCGGCTCGAAGGCCACCACCACCAACGAGATGCTCATGCAGATCAAGGGCACCACCGTGCAGGTGCTGCTCGACGACGACCGCCGCGACGACCCGGCCGCGCCGCCGCCCGTCAGCCTGCCGCTGCCGGCGCTGCTCGAGAAGGCGCGCACCGGCAAGGGCTTCGGCGACCGGCCGTTCTACGCCGGCTACATGATCCACCTGCCGCGCGAGGGCTGGGTGTGGTACTTCACGTCGCCCAGCGGCGACAGCTTCCCGCGCGTGCGCGCGAAAGACGGCCGTACCTATCCGTACTGAGCGCCTGTCGCGCGGGTCGACGGGTGTGGGTCAGGCGACCGGACGCGCCAGCACCCAGGTGGTCATGCAGCGCTGGTCCTGCACCACCGTGGTCTTCAGCGGATCGAGCAGCTGGCCGCCGAGCTTCCACGTCATGGCCAGCAGCTGCGCCTCGTCGACGACGTAGCGCTCGGATCGATCGGGCATGACGAAGCGGCCCTCGCCGAGCGGCTGCATGCGACCCGGCATGCCGATCGACGAGGCGAGCCGCGCGAAGAAGAGGCCGCCCGGCTTCAACACGCGCCACATCCCCCGCACCATGGCCTCGAAGTGGGCCGGCGAGCCGGCGAAGTGCAGCACGGCGTTGCTGACGACGACGTCGAACGTGGCGTCGTCGAACGACAACGCCTCTGCGGCCTCGACACGGAAGTGGTCGGACGCGAGCGACGGCGCGAGCGTGGCGGCCAGTGTGCGCACGGTATCGACGGCGACCGCATCGCGATCGGTCGCGTACACGTCGTAGCCCTCGCGCAGCAGATACACGAGGTTGCGTCCCGTGCCGCAGCCGCAGTCGAGCACGCGCATACCGGGCGTGATGCGTCCGCGCAGCAGCTGATCGAACAGGTAGATGTCGATGTGACCGAAGTGATCGAGCAACGTGGGTGCGCTCATGGCAGGGGCCTCGCGGGCCGCAGCTTCCGCAGGCGGCCGAGCGGCGCCACGAAGGCACGATCTTCGGTGCAGAACCACTGCTGATCGCGCAGCTCGAGCACGTGCGTGCGGTGGATCGGGCACATCGGCCAGTCGCTGCCGGTCGCGGATCGCAGCGCCGTGCGCGCGCGCGTGACCTGCTGGCGCAAGGTCTCGTCGGGCGTGGCGGCAGATGCGGGGACTGGTGCCGCGGCGATCGTGCGATCGATCTCCGACGCCACGCCGCGGCCGAAGCTTCTGGCGACGTCGTCGTGAAGATGGTCCAGCGCCTTCGCCAGCGACGACGCGTCCACCGGCTGGTTGCGGCACGTGATCGCGCCGTCCCTGGCGACCCGCGGCAGCAGACACGGGCGGAACGCCAGATCCTCTGGTGCGCTGCCCGTGTCGACCAGATGCAGGTCGCTGAAGCGGCTGCTGGCGAAGCCGGCGAAAGTGGTCGCATCGACGCCGGCCACCTGCCAGACCGCCCACGCCGGGCGTCCCTGACGCTTCGCCTGCTGCATGCAGCGCAGCGCCGTCTGGATCTGCTGGCGGGTAACCGACGGCGGCCCGTCGGGCGCGCCGTGCAGGAGGAAGATGCCGCAGTGGCGGTCGACCTGGCCGGTGAAGTGCTCGATCTCGCCGGTGACGAGCGTGACGGCGGCGTTGCGCCGCTCGTCCACGCCCGTCTGGCCAGGCTCGCCTGTCTGCGCCCGCGCGACGCCCGTCAGCACCAGCGTGGTGACGACGGCGCCGAGCACCCGTCGTGTCATCGTCCCGGTGAGTAGCGCTTCTCGGTGTGGCCTTCGAGCTGCTTCGGGTAGAAGTACACCTCGCGCAGATCGCCAGCGGCGTAGCGCTGGGCCTGGTCGTTGAAGTGCTTGGAGTTGACGTCGCTGCTGAGACCACCGGCGGTGACGGCGTGCGCGTTCACGCCGTCCTTGCCGAACTCGACCACGGCCACGAAGCTGTTGCCGCTGGTGCCGTAGATCTTCTTGCTGCCGTTGAAGCTGCGAGCGCCGAACGACGCCAGCGAGCCCCAGCGCGCCGACGCGAACGGCACCGGGTTGCTCGGCTTGCTGTCGTCGAACGGATGCACGATGGCCGGCGAGATGCGCTGGAAGCGGTTCACGTCGCCCCAGGGCGTCTGCCACTTGCCGAAGTCGGCGGTGAGCTTGTCGACGACGGCGGCGAGGGCCTCGAGACGCTGCTGCGGCGTGGCCTTCGTGCGCATGTAGTCATAGACGCTGACCTTGGCCGTTCGGGCGGCCTCGGCCGTCTTCGACCACAGCTCCTCGGCCCAGAAGTAGCCGAGCGTCTGCGGCACCGAGTCGGCGGCCCAGCGGTGATCCCATTTGCGCAGCGCGTCCACCGGGTCCTTCAGCTTCGCCTTCAGCGGGTTCGACGCCGGCGCCGCGTCCCACGCCTTCACGAGCAGCGGCACCTGCACCTCGAGCTCGGGCTGCTGCGAATCGAAGATCGTGCGGGTGAGCGTTTCAGGCGTGAGCGCCTTCGCCTGCTGCATCAGGCGCACGGCGTGGATGCCGCGCGGGTTCTCGCCGACGTGGTCGAAATAGGCCGGGTACTTGTCCTTCTTCGGGCTGTCGGGACCGGCGGCGGTGTAGGGCCAGTTGTTCGAGTTGTAGACCCAACCGGTGGACGGGTTCTCGACGTTCGGGCTCTCGTCGTACGAGTGCACGCCCTGCCAGTCGGTGGCCGGATCGCGGCCGTCCACCGGCTTGCTCCAGTCGAAGCGCGGATTGCGCTTCGGCACGAAGTTCGAGTGGAAGTAGGCGAAGTTGCCGTCCGCGTCGGCGTAGAGCGTGTTGTTCGACGAGTTGGTGTGGGCCTCCATCACCTGCTTGTAGTCGGCGAGGCTCTTCGCCTTGGTGCGGCTGAACGACTGGATCAGCGCCTTCAGCGGCTCTTCCATCAGGCGCACGGCCACGAGCTTGCCGTCCTGCTCGCGTACGACCGGGCCGTGGTGGCTGCGATACACGGTGAAGGTGCGCTTCGCCATGCCGTTCGCCGTCTTGTACGGCACCTCGATGGTCTTCGTCAGCAGCGGCCGGTCCTCGGCGCCGAACTTGTAGACCACCTGGTCGTTCTTCTTGGTGGTGGTCAGCAGGTACTCATCGATGTTGTCGACGCCGCTCGACGTGTGCATCCAACCGAGGCGCTCGTTGAAGCCCTGGTAGATGAAGAACTGGCCCCAGGTGAGCGCGCCGTACGCGTTCAGCCCCTCCTCGCTCGTCACCTGCGCTTCCTCGCGGAAGAAGAACGACGTGTGCGGGTTGATGAAGAGCATGGCCTTGCCGTTGGCGCTCAGCTTCGGGCCGATCGCGAAGCCGTTCGATCCGGTGGGCTCGGGCGGCACCGGGCTGTACATCGGGTCGGGCTCCACGCGGGCCTGCGCCGCCGGGTTCTTGCCGTAGAACGCCTCGAGCTGCGACAGCGACACGCTCTCGATGTCGCCGCCGATCGATCCTTCGCTGAAGCTCAGCGCCATCCACGGTTCGAACTTCGTGATCACGCGCGGCTTCACGTCGGGATGCGTGGCCAGGAAGTAGTTCAGGCCGTCGGCCCAGGCGTCCATGTCCTTCTTCAGCCAGTCGGGCGCCGTCGCGTACTGGGCCTGCATGTCGGCCGGGTCGATGAAGAGCTTCATGCGCAGGTCGCGCCAGATCTCCTTCTCGCCCTCGGCTTCGGCCAGGCGGCCCTGCGAGTTGATGAAGTTGGTTTCGACGCGGTTGAAGTCGTCTTCGGCCTGCGCGTACATCAACCCGAAGATGGCGTCAGCGTCGGTCTTCGCGCTGATGTGCGGGATGCCCCAGTCGTCGCGGGTGATCTGCACGCCGGCGGCGCGCTGTTGCCAGGCGGCCATTTCCGGCGACACGGCCGGCGCCGGCGGCGGCGCGGCCTTGCAGGCAACGAGAAGGGACAGGGCAACCGCGGTCAGCGCACGTTTCATGAGGAACTCCGTCAGGTATGACCGGCAGAACGCATGGATGCCGGACCGACGGATTGTGGCACAGAACGCGGAGCCGGGAAGCGCGGGCGGGGAGGATCCGGCGGGTGCCGGCGAGGGGCGGGTGGAACGGCCCCGGCCGCGGGCGCGACCGGGGCGGAACGTGCGGGTCTAGTGCAGCGGAATCGCGCCGCCGGCGATCCAGCCCTTGGTCGCGTAGTCCATCAGCGTCTCGGCGAACAGGATGGCGACGAAGAACAGGCTGAGCACCACCGTGATCTTCACCAGCCGGCTGCTGAACTTCACGTGCATGAAGTACAGGATGACCAGCGTGGCCTTGATGCCGGCGATGAGCATCGCCACGATCGGGTTGAAGTTCCCGAGGTTGACGAACGCCGCGCCGACCGTGATGGCGCTGAGCACCATCAGGGCGCCGAAGATCGTCAGATACGTGCTGAGAGGCGAAACGTGAACTGAGGACATGGCGTTAGTGCCGCTCCACGAGATACAGCAGCGGGAACAGGAAAATCCAGACGATGTCGACGAAGTGCCAGTAGAGGCCGGTCATCTCGACCGGCGCATGGTATTCCTCGTCGAAGCGGCCCTTGTGCGCCTGCCACGCGATCACGAACAGGATCACGATGCCCACGATCATGTGGAGCGCGTGCAGGCCGGTCATCGTGAAGTAGAGGCTGAAGAAGAGCTGCGTGGTGCGCTGCAGCTCGGCGCGGCCCATCGTGTGGGTGCTGGCCCCGGCCGCCTCGTGTTCGCCGCCGCCGGCCGCGTCCTCGTGGCTGAAGAAGTCGAAGGTGGCGCCGGGCACGTGGTGGTGCTCGAACTTGAGGCTGTACTCGTAGACCTTGATGCCGAGGAACACCGAGCCGAGCACGATGGTGGCGAGCAGCCAGTTCACCGTGGCCTTGCGCTGGTTGGTCTGCGCCGAGCGCACCGAGAGGGCCATCGTCAGCGAGCTGCCGATGAGCACGACGGTGTTGATCAGGCCGGGCAGGATCTCGATCGACTTGCTGGCCAGCGCGAACGCGTCGTAGTACCAGATGCGGTAGAGCGTGTAGGTGATGAACAGCCCGCCGAAGAACAGCACTTCGGTGAGCAGGAACACCCACATGCCCAGCGTGACTGCCTCACGCTGCTGCGACATCGTGGTGAAGTGATGCTGCAGCCCGGGATGATGGGCGTGGTCGTGATCGGATGCGTGCGCGTGGCCGTGCATGGAAGACCCTTCGGCGTGGGCGTAGCCGCTAGACAAGCTTGGTCTCCTTCACCACCTGCGGCGTGTACTCGTACGCTTCAGGGATGTCGGTGGGCACTTCGAGGAAGTTCTCGGTGATCGGCGGCGACTGCGTGCGCCACTCGAGACCCGAGGCGCCCCACGGGTTGTTGCCCGCGACCTCGCCGTACTTCAGCGAGTAGAGGAAGTAGAGCACCGGCAGCACGTAGCCGAGGCCGAGCACGGCGGCGCCGCCCGACGACAGCACGTTCAGCACCTGGAACTCGTCCGGATACATGTGGTAGCGGCGGGGCATGCCCATGTAGCCGAGGATGAACTGCGGGAAGAACGTGAGGTTGAAGCCCACGAACACCAGGATGGCGCTGATGCGCGCCCAGAACTCCGAGTACATCCGGCCGAACATCTTCGGCCACCAGAAGTGCAGGCCGCCGAGGTAGCCCATGATGGCGCCGCCCACCATGATGTAGTGGAAGTGCGCGACCACGAAGTAGGTGTCGTGCAGGTGGATGTCGGTGCCGAGCGTCGACAGGAAGAGGCCGGTGAGACCGCCGACGAGGAACAGGCCGAAGAAGCCGTAGACGTAGAGCATCGGCGGATCGAAGCGCAGCGACCCGCGATGCAGCGTGGCGGCCCAGTTGAACACCTTGACCGCCGACGGGATGGCGACCGAGAAGCTCAGGAACGAGAACACCATCGCGGCGTAGACCGAGATGCCGGCGACGAACATGTGGTGCGCCCACACGATGAAGCCGAACACCGCGATGGCCAGCGACGAGAACGCCACGAAGCTGTAGCCGAAGATGCGCTTGCGCGAGAAGGTCGAGACGATCTCGCTGATCACGCCCATGGCCGGCAGGATCATGATGTAGACCGCCGGGTGCGAGTAGAACCAGAACAGGTGCTGGAAGAGCACCGGGTCGCCGCCGCGCTGCGGGTCGAAGATGCCGAAGCCGAAGGCGCGTTCCACGAACACCATCACGATGGTGATGGCGACCACCGGCGTGCCCAGCACCTGGATCAGGCTGGTGGCGTAGTGCGCCCACACGAACAGCGGCAGCTTGAACCAGTGCATGCCGGGAGCGCGCATGCGGTGGATGGTGACGATGAAGTTGAGGCCGGTGAGAATCGACGAGAAGCCGGCGATGAAGACGCCGAGCGCCGTGGCCACGACGTTGGTGCTCGACGACGCCGAGCTGTAGGGCGTGTAGAACGTCCAGCCGGTGTCGACGCCGCCGGCGATGATGGCCACCAGCGCGAAGATGCCGCCGATGACGTAGATATACCAGCTGAGCAGGTTGATGCGCGGGAACGCCAGATCCTTGGCGCCGAGCATCGGCGGGATGAAGAAGTTGCCGAGCACGGCCGGCACCGACGGGATGAGGAAGAAGAACACCATCATCACGCCGTGCAGGGTGAAGAACTTGTTGTAGGTGTCGGGCTGGAAGAGATCGCCCTGCGGCGTCGTCAGCTCCAGCCGGATGCCCACGGCGAACAGGCCGCCGAGCAGGAAGAAGATCGAGATCGAGATCAGGTAGAGGACCGCGATCCGCTTGTGGTCCTTCGTCAACAGCCACGACTTGAGGCCGTGG
>JAXLRB010000003.1:0-257403 GCA_046331325.1 Vicinamibacterales bacterium | reverse complement strand
AGGTTCTGCGCCGACCCGTAACCGTTGGCCTTGAGATCGAAGCCTTCGAGCACGTTCAGCATCTGGATCACGCCGAACCCGCCCGAGCTCGGCGGCGCCATGCCGATCACCTCGTAGCCACGGTAGGTGCCCTTCACCGGCGCCCGTTCCTTGGCCTTGTAGTTCTTGAGATCGGCCCGGGTGATGAGGCCGCCGTTGGCCGCCATCTCCTTTTCGATGAGGGCCGCGGTCTCACCCTCGTAGAAGCCGGCCGGCCCGTTGTCGGCGATGCGCTGGAGCGACTTCGCCAGGTCGGGCTGCTTCAGGATCTCGCCGGCCTTGTAGGCGACGCCGTTCTTCGTGAACTGCGCCAGCGAGGCGGGGAACTTCTTGAACTCGGGAATCATCCGCTCGAGCGAGCCGGCCAGGCCGTCGCTGATCTCGAAGCCGTCGCGCGCCAGGGCGATCGCCGGAGCGACCAGGTCCTTCCACGGCTTGCTGCCCAGCTTCTGGTGCGCCAGGTAGAGCCCGGCGACCGTGCCGGGCACGCCGACCGAGCGATGCGAGTTGTGGTGGGTGTCGAAGTCGTACTTGCCGTCCTTCATCCACATCGTCGGACTGGCGCCCGCCGGCGCCGTCTCGCGGAAGTCGAACGTGGTGGCGGTGCCGTCGGCCGCGCGATACACGATGAAGCCGCCGCCGCCGATGTTCCCGGCCGTGGGATGCGTGACGGCGAGCGCGAGGGCCGTGGCGATGGCGCCGTCGATGGCGTTGCCGCCGCTCTTGATCACCGTCCAGCCCACCTCGGACGCGATGTCGCTGGCCGAGATGACCATGCCGCCGCGGGCGCGATACGGGGTGTTGCCGGCCGCGAGCGGCAGCGTGAGGGCGGCGACGAGCAGCGCGGCGATCGGCGCGGTGAACGGACGGTGACGCATCGGAGGCCTCCTGGCAGCCCCCAACGGTAGGGGAGCCGTCGGGCGCAGTCAAGGCTACAATCCAGGTCCCCTCCAGTCAGGATTGCCGTGACACAACGCGTGCCGTGGAGACTGTGTGTGGTTCTGGCCATCCTGCTGGCGGCGCGGCCCGTCGCCGGACGTGGCACGCAGACCGCTGCGGACGACTCCAGCGTGCTGCCAGGCGAATGGTTCGTCACCGGAGCCACGACCGACCCGTTCGGCGCCGCCGTGGCCGTGGTGCAAGGCCTTGGCGTCCGCGTCGAGCGCGCCGACGCCGCGCAAGGGGTGATCGTCACCCGCGAGGCCGACTACGGTGCCGCGTGGCCGTCGGTGACCGCGCTCGGCTTGCCGCCGACGCACGTGCCGAAGGCCGCCGCCATCCACGTGCGCGTGGCGCCCGGTTGGTCGCCGCCACGCCTGGCGGTGGGCGCCGTCCTCACCGCGTCGACGATCACGACGCCCCTGGCCGGCAAGCGTGCGCGCGGCGAGAGCATCCTGTACGGTCAGCGGAGCCTGGCGTCGGCCATCGCGGAACGCATCGCCCGACAGGCTGGCGCCACCCTCGTGCCCATTCCCGCTCAGCCGGCAGAACGCGCCCGCACGGCCGCGCGTCTTGGCGATCGAGCTGCCGCCCGCTGCGGCGAGCCCCCGGTCGTGCCGAACGACGACAAGGCCCACATGCCGGTGGTGGTGTCGCAGGTCTCGCCGGTCTACCCGCGTGCCGAACTCGTGCATGGCCGCGCCGGCATGGTACTCGTGCGCGGTGAAATGACCGAGCACGGCACCCTCACGCACCTCGAGTGGCTGAAGGGCGTGGAGGACGACAACCTGCTCGCCGCCACCTTCGGCGCTGCCGGACTGTGGCGCTTCGTCGCACCGGTGATGGACGAGTGCGCGACGCGCCGGACGATTACGATCGAGATGACCTTCTCGATCCGCTCGCGCTGAGCGGAGCCGCACCGGCGGTCGACGCCTCCGCGTCGATCACAGTCCCGGCTTCCGCCGGGCGAAGATCAGCGTGAGGATCGCCAGCACGATCTCGTCGAGGAACGGCACCACGTCGGGCACCACGAGATCGATGCCGAGCAGCACCGCCGCCAGCACGAAGAGCCGCGGCGTGGCCAGGCGGGAGAGGAATCGCGCGATCAGCGACATGGGCGGTCTCCCGAGCCCCTAGTCCTTCGTCTTGATGGGCGTGTCGTCGCGGTTGCCCCATTCCTCCCAGGCGCCGTAATAGTTGCGCAGCGTCGAGAGGTCGTGGCCGATGAGGGCCAGCGTCCACAGGTCGTAGCTGGCGCGCATGCCGACCTGGCAGTAGACGATCACACGGTCGCTCTTCGCGATCCCCTTGTCGCGCCAGATCCGTTCCACGTCGGCCGCCGGCTTCACGGCGCGCGACTGGGCGTCGAGCAGATCCTCCCAGTACACCGGCGTCGACGACTCGATGAAGCCGCCGCGCTTGATGTTGCGCAGATCCTTGCCGTCGATCTCGGCCTGGGTGCGGGCGTCGACGATGCGCACGCCCTTGGCGTTGATCGCGGCCTTCACGTCATCCGCCGTGGCGACGCCGAGCGTGGCCGTCCGCACCGTGAACGTCGCTGCCGGCGGCTGTGGCACGTCGGTCGACGTCGGGCGCGTCTCGGCCATCCACTTCGGCCACCCGCCGTCGAGCAGCGCCACGTTGGTGTGCCCGTGCAGGTTGAGCACGAACCACAGGCGCGCGGCATACAGGCCGCCGCGCTCGTCGTAGACGACGACGCGCGTGCGATCCGAGATGCCCAGGCGGCCCATCAGCGCCGCGAACTCCTGTGGCGTGGGCAGGAAAGTGGGCGGGGCCTTCGGGTTGCGGATGGCGTTGTTGTCGAGCCACACCGCGCCGGGCACGTGGCCCTCGGCGTAGCCCTTCGGCCGCATGTCGACGATGCGGATGTCGGGCGCGGTGAGATGCGACGCCAGCCACGCCGTGTCGACGATGAGCTCGGGACGCGCGAAGGACGACTGGGCGGCCGCGGGACGGACCACGGCGATCACCGTCGCCATCAGAAGCAGAAGACGCAGCGTGCGGGACATGGGGCCATTGTAGCGGGCAGGCCGCCCGGAAGGGCCGACGCCCCTAGGGCCACAGGACGATGTCGTCCACGCCCACGGGATTCGTGCCGCAGGAGGGACACTGCGGGCTGGCCGGATTGGTGACCGTGAGGAACACCGCATCCACGGCCACGTCGGCATACGGATTTGGCACGGTCGCGTAGTTGCCGAACGTGTTGGGCACGGTGCCCGTGGCGGTATAGACGGTGACGCCGTTGCGCACGCCGCGGAACACGTACGGGATGGTCGTGACGCTCGAGTAGAGGCGCGCCGAGGCCAGCCGGAACGCGCCGCCCCCCACTGCCGTGACCTTGAGTTCGGAGTCGAGCGGGGTGAGGTTGGTGGTGTTTCGCGAGATGAGGGCGGGGCCAGACACCCACGGGCCCGACACCGCCTCCACGCTGAAACCGCTCTCGGTGTGCGACACGAAGGCGGGCCCATTCGGCGCCAGCGCGTTGAACGTGACGACGGCGGTGCCTGCCGGCGGCGGGCCCACCGTGATGGCGAGTTCGTTCGAGTGCGGGCCCAGGCCGCCCGCGCCGACGGCCTGGGCCTTCACGTAGTAGGTGCCGGCCGGCACGCCGCCGGCGGTGTAACTCGTGGTAGTCCCGACGCTCGCGTATCCCAGGTCGAACGACCACGGCGCCGAACCGAGACCGAGCACGTAGTTCGACGCGTCGTTACTCGACGGCGCCGCCCAGCGCAGCGTCACGGCCGACCCGATCACGCTGGCCCGCAGGTCCTGCACCACGCTCGGCACGTTCACTGCCACGATCGCCTCGGACGACGGGAGGCCCAGACCGCAGGCATTCTGGCCGCGCACCCGCACGTAGAACGTGCCGGGCGGGACGTTGGCCGAGAGGGAGGTGGCCGCGCCAAGGTCGAGGTCGTAGTAGAAGGCGGAGCCCGGGGTCGGACCGGCCTCCAGCCGGTACGACGTCGCGTTGGCGCCGGTCCAGCTGAGTGTGGCCACCGTGCCGGCCACCGATACCGAGAGCCCGCTTACCGTCGGCAGCTGGCAGGGCGGACCCACGGCCACGGTGACCTCGTTCCCGGCCTGACCTGTGCCGGCGCCGTTCACGCCGCGCACGCGCACGTAGTAGATGCCCACCGGTACGCCGGCCGCGGTGAACGACGTGGCGGCGCTGGTGGTCGCGATGCTCCCGATGTCGGCACGACCGTGGGCCGAGCCGACCTCGATGACGTACGTCGTCGCCCGCGGCGCGGCGTTCCATGTCATCGACACGGTGCTGCCGGTGATCTGCGCCGAGGTGCCGGTGGGCGGGAAGGGGATGAGCTGCGCGGCGGCCGGAGCGGCGAATGCCAGCACGAAGGCGAGGACGAGACCAGCTGGGCGAGACGGCATGCACGACCCTCCGGCGCACGGGGACGTGCGCACAGGGCCCGCGCCACCGGGAGGGGACACGGCGCGGGCGGCGGGACGATTCTGCCACGAGCGCGGCGATCGCGCCGCTGCCTTGCCCGTCAGGGATGCCGCAGGACGGTGCGGTCGTCGCCCCAGCCGGCGACGGGCGGCGGCTCAGGCAGGATCCGCCGCATGTACGACGCGGCCGTCTTCGCCTGCTGCCACTGCGCGGGGTAGCCGAGCGACGTCTCCTCGAAGCGCACGCCGTCGCGCCAGCGCGTGGTGCGCAGGTGCAGATGGCCCGAGACGACGACGTCGGCGCGGAAGCGCATGTGCCAGTCGGTGGTGCGCGTCGTGCCGCACCAGATCGCGAAGCGCGGAATGCGCGGCAGGATCGCGAGATCGGCACGCAGCGGGAAATGGCCGAGCAGGATGGTGCGCGCGTCCGCGGGCAGGGCCGCGAGGCGCGCCTCGGTGGCCTCGACCCGCGCCGCGCACCACTCCGCGCGCGTGGCGTACGGCGCCGGCGACAGCAGCAACTCGTCGGCGCACTGCACCTTCGTCTCGGCGGCCCATGCCACCGCCGCGTCGGGCGTGAGCCCGCCGGGTGCGAACGAGTAGTCGTACAGCGTGAAGATGGGCGCGATCACGTGGCCGGTCTCGGGCCACGTCACGTAGGGATCCTCGGGCGTCAGCACGTCGCGCGCCCGGCAGGCCTCGACCAGCCGCGCGTACTGCGACGTGCCGCGCTTCTCGTCGGGCCAGGCGCGCGGTGTCCACAGGTCGTGGTTGCCGGGCGTCCAGATGACGCGCGCGAAGCGCGTCGTCACGACGTCCAGCACGGCCTGCAGGTGGGCCAGCGTGTCGCCGGTGTCGCCGCCGAGCAGCAGCCAGTCGTCGCCGAAGTCGGGCAGCGCCTCGACGGCCTGGCGGTTCACCTCGAAGCCGATGTGCAGATCGCTGAGGGCCCAGAGCGTCACGGTACGAGTGCCTCGGGCGCCAGCGTGCGCAGCCGCACGGCGAGATCGCGCCCCACGCGTTCGATCGCCAGGCCCAGTCGATGATCGGGCGTCGGCCACGCCTGCCAGAACTGCCACCGCGAGGCGTCGTCGTCGAAGCCGTCGACGAACGCGATCGCCGGCGCCGCCGGCGGCCGCAGCACGAACGCGAAGTCGTGCAGCGGAATCGCCAGGCCCATGCCGCGGGCCTTGATGTAGGCCTCTTTCAGCGTCCAGTACTCGAAGAAGCCGCGTGGCTGCGCGCCGGTCGGCAGGGCGCGCAGATCGGCCACTTCCGACGGCGCGAAGTGATGGCCGGCCACGTCGTGACGCACCACGCGCCGCACGTCCTCGACGTCGACGCCGACACGATGGCCGCGGGCCACGGCGAGTGCGACCAGGCCGTCGGTGTGCGATACGTTGAAGCAGAGACGCGGAGCACCGGCCTGGGCGTCGACCACGAAGGGACAGCCGTGCGCGTTGACCTCGAAGCGCCACTCGGCGGGCGCGGTCGGGCCGTGCTGCGACAAGACCATCCGCACCAGCGCGCGGGCGATGACGTAGGCATGGCGATCCTGTTCGCGGACGTACCGATCGCGGCGGACGCGCTCGTCGTCCGTGAGGCGCGGATCGATCGCGGCGGCGAGTTCCGGCGTCAGGCCGCCCGTCGGCACCACCACGAGATCGACCCCGGCGTCAGGTGCCGTCACCGGGTTCTCCGCACGTGCCAGGCATAGACCCCCATGCACGCCAGTGTCACCGCGACCAGCACACCAACGGCGAGCGACGGCCCGTACTGCTCGAAGGCGCGTACGGCCTCATCGCGATACGCGGCGGCGAGACCCGCCTCGATGGCGTGACGCCCGCCGCGCCCGAGCGCCAGCGCCGCCACCACCCGCCACGGCGCGAACGCGGTGGCGCCGGCGAGCAGCACGAAGATCTTCAGGGGCATCGGCGGCGGCGTGAAGGCCGGCAGGGCGATGGCGAGGAACGCGCTGCGACGGTAGAAGGCGAGCGCGCTCGAGGCGCGAGGGCCGTTCAGGCGCTTGCCGAGGAACGCCTCGCCTCCGCGGCGGGCGACGACATAGAGCGGCCACGAGCCGACGACGACCCCGGCGATGCCCATCGCCGCGTAATACCACCAGCGCGCCGGATGCTGCACCGTGAGGTACATGATGAGCGCGTCGGTGGCGTTCGGCAGGGCGAGCACGCTCGAATCGAGCACGGCCACGGCGAACACGCCGAGGCCGCCGGCGCCGTCGGCCCAGACGCGGACGGCCTGCACGAGTTCGGCGAGCATCTCCTCGCAATTGTATCGTCGGGGCCGGCGGCGCCTCGCGCTCCGCGCTTCCCCTCGGCCGTGGCCCGCGCCATAATGCGCGCCATGTCACGCGGCCTCATGCGGGAACTCGCGGCCGAGTTCCTCGGAACGTTCGTCCTCATCACCTTCGGTGTCGGTGTCGTGGCGCAGACCGTGCTCAGCGGCGGCGCCAGCGGCGGCTATCTCACGATCAATCTCTGCTGGGGCCTCGCCGTCATGTTCGGCGTGCTGATGTCCGCCGGCGTGTCGGGCGCGCATCTCAATCCCGCCGTCACGGTCGCCCTGGCGGTGCATCGCGGCCTGCCGTGGAGCAAGGTGCTGCCGTACACGCTCGCACAGGTCGCCGGCGCGTTCCTCGCCTCGGCGCTGGTCTTCGCCACGTACCACGAAGCGTTGACGGCCTTCGACGGCGGCATGCGCCTGGTGGCCGGCGCGAAGGGCACGGCCGGGATCTTCGCGACCTATCCGCAGCCATTCGTCTCGACCATGGGCGGCCTGGTCGATCAGATCGTGGGCACGGCGCTGCTCATCCTCGGCGTGTTCGCAATCGGCGATACGAGGAACGTCAACGCGCCGCCGTGGATGGGGCCCGTGCTGGTCGGCGGCCTGGTCGTCGCCATCGGCATGGCCTTCGGGTTCAACGCCGGCTACGCGATCAATCCGGCGCGCGACTTCGGCCCGCGGCTCTTCACCGCCGTTGCCGGGTGGGGCGGGGAGGTGTTCACCGCGAACCACGGATGGTGGTGGGTGCCGATCGTCGGGCCGATCCTCGGCGCCATCGGTGGCGGCGCGGTGTACGACCTGTGCATCACGCGGCTGCATCCCCGCGGAGCGGCGCGATGAGCCGCGTGGTGCTGGCCCTCGATCAGGGCACGACGTCGAGCCGCGCCATCCTGTTCGATCGCGGCGGACACGCCGTGGCCACCGCGCAGCAGGAGTTCCGGCAGATCTTCCCGCAGCCGGGACACGTCGAGCACGACCCGGAAGACATCTGGCGCACCCAGATCGCGACCGCGCGCGACGTACTGGCCACGGCCGGCCTCACCGCGGCCGACGTCGCCGCGATCGGCGTCACCAATCAGCGCGAGACGACCGTGCTGTGGGATCGCGCTACCGGCGCCCCGGTGGCCAACGCCATCGTGTGGCAGTCGCGCGTCACCGCCGGGCTGTGCGATCGCCTGCGCGCCGCCGGCCACGAGCCGACGATCCGCGCCCGCACGGGGCTCGTGCTCGACGCCTACTTCTCGGCGTCGAAGATCAAGCATCTGCTCGACACCACCGACGGGCTGCGGGCGCGGGCGGCGCGGGGCGAGGTGCTGTTCGGCACCATCGACACGTTCCTGCTGTGGCGGCTCAGCGGCGGCCGCCTGCACGTGACGGACGAAAGCAACGCCAGCCGCACGCTGCTCTACAACATCCACCAGCGGCAGTGGGACGACGATTTGCTGGCGCTCTTCGACGTGCCGCGACAGATGCTGCCCGAGGTGCGGGCCAGCAGCGAGGTCTACGGCGAGACGACCCCCGAGCTCTTCGGCGCGCCGATCCCGATCGGCGGCGTGGCCGGCGATCAGCAGGCGGCGCTCTTCGGCCAGGCGTGCTTCGAGCCCGGTGAAGCGAAGAACACCTACGGCACCGGCTGCTTCATGCTGCTCAACACCGGCAGCCGGCTCGTCGCGTCGCAGAAGGGGTTGCTCACGACCGTCGCGTGGCGGCTCGGCGATCGCACCACTTACGCGCTCGAAGGCTCGGTGTTCGTGGCGGGCGCCGCGGTGCAGTGGCTGCGTGACGGGCTGCGCGCCATCTCGACGTCGGCCGATGTCGAGCGGCTGATGCGCGAGGTCCCCGACGCCGGCGGCGTGTATCTCGTGCCGGCGTTCGTCGGTCTCGGCGCGCCGTACTGGGATCCGCACGCGCGCGGCACGATTGTCGGGCTGACGCGCGACTCGCGCGTGGAGCACATCGCGCGCGCCGCCGTCGACGCCATGGCCTACCAGACCCGCGACGTACTCGAGGTGATGCAGGAGGAAGCCGGACTCACCCTGCCGCACCTGAAAGTGGATGGCGGCGCCTCGGCCAACGCGATGCTGCTGCAGTTCCAGGCCGATCAGCTCGGCGTGCCGGTGCGGCGTCCGGTCGTGGCCGAGACGACCGCGCTCGGCGCGGCGTATCTCGCGGGCCTGGCCGTGGGCTTCTGGGACGGGCTCGACGACGTGCGCCGCAACTGGGCGCTCGATCGCGAGTTCTCGCCGCGCATGGGCGCCGACGAGCGGGCCCGCGGCTACGGCGGCTGGCGCCGCGCCGTGGAGCGTTCGCGCGCCTGGGCCACCGAGGCCTGAGCCGGTCGTCTCAGCGCGCGGCCGCGGCCAGGGCGCTCAGCACGACGGCGGCGGCCGTGGCCACGTTCAGCGAGTCCATCGTGCCGTGCATCGGGATGCGCACCGCGAGGTCGGCGCGCGCCCGCGCCGCCGGCGTCAGGCCGTCGCCCTCGGCGCCCACGAGCACCGCGGCGCGGTGGGGCAGCGTGACGTCGTAGAGTGACGGCGCCGCCGGATCCGGCGTGCACGCAATCACGGTCAGGCCGGCGTCGCGCACGGCGTCGAGCGCCGTGGGCCACGCGGACGCCGCCGCCCACGGCAGGCCGAGCACGGCGCCCATCGAGGTGCGAATCGCCTTGCGGTACAGCGGATCGCCGCAGTCGGGCCCGAGCAGCACGGCCGAGGCGCCGAGCGCGGCGGCGTTGCGGAACAACCCGCCGACGTTGTCCGGGTTGTTCACGCCTTCCGCCACGACGATCGCGCGCGCGTCAGCCAGCGGCAGGTCGCGTTCGGTCGCCGGCGCGGGACGGTGCGCCAGGCCCAGGCATCCCCGGTGGATGTTGAAGCCGACCACGCCGTTCATCACCGCTTGCGGCACGACGTACACCGGCGTCGACCCGGCGAGCGTGGCGAGCGTCGAGCTCATGGCAGCCGCGGCCGTTTCGGTGAGCAGCAGCGAGTGCCGGCGGTGCGCCGGCGCCTCGACCAGCCGCTGCACCACGAGCCGCCCCTCGGCCACGAAGAGGCCGCGGGCGGTCAGGGCGTCGGGCGACGCGACGTCGCGGTAGGCGTCGAGCCGCGGATCGTCGAGATCGGCGACGAGCGTGAGGGGCAACACGTCAGCGCACGATGGCGAAGCCGATCGTGGCGTTGGCGGAGGCGCCGCCCCGCGTGGCCGTGAAGCGCAACACGTACTGGCCGAGCGCCAGCGAGCGGAGCGGCAGGTCGATCTGGAACTGGCCGTCGACCGGCGTGGCGGGCAAGGTCGCCAGCGGTTTGCCCTCGCGTGTCAGGACGGCGGCGGTGACGGCCGCGTCGGCGCCCCCGGCCACCGCCGTGCGCACCACGATGAGGTCGGCCTGTGTGAACTCGCGATCGGGAATTGGCGTGCCGGCCTCGCCGCGCCGCAGCGCCTGGAAGGCCGCCGTGGTGCGGGCGCGGATGAACGAGGGCGAGCCCACGGCCAGCGACGCGCCGGTGAGGTCGGGCACGACCAGCGGCGCTTCCCAGCGATCCACCACGTCCTTGTCGGCGCCGAAGGCGGTGTAGCGCACCAGCGCCTCGCCGGGCGGCACGTCGAGCGTGACGATGCCGGCGCCGTTGTCGCCAATCGGGCTGTCGCCGGTGACGGCGGGCGCGTTGGCGGCGTCGCGTACTTCGACGGTGAGGCGTTGCGGCTTGTCGCGGAATCCCGGCACCGGCCGCCACGTGGCGGTCAGCCGTACGCGGCCGTCGGTTCCCGGCGCGAAGCCGGTCTCGACATGCACCACGCGATCCTCGCGGCGGGCCTGCAGGCTGGTCAACGCCGTCGACACGGCGGGCTCGACCTCGGGAGCGGCCGGCGGCGTCATCTCGTCGGCGCTCGGCGCGTAGTAGCCGCGGCGGGCCACGGTCCTGGCGCCCTTGCGCTTCACCTTGACGTTGATCTTGTGGAACTTGCCGTCGTTCAGTTCGCGCGTCGGCGCGTAGCCGAGCAGGTAGTAGTGGCTGGCGTCGCGCACCACCTTCTCGAGGCCCTTCGTCAGGTCGTTGGTGTTGACGATGGCGTGCCCGCCGGTTTCGCCGGCGAGGCGGTAGAGCGTGGAATGCACGGACGGCCCGAGGCCGAGGCCGCGCGGGTCCATGGTGTGGATGACGACGTTGCCGCGGTTGGCGTCGCGCAGCAGATCCTGGAAGTCGGGCTCGAGCGACACGTCGAACTGCAGCGGGATGCCCTGCGACACGAACAGGATCGTCTTGCGGCCCTCGCGCAGGCCCGAGAGGTGCATCACCAGCGCCTGCAGTGCCGTGATCACCACCTGCGAGCGCACGCGGGCGGCGTTGCGCGACAGGTTCTGCGATTCCTCGAGGGGGCTGCGACCGATGAAGTTGTCGTTGCGGCCCTCGTAGATCTTCATGCTCTGGACGAGCTTCTGGCGATCGCGCGTCCACTCGAGCGCGCTCAGCGGCGTGATGGGATTCATCACCGTCACCAGATCCAGCGGGCCCATCATGCTGCCGAGGAAGTCGGTGAGGGCCTTGCGCAGCGGGATCATCTCCTGCGGGTAGCGGCCCAGGTGGTAGTCGTCCATGAAGACGGCGAAGAGCCGCACATCGTCGCGCCCGGCCTCGGCGATGGCGTGATCGCGCGAGCGGATCTCGAGCGCTTCCTTGTCGCCACGCGCGGCGCCATCGAGGCGCACGAGCGTCGCCTGTTCCACGGTCTGCGGCACGCCGTCCTCGGTGAGCTCGAAATCGGCCGGCGCGAGATCCATCAGCGGCTGGTCGTCGTTGCCGGTGACGGTGACGTCCACGAGCACCAGCTTCACGCCGGCGCGGAACACCGGCTGGTCCTGCGCCGCGGCCGGCGCCGGGGCGGTGCCGCCCTGGCTCTGCGGCGTCGCCGTGGCGGCCACGGGACGCGAGGGCAGCGCGGCCAGGCTCACGGCGGCGACGAGGCCGAGCCACGATGGCAGGCGGAACGTCATGCGGTCACCATTCCGTGCGCTGCACCACCGGCATCTGCAGTGCCCGCTCGCGATCGAGATCCAGCGAGCCGACGTGCAGGGCGAGGGGCGACTGCACCCACTTGTAGATCGACTGCGTGAAGAGCCGCGCGAACCGCTGCGCGCAGGCCGCGAGGTACGCCGGATCGTAGCCCGGACACACGCTCACGAGCGCCTGCGCCACCTCGTCGGCGGCGAGCTTCTCGCTGGCGTACAGGTGCAGACAAGCGTCGAGGATCGGGAACGGCATCAGCTCGTGCTCGGCCACCTGCGCGTCGGCCAGCTCGGGACCGGGCGCCGTGGCGAGCGTCGACGCGATGCCGGCGAACCCGTACCGGCGGTCGAGCCGCGCCAGCAGCGCCTCGACGACCGTCTTCGGGACGTTGGCGATGACCGAGAGCGAGCCCTCGAGATCGCCGCCGATGGTGGTGTAGCCCACGGCCTTCTCGCTCATGTCGCCGGTCTGCAGGAAGAGCGCGCCGGAGGTGTTGGCCCAGTTCCACATCCGCTGTCCGCGCAGGCGTGCCTGGACGTTCTGACGCGTCATCTCGCCCGGCGGTTGCCCGCCCAGCATCTGGCGCGCCACCTCGACCTCGCGGTCGTAGGCGTCGTCGAGCGGAATGGTGTGCAGCGCCACGCCGAGCGCCGCCGCCAGCTCGTGCGCCGCCGACCGCGTCGCGTCCTGCGAATGCCGCGTCGGCATGTAGAACGCGGTGAGGAGGCGACCCGCCGCCGCGGGATCGGCATCGGCATCGACCCCGAGGATGTGCGCGGCCGCACGCCACGCGACCAGCAGCGTGAGCATCGAGTCGCGCCCGCCGGAGAGCGCCAGGCCGAGCGAGCGGAAGGCGCCCGTCTTCGTGTAGTAGCTGGCGACGCCGGTGGCCAGCGCCTCGAACAACTCGTCGAGCGCGGTGTCGCGGGCGTCGATCGCCGGCGGCGACGGGGGGGGCAGGAAGAAGCTGCCGCCGGCCGGCGGGGGATAGACGAGGCCGCGCGTGTCGGCGGTGGGCGCGGTGCTCGTGATGACGGGCACGCGCGTCTCGCGTCGCAGGTGGTGCTCGCAGTCGGCGCGCCACGTCGTGTGTTCCATCCGCAGCCGCCGCGTACGGTCGAGGTCGACCACCGCGGTGGTCGTGCCGGCGGCGAACCGCGGCGCCTCGTGGACCAGGCGGCCGTTCTGGAAGATGAAGCCGCCGCCGTCGTACACCAGGCCGTCCTGGGCGCCGACGGCGTTGGCGTAGAGCAGCACGGTCTGGTTGTCGGCGGCACGCGTCGCCAGCATCTCGCGGCGGGTCGCCGCGATGCCCATGCGATAGGGCGACGCCGACACGTTCACGACGATCTCGGCGCCCGACAGGCAGCGGCGTCGCATGGGGCCGTCGGGCGCCCAGGCGTCCTCGCAGACCTCGACGGCGATGGTGCCGAAGTCGAACGCGAAGAGATAGTCGCCGAGTGGCAGGCCGGTGGCGTCGAGGGCCACGCCCGGGCCGCCGCGCGAGAACGTGCGGCCTTCGTAGAAGACGTTGTAGGTGGGCAGCTTCTCCTTCGGCACGCAGCCGAGGACGCGACCGCCGTGCACCACCGCGGCGGCGTTGAAGAGCAGCGAGTCGACCGGCACCACGAGGCCCAGCACGAACACCGTGGGCAGTTCGGCGGTGTCGCGGGCGAAGGCGTCGAGCGCCTGGCGCTGGGCGTCGAGGAAGGCCCGCCACTGCACCAGATCCTCGGGCGGGTAGCCGCCGAGCACCTGTTCGGGGAACGCGCCGAGCGTGACGCCGGCGGCGGCCATGGCCCGGGCCTCCGCGAGCACGAGCGCCGCGTTGGATCGCACCGCGCCCACGGTCGGACTCAGGCTGGAGACGGCCAGCTTCACCAGTCGCATGACTCAGCTTACCGCGTCCGACGGGCCGGTTCGGGCCGCCGACGGGACCTTCCACCCCCTCCGCCGCGTCCTACCACTCGTGCTCGACGTGCTGAAGCCCTTCGGGGCCGGACTGGCGACGTTCCTCACGCTCGACCTGCTGTGGATTGGCGTCGTCGCCAATGCGTTCTACAAGCGGGAGCTGGCCGGCCTGGCGCGCATGGACGGCGAGAACTTCGCGATTCGGCTCGGCCCGGCGCTGGTGCTC
This sequence comes from Vicinamibacterales bacterium, assembly GCA_046331325.1. Taxonomy (GTDB): domain Bacteria; phylum Acidobacteriota; class Vicinamibacteria; order Vicinamibacterales; family UBA2999; genus CADEFD01. The sequence goes on along the minus strand of JAXLRB010000003.1, from coordinate 243,540 downwards.
TATCCGCTCATGATCCTGGGCCTGCAGCTCTTCGTGCTGCCCCGGGCCGGCGGGCAGCCGCTGCAGGCGGCCCTCTGGGGCGGACTCTTCGGGCTGATCGGCTACGGCGTCTACGACCTCACCAACTACGCCACGCTCACGCAGTTCACGCTGCGGATGACCGTGGTGGACATGTGCTGGGGCTTCGTGCTGTCGGCGATCACCGCCGCCGCCATGGCGGCCAGCACCCGCTGACGCGCCTCAGCCCTGGGTGGCGCGGCGCACCGCGTCGAGCGCGCGCTCGCCCAGCCAGCGGCGCGGCGCCGGCGCCTTCTGCAGCCCGAACGCCCGGATGGCGTGCTGGTCGATGTGCGCCACGGCCTCCTCGACCGAGTCGGTCACCGTCAGCAGGTCGAGGTCGTGCGGCGACACCGTGCCTGCCGCCACCATCGTGCGCAGCATGTCGGTGAACGGCGCCCAGTAGTCGCGGCCCATCAGCACGACCGGATAGTGGCGGATCTTGCCGGTCTGGATCAGCGTCAACGCCTCGGTCAGCTCGTCGAGCGTCCCGAGCCCGCCCGGCAACGCGACGAACGCGTAGGAGTACTTGAACAGCAGCACCTTCCGCACGAAGAAATACCGGCAGGTCACCGACCGATCGAGGTACGGGTTCGGCGCCTGCTCGAAGGGCAGCTCGATGTTGCAGCCGACCGACGGGCCGCCGGCGTCGCGGGCGCCCCGGTTGGCGGCTTCCATGATGCCGGGGCCGCCGCCGGTCATCACCGTGAAGCCGAGGCGGGCCACCGCCGCGCCGAGCGCCCGGGCCTGCGCGTAGGCGGGGTGGTCCTCCTTGAAGCGCGCCGACCCGAAGATCGTCACGCACGGGCCCACGAAATGCAGCGCGCGGTAGCCGCGGATGAAGTCGCGGCCGGCGCGCAGGATCGTGCCCAGCTCGAGCAGGCGGGCCCGCGGGCCCTGCAGCAACACGATGTCGGACGACGCCGAACCGGCGGCGGGCGGAGCGTTGGGCGGCGGCGTCGGCATCGCCTCCATCGTAGCAAGGCCGGGCTTCGCGGAAGTGCACGGGGCGGCGGAGTTTTCGATGACCCGACGATCGAGCCGTTCGCGCATACACGTACAGTGACCACGCCCCGTCGGCGCGCCGCCGCCGAGGCCAGACACTCGTGACCCCATCCATGTCCCGACCGCCCGCCGCGTCCAGGCCGGCCCTCGTCGACCGTGCCGGCACGCTGCTGCTGCTCGCGGCGGTGGCCTGGCAGCTCGTCCAGTCCACGCTGCCGTACGACTACCTCAGCGTCCAGGTGCTGGCGGCCGACGATGCCTTCTACTACCTGACCATCGTGCGAAACGTCGTCCGCCTCGGCTGGTCGACGTTCGATGGCATGCACGCGGCCAGTGGCGTGCAGTTGCTGTGGTCGTTCCTGCTGGCGCCGTTCGCCTGGCTGGTTGATGACCGCATGGGCCTCGTGCGCGTGGTGCTGGTGCTCTGCGCGGCGCTCAACCTGACCACCGGCCTGCTGCTCCGGCGTCTGGCGACGCGGCTGCACACCCCGCGGACGGGCGAGGGCGCGGCGGCGGCCTGGGCCACCGTCCTCATGGTGTGGCTGACGCCGTCGCTGACGGCGATGGAATATCCGCTGCACACGCTGCTGATCGTGTCGACGCTGCTCGTCTGGTGGCCGCTCGTCAGCGCCCCCGAAACGGCCACGCGGAGCCGGGTGGCCTGGCTCGGCGTGTGTCTGACGTTGAACTACTGGACGCGCCTCGACTCGGCCTACTACTCGGTACTGCTCGCCGCCGTCGCCGCCTGGCAGCTGGGGCGGCGGCCGGCGCCGCTCGTCGGACGCCGCGCCGAGATCGCCACGCTGGCGGCGCCGATCGTCGCCGGCGCCGGCGGCTACGCCCTGACCTGCTATCTGATGGCCGGCACGTGGACGCCGATCTCGGGCATCGTGAAGGGCCTCTATGCCTCGCGCTATTTCGCCGGCCAGCCGTGGACGACGGCCTGGCGCGAGCGCGTCGAGTGGTGGTTCCAGATTCAGGCGCAGCCGCTGGTCGACCTGGTGGCGACGCCGCTCGGCGTGGCGGCGTGGGGCCTGCGGGAGAAGCTCGTCGCCTGCGCGGCCGGGCTGCTGCTGGCGGCGTGGGCGGCGTGGCGGATGTGGCGCCGCGATCCGGCGGGCCGGCCGTTGGCGGCGGTCGTCGGCACGCTGCTCGTGTTCGGCGCCGGACACGTGGCGCTGGTCATCGCCTCGGTGGCGCATTTCTCCTACGTCACGCGCCACTACTACGGCTGGACGCAGGTGGCGTGGTGCCTGTGGTTCGCGTACGCCTTGTCGCAGCTGCTCGACGGGCTCGGCGAGCGCGTCCGCCGGCCGCTGGTCGGCGCGGTGGCCGTGGCCGTGGTGGCCGCGCAGGTCGTGGCGATCGGACCGCGATTCGATCCCGAGGCGCTCGAGGGACTGCGGGCGGGCCGCTGGCGCGCGATGGCCTGGGTGACGGAGCATCTGCCGCCGGGGGCGCCGATCGGCGCGTGGAACGCCGGCCAGGTGGCCTATTTCCTCGACCGCCCGGTCGTGAATCTCGACGGCCTCGTGAACGACATCCACTACGTGGACGTGCTGCGCGGCGAGCGCACGCTGCAGGACTACCTGCAGCGGGAAGGCATCCACTACCTCATGGACTACAACGAGGTCGACCTGTCGATGCCGTACCACGCCTACTGGAAGCGCAACGAGCGCTTCCGCAACGTGCTGCCCTGGCGCGACCTCACCGTGCTGCACGTCGAGCCGGCCGGTGACCGCGCCGTGCAGGTGGTGGAACTGACGCCCGGACTCGGCGCGCCACCGGCGGAAGCGACCCCCTAGAACGACAGCAGGTGCGTGTACTTCACGACCAGGCCGCGGCCGGCCGGCGTGCGGCCGTCGGTGTCCTGCTGCTCGTTGTAGACGATGAAGAAGTCGCTCAGCGGGTGGTGGATCAGGTTGAAGCGGACGTTCGATGAGAACTGGTGCACGTCGTTGCGGTACTGCACCAGCGCGTCGAGGAACATGTTGGTCGTGAACGAGTAGCCGGTGCGCCAGTTCACCAGCGTCGTCACGAACGACGCCTTCGGTACCTCGAGGCTGATGTCGGTCACCTGCAGGCCGGCGTCGACGAACAGCCGGTGATTCGGCCGGAACAGCAGGCTCGACTGCACGTTCACCTGGCGGCCGCTCCAGAACTCGCCATGCGTGATGCGCGTCGACAGCGACAGCGGCTTGCTGTGATCGCTGTCGATCACCCACAGGTGCTGGAACCACTCGTAGCGTCCGACCGGAATCGCGACGTCGCTGCGGATCTTGAACGGCTTGACGATCATCTCCTCACGCGGCTCGAACGCGTACTCGATGCGGGCGCCGCTGTTCCACGTGACCTGCAGGCCGACGTGGCCCGTGCGCGAGACGAGGTCGCCGTTACGGTCGTAGTAGTCGAAGTCGCGGGCGTGCGGCTCGAGCTGGCGGATGCCCCACTTGCGCAGCGACACCGGCTGCACGAACGACGCCCAGTCGAGGAAGGTGCGGGTGACACCGGTGCGGCGCACGAAGCCCATGTCGTCGCGGAAGTCGTCGCCGACGGTCATGGCCGAGGCCTGCAGCCGCTTCTTCGAGTCTTCCCAGCCGATCGAGATCTTGCCGGTGTTCTGATTCCGATCGCGCAGCCGATCGTCGCCGACGCGGGTGTCGGGTGAATCGGAACGCGCGGCGAAGCCGTTCAGGCTGAGGCTCTTGAGGATCCGGAAGTTCACGTCGACGCCAGCCACGCGGTTGAAGTCGTCCGAGTCGCCCGACGGCTGCCGCGAGAGCACGATGGCGCCCACGTCGGAGCTGCCGAAGAGATCGTGGCGCACGCGGGCCACGGTGTAGTTCTGCCCGGGCCGGCCGCCGTCGGCCTCGCTCTGCATGCTGAGCAGGCCCACGCCCCAGTCGCCGGCGCGTCCGGTCATGCGCAGGCCGCCGTACATCGGCACCTGCTCGCCGGCATCGGTGAGGCCGATGCGCCGCGAGAAGAAGAGCAGCAGGTCTTCCTCGGGCGGACGGAAGCGGCTGGTCTGGCGCTGGTTCCGCGGGATGTCGCCGAAGTAGAAGATGCCGGAGTTCTCGAGGAAGAACTCGCGCTTCTCGGGGAAGAACAGGCTGAACTGCGTGAGGTTGACCTGCTGCTCGTCGGCCTCGGCCTGGGCGAAGTCGGGGTTCACGGTCGCGTCGAGCGTCAGCGACGACGTGAGGCCGGCCTTCACGTCGACGCCGGCGGCGCGATCGAGCGAGAAATCGTTGCCGCCGTAGGGGCGCACGGTGCCGCCCAGCAGATACGGTTTCACGCGGATGTTCCGGCCGCGGGTGAGCGGCGGCAGGCCGGTGAGCGTGCCGGCCGACGAGGCCCGCACGATGCTGAACGCGCGCGACACCGGCGACCAGTAGGTCGACTCGTTCTTGCGACGGATGCGGCGGCCGAAGTTGATGCCCCACACGTGGCCGTCGCCCGGCTGGAAGCGCAGGGTCTTGAACGGGATGCGGAACTCGGCCGTCCAGCCCTCGTCGGTGATGGCCGCCGCCACCCACCACACGGCGTCCCAGTTCAGGTTGACGTCGCGGCCTTCGTTGGCGATCTGCGAGTCGGACCGCGCCCCGCGGGGGTTGGTGGCGAACACGAACCCGTTGCGGCGGTCGGCGAAGGTGTCGAGCAGCACCTCGAAGGTGTCCTGCTCGGCGGTGGCGAAGTCCTTGTGGATGTCGTTCACCACCACACCCCCGGCGGCGGCGTCGAGGCAGCGCGCGGCGATGTAGAGGTAGGTGTCGTCGTAGGCGACGTGAACGCGCGTCTGCTCGGTGGCCGGCTGGCCCTCGCGCGGGTCCGACTGCACGAAACCGTCGGCCGCGGGTGCCGTCTGCCAGATCGCGTCGTCGAGGCGGCCGTCGATGACGGGCGCCGTGTCGGTGCGCACCGCCGTGAGGGTGCGCCGTCCGTCTGGTGAGCCGACGGTCAACGGTTGCGCCACGCCCGTCGCCGCGGTCGCCAGCGTGAACAGGGTGGCGGCCCCCCAGGCCCGTCTCGTCCGTACCTGCATGGCCGCACAGTGTAACGCCTCGGTGACGGGCGGCGTTTGACAACGGGTGACGGGGTCGGGTTCACTGTCGCCACGACACACGGAGGTCGAAGCGATGCGCCTGATCGCACGGTTCACGATGATGATGGTCCTCATGCTCGGCGTGAATGCCACGCGCGCGCATGCCCAGGCCACGGGACAGATCACGGGGATGGTGTCCGACTCGTCGGGCGGCGTCCTGCCCGGCGTCACGGTCGACGCCACCAACACCGCCACCGGCGCCGTCCGCACGGCCGTCACCGGGGCCGACGGGCTCTACACGCTGCCGCTCCTGCAGCCGGGCGTGTACACCGTCAAGGCGTCGCTGCCGGGGTTCAAGACGGCCCAGCAGGACGGGGTGAAGGTGACCGTCACGGAGACGGCGCGCGCCGTGTTCAAGCTGGACGTCGGCGCGGTCACCGAGACGGTCACCGTCACGGCCGAAGCCACGCTGGTCGAGACGTCGAACGCCACGCACGGCATCGTCATCGACCAGCAGAAGGTCGTCGACCTGCCGCTCAACGGCCGCAACTTCACCCAGCTCGGCACGCTGATTCCCGGCGTCGTCGCGCCGCCCACCGGCCTCGGCGGCCAGTCGGGCGATGCCACGCCGGGCGGCTTCGGCAACTCGACCGGCGGCTTCAACGTGAACGGCATGCGCAACCAGTCCAACAACTTCCTGATGGACGGCGCCACCAACAACGACACCTTCAACACCGGCTTCGTGCTGCGGCCGCCGCCCGATGCCATCCAGGAGTTCAAGATCCTCACGCACGCGTTCGGGGCCGAGTTCGGCCGGAACGCCGGCGCGGTCGTGAACGTGGTGACCAAATCGGGCAGCAACACCTTCACCGGCTCGGCATGGGAGTTCAACCGCGACGACGCGCTGCAGGCGCGCAACTTCTTCGCCCCCGGCAACCAGCCGAAGCCCGTGCTGCAGCAGAACCAGTTCGGCGCCGCGCTGGGCGGCCCGGTGGTCAAGAACCGCCTGTTCGGCTTCGGCTACTACGAGGGGTATCGCAACAAGGCCGGCACCACGACCAACATCGTGGTGCCGTCGGCGGCCCAGCGCGCCGGCGACTTCGGCGCCACGACGATCCGCGATCCGCTCACCGGGCAGCCCTTTCCGAACAACCAGATTCCGGCCAACCGCATCAGCCCGGTCTCGGCGCGCCTGTTGAGCGAATTCGTGCCGCTGCCGAACTCGGCCGGCAACCGCTACATCGTCTCGCCGACGCTCAAGGACGTGCGCGATCAGGTCGGCGCGCGCTTCGACTACCAGCTCGGCGAGAAGCAGTCGATGCTCGTCCGCTACATGCGCGCCGAGACCGATCGCCTCACGCCGAAGGTGATCGCCGCCGTCGACCAGCGCGCGCTGGCCACGCTGCAGGACGCGCTCGTGTCGCACAACTACGTGATCAAATCGAACCTGATCACGCAGACCCGCGCGTCGGTGAACCGCATCAGCGCCAACCCGGCGGTGACGAGCGGCCTCGATCCCAAGGCGTACGGCATCAACTTCGCGAACACCAACCCGCTCGCCAAGGGGCTGCCGTCGATCGCGGTCACCGGCTACTTCGGTGGCGGCGTGAACGCGCTCGGTGATCCGCAGCAGCCGTTCGTCGAGCGCGTGAACCACGTCTGGCAGGTCGCGAACGACGTCACCTGGATCGCCGGGCCGCACTCGCTGAAGTTCGGCGCCGACGTGCGTCGCGAGGCGATGAACATCGCGTTCATCAACCGGCCCAACGGCGACCTGACGTTCAGCGGCGGTCTCACCGGCAACGCCGCCGCGGACTTCCTGCTCGGCCTGCCGGCGCAGGCCCGCGCCACCACCAAGCAGGTGACGCAGGATGGCTATGGCTGGCTCTTCGCCGGCTACATCCAGGACGACTTCCGCGTCACCCCGAGCCTCACTGTGAACCTCGGCCTGCGCTACGAGCTGCCGCTGCCGTTCATCGACAAGAACGACGCCATCAGCGGCTTCCGCACCGGCCAGCAGTCCACGGTGTATCCGAACGCGCCGGCCGGGCTCGTCTACGCCGGCGATGCCGGCGTGCCGCGCGGCATCGTGCCCACCGACAAGAACAACCTGGCGCCGCGACTGTCGCTGGCGTGGGATCCGTTCGGCGACGGCCGCACCAGTGTCCGCTCGGCGTTCGGCGTGTTCTACGACGCACTGGCCGGGCAGGGCGACTTCTTCCAGAGCGGCGTGCTCTCGCCGCCGTTCACGCCGCTGGTCGAGCTGAACACGCCCACCGCGATCTCGATCGCCGATCCGCTGGCGGCCGTGGCCGGTCCGCCCAACCCGTTCCCGGCGGCGCTGACGATCATCGGCTGGGGCGACGACTTCAAGTCGCCGAAGGCCTATCACTTCAACTTCGGCGTGCAGCGGCAGATCGCCAGCCGTCTCGGCGCCGAAGTGGCCTACGTGGGATCGCGCGGCTACAACATGCCGATCTTCATGGAGGTGAACCCGGGCGTGTTCACGCCGGGCCAGACGGCGCGCGGCGCCCGCCTGATGCCGGCGTTCGCGCTGGTGCGACCGACCTTCTCGGTGGCGCGCTCGTGGTTCGACTCGCTGCAGACCAGCCTGCGGCTGCTGCCGTGGAAGGGCCTCAACGCCACCGCGTCGTACACGCTCGGCAAGGCCACCGACCACGTGTCGGGCCTGAACATCGGCGGTGACGCCCGGCCGGTGCTGCCGGTGGTGCAGGGCGACCAGGCCAGCATCGACCGCGCGCTCGACTTCGAGAAGGGGCCGGCGCTCTTCGACGCGCGTCACCGCTTCGTCCTGAGCTTCGGCTACGAGCTGCCCGAACTCGCCAACCAGTCGCCGATCGTGCGGGCAATTGCCGGCGGCTGGCAGGTGAACGGCATCTACCAGGCGCAGACGGGCTTCCCGTTCGCGGTCAATTACGGCGCGGTGCTCGACATCCGCTACATGACGCAGCGGCCCGACGTGACGTGCGATCCGAACAACGGGCCGAAGACCACGGCGCAGTGGTTCGACACCAGCTGCTTCGCGGCGCGCACGCTGGCCGATTCGGGTGTGCGTCCCGGCAACGCCGGCCGCAACACGGTGCGCGGTCCCGGCTTCCAGCGCACCGACCTGTCGCTCTTCAAGAACTTCGACTTCCGGGGACGGCACCGCATCCAGGCGCGCATCGAGGCCTTCAACGCCCTGAACCAGGCGCGGTTCGGCCAGCCGGTGGGCACGTTCGGCGCGGTGAACTTCGGACAGATCACGTCGGCCGAAGACGGCCGCGTGATCCAGCTGGCGCTCAAGTATTCGTTCTAGCGGCTGGCGGCAGGGGCTGGGGGCTCGCGCCTCGACCAGAGTCCCGGTGCACAATGGGTCGGCGGGCGATCGTGCCCGCCGGCCTTTTCTTTTCGTGGACGACTGCCATGCGTGAATTCGAGCCCCGAGTCCCGAAACCCGCGTCCCGCCGCGTGACACGGCGCGACGTGCTCGGCGGCCTGTCGATCGCGGCCGCGGGGCTCGTCCTGCCGCGCCACGCGTTCGGCCAGGCGCCGGCCATCGTGACCGCGCCGGGCGTGCGGCCGCTCGTGACCGACGGCATCGCCTCCACGCTCGTGGGCGAGGACGCGGCGGTGGTGTGGGCACGCGCGGATCGCGCCGCGCGCATGCTGGTCGAGTACGCCACGACCGACAGGTTCACGGACGTGCGGCGCGTCGTCGGGCCCTCGGTGACCGAGGCATCGGACGTCACCGGCAAGCTGCAGCTGCTCGATCTGCCGCGCGGCCAGCGGGTGTTCTATCGTGTCTCGTTCCAGGACCTGTCGGACATCCGCCGCTGGAGCGAGCCGATGGTGGGCGAGCTCACCACGTCGCCGGCGCCGCGCTCGCGCGACGTGTCGCTCGTGTTCTCGGCCGACACGGTGGGGCAGGGCTGGGGCCTCGATCCGGCCTTCGACGGCATGCTCACCTACAAAAGCATGCTCGGCGCGCAGCCGGATCTCTTCATCAATCTCGGCGATGCGATCTACGCCGATCAACCCGTGCAGACCGCCGTGGCGCTCGACGACGGCCGCACATGGCGCAGCCAGGCCAGCGAGTGGAAGGCGCACCCCGCGGCGACGCTCGCCGACTTCCGCGGCGCCTACCGCTACAACCTCACCGATGCCCACATGCGCGCCTTCAACCAGAAGGTGCCGCAGATCACGACGTGGGACGATCACGAGGTGCGCGACAACTGGTACTTCGAGCGCCGCCAGGACGATCTGCCGAACGTGGAGAAGTCGGTGGCGCTGCTGGCGGCGCGAGCGCGCCAGGCCTGCCTCGAGTACACGCCGGCGCCAATCGTCGGCGGCGATCCGGAACGCTTCTATCGCACCGTGCGCTACGGCCCGCTCGAGGTGTTCCTGCTCGATCACCGCAGCTATCGCGGGCCCAACAGCGAGAACGTCCAGACGACGCTGAACGACGCCTCGAAGATGATGGGCCCGGTGCAACTGGCCTGGCTCAAGCGCGCGCTGGTGGCCAGTACGGCGACGTGGAAGGTGATGGCGAGCAGCCTGCCGATCGGCCTCGTCGTGCGCGATTTCCCGACGTACTACGAGGCGTTCGCCAACGGCGATCCCGGCGGGCCGCTGGGCCGCGAGCTCGAGATCGCCGACCTGCTGCGCTTCATTCGCGACGAGCGCATCGACAACGTGGTGTGGATCACCGGCGATGTGCACTACGCGGCCGCGCATCACTACGACCCGTCGCGGGCGCGCTTCACCGAGTTCGCGCCGTTCTGGGAGTTCGTCGCCGGGCCGCTGCACGCCGGCACCTTCGGGCCCAACGCGCTCGATCCCACGTTCGGACCAGAGGTGCGGTTCCTCGGCATCCCGAAAGACATGAAGCCGAACCGCTCGCCGGCGGAGGACCTGCAGTTCTTCGGCCGCTTCGTCGTCGACGCCAGGACCGAGGCGCTGCGCGCCAGCCTGCACGATCGCCGCGGCCGCGAGATCTACACGATCACCCTGCCGCCCGGCCGCGCGTGACGGCGCGGCAGACGTACTCGTCAACTACGCGGCCTACCAGGCCGGCTGGATCGCGGCCGTCGGCGGGGCGGCGCTGGGCGCACCGCGCGCAGGAGCCGCGATCGCGGGCGCGCTGACGGCTGCCCACGTCGGGCTGGCGCGCGAGCGCGGGCGCGAGGCCCTGCTCGTGGCCGCGGCGGCCGCCATCGGCCTCGTCGCGGAACGGCTGCTCATCGGCGCGGGCACATGCGTGCGGCTCGCCGGCGATCCGCCGGGCGCCTGGCCGCCGCTGTGGCTGATCGCGTTGTGGGCGCAGTTCGCGACCACCTGGCGCTTCCAGCCTGGCGACGGTGTTCGCGCGATGGTGCAGCGCGGCGCTCTTCGGCGCGCTGGGCGGGCCGCTCGCGTTCGTCGCCGGGGCGCGCCTCGGCGCGGTGGTGCTGGCCACACCGCTGGTGCCGGTGCTGGGACGATTGAGCGTCGTGTGGGCCGTCGCGCTCGCGCTCATGGCGCTGGTGACGCGCGCGGTCGCCCGTGGCGCGCCCGGCGCGTATCGCGGCTGAGCGATCAGTTGCCGGTATCGCCGCGCAGCAGCGCGCCCACCTGTTCCACGAGCACCTGCCGGGTGATCGGCTTGTGCACGAGCACGGTGCCGGGCGCGTGCGCGAGGTCGGCGTCGAGGGCCTCGGCGTAGCCCGAGACGAACAGCACCTTCACGTCGGGCCGCCGCTCGCGGATCGCGGCGGTGAGCGTCGGGCCGCTCACGTTCGGCATGACGACGTCGGTGATCACGAGATCGATCTCGTCGGCGCGTGCCTCGAAGATCTCGAGCGCGTCGCGGCCGTCGGCGGCTTCGATCACGGTGTGTCCGGCCGCTTCGAGGAAGCGCGAGAAGAGGCCGCGCACCTCGGGGTCGTCCTCGACCAGCAGCACCATGGCGGCGCCGACCTCGGCGATGCCGCCGATCGGCTCGGCGGGCGTCGGCCGCAGTGGCGCCGTCGCGTCGGTGACCGCCGGCAGCAGCACGTGCACCGCGGTGCCGGCGCCGGGCGCGGTGTCGATCCACGTGTAGCCGTCGCTCTGCTTGACGATGCCGTAGACCATCGACAGGCCGAGGCCGCTGCCCTTGGTGCTGTCCTTGGTGGTGAAGAACGGCTCGAAGGCCTGGGTGGCGGTGTCGGCATCCATGCCGGTGCCGGTGTCGCGCACCGAGAGCAGCACCCACGCGCCGGCCGGCACGCGCACCGGCAGCGCCGGATGCGCCCACGGCTCGGCGATGACGAAGTTCGACGTCGAGATCTCGAGCGTGCCGCCGTCGAGCATGGCGTCGCGGGCGTTGATGGCGAGGTTCAGCACCACCTGCTCGATCTGTCCGGGATCGACGCGCACCGCCGCCAGATCCGGCGCCAGCGTGCCCACGAGCTGGATGTCCTCGCTGATGACGCGCGTGAGCATCCGCTCGAGCGTGCGCACGGTGACGTTCAGATCGAGCACCTCGGGCACCAGCAGCTGGCGGCGGCCGAAGGCCAGCAACTGGCGGGTGAGCGAGGAGGCGCGATCGGTCGCCGTCTGGATCGAGCGCAGCAGGCGGCGGCGGGCCCGCTCGTCGAGGTCGGGCTGGCCGAGCGCCTCCGCGTGGCCGCTGATCACCTGCAGCAGGTTGTTGAAGTCGTGGGCGACGCCGCCGGCGAGCCGGCCGAGGGCGCCGATCTTCTGCGAACGGCGCAGCTGCTCGGTGAGGTCCTTGTTGTCCTGCAGGGCGGCGTCGAGACGCGAGCGATCGCGGCCGTCGCGCACGCTCACCACCGACCAGCCGGGCGGCGTGTCGAGCGGAGCCACGTGCACGTCGGCCGGACAGCGCTCACCGTCGTCACGGGTGTAGGCGGCCGAGGGGCGCGGCGTGGGCGAGGGCGGCGCCAGCGGTCCGGCCGGTTCCGGCACCGTGATCCAGCGCGCGAGGGGGGTGCCCTCGAGGCGTCGCGCGTCGAGACCGAGCAGGCGCTCGAAGGCGCCGTTCACCCGCACGATGCCGCCGTCGCGATCGATCACGGCCAGGGCCTCGCCGACCGCGTCGAGGGGCACGACCGCTCCCGGCTCGGCCGGGCGGCGGCGCGTGCGCGAAGGGGCCGCCGGCAGACGCGATTCAGCGGCGGGCGTGTCGCGATCGGCCAGCCACGCCCGTTCGTACGGCGTCATGATCTGCCCTTCGCGCCGCCGGCCGGCGCCCCCGTCGGTCGGACGAGTGCGGTGCGCCATCTGCTGCTACGTGGAACCATTTCACTACAGCGCCGCCCGAGGGCGGAATCAGTCAAACTCCGAGGCGATTTCCCGGCGCGCGGGCTCCGGCGGCGCCGGTGCCAGCAGCGCGGCGACCTCGGCGAGCAGCGCCGAGCGGGTGATCGGCTTGCGGACGTGCCGCGTCGCCGGTCCGCCGGCCGCCGCCGGCTCGGTTTCGATGTCGACCTCGAATCCGGAGACGTAGAGGACGCGCACGTCGGGGTGACGTTCGCGCACGGCGGCGACCAGCGAGGGGCCGTCCACGTGCGGCAGCACCACGTCGGTGATGAGCAGATCGACCTGGGCGTGGCGGTCGCGCAGCACCAGGAGCGCCTCGGCGGCGTCGGGCACGTCGATCACGTCGTAGCCGGCGTGGGCCAGGAAGCCGGCGAAGAGGGCGCGGATCTCGGGGTCGTCCTCGACCAGGACCAGCGTGGCCGTGACCGGCGCGGCCACCGCCCCCGGGGCACGGCGGGGGGCCGGCGTCACCGCCAGCCGGGGCGTGGCGGCGGGACCGCGGCGCAGGCTCAGCGGACTCATGATTCGAACATCGCCTCGGTGGCGCGCACCTGCTCGCCGACGTCGGCCACCAGATCGGCGACCTCGCCGAGCAGCGTCGCCCGCTGCGCGAGCGGCAGCCGCTGGGCGATGCGATCGAGGACGGCCGGATCGTGATCGGCGTCGCCGGGCAGCGGCGTCACCCAGTAGCCCATCCAGTCGGCCAGCTGACAGGCCGCCGCCACGCGCGGCAGCATGTCGCTCGGTCCCACGGCGTCGACGTTGTGGTGATGGCCGGCCACGTCCTGGAATACCTGCGGCAGCAGCAGCTGCTGCGCGAACCACTCGCCGGCTTCGCAGTGGTCCATGCCCAGGAGGTTGCGCTCGAGTTCGAGCAGCTCGACGCCGCGCACGTCGGCGGCGTCGAGGAACGCCGGGTATTGCTTCGGATGGGCGACGATGAGCGCCATGCGGCCGATGTCGTGCAGCAGGCCGGCCGTGTAGGCGTCGGCGGGGCTGCCGCCGAGGCGCAGCGCGATCTGCTCCGCGGTCGACGCGGTGGCGATGTTGTGGCGCCAGCAGCGCTGCACGGCCGGCAGGCGCAGCGCCTGGCCGAGGTAACGGCGCAGGCCGATGGTGGCCGCCAGCGCGCGGATGCGCGACACGCCGAGCAGGGTGGTCGCGTGGCTGATGCTCGTGACCTCGCCGCGGATGCCGTAGTAGGCCGTGTTGGCGGCGCGCAGCACCTCGGCGGCGATGGTGACGTCGGCCGAGATGGCGCGGGCGACATCGCCGAGCGACACCTCCTCCTGCGCCAGCAGGCCGAGCAGGTTCACGGCCACCGCCGGAATCGGCGGCAGTTCACAGTTCCGCCGCAGCAGGCGTGTCTTGGCGATCGGGGTGACGCGGCCGACGCCGGCGGCCAGGTCGGTTGCGTGTCCGTTGATGTCCACCCGGGTCCTCTGCTCGACTCAATCGGCAGAAGGGCGCGGGGCTGCAGTCGGGGGGGAGGCTAGGACCGGGCGGTGCCGAGCAGGGCGGCCAACTCGCGCAGCAGCACGCTTCGGGTCACCGGCTTGGTGACATGGGCGGCCAGCGGATCGCCGGCATCGAGCTCGAGCTGGTCGGTGTACCCCGAGACGAAGAGCACGCGGACGTCGGCCCGGCGCGCCCGCAGCGCGCTGGCCAGCGATGGGCCGCTCACGTTCGGCATCACCACGTCGGTGACGACCACGTCGATGTCGTCGGCATGCCGCTCGAAGGTCTCGAGCGCCTCCTGCCCGTCGCCGGCCTCGCGCACGACGTAGCCGGCGTCGCGCAGGAACGCCGTGAACAGCGTGCGCACCTCGGGATCGTCCTCGACCAGCAGCACCGTGCCGCCGGGCGAGGCGGCGCGGGCGAGGGCCGGCGTGTCGTCGCGCGACGACGTCGCGGCGTCGTCGTGCACGGCGGGCAGCAGCACGTGCACGCTGGTGCCGGCCCCCGGCGCGGTCTCGATCCAGGTGAAGCCGCCCGACTGCTTGACGATGCCGTACACCATCGACAGCCCGAGGCCGCTGCCGCGCGTGGCGTCCTTGGTCGTGAAGAAGGGCTCGAACGCCTGCGCGGCGGTGTCGGGATCCATGCCGGTGCCGGTGTCGAGCACCGAGAGCAGCACCCAGTCGCCGGCCGGCACCGGCACCGGCAGCGCGTCGTGGCTCCACGGCTCCTTCAACAGGAAGTTCGCGGTCGCGATCTCGAGGGTGCCGCCGTCGGCCATGGCGTCGCGGGCGTTGATCGCGAGGTTCAGCAGCACCTGCTCGATCTGGCCGGGATCGACCTTCACGCGGCGCAGATCCGGCGCCAGCGAGCTCACGAACTGGACGTCCTCACCGATGACCCGCGCCAGCATGTGCTCGAGCGACAGCACCGTCACGTTCAGGTCGAGCACCTGCGGCACCAGCACCTGCCGGCGTCCGAAGGCGAGCAGCTGCCTCGTGAGCGAGGCGGCGCGATCGGTGGCCCGCTGGATGCGCTGCAGCACGCGACGGCGCGACGTCGCATCGAGGCCGTCGGTGCCGAGCGTCTCGGCGTAGCCGCCGATCACCTGCAGCAGGTTGTTGAAGTCGTGGGCGACGCCGCCGGCGAGGCGGCCGAGCGCGCCGATCTTCTGCGATCGCCGCAGCTGCTCGTTGAGGTCGTGGTTGGCGGCCACCGCATCCACCGCCATCTGCCGCCAGCGTTCGACGCGCAGCGTCACGAACACCGGCGCGCCGGCGCCGCGGCCAGCGGCGACGAAGCGCAGGTCGATCGGCACGCCGTCGGGGCCGGCCCCCATCACGGTGAGGCGCGGTGACGTGCCGGCGGGCTGATCGGTGGCGGGCGCCGGCGGCCCGGGCAGCAATGTCAGCAGGTCCTGGCCGACGCAGGCCTCCGGACCCGGCTGGCCCAGTGTCGCCGCGAAGGCGTTGTTGGCGGTGACGACGCGCCCGTCGGCGTCGACCAGCGCCGCGCCGTCGTCGAGGCCGTCGAAGAGCCGCCGCCAGTCCGCTGAGGGGGTGGCGTCGGCGCTCACCGCGTCGTCGGTGGCGGTGCGGGCGAGGGTGAGACGCAGGCGGTCGCCGGGCGAGGCGGCGGCCGGCGCGGCCGTGGCCACCCACGCCGCGACATCGGCCGGCAGGGCGTGTTCGGGCAGGAGATCGGTGTCGAGGTGCAGCGCCTGCTCGGCCGGCGTGCCGGTGGGCGCCAGGACGGCGATCGGGGTGGTGCGCGAGCCGGAATGGGCGCGAAGCCGGCGGCAGGCCTCGAGCGCATCGAACGCCGGGGCGTGACCGAGCACGATGGCGTCGGGCGCGTGCATGACCAGCGCCGACAGTGCCGCGCTGGTGTCGCGCGCCAGGTCGACGCCATAGCCCTGCCCCTGGAGCAGCGTCGCCAGCGCGGCACGGAAGCCATCCGTGCCACCCGCGACCAGCACCGTCCGGCGCGGAGTGGGGAGGGATCCGCCGCGCCGACCCGGAGTCAATGCACTCACCTGGGTCCTTCCGGACGGGGCTGCAACCCCGCCGCGGACCATGATGGCACCGCGCGTGCACGGAAATTGTGCGGGGCTGTTAAATACCGTGCAAACTCAGCCGCGACGAATCGTCGCAGATCGCGCGCCGTGCGGCGGCGGCGTCAGGCCGCGGATCCTGTGAGCTTGCGGGCCCAGCCCAGGGCGTCGGCGTAGGCGTCGGGCAGGGCATCGGGGCCGATGCCGAGCGCCTCGGTGGCCTTCGCGGCTTCGTCCCAGCGGCCCTGCTCGTAGTGCACGACGGCGTCGAGCGCGCGGCGCGCGCCGTTGTCCTTGCCGAGCAGCGCTTCGTGGATCTCCGGATCGAGCGGCAGCTCCTGGGTGACCTGCGCCATCGGATGGCCGAGCAGCACGTCGAGCAGCGAACACAGGCCGAGCAGGAAGTAGGCGGCGCCGTGGTCCGAGCGGTCGAGCGCCTGGCCGAGCAGCTCGCAGCAGCGGGCGCGGATGACCGTCATGGTCACCAGTTCCGACGGGCCCTTGTTGAGGCCGGCCAGCGCCCAGATCGAACTCCACTTCCGCACCTGATCGAGGCCCAGCAGCAGCAGCGCCTCGCGGATCGAGTGGATCTCGCGGCGCAGCCCGAAGCCCGCCGAGTTCACCGAGCGCAGCACCCGGTACGACAGCGAGGCATCGTGTTTCAGCAGATCCTCGACCGTGGCCAGCGACACCGAGGGCTGGTTCAGCGCCGCCACCAGCCGCATCTGCATCAACTGGTTCGACGGCAGGGCGCGGCCCGAGAACGTGACCGGCCGGCAGAAGTAGTAGCCCTGGAAGAGCGAGCAGCCGGCGGCCCGGGCGCGCTCGAAGTGCTCGGCGGTCTCGACCTTCTCAGCCACCACCGACACACCGGCCTGCAGCAGGCGGCGCGCCGCCGCGGTGAGCTCGTGGGGCTTCAGGCTCAGCACGTCGAGCTTCACGAAGCGGGCGTACGGCACCAGCGCCTCGGCCGCCGATCCGGGCACGAAATCGTCGAGGGCGATGGCGTAGCCGCGATCGCGCAGCGACTGGCACATGGCCACGACCTCGGCGGTGACCTGCACGCTCTCGAGCACCTCGAGCACGACCTGGTCGGGGTCGAGCAGGCCGCTGGCGTCGGCGAGCAGCGTGCGTCCGTCGAGGTTGATGAAGGCCCGCCGTCCATCGGTCAACGTGTCGAAGCCGATGCCGAGCAGGGCGTCACCGATCACGCGCGCCGAGATGCTGGCGTCGATGGTGGGCGCGGCCGTGTCGGTGGCGGCGGCCCGGTAGAGCAGCTCATAGCCGAACACCTGCTGACGGGTGTCGAGGATCGGCTGGCGGGCGACGTGGATCTGTTCGACGGAAACGGCCATCCCACCGCTTCATCGGCGCGAGCGGGCCGCCCTTGAATCGAGGGGCCCGTCAGTGCGCGAACAGCGCGTCGAGGGCGGCCAGCAGGGTGCGCGACGTGAACGGCTTCTGCAGCAGATGCTCCACCTGCTGGCCGCCGGCGAACACGTTCTCCGAGTAGCCCGACATGTAGAGGACGGGCACGCCGGGCTGGCGGCTGCGCACGCGACGGGCCACCTCGAGGCCGTTGCCCCCGGGCAGCACCAGGTCGGTGAGCAGCACGTCGATCGGCCCGGGCAGGCCGTCGAGCACCTTGTCGGCGCCCGCCAGGCTGTCGGCGGCGTGCACCGTGTGGCCGGCGCGGCGCAGGATCTCGGCGACGATCTGGCGCACGTCGGCTTCGTCTTCGACCAGCAGCACGACGCGGCCGCGGCTGGGCGCCGGGGCCGGCGCCGGCGGGGGCGCGGCCGCGGTGGTCGCGGCGGCGATGTACGGCAGGTCGAAGCGGACGACCGTGCCGCGGTCCAGACCCGAGTCCACGGCGATGCGGCCCCCGTGCTGCTCGGCGATGCCCCGGCAGATCGACAGGCCGAGGCCGGTGCCGCGGCCCGGCCCTTTGGTGGTGAAGAACGGGTCGAACGCCTGGCGGCGCACGTCGTCCGACATGCCGTGGCCGGTGTCGCTCACGGTGAGGCGGACCCACGGGCCGGGGGCACCGTCGGGATGGTCGCCGGCCGCCACGAACGACGTGGCGATGATCAGGCGTCCACCGTCGTGCATCGCCTCGCGGGCATTGAGCGCCAGATTCAGCACCACCTGCGCCACGTGCGCCTGTGCCACCCGCACCGTGGCCGGGGCGGCCTCGAGCTGCCAGCGGACGTCGATCGTCTCGCCGATGGTGCTGACGATGAGCGAGCGCAGGCCGTCGAGCGCCTGGTTCAGGTCGATGGTGCTGGCCGTGGCCGGGTAGTGTCCCGAGAAGGTGAGCAGGCCGGAGGTGATGCGGGTGGCCTGGGCGACGGCGCGGCCGAGGGCGTCGACGCGCTCGCGCAGGTGCGGCAGGTGCGCGGCGTCCTCGCCCATGGCGTCGAGATGGCCCTGCATCACCGTCAGCAGGTTGTTGAACTCGTGGGCGATGCCGCCTGAGAGCTTGCCGGCCACCTCCATCCGCTGCGCCGTCAACAGGCCCTCGTCGAGACGGCCGAGCGCCGTCACGTTGGTGAAGGCGGTGATGAGGCACGGACGGTCGTCGATGGTCACGCGGCTCGTGTGGGCGAGCAGCCGCAGGTCGCCGCCGCGCGCGTCGGTGAGGTGCACCTCGCGGCCGGCCGACGGCTCGTTCACCACGGCGCCGAGCTGCGTCACGCGGTCGTCGGCATCGCGGTAGTGGCCGAACTCGAGCACCGAGCGGCCGCGCAGCTCTTCGCGCTGGAAGCCGGAGAGCGCCTCGGCCACGCCGTTCACGTCGAGAATCTCACCCGACACCGCGTCGGTGATGACGAGGGGCAGGGGCGACCCTTCGAACAGGGCCTGGAACGTGTCGGCCGCGCCCGGACGCTCGGTGGACAGTGCCCCCACGAACGCCCGCACCGCGCCCGGCAGGCGGGGGGGCAGCTTCATCCACTCGGGCATCCGTGTCGTCTCGCCATAGGCCAGCGACGGTGTCCGAGGGGAGGGGGCTCAGACGACCTCGGGACGCCCTATGCGCCCGAGCTAGCTAGCACAGATGCTACACATCCCGGCACTCGTTGCACACAATATTTTTCTGGCACCTATTCCCGGACTGCCGGGCGGGCCGGGGGTCAGGCCGCCTGCGCGGCGCCGGGCGCGACCGGCAGGCGCACCACGAACGTGGTGCCGCGGCCGACCTCACTGTCGAATCCGATGGTGCCGCCATGGCGTTCCACGATGGCCCGCGCCGTCGACAGCCCCTGGCCCGTGCCGATCCCCACGCCCTTGGTGGTGAAGAACGGATCGAAGACCCGGTCACGGATGTCGTGGGGGATGCCGGTGCCGGTGTCCCACACGCGAATCTCGACGTGCGGTCCCAGCCAGCGGGTGACCACGCCGATGCGTCCCTTGGCGCCCGGACGCGTGGCGGCGACGACGGCGTGCGCGGCATTCACGAGCAGGTTCACGAGCAACTGCCCGCATTCGTAGGCCGCCGCCGGCACCGGCGGCAGGCCCGCGGCCAGGTCGCGTTCGATCTCGGCCGCGAACTTCCACTCGTGACGCGTGAGCGCGATGGCGTGCTCGATCATCTGGTTCACGTCGACGCGTTCGCGCGCCGCCGCGCCCTGGTGCGAGAACTCCTTCAGCGCGCGCACGATGTGGGTGACGCGATCGAGCCCGTCGATCGACTCGGCGATGGCGCCGGTGACGTCGTCGTGCAGCGCCCGCACGTCGTCCTCGGGACGGACCGTGCCGAGCGTGGCGACCACCTGCCCGCACTGCGACGCCAGGTAGTCGAGGTTGTGGCTCACCACCTGCAGCGGCGTGTTGATCTCGTGGGCGACGCCGGCGGCGAGGCCGCCGAGGGCGTCGAGCTTCTGCGCGGCGCGCAGCTGGTCGTCGCGTTTCCGATCGCGCGTGATGTCGACGACCAGGCCGACGGCCCGCCGCGGCGCCCCGTCGGCGTCCCACGTCGTGATCTGGCCGCGGAAGCGCAGCCAGCGCGGATCGCCGCCGGCGGTGCGTACGGCGAACTCCTGCCACAGGCGATCGAGCCGGCGCGCGAACAGGTCGCCGAAGGCGGCGTGCAGCGCCTCGAGCTCGTGGTCGTCGACGGCGATGAAGAGCTGTTCGACCGGCAGCGGCCCGTCGCTGGCCAGTTCGAGCAGCTCGGCGAAGCGCGGACTGAAATGCACGTCGCCGCTGACGAGGTCCCAGTCCCACACGCCGGCATCGACCGCCTGCAGCACCAGCGCGAGACGTTGCTCGCTGTGGGCGGTGACGTCGGCGTAGCGTTGCAGCTGTTCGAGATGGGCGACGCGCTCGCGGCCGAGGGCGCGCAGGGCCGCCATGGCGCGATCCTGATCGAGGCGCCGCACCACCTGGCGGGCCAGCAGCCGCAGGGCTTCGCGCTCGTCGGCCGACAGCGTGCGCGGCCGATGGTCGATCACACAGAGGGCACCCACGGCCTCGCCCGCCGGCGTCAGCAGTGGCGCGCCGGCGTAGAACACGACGTGCGGATCGCTGGTCACCAGCGGTGAGTCGGCGAAGTCGGGCGCCAGGCGCGCGTCGGGGACCTCGAAGACGCCGGTGCCGCGAATCGTGTGGTCGCAGAACGTGAACGCGCGCGGCGTGCCCGACAGCGCCAGGCCGTGGCCGGCCAGGAACCACTGGTGCCGCGCATCGACCAGGCTCACGGCGGCGATCGGCGTCCGGCACACGAGCGACGCCAGGCGCACCAGCGCGGCGAGGTCGGGGTCGTCCGGGTCGTCGTCGCGCGTCTCGTCGTGGTGCAGCGCGGCGAGCCGCGCGGTCTCGTCGAGCGGGGAGGGAGGGGACGTGGGCATCGGCGGTCAGGCAGCCACCGGATCGAGGACGCCGGTGGCGAGCGCGCGCCAGTGCGGCACGCGCGAGTCGAGGCCGCGGCGGGCCAGCGCGGCCAGCACGGCGGGTGAGGGGGCGAGGCCGTCGAGCAGGTCGGCCACGGCGGCGGCGGCGTGCGGCAGCAGATCGAGCGCGCTCGTCTCGTCGTCGATCGCGGCCGTGGCGGCCACCCGGTCGGCGAGCGCCGCCGAGAGGCCCCACAGCCGCAGCATCTGCGCGCAGAGGGCCACGGCGCTCAGGCCGAAGCGTTCCTGCTCGAGCAGCGCGAGCGGACGGCCGCTGGCGTCGGCCTCCTGCCGCAACGCCGCGTAGCGATCGCGGGCGCACAGGTCGGGCAGCAACGGCGCCGCCGTGCTCCACAGCGTGACCAGCGCCACCTGGCGCGCGGCGTCGGTGTCGAGGCCCTCGGCGGCCGCCAGCACCCGCGCTGCCGCCGAGGCGCGGGCACTGCGCCGCCAGATGGCGCGCTGGAAGGCGGTCGTCCCGCTGCCCGGCACCGGCTTGAGCAGATCCGAATCGAGCAGGGCGCAGATCGCTGGCGCCCCGAGCTGGAAGTAGGCGTCGTGGACGTGCAGGGGCGGCGCGCCCATGCCGAGGCGGGTCCACGTCGCCACCTGCAGCAGCTTGGTGGCGAGGCCGACGGTCGCGGCGATGAGCTCCACCGCGTCGTGGTCGCGGGCGTCGCTCGATGGCGCGCCGACGGTGCGTCGCACCGCCTCGAAGGCGGGCGCCGGCACCGGCAGGCTGCGAATAGCATAAAGGCCCGAGAGAATCGCCGGCTCGCGCACGGCCTCGGGGTCGAGCAGGGCCCGCCGCAGCACGTCCACCAGCACGTCGCCGCGGCACGGCTTGGCGAGGCACTGGTGCGCCGCCCGCGCCATCCGCACCAGCGACCCGGCGCCGACCTCGCCCGACAGGATGAAGCGGGCCATGTGCGGGCGGCGGCGCGCCGCTTCCGTGAGGAACTCGGCGCCGTCGAGGCCCGGCATCAGCATGTCGGAGACGACCGCGTCGGGCTGGAACGACTCGACCACGTCGAGGGCGCGCACCGGGTCGTCGACGAACTGGCATTCCCAGTCGCGACGGTGCGATCGCAGCATGCGCTCGAGCGCGCGCAGGATCGGCACTTCGTCGTCGACGAACAGCAGGCGGCGCATCGGTCAGGCCTCGGCCGGCACGGCCGGCAGCGTGAAGGCGATGGTGGTGCCGGCGGATGACGAGCCGGCGATCCAGATTCTGCCGCCGTGGCGCTCGACGATGGCGCGGGCCACGGCGAGGCCGGCGCCGACCCCGCCCCCGTACGCGTAGGGGGCGTGCAGACGCTTGAACATGTCGAAGACGGCGTCGTGGTATCGCGCCTCGATGCCGATCCCGGTATCGGTGACACCGATGGCGACATGGCCGTCGGGTGGTGATGCCGGCGGCGCTGCGAGCGGCGCCACCGTCACGTCGCGCAGCGTGCCGGTGTGGAAGCGCACGGCGTTGCTGCAGATCGCGTCGAGCAGGTCGGGCACGAGCGCGGGATCGCCGAGGACGGCCGGCAGCGGCGCGACGTGCGCGCGCACGGTGGCGTCGGGCACGAGCGCCGCCGCCCGGGTGACGGCGCGCGTCGCCATCGCCGTCAGATCCAGTCGACGCGGTTGCACGGCGGCCTCGGCGATGCGCGAGAAGCGGCGCAGCCCGTCGACCATCGCGACGCCGCGTTCCGCCATCTGCTGGATCAGTCGCAGCTGCTCGCGGCCCTCGTCGTCGAGGCGCGCGGCGTAATCCTCGACGAAGAAGTCGACCATCGAGGCGATGCCGTTCAGCGGCGCCTTCAGGTCGTGAGCCACGACATGTGCGAACGTCTCGATGTCCACCGACACTCCCGTCCCCCGCATCACTCGGACGAACTCCGGGTGACCCCTGGGTAATCGGCCGGGCGCGGCAGAGGTTCAGGGGGTGATTTCCCGAGGCGGCACTCGGCGTGATCCCGGGCCCGCCTCGGACATCGACTCAAGTCCGACCAGATGGAGCCGATTGACCGGTCACTGCGTGACCTCCTGCCGCCGGTCGTGAGGTCCTTCCGTGCTTCTGCGGATGGATCACCGCGATCGTGCGCCTCCCGGGAGCGCCGCTGCCGACGGGCCTGACCACATGCGTGTGCTTGTGTGCGACGACGATCCGGCCGCCCGCTTCGTCGCGAAGCGCTGGCTGACCAGCGCGCTCGGCTGCACCGTCTCCGACTGCGAGGACGGCGTGCAGGCGCTGGAACTGCTGTCGAATCAGCCGTTCGATCTGGCACTGGTCGACCTCGATCTGCCGCGCCTCAGCGGCGTCGAGGTCGTGGAAGCCATTCGCGAGAACGAACTCACGCGCGAGTTGCCGATCGTGATCCTGTCGCAGGAGCGACGGGAGGGCATCGTGCGCGCGTTGCTCGCGCTCGGCGTCTCGGCCTACCTGCTCAAGCCGCTGCGCGAGCGCACCGTGCTCGGCCGCATCGGCCCGATCCTCACCGCCCGCCGCTCGACGCGCAGCGTCTCAGCGCGCGCGCTGGCCGAGGTGCGGCTGGCGCCCGATTGCCCGGCCCTGCTCGTCGACGGCGATCAGAACTTCCGCCACACGTTCGCCTCGGTGGCCGGTGAGTACGGTCCGGTGATGGTGGCCGAGTCGGGCGCCGACGCCCTGGCGCTCTTCCGGCGCTCGCCGGTCGGCCTCATCTTCATCGGCAGCGGCCTCGGCATCATGGGCGCCGAGACGCTGATCAAGAAGATCCGTGAAGTGGAGCCCGGGCCGACGCGCCTCGTCGGCATCGGCGCGGTGCCCGATGCCCTCGGCCGCACGCCGTTCGACGGGGTGTTGCCGCGGGTGTTCGTCACCGACGCGATTGCCGCCGATCTCCGGCCCTACGTGAAGGTGCCCGGTCCGCTCACCGCGCTCGAGGACGTCGCGCCGCAGTTCGGCGGATGCCTCACCTCGGCCGTCACGCAGGTCTTCGGCATGATGGGCAGCCTGGAGGCGTCGATGGCGGGGGAGGGCGGACCCGACGCCGGGCCATCGGTGCTCGCCGGCGTGACGGTGAGCGTGCACGGGTCCTTCGAGCTCGATCTCGAGCTGGTGCTGCCGATGGCGCTCGCCGCCGCGGTGAGCGAACGGCTGCTCGGCTGCGACGCCGCCGACGTCGACGGTGAGGCGCGGCTGGCCACGGCGCAGGAACTCGCCAACATGGTGAGCGGACGCCTCGACGCGTGGCTCAAGAGCCGCAACCTGGCGACTCGCTGCACCCTGCCGGCGACGCGCGAGGTGCCGACTGACGACGGCCAGTTCCCGGTGCACGCGGGCGAGGGCTTCTCGCAGCGCTTCACAGTGACGGGACTGCAGGGCGCGCTGGTGCTGCGTGGACGGGCGCGGCAGGTGCTGGCCCAGGTCGGCGCCGCCTAGGGTTAGCGATCGCCCGAATCGCGAGGTCGACCCGCGCCGTACGCGACGACGCCCGACTCCTCGCGGACTCGGGCGTCTCGTGGCGTACGGACGGCGCTAGCGCGCGGTCGCCGGCTCGCCGGTGAGGATGAGCTCGACCGAGATCGGCTCGCCCTGCATGTCGAACGGGCAGCGCGAGCGCTGCACCGCGCTCGAGTAGAGCGTCGAGAAGTCGGTGCCGATCGTCACCGTCGGCACCGAGATGTCCGACGGCGGCTCGATGGCCGCCAGCCGGTTGCGGAACTGCCCGGCCACCATGTTGGCGATCTCGCCCATGGCATCGGGCACCTCGCCGTTGACCTCGTGCAGCGGGATGCCGAGCATCGTGCTCGTGATGTGCCGGGCCGCCGACAGCGACGTGTAGACCACGACGAGGCCCTTGCGATGACCGGCGAAGGCCACGGTGGCCACGACGTTGGCCGGCACCTCGAGGGGACCGGTGACGGCGGGCCGTGACTGGAGCGGAATGGCGAGCATCGTGTCGAACACCTCTTCGGTGGCCGACACGAGGCTCGTGAGCAGCGGATCGGGGACGCGCATCAGCGCCTCACGCCGGCTTCAGCACGGCTTCGATCTTCTCCTTGATCGTCGCCGGCGTGAAGGGCTTCACGACGTAGTTGTTCACGCCCGCCTTGAGGGCTTCCACGATGTCGCCCTCGGCGGCGTTGGTCGTCACCATGAGCACGGGGACGGCCTTGGTCGCGTCGTTGGCGCGCACCGCGCGCACGAATTCCACGCCGCTCATCTCGGGCATGTTCCAGTCGGTGATGACGATGTCGACCGGGTTGGCGGTGAGGGCGTCGAGGCCCTCCTTGCCGTTGCCCGCTTCACGGCATTCCGTGTAGCCGAGCTTGTTCAGGGTGTTGATGATGATGCGACGCATCGTGCTCGAATCATCGACGACCAGAAAGCGCATGGTGACTCCCGGGCCCGGTGGGCCTCTCCCGGGGGCAATCGGCCAAGTCGTGCTAAGGTTGAGCGCCGTGCCCGCAAGCCCGTCCGCGTCCGCTGGCGCCGGTGGCCTGCCGTCCGCCGAGTGGCTGGCGCTGGTGAACCGTCAGGCGCTGGCCGTCCGGCTCATTTCCACCACCGTGCACGACGTCAACAACATCCTGCAGGTGGTCAGCGGCGCCGCCGAAGTGCTGGCGCTCGATCCCTCGCCGGCGGCCGTCGCCAAGCGCACCACCTCGATCGTGACCCAGGCCTCGACGGCCACGGCGGTGCTGGCCGGCCTCGTGGGATTCGTGCGCGCCGACAGCCAGGCGCAGGACGGCGCGAAACCGCTCGCGCTGGCGTCGCAGGCGCTGGCGTTTCGTCAGCACGCGTTCCGCAAGGGGCGCATCACCGCGGCGTCGTCGGGCGACGACGTCGACGCGGCGATACCGCGTCATCACCTGCAGCAGGTGCTGCTGAACCTGGTGGTGAACGCCGAGCACGTGGTGGCCGGCCGCGGCGACGGCCGCGTGCAGATCGCGGTGAGCGGTGGGGATGTCGTGACCGTCGATGTCGACGACAACGGTCCCGGCTGGCCGGATCCGCCCGACGAGGCGATGGCCCGGTGGCCGGCCACGCCGGGCACGGCGGCAGGCGCCCTGGGCTTGGGGCTGCGCGTGTCGCGCGAGCTGGTCGCGCGCGCCGGAGGCACGCTGACCTGTGCCGACTCGCCGCTCGGCGGCGCCCGTGTGCGCCTGACGGTGCCGGCGCTACGCCGCTGACACGGCGTCGTCGCCGCCGAGGCGATTCAGCTTGTCGATGAGCGTCGTGCGGCTCAGGTTGAGCAGCCGCGCCGCCTGACGCTTGTTGCCCCCGGTCTTCTCAAGGCCGCGGCGCAGCAGCTCGCGCTCGAGCTGCGTCATCACCGAGGTGAAGTCGAGGCCCTCGTCGGGGATCGTGACCGGCGTGAGCAGCGACGACTGGCCCGGCTGCCGGATCTCCTCGGGCAGCATCGCGACCGTGATCTCCTGCTCGCCGCCGCTCAGCGCCACCGCGTGCTCGATGGCGTTCTCGAGCTGGCGGATGTTGCCCGGCCACGGGTAGTCCATCAGCGCGCGCAGCGTCACCTGGCCGAGCACGCGGTTGCTGAGGCCGTTGCTCTTGCACGACTTCTGCAGGAAGTACTGGGCGATGAGGGCGATGTCCTCGCGCCGGCTGCGCAGCGGCGGCAGCGTGATCGGCACCACGTTCAGCCGGTAGAACAGGTCTTCGCGGAACGTGCCTTCCTTCACCAGCTTCTTCAGGTCGACGTTGCTGGCGGCGATGACGCGGATGTCGAACTTGAACGCCTTCGACTCGCCGACGCGCTCGACCTCGCGCTCCTGCAGCGCGCGCAGCAGCTTGGCCTGCAGCGCCATCGACATCGAGCCCACTTCGTCGATGAAGAGCGTGCCCTTGTGGGCCAGCTCGAAGCGGCCGACGCGGGCGTTGACGGCGCCGGTGAACGCGCCCTTCACGTGACCGAACAGCTCGGCCTCGGCGAGGCTCTCGGGAATCGCCGCCGAGTTGAAGGCGACGAAGTGCTGATCGCGGCGCGGGCTGTTGTAGTGGATCGTGCGGGCGATGAGTTCCTTGCCGGTGCCCGTTTCGCCCTGGATCAGGACGCCGCTGTTCATCGGCGACACCAGTTCGAGGGTGGAGAAGACGTGCTGCATGGCCGGGCTGCGGCCGATCACGTTGTCGAAGCTGAAGCGATCGTGGAGCTGGGCGCGGAGCTGCGCGTTCTCGAGGCGCAGACGGCGCTCGGTGATGCCGGCGTGCAGCACGTGGGCGAGCTGTCCGAGCTGGAACGGCTTGATCAGGAAGTCGATGGCGCCGCGCTTGATCGCCTTCACCGCTTCTTCCACGCCGCCGAAGCCGGTCATCACCACGCACCGGATCTCGGGGTAGCGGGCGAGGGCGGCGTCGAGCACCTCCATGCCGTCGGCGTCGGGCAGCCGCAGGTCGACGACCAGCGCGTCGTAGGCGAACCCGGCGAGGCGTTCCTGCGCGTCGGTGGCGTCGCCGGCCTGGGCGACGGCGAAGCCCTGGGCTTCGAGGGACTCCGCGATCAGCTCGCGGAGGGCGGCTTCGTCTTCGACGACGAGAACGGTCGGGGGAGGTGCTTGGCTCATATCGTCTTCAAACTCTCGCAGCAGCTTGCACTGCTTCTTCTCGGCCCGGAGGCGAAAAGCCTCCACAGGTTTTTGTCTGATGGCCGATTACCCGTCGGGGTCAGAAGAGCAACACGCATGCCAGCCGAGCCATTTCTGCGCATCGAAGCACTCGTGGTCGACGACGACGAGGCCGTACGGGAAGTCATTTCTTCCTATTTCACGACCCTCGGCATGACCGTCGCGGGCGCCAGCGACGGCCGTGGCGCCATCGCGGCGCTCGAGCGATCCAACGGTCGCTTCAAGGTGGTCGTCACGGATCTCAGTCTGCCGGGGGCAGATGGCCTCGCGGTCCTGAAGGCGGCG
The DNA here is from genome assembly GCA_046331325.1 of Vicinamibacterales bacterium. GTDB lineage: Bacteria > Acidobacteriota > Vicinamibacteria > Vicinamibacterales > UBA2999 > CADEFD01. The sequence goes on along the minus strand of JAXLRB010000003.1, from coordinate 215,819 downwards.
CGGCAGGCGAATCCGTCGTGCTACGTCGTGATCGTCACCGGATATGCGTCGCTCGACTCCGCAATTTCGGCGGTGCGACTCGGTGCGTACGACTACCTGACCAAGCCATTTTCGCTGGGACAGCTCGACGTGATCCTGCGGCGGATCGCCGACCGCGAGTCGCTCGAGCGTGAGAACCGCGAACTCTTCCGCGTCGATTCCCAGCCCGGTCCCGGCCGGCCGGGGCTCGCCGCCGCCGAGCTGGGCGATCGGCTCACCCGCATCGAATCCGCCCTCGCCAGAATCGAGTCGAGCCTCGGAACCGCCGCCCTGACGTCGTCCCACCGTCGCTGAGGTGTCGGCTCGCCGACACCGGCGGGTCAATCCTGCACGTTTTCGCCACGCCTGCGCCGTCTCGCGCGCCGGGCACTGCTCTTGCTGACCCCGAGGGCGTGCCTCAGATCAGCGACGCCAACATCCTCGCCGCTCTCGGACGCCAGTTGAACACGGCGGTCTCCAGGCAGACCGTCGCCGCTTCGAACCTGGCGAACCTCGACACGCCCGGGTACCGCACCCGCGACGTCTCGTTCGACGCGGCCCTCGACGATCAACTCGGCGCGATGAAGCGCACCAACGACAAGCACCTCGGAGGGCCGCCGCCGGAGGGCGCGAGCACCGAGGAGGTCGAGGGGCTGCAGTCGCGGCGCGATGGCAACAACGTCCAGGTCGATCGCGAGCTGCTGGCGATGACCAAGGCCTCGGGCGACTTCTCGCGCGCCCAGACCGCGCTGGCCGCCAAGTTCCGCCTCGTGCGCTACGCCATCAACGAAGGAAGGTAGGCGCTAGGTCATGCCGCTCTCCACCGCCATCGCCGCCAGTGCCAGCGCGCTCGACGCACAGCGCGCCCGCATCGAGGTGGCCGTCTCGAACATCGCCAACGCCGAGTCGACACGCGGGCCCGACGGCAAGCCGTATCGCCGCCGCGACGTCGTGCTGCAGTCCGATCCGATTGGCTTCGACGGCGAACTGGGCCGCGCCGAGGCCATCGGCGTGCGCGTGGACGACATCGTGGAAGACCAGGCCGAGTTCCGCCGTCGCTACGAGCCGGCGCATCCCGACGCCGACGCCGAAGGCTTCGTGGCGATGCCCAACGTGGACGTGCCCGAGGAAATGGTCGACATGCTGGGCGCGACGCGCGCCTACCAGGCCAACCTCACTGCCATCAACCTCATTCGCGACACCATCCAGCGCGCGCTGGAACTCGGACGCTAGACGGTAGACCGCCATGGCCATCGCCCCCATCACCCCCGGCGCCCTCTCGCTGCCCGGCACCGCCACGCCGGGCGCCACCGCCAGCGGCGGCGGCGACGACTTCGGCAGCGCGCTGTCGAAACTCATCGAGTCGGTCGAGTCGAACACCGGCGAGGCCAACCAGGCGGTGGCCGCGATGAACGACGGCACCGGCGACGTGCACACGGCCATGCTGGCCCTGCAGCGCGCCGAGGTGTCGATGCAGCTCACCGTGCAGGTGCGCAACAAGCTCGTGCAGGCGTATCAGGACCTGATGCGCATGCCCATCTGACGTCGGCTGACCCGTGAATCCCCAGCAGCTCCTCGCTCACGCGGCCCGGCTCCGCGCCAATCTCTCCACCGGGCAGCTCGCCAGCCTGATCGCGGCGTTCGTCGCCGTGGTGGCGGTGGTCGTCGGATCGGCCTACTGGGCCAACACGCCCAGCTACACGGTGCTCTACCGTGATCTCGATCCCGAGTCGGCCAACGCGCTCATCACCAAGCTGAAGACCGCCAACACGCAGTACCAGCTGGTCGACAACGGCACCACGCTGCTGGTGCCGGCGACCAAGGTGGACGAGCTGCGCCTCGACTTCGCCTCGCAGGGCCTGCCGACGGCGGGACGCGTCGGCTTCGAGCTGCTCGACAAGACCACCTTCGGCACCACCGAGTTCATGGAAGGCGTGAACTACCGGCGCGCCCTCGAGGGCGAGCTGGCGCGCACCATCGCCACCATCGGCGACGTGGCCAGCGCGCGCGTGCACCTGGCCATGGCCACCACGCACCTCTACGCCAGCGACTCCACGCCGGCCAAGGCGTCGGTCGTGCTGAAGCTGCGGAACTCGCGGCCGCTCTCGCCGCAGACCGTCGCCGGCATCACCGGCCTCGTCGCCTCGGCCGTCGAGTCGCTGCGGCCCGAGTCGGTCGTCATCGTCGACACGTTCGGCCGTCCGCTGTCGAAACCGGCCGACGACACCGCCCTCGCGGTCGGGCCCGGCCAGGAGCGCCAGCAGAAGTACGAACAGGACCTGTCCACCAAGGTGGTCTCGCTGCTCGAGCCGGTGGTCGGCGCCGGCCACGTGCGCGTGAACGTCGTCGCCCGCTTCTCGAACACCAGCTCCGAGGAAACCCAGGAGTCGTTCGATCCCAACTCGGTGATCCGCAGCCAGCAGAAGTCGTCCGACACGACCGCCAGCGCCAGCTCGGCGTCGAAGTCCGGACGGGCCGGCGGCGTGGCCGGCGCGCGCAGCAACGCCCCGCCCGATGCCAGCACGGCCAACAACCAGACCGTCGCGGTCTCGGGCACGGAAGGCACGGCCGGCCGCACGTCCGAGACGACCAACTTCGAGATCAGCAAGACCACGCGGCACACCGTCGTGCCGGGTGGCCAGGTGGACAAGATCGCCGTCGCCGTGATCGTCGACGACGAGCGCGTGCCGCCGGCCGACGGCAAGCCCGCCGCCAACAAGCCGCGCGATCCGGCGGTGATGGAGCGCATCAAGAGCCTGGTGGCGACCTCGGTCGGCCTCGACACCGAGCGTGGTGATCAGCTCACCGTGGAGAACATCGCGTTCGAGGACACCTCGGTGCCCGAGGAGCCCGCCGGCCCGTGGTGGAAGCAGATGCCCACGCAGATGCAGACCACGCTGGGCGTCTCGGTGAGCGACCTGATGCGCTGGGCGCTGGTGGCGTTCCTGTCGCTCGTGGCGCTCTTCGCGGTGATCCGTCCGATGATGCGATCGGCGCTGGGACCGGCGGCGCCAGCCGTACTGCCGCCGGCGCCCCTCGAGGCCGGCGTGCCAGCCCTGGCCGGCGCGACCGCCGGCGGCGGTGGCGCGAAGACGGTGGCCGAACTCGAGCACGAGTTCCATGCCGCCGCCGAGAAGCGCGAGATCGGCCGCGCGCCGTCGCTCACCCGCAGCATCGCGGCGAAGGTCGAGAGCGAACCCGAGCACGTCGCGCACATCGTTCGCGCGCTGATCGCGCAGGAAGAGAAGTAAGCCGTGGCCGCCCACGCCGCCCCCGCCCTCTCCGGCGCCCGCAAGGCCGCCATCGTGCTGATGGCCCTTGGCGAGGAGAAGAGCGCCCAGGTGTTCAAGCACCTGCAGGAACACGAAGTCGAGGCGCTGGCCCGCGAGATCGCCAGCGTCGGCAACGTCAACGCCGAGGTCGGCGAGACGGTGCTCTCGGAGTTCAAGGACATGACCGAGGCGATGGCGCACATCGCCTCGGGCGGCGTCGATCAGGCGCGCAAGCTGCTCGAGCGCTCGCTGGGCCCCGACGCCACCAAGCGCATCCTCGACCGCGTCATCAAGTCGTTCAACGTCTCGGCCGGCTTCGCCTCGCTCGAGAAGGCGAACCCGCAGCAGCTCTCGAAGTTCATCCTCGGCGAGCACCCGCAGACGATCGCCGTCATCCTCGCGCACCTGAACGCCGGCGCCGCCGCGCAGCTGGTGTCGCAGCTGCCCGACGACCTGCGCGCCGACGTCATCGTGCGCATGGCCAGCATCGACGAGATCCTGCCCGAGGTCATCGGCCGCATCTCGACCGTGATCGAGCAGCGCCTGAAGTCGCTCGGCGGTCCGTCGCGCGAGCAGCACGGCGGCGTGAAGGCGGTGGCCGAGCTCTTCAACCGCATGGATCGCAGCCTGAGCCAGAGCGCGCTCGAGATGGTCGAAGAGCGCTCGCAGGACCTGGCCGTGCAGATCCGCAACCTGATGTTCGTGTTCGACGACCTGGCCACGGTCGAGGACCAGGGCATCCGCGAGATCGTCAACCGCGCCGACAAGAAGGTCCTGACGGTGGCGCTCAAGGGCGCCAGCGAGGAGATCCGCAACCGCTTCTTCAACAACATGTCGAAGCGCGCCGTCGAGATGCTCCGCGAAGAGATGGAGATCATGGGCGCCGTGCGCCTGCGCGAGGTCGAGAAGGCCCAGCAGGAAGTCGTCGCCATCGCCCGCAAGCTCGAGGAAGAGGGCGTGATCACCACCGGCGCGGGCGCCGGAGAGCCGTATGTCGTCTAGAGCGCGTCGCATCAGCCCGTCGGCGGCGCCCGAGCGTTTCGCCTGGGGCACGATCATCGAGAGCGAGCCCGAGCCGATGTTCGGGCTGCCGGCGGCCGAGCCGGCGGCGGCCGTCGATCTCGCGGCGCTAGAACGCGAGGCCTTCACCAAGGGCTACGCGCAGGGCGAGCGGGCCGGTATCGAGGCCGGCAACGCCCGCGCCGAGGCCATGCTGCGGCGCCTGGCGCAGACGCTCGAGGATCTCGGCGGCCTGCGTCGCGAGCTCGTGCGGCGCACCGAGCGGGACGTAGCCGAGCTGGCGATCGCGATCGCCCGCCGCATCGTGCAGCGCGAGCTGGCGCTCGATCAGGATCTCTGCATGGCGATGGCGCGCGTCGCCCTCGATCGCCTCGGTGACGTCTCGGCGGCGAGCATCCGCCTGCATCCCGACGACTACGCCGCCGCCATGGCCGGCCGTGGCGGCCTGCCGTCGTCGTCGCCCGGCGTGCAGATCCTCGCCGACCCGACGGTGCACCGCGGCGGCTGCATCGTGCAGTCGCAGTTCGGCTCGATCGACGTCAGCGCCGCCACCCAGATCGACGAGCTGACCCACACGCTGCTCGGCGACGACGCCCATTCGGCTTCCCGGCCGCTCGGTCTGCGCGACGATGCCGCCGCGTGACGCCGCCGTGCTGTCGCTCGACAGCTATCGCGCCCGGCTGCGCGAGGCCGAGCCGGCGCCGATGTTCGGCCACGTCACCCGCGTCGTCGGCCTGGTGATCGAGTCCGACGGCCCGCGCGCCCGCGTCGGCGACGTCTGCGAACTGCGTCGCGCCGATGGGGGCGCCGCCCTGCCCGTGGAAGTCGTGGGCTTCCGCGACGGCCGGCTGCTGTCGGTGCCGCTCGGCGACACCGCCGGCATCCGCCCGGGCGATCGCATCGTGGCCCGCGGCGGCATCCTGTCGTTGCCGGCGGGGGAGCGGCTGCTCGGCCGCGTCATCGACGGCCTCGGGCGCCCGCTCGACGGCCGCGGTCCGCTCGAGGCGCCCGACCGCGCGCCGCTGCGACCGGCGGCGATGAATCCGCTGGATCGCGATCCCGTGGTGGCGCCGATCGGCACGGGCGTGCGCGCGATCGACGCGCTGCTGACCTGCGGCCGCGGCCAGCGCGTGGGCCTGTTCGGGGGCAGCGGCGTGGGCAAGTCGACGCTGCTCGGCATGATGGCGCGCGGGACCGCCGCCGACGTCGTGGTGCTGGCGCTGGTCGGCGAACGCGGCCGCGAGGTGCGCAGCTTCCTCGAGCACGATCTCGGGCCGGCCGGCCTCGAACGATCGGTGGTGGTCGTCTCCACCTCCGACAGCCCGCCGTTGGTGCGCCTGCGGGCCGCCTACGGCGCGACCGCCATCGCGGAGTATTTCCGCGATCGCGGCCGCAACGTGCTGCTGATGATGGACTCGGTGACGCGCTTCGCGATGGCGCAGCGCGAGGTGGGTCTGGCCGCCGGCGAGCCGCCGACCGCCAAGGGCTATCCGCCGTCGGTGTTCGCCCTGCTGCCCGGCCTGCTCGAGCGCGCCGGCAACGTGCACGGCAAGGGCTCGATCACCGCCATCTACTCGGTGCTCGTCGAGGGCGACGACACCAACGAGCCGATCGCCGACGCCGTGCGCGGCATCCTCGACGGCCACATCGTGCTGTCGCGCGAACTCGCCGGCCGCAATCACTACCCGGCCATCGACGTCCTGCAGAGCATCAGCCGCACGATGCCCGACGTGACCGAGAGCGACCATCGCCGCCGGGCGGCGCAGGTGCGCGAGTGGCTGGCGACACTGCGCGACACCGAGGATCTCGTGAGCGTCGGCGCCTACCAGCGCGGCACCACGCCCCGCATCGATCAGGCGCTCGAGCGGCGCGAGAAGATCGCGCAGTTCCTCTGTCAGCCCGCCGACACGCTGGTCGGCTTCGGCGATGCGGTGCAGGGCCTGGGCGCCCTCTGAGACCGTCGTGCGCCCCTTCCGCTTCCGCGCCGAGATCGTCCTCGAGCTGCGGCGCCGCGAGGAAGACGCGGCGCGCACCGCGCTGGCACGCGCACGCGCGCTCGTCGAGCGGGCGCACCAGGCCGTGGCCCAGGGGCGTGAGGCGGTGCGGCTGGCCGGCCGCGCCCTCGACGAGGCCTCGATCAACGGCAGCCCCCACGGCACCCTCGAGTGGCACCGAAGTTGGATCGTGCGCCTGCGGGCCGATGTCGGTCGGGCGCAGGGCGTGGCGGCGGAAGCCGATCGCGCCGCCGGCGCCGCCGCCGTCGTCCTCAGCCGCGCGATGCAGAAGAAGCGCGCGCTCGAACGCCTGCGCGATCGCGCCTGGCGGAGGTACTGCGTGGCCCGCGATCGGGCTCACGTGCAGGAGATGAACGAACTCGCCAGCCTGCGCTACGCGGCGCTGGCGCAGGAGACCGGAGGCACCCGTGACGATTCCGCCGACCACCGCACAGACCGCCCAGACGGCGACCGACAGCAACGCTTCGGCGTCGTCGGCGAAGGCCGACAGCCTCGGCCGTAACGCCTTCCTCAATCTGCTGGTGACGCAGCTGCAGCATCAGGATCCGACGCAGCCGCAGGCCGATGGCGAGTTCCTCGCGCAGCTGGCGACGTTCTCGCAGCTCGAGCAGCTGCAGCAGATGAACGACAAGCTCAGCAGCCTGGAGAAGCTGCTCACCGGCGCGTAAACCGACGGTCGCCCGGCCGACAGGGTCGGCCGTCCGACACCCCGCCTCCGTTCACGCCTCGCCGCCCGCGGGCCCCTCGCCGCGAGTCCGCGAGGCGTGTGTCGTTTCCCGGCCGAAAATCGGCGCGATTCGTCGCCGATCCCACCTAATCGGCCTTCGTCGCGATTCCTTGAGTCGGGCCGCCGCGCTGGCACCCGCTTTGTAGTTCCACCAGCGAGGGCCACCGGGCCCCTGGAGGAACGACGACGTGCTGACACTCGACGACCCGCACACCATCCGCCCCGACGACCACGCCACGCCTGGCGCGTTCGCCACCGGCGAGGACGGCGCCTGGCTGCTCGAGCTGTTCCACACGATGCGCGACCGGTTCGACGGACCGGTCCCGGCGCGTCACGACCCCGACCGGCTCTACCACACGCACGGCGATCCGCGCGACTGACGCGCCCGTTCACCACGCACGCATTCGACAGGAAGGACACGACGCATGGGTTTCTCGGCTAGCCTCTCGGGCCTTTACGCCAATCAGCAGAAGCTGAGCGTGATCGGCAACAACCTCGCGAACCTGAACACGGTGGCCTACAAGTCCAGCTCCGTGCAGTTCATGGATCTGGTGAGTCAGAACGTCGGCGGCTCGAGCGCCAACCCGATGCAGATCGGTCTCGGCGTCACCACCGGCGCCATCTCGCCGAACTTCACCCAGGGCGGCCTCGAGAACACCGGCGTCAACTCGCACGTCGCCATCCAGGGCCGCGGCTTCTTCATCGTCGGCAACGCCAGCACCGGCGGCAGCTCGTACACGCGCGCCGGCGACTTCTCGTTCGACAAGGACGGCCGCATGGTCTCGGCCGAGGGCCTGCCGGTGCAGGGCTACACGCAGGTCGATCCGCTCACGGCGCAGATCATCACCACCGGCCAGCCGACCGACATCGTGATCCCGCCCGGCGTGCTGCGCGCGCCCGGCGCCACGACGACCTTCGCCACCGTCTCGAACCTGGACTCGGCGGCGAAGGTGGGCGACAAGTTCACCGCGTCGGTGCAGATCTACGACGCCCTCGGCGCCGACCACGTCGCCACCATCACCTACACCAACACCGGCCCCGGCGCCTGGAGCTACGACATCAGCGTGCCCGGCGCGGAAGTGACGGGCGGCACGCCCGGCACGCCGTTCTCGATCGGCACCGGCAACGTGACGTTCGGGCCCACCGGCATCATGACGGCGCCGGCCGCCGACGTCGTGATCACCAGCCCGACGTGGGCCAACGGCGCGGCGCCCACCAACTTCACGTGGGACCTCTACGACGCCAACAACCAGCCGACGCTGACCGGCTACGCCGCCACCTCGGCGACGTCGTCGAAGACGCAGAACGGCTACGCCGCCGGCACGATGAATCCGATCACCATCGACAACGACGGCCGCATCCAGGCGTCGGTGGGCGCCGGCCGCACGGTGGTCATCGCGCAGCTCGCGATCGCCAACTTCAACAACCCCCAGGGCATGCAGAAGCTCGGCTCGAACCGCTTCGCCGAGACCCAGGCGTCGGGTATCGCCAACACCGGCGTCGCCAACACCGGTGGGCGCGGCGCGGTGGCCGGCAGCGCGCTCGAGCAGTCGAACGTCGACATCGCCCAGGAGTTCACGCAGATGATCCTGGCGCAGCGCGGCTATCAGGCCAACTCGCGCAGCATCACCGTGGCCGACGAGCTGCTCGTCGAGACGCTGAACCTCAAGCGGTAAGGAGTCGTCGTGATTGGCATCTCACGCGGCATCGGGCCGCTCGGCCTGCCGGTGGCACCGGCAGGCACGCCTCCCGCGGCGCCCGTCGCGGGCGGCGCGGCGCCAGGCGCGTTCGACGCCGCCTTCGCCGAGCTGACGAGCGCGCTGCTGGCCACGGCCGCCGGTGCGGTCGCGCCGGCGGCTGGCAAAGGCGGCGCCGCGGTCGGCGACGCGCCGATCGACACGCACGCGGCGTCCACGGCGGGCGACGACACGACGGCGAACGCCGCGGTCGCCGTGCCCGTCGCGGTGCCGCTGCCGACGCCCATCGCGTTCGTGCCGGTCGCGCCCGCCACGGGCGCGGGTGATACCCCGACCGACGCGGCGATCGACGCCGCCGGTGCACTGATGCGCGAGGGCGGCGCGGCGCCGCGACAGGCATCCGCGGCGTCGATCGCGACCGGCGATGTGACGGCGGCTGGCGTCGCCAGCGACGCGACGAGCAACGCGACGAGCAACAAGCGAACGTCGCGCCTTGCCGCGTTCCAGGACACGATGCCGCCGACCGGCGCGACCGGCGCCGCCATCTCCTCCGAGATCCTCGGCGGCGATGACGTCCGCGATCAGTGGGTCGACGAGACCCTCATCCACGAGACCCGTGGCGACGACACCGGCGATGCCGGACCCGTTCACGGCGCCGTCGATCCGATCCTGCCCTCGGGCCTGCGCCGGCAGGCCACGCCGCTGCCGTCGCAGACGACCGATGGCAGCGCGCTCGCCGCGCCGACGCCGGCACCCGCGAAGACCAGCGCGGCGTCGGCGGTTCCGGCGCCGGCGCTGTCCGCCGGCCTGACCGACACGGCCATGGCGGAGAACGCGTCGCCGCAGACCGACGACGTCGCCGCGACGCTGCCGCCCGTGGCGGAGACGGCCGCGGCGGAGACGGCCGCGGCCACGGCGCCGCCGGTGACGTCCGGACTGGCTCTCCGCGCCGAAGCGCTGCAGCGCGCCCTCGGTCGCCGCCACGAGGCGGAACACGGCGAGACGTCGCCCGCGGGGCTGACGACACAGGCCGCACGCGTCGAGGCGGCGGTGGCGCCACAGACGACCGGGAACAGCGCCGGCCGGGGCGCGAGCGATGGCGAGAATGGCGACGCCGCCGCGCACAGCCGCCGCGGCGTCCGGATGGCGAGCGGAGCGACGCCCGCGACGATACCGGCCACCGTGGCCGCCGCGAACACGGCGCCCGGCCACGTCACGAAGGACGGCGCCGCGCCGGCCCCGGCAACGTCGTCGTGGCGTGCGGCGGTGATGGCGGCACGCTTCGCCGAGCCGGCGTCTGCGCCCGTGGAGGGCCCGCGCCCTGCCGGCGTCCCGCCGGCCGCCGCGTTCGCCGCCAGCGTCGTCGCGGCCGAGCCGACGCTGCCGCGGGAATCGCGGCCCGTGATGCTCGAGACGGTCGCGCACGTGCCGCAGGACACCGCCACCGCCGACCACGTGCAGATGCAGATCGTGAAGTCGATGAAGCTGCAGTGGACCGGCGCCACGCAGGAAGCGCGCGTGCAGCTCAAGCCCGAGTACCTCGGCGAGGTGGTCGCCAACATCAAGGTGGAGCAGGGCGTCGTGACCGCCACCCTGCACGCCGACACCCCCGAAGTGCGGCGCATGCTCGAGACGCAGACCGCCTCGCTGCGCGACGCGCTGGTCGAGCACGGCCTGAAGCTCGACAAGGTCGTCATCGCCGAACCCGAGACGCCGTCCGGCCAGCAGGGCGACCGGCGGTCGCGTGGACGTCAGCCCCAGCCCGAGTCGCCACGTCCGAAACCGCGCCGCGCGCGCGCCGACGGCGACGGCGCCACCTTCGAACTGAGCACCGAGTAGAGGACCCGTCATGACCACGAACACGACCACGACCACCGGCACCGACCCCGTCGCGCAGCTCATCACCAAGCTGATGGGCAAGTACGACGGCAACAAGGACGGCCAGCTCAACAAGGCCGAGTTCGGATCGTTCCTGAATGGCCTGCTCAGCGGCACCGGCGTGTCGAGCACGGCGCTCGCCGTCGGCAAGGACCCGGATCCGGTGAAGACCGGCGCCTACCGCTCGCGGCTCGCCGGCTTCGACTTCGCGAAGCTCGACAACCCGACGATGGCCGGCGCCGGCACCTCGAAGTACATGGCCGCCCGCATCTTTCAGGACTACCCGCCGATGCCGGAGAGCATTCCCGCGGTGGTCGATCGGCTGCGCGCCCAGGGCATCAACGCGAAGCAGACCGACCACGACAAGATCGATTTCGGCGACGGCTTCGGGTCGATTGACGTGATCCAGGGCGCGTATCCCGGAGGCGGCGTGGCCTGGCAGTGGCTCCCGGTGGGTCAGTGAGCGCCCCGGCAGCGGCGCCGGCCGGCGATGCCGCCGCCAAGAAGGGCGGCGGCAAGAACAAGATGTTCATCATCGGCGGCGTCGTCCTGGCGCTGGCCGGTGGCGGCGGCTACTACTACAAGATGCAGGCGGCGGCGAAGGCCGCGGCCGAAGGCGGGGAAGAGGCGCCCGCCAAGCACGACGAGAAGGAAGTGTCGCCGAAGGATCGCGGGCTGGTCTCGTTCGATCCGTTCGTCGCCAACCTCGCCGACGAGGGCGGCCGGCGCTTCGTGCGCGTCACCGTGCAGCTGGTCGTGAAGGACGCGCCGCAGGCGCTCGAGATGACCGAGTCGCCGGTGCTGAAGATGCAGGCGCGCGCCATCATCCTCGAGCTGCTCGGCATGCAGTTCGCCGACACCCTCGTCACCCCCCAGGGCAAGGTCGCGCTGCGTCAGGCGATCGCCGAGAAGGTGGCCGAAGCGCTGCACGAAATCGAGGTGGTGGATGTCCTCTTCTCCGACTTCGTCGTCCAGTTCTGAGGCGCTGGCGGCGCTGCCGTTCGCGCCGATGCTCGACGTGCAGTGCCACGTCGACTTCGTGATCGGCACGACGCGCATGACCGTGCGTGACTGCCTCGCGCTCGGCAAGCACTCGATGATCCGGCTCGGCCAGACGGCCGGCGCCGACTTCGACCTGCGCGTGCACGGCGTGTCGGTGGCCCAGGGCGAGGTGGCCGTGGTGGACGACAATGCCACGGTACGCGTGACCCGGATCACCATCCCCACCGGAGTGGGCTGGGAATGACGCCGCTCGTCGCTCTGACGCAGGCGGTCGACCAGGCGCCGGATCCGGCGTCGCTCGGCACGCTCGGCCTGCGGTCGTTCCTGGCGCTCGCCGCCGTCGGCCTGCTGCTCGCCGCCACCGTGTGGCTGCTGCGCAGGGCGGCGGACGGCCGTCGCGGCCGTCAGGTCCTCAGCGTGGAATCGGCGCTGTCGCTCGGCGACAAGCGCTCACTCGTGATCGTGGCGGTCGAAGGCCGCCGCCTGCTCGTGGGCGTATCGCCCGGCGGCGTGTCGCTCGTCACCGAGCTGCACGCCGGCTTCCAGGAGACGCTCGAACAGACCGTGGCTGCGACGCAGCCGCCGTCGCGGGCGTGAGCGCATGAACCAGCTGGATCTCCAGGTGAACGGCGTCGGCGCGGTCTCCGCGCCACTGCAGATCGTCCTCTTCCTGACGCTGCTGTCGTTCGTTCCCGCGGCCCTCGTGATCATGACGTCCTTCACGAGAATCGCCATCGTCTTCCATTTCTTGAGGCAGGCGCTGGGCACGCAGGAGATGCCCTCGAACCAGATGCTGGTCGGCCTCACGCTCTTCCTCACGTTCTTCATCATGGCGCCGGTGGGCGAGCGCATCCAGGCCGACGCCATCGCGCCGGCGATGGCCGGCCAGATCGACGTCACCGAAGCGCTGACGCGAGGCGCGCCGCCACTGCGCGAGTTCATGCTGAAGCAGACGCGCGAGGCCGACCTGGCGCTGTTCGTCGAGCTCGGCAAGGTGCCGCGGCCGTCGACGCCCGCCGACCTGCCGATGCGCGTCGTGGTGCCGGCGTTCGCCATCTCGGAGCTGAAAACCGGCTTCCAGATGGGCTTCTTCCTGTTCGTGCCGTTCCTGCTCATCGACCTCGTCGTCTCGACGACGCTGCTCTCGATGGGCATGCTGCAGCTGCCGCCGGCGATGATCTCGCTGCCGTTCAAGATCCTGCTCTTCGTGCTGATCGACGGCTGGCACCTGCTCGTCGGCTCGCTCGTGAAGAGCTTCATGTAGCCCCAGCCCATGTCAGAAGCCCTCGTTGTCGGCATCGTCCGCCAGGCCATCGAAACCGCCGTCATCGTCACCGCGCCGATGCTGGCCGCGGGCCTCGTGGCCGGCGTGCTCGTCAGCGTGTTCCAGACGGTCACGTCGATCCAGGACAACGTGCTGGCGTTCATCCCGCGCGCCGCCGCGATCTTCGTCGCCTTCGCGGTGACGTTCCCGTGGATGCTCCGCGTCGTGTCCGCCTTCTCGACGCACCTCATCCAGCGCCTGCCGGAGCTCGTGCGGTGAACGAATTCTCGGTGATGGCGCAGCTCGGCATCCTGCTGGCGCGGCCCGGCGCCCTCATCGCCGGCGCGCCCGCGTTCGGCGGCGTGTTCGCGCCGATGCCGGTGCGTCTCGGTCTGACCGTGGTGGTCGCCATCCTGATGGTGCCGACCGTGCCGCCGCAGGCCTTCCAGTCGATGCCGGGCCTGGGTGTGGTCGTCATCCGCGAGATGGCGATCGGCCTGCTGATGGCGCTGGCGCTGCGCGCGGTGCTGGCCGGCGCCGAGCTGGGCGGCCACCTCACCGGCAGCCAGCTCACGCTGTCGTACGGCTCGGTCGTGGACCCGCAGGGCGGCGTGCGCAACAACCTCGTCGCCGCGCTCTACAGCAACCTGGCGCTGATGACGTTCCTCGGCATGAACGGCCACCACATGCTGCTGCGGACGCTGGCCCGCTCGTACGAGCGGCTGCCGATCGGCATCGGCGGCGTCGGACCGTCGATGGGCGCGACGGTGGTGCAGATGCTCGGCGTGGTGTTCGAGCTGGGGGTACGCCTGGCGGCTCCGATCATCGTCGTGATGCTGCTCGTGGAAGTCGGCACCGCGCTGATGGCGCGCGTGGCGCCCACGCTGAACCTGATGGCCGTGGCTCCGCCGCTGCGTCTCGCCGTCGGCCTGATGGCGATGGCGGCGATGATCCCGTTCGTTCCGCCGATCATCCGAGGCGCCACCGCCGGCCTCGGCGACCTGCTGCTGCGCGCGCTCGGCGCGTTCCGGTGATTCCGCCATGGCCGAGGCGAGCGCCGGAGAGAAAACCGAGAAACCCTCAGCGAAACGGCTGAAGGATGCCCGCGAGAAGGGCAACGTCCCGCGCAGCGCCGACCTCGTGGCGGCGGTGTCGCTGCTGACGGTGACCACGGCGCTGGCGCGCACGGGCGGCGACGGTGTCGCCCGCCTGCAGACCTACCTCGCCGACGGCCTGCGCCAGGTGGGCGATCGCGCGCATGTCGCACTGACGCCCGAGTCGCTGGCGATTCTCGCCCGTCACGACGGCATCGTGCTGGCGCTGGTGGTCGCGCCGGTGATGGCGGTGGCGGCGGTCACCGGGCTCGCCGGCAACCTGCTGCAGAGCGGCTGGGTGTTCGCGCCCGAGAAGCTCACGCCGGATCTGTCGCGGCTCAGCCCGGCCACCGGCTTCGCGCGCTTCGCGCCGTCGCAGGCCGGCATCACCGTGCTGAAGTCGACGATCGCCGTCGCCATCGTCTCGGCCACGATGTGGTCGCTCGGCGAGGGCGCCCTCGCCGACACGCCGCGTCTCGCCTGGATGTCGCCGGGCGCGGCGGCCGTCGCGGCGTGGGACTGGATCTGGCGGCTGCTGATGCGCGGCGGCCTGGCGCTCTTCCTGCTGGCCGGTGCCGACATGGGCTGGCAGTGGTGGCACTACCTCCAGTCGCTGAGGATGTCGAAGCAGGAGTTGCGCGACGAGGCCAAGGCCAGCGACGGCAACCCCGAGATCAAGGCCCGCGTGCGCCGCATCCAGCGCGAGATGACGCGCAAGCGCATGCTCGCCGCGGTGAAGGACGCCACGGTCGTCGTCACCAACCCGACCCACTTCGCGGTGGCCCTGCAGTACCAGCGCGGCGCCATGATGGCGCCGGTGGTCGTCGCCAAGGGCGCCGATCACGTCGCCGCGAAGATCCGCGAGCTCGCCCGCGAACACGGCGTGCCCATCGTCGAGAACAAGCCGCTCGCCCAGGCCCTCTTCAAGGGCACCGAGGTGGGCGACGTCATCCCCGCCGAGCTCTTCGGCGCAGTGGCCGAGGTGCTCGCCTACCTCGTGCGCATCCGCCAGCTCGTCTTCTAGTCCGCCATGGCCACCATCAAGGGAACCCGCAACCCCTCGCACCTCCTGGTGCCGCTGTCGCTGCTCGCCGTCGTGCTGCTGATGGTGGTGCCGCTGCCGCCGCTGCTGCTCGACCTGCTGCTCTCGGTCGACATCGGCCTGGCGGTGGTGCTGCTGCTCACCGTGGTCTACGTGAAGAACCCGGTCGAGTTCTCGGTGTTCCCGTCGCTGCTGCTGTTGCTCACGTTGCTGCGCCTGGCGCTGAACGTCGCCGCCACGCGGCTGATCCTGATGCACGGGCACGAGGGCGTCGAGTCGGCGGGGCACGTGATCATGGCCTTCGGCCAGTTCGTGGTCGGCGGCAACTACGTGGTGGGCATCGTCGTCTTCCTCGTGCTCATCGCGATCCAGTTCATCGTCATCAACCACGGCGCGGTGCGCATCTCGGAAGTGACCGCGCGGTTCACCCTCGATGCGATGCCCGGCCGCCAGATGGCCATCGACGCCGACCTCAACGCCGGCGCCATCGACGAGGCCGAGGCGCGCACCAGGCGCGACCGGGTCCGCCGCGAGGCCGACTTCTACGGCGCCATGGACGGCGCCATCCGCTTCACCCAGCGCGACGCCCTCGCCGCCGTGCTCATCACCGGCGTGAACATCGCCGCCGGTCTCATCATCGGCGTGCTGCAGCACGGCGTGGACCTCGCCACCGCCGCCAAGACCTACACCATCCTGACCATCGGCGAGGGCCTCGTCACCGCCATCCCGTCGCTGCTCGTGTCGATGTCGGGCGGCCTGATCACGACCCGCGCGGCCTCGGAATCGCACCTCGGCGACGACGTCGCCGATCAGCTGCTGGCGCGCTGGCGTCCGCTGGCCGCCGCGGCGACCGCGCTCATCGCCCTGGCCGCGATTCCCGGCCTGCCGAAGCTGTCGTTCGTGGCGGTGGCGGCGGTGCTCGGCGGCGCCGCCTATCTGACGAAGCAGGCGGCGAGCGCGCCGCCCCCGCCGGCCGATGCGCCGGCCGCCGCGCCCGACGCCATCGAGGCCAACGTCACCGTCGACCCGCTGGGCATCGAAGTGGGCTACGCGCTGGTGTCGCTCGTCGACGAGGCGCAGGGCGGCACGCTGCTGGCGCGCATCCGCTCGGTGCGCCGGCAGATCGCCACTGAGACCGGAGTCGTGGTGCCGGCGGTGCACGTCGCCGACAACCTGCAGCTCGGCCCGCGGCAGTACACCATCCTCGTGAAGGGCGTCGAAGTGGCACGCGGCGAGCTCTACGCCGACCGCCTGCTGGCCATCAACCCCGGCACCGCCGGCGGTGGTCTCGAGGGCGTGCACACGAAGGAACCGGCGTTCGGCCTGCCGGCGATCTGGGTGGGCGTCGACCAGCGCGATCGCGCGTCCGCGGCCGGCTTCACGGTGGTCGACCCGACGACCGCGCTCTCCACGCACCTCTCGGAGATCATCCGGACGTTCCTGCCCGACCTGCTGACGCGCCAGCAGACCAAGGACCTGGTCGACCGCGTCGCCCAGTCGTCGCCGAAGCTGGTCGAGGAGCTGGTGCCCAAGATTGCGTCGATTGGCGACGTGCAGCGCGTGCTGCGCCAGCTCCTGCGCGAGCGCGTCTCGATTCGCGACCTGACCACGATCCTCGAAGCCATCGCCGATGCGGCGCCGGGCGCCAAGGACGCCGAGGCCGTGGCCGAGGCGGTGCGCGCGGCGATCGGCCGCTCGATCTGCCGGCCGTATCAGACCGAGCGCGACGAGCTGCCGGCCATCTCGCTGTCGCCGGAACTCGAGGAGCGCCTGGTCTCCTCGATCGTCAAGACCGAGCAGGGCGCCGTGCTGGCCATCGACCCGAACCAGGCCCAGCGGCTCGCCAGCCGCATCGGCGAGGTGTTCGCCGGGGCGGTGGCACAGCCTGTGCTCTTGTGCACACCGACGCTGCGCCCGCACATCTGGCGGCTGTTCGCCAGGGTGCTGCCGCACCTCGGGGTGCTCTCACACAACGAGGTGCCACCGCAGGTGCACGTGGCGTCCATTGCGGTGCTGGACTGATATGCAGGTCAAGGAATTCCGCCAACCTACGGTGCGCGAGGCGTTTCAGGCGATTCGGGACGAGTTCGGCCCGAGCGCCCTGGTGCTCTCGAGCGAGCTCGTGAGCGCGCGCGGCTGGCGCGGCTGGGTGGGGCAGCGCGAGGTGTGCGTGACGGCCCAGGCCCCCGACGGCTGGCAGCCCGAGGACGAGGGACGGCTCACCGGATCCGAGCGTCGGTCGGCCGACACCATCGACGATGTCAGCCCGCTCGTGTCGGTGCCGTCGCCCATCACGGCGCCCGCTCCCGCCGCTGTCGGATCAATCGGCAGTCTCGCCGCGAGGTTGATGGCTGCCGGCATTGCGGCCGAGCTGGCCGACGCGGTCGGCGCCAGTGTGCCGGCGAAGAAGCAGCGCGCGCTGACGGCCGAAGGCGTTGGCCAGGCGCTGGCCATGTATCTCACGCCGCACGCCGCCGGCGACGAGGCGTTCGCCCGCGTCGAGGTCTTCGTCGGCCCGCCCGGCGTCGGCAAGACGACCACCATCGCCAAGATCGCCGCGCAGGAACGGGCGCGCCGCAAGCGCACCGTCGGCATCGTCGCCGCCGACGCCTATCGGGCCGGCGCCGTCGAGCAGCTGCGCACGCTGGCCGCCATCATCGGCACGCCCTTCCGCATCGCCCGCACCGCCGACGACATGCAGCAGGCGCTGGCCGCCAGCCGGCAGACGCTGCTCGTCGACACCGCCGGCCGCTCGCCGAAGGACGACGACGTGCGCGACGTGCGCCGCATGCTCGGTGGCCGCAGCGACGTCCGCACGCATCTGGTGATTCCCGCCGACACCTCGCTGCGCACGGCGAAGCGGATGCTGACGCAGTTCGCCGATGCGAAGCCCGACCGCGTGATCGTGTCGCGCCTGGACGAGGCCGAGGCGCCGTCGGAACTCTTCGGATGGCTGCTCACGACCGGGCTGCCCATCTCGTACGTGACCACGGGCCAGCGCGTGCCCGAAGACCTCGCGCGGGCGACGCCGGCCGTGCTGGCCGCGGCGATGCTCGGCGACGAACTGTCGGCGCACACGGGGGCGGCGTGATGGCGACGCCGTCAGCGGATTCGGGAGCAGGGGCGATGCGCATGCAGACCATGGCGGGCGAGGCGGACACCGCCGTTCGCGATCAACTGGTGATGGAACACGTCGGCCTGGTGAAGGCGATGGCGAGCCGGCTCGCCAACCGCCTGCCGCCGCAGGTCGAGGTGTCGGAACTCGTCAGCGTCGGCGTGCTCGGCCTGATCGACGCTGCCGGCCGCTTCCGGCCGTCGCTCGGCGTGCCGTTCAGCGCCTTCGCGCGCCGCCGCATCCACGGCGCCATGCTCGACTCGCTGCGCGGCCTCGACTGGGCGCCACGCGCCGTCCGCAAGCTGCGCCGCGACGTCGACGCCGCGATCGCCAACCTGCGCTTCGAGCTCGGGCGCGAACCCGAGTCGGCCGACATCGCCCGCGCCCTCGACGTCTCCGAGCCCGAATACGAGAAGATGCTCGACCGCCTCAAGGTGGCCGAGCTGGCCTCGATCCGCCAGTCGTCGGCGGGCGAGGACGGCCGCACCGCGCTCGACGTCGAGATCGAGCCGTCGGAAGGGCCGCACGCGCGACTCGAGCGCGAGGAGATGCGCCGGCTGCTGGCCCAGGCCATCACCGACCTGCCCGATCGCGAGCGCCACATCCTCGCGCTCTATTACGAAGAGGAACTCACGCTGGCGGAAATCGGCCAGGTGATCGGCGTCGGCGAGTCGCGGGTGTCGCAGCTGCGCAGCCAGGCGATCGCGCGCCTGCGGTCGGCGCTGGCCACCCGCATGACCAGGAAGGACGCGGCGTAATCCCGTGAGCAAGATTCTCTCGCAGGACGAAATCGATGCATTGCTGTCGGCGCCGCTCAGCGCCGACCGTGCCGCCGACCGCGCCGACGAGCCCGGCCCGGCCGCCAATTTCATCCGCTACAACTTCCGCCGTCCCGATCGCATCTCGAAGGAGCAGATCCACGCGCTGCACTTCCTGCACGAGCGCTTCGCGCGCAACGTGTCGCAGTCGCTGGCCGCCTATCTGCGCTCGATGACGGATCTCTCGCTGGTCTCGGTCGAGCAGTTCGCCTACTCCGAGTTCCTGATGTCGCTCTCGGACCCGACGGCGTTCTACGCCATCTCGATGCAGCCGTTCGACGATCTGGCCGGCCTCGAGATCAACCCGGCCGTGGCCTTCGCGATGGTCGAGCGCATGCTCGGCGGCGAGGGCAAGAGCGGGGCGGTCGAACGCGCGCTCACCGACATCGAGCAGAACGTGATCGACTCGGTGGTCAAGATCCTGCTCGACTCGCTCACCGAGACATGGCGGCCGGTGGTCGATCTGAGCTTCGCCATCCGTGCCCGTGAAACGCGGCCGCAGATGCTGCAGGTGGCCTCGCCCAACGACACCGTCGTCATGCTGGTGTTCGACCTGAAGATCGGCGAAGCGCAGGGCATGTTGAACCTGTGCCTGCCGGCCAGCATCGTCGAGAAGACCGACACCCACTTCGCCGGCGCCCTCGACCGGCACCGTCGCGAGCCCACGGATCGCGAGCGCGTGTGGCTCACCGAGAACCTGTCGCGCGTGCCGATGCCGCTGAGCGCGCTGCTCGAGACGCGCTGCACCACCCGCGAGCTCGTCGAACTGCGCACCGGCGACGTGCTGTCGCTCGGTCTCCCGGTGCACCGGCCCCTCGACATGCGGGTGGGGAAGACGTTGAAGTTCCGCGGGCAGCCGATGGTCGACAACGGCCGCGCGGCCGTGCGCGTGGTGCACCGGTGCGATGGCGCCGGTGTGGCGGAGGCGTGACATGGCGGACCTGCTGACCCTCGAAGGGCTGCGCGCGGCGCTCGCCGGCGAGTTCCGCGCCGCGGTCGAGGCCGTCGTCGGCCAGGTACTGACCCCGGCCGACGTGCCGGCGTCGACGGGAACGGGCTGGGGCGTGGAGGTGGTCGCGTCGGGCGTGCTCGAAGGGCGCCTGACCGTGTGGATCGACGAGGCCGGCGTCAGCGGCATCGCCCGGGCGATGATGGGCATCGACGAAGCGCCCGAGCCGAACATCGCCGCCGACATGCTGCGGGAGCTGTTCTCGCAGGCCGCGTCGTCGACGTCGCTGAAGGACGGCTACGAAGGGCTCACGCTGGTGAGCGGCATGCCGCAGCAGGGCCAGATTCCGCCCGGCGGCTCCGGCATCGCCCTGAAGGACGGCGACACGGTGGTGGCGGTGCTCACGGTGGTGGGCAGCGTCGCCAGGAAGGGCACGGCGGCGGCCAGCCCCACCTCGATGCTGCCGGTGCCCGTGGCCGCGGCCTCCACGGAGTATCCGGGCAACCTCGCCGCGCTCCTCGACATCGACCTGCCGCTCGTCGTGCGCTTCGCGCGCACCGAGATGAGCCTGCGCTCGCTGTCGCAGCTCGGGCCCGGATCGATGGTCGACATGGGCCGCTCGCCCGACGCCCCGGTGCAGCTGCTGATCGGGTCGCAGGTGGTGGCCGAAGGCGAAGTGGTGGTGGTGCAGGGCAACTACGGCGTGCGGATCACGAGCCTCGTGAGCCCGGCCGACCGACTGAGAGCGATGGAGCTATGACCCCGATGACCGCCGCCCTCGCCGGCCTCGCCCTGCTGGGCCTCGTGCAGCTCGTGCTGCTGTGGAAGCTCGCACGGTCGACACGCGCCACGGCCGAGGCCACCGACCGCGTGGCGCAGCTCACCTCGGCCCTCGCGCTGCTGACCGACACGATGGAAGAAGGGTTCGTGAACGTGGCCTCGGAGCTCGAGCGCCTGGGCGCGAAGCCCACGCCGGCCGTCAGCACGCGCCGCGCCACCACGCGCCGTATCGCCGCGTCGCTGAAGAAGGGCCTCTCGGTCGAGGACATCGCCATCGCCGAAGGCGTCTCCGAGAGCGAGGTGCGGCTGCACCTCGGCCTCGAGGCCGCCACGCCGCCGGCGCCCGAGCCCGTCGCCGTGCCGGTCGAATCGGAGGCGCCGGGCGTGCTCGACGATCTCGAACAGTGGATGCACACGCTCGGTCGCAAGACCCGGGCGCGTGGAGGACGTCATGCCGTCGTGCGCGTCTGAGCGCTGCCGGGGCGGCTCGCGCTGGTGGCGCATGCGCGCGCCGGCCGGCGCGACGCTCGACGGCGCGTGGTACTGCTCGCAGGACTGTGTCGAGGGCGTGCTGCGGTCGCGGCTGTACGCGGCGCCGCCGTCGGTGGTGCAGCGCCCGCGTCTGCCGAACGTGCGCCTCGGCGCGCTGCTGAAGCACCACCGCGCGTCGACGCCCGAGCAGATCGATCGCGCCCTGCAGGCGCAGGCCGAGAGCGGCCGCCGGCTGGGTGAGGAACTGCGCGAGATGGGCGCCGTGGACCCGCAGGCGCTGCTGCGGGCGCTCGCCGATCAGGCTGGCGTCAGCTACCTGCTCACCGTCGACCTGTCGCGCGTGCACGACGCGCCCGGTGGCCTGAGTCTCGACGCCATCCAGGCGCTGCGGCTGATTCCAATCGGCCCCCCGGCCGGCGACCGTATCCGCGTCGCCTGTCCGGCGCCGGTGCCACGCGCCGAGCTGACGATCTTCCGCAACCAGACCGGCTGGACGCCCGAGCCGTTCCTCGTCGACGACGACCACTGGGTGGCGCTGCTCGAGCACTACGGGGCACGCACGGTGCGGCGGCTGGGCCAGGACGACTTCTCGTACGGCTTCGCGCGCGAGCGCGATCTCGAGGAGGCGGCGCGGCGCCTGGCGCAGGTGGTGATGGCGGCCGGCGAGGCGCGGGTGCGCGACGCCCGCTGGGGCGAGTACGTGTGGGCGCGCCTGCACGGCGCGGGCGTGGGATTCGATCTGCTGCTGGATCTGGCGGCCGATCGCGACGACCAAGGAGATGAGACATGGCCGGCGGCCACTACGTCGCACTGAGCGGCATGCGTACGCGGCTCGACGAGCTCGATCGGCTGGCGTCCGATCTGGCCAACGTCGGCACCGCCGGCTACAAGGCCGAGCGGACCGGACACCGCGACGTGCCGCGGCCGGCGTTCGACAACGCCCTCGAGTCGGCCATCGACGCCTCGCTCGGCGAGCGCAAGCTCGACGCCCGGCCCGGCGCCATCCAGCCGACCGGACGCGGGCTCGACATCGCCATCGAAGGCCCCGGCTTCATCGCCGTCGACACGCCGGCCGGCCCGCGCTACACGCGCAACGGCCACCTGTCGCGCGCGGCCGACGGCTCGCTCATCACCGCCGACGGCGCCGTGGTGAAGGGCGTCGACGGGCCGATCACCGTGGGCACCGGCCGCCTCACGATCGACGACGACGGCACCGTGATGAGCGACGGCGTCGCCGCCGGGAAGATCGCCGTGGTCGAGTTCCAGAACCCGGGTGGTCTCGTGCGCGAGAGCGGCGCGCTGCTGCGCGCCGGCGACACGCCGACGCCCGTGGCCATGCCGACCATCCGCACCGGGTCGCTCGAGCAGTCGAACGTCTCGGTCGTCGACCGCGTGGTCGAGCTGACGTCGGTGAACCGCAGTTTCCAGGCTTTGCAGAAAGCCGTGTCCGTCCTCATGAACGACGTCGATGGCCGGGCTATCGACACATTCGGCAGACGCTAGCAATTCTTGAGCATCTGAGGCCATCGCCATGATTCGCGCCCTGTACACCGCCGCCAGCGGCATGAACGCCCAGCAGACGAGCATCGACAACGTCGCGCACAACCTCGCCAACGTGAACACGGCGGGCTACAAGAAGAGCCACGTCGAGTTCGAGGACCTGTTCTACCAGCACACCCGCGTGCCCGGCGCCGCGACGGCCACCGGCGAAGCGCCGACCGGCCTCGAAGTGGGCCTCGGCACCCGCGTCGTCGCCACGTCGCGCGACTTCACCAATGGCAGCTTCCGCAGCACCGGCAGCCAGCTCGACATCGCGATCCAGGGCGACGGCTTCTTCCAGATCAGCATGCCGGATGGCACCACGTCCTTCACCCGCGCCGGCGCGTTCCACCGCGACGCGCAGGGCCTGGTCGTGACGGCCGACGGCTATGCGCTGCAGCCGCAGATCTCGATTCCGGAGAACGCCACGTCGGTGACCATCACGCGCGACGGCGTCGTCTCGGCGACGATTCCCGGCCAGAGCGCCGCGCAGCAGCTCGGCGTGATCGAGCTGGCGACGTTCCAGAACCCGGCCGGCCTCACGCCGCTCGGCGGCAACCTGTTCCAGGTGACGAGCGCCTCGGGTGAGCCGCAGACCGGCCCGGCCGGCACCGAGCAGCGCGGCAATCTTACGCAGGGCTACCTCGAAGACTCGAACGTGAGCGTGGTGGAGGAGATGGTGAACATGATCCTCGGCCAGCGCGCCTACGAAGCCAGCTCGAAGGTGATCAAGGCCGCCGACGAGATGCTGGCGCAGGTGAACAACATCGTCCGGTGACGCCATGACCACGCTGACGCTCCTGTTCGCGCTCGCCGCGGCGCCCTCCGGCGTCGCCACGCTGCCCCCCGCCGTCGATGCGGCGGTCACGGCGGCCGTGCGTGCGCGTGTCGGCGCCGACGCGGAGGTGGTCATCACCGCGGTCGAGGCCTTCAGCGCCCCGGCCGGCGAGGTGACCGACGCGGTGGTGCAGGCGGGCGCGACCATCGGCGGTCCGGTCGCGCTCGTGCTGCGGGGGCTCGTCGTGCAGGAGGGCGCGACCACGATCGCGCCGATCGGCCGCGTCGTGGTGCGGCTGCGCGTCACGGCCACGCACCTGCACGCGTCGCGCGCGGTGCCGCGAGGCGCGCATCTCACGGCGAACGATCTCGTCATGGCACGGCACGCGCTGCCGGTTGGCCCGCTGAAGGCGCTGCCATCGGCCGAGTGGCTCGACGACGCGCGCGCGCTGCAGGACCTGGCGGCCGACGCCTGTCTGACCCCGCGCGTCGTGACGGCCTCGGCCGCGGTGGTCGCCGGCCGCGACGTGTCGGCCGTGGTGCGTGAGGGCCAGGTGGAAGTACGGGCGGCGCTGGTCGCCGTGGATTCGGGTGCCGTGGGCAGCGAGGTGCGCGTGATGCATCCCGAGAGCCGCCGCACCATGCGGGCGCGGGTCACGGGCCGCGCCGAAGTGGAGATTCGTCATGACCGCTAAACGCTCGCCCGATCGGGCGTCGCTCGCCCTGGGCCTCGGCCTGCTGTTCCTCGCGCCCGTGGCCGCGGTCGCGCAGACGCCAGCGGCGCCAGCCGCCGCGAAGAAGGGCGACGCCGCCGCGACGCAGGCGCCCGACTCGCAGGACAAGGCGCTCGCGCGTTACCTCGAGGCGGCGCGGGCGCTGCCGGCAGCCGATCCGAACGCCTGGATGCAGGGCTTGTCGCTCGACCTGCGAGCCCGCCGCGTGAACGACATCGTCACGGTGCGCGTCGAGGAGAACATCACCGCCAGCGGTTCGTCGGATGCCGCGATCGGCAAGACCACGTCGACCGGCGCCGGCATCTCGACGCTGCTCGGCCTGCAGAACAAGATCCCGGCCGGCGTCGGCCTCGGCGACCTGGCGAGCACCAAGAGCGCCACCGACTTCAAGGGGTCGGGCTCGACCAATCGCGCCAGTGTCCTCACGGCGACGCTGTCGGCGCGCGTCGCCGAGGTGCTGCCCAACGGCGACCTGCTCGTCGAGGGCATCCGCGAGATCGAGATCAATGGCGATCGGCAGATCGTCGTGCTCACCGGCGTGGCCCGCGTCGTCGACATCGGCGCCGGCAACGTCGTGTCGTCGAGCAACCTCGGACAGCTCAGCATCCGCTACTTCGGGCGCGGCCTCACCAAGGGCTCGATGTCGCCCGGCTGGCTGGTGCGTCTCCTCAACAAGGTGTTCTAGTCATGGTCCGCACCCTCGCGTTCCGCTCCGCCGCTCTCGCCGTGCTGCTCTCGGTGGCCACGGCGGGGGCGCCCGCCTTCGCCGACACGACGGCCCGCCTCAAGGACGTCGTCTCGCTGCAGGGCCCCGAGTCGCTGCCGCTCATGGGCTACGGCCTCATCGTCGGCCTGAACAAGACCGGCGACCGCCGGCAGACGATCTTCTCGACGCAGTCGCTGGCCAACATCCTCCAGCAGATGGGCGTCTCGGTACGGCCCGGCGAGGTGAAGGTCGAGAACATCGCCGCCGTGCTCGTCACCGCCAACCTGCCGGTGTACGCACGTCCCGGCGTGCGGCTCGACGTGACGGCGTCGTCGATCGGCGACGCCCGCAGCCTGCAGGGCGGCACGCTGTTGGCGACGGCGCTGCGCGGACCGAACGGCCAGGTCTACGCGCTGGCGCAGGGCCCGCTCTCGATCGGCGGCTTCGGCGGCGGATCGGGCGGCAACTCGGTGCAGGTGAACCATCTCACCGTGGGTCGCGTGCCCAACGGCGGGCTCGTGCAGCAGGCCAGTGGCATCGCCATGCCGGTGACCGACGTGCTGCCGCTGTCGCTGCACGATCCCGATTTCGCCACGGCGACCCGCGTCGCCGCCTCGATCAACGGCGACCTCGGCGAGGGCAGCGCGAAGGTGCTGGATCCCGGCACCGTGGTCGTCGCCGTGCCCTCGCAGTACAAGGCGTCGTTGCCCGAGCTGATGGCCCGCCTGGAGGCGCTCACCGTCACGGCCGACACGCCGGCCCGTGTCGTGATCAACGAACGGTCGGGCACCATCGTCGTCGGCGCCAACGTGCGCATCGCCGCGGCGGCCGTGGCGCACGGCAACCTCTCGGTGAAGATCAGCACGAAGTTCGAGGTGTCGCAGCCGAACGCCCTGGCGCGCACCGGCGACACCGTGGTCGTGCCCAACCAGCAGGTCGACGTGCGCGAGGGCACGGCCCGCCTCGTCTCGCTCGAGGAAGGCACCACGCTCGACAGCGTCGTGCGCGCCCTGAACGCGCTCGGTGCGACGCCGCGCGACATCATCGCCATCATGCAGGCGCTGAAGGCGGCCGGGGCGCTGAGCGCGGAGATCGTGATCATCTAGGGGCTGGGGGCCAGCCGCCGGCACTCTGCTCAGCGGACATCGCGATGAAAACCACGCTCTTCGACACCTCGCCACTCGCGAACACCGACGGCCTCTCGCCCGAGAAGAAGGCCGAGCGGATGCAGGTGCTGGCGCTCGTGCAGCAGTTCGAGGGCATGCTGCTGACCGAGATGCTGCGCGACGTGAAGGCCGAGGACGACCCCGACGCCGAAAGCTTCGGGCTCGGCGGGTCGACGATGACCGACATGATGCAGGGCGAGTTCGGCCAGGCGCTGAGCCGCGGCGGCGGCCTCGGGCTGCGCCAGCTGCTGGCCGAGTCGTTGATGCAGCGCGACGGCTCGACCGCCGACATCGACCCCGCCGCCATGACGCCGACGGTGTTGCCGCTGCCGGGCGGTCCGGCGGCAGTCCGCGGCACGGTCCCGTTCGCTCCCGCCGCGCCCGGCGACCGGGCCACCGACATCGTCGCCGCCGGCGTCCCCACGACGTCGCGTTTCGGGTGGCGGTCCGACCCCTTCACCGGCGAGGCGAAGTTCCACCGTGGCGTCGATCTGGCCCTGGCCTACGGGTCGGACGTGAAGGCGCTGGGCCCGGGTGTCGTCGCCTCGGCCGGGGAACGGCCGGGCTACGGGCTCACCGTCACCGTCGATCACGGCGGCGGCCGTGAGACGCTGTACGCGCACCTGTCGTCGATCGACGTGCAGCCGGGCGACGCCGTGGCGGCTGGTCAGCGGATTGCACGGTCAGGGAACAGCGGACGCGCCACGGGCGCACATCTGCACGTCGAGGCACGGGAATTCGGCCAGCCGGTCGATGTCGCCCGTCTCGGCGCAGGCTGGGCCGGCCGAGCGGTCGACACGGGTGTCGGAAAGTCGGACGAAATACCGTCCTCGGACTAATGCCGACGCCCGCGTTGCCGATTCGGTGGAGGAACGACCAGCGGGCGTGGGGCCCGGCCTGGGAGGGACACGACGATGAAGATTGACCAGAACCGCGCCAACCTCGACACGCTGCGCAACATCGGCACCGAGGCCGTGCGCGACGAGAAGGCCGCCGCGGCCGGCAAGTCGACACACGACCCGCGGCACGCCGACCAGGTGAAGCTGTCGAGCACGGGCCAGCTGGCCGCGGCCGCCGCGCAGGCGGCCAACGACGCCCCCGAGGTGCGGCCCGAGGCCGTGGCTCGCGGCAAGGCGTTGCTCGAGAGCGGGAAGCTCGGCAACGACCCCGCCCGGCTCGCCGACAAGATGATCGACAGCCTGCTCGACCAGTAACGCCATGTCGACCGCGCGTCCGCCCGCCGACCCGTGCCCCCGGGCCCGTGATCTGCGGGTGGCGCTCGAAGGGCTCGCCCAGGCGCTCGCCTCGGGCGATCCGACCGCCGTGCTCGATCACGAGCCGGTGTTGCGCGCGGCGGTGAGCGCCCTCGTCCCTCAGGGCCCGATCACCGACGACGCCCGCGCCGGCCTGCGCGAGGACGTCCTGGCCGCCCGGGCGGCGCTGGCGCGGTGCCGCGCCATCGGCAGCGCGCTCGGTCATGTGGTGGGCGCCACGCTCGACACGCTCGGCCGCACCGCCGGCTACGACCGCCATGGCGCCGGTGCGCCATCGGCGCCGGCCATCCGCGATCTCGCGAGGGTGTGATGGGACTCTATCTCAGCCTGTCGATGGCGGCCCGCTCGCTGGAAGCCCAGAGCGCCGGCCTCGATGCCACCGGAAAGAACATCGCCAACCTGAACACGCCGGGCTACGCCCGCCGTCAGGTGCAGATGGCCGAAGTGGCGTGGGGCGCCGGCGGCGTCGAGGTGCTGGGGACGCGCGCGCTGCGCGACGCCGTGCTCGACAACCGCATGCGCAGCGCCATTCCCGCCGAGTCGCGCGAGGGCGCCGTGCTCTCCTCGCTGAGCCTGGTCGAGACCTCGATCGGCGCACCGGGCAAGGGCCTCGACCAGCGCCTCTCGGCGTTCTTCGACGCGTGGTCGGCGCTGTCGGCCGACCCCACCTCGCCGGCGACGCGCGACGCCGTCACGCTGCAGGGCCGCCAGCTCGCCAGCGCGTTCAACGATCTCTCGGGTGATCTCTCGAACAGCGCCCGCCTGGCCGACACCGGCATCCGCGCCGGCATCACCGACGTGAACGTCCTGTCGGCGCAGATCGCGACGCTCAACGACCAGATCGCCACCGCAGGAACCGGCAACGTCGAGGGCCTGCGCGATCAGCAGAACCTGGCCATCGAGCAGCTCTCGGCCCTGACCGCCGTGAGCGTGCTGGCGCGCAAGGACGGCGGCGTCGACGTGTCCATTCCGTCGGGCCGCGCGCTCGTGATCGGCGGCAAGTCGTACGCGGTGCAGGTCGGTACCGGCGCCAATGGTTACGCGACGCTCACGCTCAACGGCCAGACGGTGACGAGTGAGTTCGACACCGGCAAGCTCGGCGGGCTGGCCTACGCGCGCGATACGGCGATTCCCGGCTATCTCGCCAAGCTCGATGATCTCGCGTATCAGGTGGCGCAGCAGGTCAACACGGTCCATCAGGCCGGCACCGACCTCAACGGCAACGCCGGCGTGGCGTTCTTCACGCCGCCGGCAGCCGTGACCGGCGCGGCGGCGGCGCTGGCGATGAATCCCGCGCTCATGGCCAACTCGAATCTGGTCGCCGCCTCGCAGACCGGCGCGCCCGGCGACAACGGCGCCGCCAAGACGATGGCCGCCCTGCGCGATGCGCTCACGTCGTCGGGCGGCACCGCGAGTTTCACGCAGGCGTTCGCGCAGATCGCCTACGCGGTCGGCGCCGACGTGGAAGGCGCCCGGCTGCAGCAGCAGAGCAGTCGCGACACGGCCACCGAAGTGGCCAAGCTCCGCGACCAGGTGTCGGGCGTGTCGCTCGACGAGGAAGCGTCGAGCATGCTGAAGTTCCAGCGCGCCTACGAGGCCAACGCGAAGTACTTCACCGTGATCGACTCGGCCCTGCAGACGCTCATGGGCCTGGTGGGGTAGCCATGCGCATCACCTTCAACACCGCCTACGGCGGCAGCGAATACCTCGCCATCTCCGGCGACCAGGCGGCCCGCGCGCGCCAGCAGGTGATGAGCGGCAAGCGCGTCGAGAAGGCCAGCGACGATCCCGGCGCGATGATGCGCTCGATCGAGGGCAAGGCGGAGATCGCCGGACTCGACACCTACGACCGTACGGCCGACACGGCCAGCGCCAAGCTGGCCACGCTCGACACGACGCTCGGCGCCATGGTCGACAAGCTGAGCCAGGCGCTCGTCGCCGTCACCTCGGCACAGGGCTCCGTGCCCACGGCCACGCAGCGCGACGCCGCCGCGCAGACGCTCGAAGGCATCCGCGACGCGCTCGTCGGCGACCTCAACACCACCGTTCGCGGCGTCTACCTGTTCGGCGGTGGCGCCGCCACCACGGCGCCCTACGCCAAGGTGGCCGGTTCGTGGACCTACCAGGGCGACGCCAACCCGGTGTCGGTCGACATCGGCCCCGGCCAGACCATCGACGTCTCGGTCGACGGCCAGGCGGTGGCGCAGGGCACCGACGCCACCAACATCCTGAACGAGCTCGAGACGCTCATCGTCGCGGTCCGCGCCGGCGACCAGGTGGGCATGAACACCGGCAGCGCCGCCATCTCGCGCGCTTTCCAGCGCGCCACGCGGGCGCAGACCTCGGTCGGCGTCGACGAACAGGCCATCGACGATCGCAAGGGCGCGATCTCGTCGTCGCGCCTCGGCATCAAGGCCCGCGTCTCGGCCGACGAGGACGCCGATCTGGCGATGGCCATCGCCGAGATGAGCCGCGCCGACACCGCCTACAAGGCCGCGCTCGGCGCCATCGGCACCGCGTCGCGCCAGTCGCTGCTGGACTACCTGT
Organism: Vicinamibacterales bacterium; assembly: GCA_046331325.1. Classification (GTDB taxonomy): domain Bacteria; phylum Acidobacteriota; class Vicinamibacteria; order Vicinamibacterales; family UBA2999; genus CADEFD01. The sequence goes on along the minus strand of JAXLRB010000003.1, from coordinate 185,893 downwards.
CATGACGACCGCGACGACCGACCCGCTCGAGATCGACACCGTCACCGGGCGCGTCGTCGTGCCGCCGTCGGACCTGATCCAGATGGTGCAGCCGATGCCCGGCTTCGAGGCGTGCCGCCGCTACGTGCTCATCGCCGCACCGGAACTCGCGCCGTTCACCTGCCTCCACGGCGTCGACACGCCGCAGCCGGTGTTCGTCACGATCGACCCGCACCTGGTCGATCCCGACTATCACGTCACCCTCGGCCCCGCCGAACGCCGCCGTCTCGGCGCCGTGGACGACGAGCCGTTGCTGTGGCTGGCGCCGGTCCGCATCGACGACACCGGGGCCACCGCCAACCTGCGCGCGCCGATCGTCGTGCATCCCGCGCGGATGGTGGCGCTGCAGTTCCTCGGCGCCGACTCGACCTACTCCACGGCGCATCCGCTGCCGGGACGGTGACGTCATGCTCGTCTTCAGCCGCAAGCGCGACGAGGCGATCGTCATCGGCGACGGGATCGAGGTGCGCGTGCTGCGCACCGGCAAGGACGCCGTCCGCATCGGCGTGACCGCGCCGGCCGACGTGCTCGTGCACCGCCGCGAGGTCTACGACGCGGTGCGGGCCGCCAACCAGTCGGCCGCGGCGGCCGTGCCGCCGCTCACCGAGCTGGCCGGCCTGCTGAAACTGCAGCCGCCGCTCGAGCGCGTGGAGTAACCGCCGATGCCGCGCACCGAGCCCTGGAGCCTCGCGGCTCCCGGCGACCTCGCGCCGGCCTTCGCCGCCGACGCCGAACGCTGGCGGCGCGATCTCCGCTGGGACACCCGCGATCTGTGGGACGCCGTCGAACGGGCGCGCACCAGCGGCCGCCTCGACGGGCTCGTGCATCGCGACGACACCGGCCGTGTCGACGGCTGGACCTACTTCGTCGCCCGCGGCGGCGACGTCCACTGCGGCGCCCTGGAATCCACGTCGCCCGATGCGACCGAGGCACTGGTCGACGCGCTGCTCACCACGCCGGCAGGCGCCGCCGCCGAACGGGTGCTGCTCTTCGTTTACTCGTCGGCGCCGGCGCTCGAGGCCGCCCTCAGACGGCACGCCTTCGACGTCGTGCCGTACGACTACCGCGTGCGTGCGCTCGGCGAGCGCACGCGGGGCGCGGCGCCCGGCCGCGCCTGGGATCTGCGCGATCTCGACACCACCGCGGCGGTGCTGCAGGCCGCCTACGCGCGCACCGATCCGCGCCGGCCGTTCGCGCCGCACGGCACCACCGCCGAGTGGCGGCAGTACGCCAGCGACCTCGTGATGGGGCAGGGGTGCGGGCGGTTCCGTCCGTCGCTGTCGCTGGCCGTGCCGGCCGAACGCGGCGGGCTCGATGGCGTCGCGCTCGTGACCGATCTCGGTGAGGGCACCGCGCACCTCGCGCAGATCGCCGTGCGCCCGTCGGGCCGGGGCGGCGGTCTCGGTGCGGCGATGCTCGAGGCGGTGTCGCGCCAGGCGGTCGCGGCCGGCTTCCAGCGCCTGTCGCTGCTGGTCGCGCGCGACAACGCGCGCGCCACCGCGATGTACGCGCGGGCCGGCCTCGCCGTGCAGGCGTCGTTCCTGTGCGCGGTGCGGCCAGGACGTCGGTTGGACGGCTGGAACCACCCGACGGCGGCGGCGACGGCGTCGCGCTGACGCCGTCAGCCTCGACGATCGACGAGCGACGCCTGTGCCAGCGTCGGCGTCAACACGCGGCGATACGCCGCCAGCGTCGTCTCGCCCTGCTCGAGGCTGGCGACGGCGGCGCGGCGCGCCAGCTCGGCGTCGGCGAGCGACTGCATCGACTGCTCGTCGGTGGCGAGGATGCGCGCGACCAGCGCCGACGCCTGCTGTCGCAGCGCGACGACGTCGCCGTAGCCGGGCAGGTGCATGGTGCGCTCGCGGTGCACGGCGAGGCGGCGGCGCAACTCGGTGAGGCCGGTTTCGATCGCCACCAGCGCCTGCGTGAGACGATCGCGTTCGGCGCCGGCCAGGCCGAGGCGATCGAAGTCGCGGCGCTCGGATTCCCCGCGCTGCCGGGCCGATACCTGGACGAGCTGCTCGAGCAGACCGATCTCGGCCTCGAGGCCGGCGCGGAACTGCGCCAGGCCGTCGCGCAGCTCGGCGTCGGTCACGCCGCGCCCCGGACGCTCTGCTGGTCGGCGGGTCCGTTGGCGAGCGCCACCCAGCTCTCACGCAGCATCGCCAGCACCCGCGCCGCCTCTTCGAGCGGCGCCGCGTCGTTGTCCATCGTCGCCTTCAGGATGCGGCCGGTGATCCACGAGTAGAGCTCGTCGAGCTGACGGGCGACGTCGCCGCCGGCCTCCATGTTCAGCGTGCTCTGCAGCTGCGAGATCACCGCCAGGGCCTTGGTCGACGCCTCGCGGCGGGCCGGGATGTCGTGGCGCTCGACCGCGGCGCGCGCCTGGTGGATGAAGGCGAGGCCGCCGTCGTAGAGCATGACCACCAGTTCGAGGGGCGTCCGCGACTGGACTTCGGTCTGCCGGTAGGTCGAGAGCATGCGGTTCGCGGTCATCGAAATCGAGGCTCCTGCGATCAGGCGGTCGTCGTCGCGCCGAACTGGGCGAGCGAACTGCTCTGGCTCTTCAACTGCGTCATCGCCTGATCGGCGGCGATGAATTCCTTCTGCAGGGCGGCGCGGCGCACGGCCAGGCGATCCTGCATCGAGGCGATCTGGTCGTCGAGGCGCGACGACTGGTCGGTGAGCTGCTTGGTGACGCCCTTCAGCAGGCCGTCGGTCTTGGCGTAGCGGTCGAGGCTCGAGGCGATGGCCGCGAAGACGCCGCCGCCGTTGCCGGCGAACAGCTTCTCGATGTTGGCGGTGCCGTTGGCGGTGGCCGCGGTGAACGCGGTCTCGTCGAACTCGAGCTGGCCGGTGCGGCTGAGCGACAGGCCGACCTGCGACAGCGTCGTGAACGCGCCGCCGGTGGCGTACTCCTTCACCACGGCGCCGCGCAGCTCGTCGCGCAGACCGCGCAGCAGCGGATCGCGGCCGATGCTGGCGGTGTCGCCATTGGCGGCGGTCTTCGCCTGATCGTTGGCGAACTTCACGAGGTCGTTGTACTGCGTGACGAAGCTGGCGATGCGGCTCTTCAGGCTCGACGAGTCGTTGACGACGTCGACGGAGATGGTCGTCGCCGGATCCTGCTTCAGCAGGTTCAGGGTGACGCCGGGCACCGCGTTCTGAATCGTGTTGGTGGTGCTGGTGACGGCGATGTTGTTCACCGTGAGCGAGGCGTCGCTGGCCTGCACGGCGTTGTCGGCGGCCGAGTCGCCCGAGACGCCGTCGTTGTCGGCGTCGCCGAAGCCGATGCCGGTGCCGCCGGTGAGGTTGTTCGTGATCGTAAAGGCGTTGGCGAGGCCGGTGTCCTTCGCCGACAGCACGAGCCGATAGCTCGACGGGCCGCTCTGCACGACCGAGGCGCGGGCGGGCGGGTTGCTGTTGGCGTTGATGGCGTCGGCAAGGCCGCGCAGGGTGACGGCGCCGGACAAGGTGACGGTGACCCCGCCGATGACCAGCGTGCCGCCCGAGGCGACCACCGTGCTGTCGGCATCGGGCGCCGTCGTGTTCGAGGCGGTGACCTGGGCGCGGGCGAGCGAGTTGACCACGACGTCGTAACGTCCGGTCTGCGCGCCGGTGCCCACGTCGGCCGTGAGGTTCGCCGGGTGGCTGCTGGTGGCGGTCTGCGCCGAGAGGTTGGCCGTCGTCGAGAGCTTCGTCGCCGACGTCTGCAGTGCCGAGGCCTTCGAGTAGAGCGTGTTGAACGTGGTGGAGCGCGTCTGCAGCGCGGTCTGACGGCTCTGGAGCGCCTGGAGAGGCTGACTCTCCTGCGTCATGATCAGCGTCAGGATCTGGTTGAAGTCGATCTGGTTGAAGCCGCTCAGCGTGATTGGGGAACCCACACGTCCTCCTTCCTCCACCGGACTGCCGCCGGTGGTCCCCTGGGCAGCGTGCGAAATCGCTGCCAGATCTGTATCGCCGGGGCCTCTGGCGCCCGGCGGACCGCGACTGCTATGAAAAGACGGGCAGGCGGTGGGGGCGCCTGCCCGTGGTGCGCGAGTCCGCGCCGCGCTCCGGGTTTAGCGGAGCAGCGACAGGACCGACGAGCTCTGCTGGTTGGCCTGGGCCAACGCCGCGATGCCGCTCTGGGTCAGGATGTTGTAGCGCGTCAGGTTCGCCGACTCCTCGGCCATGTTGGCGTCGCGGATGCGGCTTTCGGCAGCGCGGGTGTTCACCGACTGGTTCTGCGCCAGGCCGATGGCGTACTGCAGGCGGTTCTGGAGCGAACCGACGTTGCCGACCACGTTGCCGATGGTCGTCACGGCGGTGGCGATCGAGGTGACGGCCGTGCTGGCGCCGCCCGCGGTCGAGATGTTCAGCGAGGCGATGCCGAGGGTGGTCGTGTCGGCCGCGCCGATCGTGCCGCCCACCGTGCCGGACGCGCCCGAGCTCACGAACACCGAGAAGCCCTGCGCCGAGCCGAGGCCCGCCACCGTGACTTCACGGCCGATTTCCGAGACCACGTCGGCGAATTCCGCCTGCAGCGTGGCGCGGTTGCCGGTGAAACCCGCCGACGCCGACTGCGTCGCCAGGGTCGCCATGCGGTCGAGCAGGGTGCTGATGTTGTCGAGCGCGCCGTTCTTGATCTGGAGCGTCGACAGACCGTCGTTCGCGTTGCGCATGCCCTGGTTGAGCACCGACACCGTCGAACGATACGAGTTGGCCACGGCGAGACCCGCCGCGTCATCGCCCGCCATGTTGATGCGGAAGCCGCTCGACAGACGGGTCAGGGTCTTCTGCAGTCCGATGTTCGTGGTGTTGAGGTTGGCCTGGGCGTTGGCGGCCGAGATGTTGCTGACAACTGAAAAAGAAGCCATCTGAAGTCTCCTCCGTGAGTCCGGACCGGCGTCCCTGCCGGCCGCGAGCGGGAAGTCCGTGTCCCGCGTCGGAGAGGTAATCGGGCATCGCCGCGGGACCTTGAATCGGTCTGACAGGGCTGGCACGAAAGCGGCTCTGTTCCCCGGTCGGAGACGCGACACATGGCGCGATGCCTGGTGAACGAACGGCTGGAATTCACGGAAATCCGGCCAAAAACGTGGGAAGGCCTGCTGCAGGCGCTCGATGCGCGGCTGGCCGCCGACCGCCGCGTGGTGACGGCGGTCCGGTTCGACGGTGTCGACCAGCCGTCATTTCGCGAACCGGCACTCGGCGCGACGGCCCTCGACGCCATTGCACGCGTCGACATCGACGCCGAAGACGCCGTGGACCTCTTGCGGGCCGCCGTCGACGCCGCGGCCGACAGCCTGCCCGAACTGGTGACGGGCGTCCGTCTCACCGCGGCGGCTGTGCGCGCCGGCGCCCCCGACGCGCAGACGCAGCTCGGCGCGTTGGTGGTGGCGTTGCAGTCGTTGATGCAGCTCACCGGCGCGGCGCTGACCGCGGCGCAGATGTCGCTCGGCGCCGATCCGGCGTCCGATGCCGCGCTCACCGACGGCTGCACGCGCATCGCGGCGGCGCTCGAACGCATCGCCGCGCTGCAGACGGTGGAGCGCTGGCCGGCCGTGGCCGACGCGCTCGACACCCACCTCGCTCCCGCCGTGGCGGGCTGGAGCGACGTGCTCACCCCCATCCGCCTGAGGGCCGCGGCATGAGCGTCCTGCTTGGACATCCGGCGCCGGGCACCTGCACGGTGCGCTTCGAATCCACCGGCCGTCTGCTGCGCGTGCGCTGCGACGTCCTCGGGCATCGTCTCGTCGTCAGCGACGAGGAGGGCCAGGTGCTGCACGTGTTCGGCGGCCGCGGCCGCCAGCCCGGCCAGCTCGACACCCCGCTCGACGTCGTCGCCGTGCGGCCCGAGTTCGCCGGCGAGCGTCTGCCGATCGAGTCGTTCGACGCGGTGTGGCTCGCGGTGGCCGACTACGGCAACCGCCGCGTGCAGATCTTCGAGCTCGACGGCAGCGTCGTCGGCGCCATCGCCACCGACGGGCCCGACGGCGCCATGTGGACGCCGACCGGCCTCGCCTGGCGATCGCCGGTGCTCGAGATCGACGGCATCGAAGGCGCCCGCACCGCCGTGCACCTGAGCGCGGCGCTGCTCGCCGCCGGCACGCCCGTCATCGGGCGCGGCCGTCTCATGCCTCGCAGCGAGGCCCGGCACTGATGGCGTCCACGGCCACCCCCACCGTGCGCTTCGCGCCTCCCGTGATCGGGCGCGCCGAGATCGACGAGGTCGTCGCGGCGCTCGAGTCGGGCTGGCTGTCGACCGGGCCGCGCGTCCGGCAGTTCGAAGCCGAGTTCGCCGCGTACACCGGCGCCGCGCACGCCGTCGCCCTCAACTCGTGCACCGCGGCCCTGCACCTCGCGCTGCTGGCGTTCGAAGTGGGGCAGGGCGACGAGGTGGTCACCACGCCGCTGACGTTCTGCGCCACGGCCAATGTCGCCATCCACGTCGGCGCCACGCCGCGCTTCGCCGACGTCGACGCCGACACGTGGAATCTGTCGCCGGCGGCGGCCGCCGCCGTCGTGACCGCGAAGACGCGCGCCGTGGTGCCGGTGCACTTCGCCGGCCGCGCCGTCGACGTGGCGGCCTTCCGCGCCATCGCCGATCGCCACGGGCTCGCGCTCATCGAAGACGCCGCGCACGCGGTGGAAGCGGTGTCGGCCGGCCGCAAGATCGGATCAACGGCTGACGCCACCTGCTTCAGCTTCTACGCCACGAAGAACCTGACGACGGGCGAGGGCGGCATGCTGACGACCGGCGCGCCGGCCGTGGCGTCGTTCGTGCGCACGGCCTCGCAGCACGGCATCTCGCGCGACGGCTGGGCGCGCTATCGCGAAGCCGGCAGCCCGCACTACGACGTGCTGTTCCCGGGCTTCAAATGCAACATGATGGACCTGCAGGCCGCGCTCGGCCTGCACCAGCTGCGCGGACTCGCCGCCCGCACGCTGCGCCGCGAGTCGGTGTGGCGTATCTACGACGAGGGCCTCGCGGATCTGCCGCTGGTGCGGCCGGCGCCGGTGCCCACGGGGGATGTGCACGCGCGCCATCTGTACTCGGTGCTCGTCGACCCCGACACGGGCTGGACGCGCGACGCGCTCGTCGCGCACCTCGCCAAGGCCGGCATCGCGACGAGTGTCCACTTCCGGGCGCTGCACCTGCACCCGTACTACCAGGAACGCTATCGCCTCCAGCGCGGCATGTTTCCGAACGCCGAGCGGGTCTCGGATCAGGTCGTGTCGCTGCCGCTCGGTGGCGGCATGTCGGACGACGAGGCGCACATCGTCGTCGACGCGTTGCGCCGCGCCATCACGGTGAGGACGCGCTGATGTCGTACGTGCGTCCGTTCCCCGTGCTGTTCCGCCTCGCCGCCGGACCGAAGGTCGGCTTCGGCCACGTCGCGCGCTGTCGCGCCGTGGCGAGCGCGCTCGGTGTGGTGCCGCGCGTGTCGGTGCGGGGCAGTGCGGCGACGCGCCAGGCGGCGTCGCGTCTCGGACTCAGTGTCGTGCCGGGAGGACTGCGGGCGCTCGACCGCCTGCGCCCGGCCATGGTCGTCGTCGACGATCCGTCGGCCGCGCATGCGCGGCCGTGGGTCGACGGAGCGAGGCGCCGGGGTATACCCGTGGCCGCGCTCTGCGACGGCGGCATCGGGCATGTCGCCGCCGATCTCGTGATCGACGGCAGCGTGCGCGCCTCGGCGGCAGCCGTCGACCTCGCCGGTCCGCGCTACGCCGTCGTCGACCCGCGCGTGACCACGCTGCGACGGGCCCGGCCGCGGGCCGGACGCCGTGTCTGCATCGCCGTTGGTGGCGGCGCCCACGTGTTCAGCCAGGTGCCGCCGCTGGTGGCGGCGCTGGCGCGGCGCTCGCCCGATCTGCGGATCGACGTCGCGCCGGGCTTCACCGCACGGCGCCGTCCGGCCCTGGCCGGCGGCAAGTGGATTCCGCCGGCGGCGCTCGCATCCACCCTCGCGGTGGCCGATGTCGCCGTGGTGGCCGGCGGCCTCACCGCCTACGAGGCGTGCGCGCTCGGCGTGCCCGCGGTGGCGGTGGCCGTGGTGCCGGCACAGCAGCCCACGGTGCGCGGCCTGGCGAAGTGTCGGGCCGTCGTGGATGGCGGTCCGCTCTACGCGGTCGACGCGCCGGCGCGCATCAGCCGCGCCACCGCGGCCCTCATCGACGCGCCGGCGCGCCGCCAGCAGCTGGCCCGCACGGCTCGTCAACTGGTCGATGGCCGTGGCGCCGAGCGGATTGCCGCCGCGCTGCGGCGCCTGGTGGACGGGAGGCCGAGTCATGTCTGATCGCCGCGCCCTCCTGTTCGATCTCGACGACACGTTGTATCCGCTCGACCGCTTCGTGCTGAGCGGCTTCCGCGCGGTGGCCGCCGAGTGTGAGCGCCGGTGGGGCGTCTCGCGGGCCGAGTCCCTCGACGTGCTCACCGGCGCCTTCACGCGCGTGCGCGGCCGCGAGCTGCAGGTCCTCGTGGACCACTTCGATCTCGACGACGCCGTCGTGCCGACGCTGGTCGACGTGATTCGCGAGCACGTGCCCGACCTGCGTCTGTCGGACATGGCGGCGGCGACGCTGCGCGCGCTGGCCGCGACGTGGACGCTTGGCATCGTCACCAACGGCCGGCCCGACATCCAGCGCCGCAAGGTGCGGGCGCTGGGCCTCGACGCGCTGATCACGACCGTCGTCTACGCGCACGAGCTCGGACGCGACGCCGGCAAGCCGGCGGCGGCGCCGTTCCTCGCCGCGTGCCGCGTGCTCGACATTCCGCCGACGGCGACGGTGTTCGTGGGCGACGACCCGGTGTGCGACATCGCCGGCGCCCACGCTGTCGGCATGAAGACCATCTGGCTGCCGTCTCGCCTCGATCCGGCCTCACCGGCCGCGGCGATGGCCGACGTGCTCGTCGCCTCGCTGGCCGATGTGCCGGCGGCGGCCGACCGCCTCGTTCAGCCCGACAGGAGGGCGCATGTTGCCTGACGTCTCCCGCCTCCGCATCGGCGACCGTGTCGCCGGTGACGGCGCGCCGCTCTTCGTGATCGCCGAGATCGGCCTCAACCACGACGGCTCGATCGATCGCGCCCTGGCGCTGGTCGATGCCGCCGCGGCCGCCGGCGCCTCGGCCGTGAAGGTGCAGGCGCTCATCGCCGACGAGCTCGTGACGGCCAGCGCGCCGGCGCCGATGCACGTCGACGCGGTGTCGCTCGTCGACTTCTTCCGCCAGTACGAACTGACGGAGAGCGACTACGCGCGCGTCGCCGCCCGCGCCCGCGAGCGCGGCCTGGCGTTCATCGCCACGCCGTTCTCGGAACGCGCGGTCGACATGCTCGGCCGCATCGGCGTCGACGCCTGGAAGATCGCCAGCGGCGACATCACCTGGGAACGCCTGATCCAGAAGTGCGGCGCGACGCGCCTGCCGGTGATCGTGTCCACGGGGATGTCGAACCTGCAGGAGGCGCAGCGCGCCGCGCACTGGGCCACGCGGGCCGGCGCGTCGGGTCTCGGCCTGCTGCACTGTGTGTCGGCGTATCCGGTGCCCAAGGGCAGCGAGAACCTGCGCGCCATCGCCACGCTCGGCATGGCGTGCCGCGCGGTGGTCGGCCTGTCCGATCACGGCGCCGACACCTTCGCCGTGCCGCTCGCGGTGGCGATGGGCGCGGCGCTCTACGAACGTCATCTCGTGCTGCATGCCGACGACGGCAGCATCGACGCACCGGTGTCGAGCACGCCCGGCGAGCTGGCTGCCGTCGTGCGCCTGGCGGCGCGGACGTCGGCGGCGCTCGGCAGCGGGCTCAAGACGTGCCTGCCGGCGGAGCAGGGCAACCGCGAGGCGAGCCGTCGCGGGCTCTACGCCCGCCGGCGTCTCTCGGCGGGGCACGTCGTCACCGCCGACGACGTCATCGCGCTCAGGCCGGCCGGCGGTCTCGGCGCCGATCGTCAGCGTGAACTGGTCGGGCAGGCGCTCGGCCGTGATCTCGAGGCCGGCGCGCCGTTCCAGGTCCTCGACCTGCACGTGGCCGACCGGGGAACCGAACATGTCGCTTAACGTCCTCGTCACCGCCGGCTCGCGCCGGGTCCCCCTGGTGCGCGCCTTCCAGCGTGCCGTCGCCCATCATCGCGGTGGCGCCGTCATCGTGACGGACGTGAATCCGCTGTCGCCGGCCGTGCACGCCGCCAATCGCGCCTACAAGGTGCCGCTGGCGAGCGCGCCGGACTACATCGACGCCATCCTGCAGATCTGCCTCGGCGAGCGGGTGCGGCTCGTCGTCCCGACCATCGACGACGAGCTCGTGCTCTTCGGTCGCGCCGCCGCGCGCTTCCGCGAGCACGGCATCCGCGTGGCGGTGTCGCCGGCCTCGACCTCCGAGGTCTGCGAGGACAAGTACGCGTCGAGCCGCTTCCTCATCGCCCGCGGGGTGCCGGCGGCCGCGTCGTGGCTGCCAGGCGAGGTGCCCGACGACGTCGCCTATCCGCTCTTCATCAAGCCGCGGCGCGGCCGCGGCAGTGTCGGCGCGTTCGCCGTGCGCTCGCCGCGCGACCTCGAGTTCTTCAGCCAGTACGTGCCCGACGCCGTCGTGCAGACGTTCCTCGACGGCCCGGAGTACACGATCGACATGCTCTGCGACTTCGGCGGCCAGCCGCTGAGCATCGTGCCGCGCCTGCGCGACGTCATCCGCGCCGGCGTCACCGACCGCGGCCGCACCGTGCACGACCCGTCGCTGATCCAGGTCGCGAAGCTGTGCGCGGCGACGATGCCGTTCGCCGGCGCCGTGAACATCCAGTGCCGCGTCGTCGACCGGCGGCCGGTGATCTTCGAGATCAACCCGCGCTTCTCGGGCGGCATCCCGCTCACCATCCACGCCGGCGCCGACTTCCCGCGCATGCTCGTGGACCTCACCGCCGGCCTGCGCGTGCCGCCGGCGATCGGCCGCTTCCGCGACAACCTGTGGATGGCGAGCTACGAGACGTCGGTGTTCGTCGACGGCGCCCGCGTGCACCTGCCGGCCTGGGACCAGGCGTCGGCCATCGAGGACGTGGCATGAGCGCGCGGGCGGCCATCGTGATCCAGGCGCGCATGGGCTCGGCGCGCCTGCCCGGCAAGTCCCTGGCGCCGATCGGCGGCCGGTCGCTGCTGGCCCGGGTCGTCGAACGCCTGCTGCAGCAGCGTGAGCTGCCGGTCGTGCTGGCGACGACGACTCTGCTCGAGGACGACATGCTCTGCGAAGAGGCGGATCGCCTCGGCGTGACGGTCGTGCGCGGCTCGGCCGACGACGTGCTCGGACGCTACGCGTTCGCGGCGTCGCTGGTCGGCGTGCCGGCGATCATCCGCGCCACCGCCGACAACCCGGCCGTCGACCTCGACGCACCCCTGCGCACGCTCGACATTCTGCTGCGCTCGGGCGCCGACTACGTCGTCGACTACGGCCTGCCGCTCGGCGGCACCGTGGAGGCGATGACCACCGCGGCGCTCGTGCGCGCGGCGGCGCTGGCCACCGACGCCTACGATCGCGAGCACGTCACGCCGTTCGTGCGACGTGACGCCCGGTCGCGCGCCATCGACGCGCTGGCGCCGACGGCGCTGCGCCGTCCCGAGCTGCGGTTCACGGTCGACACGGCCGAAGACCTCGACTACATGCGACGCATCTACCACGAGGCCGGCCCCGCCGAGTCGCCGTGGCCCCTCGACGCGTTCATCGCGGCCGCCGATCGCCTCCGGGCCCGGGCCGAGGCCGCAGACGCCGGAGTCGAAACGCGGTGACCACCCCACGCCGGATGTCCGATGCCGCCTTCCTGTTCAGCGTGCCGCTGACGGTGGGGCTGGTCGTCGCCGCGCAGTCGATCGACGGCGGCAGCCTGCAGATGCTCGCGCAGCCGTCGGCGGCGCTGATCGTCTTCGGCGGGACGTTCGCGGCCGTGCTGTTCAGCTTCCCGCTGTCGCTGCTGGCGCGCACGGGTCGCTCGCTCGCGTCGGCCTTCGGACGCCAGCCCGAGTCGGACGTGGCGTTGCTGGCCCGCATGGGTGAGTACGCGCAGCGGGCGCGGGCACGCGGTGCGCTGTCGCTCGAGGGCGAGCTGCAGAAGCACGACGACCCGTTCCTCATCCGCGCCCTGTCCCTGCTGGTCGACGGCGTGCCGGCCACCGAGGTGCGCCACACGCTGAAGACCTTCAGCCAGGTGCGCGAGGAAGCCGACGCCGAGTGCGCGCTGGTGCTCGAAGCGGCCGGCGGGTACGCGCCCACGCTCGGCATCCTCGGCGCGGTGCTGGGCCTCATCCACGCGCTCGATCGCATCACCTCGCCGGCCGCGGTCGGCTACGGCAGTGCCGTGGCCTTTGTGGCGACGGTCTACGGCGTCGGCGCCGCGAACCTCGTGTTCCTGCCGCTGGCGACGCGGCTGCGCAGCCTCGGGCGGCAGGCGGCGATGAACCGCGAGGTCGTGATCGAAGGCGCGGTGGCGATCAGCGAGGGATTCACCCGTCGCTCGTCGACGGCCACCTGCGCAACCTGCTGATGGCGTGGCACGGCATCTCGAAGGCGCCTGATACTCCGCGCGCGCGCCTGGTGAAGTCATGAACATCAAACTCACCGCCACGCAGGTGTCGCGCGATCGCTGGCTGGTGTCATCCGCCGACTTCATGACGCTGCTGTGCGCGTTCTTCCTGACGATGTACGGCGGCGCTGGCCCGGCCGTCGAGACGCCGAAGCCGCTGCCGCTCCCGGCGCCGGTGAAGACGCCCGAGCCGAGCGCGGCCGAGACCGCGGCGCGCGAGGCGGCCGAACGGGCGGCCGCGCTGCGCGCGCAGGTCGAAACGGCGCTGGCGCCCGAGCTGGCCGCCGGCTATCTGCAGCTCGTCGACGACCCGCGCGGCCTCGTCGTGGAAGTGCCGGAGGCGGGCGCGTTCGACATCGGCCAGGCGGATCTGTCACCCGAGGCGGCCGGCATGTTGAAGCGCGTGGCCGGGGTGCTCACGAGCGTGCCGAACCCGGTGCGCATCGAGGGGCACACCGACACCGCCGATCCGCACCTCGCGCTCAAGCTGGGAGCTGTCGACGGCGCGGGCGACGCGCGTGGTGTCGTTCCTGATCGAACAGGGCGGCGTCTCGCCGTCGCGTCTCTCGGCCGCCGGCTACGGCGAGTTCCGGCCGCGCGGCGACAGCACGACCGCCGAAGGCGCGCCCGCAACCGCCGCGTGGATCTGGTGCTGCTGAACGAGGCGACCGCGAAGTCCGAAGAGCCTGCCGAGGTGCAGCCATGGTGTCCGTTCACCGACGCCGAGCTGGCGCGGCTGCTCGAACGTCCGGTCCGTCATCTGCTGAGCGCCGCCGACCGGAAGCGCCACGCCGGACGCCGGCTGCTCATCACCGGCGGCGGCAGCTCTGGTGGGCTCCAGTTGTCGCGGCAGCTCGCCGATTGCGCGCCGGCCTGATCTCACACTGGTCGATCACTCGGAGCTGAACCTGTTCGAGATCACCCGCGAGCTCGCGGAACGCGCTGCCCACGTGACGGTCGAGCCGGTGCTGGCCGACGTCAGTCACGGGCGTCGATGCGTCGCGCCATCGCCGGCGTCGCCCGACGTGGTGTTCACGCCGCCGCCTACAAGCACGTGTCGATGATGGAGCGCGACGTCTGCGCGGCGGTGGCCGCCAACGTCGTCGGCACGGCGAACGTCGTCGCGGCATCGCGCGACGCCGGCGCCGATTCGTGCTGATCTCGTCCGACAAGGCGGCGGCGCCGCGCGGCGTGATGGGCGCCACCAGCGCCTCGCGGAGCTGGTGACGCTGGCCGAATCGGCGCGCGGCGCCCGCGCATCGTCGGCGCGCTTCGGCAGCATCCTCGGCAGCGGCGGCGGCCTGCTGGCGATCGTCCGCGATCCGCATCCGGCAGGGCCGCCGATCACCTCACCGATCCGACGGCGACGCGCTACGTGATGACCGCCGGCGAGGCGGTGTCGCTGGTGATGAAAGCGGATCTGCTGGCGAAGCGGCCCGAGACCTACTGGCTCGACATGGGCGAGCCGGTGGCGATCGGCCCGCTGGTGGCGCGGCTGCAGGACCTCGAGCTGGCCGCCGGACATCCGCGTGTGCCGGTGCGCGTGGTGGGCCTGGGCCCGGGCGAAAGCGCTACGAAGAACGGCGACCCAGGCCTGCGGATGTGCCCACGGCGCATCGCCGCATCTGGGTGGCCCGCCAGCGGCCCAACGACGCCGCGGCGGTGCGAAGTTGTGGGCACATGCGCCGATTGGTAGAGCAGGGCGGGGCCGCGGCGGCCCTCGATCTGCTCGCGACGACGGTGACCGACTTCGTCGTGAGCGACGGGCCCGGGTCTCGGCCGAGCGGCGCACCGCCCCAGCGCACCGGCGATCGCGCCTGCGGCAGACGGCATAGCGGAGACAGCACGTGCGGATTCTTCACCTCATGGCATTCGTGAGCGGGGCAGCCGGTCAGGCGGTCACCGAGCTGGCGATCGGACAACGACGCGCCGGCCATACCGTGGCCCTGGTCGCGTCGAAGACGCCGGTGGCGAGCACGATGAACCAGCCGCATCTGGTCAAGCGGCTCACCGATGCCGGCATCGGCGTGCACATGGTCGATACGCTGGCGGCGCGGCAGACCGGTCCGAACGCCGACGTGGTGCAGTTCATCCACGATCACCTGGGCACGGCCGCCGCCTTCGACGTGCTGCACACGCACGGCACGGTGCCGAGCGTGATCGCCATCGCGGCGGCCCGCAAGGTGACCGCGCGCGTGCCGATCCTGCAGACCACGCACGAGTGGACCGTCTCGCGGCCGACACCGGGCCGCCAGGCCTACGACCTCGAGGTGATGAACCTGGTGGATCGCGCCGTCGTGCCGACGTGGGCCGTCGCCGAGCACTTCGTCTCGCGCGGCGTGGTACGCCGGCAGCTGGCCGTGGTGCCGTACGGCATTCCGCCGTCGCCGCCGCCCTCGATGGGCGACGGCCTCGAGCGCGAGATGCGGGCGTGGCGCGAGGCCGGCGGCCTCGTGCTGTGCTACTCGGCGGCCACCGCGACGTCGCACGATCAGCGTGTGCTCTCGAACGCCCTGCCGCACATCGACGCCAGGCACCGGATCCTGTGCGCCGTCTTCGGCCTCACGGAAGCGCAGATGGCGGCGGCGACCTTCCCGAGCGACGGCCCGGTCACCGTGCGCATCGCGCCGCTGCACGCGCCGCTGCGCCGCTACGCCCACGAGGCCGATTTCCTCGTCCTGCCGTCGGGCGACGGCGAGCAGCCGCTGGCCGTGCTCGAGGCGTTCTGCGACGGCGTGCCGGTGGTGGCGGGGCGCGTCCCCGAGCTGACCGAGTTCATCGAGGACGGACAGACGGGCTGGATCTTCGATCCGTCCGATGCGAAGGCCCTGGCCGCGACGATCGGCCTGGCGCGATCGGCGGCGCCGCACTCGCTGCAGGCGCTGCGGCAGCGGGCCCGCGTGCGCTACCAGTCGGAGTTCACCGTCGACCGGATGGTGAGCGGCTACATGCGCGAATACGCGCGACTGGCCTAGCCGCCGACGCGCGTGTCGGCGCCGCGTCCGCCGCCGCGCGGGCCGGCCGGCAGACCGACAGGCCCCCTGCCGCATCTGCACGCATTTCCCCCGATTCGCCATGCCAGATCGACCGGCACAGCCGTTGCTGTTTCCGGGGCATGGATGTGCTGACCCCCCGTCACGATTCCACGTCCGCCGACGCCGGCTCACGCCGTCGCCCGGCGGCTCCGCCGCTGGCCATCGGGCTCTTCAACGACGGCGGTGACGAACCGCAGGTCGTGAGCCTCGCGGTGTCGCAGGCGCACCGCCGCATGCTGCAGCGGGCCGGCGCCCACGTGCGCCACGCCTACTTCCGCGGCGACTGGCACGAGTTGGGCGAGGGCTCGCTCGACGACGGCATCGCCGCCGCGCTCGCCTCGCCGGAGCTGCGCCGTGTGTTCGCCGACATCGACGTGGTGGTCGTCGCCGGCGAGACGCTCCGCGACCGGCCGCACCGCCACCTCCTCGCCATCCTCGCCGCCGCCCAGCACCTCGACATTCCGACCTACCTCGTCGACGCCTCGATCGGGCCGATGAGCGAAGGCCTCGACGTGCTGATGGGCCTGGCCGACTGCACGGTGCGCGACGGCGCCAGCGACCGCCTGCTGAAGCGCCTGGGCGTGGCGCATCGCCGCGTCGCCGATACGCTGCTGGCCGCGCCCTTCGTCGGCAACGCCGTGCGCGACTTCGCCGACCACCTCGTCATCACCGACAGCCACCCGACGCGCCGCATCGAGCACACCGCCGACCTGGCCGCCGTCCGAGCCGCCTGGCCCGGCATGGTGGCCGACTATCCGCTCGACGCGCCGGGCAGCGCGTGGGACTGGACCCACGCCGTGGCCGACCTCGGCACCGCGTCGGCGGTGCTGGCCGGCGGCCGCGACGGCGCCAGCCTGGCGCTGAAGGCCGGCGTGCCCTTCGTGGTCTTCGGCGCGAATGCCGATGCCGCCGAGTTCATCGGCGCGCTCGAGGGCTATCCGGCCGGGGCCGCCGACACGACGCGCCCGCTCGACGCCCGCGTGCAGGCCGCCATCGACGCGCGTGAGTGGTTCGTCGAGGCCGCCCAGCGCTGCCAGGCGCGCGGCCCGGCCGACATCTTCACCCGCCTGCGGCCGTCGATGGCCCTGAGCGGCCGCGACGACACGTGGACCGGCAGCATCGAGGGCACCGTCGACGTCGTGCGTCAGCTGACGCCGGCCGGCGGCAGCGTGCTGCACGCCGGCGCGGGTCAGGGCCAGCTGGTCGAAGCACTGGCGCGCACGGGTCTGCGCTCGTGGGGCGCCGACGTGGCGCGCCGGCTCGATCGCCCCGATCGCACGCGCTACTCCACGGCCACGCCGGTGGCGCTGCCGTTCGCCGATCACGTGTTCTCGACGGTCGTGGTCTCGGCCGACTGGCTCGAGCATCTCGAAGTGGACGACCTCGAAGCCGCCGTCGCCGAACTGGCGCGCGTGGGCAAGGACGCCATCGTCATCGAGACGTCGGGCCGTCCGCCACGCGCCGACCGCGCCTTCGAGGATCGCGTGAGCCCCGAGTGGTGGCGTCGCCGCCTCGCGGATCTGGGCCTCGGCCTGCACGATGCCGCCGACACCTGTATCACCCACGGCGCCGGCCCCACCGGTGGCACCCTGCTGGTGCTGTCGACGCAGGCGCACCTCTGTCCCAACTGCCGTCGTGCGCACGTGCCCGCGGAGATCGTGGAGCCGGTGCATGCCGGGGTGCTGATGGCCGCCGCGCAACTGCGCGGCGCCGTGACGCGGCGGTAACGGACATGGCCTCCCCCCTGTTCGACCTGCCGCGTCCCCGCCTCCGTCGTCCTGTGCGGCGCGACGTCGTCCGCGTGCTGCACGTGGTCGCCGGCCACGAGCCGGGCGACACCATCGCCCTCGATCAGCGCCATCACCGAGGCCGGCCGCGGCCGTGTGCACGTGGATCGCGTGGTTGGCCTCGGCCGCGCCCTCGAGCGTCTCGAGGCGCATCCGAGCGCGCTCGTGTTGCTGCAGGCCCGGCATCTCGACGTCGCCCGCGTGGCGCTCGGCGAGCTGCGTCACGCACACCCGGCGCTGCCGGTGATCCTCGTCACCGAGACGACCGGCGACCAGGCGGCCGTCACCGCCGTGCGCGCCGGCGCGGAAGACTGCCTCGGCCTGCAGGAAGCGACCGGTCCCGCGCTGGTGCGGGCGATGCTGTGCGCGCTCGAGCGCACGAGCCACGCCGCCACGCTCCGCACGCAGGCCGTGACCGATCCGCTCACCGGGCTGCCGAACCGGCGCCCTGCTGAAGTCGATCGACCACGCGGTGGCGATGGCGCGCCGCAAGGGCCGCGGCCTGGCCGTGCTGTTCCTCGATCTCGATGGCTTCAAGGTGACGTCAACGACGCCTACGGCCACGAGGCCGGCGACCGCGTGCTTCAGGAACTGGCGCGGCGCTTCGCCGCGCGCACGCGCGACATGGACACCGTGGCCCGCATCGGCGGCGACGAGTTCGTGGTGGTGATGGAAGATCTGGCCGACGCGCGATTCGCCGGCACGCTGGCGGCCAAGCTGTTGGCCGCGGCCTCGGCGCCGGTCGACGTGCAGGGCCACCAGGTGGCGCTGACCGCCAGCGCCGGCATCGCGGTGTTTCCCGGTGACGGCGACGACGCGGCCGCGCTCGTGCGCCACGCCGACACGGCGATGGCGCCGCGAAGGCGGCCGGGAAGCAGCAGTTCCGCTTCTTCCGCGCGCAGATGAACGAACACTCGCGCGCCCGCACCGCGCTCGATCAGGCGCTGGCGCTAGCCGTCTCGCGTGACGAGTTCGAGGTGCACTACCAGCCCGTGTGGCTCGCCGGCACGCCGACGATCGCCGCCTGCGAGGCGCTGTTGCGCTGGCGGCGGCCCGGTCATGGCCTCGAGCTGCCGGCCGCGTTCCTCGGCGCCGCCGAAGGCGGGGCTGGCGCCGCACCTCACCGGGCTGGTGCTCGACGCCGCCTGCGCCACCGCGCGGCGGATGCGCGAGGCCGGCTTCACCGTGCCGGTGTCGGTGAATCTCTCGCGCCGGCAGCTGCTCGATGGCGACGTGGTCGCGCGCCTGCGGGCCTCAATCGGCAACGACCTCTCCGGCGCACTGCAGGTGGAAGTGGGCGAGCCGGTTCTGGCCGGCGACGACCCGCGCGTCACGGCGACGTTGACGGCGATCGCGGCGCTCGGTGTCGCGGTCGTGGTCGACGACGTGGGGCGCGGCGTGTCCTCGCTGCGGGCGCTGGCCCGCGTGCGGCCGCGCATGGTGAAGATCGACGCCACGCTGACGCGCGATCTGCCGGGCAGCCAGGACGCCTCGGCCATCGTGAGCGCGATCGTCGCCCTCGGAAAGATCGTCGGCGCCCAGGTGGTGGGGGAGGGCATCGAGACCGACGCCCAGGCGCGGGCGCTGCGCGCGCTCGGCTGCGAGGCGCTGCAGGGGTATTACTACGGACACGCGCTGCCCGCCGACGAGTGGATCGCCTACCTGCGGTGGGCGTGCACGGCCGTGGTCGGCACCGACGGACCGACGGCGCTGCAGCCGGTGATGTCGCCGGCGACCACGACGCGGCGCGAGCGTCGCGGCATGCCGAAGATGCCGGGCGCGATCATCGCCGGCAGTCGCGTGGTGGTCGGACGCTTCAGGTCGTAGGAGGCGCGTGACCGACACGGCCGAGCGCGCGCTGGCGGCCCTGCCCGTCGCGACCTCCGCGGCGATTCGCGCCGCGTCTGGTCCGATCGTGCGCGGCACGGCCGAGCGTCCCGATGTGCAGGCGCCGGATGGCGCCTGGATCGCGCTGCACCCATCGGCCGATCCGGCGGCCGCCTCCGACGAGGTGGTCGGGCGCCTCGGGGCGAACGGCTGGCCGCCGGTGCTGGTCGTGATCGGCATCGGCGCCGGCCATCTGCTCGACGCGCTGGATCGCGCGCAGGCGACGACACGCGTGCTGGCCATCGAGCCGGCGCCCTCGACGGTGCGCGTCATGCTCGCGCGTCGCGACTGGACGCCGTGGATCGCGACGGGCCGTCTCACGCTGCTCGTCGGCCCCGACTACGCCGGTGCGGCCGAGGCGTGGCGAGTGTTTCCGGCCGCGGCCGACGGCGCGCCGTCGATCGCCGCGCCGTGGCTCAACGCGTTCCCGGCGCTCATCGCGCAGGGCAAGGCCGTGGCGGCGCACGTCATCGCCGGCGTGCGGGCGAACGCCGAGGCCCGCCGTCAGTTCGCCGGCCGCTATCTCACGCAGACGATCGAGAACCTCGCCGTGGTGGGGCGCGAAGCCGACGTGACCGCGCTGCGCGACGCGCTCACCGGCGTGCCGGCGCTCGTCGTGGGCGCCGGGCCGTCGCTCGATCGCCGACTGGATCTGGTCCGCGAGCTGTCCGCCACGGCGATCGTGATTGCGGCCGACACCGCTGCCCGCCCGCTCCGCGCCGCCGGCGTGCGTCCCGATGTCGTCGTGGCCGTCGATCCGAGCGAGACCAACGCGCGGCACCTGGCGGCGCTCGATCTCGACACGCACGCGTGGCTCGTGGCCGAGCCGAGCGTGGCGCCGGAGGCGTTCCACGACTTCGCCGGCCGCATCTTCACGTTCGCCGTCGGCGACCACGAGCCGTGGCCCTGGCTGCGCGACGCCGGGGTGTCGCGCGGGACGCTGAAGGCGTGGGGGTCGGTGCTGACCACGGCGTTCGATCTGGCGCTGTGGATGGGATGCGGTCCGATTGTGTTCGTCGGGGCGGACCTCGCGTACTCGCGCGGCCTGCAGCATCTGCCGGAACACCACCTACGAGCCGCTGTGGCAGGACTGCGTCGACGACGAGGCGCGGGCCGCGCGCTTCCGCGAGTACCTGGCGACGCGTCCGCACGGCCCGACGCCGGATGTGATCGGCGCGCCGGTGCTCACCGCGCCGCACTTCCTTCAGTTCCGCGATTGGATCGTCGCGCGCGCCGCCGAGTGGGCGGCGGCGGACGACACCCGCCGGGTGCTGAACGCGAGCGGTGAAGGCATCCTGTTCGGCGGCGCCATCAGGCAGGCGACGCCCGACGACGCGCGTGCGGCCATCGGCGCGGGCGCGGTGCCGGTGTCGAGGCGCGTCAGCGACTGGCCGCCGCGTATCAGGCATCGGTGACGTCGCGGGCCGACACGCTGCGCCGCGTCGGCGACGCGCTCGTGCACACCGCGGAGGCGCGGATGCCGGCCTGGCGGGCGTTCGGCGGCGACACGCGCACCGACGACGACATCCGCGCGGCGGTCGCCACGGCGTCGGCGCGCGTGCGGGCCGAGCACACGCGCAGCGCGAGTCTCGCCGCGACGCGCGCCATCTGGGAGGCGCAGCCATCGGCGGCGCGGCGCGCGCCGCCATCCACCCGCGCTACGAAGTCTTCGAGGGGCAGGCGGACGCGCAGTGCCGGCAGGCGCTCTCGGACTGGCGCTCGCGTCGCGCGCTGTCAGCGGACCACACCGCCTGGCCGGCGCGCGTGCTCGACGTGGGCTGCGGCCTCGGCCGGACGCTGCGCCCTGGCGGCACGCGGGCATCGAGGCCGACGGCGTCGACAGCTCCGCGCGGATGCTGGCGCTGGCGGCGGCTGAACCCGATCCGCCGGCCGCGCGCTGGTTCCAGTCGTCGGGTGACGACTGTGGCGCCGCGCCGTCGTCGACCTACGACCTCGTCACGATGTTCCACGCGCTGCAGCGCGTCACCGATCGCGTGGCACGCCAGCGCCTGCTCGCCGACATGGCGCGCGTGCTGACGGAGGGCGGCATGGTGCACCTGCAGGTGCCGTTCTTCCTCGACCGCACGCCCGACACCGTCCCGCCGCCCCACGTGCCGTGGTGCGCCGGTGACGAGGCGGCGCTGGCGTCGGCCGGCCGCGGCGAAGTGTGGGTGACACCAGCGGAGCTGCCGGCCGTGCTCGCCGACGTCGGCGCGTCGTTCCACGACGTGCGGTTCCAGATCGTCGAGTTCACCGGCGCGCCGGCGTTCACCGCAGGCCTCGTCGAACGCCGCGCGCACCTCCTCATCAGCGCGTCGAAGGGCCCGGCCCTCGCCGGCGTCGTGTACGCGATCGCGCCGCACGTGCCGACGCGTTGATGCACACGGTGGCATCGTCCGCTGGTCGCGGAAGTCTGGCTGGAGCCTGAAAGGGGACAGGCTGGGGCCGGGTCCGCACCCGGCCCCGCGCCAATCACGCGGCGACGAGGACGGGCTCGTCGAGCATCTCCACGGGCACGCCGAGCGACTCCATGCGGGCCGAGAAGTCGGCGATGCTGCGGCTGGCCTCGCCGAGCGCGCCGGCGCGGGCGCGCGCGAGCAGCGCCGACCGGTACTCGGCGCAGTGCGCCTGGTCCGTCATGAAGAGCTTGTTGCCGACGATGGCGAACGGCTTCAGCGTGGCGCCCGGCGTGACGCCGTAGCGCACGGTGGCCTCGACGACGCCGGGACACGACATGTTGCAGATGTCGTCCACGGCGACGATGCCGCCAGGCGCGACGACCTGCTGCGCGAGGTGCAGGTCGTGCAGGCAGCCGCGCATCGTGTGGTCGCCGTCGACGCTGATGAACTGGAATGGCCCGCCGATGGCGAGCAGTTCCTCGGCTGTGACGGCGGTGGAACTGCGCTCGAGGATCCGCGCCCGCTCGGGCGACGCGGCGTAGCTGGCGAGGTTGTGCAGCATCGACGCGATCTGGCGGTCGCGATCGGCCACATGGATGAACGGGTCGATGCCGACGATGGGTGCGTCGGGGGCGCCGATGAACGAGAGCAGCGTGAGATAGCGCCCCTGCCAGACGCCGATCTCGCACACCGGTCCCAGCCGGCCCGCCGCGCGCTGCAACTCGCCGAGCGCGAGGGTCACGTCGACGGCCGGACGATGCAGCCAGCCGGCGATGCGATGGTAGCCCTCGTCGAGGTAACGGCTGAGCGGCGTGGTCGAAGCGGCGGTGGTCACGATACGAGTCCTTTCGGGCGTCAGGCGGCGACGGTGATGCGCTGGACGGCGAGGCCCACGGCGCGCACGTCGCGATGCCGGGTGTCGAGCGATTCCTCGACCAGCGGCGCGCCCGGCACGGGACGCGTGTGGTCGACGACCAGCGAGAGCGTGGTGGTGCGCGACCGCGCCACCACCTCGCGCGGCAGACGCGCGGTGGCACGCAGGGTGATCTGGCGCGGATGTCCCGGCGGCACCTGCTCGCGGACGAGGGCCAGCGGCCGGCCGTTCACGTCGAGCTGCAGGCTGTTCCACACCGACCAGTCGGCGGCGCCGCAGAGCTCGACCGCCACCGTGTAGTCGAGCGCCGGGCTCAGCGCGCCGAGGGGCACGTGCGTCGCGGTACCCGGACCGGTCCAGCGATAGGCGTGTGGGCCGGGGCACTCGCGCCACCACCAGCCGTCGCCGCAGACCGGATCGTTGCCGTCGATATCGACGGCGAGCTGCTGCTGGCGTGGCGCGGCGGCGCGCTGGCCGTCGCGATACTGCGCGAGCCAGTCCTGCACCGTGGTGAGCGGGACGTCGGCGGCGGCCGCCGGCAGCGTCGTGGCCGCGGGGCCGCGGCCGCGCCGCATCCACGCGTAGTCGTCCCAGAAGCGCGTCGTCGCCCGTTGGTGCAGGGCCACGTCGATGGCCAGCACGTCGCGCAGCGCCGCGGATTCGGCGTCGTCGTCGGCGGGCGCGTCGGGCCGCCGATTGAGCTGCCAGCCGAGCGGCGGCAGCGTGCCGCCGAGGCGGAAGGCGATGAGCTGCAGCGAGCGATCGAATTCCTCGGTGAGGCCGACGACGTCGATGCCGCCGAGCATGGCGTCGAGGTCCGCGGGGGCCAGGGCCGGCGCGGCGCCATCGGCACGCAGCGCGCGCTGCAGGCGCGTCGCCTGACGCGCATTGCCCTGGTCGTTCTCGACCGCGATGTCGAGATCGGTGCGCCCGGCGAACGGCGCGTGCAGCGTGGGATTGGTGAGCCGGCGGCCGTGGGCCGCCCACGACCGCAGCCGCGCCACCCGTTCGCGCAGCATGACGACGGTGGCCGGCGTCGGCGAGAGCGCCGCGAGCACGGTGCCGTCGTAGTGGCCGCTCCACACGCGGAAGCGATTCAGCGTGGCGCACGGCAACGTGCGTGCGCGCTCGGCGTCGATGGCGAGCACGGCGTCGGACGGCACCTGGTTCTCGAGGTACGTCTTCAACGTGACGCCGGCCGTCTTCGGCACGTGCAGGAAGTAGGTGCGGGGCACCATCACGCCGCCTTCTCCGCGAGGAAGCGGATGCGCTGTTCACCCACGGGCTTCCCGTAGAGCACGTCGTTCTCCTCGCAGAAGGGGATGCGCGGGTTGTGGTGCACCCAGCGATCCTCGGCAGCGATGAGCGTGGCATCGGCCAGCGCGATGACGCCGCCGGCGCGCTGGGCGCGGCGGCACAGCTCCACGTCCTCGTGCTCGTTCCAGAACAGGTTCTCGTTCCACGGCACGTCCTGCCAGTAGGCGCGGCGGATGAGCGTGGCGCCGCCGGGGTTGTAGGCGTACTGCGACCAGGCGCGGTAGTCGAGCAGGCCGCCCGACGACCACACGCGGTTCTGGCTGCTGACCACCGCCCAGTCGAGCCCGCGCCCGCCGTCGGGCAGGCGGACGTGCATGGCGGCGAGGCCATACGAGAAGCCCCATGCCGCCATCGCCTCGCAGAAGTCGGGCGTGAGGCTGAAGCGATCGTGGCAGACGAGGATGTCGCTGTAGCGCGCCTCGGCGCAGACGAGGTTCTTCTTGCGCGTGATCCAGCCGAGCTCGTCACGTTCCGAGAACCGCAGCACACGCACGTGGGGACGGGTCTCGATGGCGCCGAGACTCACCGGCGACACGATCAGGATCTCGTGCGGCTCGCGGCAGAAGGCGCCAATCGAGTCGACGAAGCGCTCCACGTTCTCGAGACGGCTGCCGGTGGTCAGCAGGCCGAACGTCCAGCCCGTGTGCGGCGTCGTGTACGTGGCGTGCGGCGCCTTCACCCGGCGATAGGTGAGCACGTGGGCGGGGCCCTGCGCGCGCGACTGGCCGTCCCACGCGAATTCGCCGGGCGCCAGCGTATCGAGCAGGGCCTTGAAGCCGAAGCTCGTGAGGTGGTGGTTGTCGGTCAGCGGCACTTCCAGGCGCGCGCCCGCCGGGACGACGCGGGCGATCTGCGACAGCACCGGCTCGGCGAAGGCGTTGCCGTTCAGCGCGGTCAGCACCACGTGCGTGGCGCCGGCGAAGAGACGTCGCAGCGGCCAGGTGTTCGTCGAGTTGTTGTACTCGGTGAGCACCAGCGTGCGGCCGGCCTCGGCGCGGGCGCCGCCCATGCACGGACGCACTTCGAGGACGCCGCCGATCGCCGGCGGCGCCGGACCCGCGGGCGCGGCCTGTGCCGTGTCGTCGGGGGCACCGACGCGGGCCGCATGCGCCTTGCCGGCGCGAATCACGGCCGCCGCGAACTGTGCGCCGAACGCGAACCGCACGCCCTGTCGCGGATCGCGCGCCGGCGCCGTCACGGCGACCGCGGGCTCGGTTCGCATCGCCAGATCGGGATGGCGCAGGCGGCCCAGCCACGACTGCGGTGCGGGCGTGAGGCGCGCTGCCACCGACGCCGGCGACAACGCGCAGCGCAGGATCGTCGGCAGGCCGGTCAGGGTGCGCGACAGGCCCAGGCCGGCGACATCCGACGCCAGGCGCCGGTAGCGATAGCGCACCGCGCTCGCGAAGAATGCCTCGCGGCGGCCGGCATCGCCGATGAGCGACTCCGCCAGCACCGTGTCGGCCGCGAGCTCGGCCATGAGCTGCTCGTGCTCGAGGAAGTGGCGATGCCACAGCCGGCCGGTCGTGCTGTCGCCGTGCAGGCGCCAGCCGACGAACCCGGGCCC
This sequence comes from Vicinamibacterales bacterium, assembly GCA_046331325.1. GTDB lineage: Bacteria > Acidobacteriota > Vicinamibacteria > Vicinamibacterales > UBA2999 > CADEFD01. The sequence continues at coordinate 160,451 of JAXLRB010000003.1, read as the reverse complement.
GAGATGCGCGATGACGCCGTGGCGGCGATGTTCGGCGACCACCAGCCGCAGCGCGAAATCCCAGTCGCACAGGAAGTCGAAGTCCTCGCGCATGCTGCCGCCGATGGCGGCCAGCAGGTCGCGGTGGAACACGGTGGCCGACGGCAGCGGCGTGCCGGAATGCAGCACGCTGTGCGCGAGCAGTGACGGCTGCACCAGTTCGAGACCGGGCTGCCGCGCGAACCGTGGGCGCGTGCGGAACGGCTCGACGTCGTGGTACAGCAGCCGTGCGTCGAGGCGTGGATCCGTGAGGATCCCGAGTTCGGTCTCGAGGGCGCGCGGCGCCAGCAGGTCGTCGCTGTGCAGGATGCGGAGGTAGTCGCCGCTGGCGGCGGCGAGGCCCTGGTTGGTGTTGCGCGCCTGGCCGAGGCGGGGCGCGGTGAACAGGTAGCGGGCGGGCCGGCCGGTGGCGTCGATGTAGGCGCCGAGGGCGGCGGCAATGGCCTCCCGGTCCTCGGACCGCGGCGAGTCGTCGGTCACCACCACCTCGAAGGTGTCGATCGACTGGGCGCGCAGGCTGGCCAGCGTCTCGAGCACGAGATCGACGCGGCCGTGCGTCGGCACGACGACGGAGAGCGGCGTCATGCGGCGCTCCCGGCGCGGAGGAACCACGTGGCCGGCACCTCGTCGTCCATGGCGATCACCGTGCCACGGAAGTCGAGGCGTTCGAGGTCGGCGCGCAGCTGCCGCTGGAACACCGCCGTGGAGAGCACCATCACGTCGGCGCGCATCACGGCCTCGGACGGCGACACGATCGGCACGCCGAATCGCGTCGTGCCCCAGAGCGCGCGGTTGTTGTCGGTGAGACAGCTGACGCGGGCGCGCAGCTCGGGCACGGAGGCCAGCAGCCGCTCGGTGTGCGCGCCGGCGCCGAAGACGGCCACGCGGCCGGGCGCGGCCGCGACCCGTCGGCCGATGACGTCGGCGAGGAACGCGTCGTACTCCGCGGGGGCCTCGACGAAACCCAGCTGCACGCGGTGGTGCCGCACGAGGGGGAGTTGCAGCAGCGCGGCCAGCAACCGCCCGCGCAGACCGGTGAACGGCACGGCATCGGCCGGACGGGTCATGGCCGCTCCGCGAACCAGAAGCGTCGCAGCCCGTGCGCGACGCGGCCGGAGTTGGTCTCGGGCCAGTCGTAGACGTGGATGCCGGCGTTGCAGCGATCGTCGCTGACGCGCTGCCACCGCATGCCCTCGTCCTCGAGCACGCGCTCGACCCGGGCGGCGCTCGGACGGCAGCCGCGGCCGTCGATGGCCTGGTCGTAGCCCTCCTCGTCGGCGGTCAGCACGGCGTCGGGCGCGGTGAGGTCGCACACCTCGGTTTCGAGCACGAGGTGATTGGTCGCCTGGCAGGCACGGCGCAGGCTGGCGTGCGTGGGTTCGAGGTGGTAGAGCACGCCCAGGTGCAGGACGATGTCGAACCACCCGAACGGCCATTCGTGGTTCAGGTCAGCCTGGATGGTGCGCAGGCCGGGGTGCCTCTCGCGAGCCACCTCCAGGTGCTCCTCGCGCGCATCGGCGCAGAACACCTCGGCGCCCAGCGTGCGGAAGGCGGCACCGATGTCGCCATAGCCGCACCCGAGTTCGAGCAACGTGGCGCCCTTGAAGAAGCCGTCGCCGTAGTGGCGTCGGATCGCGGCGATGCGGCGCTCGCGCCACTCGTCGTAGTGGTCGGTGAAGCGCAGGGCCACCCACTCGGCGGGCGTCGCGAGCGGCGTCACGCGGCACGCTCCGTGAGGGCGCGCAGCGGCTGGCCGAACGGATCGTGCCGCGTCATCGCGGCGACGCGGGCCACATCGCTGAACTGCAGGCGCTGCCACAGCGCCTGGCTCACCGTCTCGCGAAGGCCGGTGCCGGCCACGGCGTCGGGGATCGCCAGGTTCTTGCACCACAGCAGGTCGAACCACTGGTTGTCGACCACCGCGAAGAGATCGCGGTAGCAGGCCCAGCTGTCGGCGAGCGTGCCGGCGACCGGGCGATTGATGGTCTTGCAGAAGGCCAGACCGAGATAGCTCTCGGTCGGGTTGCCGTCGAGGTTCACGCGGGCGAGCGGCCGGTCGAGCCACTCGGGCGCCAGCAGCGAGCCCTCGCGGGGGTCGAGCGGCGCCGACCAGAACGCCGTGAGATCGGCGAGCGTGCCGAGCTGCACGAGATCCGACGGGTGGTAGAGCAGGAACGCCCGCGTGTAGCACGACGGCACGACGATGCGCTCGCGCAGGCCGGCGCGTTGCGCCGCCTCGTGGCCGACGCGGTCCCACCACCACCGGGCCTGGTCGAACACGGCCGGCTGCAGCACCGCGAGGTCGGTGCGCGTCTTCAGCACGTAGCGGGCGCCGCGCGCGGCGGCGGCCTCGAGTCCGGCCCGCGTCGACACGATCTGCAGGTTGCGGTTCTGGATGCCGGCGGTGGCCGGGCGGACGCTCGTGACGATCTGATCGACCCACGGGCGGATGGCGTCGAGATCCTCGACGGCGGTGTCGTCCCAGGTCGACAGGATGATCGAGGCGTCGGCGTGCGCGGCTCGCATCGCGCGCACGACGTAGGCGGTCGTGTAGGGACTCACCGGGCCCTGAACGACGATGGCGTCACGACTCGCGGGCACGTGTCGCCGGGGCGCCGTCGCCGCCAGGCGATCGGCCGTGGCCAGTGTCGCCCGCGTGGCGGCGTCGGTGAAGACGGCGCTGGCCGGCACGGCCGGCGCCTCGGTGAGCGTCGCGATCTGCGCCTGGATCTCGGGCCACGCGCCCGAGTAGATCAGCACGAACGTGTGCAGCGCGGCTTCGCGGGCCAGCGCCGATGGCGGCCGGATCGGCACGCCGTGGCGGGTGTCGCCCCAGCGCGACGGGTCGTTGTCGACGAGGTAGTCGAGTGGCACCGGCGCCAGCGAGTGGAAGTAGTCGAACACGCTGCCCGAGCCCCAGCCGATCAGCCGGATGCGCCGATCGAAGAGGGCGCGCTGCGCCTCGTCGAGACGCCAGCGGCTGGGCGGGCTGAGCAGGTGGGCCGGCGAGGTCATGGCCGAACCTAGGCGACCGCCTTCAGCGAGACCGGATCGGCGAGGAAGGCGTCGAGGTCGCGCGGGATGCCCAGGCCGTACATGCCGGCGCCTTCGCGTCCCACGTTGTGGATGGCGATGCGGGCGCCGTCGGCGATGAGCTCGTTGTAGACCGGCGCGACGTAGAACTCGTTGTTCACGCGCAGGTTCTTCGCGATCATCCGGTCGGCGCCGCGGACGAAGTCGGCGCCGTGCCGGAAGTTGTAGATGCCGACGGTGGCTTCGTGCGAGATCACTTCCTTCTCGACGACGCGCGTCACCAGCCCGTCGCGGTCGAGGCCGACGAACGACCACTTCGGGTCGTCCGCCTCCATCGTCATGATGAGGCCGTCGGCGCGCGTGGCCTCCATCGTCGCCAGGTAGCGATCGATGTCGAGATCCACCCACTGGTCGCTGTTGGCGAGCATCAGCGGATCGGCCGAGTCGATGTAGTCGCGGGCGAGGAGCACGGTGCACGCGGCGCCTTCGGTCACCTGCGACACCGGCACGACCACGCAGCCCGGCGCCGCGGCGTCGAGCGCGGCGCGCATCCCACGATGCTCGAGGTGTTCGGCGAGCGCGACGAAGATGAACCGATGCGGCGTCGTCGGGCGGATGTTCCGCACCACGGCGGCGATCATGGGCTGGCCGTGCACCGGGATGAGCGGCTTGGGCAGCGTGTATCCGGCGTCGGCGAAACGGCTGCCGCGCCCGGCGATGGGCAGGACGATGTTCAGCATGAGGCGTGCGGCGCGGCGTCGAGCCGCGACTGGAAGCGTTCCACTTCCTCGGGCGTGCCCAGGCCGTGCATGTCGGCGGCGCCGATGGGGAAGTGCCCGACGGCCAGGCCGTCGAGGATGAACTCGTTGTAGACGGGCGCGACGTAGAACTCGCCGGCCACCGAGGCGTTCTTCAGCAGCATCCGCTCGGCGGCGGCGAGGAACGCGGCGCCGCGGCGGAAGTAGTAGATCCCGACGGTGGCGTGGCGGCTGATCGGCTGCTTCTCGGCCACCGCCACCACGCGATCGTTCTCGAGCCGGGCGTACGACCACCGCGGGTGCGTGTTGGGGAAGGTCATGATGCCGCCATCCCAGCCGGAACCGCGGGCGGCGGCCAGGAAGGCGTCGATCGGCGTGTCGATCCACTGGTCGGCGTTGGCGATGACCAGCTCGTCGTCGGTGTTGAGGTGTTCGAGCGCCAGCAGCACCGAGCACAGCGCGCCGGCGGTGGGCTGGTGCATCGTGACGATGGCGCAGCCGGGCGCGATGAGGCGCAGTACGTCGGCCAGCGCGTACTTCTGCACGTGCTCGCGGCGGCAGACGAACACGAACTGATGCGGCTCGTCGGGCGTGAGGTTCCTGACCACGAGCTCGATGAGCGGCTGGCCGCCCACCTCGACGAGCGGCTTCGGGAACGTGTAGCCGCGTTCCTGGAACTGGCGGCCGTCGCCGCCCATCGGCACGACGATGCGGATCATGCGACCCTCCGCTCGACGGCCTGGGCGCGATCGATGGCCTGGCGCACCCGGAAGTAGTCGACGTCACTGAAGCCGGTCACCGCGCAGACGTGCGCGCCCGACCGCCGGGCCGCCTCGATGCCGTGCGGCGCGTCCTCGACGATCACCGTCTCTTCCGGCCGCAGGCCCAGACGGGCCATGGCCTTCACGTAGACCTCGGGATCGGGCTTCGGCGCGCTGACGTCCTCGTTGCTCATGAGGAACTCGAAACAGGGATCGAGGCCCGACTGGCGGATCATCAGCTCGAGCGTCTCGCGCACCGAGTTCGAGCAGCAGGCGAGGCGATAGCCCTCGCGCTGCAGCCGGTGCAGCATGTATTCCTTCTCGAACACCGGCCGGCACTTCGTGAGGATCTCGTCGCGGGTGTAGACCTGCTTCAGGCGGTTGAGCAGGCCGTGCATCGGCACCGGCAGGCCCTTCTCGACCGACAGCATCTCCAGCTTTCGTCGCGTCGGCAGGCCGTTGTACGACGACAGGTGCTCGTAGCGCGAGATGTCGAAGCCGAAGAGGCGCAGGGCGCGGTTCAGCGCCTCGTAGTGCCACTCGGTGGCGTCGACCAGCACGCCGTCGAGGTCGAAGAGCACGCCGCGGATGCCGGTCACGGGCGCGCGCCCTCCGGACGCGGCGGCAGGATGGCCGGATACTTGTCGCCGGCCACGCTCGGCATCTTGACGACGACGGTGATCGTCGCCTCGAGCGCCTCGAAGTCGCTCGGCTCGCCCGGATCCAGGTGCACGATGTCGCCGGTGAAGAACTCGCGCCCGGCCATGCGCACGCGGCCCTGCGCGATCATCGTCAGCTCGGTGGCGATGCGGTGCACGTGCGCGGATTCGTGCGCGCCGGGCGGGTAGTACTTGCACGCCACCTCGCAGGCCGAGGTGCGCAGCACGACCGGATCGAAGTCGCCCACGAACCAGCCACCGGTCATGTCGGAGAGTCGTCGATGCGTCATGCCGTCACCCTGCGGAACTGCGTCTCGATGTCGTGCTCGAGGGCCTCGGCGTAGTCGGTGCAGATGCCGTCGAGGCCCCAGGTGAGCACCTCGCGCCAGCGCCGGCGCGTCGCCTGCAGCGTGGCGCCGTGCAGGTCGGGCGACACCATCCACACGCGGCGCCCGGCGGCTTTCAGCCGATCGACGTCGTCGCGGGTCGCCCACGGCCCGTCGAACTCGTCGAGCCAGATCGTCTGCGCGACGTCGATCGCCAACGCCTGCGCGATCGACTCCCCGCGATCGCTCACCCGGGCGGCGAGCGCCACCGTGGGATGCAGCGCGCGGAAGGCGAGGGCGGTCGCGCCCGGCGTCGCTTCGAGCAGCTCCATGTCGAAGAGACAGCACTGCGGCAGCACGCCCTGGGTGTCGAGGTAGTCGATGAGCGCCGCTTCGTCGCCCAGTTCCTTGATGTTCAGGGCGACGAGCGCCCGCGGATGCGCCCGCAGCAGGGCGCACACGCCGTCGGCCGGGGCCGCGGAGGCGAATCCCACCGGGTCGTGCGCCACGTAGAAGCGGCCGTCGGGGGCGCGACGGATATCGATCTCGAGGCCCCAGCCGAGCCGCAGCGCGCGGCCTATGGCCGGCAGGCTGTTCTCGGCGCGTCGGTCGGGTCCCGTGGTGTTGCCCCGATGGGCCAGGATGGCAAACGACATCGCACCCGTCGAGAAGGCAAGGTCGATGCCGATGCGCGAACGCGGCGCCGAACGCGCTGGGCCGCGGCGAAGTTGTGCCGATTGGTGGAATGGCCCCCGCGCGAGCCCGTCCGAGCGTCGGCGGATCGACACCCGGTGCCCGGTTCGTCGACACGTCCTGACGCGTGACGGCGCGTTTCAAGGAATCAGGACGCGGGCCGATTGCCCCGGTAGTTCCATGGCCCGTCGACTCCCTGCCATCCACTCCTCCGCGCCCGGCCCGCGCCGGCGTGGCGTTCGTCGCCCTGGTGAATCCGCCGTCCGCACGGTTGTCTCGCGGAGGTGCCGGTCATGATGGTCATCGTCGGCGCCATCGGCGTCGTCGCCGCCGTGCTCGGCGGCTACCTCATGGAGCACGGCAAGCTGATCCTGCTGAATCAGCCGGCCGAGTTCGTCGTCATCGGCGGCGCCGCGATCAGCGCCATGCTGATCGGCACGCCGATGAACGTGGTGCAGAAGCTGGTGAAGCAGATCACCGGCATCCTGTCGCCCGGTCTCGGCAAGCAGGACTACGCCGACCTGCTGGCGATGCAGTACCAGCTGTTCCGCCTGGCGCAGCAGACCGGCATCATGGCGCTCGAAGGCCACTTCGAGAAGCCGACCGAGAGCACCATCCTCTCGAAGTACCCGAAGTTCCTCGCGCGCCACGAGTCGCTCGACTTCCTGTCGGACTCGATCAAGGTGATCATCGTCGGCGGCATGGCGCCGCACGACCTCGAGGCGCTGATGGACGAGGACCTGTACGTCCACCATCACGAGGCCAAGGCGCCCTCGGGTGCGCTGGCCAAGGTGGCCGACTCGTTCCCCGGCCTCGGCATCGTCGCCGCCGTGCTCGGCGTCGTCATCACGATGCAGTCGATCGACGGCCCGCCGTCGGAGATCGGCGAGAAGGTCGGCGCCGCGCTGGTCGGCACGTTCCTCGGCATTCTGCTGTCGTACGGCTTCTTCGGCCCGCTGGCCAGCGCCATCGAGGCCCGCGTCGAGGACGACGGCAACTACGAGAAGTGCATCAAGGCGGGCGTGCTGGCCACCTTCAAGGGCCTGCCGCCGGCGATCGCCATCGAGTACGCGCGACGCGTGCTGCCGCACAGCGTGCGCCCGAGCTTCGAAGAGACCGAGAAGTTCTGCAAGGCCGCCGGCAAGCCGGAAGCGGCGGCGGCGTAAGGGCGGGCGGCGATGAAACCGACGCAGCCCGTCATCATCATCAAGAAGAACCGCGGCGGCCACGGCGGTCACCACGGCGGCGCGTGGAAGGTGGCCTACGCCGACTTCGTCACCGCCATGATGGCGTTCTTCCTGGTGATGTGGCTGGTGAGCTCGAGCCCCGACGTGAAGAAGTCGGTGGCCGGCTACTTCCGCGATCCCGGCGTGTTCGACTACGAGAAGTCGGTCGGCATGATGGGCGGCGGCGTCTCGGGCATCGACGAAGGCCGCGCCCCGGAAACGCCCAAGCAGCCCGACGCGGCCGCCGTCAGCTACGAGCGGCAGCGCATGGAAGAAGCGGCGGCGCACATCCGCGACGGCCTGAACGAGTCGCCGGAGCTGAAGAAGCTCGGCGATCAGATCGAGTTCACGGTCACCGAGGAAGGCCTGCGCATCGAGCTCCTCGAGAAAGACCAGTCGAGCTTCTTCGACACCGGCAGCGCCGTGCTGCGCGGCGAAAGCGTGCGCATCCTCGGGCTGATCGGCCACGAGCTGGCGCAGCTCACCAACGACGTCGTCGTCGAAGGGCACACCGACGCCCGCCCGTTCGGCGCCGGCAGCACGTACTCGAACTGGGAGCTGTCGGCCGACCGCGCCAACGCGGCGCGGCGGGTGATGGAGGCCGTGGGGCTCAATCCCGGCCAGGTGCAGGGTGTGCGCGGCTTCGCGGCGACACAACTGCGGCTGCCCGACGCGCCCATGGACTCGCGCAACCGCCGGATCTCGATCGTGGTGCGCAGCCAGAGCTACACCAGACGCGAGCAGGCGCTGCGCGACGGCAGCACCGGCTCGGCGGCCGCCGATCCGGCAGCGGGCGAGACGCCCGCGGCACCCGCGGCCGTTCCTCAGGCCCCCGCCACGCCGGCCATCCGGCCCACCGGAGCCGTCCACGATTAAAGGATTCGGCCGTCCAGCCGATTCGCCCCCCGGGGGAAGCCTGCCGGCCTGCTGCCGGCGCCGTCTCACGGCGGACGCGACCCCCTGACCGAGGTGCCGATGTCCGCCCTGCCATCCATCGCTGCCGTGCCCGCGCCCGCCGCGGCCGCTCCCCGCGACCCCGAGCCCGTGGCCGAACTGGTCGTCGCGCCCGACGGCCGCATCCTCGAATGCGGTCCGGCGGCGGCCCAGTTGCTCGGACTCACCAGTCCGGCCGACGCGGCCGGCGTGCACCTCAGCCTCTTCTGCCGCGATGCCGATCGCCTGGCCGAGGCGCTCGGCGCCGCCGCGGTGACCGGCCGCCTGGAACGCTGGGACGCCGACCTGGTGCGGCTCGACGGCAAGGGCCTGCCGGCGGTGGTCGATCTCGTGGCGTCCTTCGAGGCGCCGCGCACGCTGGCCTCGCTGCGCGTCTCGATCAAGCCGGTGAGCGCGTGGCCGGCCGCCAGCGGCCCGGTGCCCGTGCCGCCGCAGCGCGACGAAGCCAGTCAGCTCGCGCACGAGCTGAACAACCTGCTCGCCATCATCAGCGGTCACGCCGAGTGCCTGACGCTGCCCGATGGCGCCGCCGACCCGTCGGCCGTCGAGGCGATTCGCCGCGCCGTGGCGTCGGCCGCGCAGGTGGCGACCAAGGTGCGCGGACTGCAGCAGCGCCGCGACCGCGCCGTGCGCGCCGTGGACATCGACGCGCTGCTCGCCGCCGTGCAGGACGATCTGCGGCGCACCTTCGGCCATCGCCTGGCCGTGGCCGTGCAGCCGGCGCCGCATCCGTGGACGGTGTCGATCGATCGCGCCGTCGTGCACCACGCGCTGGCGGCGATCGCCGCCGAGGCGCTCGAATCGATGCCGCACGGCGGCACGCTGACCTTCCGCACCATGAACGTGGAAGTGGGCCCGCGCCGCCCGTCGGCGCACGTCGCCGCGCGTCCCGGCCGCTATGTCCGCGTCGAGGTCAGCTATCTCACGACCGGTGTGCCGACGTCGGCCCGGCAGACGCGTCGCGACACCGACGACGGCGGCCTGGCCGCCATCGAGGCGCTGCGTCGCGCCGGCGGCCGCGTGATGGTGGACACCGATGGCGTGCGCGTGGCCAGCGTGGTGATGCTGCTGCCGTCCGATGGCGTCACCGTGCTGAAGCCGCGCGCCGTCGACGGCCCGCGGCCGAGCGGCCACGTGGTGGTGCTGCTCGAGCACGACGCCACGCATCGCCGCCTGCTGCAGGCCGTGCTGCGCGGCCAGGGCCACGACGTCGAGACCGTGAGCAGTCTCGACGAGGCCGACCGCCTGCTGGCCTCGCAGCCCGACGCCGTCTTCGTGACCGACGTGCTGCCCGGCGCCACGCCGATCGAGGGGGCGACGTGGCTGGCCGCGCATCGCGACCGCCGCGTGCTCGGCACGTCCGAGACGGTGGCGCAGTCGGTGGCGCTGGTGGAGGCGCCCGGCTCGGTGTTGGCGATCGCGCGGCCGCTGGCCGCCGGCCAGATCACCGACGCGGTGGCGTCGCTGCTCGACGGCCAGCCGGCGCTCGACGTACCCGGCGACGGGCCGTTCCCGGCGTTCTGGCTCAAGCCCGACCAGGGCCAGCCGATTCACCCGCTGGAGGCTTCGTAGCCGCCGGATGCCCGGGCGTCCGTCCTGACCGCCATGCGCAACAACGCCGTCATCTCCCTCGACATCCGCCGCCGCGGCGACGAGAGCGACCACGCTCTGGTCTCGCGCGTGCTGGACGAGGTGCTCGGCTGGGCGCGTGACTTCCTCGCGGCCGATGACGAAGCCGGCTGGGGGCATCTGTCGCAGCGCTTCGAGGACTGCCGCGCCGCCCTCGAAGGCGGCGCCGCCAGCGCCGACGTGGAGGCGCTCGCGCAGGTCTGTCTCTCGGAAGGCCGCGAGCTGATCGCGCAGCTGCAGCAGCAGCGCGCCCAGCGGGTGGAGGAGTCGTTCGCCGTGGTCGAGGCCCTGCGCGACGTCATGGCGACGATGGGCGCCGAGATGACGTCGATGCACTCGACGATCACGCAGTCGACCGAGCGCTTCGAGGCCATCGGGCAGCTCAGCGATCCGCGGCAGATGAAGATGCGCCTCATGGCCGAGGTGCTGGCGCTGAAGCAGGTCGCCGCCAAGCGCCGCAAGGCGTGGGAAGAGACGGCCCGCGCGCTGTCGGCGAAGGTCGCGTCGCTCGAGCGCGACCTCTCGGAGGTGAAGGGCGAGGCGACGACCGACTCGCTCACCGGTGTCGCCAACCGGCGCGGGTTCGACGAGACGCTCGAGAAGTGGCTGCACCAGCCGGGGCAGACGTTCATCCTCGCCATCCTCGACATCGACGACTTCAAGGGCATCAACGACCAGCACGGCCACGCCACCGGCGACGAAGTGCTGAAGTACGTGGCGCGCTGCCTGATGCAGTCGTTCCGGTCCGACGACCTGGTGGCCCGGGTCGGCGGGGACGAGTTCGCGGTGCTCGCGCACGGGCTCAGCGTGCGCCAGGCCGAGGCACGGTTGGCCGGGGTGCTGGCCCGCATTTCCACGGGCACGCCGGGCGAGGACGGCCGGCCCACGGCGCTGCCGACCATGAGCTGCGGCATCTCCGAGAGCGCGGCCGGCGACACCACGGCGAGCCTCTACGAACGCGCCGACGACGCCCAGTACGCGGCCAAGCGACAGGGCAAGAATCGCGTGGCCTCGAAGGAAGCGCGCCTGCTGCGCGATCTGAACCGGCGGTGAGCGATGCGTGAATCGAGTGCCCGCCGCGTGCTCATCGTCGACGACTCACCGGCGTTCACCGACGCCCTGCGCCGCCTGCTCACCACCGAAGGGTTCGTGGTCGACGTGCTGCACGATTCCGACGGCGTGGTCGGCGCGGTGGCGCAGTTCGCGCCCGACGTCGTGCTGCTCGACGTGGATCTGCCTGGCGCCAGCGGGTTCGAGGTGTGCCGGCGCCTGAAGCGTTTCGAAGCCACGCGCCTCATTCCGGTCGTGCTGCTGACGGGACTGGTCGGCCGCGAGCACCGCCTGGCCGGCATCGAAGCCGGCGCCGACGACTTCCTGACCAAGCCGTTCGATTCCTCGGAGCTCACCGCGCGCGTGCGCTCGCTGTCGCGCCTGAAGCGCTACACCGACGAACTCGAGTCGGCCGAATCGGTCATCGTGAGCCTGGCCCTCACCGTGGAAGCGCGCGACGCCTACACCGAGGGCCATTGCGAGCGCCTCTCGTCGTACGGCGTGGCGCTGGGCCGCGCCATCGGCCTGTCGCCCGACGAGCTGTGGGCGCTGCGCAAGGGCGGCCTGCTGCACGACGTGGGGAAGGTGGGCATCCCCGACGCCATCCTGCTGAAGCAGGGCCGCCTCACGCCCGACGAGTACGAGATCGTGAAGTCGCACACCGTGATCGGCGAGCGGCTGTGCGCCGGCCTGCGGTCGCTGGCGCTGGTGCGGCCGATCATCCGCCAGCATCACGAGCGGCTCGACGGCAGCGGCTATCCCGACGGGCTGAAGGGCAACGCGATCTCGCTGCTGGCCCAGATCACCGGCGTGGTCGATGCGTTCGACGCGATGACCACCGACCGCCCGTATCGCCTGTCGCTCGGGCTCGACCGCGCCATCGACGAGCTGCGCACCGACGCGCGCACGGGCAAGATGGACTCGACGCTGGTGGACCGGTTCATCGATCTGGCGCCCACCCTCTACGCGTCGGCGCCGCTCTCGGCGGATGAACGGCGCCCGTCCGACGGCCACGCCGCCGCCGTGGTGTTGCCGACGCCGGCCGTGGCGTAGGCCTACCGTCCGCCCGGACCGCGCGGCACCGCGGTGCGATCGCCACCGCCGCTGATGGCGCCGCTACCGCCACCCGAATAGCCGCCGCTCGACACGCTGCCGCCCGACGATCCGGTCGACTGCGCGCCGTTGGACGATCCGCCGCTGGCGGCGATCTGATCGGCCGAGCCATACGTGGTGTCGACCGGCCGCACCTGCGTGTAGCCGCGCCCGTTCACGAGACGGCTCTCGGTGGGCGTGCCCACCACCGTGCCCGTGCCGATGCCGTTGCTGCTCGTCACGATCCAGTCCGAGCCGTAGGCGCCCCAGTAGCCGCTGTAGTAGCCGGGATACCGCGAGTAGTAGTACGGGTCGAACGACGCGCAGTTGCCCCAGTATCCGGTGGCCGCCCAGGCGAACGGCTGGTAGCAGTTGAACAGGGCCGCCGGTCCGACGATGGGCGAGAAGAACGGATCCGCGAGCGACACGCCGATCGGGCCCATCGGGTTGGCCACCGGGCCGCTGCGCTGCACGACGAACTTCGACGGGTAGGTGACGCCGACCATCAGATCGATCACGCGATCGCCGACGCCGGCGTCGGCCAGCGCCACCAGGCTGCGCTTGTTGAGCGCGAACGGCCCCGGCGCCTCGGAGATCGCGGCCTGCACGCCGTCGGGCGGCAGCGCGGCGCTCAGCTCGATCACGTCGTCGACGGTCCACCTGGCGAGCGCGGCGGCCGTGATGGCGCCGGCAGCGCGCGGGAACGCGGTGCCGTCGGCCAGCGTGATCGACGGCGCCTTCACGAGACGCGTGACGCGCACGCGCGTGTCGTCGCCGTCGCGCACCGTCTCGACGTCGACCCACGTGGGCCCGTCGGCGAAGAACGCCACCGAGGTGAGGGTGCGGGTGGGACCGCCGTCGCAGGCCACGGCCGCGGTACGGTAGACGCGCGTGCCCGCCGGCGCCCAGCGTACCGATGCGGTGCCGGTGCAGCCGCCGGTCTCCACCGCGCGGTCGCGCCCGTCGGCGACGCGGAGTTCGTCGCTCAGGCGCTGGCCGCCGACCACGGTGACGACGGCGACGCAGCCGTCTTTCGGCGTGACGCACACGCGCGCCCCGGTGCCGGCGGTGTCGTCCACCGACTTCCAGCAGCCGATCCACGGCGACCAGCGGGCGTCGGCCGGCGCGGCGGGTTGCGCAAGCGCGGGGGCAGTGGCGGTGAGCGGCGCGAGGAACGCGAGGGCGGCGAGTGTGGCGCGCAGGGTCATGGCCGGATCCTCAGAAGACCAGTTTCAGGCTGCCGCCGACACGCGCGCCGGCGAGGGTGATCGGATCGAAGTCCACGAAGTCCTTGCCGAGCGGCGCCGAGCTCCAGGTGTAGCGGCCCTCCGCCGTGACGTAAATCCGGCGATAGACGCGCACGTCGGCGCCGACGAACGCGTGCGCGCTGGGCGCCCAGCCTTCCGACCGGAAGCTGCTGTTGAACACCTTGAACGTCTGGAAGTCGACGAAGCTGCCGTACTGCTCGAACTTGTACTTGATGGCGCCGGCGCCGGCGCCAACGAACGGCGTCACCGTGCGCGGGATCCACGCGAAGCGGCTGATGCGGCGTCCCGATGGCACGAGCGACCAGCGCAGGTTGGCGGCGACCTGATATTCCTGCAGGCCGGTGGTCTGCGTGATCGGCAGCTGGTTGTTGTCGACGAAGTCGCGGTACTCGGACGTGGCCGTGGCGTTCGACTGCTCGAGGAACACGGCCAGGTCGAGGCGCGGCGTGATTGACGCGCCCATGCGCAGGCCGACGATCGGCGCGTTGAACGCCTTCTTGTCGAGCGTGAGCTGCTTGGTGACGAAGTCGTAGAGGTCGCTGCCGGCGTTGGCGAAGAGGAACCCGCCATCCACCGCCAGGAAGCCCTTGGGGCGCCCGAGCATGAAGTCGGAGGGCGACGGGGGTGGCACCACGGGAGCGCGGGCGGTGCCTTGTGCGGCCGCGGCGGCGGGGAGGAGCCCGCTCAGCAGGGCCACGAGGACGAACGCGCGACGAGCCGACCGTGCGGGCATGAGCGCCTCCTGCTGGAGAGGGCGAGAGACGGGATCGAGCGTAGCACGGCGGGTGCGCGTGGGCCGGAAATTCCGCAATCTCAGCCGTACGGAAGACCCTCAGCAGGTGGTCAGCATCGCCTCGAGCGCCGCCCACTCCGCCGCGGTCGCCGTCAGGGCGTACTTCCGCTTGATGCCGATCCACGCCGTCGCGTAGCCGCACCACGCCTCACGGGCCGGCGGGCGCCACGTCTCGGGGCCCTGGTCGCCCTTGCTGCGATTGGCCGCGGCCGACACCGCCACCAGGTGTGTGGCGTTCGAGAGGTCGTTCGCGTAGTCCTGCTTCAGTTGCAGCGACCACTGCCAGCCGCCCGAGCGGTGGGCGTTGGCGAGCGGGACGAGATGATCGACGTCGAGATCCGTGGCGGCGACGAACGTGGTGCGCGTGTAGAGGTCGAGCCACTGACCGAGGTCGACCACGCACCGCCGCGCGTCGCGGAAGAGCACCGGCAGCACCGATTCGCGAATCAGCACCTCGGCGCGCGTGTCATGGCAATCGCCATCGGCGTCGATCCAGTGCCGCCAGTCGTCGCGTGAATACGGCGGGATGCCCGTCGGCACCGGTGCGATCACCAGCACCGGCGGATCGGTACGCGTGCTCGGCGCGGTGGGGGACGTGCGCGGTCCGCAGGCGACGACGAGGCCACTGGTCAGGACCAGCAGGGCGACGCGCAGCGATCGGAGCGAACGGGAGGACTGGCGGGGAAAACTGGAGCCGGCGACCAGACTTGAACTGGTGACCTGCTGATTACGAATCAGCTGCTCTACCAACTGAGCTACGCCGGCCCGGCGTGTGCGGCCGCGGCGGACGCACCGGCGCGGACAACCCGTCAATCCTACCACGGGCACATGGCGCCTGCGGCGGCCCGCTAGCTGCCGGCGGCGACGGCTTTCCCGGAGTCGCGGCGGCGGCGCGTGGAGGCCGGCGCGGCCCCGGCCCACCAGTCGCCCCGTGTCGCGGCGCCACGAGCGAGCAACTGGGCGATCTCGTCCCCGGGCACCGGGCGCGAAAAGTAGAAGCCCTGGCCCAGCGGGCAGCTCAGGTGGCGCAGGGCGTCGAGCTCGGTGGGCGTCTCGACGCCTTCCGCCACGACGTCGATGCCGAGGATCGCCGCCAGCTCGATGGCGTACTGCACGATGGCGGCGCTGCCGCCGTGTTGCGGATTGCCACCGAGGTAGCTGCGATCGATCTTCAGCGTGTGCACGCCCAGGCCGCGCACGTGTTCGGTGGTGGCGAGTCCGAGCCCGAAGTCGTCGAGCGCCACCTTGAAGCCGGCCTCGCGCAGGGCCTGCGTCACGGGCACCGTCTGCTCGTAGCGCGACATCACCTCGAGCTCGGCGAGTTCGAGTTCGAGATCGCCGGGAGCGAGACCGGCGGCCATCACCGAGGCCTTCAGGCGCGAGAGGAGATCGGGCGCGAGGAACTGCTTCGCCGACAGGTTCACCGACAGGCGCAGACCGGCAGCGGCCTCGGGCGAGGCCACGCGCCACGCCGCCAGCGCCTTGCACGCGGTGGTGATGGTGCGCCAGCCCAGCGTGACGATGAGCCCGGTTTCCTCGAGCAGCGGCACGAACAGGTTCGGACGCAGCGTGCCGCGCATCGGGTGCCGCCAGCGCAGCAGCGCCTCGACCCGCACGAGGGCGCCGTCGCGCATGCGCACGGTCGGCTGGTACCACATCTCGAACTGGTGATCGCGGACGCCGCGATCGAGGTCGGCCTCGAACTCCATGAACTCGGCCGGCGCGGCGCGCGCCGAGTCGTCGAACAGCTGCGTTTCCGCCGGGCCGCGTGCCTTGGCGCGCACCAGCGCCGAGTAGGCGTCGCGCAGCAGTTCGTCGACGCCGTCGTGCGCGGCGCTGTTCATCGCGATGCCCATGCCGGCCGAGAGGAACAGGCGGTGGCCGCCGGCGGGGAAGGGCGCGGCGAGCGCGTCGTGCAGGCGCGAGGCCACGCGCAGCGCGTCGCGGGCGTCGTTCAGGTTGCCGACGACCAGCGCGCACTCGTCGCCGTTCAGCGGCGGCAGCGCCACGTCGCCTTCGCGCGCGTGCGGGTCGTGCGCGCCGATGCGGGCCACGAGATCGCCTTCGCGCAGTCCGCGCGCCAGCCGCTTCAGCGCCTCGCGCAGCAGGGCGTCGCCGCCGTCGAGGCCGAGCGTCTCGTTGAAGGCGGCGAAGCCGTCGATGTCGATGAGGATGAGCGCGAAGCGCTGCGTCGGGTCGGCCGCCGCCACCCCCATCAGGCGCTCCACGTGGGCGCGCAGCGCGAAGAGGCCCGGCAGGCCCGCGAGCGTGTCGGTGCGGTTGCGTTCCTGCACCTCGGCCAGCGTGCCGGCGAGCCGCTGGGCACGCCCGCCCTCGTCGCGCGTCGCCACGGCGTCGGCCACCACCCACCGATAGGCGCCGCCCTGCGTGCGCACACGGTGCTCGCAGGTGAAGGCCGGCGTCTCGCCGCCGAGATGGCGGTCGAGCGCCTGCATCACCGCACCGATGTCGTCCGGGTGCACGCGGCCGAGCCAGGCGTGCAGCGACTCGACGGTGTCGCCCTTGGGTTCGCCGACCAGGCTGTGCCACGCGGCCGAATAGGCCACGCGGTCGGAGGTCACCGTCCAGTCCCAGGTCGCGGGACCGGCGCTCGGCGGAACCTCGGTGGGCGTGGGCATGCCATCCATGGGCGCTGGGCGCGGCACGGCCGGGGATCCGGCAGGCGTGCGGCGTGGAGCGATGGTAGCCGCGGCCGGGCGCTAGGCCAAGGGAGAACCGATCAGGCGGGCAGCAGGGCCTGCACGCTTTCGACGAGGTGCTCGACGTCGAGTGGCTTGCTCTCGAAGCCGTCGCAGCCCACCCGCATCGCCTGGTTGCGGGCGTCCGTGCGGGTGTTCTCGGACAACGCCACCACCAGGATGTGGCGGGTGAGCGGGTCGGACTTGATGCGGCGCGCCGATTCCCAGCCGTCGAGCGCGGGCGGGTCCATGTCCATGAGGATCACGTCCGGCCGGTCGACGCGGGCGCTCTCGAGGGCCTCGCGCTTCGAGCCGGCGGCGTGCGCCCGGAAGCCGCGCGCCTGCAAGGTCCGGACGACGGATTGCCGCAAGGGCTCCTGGTCGTACACCACGAGCACGGTCTTGCGGCCCGACAGTGGAGACGGTCCTGTTGCCACGGTCATCCGCATTACAGGATTCGTGCCACGTGCCGTTGCGGGAAATCCCGGTCAACCCAGACGGCTTCGTGCACCGCAATTGCGGCGCATCGTCAATTCCGGCACACGACCGACGCGAATTGTAGGTGCCGGCCGGCGCGAACTGCACGGCGCGGCGCAGCGGACCGGGCTGCGCTACCATTGTCTGTTCGAGGCCTCCGGCACATCGCGTCCGGGGGCGGTCGCCGCCCATGCCCGCCGCGCGCACACCCGATCCGATCGTCGTCCGTGGGGCTCGTACCCACAACCTGAAGAACGTCGACGTCACTCTGCCGGCCGGCAAGCTGGTGGTGCTGACGGGCGTCAGCGGGTCGGGGAAGTCGTCGCTGGCGTTCGACACCATCTACGCCGAAGGGCAGCGCCGCTACGTCGAGTCGCTGTCGGCCTACGCCCGCCAGTTCCTCGAGCGGATGGAGAAGCCCGACGTCGACCGCATCGAGGGCATCGCCCCGGCGATCGCGATCCGGCAGAAGAACAGCGTGCGCAACCCACGCTCCACCGTGGGCACGGTCACCGAGATCCACGACTACATGCGCCTGCTCTTCGCCCGCGTCGGGCGCACCTTCTGCACGCGGTGCGGCACCGAGGTGGTACGCGAGACGGCGGAGGTGGTGGCCGATCGGCTGCTGGCGCTGCCCGACGGCTCGCGCCTGCTCATCGGGTTCGACATGCCGGTGATGTCGGCGCCCGCCGTGGCGGCGAGGAGCGACGACGAGGAGGACGCCGATCGCGGCGACGACGCCGACACCGCGGCGCCCGACGCGGCGCCGCTGTCGGCCGGTCGCGCCGCCGTGGAGTCGCTGCGGCGTCGCGGCTTCGGCCGTCTCCTGATCGACGGCCGCGCCGTGGCGTTCGAAGACCTCACGGCCGCCGATGTCGACGGCCGCACCCAGCTGTCGGTGGTGGTCGATCGCCTGCGCACCGCGCCCGGCGAGCGCTCGCGCCTCACCGACTCGGTCGAGATCGCCTACCAGCAGGGCGGCGGCGCCGCGTGGGCGCGCCGGCTCAGCGAGGACGGCGAGGCCGACACCACGATCGTCTTCAGCGAGCGCTTCGAGTGCCGCGCCTGCGGGCTGCCGTACGAAACCCCGCAACCGCGCCTCTTCTCGTTCAACAACCCGTTCGGCGCGTGTCCGACATGCCACGGCTTCGGCAACGTCATCGAACTCGACACGGCGCTGGTCGTGCCCGACGCGACGAAGACGTTGGCCCAGGGCGCCATCGAGCCGTGGACCAAGCCGCACTATCGCGCCCACCTCGCCGAGCTGAAGAAGGTGGCGAAGAGTCTCGGCGTGCGGATGGACGTGCCGTGGGGCGAGCTGACCGACGAGGAACGGCGCCTCGTGATCGACGGCAACGGCGGCAACTGGGAAGGCGTACGCGGCTTCTTCACCTGGCTCGAGCGGAAGAAGTACAAGGTGCACGTCCGCGTGTTCCTCAGCCGCTACCGCGGCTACCAGATCTGCCCCGACTGCCAGGGCACGCGCCTGCGTCGCGAGGCCCGCGCCGTGCGTGTGGGCGATCGCACGATCGACCAGGTGTCGGCGCTGACGACGCGCGAGGCGCAGCAGTTCTTCGAGGCGCTGGCGCTCGGCCCGCAGGATGCCGCGATCGCCGAGAAGGTGCTGGTGGAGATCCGCCGGCGCCTCGGGTTCCTCGCCGATGTCGGCCTCGACTACCTCACGCTCGATCGACTGTCGTCGACGCTGTCGGGCGGGGAAGCGCAGCGGATCAGCCTCGCCACCTCGCTCGGCGCCTCGCTGGTCGGCACGTTGTACGTGCTCGACGAGCCGTCGATCGGCCTGCATCCGCGCGACAACCAGCGGCTCATCACCATCCTGCGGCAGCTGCGCGATCAGGGGAACTCCGTGCTGGTCGTCGAGCACGACGCCGACATGATCGCGGTGGCCGATCACGTGGTCGACATGGGCCTCGGCGCCGGCGAGCACGGCGGCCGTGTCATCTTCAACGGCCCACTGGCCGAGCTCACCGACGAACCGCGCTCGCTCACCGCGAAGTACCTGCGCGGCGAGCTGCAGATTCCGGTGCCGCACCACCGCCGCAAGGGCGCGCCGCAGAAGATTCGCGTCGTCGGCGCCCGCGAGCACAACCTGCGCGACGTCGACCTCGAGATCCCGCTCAACACGCTCACCTGCATCACCGGCGTCAGCGGCTCGGGCAAGTCGACGCTGGTGCACGACGTGCTCTACGCCGGCCTGAAGCGCGCCAAGGGCGACTGGGACCAGAAGATCGGCTTCTTCCGCCGCCTCGAGGGCGCCGAGCTGCTGTCGGACGTGGTGCTGGTCGACCAGACGCCGATCGGCCGCACGCCGCGCTCGAATCCCGTCACCTACCTCAAGGCCTTCGATCCGATCCGCGAGCTGCTGGCGTCGACCAAGGACGCGCGCAGCCGCGGCCTCACGCCCAGCTCGTTCTCGTTCAACGTGCCGGGCGGCCGCTGCGAGGCCTGCCAGGGCGAGGGCGAGGTGAAGGTCGAGATGCAGTTCCTCGCCGACGTCTACGTGCCGTGCGAGCACTGCGACGGCAAGCGCTTCAAGTCGGCCGTCCTCGACGTGAAGTACAAGGGCCGGAACGTCACGCAGATCCTCGACCTCACCGTGCGCGAGGCGTTGCAGTTCTTCAGCGGCTCGGTGAAGGTGCTGCGCCGCCTGCAGGTGCTCGACGAGATCGGCCTCGGCTACATCCGCCTCGGCCAGCCGGCCACGACGCTCTCGGGCGGCGAGGCGCAGCGCGTGAAGATCGCCGCGCACCTGGCGGCCGGCGGCGGTGAACGGCTGCTCTACATCCTCGACGAGCCCACCACCGGCCTGCACTTCGACGACATCGCCAAGCTGCTGGCGGCGTTCCGGAAGCTGCTCGAGGCCGGCAGCACGCTCGTGGTGATCGAGCACAACCTCGACGTGATCAAGACCGCCGACTGGATCGTCGACCTCGGCCCCGAGGGCGGCGCCGGCGGCGGCCGCGTGGTGGCCATGGGCACGCCCGAGCAGGTGGTGCGCGTCGACGCCTCGCACACGGGGCGCTATCTGCGGTCGGTGCTCGAGGATCGCGACGCGTGACTTCGGGCCCGCCCCCCGTGTCTCAGTGGCATGGTGCCGTGCACGGATCCGTGCCGCCAGCCGGACCGTTCGCCGGCGCTGCCGGTAGAATGCGACCGACGAGCTGACCCCCCGTGGCTGACGCTTCGCTGCCCGAGTCCCTCCACGCCGACGACCCCGACGCCCCGCTGGTCGACCGCGCCCGCCGGTCGCCGGCCGGCGACACCCGCGCCTTCGACGAGCTCGTGGCGCGTCATCGTGGCCGTGTCGTCGCCAACTGCCGCTATCTCACGACCGGCGCCGACGCCGAGGACCTCGCGCAGGAGGTGCTCGTGAAGGCGTACTTCTCGCTGAAGAAGTACGAGCAGCGCTCGAAGTTCTCGACGTGGCTGTATCGCATCAAGGTGAACCACTGCCTGAACCACCGGCGCAGCGAGAAGCGCCACGCCGGCGACGTCGCCCTCGACGACGCCCCGGTCGACGCCGCGCCGCTCACCGTGGCGCCCGACGCCGACGCGGCGCTGGAGCGCGACGCCGACGTCTCGCGCGTGCGGGCCGCGGTGGCGGGGCTGAACGACACGTTGCGCGTGCCGCTGGTGATGCGCGAGCTCGACGAGATGAGCTACGACGAGATCGCGACCGCGCTGGGGCTGTCGCTGTCGGCCGTGAAGATGCGCATCCTGCGGGCGCGGCAGGAACTGCGCGAGGCGCTCGGAGCCGCGCATGGCTGACGCGCCGGCGCCGCCCCCCGTCGACGACGAGCGTCCGCTCGGGCTGGCGCCGTATCTCGACGAGGACGTCGAGTTCCGCGCGCTGATCGGCCGCGTGCACCGCTCGATTGCCCGGCGCGAGGTGTCGGGGCAGGCGGTGGAGCTGACGATGCACGGCCTCACCGGCGTGCTGGTGGAGTACCTGAAGGCGATCTTCGAGGCGTTCGGTGGACGCGGACGGGGAGGACGGCGTGCTGACTGAGCATCTGTGGACGGCGTGGCAGGATCTGGTGGCGACGGTCACCGGCGTGATCCCACGCCTGGTGATGGGCGTCGTCATCGCCATCGCGTTGCTGCTCGCGGCCCGCGCCATCCGCCGCGTGGCGGCCGTGGCCTGCCGCCGGGCGCAGATCGACACGCTGGCCACGTCGCTCGGGCTGACGCCGCTCGTCGCGCGCCTCGGCGTGCGGCAGCCGGCCAGCGAGTGGATCCCGGGCCTCATCTACGCCGCCGTGCTGTTGCTCTTCACGCAGACCGGCGCCACCGTGCTCGGCCTCACGCCGATCGCCGATTCGATCCGCGCGTTCTTCTCGTACCTGCCGAACGTGATCGCCGCCGTGGGCGTGCTGCTCGCCGGCAGCGCCGCCGCCGAGTTCGCGGGCACGGCGGTGCGTCGCTCGGCCGAGGACTCGGGCATCGATCTCGCGCCCACGCTCGGCAGCATGGCGTCGGGGCTGATCCTGTTCGTCACCGGCATCATGGCGCTGGCGCAGCTCAAGATCGACACGGAGATGATCCGCATCGTGACCATCTGCGCGCTGGGCGGCATCGCCCTGGCGTTCGGGTTGTCGCTCGGCCTCGGCAGCCGCGACGTCACGCGCAACATGATCGCGGGCTTCTACGCGCGCAAGGTGCTGCGTCCCGGCGACCAGGTCACCATCGGCCAGCGCACCGGCACGCTCGTGATGATCACGCCCACGCAGACGGTGCTGCAGGGCGACGGCGCGCAGGAGATCGCGGTCTCGAACGGCGTGTTCCTCGACAGCACCGACGGCGTGGCGTTCGTCCCGGCTGAACCCGGCGCCGGCGGCACCGCGTTCGAATAGCCGATGCCGTCACCGGCGCGCGTGCTGCCGGCGTCGTTCTTCGCGCGCCCCACCCTGGTCGTTGCGCGCGAGCTGCTCGGCGCGGTGCTCGTGCACGAGACCGCCGACGGCCGCGCCGCCGGTCGAATCGTCGAAGTCGAGGCGTACATCGGCGAGTCCGATCCGGGATGTCACGCCGCGGCCGGCCCCACGCCGCGTAACGCCCCGCTCTACGGGCAGCCCGGCGTCGCCTATGTCTACCTGAACTACGGCATGCACTGCCTGGTCAACGCCGTGACGGAAGGCGAGGGGCGACCCGCCGCGCTCCTGATCCGCGCCCTGGCGCCCACCGAGGGCGTGCCCCTGATGCGGTGGCGCCGGGGGGCGACGGCGTCCGCGGTCGTGGACGACGCCTTGTGCCGTGGACCGGGGCGTCTCGCCAGGGCGCTCGGCATCACGCTGGCGCAGAATCGTCTCGTGCTCGGGGCGTCGCCCCTCGCGATCGAAGCGGGCGTGGCGGTGCGACGCGTGGCGTGGACGCGTCGCATCGGCCTCACACGTGGCGGCGATCGGTACTGGCGGTGCGTGGTGCCGGGGCACCCGTCGTTGTCGGGCACGCGGGCGTGGAACGCCGACGCGCGGCCGCGTCCGTGGCCGGCGCGCGCGGTGGCCGACGCCGGCTGACGGTCAGCGCTGGCGCGGCTGCGCCGCTTCTTCCTGCACCGCCACCTTCAGCGTCCGCCGCGTCGCCTCGCGCAGGATCTCGAGCGTGAACGTCTGGCCCGGGGCGGTGTCGGCGATGGCGCGCATGAAGGCCGCGGTGTCGGTGAGCGGCTTGCCGTTGAAGCTGAGGATCACGTCGCCCGGACGCAGGCCCGCCTGATAGGCCGGGCCGCGCGCCATGCGCATCACCACGAAGCCCTCGGTGGCGGTGGTGCCGATCTCGTTGGCGAGTCGCGAGGTGAGGGGTGAGAGCTCCATCGCGCCGATGGTGCCGCGGCGCACCTTGCCGAACTGCTTCAGGTCGTCGACGACACGGCGGGCGAGGTTGCTCGGCACGGCGAAGCCGATGCCCTGATAGCCGCCGCTGCGCGAGAAGATCGCCGTGTTGATGCCGATGAGCTCGCCGCGCGCGTTCACGAGCGCGCCGCCCGAGTTGCCGGGGTTGATGGCGGCGTCGGTCTGGATGAAGTCCTCGTACGCCGCGATGCCGACGTTGGCGCGGCCGAGCGCGCTCACGATGCCGAGCGTGACCGACGAGTTGAGCTGGAACGGATTGCCGATGGCCAGTACCCACTCGGCCACCTTCAGCTTCGACGAGTCGCCCCACGGAATCACCGGCAGGGACTTCGCCTCGACCTTGAGCAGCGCCAGGTCGGTCGACTGATCGACGCCGACCACCTTGGCGCGCCACTCGCGCTTGTCGCCGAGGCCCACCGTCACTTCCACCTCGCCCTGACCGACCACGTGGCTGTTGGTCAGGACGTAGCCGTCGGGCGAGATCACGACGCCCGAGCCGAGGCTCGACTCGTAGCGGTTGCGCGAGCCGAACATGTCGGCGCCGTCGCCGAAGAAGTACGAAAAGAACGGGTCGTTGGCGAAGGGCGAGTTGGGCACCCGCACTTCCTGCAGCGACGCGATGTTGGCCACGGCGCCGACGGTCTGCTCGGCCACGCGCGTGAAGTCGGGACCGGCGGCGACAGCGGGTGCATCGGTGCGACCCGGGCGGGCCGGGGCGGCGGCCGTCTGCTCGTCGGCGGTGGCCGCGGCATCGGTGGTGGTGCGCATGCGGCCGGAGACGACGAGGCCTGCGGCCAGCCCGGCCAGGACGAGCGAGAGGGAGAGCGCGAAACGACGCATGGGGATCACCCGATGGTGACGCGTCGGGGCGGGCCGCCGGACAGCTTCGGCACGACCACCGTGAGCACGCCGTCCCGGAGGTCGGCGCTGATGCGCTCCGCGTCGATGTCGGTGGGCAGGCGGAACGTGCGCGAGAAGTCGCCGTGGCCGCGTTCCACCTGATGGTATTGCTCGCAGGCCACGCGGGCGTCGCGCCGGCCCTGGAGCACCAGATGGTTGTCGTGCACGTCGACGCGCACCTGCTGCCGGCTCACGCCGGGCAGCTCGGCCGTGACGATGTAGGCCTCGGCCGTCTCACAGAGGTCGGCCGCGGGCACCCAGCCCTGGGGGGCCGGAGCCGGCAACCGTTCCATCTTGAGCTGGATCGCCAGCAGGTCCCGAACCGGATCCCAGCGCGCGAACGCCACGATCGGCATGGTAGCACGGGCCCCTCGGGCGTCCGCCCTCGGGCGTGCCGGGCGGAGTGGCCCCCGGGTCGCGTGATACGATTCGCAGGTTCCGGACTTTTCCAGCACAGACCCATGGCCAACACGCTCGCAGCCACGCGCCTCAAGCGCGGCATGATCATCATCCAGAACGGCGACCTGCTCCGCATCCTCGACCTGGAGCACAAGACGCCGGGCAACCTGCGCGGCTTCGTGCGCGTGAAGACGCGCAACCTGCGCAACAACAGCAGCTCCGAGCAGCGCCTGCGGTCGGAAGACGTGGTCGAGCGGGCGGTGCTCGACGAGAAGGTGATGCAGTACCTCTACAGCGACACCGAGGGGCATCACTTCATGGACACCGAGACCTACGAGCAGACCCACCTCTCGGAAGAGGCGCTCGGCGACTCGGCGGGCTACCTCAAGCCCGAGATGACCATCAACGTCGAGTTCTTCGGCGACGAGCCGGTGGGCATCGAGCTGCCGCAGACCGTCGACCTGAAGGTGGTCGAGACGGTGCCGGCGATCAAGGGCGCCACCGCCACCAACCAGCTGAAGCCGGCGAAGACCGAGACCGGCATGGTCGTGCAGGTGCCGCCGTTCATCGGCGAAGGCGACGTCATCCGCGTGAACACGGAGACGGGCGAGTACCAGTCGCGGGCCTGAGGCCCGCGGAGGCAGGCGCATGGACGTCGTCCGCGCGGCCAGCTCGGGCTGGCTCGAAGTCATCGTCGGCAGCATGTTCAGCGGCAAGAGCGAAGAGCTCATCCGCCGCGTGCGCCGCGCCCAGATCGCGCGGCAGCGGGTGCAGATCTTCAAGCCCGCGGTGGACGTCCGCTATTCCGACGACCACATCGTCTCTCACAGCGATCTGAAGCTCGAGGCCGAGCCGGCGACGTCGGCGGCGGATCTGCTGGCGAAGGTGCGGCCCGACACCGAGGTCGTGGGCATCGACGAGGGGCAGTTCTTCGACGCGGCGCTGCCCGCGGCCTGCACCGAGCTGGCCGACCGCGGCCTGCGCGTGATCGTCGCCGGCCTCGATCAGGACTACCTGGGCCGCCCGTTCGAGCCGATGCCGCACCTGCTGGCGGTCGCCGAGTTCATCACCAAGACGCGGGCCATCTGCGTCGTGTGCGGCAACCCCGCGAACCACACGCAGCGTCTCGTGCACAACGCCGATCGCGTGCTGCTCGGCGCGCACGGCACGTACGAGGCGCGCTGCCGGCGCTGCTTCGACCCCACGCTCTCACGCGCCGACCAGCCGGGCTCCGCCGCCAATTGACGCCCCGCCCGGGCGCCGGGCAGAATTCGCGTGTGACGCTGGTCGGCCTGTTGCCGAAGGTGCTGCTCGTGCTGGGCATTGGCTTCCTCGTGGCCAACGTCCGCGCCGCGCTCGATCTCGCGCGCTGGGCGCAGCGCAAGTCGACGGCGCTGGCCGTGTGGGTGCCGCCCAAACCGCCGTTCTACGCGATGAACGTCACCATCGGCGTGGCCATGGGGTGCCTGCTGCTGTCCGCCCTCTTCGTCCCGCGCTCGCCGGCGGCGCTCTTCGGCGAGCTGATGATGTTCGTCTATTACGCGGTGGTGGTACCCGCCACGGCGCGCATCACCCGCGGGCTGTACGCCGACGGCATCTGGGCCGAGTCGGGCTTCATGCCGTACGCGCAGATCGGCGGCCTGCGCTGGCAGGGCGACTCGATCCTGGTCGTCGCGTCGCGCCTGCGGACCCTGGCCCGGCGCCTGCCCGTGCCGGGACCGCGCCTCGGGGAAGTGCGCCGCCTGCTGCGCGAGAAGATTGCCGAGCACGCCATCGACATCGACGCCGGCCCGGGGATCCACCTGGGCGGGCACGATGCGCGGAACGATGTGTAGGGTCTAGCGGCCCAGCTTCCTGGGACGAATGGCATGGCCGTGCTCGCGCGGGGCTGACGAATCTGTCATCGTCTGGGCAGATCCGGCACCTCACGGCCTAATGCCGGGCGGGGCGTGCCCGATAACAGGAGCGGTTCCCATGGCTGCGCGCCCCACCTGGAAAGGTTTCCTCAAGGTCAGTCTGGTCACCATCCCGGTGCGCGTGTATCCCGCCACCGAGTCGGCGGCCACCATCTCGTTCAACCAGCTCCACGACGAGTGCCAGACGCGCATCCAGCAGAAGAAGTGGTGCCCGCACTGCGAGCGCGAGGTGACGAGCGCCGAGATCGTCAAAGGCTACGAGTTCGAGAAGGGCCGCTGGGTGGTGGTGGGCGACGACGACATCGCCAAGGTGAAGACCGAGTCGACCAAGATCATCAACCTGGCCCAGTTCGCCGCCGACGACGAGATCGACCCGATGTACGTCGACAAGACGTACTATCTGGCGCCCGAAGGCGCGATGGCATCGGATGCCTACGCCGTGATGCGCGACGGCATGAAGGGCAAGGTCGGCATCGGCAAGGTGGCGATCCACGGCCGCGAGTACCTGGTGGCGGTGCGTCCGCACAAGCAGGGTCTGGTGATGCACACGCTGCATCACGCCGCCGAGATGCGCACCATCGATCAGATCGACGAGCTGCGCGAGGTGCGCGGGTCGGTGAGCAGTGCCGAGGCCAAGCTGGCGCAGCAGGTGATCGCCAGCTACGAGGCGCCGCTCGACCTCGCCACCTACAGCGACGAGTACCAGCAGGGCCTGCGCGCGATCATCGATGCCAAGGTGGCCGGCGAAGAAGTGGTGGCGCCGAAGGTCGACGAAGCGCCGAAGGTCATCGATCTGATGGAAGCGCTGCGTCGCAGCCTCGATCAGGTCAGCGCGGGGAAGAAGGCGTCGGCCAAGGCCGACACCGGCGCCGCCGCGAAGAAGGTCGTGAAGCACACGGCGCCGCGCGCCGTGGCGAAGAAGCGGAAGGCCTCGTGACCACGAGCGAACAGCGCAAGGTGGTCTGGGCGTAGGCCCGGACTACTTCAGCAGGAAGCCCAGCAGGCCCAGGCCCGAGGCCGTGGGGTCGTGGATCCAGTCGGGTGGCGTGAGCCACACGAACGCCAGGATCGCGATGACCCAGATGTCGTACGGCACCGTGGCGCGCTCGTCCCGCCAGAAGAAGAACCGCCAGAACGTGCCCACGACGCCATCGGTCGACGGCATCGGCAGCCGGTTCAGTGCCAGGTAGGTGTAGTAGATCCGGTTGGCGACGGTCACCACCGCCAGCACCAGGATCACCCACAGCACGCCGGCCATCCGGTCGGTGAAGGCCCCGATCATGAAGAGCACGATGCGCTCGGGGCGCTCCATGAACCCGACCTTGCACTTGTCGATCAGGCACTCGGCGCGGGCCCGCGCGTAGCTGGTCATGATCGAGAAGATGAGCGCCGAGGTGGCCACCAGGACGTAGCCCTTGCGGCCGAGCGAGGCGTACAGCCAGATGAGGCCGGTGAAGAGCGCGAGGTCGGAGAAGCGGTCGAGCGTCGAGTCCCAGAAGGCGCCGAACTCCGACTGCTTGCCGGTGAGGTGCGCCACCTTGCCGTCGATGAAGTCGAAGATGTTGGCGCAGATCATGATCACGCCCGCCGTGACGAACAGGTCGAGCGCGAGGGCCCAGGCGGCGAGGACGTTGATGATGACGCCGATGAGCGTCAGGACGTTGGGATGGATGCCGAGGGCGACACTGGTGTTGATGATGAGGCGCAGCGGGAACATGCACACCGCGCCGATGAAACCCGTGACAGTCATTGGCTAGAATGTAAGGTAGTGTCCCGCGCCGCTCCGGCGCAACTGATTTCCCCGGAAGCAATCCCCGCGGTCGGCGCCACCGCCGTGCCATGCCCATCCAGGACCTGAAGGAACAGATCGCGCGGCTGCCCGAGCAGCCCGGCGTCTATCTGTACGGCAACGCCGCCGGCGAGACGATCTACGTGGGCAAGGCGCGCGCCCTGCGCGACCGCGTCCGCAGCTACCTGGCGGCGCGCGGCACCAGCCCGAAGACCGACGCCCTGCTCGACGAGGTGACCTCGCTCGACGTCGTCGTCACCGACTCGGTGGTCGAGGCGCTGGCCCTCGAGAACAACCTGATCAAGCAGCGGATGCCGAAGTTCAACATCCTGCTGCGCGACGACAAGAATTACCCGTACCTGCGGCTCACGGTGAGCGAGGCGTTCCCGCGGGTGCTGGTGGCGCGCCAGGTCGCCAGGGATGGCGACCTCTACGCCGGGCCGTTCCTGCCGGCCAGCCTGGCGCGGCGCACCATCACGCTCGGGCACAAGCTGTTCGGCCTGCGATCGTGCAACGAGGTCATCACCGGCGAGCGGCCGCGGCCCTGCCTGGAGTACGACATCAAGCGCTGCCTGGCGCCCTGCGTGGCGTCGTTGTGCGGCCCCGACGAGTATGCGCGGGCGGTCGACGACATGCGCCTGCTGCTCGAGGGCCGCGTGGAGGAGCTGGCGGCCGACCTCGAGCGGCGCATGCTGGACGCCGCCGCGGCCGAGCGCTTCGAACAGGCGGCGCAGCATCGCGATGCCATGCGCGTGGTGCAGGCGCTGGGGGCGCGCCAGCAGAAGATGGCGACGACGGCCCTCGGCGACCGCGACGTGTTCGGCGTGGCCACCGGACCCGAGGGCGCGGTGATCCAGATCTTCCAGGTGCGTCGCGGTCGTGTCGTCGAGCGGATCACCCTGCAGGGCAGCGCGTCGGCCGGCGCCGATGGCGCCGCCGCGGTCGTGTCGGCCGCGGTGCAGCAGTTCTACGAGTCGCAGGAGCCGCCGCGCGAGATCGACGTGCCGGTCGACCTCGACGACGCCGACGTGCTCGAGCTGTGGCTGGCCTCGCGGGCCGGCCGCCGGGTCACGATCACCGTGCCGCAGCGAGGCGACCGTCGGCGCATGGCCGATCTCGCACAACGGAACGCCGAGCTCGCCGTGCGGTCGCGCATGGCGCCCGGCGACGAGATGCTGCACGCCCTCGAGGGCCTGAAGGACGCGTTGGCGCTGCCGGGCCTGCCGCGTCGCATCGAGTGCATCGACATCTCGACGCTGCAGGGCAGCGAGACGGTGGCGTCGCTGGTCGTCTGCGAGGACGGCCGCATGGCCCGTGGGGAGTACCGGAAGTACCGGATCAGGCCGGGAACCGCCACCGGCGAACAGGACGACTCCAACCGCTTCCTGAACGACTTCGCGGCGATGGCGCAGGTGGTGCACCGGCGGTTCTCGCGGGCGGTGGAGGCCGGGGGGCCATTTCCCGATCTGCTGGTGATCGACGGCGGTCGCGGCCAGCTCGATGCGGCGTACGGTGCGCTCGAGCGGCTCGGCCTGGCGAACCTCGTGGCGGTGGGCCTCGCCAAGCGCGAGGAACTGGTGGTCACGCGTGACCGCGACACGCCGGTGGCCTTCGAGCCGTCGAGCGCGGCCCTGCGGCTGCTGCAGCAGATCCGCGACGAAGCGCACCGCTTCGCCGTGACGTTCCATCGCCAGGCCCGGAAGATGCGCGATCTGCGCTCGGAACTCGACACCGTGCCCGGCGTCGGGCCGCGGCGTCGGCGGGCGCTGCTCACCAGGTTCGGCAGCCTGACCGGCGTGCGCCGCGCCACGCGCGAGGACCTCGTGCCGGTGGTGGGCGAGCGGGTGGCCGACGCGCTGCTCACGCACTTCACCCGGGGCCGCGTGGCGGGCTGATCGGCCGACCGGCTGTGGTACGCTTGAGCGCTTTGGCGGGCTGTGAGGGCCCGGCCGGGGGACGGTGCGCGCGGGGCGCGCCGCACGATTCGACAGGTTGGCGACCGTGACGACGAAGCGCGTGGTGTCGGGGATGCGCCCGACGGGACGGCTGCACCTCGGACATCTCGTCGGGGCGCTCGACAACTGGGTGAAGATGCAGTCCGAGTACGACTGCTACTACTTCATCGCCGACTGGCACGCCCTCACGAGCCACTACGCCGACACGTCGGAACTGGCCGGCCACGCCATCGACATCGTGGCCGACTGGATCGGCTGCGGCCTCGATCCGGAAAAGAGCACGATCTTCGTCCAGTCGCTCGTGCCCGAGCACGCCGAGCTGTACCTGCTGCTGCAGATGGTCACCCCGATCCCGTGGCTCGAGCGCGTGCCGACCTACAAGGAGATCGCCGAGCAGCTCACCGATCGCGATCTGAGCAGCATCGGCTTCCTCGGCTACCCGCTGCTGCAGACGGCGGACGTCATCATCTACGACGCCAACGTGGTGCCGGTGGGCGAGGATCAGGTGCCGCACCTCGAGCTGTCACGCGAGGTGGTGCGCCGCTTCAACAACATCTTCGGCGAGGTGTTCGTGGAGCCGCTCGCCATGCTCACGCCGACGCCGCGCCTGCCCGGGCTCGACAACCGGAAGATGAGCAAGAGCTACGGCAACACCATCGATCTGGCCGACGACGCCGCCACCGTGATGAAGAAGGTGCGGCAGATGTACACCGACCCGAAGCGGGTGCGCGCCGACATCCCGGGCACCGTCGAAGGCAACCCGGTGTTCGATTACCACGACGTCTTCAATCCCAACCTCGACGAGGTCGAGGACCTGAAGACCCGCTACCGCGAGGGCCGTGTCGGCGACGTGGAGGTGAAGACGAAGCTCGCCGCGGCGGTGAACGCGCGCCTCGAGCCGATCCGGCAGCGCCGCGCCGAGGCGCTGGCGCGTCCCGGCTACCTGCGCGAGGTGATCGTCGAGGGCTCGAAGAAGGCGCGCGTCCGGGCCGTCGAGACGATGGCCCGCGTGCGCGAGGCGGTGAAGCTTGTCTACTGACGAGCCGCGGCGCCCGGCCGACTTCGAGTCGCAGCTCGAGTCGATCCCGCTGCGTCTCGAGCGGTTCGAGGGCCCCCTCGACCTGCTGCTGCACCTCATCAAGAAGAACGAGGTCAGCATCTACGAGATCCCGATCGCCCTCATCACCGAGCAGTACCTGGCGTACCTGTCGCTGATGCAGGAGCTGAACCTCGACGTGGCGAGCGAGTTCCTCGTCACCGCGGCGACGCTCATCCACATCAAGAGCCGGCAGCTCCTGCCGCGGCCCGAGACGGCCGAGGCGATCGAGGGCGAGGAGCTCGATCCGCGCGACGCCCTGGTGCAGCGCCTGCTCGAGCACCAGCGCTTCAAGGCGGCGGCCGAGCTGCTGCACGAACGCGAGACGCTGCGCAACGCGCAGTGGACGCGGCCCGATGCCCGCATCGAGGCGATCGCCGGCGAGGACGTCGAGCCCGAGCTCGACGTCGATCTGTTCGGCCTGCTGGCGGCGTTCCGCCGCGTGCTCGAACGCACCAAGGCGCAGCCGGTGGTGCCGCTGCCGCCCGAGCAGATCTCGATCGAGCAGCGCATCGATCAGCTGCTGGCGAAACTCGAGCGGATCGATGCCTGCGGCTTCGAGGATCTGTTCGACGACGCCACCAACCGCGGCCAGGTGATCGTGACCTTCCTCGCGATCCTCGAGATGATCCGCCTGAAGATCCTGCGCGCGTTCCAGCAGGGCGGCGGCGCCATCCGCATCTACAAGCGGCCACGGCCCGCCGATGCGCCGCATCCCATTCACGATCCGGAAGCCGAGTTCAAGCTGCACCATCCGCCGCCGGCGGACGACGTGCCGCCGCCGTCGGGCGTGCAGTTCGACGAGGCGCCCGTGAGCGACGACGCGGCCGACGAGCCGACCACCGACGAGGACGAGGCATGAGCGACGAGCGACCTGACGACACGGCGGGCGAGCCCCTGACGCCCGAGGAAGCGGCGGAAACCGCCGTCGCGGCCGCCGAGTCGGCGCCTGCGGAGGACGCTCCGGCCGCGGCGGCGATCGAGACGCCGGCCGGCGAGATCACCGCCGAGGAGGCGGCGCGGCCGTCGATGGATCGCGCCCAGCTCGAGGCGATCGTCGAGGCGCTGGTGTTCGCGTCGCCCGAGCCGCTCACGCCGAAGATGCTGTTCAAGCTGCTGGCCGACGAACCGAAGGACGACGTGCAGGCGGCGCTCGACGCGCTGGTGGCGCGCTATGAGCACCCTGGCGGCCTGCACCTGGCGCAGGTGGCGGGCGGCTACCAGATCACGACGCGTCCCGAGCTGCACGAATGGGTGCGGCGCCTGTTCCACGAGCGCAACACGCAGAAGCTGTCGGTGGCGTCGCTCGAGACGCTGTCGGTGATCGCGTACCGCCAGCCGGTCACCGCCGCCGAGGTGAACGAGATCCGCGCCGTGAACGCGTCGGGCGTGCTGTCGACGCTGCTCGAGCGGCACCTCATCAAGATCGTCGGCCGCAAGAACGTGGTCGGCCGGCCGTTCCTCTACGGCACCACCAAGGAGTTCCTCGTCCGCTTCGGCCTGAAGGACCTGAACGACCTGCCGAAGATCGAGGACATGGTGCAGGCGCTGGGCTTCGATCCGCCGGCGCTGCTGATGGAGAAGCCGATCACCGACGAGATGCTGCCGCTCGACGCCGGTGACGACGGCGCGGCCGACGGCGACGCATCGCCGGCGGCCGCGAGCGACGAACCAGAGGACGCGTAAGGGCTAGCCGACCGACTCGCGCAGCTTCTCGACCTCGTCGGTCGTGAGGTCGCGCCACGCGCCCACGGGCAGGCCGCGCAGGGTGAGCGTGCCATAGCGCACGCGCTGCAGCGTGCGCACGGGATGTCCCACCTGCGCGCACATCTCGCGCACCTGGCGGTTGCGGCCCTCGAACAGCGTCAGGATCAGCTTGGTGGTCGGAATGCGGCCCGTGTGGATCGTGGCCCCGCGCATCACGCCGGCCTCGCGCGTGCGGCGGTCGTCGAGATAGACGCCGCGGCGCAGGATGTCGATCGTCTCGTCGTCGGGCACGCCGGTGACGATCGCCTCGTAGACCCTCGGCACGTCGTGCCGCGGATGCGTGAGCTTCGCGGCGAGGTCGCCGTCGCTCGTCAGGATCAGCAGGCCCTCGGTGTCGTAGTCGAGGCGTCCCACCGGATACACGTACTCGCGGATGCCGCCGAGCAGGTCCATCACCGTGCGGCGCTTCTGCGGATCGCGGCGCGTGGTCACATAACCCTTCGGCTTGTTGAGCATGATGTAGCGGGCCGGTGGCGCCGCCTTCACGCGGCGGTCGTCGACGCGCACGTCGTCGACGCCCGGCGTCGCCTTGGCCCCGAGGGTGGTCACCGTGACGCCGTTCACGGTGACGCGCCCTTCCGCGATCAGGATTTCGGCGGCGCGCCGCGAGGCGACGCCCGACATCGACAGCAGCTTCTGCAGGCGGATGGCGCCATCGCCCGCGTCGTCGCCCTCGTCGCGACGCGGCGCCGGCTTTCCCGCCTTCGGGCCGGGGCGTGTCTGTGGCCGTGCGCCGAGGCCACGGCCGGAGGGCTTCGGCGGACGCGGGCCGGCGGGGCGGCGGCCACGGGGCGAGGACGAACGGGCGGGACGGGACTTCATGACGCTCCCATGAGCGCGCGCCAGAAACGCGTCAGCGCCCAGACGTCGCTCGCGGCGGCCGACTTATCGACCTCCGCATGTGTGATGAGGCCGCTCAGCAGGGCGGTGACTCGCGTGTGCGCGCGCAGATGGTCGGCGAGCAGCACCGTTTCGACGGGCGGGATCACCGTGTCTTCGCTGCCGTGCAGCAGGAAGACGGGCGCGGCCGGAGGCGGCACGCGTTCGGGCGACATCGCCACGACCGCGGCGTCGTCGGCCAGGCCGTCGACGATCGGAAAGAGCCGTGGTCCCAGCTGATCCACGGCGCGCGCCGTCACCTGCTGCATCAGCGTGCGCGCGGGCTCGGGCAGCGCCTCGCCGGCCGCCTTCGCGTGCGCGAACTCGGCCTCCGCCTTCGTGCGATCCACGAGGGTGAGCGACGACGCGGTGAGGTAGACGAGGATCGCCTCGCGCAGCGGCGCCACCTGCTCGGCCGGCACGACGCGATCGGCGAAGGTGAGCAGCACCACCGTCACGCCGTAGTCGTGCGGTGGGTTGATGCGCATGTGGTCGGCGCCTTCGACGTGTCCGCCGGCGGTGGCGTCGGCGGGGAGCGGCGGTGTTGTGCCCGAGGTGAGGTAGCGCATCACCCGGCCGAGATCGCCGTGG
The DNA here is from genome assembly GCA_046331325.1 of Vicinamibacterales bacterium. Taxonomy (GTDB): domain Bacteria; phylum Acidobacteriota; class Vicinamibacteria; order Vicinamibacterales; family UBA2999; genus CADEFD01. The sequence continues at coordinate 125,829 of JAXLRB010000003.1, read as the reverse complement.
CCGCCGAACGACATCACGAACGCGACCTTGTCGCGCAGGGCCTCGCGGCCGGCGGCGACGATCGAGAGGCCGCCCGAGAAGCTGATGCCCACCATGCCGACGCGACCGTCGGGCGCGAGGTCGGGCCGCGACGCGATCCAGCGCGCGGCGTCTTCGATCACGTCGGTGTTGGCGGGCGTGACGCGGAACTGCCGCAGATCGGGCGGCGCCACGGTGACGACCGCATAGCCGGTCTTCGCGAGATCCTGCGCCATGCCCACCAGGCGCGTCTCGTCGATGCCGTCCATGTGCACACCGGGCACGAGCAGCAGCGTGCGCGAGAACGACGACGGTCGATAGAGGCGCGCCGGCACCAGGCCGTGGCGGGTGACCATGGGCGGCAGATCCTCGCGCGTGACGGCGTGGGCGCGTGCGGCGGCGAGGCGCCCGGGAAGGCCGTCCGTGAAGCCGGCGGCACGCACGATGAACGCGCCCGCGTCCACGTACGGCAGCACGCCGCGCACGATCGCGGCGAGCAGGAGCGCGACGACGATCGCACGCTGGGCGCGGAAGTTCACCACCGGATCCGCATGTTACACTGGCCGTTTGTGGCGCGCCTCGTGATTGCCGTCGACGGGCCCTCCGGGGCGGGGAAGGGCACGGTGGCGCGCGCCGCCGCGCGTGCCCTCGGATACCGGCACATCGACACCGGCGCGATGTATCGCGCGGTCGGATGGCGAGCGCGTCAGCTCGGCGTGGCGCTCGACGACGAGGCCGCCGTCGCCGCGGTGGCCGCGGCCGCCCGCTTCGATCTCGGCGACGGCGCGATTCGCATCGACGGGCACGACGTCACCAGCGAGATTCGCACGCCGGACATGGACAAGGCGGCGACGCTGGTCGCAAGGAACGCCGCCGTGCGCGACGTCCTGGTGTCGCGTCAACGTGCGCTGGGCGCCGATGGTGGCGTGGTGATGGAAGGGCGCGACATCGGCACCGTCGTGTTCCCGCACGCCGGGCTGAAGATCTACCTCGATGCCTCGCCCGAGGAGCGGGCGCGCCGCCGCGCCGCCGACCCCGCGCATACGAGCGGGCGCACCTCGGACGTGGCGCTCGTCGCCGTGGACCTCGCCGCGCGCGACAAGGCCGATTCCACGCGCAGCGTGGCGCCGCTCGCGAAGGCCGACGACGCCGTGTACATCGACACCACCGGCGTGGCGATCGAGGACGTGGTCGCGCGGGTGCTGTCGCTCGCTCACGACCGGCTGGCGGCCAGCGCGTAACGGCTGGCCGCTCGTCGCTTCCCGCGCCGCGCCCTATCGCTCGTCGAAGTCGTCCGACGACGCCGGATCGAGCTCCCAGCGATCGTGGTCGCGCGCCGCGATTTCGTCGCCGCCCTGCAGTTCCTCGTCGTCGTCGTACTCGACGCCGAGCGCGCGGCCGATCTCGTCGACCACGTCCTGATCCGGCGTGGGGTTGTCGCCGCCCGGCGCTTCGTCGCCCACGGTTTCGGCGGCCACCCAGTTGGCGTCGACGTCACCGGCCGTGATCGCCGGGCCGTCGCCGGTGTGCGAGGCCAGCTTCACCCGCATTTCTTCGCCGCCGCTGGCGGCGGCACTGGCGTGGCGGTGCGCGCCGAGCGTCGACGGCGCGGAGGGCGTCGGGGCCTCGCCGACGGTGCGGCGTTCACGGTTCAGGCCGGGGGCCGGGCGGGCCGCCTTCGGCGCGGGCGCCGCGGCCTTGCGGACCGGGGCGGCCTTGGCCATGACCGCTGGCGCCTTCGCCGGCTTCGTGGCGGCGGCCTTCGGGGCGGGCTTCTTCGCGGCGGCCGCCTTTCTCGGGGCGACCGTCTTCTTCGGGGCGGCTTTCTTCGGCGCGACCTTGCGGGCGACCACCTTCTTCGGCGCCGCCTTGCGGGCGGCGGGCCTGGTGGCCTTCTTCGCCGTCTTCTTCGCCGCCTTCTTCACTGGCGCCTTGCGGCCCGCGGCCCGGGCCGGAGCCTTCTTCGCGGCCTTTTTCTTCGAAGATGCCGCGCCGGCGGCGCGCCGACGCGCGGGTGCGAGCGTCTTCGCGGCCGCCTTCTTCCTGCCCTTGGACGACTTAGCCATGACGGGTCCTTTCGGAGTCCTTGACACTGTGCTGTAACTAACGTAAATTCTGTTGGTTACGCCGATGCGCGCTTTCGGGCGCCAGCGGCGAACACTCGCGGGGCGCCGGCCCCCGCTCACCCCGACCGGCAAATTCGTACGTCAGGAGGACGCGCACGTCAATGGCAAGCAACGAAGAGCAGGCACAGGACGCTCAGGGCGCGTCGACCCCGGGAGCTTCCACGCCCGCGGGCCGGCACACCCTCAAGGCCACCCCGCATCAGGGTGGCTTCGACGAGGACATGGACCCGGCGGAATTTTCCCGCCTCTTGGACCTTTACGATAACAGCTTCCGCAACATCGCGGAAGGTGAGGTCGTCAAGGGGACCGTCCTCAAAGTCTCGGAAAACGAAGTCGTCGTCGACGTCGGCTACAAGTCGGAAGGCGTGATCTCGGTCAACGAGTTCCTCGACGAGACCGGCGCCGTGATGGTGCAGCCCGGCGACGTGGTCGACGTGCTGCTCGAGCGCACGGAAGACCGCGACGGCCACATCGTCCTCTCGCGCGAAAAAGCCGAGAAGATGAAGATCTGGGACGAGGTCGAGAAGGCCTTCGCGGATCGCAAGGTGGTCATCGGCCGCGTCATCGAACGCATCAAGGGTGGCCTCGCCGTCGACATCGGCGTGCGCGCGTTCCTCCCCGGCAGCCAGATCGACGTGCGCCCCGTGCGCAACCTCGACGCGCTGCGCGGCCAGGAACTCCGCATGCGGGTCATCAAGGTCAACAAGAAGCGCGGCAACATCGTGCTCTCGCGCAAGGTCCTCCTCGAAGAGGAGAACGCCGAGAAGAAGAAGCACACGCTCGAGACCCTGGCCGAAGGCAAGGTGCTCACCGGCGTGGTGAAGAACATCACCGACTACGGCGCCTTCATCGACCTCGGCGGCATCGACGGCCTGCTGCACATCACCGACATGTCGTGGGGCCGCGTCGGCCACCCGTCGGAAGTGCTGAAGGTCAACGAGAACATCGAAGTCGTGGTGCTCAAGTACGACCAGGCGACCGAGCGCGTCTCGCTCGGCCACAAGCAGCTGGTGGCCGACCCGTGGACGACCGTGATGGATCGCTACCCGGCCGGTGCCCGCGTCAGCGGCAAGGCCGTGAGCCTCACCGACTACGGCGCCTTCATCGAGCTCGAGCCCGGCGTCGAGGGCCTGATCCACGTCAGCGAGATGTCGTGGAGCAAGCGCGTGAAGCACCCGTCGAAGATCCTCAACGTCGGCGACAACGTCGAGGCGATGGTGCTCGGCGTCGATCCGGCGGCCCGCCGCATCTCGCTCGGCCTCAAGCAGGTCGAGAGCAACCCGTGGCACGAGCTGGTCGAGAAGTACCCGGTCGGCACGAAGATCACCGGCAAGGTGCGCAACCTTACCGAGTTCGGCGCGTTCGTGGAAGTGGAAGAGGACATCGACGGCCTCATCCACATCTCGGACATGTCGTGGAGCAAGCGCATCAAGCACCCGAGCGAGGTGCTCAAGAAGGGCGACACGGTCGAGGCGATGGTGCTCAGCATCGACGCCGAGAACCAGCGGCTGTCGCTCGGCCTCAAGCAGCTGGCCACCGACATCTGGGAGGACTTCTTCTCCCGGCACAAGGTTGGCCAGACGATCGAGGGCCGCGTCGTGCGCATGACCAACTTCGGTGCGTTCGTCGAGCTCGACGAAGGCATCGAGGGCCTGATCCACGTGTCGGAGTTCGACGACTCGCAGGGCGGTGAGAAGGTCGACCTGCAGGTCGGCTCGAGCTACCCGATGAAGATCATCAAGCTCAGCCCGTCGGAGCGGAAGATCGGCCTCAGCATCCGCGCGCTGAAGTCGGACGAGTTCCGCACCGACTGGGAGAACTACTCGGCATCGCAGGGCGACGGCTCGGCGACGCTGGGGGATCACTTCCGCAACAAGTAACGGCGGTCGGGTCTCGGGGCTCGGGTCCCGGGGCTCGGCAAGAGCAAGGCAATGCACTATCGCGGGGCGCGCCGGCGAGGCCGGCGGTACCCCGAGTCCCGAGACGGACCCGAGCCCGCCCTTCTTTGCGACCAAGGCCGAACTCGTCGAGGAAGTCTCGCGCGTCTCCGAGCTGACGAAGAAGCACTCGGAGGTGATCGTCGAGACGGTGTTCCAGAGCATCATCGACGCCCTGCACCGCGGCGAGAAGATCGAGCTGCGCGGGTTCGGCAGCTTCCGGCTGCGCAAGCGCGAGCCGCGCAAGGGCCGCAATCCGAAGACCGGCGACAAGGTGGACGTGCCGCCCAAGCGCGTGCCGTATTTCAAGCCGGGCAAGGAACTGAAGGACCTCATCAACCGCGAGGACGACGACGCGGCGGATGGCGCCGAACCCGGAGCCCCGGCGATCTGAGGCGGCCGTGGATCGGCTCTGGTCTCCCTGGCGGCACGCGTACGTGACCCGCGACGAACGCACGTCCGGCGGCTGCGTCTTCTGCGACGTCGACACTCCGGCGGCGCAGGCCCTCGTGCTGCACACCGGCACGCTCGCCTTCGTCATCCTGAATCTGTATCCCTACAACGGCGGACACGCGATGGTGGTGCCGAAGCGGCACGTGCCGACGCTCGTGGGCCTCACCGATGACGAGCTCGTCGAAGTGGCGCGGCTGACGCGGCTCACCGAGATCGCACTCGAAGAGGTGTACGCGCCGCAGGGGATGAACATCGGCCTCAACCTCGGCCGCCCGGCCGGCGCCGGCGTCGTCGATCACGTGCACGTGCACCTGGTCCCGCGCTGGAATGGCGACACCAATTTCATGCCGGTGATCGGCGAGGTGCGGGTGCTGCCCGAGACCCTCGACACCACCGCCGCCCGCGTCCGACCAGTGCTGGCGCGGCTCGTCGCAGAACAGGGAGCTTCACGATGACCTTCGAATTCGACGCCTCCACCGTCACCGCGCGCGACGCGGCCGCCCGCTGCGCGACCTCGATCGTGACGCCCGCGGCCGCTGACATCGATCGCGATGGCGCGGTGGCGCAGGCGGTGCGCGCGGCGGCGCGTGGCGCCCTGGCGCCGGCGTCTGCCGGTGTGGCGTGGTGCGCGACCGTCGAGGCGCTGGCGGAAGGCTCCGCCGCGGTGGCCCTGACGGCGGCCTCGGACGTGCTCGGCACGTCGTCGCCCGGCGGCGCGACGTGGACCGGCCTGCGAGGGTTCGACGTCGACGGCGCCGGGCAGGCGCTGCAGGCCTCGCCGGCGTGGCAGCTCGCCGTCACGGCGACGATCACGGGCGTGGCGCGCACGGCGATCGCCGCGGCGACCGAGGCGCTGAAGACCGCGAAGGCGGCCGGCCGGTCGATCGACGCCGCGAGTCCCGTGCTGTCGGATGCCGCGACGGCCGTCGAAGCGACACGCCTGTTGCTGTTCGAGGCGGCGTCGATGGGCGCGGCGACGGCCGCCGAAACGGCGCGAGCGCTGGCGCGCATTCAGGCCATCGAGGCGGTGCCGCTGGCGTTCCAGGCGGTGACGCTGGCGGCGGGCGCCGAGGCGATGCGTCCGGGCACGGCCCTCGAACGCGCGCGCCGCGACGCGACCACGCTGGTGGACGTGCTGGGCGACGCCGCCGGTGCGCAGGCCGCGGCCGCCGCGGGCGTGCTGCCGGCGTAGGACGCGGCGGCTACCGCTCGATGCGGTAGCCGAGCTTGCCGATCTTCGCTTCGATGTCGGCTGGCGCGACGAGCGCCGGGTCGTACGACACGACCACCTGCGCGTCGCGATGCGAGGCCGTCACGTCGGCCACGCCGGGCAGGGTGCCGACCGCGCGCTTCACGGCGTTCTCGCAACCGCCGCAGGTCATGCCGTGCACGGGCAGGGTGAGCGTGGAAGCCATCATGTCCTCGCGTGGCCGGGTTACGACAGGCAGGCCTTGGCGATCGTCGCCAGCTGCATGTTCGACGTGCCTTCGTAAATCTGGCCGATCTTGGCGTCGCGGTAGAGCTTCTCGACCGGGTATTCCTTCACGAAGCCGTTGCCGCCGAAGAGATTGATCGCCGACGAGGTGACGCGTTCGGCCACTTCCGACGTGATCAGCTTGCAGATCGCCGCCTCGTACAGGAACGGCTTGCCGGCGTCGCGCAGCCGCGCCGCGTTGTAGGTGAGCACGCGCGCCGTCTCCACGTCGGTGGCCATGCGGGCGATCTGGAACTGCACCGCCTGGAAGTCGGCGATCGCCTTGCCGAACTGCGACCGTTCCTTCACGTACTTGATGGTGTGGTCGAGCGCGCCCTGCGCCAGGCCGACCATCTGCGCGCCGATGCCGACGCGGCCTTCGTTCAGGGTCTCGATGGCGATCTTGTAGCCCTTGCCGATCTCGCCGAGCACCTGCGACTTCGGCACCACGCAGTCTTCGAGGACGAGCTCGCACGTGCTGCTGGCGCGGATGCCGAGCTTGTCTTCCTTGCGCCCCACCGTGAAGCCGGCCGTGCCGCGGTCGACGATGAAGGCGGTGATGCCTTTGTAGCCGGCCTCGGGATTGACGGTGGCGAAGACGATGAAGGCATCGGCCTCGTTGCCGTTGGTGATCCACAGCTTGCGGCCGGTGATCTTGTACGTATCGCCGTCTTCGACCGCCCGCGTCGTAAGCGCGAAGGCGTCCGAACCCGACCCGGCTTCCGAGAGGCAGAACGCGCCGATGGTGTCGGTGGCCAGCTTCGTGAGGTAGCGCTGCTTGAGGTCGGCGTTGGCCCAGCGCACGAAGGCGTTGATGACGAGCGTGTTCTGCACGTCGACCATCACGCCCACCGACGGATCCACGCGCGACAACGCCTCGACGGCGAGGACCGAGTGGAAGAGCGTGGCGCCGGCGCCGCCGTACTGCTCGGGGATCTCGATGCCCATGATGCCGAGGTCGAACAGCTTCGGCAGCAGGCTCTTGTCCATCTTGGCGTGCTCGTCCATCTCACGGACGAGCGGCCGGACCTCGCGGTCGGCGAACTCGTAGACGCTCTGCTTGAACAGCAGTTCTTCGTCGTTCAACTGGGTGAGGGCGGGCGTGGTGGCGTCGGACACGGATGGACCTTCTTCCAGGCGTTCGGATCGCACGCGCGGGGACCGGAGGCGACCGGGGCCAGCGCGGCAGTACTACCCCCCGATGGTATCATTCGCGGCAGCGCCCCCAGCCACGTTCCACCGAGGTCCGTCGCCCATGCGATCGTCCCGCCTCCGCCGTACCGCCGCCCTCGCGTTCCTCGTCGGAATGCTCGGCGGCCCGGTGCTCATCGGCCAGACCGGCACGCCGCAGACGCCGTCCACGCCGCCTCCCGCGCCGGCGCCGCCGCAGGACCAGTCGCCGGTGTTCCGCGCCGGCATCAACTTCGTGCGCGTCGACGCCATCGTCACCGACAAGCAGGGGAATCCCGTCACCGACCTGAAGGCCGACGACTTCGAGGTGCTCGAAGACGACAAGAAGCAGGAGGTGGAGACGTTCCGCCTCGTGAAGATCGACACGACGGCGCCGGTGGAGGTGCCCGGGCGCATCACCACCCGCAACGACGAGGAGAACGCGGCCGCCAACGAAGACGCGCGCATCTTCGTGTTCTTCCTCGACGAGTATCACGTGCGCCTCGGCAACAGCCTGGCGGCGCGCAAGCAGCTCATCGATTTCGTCACCACACAGCTCGGGCCGAAGGACCTCGTGTCGGTGATGTATCCGCTGAGCCCGCTCGACTCGGTGGTGCTCACGCGGAACCACGAGCAGCTCGTCCATGCGATCGAGCGCTTCCAGGGCCGCAAGTTCGACTACACCCCGAGGAACGCCCTCGAGGATCGCTACGCCCAGCAGCCGACCGAGGTGGTGGAGCGCATCCGCCGTCAGGTGTCGCTGTCGGCGCTCACCGGCCTGTCGGTGAAGCTTGGCGCCCTGCGCGAAGGCCGCAAGGCCATCGTCCTCGTCAGCGAGGGCTACGTGGCGCTGCTGCCGCCGCAGCTGCGCGGCGCGGTGGCCACCATGCCGGGACTCGGCAACCCGAACCGGATGAACCCGACGGCGGGCGAGAACGACATCAACGAGGATCGCGCCCGCTTCGCCAACGAGCTCGACGTGCAGAGCGAGCTGCAGCGCGTGTTCGAGGAAGCGAACCGCTCGAACACGGCGATCTACGCCGTCGATCCGCGTGGCCTGTCGACCGGCGAGTTCGACATCCAGGACAACGTGATGAGCCGCGCCAGCCAGGAATCGCTGCGGCAGACGCAGAGCACCCTGCAGGTGCTGGCCGAGAACACCGACGGCCGCGCCATCATCAACCGCAACGACATCACGAAAGGCATGCAGCAGATCGTGCGCGACTCGAGCGCCTACTACCTGCTCGGCTACAACTCGACGCAGTCGCGCAGCGACGGCAAGTTCCATCCGATCAAGGTGCGCGTGAAACGGCCCGGACTGCAGGTGCGGGCGCGCAAGGGCTACTGGGCGCTCACGGCGGTCGAGACCGCCAGGGCCACCGCGCCCCCCAAGCCGGGGCCGCCCGCCGAGATCACGAAGTCGCTGGCCGGCATCAACAGCGCGGCGGCGGAACGCCGCCTGATCCGCACGTGGATCGGCACCGCGCCGTCGGCGACGGCGGGGAAGACGCAGGTGACGGTGGTGTGGGAAGGTGTGCCGCCGGCGCCGGGCGTCGATCGGCAGGCCGTGGGACGCGTGCAGCTCACGGCGGCGGCGCCCGCCGGCGAGCAGTACTTCCAGGGACCCTTGGGCGCGGAGATCGCGGCGGATGCGCCGGCCAGCGCGCGGCGAGGTGTCGTGTCGTTCGAGGCGCCGCCGGGCAAGGTCAGCCTGCGGATGTCGATCGAAGGCAAGCCGGGCGACGTGCTCGACACCGACGATCGCACGATCGACGTGCCCGACTTCACCGAGCCGAAGCCGCGTCTCACGACGCCGCGCGTCTTCGTCGCCCGTACGCCGCGCGAATTCCAGACGCTGAAGGCCGATGCCGCCGCCCCGCCCACGGCATCGCGCGAGTTCCGTCGCACCGAACGCCTGCTGTTGCGTCTTGGCGGAGTGGCGCCCGGCGGATCCGGCACGCTCACCTACACGGCGCGCCTGCTGAACAGGCAGGGCGATCGGATGTCCGATCTCACGGTCGCCGTCGTGCCCGAGGGCGCCACGCTCGACATCCCGCTCGCCGGCCTGCCGGCGGGCGAGTTCCTCATCGAGGTGGCGGCGAAGGGCGCCGAGGGCGACGAGACGAAGGAGCTGGTGGCGTTCCGCATGGTCGGCTGACGCCGATCATGCGCGGCTAGCAGCTGGCGGCTGGCCAGACGGCAAGAAAAAAGGGCCCGGCGTTGCCGCCGGGCCCTTTGTGTGTTGCGTCTCTTACGCTGAGGGGCCACCTGTGAGCCGCGAGCCCCTGGCCGCTGGCCGCACGTCCCTAGGCGTACATGCCACGCATGCGCGTCACGGTCGCCACGCGGTTGATCGCCACGATGTAAGCGGCGGTGCGCATGTCGATGTTGTGCTTCTTCGCGGTGGCGAGCACGGCGTCGAACGCCTCGACCATCTTGGCTTCGAGGCGCTGGTTCACTTCTTTCTCGGTCCAGAAGTAGCCGTGGCGGTCCTGCACCCACTCGAAGTAGGAGGTGGTGACGCCGCCGGCATTGGCGAGGATGTCGGGCACGACGAACACGCCGCGGTCGTGCAGCGCCTTGTGCGCGTCCGGAGTGGTCGGGCCGTTGGCGCCCTCGATGACCATCTTGGCCTTGATGCGGCCGCAGTTCTCGATGGTGATCTGGTTCTCGAGGGCCGCCGGCACGAGGATGTCGACGTCGAGGCCGAACAGCTGCTCGTTGGTCAGCGACTCGGCGCCGGGGAAGCCGGCGACCGTCTTGTGTTCGGCCGCCCACGCCAGCAGCGCCGGCATGTCGAGGCCCTTGGCGTTGTAGACGCCGCCCTTCCAGTCGGTGGCGGCGACGATCTTCGCGCCTTCGCCGTGCAGCAACTCGGCGCCGATCGAGCCGACGTTGCCGAAGCCCTGCACGGCCACGGTCGAGCCCTTGAGGCCGAAGCCGAGGTGCTTCGCCGACTCGCGGGCGACGATCATCACGCCGCGGCCGGTCGCCTCACGACGGCCCAGCGAGCCGCCCATCTCCACCGGCTTGCCGGTGACGACGGCGGTCGACGTGTGGCCGACGTGCATCGAGTAGGTGTCCATGAACCACGCCATGATCTGGGCGTCGGTGTTGACGTCGGGCGCCGGCACGTCCTTCTCGGGACCGATGGCGTCGACGATCTCCGCCGTGTAGCGGCGGGTGAGGGCTTCGAGCTCGCGGCGCGACATCGTCGTCGGATCGCAGATGATGCCGCCCTTGCCGCCGCCGAACGGCACCTGCGCGACGGCGCACTTCCACGTCATCCACGCCGCCAGCGCGGTGACTTCGTCGAGGGTCACGCCGGGGTGGTAGCGGATGCCGCCCTTCGCCGGGCCGAGCGTGATGTTGTACTGCACGCGATACCCGGTGAACACCTCGATCTGGCCGTTGTCGCGCTGGATGGGGCACGAGACGGTGATCTGCCGCTTCGGGTGGGTCAGGATCTGCCAGATACCGGGATCGAGATTGAGGATGCGCGCCGCACCTTCGAACTCCTGGAGCATCGCGCCGAACACGCTGCCATGTGTCGCCATGGTTGGTCCTTGTTGTAACCCGGACGCACATCGGGACGTCCCGGGCGGGTCGAGCAAACGATCAAAAGTAGCAAGCACGTGATCACGATGTCAATTGCACATCCGTGCGATGCGCGCAATGAATCGTTTGTGCATGGCCGATGCGCGGGCGGCGCGACGCCACCGGCCCGACCGTGACATCCCGCGACGGACGTCCGGAAACAATCCTTTATACTGACCGCGATGGCGACTGATACGGCGAAACCCGCAGGAGACAAGGCCCGCTGGACCCGTGAGGTCCTCGAGCCGACGCTGAAGAAGGCGCCCGAACGCAGAGGCCCCTTCACCACCATCTCCGGTCGACCCGTCGAGCGGCTCTACACCGCCGAAGACACCGCCGGCCTCGACTACACCCGCGACATCGCCAATCCCGGCGAGTTCCCCTACGTGCGGGGCATCCACCCGAGCGGCTATCGCGGCAAGCTGTGGACGATGCGCCAGTTCGCCGGCTTCGGCACGCCGGAAGAGACCAACGCGCGCTACAAGGAACTCATCGCCGCCGGCGGTACCGGGCTGAGCGTGGCGTTCGACCTGCCGACGCTGATGGGGCGCGACCCCGATCATCCGCTGTCGCTCGGTGAAGTGGGCAAGTGCGGCGTGAACATCACGTCGCTGGCCGACATGGAGCGCCTGTTCGAGGGGATCTCGCTCGCCGACATCACGACGTCGATGACGATCAACTCGCCGGCGCCGATGATCTTCGCGATGTACCTGGCGGTGGCCGAGAAACAGGGCGCCGACCTGTCGAAGATCTCCGGGACGATTCAGAACGACATCCTGAAGGAGTTCATCGCCCAGAAGGAGTACATCTTCCCGCCGCGGCCGTCGATGCGGCTCATCACCGACATCTTCGCCTTCTGCAGTCAGAAGGTGCCGAAGTGGAACACCATCTCGGTGAGCGGCTACCACATCCGCGAAGCGGGCTCGACCTCGCTGCAGGAACTGGCGTTCACGCTGCGCGACGGCCTCGAGTACGTGCAGTACGGCGTCGACGCCGGCCTGCCGGTGGACAGCTTCGTGCCGCGCATCTCGTTCTTCTTCAACTCGCACAGCGACTTCTTCGAGGAGATCGCCAAGTTCCGCGCCGCCAGGAAGCTCTGGGCCGAGGCCATGCAGCAGCGGTTCGGCGCGAAGGACCCGCGGTCGTGGCAGCTGCGCTTCCACACGCAGACCGCCGGCGTGTCGCTCACCGCGCAGCAGCCGTACAACAACGTCGTGCGTACGGCGCTGCAGGCGCTGGCGGCGGTGCTCGGCGGCACCAACTCGCTGCACACCAACTCGCTCGACGAGGCGCTGGCCCTGCCGACCAAGGAAGCGGTGACCATCGCGCTGCGCACGCAGCAGGTGATCGCCCACGAGAGCGGCGTGGCCAACGTGGTCGACCCGCTCGGCGGCTCCTATTTCGTCGAGGCGCTCACGCGCGAGATGGAGCAGGGCACGCTGAAGTACTGGGACACCATCGATCGCATGGGCGGCATGGTCGAGGCGATCGAGCTGGGCTACCCGCAGAAGGAGATCGCCGAGGCGTCGTATCAGTTCCAGCAGGCGGTCGAGCGTCGCGAGAAGATCATCGTCGGCGTCAACGACTTCGTGCAGGAGAACGAGCCGCCGATCGAGATTCTCTACATCGACGACTCGGCCGCCGAGACGCAGCTGGCGCGCCTCGAGCACCTGCGGACGACGCGCGACAATGCCGCCGTCGCCCGCACGCTCGACGCGCTGAAGAAGGCCGCCGCCGGCACCGCCAACACGATGGAGCCGATGATGGACTGCGTACGCGCCTACGCCACGGTCGGCGAGATGTGCGACGCCCTGCGCGAGGTGTGGGGCGAGTGGGAAGAGACGCCCATCATCTAGCGGCCAGGAGCTAGGGGCCAGCGGCTAGGGGACACATCGAGCATGGACAGAAAGATTCGCGTCGTCATCGCCAAGCCCGGGCTGGACGGGCACGACCGGGGAGCGAAAGTGATCGCCCGCGCGCTGCGCGACGCCGGCATGGAAGTGATCTACACCGGGCTCCGCCAGACGCCCGAGATGATCGTCAGCGCGGCGCTGCAGGAAGACGCGGACGTAATCGGGCTGTCGATTCTGTCAGGCGCGCACATGCACATCTGTCCGCGCGTGATGGAACTGCTGAAGGCGCAGGGCCTCGACGACGTGCTGGTGGTGATCGGCGGCATCATCCCCGATCAGGACCTCCCGAAACTGCACGCCATGGGCATCACCGGCGTGTTCATCCCGGGCACGCCGATGCAGGCGATCGTGGATTTCATCGCCGCCAACGCCCGCGTCCGCACCGACGCCTAGGCGGCGCGGACCTTGCACCGTCGTCGGGCTCGGAGGCCCGATCCATGACGGTGACACCCCCCAGACTCCTCGTCGTCTCTGAAAGCCGCATCACCCGCCGGGTGGTCGAGATGACGTTCGCCGATCAGGAGGTCGACCTGGTGTCGGCGTCGACCGGCCCCGACGGCCTGGCGGAGTGGCAGCGCCATCCGGCCGCGATCGTGGTGGCCGATCTCGCCATGGACGGCCTCGACGGTCTCAGTCTCGCGCGCCAGCTCCACGATGCCGGCGGCGAGCACGCGCCGGCCGTGATCCTGCTGGTCGGACAGAGTGAGCACGTGGACGACGCCGCCATGGCCGCCGCCGGCGTGCGCGCCGTGTTGCGCAAGCCGCTCGACTCGCTCCAGCTCGTCGACGCGGTGCGCGCGGCGACGCGTCCCGGACGGCCGCAGGATCCGCCACCCGCGGCGATGGCGATGATCGCGGAATCGGCGGCGCCCGTCGACGCGGCCCCGGCCCTCCCGCCGGTCGTCGACGCCGCGCCGGTCGATGGTCCCCATGCGCCGGTCGACCTCCGCGATGAGGATCTCGAGCGCGTGGCGGCGCGCGTGGCCGCCATCTGGAGCGGTGATGTCGCCCGCGTGGCGCCGGCCGCGGCCTCTGAAGCGGCCGAACGTCTGGTGCGCGAGCTGGCCCCGCAGGTGATTGCCGAAGTGGCGCGCCTGGTCGTGGCCGACGTCTCCGAGCGGCTCGTCCGCGAGGAGATCGCCCGCATGCGCGCCGGTCACGCCGGCCGCTAGGCACGGGCTGCGCGCGGTTGCGCGCGTCCCGGTGACCCGGTACGATGGGCTGTTCCGGTTTCCGAGCCGACCAGCGACCCATGCCCACACCGCCGCACGTGCCCGACGCGCCCGCCCTCGAAGGTCTCGAAACGACGTACGCCGAACGCTGGGAGCGTGACGGCACCTACCGCTTCGACCGCACCCGGCCGCGCGACGACGTCTACGCCATCGACACGCCGCCCCCCACGGTCAGCGGCTCGCTGCACGTCGGGCACGTCTTCTCCTACACGCACACCGACGTCATCGCGCGCTTCCAGCGGATGCGGGGCAAGGCGGTGTTCTACCCGATGGGGTGGGACGACAACGGCCTGCCCACCGAACGCCGTGTGCAGAACTACTTCGGCGTGCGCTGCGATCCGTCGCTGCCGTACGACCCGGCGTTCGAGCCGCCGCCGCAGCCGGGCAAACAGCCGATCGCGATCTCGCGGCCGAACTTCATCGAGCTGTGCGTGCGGCTCACCGTCGAGGACGAGCGGGCGTTCGAGCAACTCTGGCGCACCCTGGGGCTCTCGATCGACTGGTCGATGACCTACGCCACCATCGCGAAGCCGGCGCAGCGGGTGTCGCAGCTGGCGTTCCTGCGGCTGCTGGCGCGCGGCGAGGCGTATCAGCTCGAAGCGCCGACGCTGTGGGACGTCGACTTCAAGACGGCGGTGGCGCAGGCCGAGCTCGAGGATCGCGAGATGCCTGGCGCGTATCACCGCCTGGCGTTCCGTCGCGGCGATGGCCAGGGCGTAGTGGAGATCGACACCACACGCCCGGAGCTGCTGCCGGCCTGCGTGGCGCTCGTCGCCCATCCCGACGACGCGCGCTACCAGCCGCTCTTCGGCACGCACGTGCTGACGCCGCTCTTCAAGGCGCGCGTCCCGATTCTGGCGCACGCGCTCGCCGATCCCGAGAAGGGCAGCGGCATCGCCATGATCTGCACCTTCGGCGACATCACCGACGTGACCTGGTGGCGCGAGCTGAAGCTGCCGGTGCGGGCGATCATCCAGCCGAACGGCACGCTGGGCCCGGTGACCTGGGGCAGTGAGGGCTGGGAATCGGCCGACGCCGCCGCGGCGCAGACCGCCTACGACCCGCTGGTCGGCTTGTCGGCGAAGAAGGCGCAGGCCGCGATCGTCGAGCAGCTCACGGCGTCGGGCGATCTGCTGGCGCCGCCGCGTCCGATCACGCACCACGTGAAGTTCTTCGAGAAGGGCGATCGGCCGCTCGAGATCGTCACCAGCCGCCAGTGGTTCATCCGCACGATCGTGCACCGCGAGGGCCTGCTGGCCCGCGGCCGCGAGCTGCAGTGGCACCCGGAGTACATGCGGGCCCGCTACGAGAACTGGGTGCACGGCCTGAACGGCGACTGGTGTGTCAGCCGCCAGCGCTTCTTCGGCGTGCCGTTCCCCGTGTGGTACGCCGTGCGCGCGGATGGCTCGATCGACTACGGCCGCCGCCTCGTGCCCTCCGAGCAGCAGCTGCCGATCGATCCGTCCACCGACGTGCCGGCCGGCTACACCGAGGCGCAGCGCGGGCAGCCCGGGGGCTTCGTCGGCGATCCGGACGTCATGGACACCTGGGCCACCTCGTCGGTGTCGCCGCAGATCGCCTGCGGCTGGGATCACGACGGCGATCTCATGGCCCGTACGTTCCCGATGGACCTGCGCCCGCAGGCGCACGACATCATCCGCACGTGGCTCTTCTCGACGGTGCTGCGCGCGCATCTCGAGCACGACTCGCTGCCGTGGAGGCACGCGGCGATTTCCGGATGGGTGCTCGATCCCGATCGCAAGAAGATGTCGAAGTCGAAGGGCAACGTGGTCACGCCCCTCGGCCTGCTGCAGCAGTACGGCAGCGACGGCGTGCGCTACTGGGCGGCCCGCGGCGGCCCCGGCGTGGACACGGCCTTCGATCAGGGGCAGATGAAGATCGGGCGGCGGCTGGCGATGAAGCTGCTGAACGCGTCGAAGTTCGTGCTCGGCCGCGACGTCGAGACGGGCGAGGTGACCGCGCCGCTCGACCGGGCGCTCCTGGCGGCGCTCGTCGCGCTGGTCGATGAGTGCACCCAGGCCCTCGAGGCCTACGAGTACACGCGGGCGCTCGAGCGCGCCGAGTCGTTCTTCTGGTCGTTCTGCGACGACTATCTGGAGCTCGTGAAGGCGCGCCGCTACGGCGATCACGGCCCCGAGGGCGCGCGGTCGGCGAATCAGGCGATGCGCGTCACGCTGTCGGTGCTCACGCGCCTGTTCGCGCCCTACCTGCCGTTCGTCACCGACGAGGTGTGGTCGTGGTGGCAGGCAGGCTCGGTGCATCGGGCGGCGTGGCCGACGGCCGACGAGGTGCGCGCGGCCAACCCGGCCGGCGGCGATCAGGCCCTGCTCGCGCTCGCCGTCGACGTCACGGCGGCCCTGCGGCGGACGAAGTCGGAAGCCAAGGTGGGCATGAAGGCCGTGATCGCGACGGCCGTCGTCCGCGATACGGCCGAGCGCCTCGCGGCGCTCGACGCGGTGCGCGTCGACGTGTGCGCGGCCGGCAACGTGCGCGAGCTCGTCACGGCGACGGCCGAGGCCCTGAGCGTCGATGTCACCTTCGAGCCGGTGCCCGGAGCTTCCGCATGAGCGCGCCGCTGGCGCCGCCGCCCGTCGACACCTACCGCGATCTCGTCGCCCGCGCGCTGGCGGAAGACATCCGCACCGGCGATGTGACGAGCCGGGTCGTGGTCGACGCGTCGCTGCGGGCCCGCGGCACGCTGCTGGCGAAGGCGCCGCTGGTCGTCGCCGGTCTCGACGTCTGCGCCGAGGTCTTCCGTCAGTGCGACCCCGGCGTGGTGTTCGAGGTGCGCTGGGGCGACGGCAGCCATGTGGAGGCCGGTGAGACGCTGGCGGTGGTCACCGGGCAGGCGCGCGCGCTGCTGACGGCGGAACGCACCGCGCTCAATCTCCTGCAGCGCCTCTCGGGCATCGCCACACTCACGGCGGCGCACGTGGCCGCGGCGGCGGGACGCATCACCGTGCTCGACACGCGCAAGACGACCCCCCTCTGGCGGGCGCTCGAGAAATACGCGGTGCGCTGCGGCGGGGGGACCAACCACCGCTTCGGGCTCGACGACGCGATTCTGATCAAGGACAACCACAAGCGGCTCGCCGGCGGCATCACGCCGGCGGTCACGCGCGCGCTGGCCGCGCACACCGGCCTGACGGTGGAGGTCGAGGTCGAGACGCTGGCCGAGCTCGACGAGGCCCTCGCCGCCGGCGCCACGTCGATCCTGCTCGACAACTTCAGCACGTACGATCTGCGGCAGGCGATCGAACGCGTGGGCGGCCGCGCCCGCACCGAGATCTCGGGCGGCGTCACGCGCGACCGGCTGCCCGAGCTCGCCACCACCGGCGCCGACGTCGTCTCGGTCGGCGCCCTCACGCATTCCGCGCCGGCCGTCGACGTGAGCTTCGAGCTCGAGCCGGCCGCATCGTAGGCGTCGTGTTCGAGCCCGCGCCCCTCCCGCCGGCGCTCGCGGACGCCACCACGCGCGAACGCGCCCGGCTGCAGCCGCACGTCGCCGACATCCTCTACGTGGCGTCGACGCCATCGACGATGGACGTGCTCGCGCACCTCGCCGAGGACGGCGCCGCGCACGGCGTGACCGTGGTGGCCGGCCATCAGACCGCGGGCCGCGGCCGGCGCGGGCACACGTGGTCGTCGCCCGAGGGCGCGAGCCTCTGCGTCTCGACGCTGGTGCGTCCGCCCGTGGCGCCCCATGTCGAGGGACAGCCCAGCGTGCTCGGCCTGCTCACCCTCGCCGCCGGTCTCGCCGTGGCCGAGGGCGTCGGCCGTGCGACCGGACTCGAGGCATCGCTGAAGTGGCCGAACGATCTGTTCTACGGCTACAAGTTCGCCGGCGTGCTCGCCGAAGGGCACCACATCGGCAGCGACCGGCAGTGCGTCGTGGTGGGGATCGGCATCAACCTGCGCGACGTCGCCTACGCGAGCGATCGCAAGGCGACGTCGATCGAGAAGGAACTGGGGCAGCCGCCGGATGCCGGTGAGGTGCTGGTCGAAGTGCTGGCGGCATGGAGCGCCCGCTACCAGGATCTGCTCGACGCGCGGTACGTCCGCATCGTCGACCGTTGGCGCATCCGCGCGACCGGGCTGGCCGGCCGTCCCGTGCGCTGGATCGACGGCCTCGGCGAGCGCGAGGGCACGACCACCGGCGTCGACGCCACCGGCGCGCTGCTGGTCGATACCGGGCAGGACGTCGTGCGCATCACGGCAGGAGCCGTCGAATGGCAGTGACCGGCCAGGCCATCGACGCCCACGCCTACTGCCGCGAGGTCGAGGCGTATCTCTGCCGGCGGAACGGCGGCCACCTGATCCGACTGGTCGGCCCGGCGTTCGAGCTGGTGTGCGACTGGGCGCGGCAGGGGATTCCGCTGACCGTCGTGTGCGACGGCATCGACCGGGTGGTCGAGCGGGCGGAACGCAAGGGCGGACGGCGGCGGCCGCTGCGCATCGAGTTCTGCGAGGGCGACGTGCTCGACGGCTACGATCGCTGGCGGCGGGCCGTCGGCGTCCTGCAGGCCGACGAGGGCGAGGCCTCCACGCCGAAGCGCGGCAGCCTCACGGCGCATCTCGAGCGGGTGTCGGTGCAACTGGCCACGCTGCTCGGCAGCGATCGCGTCCCCGACGCGGTCCGCGCGCTGCTGCCCGCGATGCTGTCGCGGCTCGACGCGATGAAGGCCGACAGCGCGCAGGCCCGCGGTGCGGCGCGCGAGGCGATGCTGGCCGAGCTCGAGTCGCTCGACCGCGCCCTGGTCGAGGCGGCCAGCGCTGCCCTCGACGCCGGCGTGCGTGAGACGCTGACGACCGAGGCCCTCCGCGATCTTGCGCCGTTCCGCGACAAACTCAGCCCCGATCAGTTCGCGACGGCGCGGCAGGCGGCGTTCGAGCGGCTGGTCCGCGCGTCGCGCGGTCTGCCCGTGCTGCGCTTCGAGTGATGGCGCGTCCCGGCGAGATCGTCACGCTCGACATCGAGCGGCCGGCCGCGGGGGGCCGCATGATCGCGCGGCACGACGGCGCCATCGTATTCGTGGCCGACGCCATTCCCGGCGAGCGCGTGCGCGCGCGGATCGAGAAGGCGCAGCGCGGCACGCTCTTCGCGCGCGCGATCGACGTGCTGACGGCCTCGCCCGATCGCATCGAGCCGGCTCCCGGGCTCGCCTGCGGCGGCCATGTGCTGGCGCATATCGCGCCGGCGCGGCAGGCGCGGCTGAAGGGCGAGATCGTCGCCGATGCGTTCCGTCGTCAGGCGCGGACGACGCTCGACGCCGTCGAGGTGACGAGCGGGCCGGCAGACGGCTACCGCGTGCGGGCCCGGGCCCACGTGCGCGGCGGCCGCTGGGGGTTCTTCGAGGAAGGGTCGCACACGCCGTGCGGCATCGCCGGCTCGCGGCAGCTCAGCGACGCCAGCGCCGAGTCGTGCGAACGGGTGTGCGCGGCGGTGGCGGCGGCGGCGCCCGACGCGCAGGCCGAGGTCGAGTGGGTCGAGTCGGTCGATGGCGCGCAGGCCGTGGCGCACGCGCATGTCGCCTCGGGGACGTGGACGCGCGCGCTCGCGCCAGTCGCCGGCCTGCGCGGATTGTCGGTGAGCGACACGCGTCACGCGCGAGACCGGCAGGTGGCGGGGGAGCCGTTCGTCGTCGACACGATCGCCGGCGTGACGGGACCCACGCCCGTGCGGCATCACGTGCGCGCGTTCTTCCAGGGCAACCGCTTCCTGCTGCAGGCGCTCGTCGATGCGGTCGTGTCGCAGGTACGCGCCGACCGCGTCGCCGACCTCTACGCCGGCGTCGGGTTGTTCAGCCTGGCGCTGGCGCATCCCGACCGCGCCATCGACGCGGTGGAGGGCGACGGCTGGGCCGCAGAAGACCTGACGGTGAATGCCGCCCGCCTCGGTGCCGTGCGCGCGGTGCACCGATCCGTCGAGCGCTTCGTGCGTGAAAGCGATCTCGCACGCTACGGCGCGGTAGTGGTGGACCCGCCGCGAGCCGGCCTGGCGACCGAGGTGGTGTCGGCGCTGACAGCCGCGCGGGTGCCGTCGATCGTCTACGTGTCGTGCGACCCGGTCACCCTGGCACGCGACGTCCGCCTGTTCGCGGAGGCCGGCTACGAGCTGGGTCTGGTGCGCGCCTTCGACCTCTTCCCACGCACGGCCCACGTCGAAACCGTGGCCGTGCTGACACGCGGCTGAGCCGCGGCGCTCACGCCTGGCGGCAGGCGTCGACGAAGCCTTCGAACAGGGGGCGGAACTCGCCGGTGCGCCAGAAGTTCTCGGGATGCCACTGGACGCCGAGACAGAAGCGGCCGGGACCTTCGACGGCTTCGATCACGCCATCGGGCGCGGTGGCGACGACGTCGAGGCCGGCGCCCGGGTGGCGCACCGACTGGTGGTGCCGGCTGTTCACCTGGCAGCTCTCGCCATCGACGAGCTTCTCGCGCATCAGCGTCGCGAAGCGCGAACCCGCCGTGGCCCACACCTCGTGGGCCAGCGCGTAGCGCGGCTCGCGGATGTCGTGATGCAGGGCGCCGTTCACCTCGGTGGGGATGTCCTGCACCAGATCGCCGCCGAGGGCCACGTTCAGCACCTGCATGCCGCGGCAGATGGCGAAGATCGGCAGGTCCACCGCCCGGGCCGCCGCCACGAGGGCGATCTCGAACTCGTCCCGTCCGGGCTCGGCCGCTCCGTAGGTCGGATGCGCCGCCGCGCCATAGCGCATCGGGTCGATGTCGCCGCCGCCGGTGAACAGGATGCCGTCGACTCGTGCCACGACCGCCGCGGGATCGTCCGTGAGCGCGAGCTCGACGGGCGTGGCGCCCGCGCGCTTCACGGACTCGACGTAGTCGGTCATCTGGCGGCAGGGCGTGATGGCGATGGTGGGCATGGCGCGGTCTCCGGGGTCACATGCGCGTGGGCACGGCGATGCCCATGGTGTCGAGCGCCGAGGCGAGCTGACGTCGCACGTAGCCCAGCGCGCCGGCGCGCCAGGTGCGGACGTCGTCCCGTTCTTCGCTCAGGATGGGCAGGGCGTGGTACACGGCGTTGAAGGCCTGCGCCAGGCCGAAGCCGTACTTGGCGAGCACGGCCAGCTCGAACGTGCGGGTGGCCTGTTCGACGATCTCGTCGAGACGCGCGGCCTCGAGCACGAGCGACCAGAGACGATCGGCGCCCTCGTCGGCGGTGAGCGCCGTCGGCGGCAGCGTCGCCAGGCCGGCGGCGATCTCGGCGTCGCCGAGCCCGGCGCGATCCTGCAGCTTCTGGAAGATGTTGTTGGCGCGCACCACCGCGTACTGGAGGTACGGGCCGCTCTCGCCCTCGAAGCTCAACGCCTCGTCGATGTCGAAGGCGATGACCTTCGTGCGCGAGAACTTGATCATGAAGTAGCGCACGGCGGCGACGCCGATGCGCTCGGCTGTCTGTCGGGCGTCGGCGGCGGGCAGCTCGGGATTGCGGCGGGTGACCTCGCCGAGCGCCTTCTCGATGATGCGATCCAGCAGGTCGTCGGCCTTCACGCCGAGGCCCTTGCGGCCCGACACCTCCACGAACGGCTTGGCCGCGTCGTCCGAGCCCTCGGGCGGCGCGAAGCCGAGTTCCTTCGCCGTGGCGTGCGAGAGCGCCACCATCTCGTACGCGAAGTGGGTGTGCAGGCGCGACGCCTCGGGATGGCCGGCCACCGCCAGGGCCTGCTTGAGCAACTGCTGCAGGTACGACTGGCGCACGTCGATCACGTTCACGGTCGCCGACGCGGCGCCGAACGACGGGTGCACGTCGACCGACTCCGCGTCGCGGCTCGTCGTGGCCCACAGCGGCTGGCCGTCGAGGCGCGTGGCGAAGCGCCGGTAGCGGAAGTCGCGGCCGAGCACGCCCAGTTTCCAGAACTGGTACGCCATGTCCTTGCCGACGTAGGTGACCGTGCCGTTCGAGCGCACGATCACCTTCTCGCGCGGCTCCTCGCCCTCGGCGCCCTCGGCGGGGGGAGGGGCGTCGGCCGGCGTCTCGGCGACGGTACCCGCCGCGGCGTCGTCATCGATGGTCATCACCCAGCAGCCGGCCAGCTTGCCCTCGGGCTGCAGGAACACGGCGCCGGTGGCCTTCAGCAGCTCGAAGGCGCGGGCCCAGAACTGCAGGCGCAGGATGTCGCCTTCCCACGTGAGCAGGTCGTAGTCGATGCCGAGCCGGCCCATCGTCACGAGGTGCGTGCGCACGACCCGGTCGGCGACGAAGGCCGCCAGGCTCGCCGTGGGCTCCTCGCCGTGTTCGATGGCGTGCAGCGTCGCGGCGCGGATCTTCAGGCGTTCCTTGTCGCCGTCGTACCACTCGGTGACACGGGCGTAGAGATCCCAGCAGTAGTAGTCGAAGCGCGTCGTATCGGCGATGTGGCGTACCGCGTCGAGATCGAGCCCCTCGATGTGCTGCAGCCCGACGACGACGTCGGCCACCTGCACGCCGGTGTCGTCGATGTAGTTCTGCACCTCCACCGGCACGCCGCGGTACCGCAGCGCGCGCACCAGGGTGTCGCCGAGGCAGGCGTTGCGCAGATGGCCGATGTGGGCGGCCTTGTTCGGGTTGATCGCGGTGTGCTCGACGATGGTCTTGCCGGCGGGCGCGGCGGCCGGCGGCGCCGGCGCCAGGCAGGCCCGCAGGAACGCGGCGCGATCGAGGTACACGTTCAGATAGCCGTTCGGCGCCGCCACCACCTGCGACACGCCCTCGATCGGCCCGAGGGCCGCCGCCAGTTCCTGCGCGATGGCGCGCGGCGCCTTGCGCAGCGGCCGCGCCAGCTCGAAGGCGATCGGCGAGCCGATGTCGCCGAAGGTCCGGTTGGGCGGCGTCTCGAGGGGCAGCGTGTCGGGCGCGCGGTCGATGCCGCAGGTGCGGCTGAGGGCCGCGGCAAGGGCGGCGCGAAGACGGTCGTGGAGCGGAAGCAGCATGATGTCGCCTCACGATCCTAGCAGTCCCGGCCGGGCCGCGTCCGACGCAATTCGCCGCGACGGCGCCGCACGGATGGACACGTCCGCCAGCGCTACGTTACCCTCGTCGGCGCATCGTGTCGTTTGCCTTCCCCCGCGAAGCGCCGCGCCGCAGCCTCGTCGTCCCGTGTGTTCACGTTGAGGAGCAGGCGTCCATCGGCGTCGAACGCCGCCAGCGCCGTGTCGTCGAGCACGCGAGCCCGCAGCGACGCCACCGCGTCGATCACCCGCAGCCGGCCGGCCGTAATCGCCGCCGCCAGCACAGGCGCCACGCTCGTGGCGTAGACGGCGCACAAGGGCTGCGGGCGTCCGCCGGGGCTCGGGATCACCGCGTCGGCCTCGTGGCGTCGCTCGACGAGCGCGGCCAGGAATGGCGCGGTCACGAACGGCAGATCGCCGGCGATGGCGAGCACGTACGGCGTGGTGGCCGTGGCCAGCGCGGTGTAGAGCGCGCCAAGCGCGCCGGCGTCGACGAGATCGGTCGTGACGACGAGACCGCAGCCGGCGAAGGGCGTGGCGTCCGGCGCCACGAGACGCGGCGTCTCGCCGAGCCCGGCGAGCGCGGCACGCTGGCGATCGAGAATCGTGCGGCCGTCAATCGTCAGCAGCGGCTTCACGACGCCGCCGAGGCGGCGGCCGCGGCCTCCGGCGAGCACGGCGGCAGACCAGTCGGACACGGGCCGTACGCTATCAGAACCGGGGAGGCGCGGCGATGACCGACGACGGCATCGGCCGCCTGCTGGTCGCCAGTCTGCACCAGAGCATCGGCGACGTGTTGCCGCAGCGGCTCGAGTACTACGAGCACTGGCTGTCACCGATGGGGCTCAAGGAAGGCCGCAGCGGCCTGGCGCCGCTGAACGCGGTGCTGAGCTTCCTGCGCCAGGAAGGCCAGGCCCCCTATGACCAGGTGATGGCGACCGCCGGCCGCTATTCCGCCGAGTGGCATTTCCAGGACGCCGGGGCGGCCCCGTGGCTGCGCGTGCTGCCCCGGCCGCTGCGGCGCCGGGCGGCGCTGCGGCGTTCGCGGGCGCTGCTCGTGGCGGCGTTCGCCAGCCACCGCGTGAAGACGTCGGTGCGCAAGGCGACCGGCACGGTCACGATCACCGGCTCGGTCTTCTGCGGCGTGCGCGATCGCTGGCCGTGGCCGACGTGTGCGTATCTCGCCAGCAGCGTCACGCGCCTGCTCGAGCTGCAGGGGCTGAGCGCCGAGGTGCGCGTCGCGTCGTGCCGCGCGCAGGGCGAGGCCGCCTGCACGCTCACGGTGAATTTCGAACCCGCGACGCCGGAGGCGGCATGACCCGCGCGCGCCTCTGGCGCGTGGCGTCGGCGTGGCTGCTCGCGGGGCTCGTCGCGACCGCCGCCGGCGCGCAGCCCGTGCTGGTCGTCCCGTTCGAGCTGGAGCGCTTCGACGCGCGCGTCGGCTGGCTCGGCGAGGGCGTGGCGGTGGGACTCACCGCGGCGGTGCAGGCGCGCGGGCTCGAGGTGGTCACGCGCGATGCCCGCCTCGCCGCGCTCGAGCGTCTGCAGTTGCCGCCCGCCGCCACCCTCACGCGGGCCACGCTCGTCAAGGTGGCCGAGCTCGTGGGCGCGGCGCGGGTGGTGGTGGGACGCGTGGCCGAGCGCGACGGCGCCATCACGTTGACCGGGCGCGTCATCGACGTCGAGTCGGCGGCGCTCGGCGATCTGCCGGTGGAAGCGGCGCCGGCGACGACGCTCTTCGCGGCCTTCGAACGGCTGGCCGCGCATCTCGGCGGCCGCGCGCCGGCGTCGACCGCCGTCATCGCGCCGTCGGTGCCGGCCTTCGAGTCGTACGTGCGCGGACTGGTCGCGCCGACCAGCGAGGCGCAGGAACGGCTGCTGCGCCAGGCCCTGACCTTGTCGGCCGGCTACACCGATGCCCGCGCGGCGTTGTGGGACGTGCAGACGACGCGCGGCGCGCACCAGGCCGCCCTCGCGACGGCCGGTGGCGTTGCCGGCAGCGGCATCACGGGCGGTGACCGGCCGATGTGGCGGCTGCGGGCGGCGGCGTCGCTCGTGCACCTGGCCCGCTACGACGAGGCGTTCGCGGTGCTGACCGCGCTGGCGCCCACCGAGCAGGGGCCGGCGGTGCCGTCGCTGCTGGGCGTCGTGCAGTTACGCCGCGGCGCGACGCCGCAGACCGGCCGCGCCACCTACTTCTTCAATCAGGCCGTCGAGCGCGCCGCCGCCGATGCCGATGCCTGTTTCAACCTCGGCTACGCCTACTGGCTGGATCGCGACGCATTGGCCGCCGCGTACTGGTTGCGCGAGGCCGTGCGCCGCGACCCGAGCGACGGCGACGCGCACTTCGTGCTGGCGGCCGCGCTGGCGGCCAGCGGCGCCGCGCCGGAAGCCGAACGCGAGCGTGAGCTGGCCCGCCGGTTGTCCGATCGCTGGGAACGCGCCGGCGCGGCTGACGCCGTCCCGAAGGGCCTCGAGCGCCTGCCCGATCCGGCCCGGCGCGTGTCGCCGGCGCTGGCCTCGGCGCTCGTGGCCGGCGTGCAGCGCGATCAGCGGGAGCTGGCGGCCTTCCACCTCGACACGGCCCGGCGCGCCTTCGAGACCGGCCGCGATCCCGAGGCGATCCGCGACGTGCAGCGCGCGCTCTACCTGACGCCGTACGACGTCGAGGCGCTGCAGCTGCTCGGCCGCGCGCAGGCGAGGAGTGGCCTGCTGCAGGAAGCCGCCGGCACGTTCAAGATCGCGATCTGGAGCGCCGAGTCGGCGACGCTGCAGGTGGAGCTCGGCGAGGTGCTGCTGCGCCTGCACGACGCGCCCGGCGCGCTCAAGGCCGCCGAGCGCGCCCTGGTGCTCGAGCCGACCCTCGCGGCGGCGCGCGATCTGGCGACGCGAGCGCGCGGCGGTCGCGGCGGTGCGTGATACGATCCTCGCGCGCCTCCCCGCGTGAGTTCCATGGCCAGCGCCGACGACGACGTTCGCGAGATCCAACTGAGCGGGAAGCAGCTCGTCTTCCTCTTCATGGCGGTGACAGTGGTCTCCGTCGTGATCTTCCTGTGCGGCGTGCTGGTCGGACGCGGTGTGCAGCTGCATCCCGCCGCGGTCGCCGAGCAGGGCAGTGCCGCGCCGACCGACGTCGTGCCCGATCCCACGGCGCCCGCCGCGCAGCCCGCGGTGCCCGCCAACGAACCGACCAGGGCCGCCGACCTCGGCTTCCAGGAAGATCTGAAGGCGAAGACGCCCACCACCGACAAGATCACCACGACCGCGCCCGTACCCGTGACGCCGGTCGAGCAGAATCCCGGCAAGGCCGGCGCGCCGTCCGAGAAGCCCGCCGATGCCAGGGCCGGTGCCGGCGCGGCCGCCACGGCGAAGTCCGCCGACGCGAAGTCCGCCGACGCGAAGTCCACCGACACGAAGCCCGCCGAGTCGAAGCCGGCCGACACGAAGGCGGCCGACACGAAAGCGACCGACGCGAAGGCCGCTGACACGAAGAGCGCGCCGGCGAAGGCCGCGGAGGTCGCGACGCCGTCGAAGCTCTTTCCCGAGCCACGCGGCGACGGCTTCGCGATCCAGGTCACCGCGCTCAGCGGCAAGAGCGAAGCCGAGGCCATCGCCGATCGCCTGAAGCGCAAGGGCTACGCCGTGTACCTCGTCTCGGCGCCGGCCGGCCAGCCGGCCACGTACAAGGTGCGCGTCGGCAAGTTCAAGGTGCGGACCGAGGCGGAGAAGATCGCCTCGCGTCTCGAGCGCGAAGAGCAGTTCAAGCCCTGGATTACGCGCTAGCCCTCCTGTCGGGCGCCCTGCTGGCGCTGTCGTTCCCGCGTTACGGACACGCCGCCGTCGCGCTCGGCGCGGTCGTACCGGTGCTCGTCGCCGCCAGCGGCTGGCGCGGCCGGCCCGGCGTCCATCGCGGACAGTCGTTCCGCCGCGGCGCCGCCCTCGGCGCCACCGCCGGTGTGGTGCACTACCTCGGCACCATCTACTGGACCGGCGCCGTCGTGTCGCAGTTCGGCGGCCTTCCCGTGATCGTGGCGTGGTTGTGCGCCCTGCTGCTCGCGCTCTACATGTCGGCGTATACGGCGCTCGCCTGCGGTCTCATCGGCGCGTCGGTGCGGCGGCTCGGCACGCGAGGCCTGGCGCTGGCGCCGTTCGCGTGGGTGGCCGCGGAATTCGCGCGCGGCCACGTGCTCGGCGGCTTCCCGTGGATTCCGCTGGGCAGCGCCGTGGTCACGCTGGTTCCCGTCGCGCAGCTCGCCAGCGTGCTGGGCGTCTACGGCGTCTCGGGATTCCTCGTGACGCTCGGTGCGCTGGTGGCCGTGGCGCTCACCACCGCCGGTCGCGCGCGCGTGATCGCCGCCGCGGCGGCCGTCGTGCTGCTGACCGGGGTGTCGGTGTGGGGCGCCGCGCGTGTCGCCGACGCGTCGCTCACGCGCGCCGGCACGCCCTTCGTCGTGGGCTTGATCCAGCCGAACATCTCGCAGGAGCAGAAGTGGGACCGCCGGCTCGTCGGCGAGATCGAGCGCCGCTTCGATCGCCTGACCCGCAAGGCCGTGGCCGACGGCGCGCAGGCCGTGCTGTGGCCGGAATCGGCCACGCCGTACATGTTCAACGAAGACCCGGTGCAGGCGGCCGCCGTGCGCGCCCTGGTGCAGCAGACGGGCGTGCCGTTGCTCTTCGGCACCGACGAAGTGGAGCGCGGCACGCCGGATCGCTTCTACAACTCGGCGTTCGTCCTCGATCCCACGGGCGCCGTGGCGGCCGTGTACCGCAAGATCCAGCTCATTAACGCGTTCGGCGAGTTCGTGCCCCTGAAGGACCTGCTGTTCTTCGTGTCGCCGCTAGTCGAGGCGGTGGCCGACCTCAAACCGGGCGAGCGCGTCACCATGCTGCCGTTCGGCGAGCACATGGCCAGCACGGCGATCTGCTACGAGGTCGTGTATCCGCACCTGATGCGCCGCGCCGTGCTCGAGGGCTCCGAGCTGCTGACCACGATCACCAACGACGCGTGGTACGGCGAGTCGTCGGCGCCGTTCCAGCACTGGGAGCTGGCGTCGATGCGCGCGATCGAGCAGGGGCGCCTGGCGCGTGCCGCCAACACGGGCATCTCCGGCGTGGTCGACCCCTACGGGCGGCCCGTCGCGAAGACGGCGGTGTTCGAGGAAGCGGTGGTCACCGCCGAGGTCCGCTTCCTGACCGCGCGCACCGTGTATGCGACAATCGGTGACGCGGTGGCGCAGCTGTCGCTGGTGGTGGCGGGCCTGACGGCCGTCTGGCTGCTGGCGACGGCGCGACGCGCCTGACCACTCGACGAGGAGTCTGCACGTGGCAGTGTCACAGGACGATCTGGTTCGCCGCTCGGGAGATCTGGTCAGACGGGCCAACGATCTCCGGAGCTATCTTTGACCGGGCCTCCCGTACCGACGAACTCGCCCAGCTCGGGCACGCGGATCTCGACCCGCGTTCTGCGCGGAACAACCAGGCCGAAGCCCAGAAGGTGCTGCAGCGCCGTCGTCTCGCCGGCGACGTCGCCTGCGCGATTCGCTGAAGGGCCGCGTCGACGATCTCGGCG
Source organism: Vicinamibacterales bacterium (assembly GCA_046331325.1). GTDB lineage: Bacteria > Acidobacteriota > Vicinamibacteria > Vicinamibacterales > UBA2999 > CADEFD01. Next base: position 97,370 of record JAXLRB010000003.1, on the reverse strand, counting down.
TGCTGCTCGAGGTGGGCGGCCGGCGGGAAGATCACCGCCGATCTCGGCCGCTGACGGCATCGACGAACTCGAGGCGCAGGTCGAAGCCGCCGAGACGAAGAGATGCTCTCGGGCGAGCACGACGCCGCCAACGCCATCGTCACCATCCACCCGGGCGCCGGCGGCATCGACTCGCAGGACTGGGCCGAGATGCTGCTGCGCATGTATCTCAAGTGGTCCGAGAAGCGCGGCCTTCGTCGCGAGCTGATCGACTACCAGCCCGGCGAAGAGGCCGGGCTGAAGAGCACCACGCTGCTGCTCGAGGGCGACTACGCGTTCGGGCTCATGTCGGCCGAGGCGGGCGTGCATCGCCTGGTGCGCATCTCGCCGTTCGATCAGCAGGCGCGCCGGCACACGCGGCGTTCGCGTCGGTCTACGTGTGGCCGCAGATCGAGGACGACGTCGACATCGAGATCGCCGAGAAGGACCTGCGCGTCGACACCTACCGCTCGAGCGGCGCCGGCGGTCAGCACGTGAACGTCACCGACTCGGCCGTGCGCATCACGCACCTGCCGACCGGCATCGTCGTCTCGTGCCAGAACGAACGGTCGCAGCACAAGAACCGCGACGTGGCCATGAAGGTGCTGCGGGCTCGCCTCTACGACCTCAAGCTCAAGGAACAGCAGGCGAAGCTCGAGCAGATCGGCGGCGCCAAGAAGGACAACTCCTTCGGCAGCCAGATCAGAAGCTACGTGCTGCAGCCCTATCAGATGGTGAAGGACCACCGCACGAAAGATGCAGGTCGGCGACGTGCACCGCGTGCTCGACGGCGATCTCGACGCCTTCATCAAGGGCTACCTGATGGGCAAGGCGGCAGGCACACTCGGTCAGCCGGCGCCGGACGACGACGAGTAGGGGCGCGGCGCCCTCCGTCTAGCGGCTCGGCTGCGTGCCGGTGATGAACGCCTCGGTGATGGCATCGGGCGCGCCGTCGTCGACCGGCTGCCCGGTGTGGCGGTTCACCGGCACGAACACGATGTTGGCCGGCGCCTCGAACTCCGGCGGATGTTCACGGTCACGCCCCTCGAGATACGCCTTCATGATGTCGATCCAGATGGGCAGCGCCGCCGTCGTGCCGGTCTCGCCGTTGCCGATCGGCTTCTTCTCGTCGTAGCCGAGCCATACGCCGAGGGTGATCTCGGGGTCGAAGCCCATGAACCACGCATCGGTGTAGTCGTTGACCGTGCCGGTCTTGCCGGCCAGTGGCCAGTTGAGGACGTTGGCCGAGGCGGCGGTGCCGCGCTGCACCACGCCGCGCAGCAGGCTGGTCATCACGTAGGCGGTGTCGGCGCGCAGGGCGTCGTGGGCCGCCGGCGCGTGCTCTTCGAGCGAGACGCCTTCGCGGTCGGCGACCGAGAGCACCTCCACCGGGTCCATGCGAACACCGTGATTGGGGAACGCCGAGTAGGCGGAGGCGAGCGCGAGCAGCGTCGATTCGCCGGCGCCCAGCGCCGACGACAGATACGGCGGCATCGGGCCGGGCAGGCCGAAGCGGTCCACGTAGGGCGCCACCTGCGCCGGTCCCAGCATCTCCATCGTCAGCACGGCGGGGATGTTGCGCGAGCGTTCGAGCGCGGTGCGCAGCGTCAGCGGACCTTCGAACTTGCCGTCGTAGTTGTGCGGCGTGTACGGCGGCTGGCCGGCCCCGGCATCGAACGAGTGCGGTTCGTCGACCAGGATCGTCGCTGGGGTCAGGCCGCGGTCGATCGCCGCCGTGTAGAGAATCGGCTTGAACGTCGAACCGATCTGGCGCAGTGCCTGCGTCGCGCGATTGAACTTGCTGCGGCCGAAGTTGTAGCCGCCGACCATGGCCAGCACGTAGCCGGTGCGGTTCTCGATGGCGACCACGGCCCCCTCGAGCAGTGGGGTCTGCTCCAGCTTCACCGTGGCGGTCTGCGCCCCCTGGTCGATGGCCAGCAGCTCGACGTCGATCACGTCACCTACCGCCACGACCTGCGACACCTGAGTACGGCGCGTCCACTGGAAGCCGTCCTTGGTGAGCTCGGCGCGCAGCGCGCCGATGCGCAGCGTGGCCGTACCGGGCGCGGCGCCTGTCGCCTCGACACGCTCCACCAGCGCCGGCACGATGTCGCCGGCGGCCATCGGCCGGATCCAGCGCTCGTGCCGGTACTTCGAGAGGTCGGTGCCGGCGGGGAGCTTCGTCTGCGCGTGACGGAAGCCGGTCCGTCGCTTGTCGACGCGCCGCAGGCCGGCGTCGAGGGCGCGCGTGGCGATGCGCTGCAGGCGGGGGTCGAGCGGTGTGCGGACGCTCAAGCCACTCTCGTAGAGCTGCTGAGCGCCGTAGCGCGCCTCGAGGTGCTTGCGGACCTCTTCGAGGTAGTAGGGCGCGAACGAGGCTTCGCGTCCCGGATCGCCGCGCGTCACGATGGGCCGCGCCTTGGCCGCCGTGGCGTCCGCCGTCGAGATGTAGCCTTCTGCGGCCATGCGCTCGAGCGTGTAGTTGCGCCGTCGCAGGGCGGCCGCCGGGTTGAGATACGGACTCTGTCGGGCGTTGCCCTGCAGGATGCCGGCGATGAGGGCTGCTTCTTCGACGGTCACGTCCTTCACGGGCTTGCCGAAGTAGAGCTGCGCCGCGGCTTCGACGCCGTAGGCGCCGTGCCCGAAATACATCTGGTTGCAGTAGAGCGTGAAGATCTCTTCCTTCGTGTACCGCTTCTCGATCTGCACCGAGAGCAGCAGCTCCTTCACCTTGCGCTCCCAGGTCTTCTCGTCGGTGAGGAACAGCTTGCGGGCGAGCTGCTGGGTGAGGGTGCTGGCGCCGCCGTACGCATCTTCACCAGGTTGGTGACGACGGCGCGGATGAGGTCGGTGGGGCTGAATCAAGTGGTTGAAGAAGTCGCCGTCTTCCGCCGACAGCACCGCGTGGCGCATCAGCGGCGGGATCTCGTCGTAGCGCAGCACGACGCGGCGTTCGGTGGCGAACTCTCCGACCACGGTGTCGTCGCGACCGAGCACGCGCGTGATCGTGTCGGGCCGGTAGGCGTCGAGCGCCGAGATGGCGGGCAGATCGTCAGGTAGGCGAACAGCACGCCGCTCGCCGTCCCGGCAGCGCGGCGCCCGACGAAGAGCAGGGTGAGTCCGGCGTGACGCGCGAGCGCGGAGAACGCAGCCATGGGCGAGCTGCTATTGTGCCACCGCGATCGCGCCACCCGATCAGCCGCGTCGACGGACGGGCCGCTCGTGGACGTCGATGACGCCGTGGACTCGGTCGCCGGCGCGGCCGATCGACCGACCGCGTGGCACCACCTCGGCGGGCGGCGCCTTGCGCGCGGGCGCGGCCTTCGGTGGCAGGTGGAGTCGACGGTTGCGTGGCCGCGCCCTGTTCGCTCGGACGCTCCGGCGGACCGACGGGCCTCGGCGCGCGTCGCAGCTCGGCCGGCGCTGGATCGGCCGGACTCATCACGGCGGGCGGCGACATCGACCACACCCGATCGCCCGGACGTTCCACCGGGGCCAGCTCGACGCCGGGGGAACGCGAGACCGGTGCGTCGCCGGGCCGGCGCATCGCGGTGGCGTCGTCGTCCGGCCGGCGGCGCGGGGCATCCATGACGCGAGGCGCCGGACGCGTGAACGACGGAGGCGGCGTGACGGGCGCGGGGCGGCGCGACCACGCGGGCGACGTCGTCCACTGCCCGGGCCGCGCCAGGAACTGATCGCCGGCGTCGGCGGGACCGCGCGGACCGATGGGCTGCGACACGAAGCCGCCGAGCACCGGACCGGGCAGCGTGCGCGGGTCGGTGAACGGTTGCGGGCCGGGGCCGCGGTGGCCGAACGACGCGCGCGGCACGATCGACCACGTCGAGGCCCAGCGGCTGTCGGTCATGCCACGTCCACCAAGCGGAAACGGCGACACCGGGCGCGCGTCGAGCCGAGCGGCGCCCAGCCCACGTGGTCGCTCGGCGCCGATGGCCAACCCACCCAGGCCGGCCCCCACGTGCGCTGCGGCATCGAGTACCCAGCCGCGGGTGGGTTGAAGCCCCAGCGCCCGTAGTGATGCACGGGCCAGCCCCAGCGTGTGCGATCGATCCAGGTCCAGCGCGGCGCGCGCTGCGCCGTGCCCGTCGGTGTAGGGCCGCCAGCCCGCGGACACGCGGGATACCAGATGGCGCCATGCGGCGCAGGCGTGTCCCAGCGTCCGGCCGTCGCGGATCGGCGGCCCAGGGCTCGGTGGCCGGCGGCAGCGTCGCCGTGGCGCGGGCGAGCGTGGCCCGATCGGCGCGGCGATCCGCCCAGGCGCGCAGCTCGTCGGCGTGCGCGGCACGGCTCCAGCGCGGTCGCGCGTCGCGCGGATCGAGGCGCCACTCGTCCCCGGCACCGAGCGGCCACTCGCTGTCGCCGCTGGTGATCGTGGCGCGTCCCTCGATGACGTCGACGACGGTGTCGCCGTCGAGGTCGTCGGCGGTGAGGTCGTAACGGCCGTGCGGCTCGAGCCGGAGCCGTCCGGCGGGCAGCGCGATCACCATCGCGCCCGCCGTCGGCGCGGTGCGCAGGATCAGGCGTCCGCGCACGAGGCGGGGGCGCATGCCGGGCTCGATGCGCAGGTCGGCGCCGAGGCCGAGATGGAACAAGGTGCCGTCGTCGGCCACCAGTTCGGCGCGGCCGCTCGTGGCGATGAGCCGATCGTCGATGTCGATGGCGTCGGGGGCTTCGGCCGGCGCGACGCGCGTATCGCGCGCGAGATCCACGCGTCCGTCGACGTACGTGAGCGTGAGCGGCGGGGCGTCGTCCGCCGGCTGCGCGGCCAGCGTGGTGGCCAGGCCGAGCACGCAGACGAGTCCGGCGGCGAGGGACGTTCGGACGGGCACGGGCGACCTCCGATCGCACGACATCCACGGACGCGCGGGCGTTCCGTGGCGGCGGCAGGCACCTCCGAGTATAGGACCGGCGGGCGGTGGGCGCACGGGACCGGGGCCGCGGACTCGACCGCTGGATTTGACATTAACAGACTCAGATTTCATACTTTCGAGGGATGGACTTCTACGTCGTGCTGGGCGTGCGGCGCGGGGCCTCGGAGGGCGACATCCGGCGGGCCTACAAGCGCCTCGCCCGTCAGTTCCACCCGGATATCAACCCGGGCGACCGCGATGCGGCCGCGAAGTTCCGCGACATCTCGCGGGCCTTCGAGACGCTCACCGATCCCGATCGCCGTCGCCGCTACGACGCCGGCGACGTGCCGGCCGCGACCACACCCGCGCCCGGGTTCGCCGGCTTCGACTTCTCGCCGCGCATCCACGCCGAGCCCTCGACGACCTTCGGGGATCTGTTCGCCGGGGCGATCCTGGCCGCCACCGACCGTCGCCCCGTACGCGGCGCCGACGTCCACGTCACGCTCGAGGTGTCGCTCGAACAGGTCGACGCCGGCGGGGTGCATCGGGTGGCCGTGCCGCGCTCCGCGACCTGCGGCACCTGCGGCGGCGCCGGCGTCGTGCGCACGTCGGCCGACGACTGCGTGGCCTGCGAGGGCAGCGGCCGCGTCCGCGTCAAGCGCGGCCACATGATCTTCATGCAGCCCTGCGATCGCTGCGACGGCACCGGCGCGCGCGTGCGGGTGGGCTGCGCGGCGTGCGCGGGCGAGGGCACCGAGCCGCGCACCGACGTGATCGACGTGACGGTGCCGCGCGGCGTCGCCGACGGCGCGGTGCTGCACGTCGCGGGGATGGGCCACGCCGGCCGCCACGGCGGCCGCCCGGCGACGTCGTGGTCACGGTGACGGTCGCCCCGCATCCCTGTATCGCCGCGAGGGCGACGACCTGCACGTCGAGGTGCCGGTGGCGATCCACGAAGCGGCGCTCGGCGCGCCATTCCGCTCCCGATGCTCGACGGCTCGCGGGTGCGCCTGCGGGTGCCGCCAGGAACCCCGTCGGGGCAGCGCGTCCGGCTCCGCGAACGCGGTCTGCCGGGACGCGGTGGCGCCGCGGCGACGTCATCGCCACGCTGCGGCTGACGCTGCCGCGTGCTCGACGAACGTGCCAAGGATCTGCTGCGCGAATTCGGGCGCCTGCCGCACGACCCGGTGCGCGACGCGCGGTTTCCCGCCGACGAGGACGGTCAGTGATGGCGAAGCGGTCCACCGGCAAGGCGTACTACATGATCAGCGTGGTGTCGCAGAAGTACGACATCCACCCGCAGACGCTGCGCCTTTACGAACGCGAGGGCCTGCTGACGCCGTCGCGCACCGACGGCAATACGCGCCTCTACTCGGACGAGGATCTCGCGCAGCTCGAGACCATCCTCACGCTGACGCGCGATCTCGGCGTGAACCTCGCCGGTGTCGAGATCATCCTCAACATGCGCCGCAAGATGGAGCGCATGCAGAGCGAGGTGAACGAGTTCATGGACTACGTGAAGCACGAGCTCGCGCGCGGCCTCGGCGACTGGGAACAGCGTCTCGGCACCGCGCTCGTGAAGTCGTCGCCCACCGATCTGGTGCGCCTGTCATCTCCCGACGCCGACGTCAAGCCCGTCACGACGAAGAAGCCGAAGTGATGGCGTCGCCGCGGCGGTATACAATCCCGCCATGGCGTGCGAGCAGTGCCACGACAGCTTCTGGGTCACCGACGTCGTCGACGGCGTGGAGCGCGTGCGCCGCTGCGCGTGCTGGCGGGCCACGCTGTCGTCGCACCAGTTGCAGCACGCGCGCATTCCGCAGCGCTACCGCCACTGCGAGCTGAGCAACTTCGAACAGAACACCGACTCGCTGCGTGAAGCGTCGCGCCGCGCACAGGCGTTCATCGCGGCGTTCCCGGTGGTCGATCGCGGCCTGCTGCTGCGCGGCCGTCACGGCGTCGGCAAGACGCACCTCGGTGTCGCCATCCTGAAGACGGTGATCCAGCAGAAGGGCGCGCGCGGCTATTTCTACGAGACGCGCGAGCTGCTCAAGCTGGTGCGCGAGAGCTTCGGCCAGGGCGACATCACCGAGATGGACGTCCTGCGCCCGGTGCTCGACGCCGACCTGCTCGTGCTTGACGACCTCGGCGCCGAGAAGACCTCGGAGTGGGTGCAGGAAACGCTGGGGCTCGTGGTGAACACGCGCTACAGCGAGCGCCGGCCCACGATCTTCACGACCAATCTCGGCAACGGCACGGCGCTCGACGACCTGCAGTCAATCCGCGTGCAGCTCGGCGAGCGCACGCGCTCGCGGCTGCTCGAGATGTGTCTCGACGTCGAGATGGACGGTCCCGACGTGCGCGAGTACGGGCTGCATCCCACGGCGTCGGACATCGCGCGCGCCGAGCGTGAGCGCGAGCTGCTCGAACGCGGCCGTCGCGCCGGCGGATTCCCCGATCGGGCGCGCGGCATGGCCCGCGCCACGCTGAAGCGCCCGGCGTCCGGCCCGGCCGACGTGAAGTGGGCCGGCGGCAAGGGCGGCTCGGTCTAGGACCGCGGCCGTGGCCGGCCTGTACGTCCACATCCCGTTCTGCCAGGCGATCTGCGCCTACTGCAACTTCACGCGCGGCCTCGTCGACGACGCGGTGCAGGCGCGCTACGTCGACGCGCTCGTCACCGACATCGGCCGGCACGCCAGTGACGTGCGAGTCGACTCGATCTACTTCGGCGGCGGCACGCCGTCGGTGCTCACGCCCGCGCAGATCGGACGCGTCGTCGACGCCTGCCGCGGTGCGTTCACCGTCACCGCCGACGCCGAAGTGACGATGGAAGCGAACCCCGAGAGCGTGTCGGAGGCGCGCACCGCCGGCTACCTGGCCGCCGGCGTGAACCGCATCAGCCTGGGCGTGCAGTCGTTCCGCGACGACGAACTCGTGCGGCTCGGTCGACTGCACTCCGCGGCACGCGCGGTCGAGGCCGTGGCGGAACTGCGTCGTGCCGGCGTCGGCAACCTGAGCTGCGACCTGATGCTGTGGCTGCCCGAGCAGCGCCCCGAGCATCTGCGCGCGTCGGTGGCGCGGCTGGTCGAGGTCGCCCCGGAACACGCGTCGGTCTATCTGCTCGAGGTCTATCCGCAGTCGCCCCTGAAGGACGCCATGGCGCGCGCCAACTGGTCGGTCGCCCCCGAGGACGACGCCGCGGACATGTACCTCGAGACGATGGAGGCGCTCGAGGCGGCGGGCTACCGGCAATACGAGATTTCGAACGTGGCGCGGCCGAGACGCGAGAGCCGGCACAACCTCCACTACTGGCGCGACGGCGACTGGCTGGCGTTCGGTGCCGGCGCGCACGGCGCCAACGATCGCGAGCGGTGGCGAGTCGTCAGCGGCACGAGCGACTACATCACGCGCGTGGCCGCCGGCGCCGAGGTCGTCGCCGAGCGCTGGCCCCGCGATCCGGCCACGCGTTGCGAAGAGGCGCTGTTCATGGGGCTGCGCCTCACGGACGGGCTCGACCTGGCGCGAATCCAGGCGCGCTACGGACTCGACGTATGGGCCCGGTTCGGCGAGGCGCTCGCGCCCTTCGTGCGTGCAGGGCACCTCGTACACGAGCCGGGTCGTCGGATTTTCTTGACCCGAACGGGGATGTTGGTGGCTAATGACGCCATGAGCGTGCTGCTCGACCCCGGGTTGCGGTAGAGTAGCGCGGTCTTTCCACGCTGTAAGGAGGCTGGTCAATGCTTCGAGGTTTCGGTATTCGGACGTTCTCGATGGGTGTCGCGCTGTCGCTCGCGATGGTTGCTGCGCCCGCGTTCGCGCAGGATGCGGCACAGCCGGCGGCGCCGGTGCTGGCGCTTGACGGGGATGCAGCCACGATCACCGTGCTGATCAAGCCCGACAAGACGGCCGAGTTCGAATCCGTGCTGACCAAGGTCAAGGAGGCCCTCGGCAAGAGCGAGAAGGCCGAGCGGAAGCAGCAGGCCGCGGGCTGGACCGTGTTCAAGGCCACGCAGGCCGTGAACGGCAACACCGCCTACATCATGATCATCAACCCGGTCGTGAAGGGCCAGGAATACGACATCACCCGCCTGATCGCGGAAGTGTTCCCGACCGAGGTGCAGGAGTTCTTCCAGAAGTACAAGGACTCGTTCGCCGGTCGCGGTATCACGCCGCTGTCGAAGCTGATGACGATGGGCCAGTAGCCCGTCCGGGTCCGGAGGCGCCCGCCTCGTGACCATCGCACTTCCGTGGCTGCTGGCGCTCGCGCAGAGCGCCGGCAGTCCACCACCGCCTCCGCCGCCAACCCAGGCGGCCCCTCCCGCGTCCCCGTCCACGGCTCCGGCCGATCCCGCGCGTCTGGCGTTCGCGCCCGGCACCACGGGCCTCGTCCTCGTGCTCGTCAAAGCCGATCGCACCGCTGACTACGAAGCCGTGTTGCTGGCGCTCCGCACGTCGCTGCAGTCGGCCCCCGAGGCCGAGCGCACGATGGCGGCGGGCTGGCAGGTGTTCAAGGCGCAGGAGAAGGACGCCAAGGGGAACGTCGTCTACGTCCACTGGATTCCGTCGCCGGTGGCCGATGCCGACTACCGTCCGTCCGTCGTGCTCGATCGCCTGTCGGCGACGCTGCCCGAGCCGCTGCTCGTGAAATACCGGGATTCAATCGTCGGCTCGCCGGCGCGGCTCTCGCTGAGCGCCCTCGGGTCGCTCGGCGTCGTACCCGGACCCGGGCGCTGACACGCCGCGGTCAGAACCCCAGCGTCGCGCCGGCGTAGGCGCGGTGCACGGTCGCATAGAGCGGCGATCCCTGCAGACGGAACACACGGTAGTCGAGCCGCAGCTTGAGTGGTCCCGTCACGCGGATCTTCACGCCGCCGCCGATGTTGATGCCGACCGACGTCTCGGTCGTGGTGCCCAGCCGCTCGCGATAGAGGCCGGCGCCCGCGGTGCCGTAGAACTGCGTCTTCTGCACGTCGAGCGGCGTCTGCACCAGCACGTTGGCCATGCCGGTCGACAACGCCGGTGTGCCGTCGCCGGTGTCTTCCGTGAGCCGCGCGCCTTCGAACTCGAACCCGACCACGACCAGCCCCGCACCCGCCGCGATGCCCTGGCCGAAGCGCAGGCTGCCGGTCGGCGTGCCGGCGAGGAACGCGGTGATGTCCGCGTGCGAGGTCGCCGGCCACCCCAGCAGGCCGACGGTCGCGAGTACCGCGAAGTGCATAAGTCGTTGCATTGGAGGCCCCCAGTCCCGATGATATGATCGCCCCGGGCCGTCAGGTCAGTAAGCGAGCCGATGGGCGGCCGCGACGCCTGCGAGCGCCCGTTCCACCGCAATGGATTTCGCGCTCACCGACGACCAGCAGCTCCTCGCCCGCAGCGTCCGCGCCTTCGCGGAGGCCGAAATCGGCCCGAACGTGCGCGAGTGGGACGAGTCCCAGCATTTTCCCACGGAGCTGTTGCCGAAACTCGGCGCCCTCGGCCTGATGGGCATCCAGATTCCAGAGGCGCTCGGCGGCGCCGGCATGTCGTCGGTGGACTACTGCCTGGCGCTCGAGGAACTCGCCCGGGTCGATCCCTCGATCTCGCTGTCGGTCGCCGCGCACAACGGCCTCGGCCTCGCGCACCTGGCGATGTTCGGCAGCGAGGCGCAGAAGCAGCGCTACGTGGTGCCGATGGCGCAGGGCACGATGCTCGCGGCGTGGGGCCTGACCGAACCCGGATCGGGCAGCGACGCCGCCGCGATGCGCACCACCGCTCGTCGCGATGGCGACTCGTGGGTGCTCGACGGCTCGAAGTGCTTCATCACGCACGGCGCCAACGCCGACGCCATCGTGCTGATGGCGGTGACCGACAAGTCGAAGGGCCCCAAGGGGATTTCGGCGTTCGTCATCGATCGCCGCACGCCCGGCCTGTCGGCGGGGAAGAAGGAAGACAAGCTCGGCATGCGGGCCAGCGAGACCTCCGAGGTGTTGCTGCAGGGCTGCCGCATTCCGGCGGAGAACCTGATCGGCGAGCTGCATCAGGGCTTCATCCAGACGCTGCAGGTGCTCGACGCCGGCCGCATCGGCATCGCCGCGCTCGCCGTCGGCCTCGCCCAGGGCGCCTACGAGTCGGCCCGCCGCTACGCCTTCGAGCGCAAGCAGTTCGGCGTCCACATCGGCACGTTCCCCTCGATTCGTGCGAAGCTGGTGCGTCACGCGTCGGCGGTGCAGGCGGCGCGCCTTCTCACGCTGCGGGCCGCCTGGCTGAAGGATCAGGGCCGCCGCATGACGCTCGAGTCGTCGATGGCCAAGCTGTATTCGAGTGAAATCGCCGTGCGGGCGTCGGAAGACGCCGTGCAGATCCATGGGGGCTACGGCTTCGTGAAGGACTACCCGGCGGAGAAGTTCTTCCGCGACGTGAAGCTCACGACCATCGGCGAGGGCACGAGCGAGGTGCAGCGGCTCGTCATCGCCCGGCAACTGCTGGCCGCCTGACGTGTCCGACCGGCCGCCTCTCTTCCAGCGCGTGCTGAGCGGCGACCCGCGCGCCGTCGCGCGCGCCATGTCGCTCATCGAAGACGACGCGCCCGGCGCGCCCGACCTCGTTCGCGCACTGTTTCCACGGACCGGCCGCGCCTACGTCGTCGGCGTCACCGGCCCGCCCGGTGCCGGCAAGAGCACCCTGGTCGATCGCCTCGTGGGCACGGTGCGCGCCGCGGGTGAAACCGTCGGCGTCATCGCCGTCGATCCCACGAGTCCCTTCACCGGCGGATCGATCCTCGGCGATCGCCTGCGCATGCAGGCGCACGCCGCCGATCCCGGCGTGTTCATCCGCAGCATGGCCACGCGCGGGCATCTCGGCGGCCTCGCGCCCACCACGTCCGATCTTGCGGTGGTGCTCGACGCGGCGGGGAAGTCGCTGGTGGTCGTCGAGACCGTCGGCGTCGGCCAGGACGAAGTGGACATCGTCCGTACGGCGGACGTGTCGATCGTGGTGCTGGTGCCCGGCACCGGCGACGACGTCCAGGCGCTGAAGGCCGGCATCATGGAGATCGCCGACATCTACGTCGTGAACAAGGCCGACCGTGAGGGCGCCGACCGCATGGTGACGTCGATCGAGTCGAACCTCGCGCTGCAATCGTTCGGCGAAGGCCAGTGGCGGCCGCCGATCGTGCGTACCGAGGCCACCAACGGCAAGGGCCTCGACGAACTCTGGGCCACCATCCAGGCGTTCCGCGCCCACACGGCGTCGCAGCGGGACCAGCGCCTGGCCGCGCGTCAGGAGTACCGGCTGCGCGATCTGTTGTCGCGGCGCTTCCTGGCGCACGTCGAGTCGCGCGTGCTGGCGGCCGGCGAGTTCGACGCCATCGTGCACCGCATCGCGCATCGCGAGGTGGATCCCTACACCGCGGCCGCTGACGTGCTGGCCCGCGCGCTTGGCACCGGAGACGGCACGCGATGAAGGTGCGGCTGGATCACATCGGCATCGCGGTGGTCGACGCGCCGTCGGCCACGACGTGGTATCGCGAACGTCTCGGCCTGCACGTGGACCACGTCGAGCAGGTCGACAGCCAGAAGGTGAAGGCGCACTTCATGGCGGCGGGCGAGTGCCTGATCGAGCTGCTCGAGGCCACGGCGCCGGCGTCGCCGATCGCGAAGTTCATCGAGAAGCGCGGCCCCGGCCTGCACCACGTGGCCCTGGCCGTCGACGACATCCACGCGGCGCTCGCGGAGCTGAAGACGGCCGGCGTGCGGCTCATCGACCAGGAGCCGCGGCCCGGCGCCGAGGGTGCGCTGGTGGCGTTCATCCACCCGGCGGAAGCGCAGGGCGTGCTGGTCGAGCTGAAGCAGCCCGCGGTGGGCGCCCGCGCCGGACACGCGCCGGTCGTGCCCCTGTTCCGCGGCCCGGCCACCACCACGCTCGGCGATCTGGAACTCGTGTCGCTCAGCGACGGTTTCTTCGCGCTCGACGGCGGCGCCATGTTCGGCGTGGTGCCGCGCACTCTCTGGGAGACGAAGCTGCCCCCCGACGACCGTCACCGCATCCCGCTCGGCATGCGGCCGCTGGTCGTGCGGCGCGACGGGCTCACCGCGATCATCGACGCCGGATGCGGCGACAAGATGGACGCGAAGAGCGCCGCCATCTACGGGCTCGATCGCCGCTATCACCTCGATCACAGCCTGGCCGAGGCCGGCCTGTCGGCGGACGACATCGATCTGGTGATCGCGAGCCATCTGCATTTCGACCACGTGGGTGGCTTCACGGTGCGGCGCGCCGACGGCACGCTGGCGCCGCGCTTCCCGAAGGCGCGCTACGTCGCCCATGCCGCCGAGTGGCACGACGCCACGCATCCGCACGAGCGCAATCGGGCCAGCTACCTGCCCGAGAACTTCATGCCGCTGATGGATGCCGGCGTGCTCACGCTGGTCGACGACGGCGCCGAGGTGGCGCCCGGCATCCGCTACCGGCACTCCGGCGGGCACACCGCGCACCACCAGGTGTTGATGATCGAGTCCGGTGGGAAGACGGCGGTGTTCGCGGCCGACATGTATCCCACCTCCGCGCACCTGCCGGATCCGTGGGTGATGGGCTACGACCTGTATCCCGTCGACACCCTGGCCTTCAAGCGGACGTTCTCGCGCGAGGCCATCGAGCGCGAGTACCTGGTGTTCTTCGAGCACGACCCGTCGATGGCCGCCGGCTACCTGCGCGAGACGAGCGGCAAGCGCCGCGTCGAGCGGGCGCTGTAGACTCTTGGAGCGGCCAGCGGCTCGCGGCTGGTGCAACGAGGCACACACACGACATGTCGGCAGAGATCGGAATCATCGGCGGCAGCGGCTTGTACGACATGGCGGAGCTGACGGATCGCGAAGAGCGGTTCTTCACGACGCCCTTCGGCGATCCGTCGGGACCGTACGTGCTCGGCACCCTGCGCGGCCGCCGCGTGGCGTTCCTGGCGCGTCACGGCGCCGGGCACCGGCTGATGCCGTCGGAGCTGAACTACCGCGCCAACATCTTCGGATTCAAGGTGCTGGGCGTGTCGCACATCCTGTCGGCGAGCGCCGTCGGCAGCCTGCGCGAGGACTACAAGCCGCTCGACCTCGTGTTCCCCGACCAGTTCCTCGATCGCACGTTCAATCGCGTGGGCACGTTCTTCGGGAACGGCCTCGTGGCCCACGTCGGCTTCGCGCACCCGGTCTGCGATCGCCTGCGCGGCGTGATGGCCGACGCCGCCGATCGCGCCGGCGCCCGCGTGCATCGCGGCGGCACCTACGTGTGCATGGAAGGTCCGCAGTTCTCGACGCTGGCCGAGTCGAACCTGTACCGGTCGTGGGGGATGGACGTCATCGGGATGACCAACCTGCAGGAGGCCAAGCTTGCCCGCGAAGCCGAGATCTGCTACGCCACGATGGCGCTGGTGACCGACTACGACTGCTGGCATCCCGATCACGACAGCGTGACGGTCGAACTCATCGTCGCCAACCTGACCCAGAACGCGAAGACGGCGCAGCACGTCATCGCCGACACCGTCGAACACCTCGGCGCCGATCGTCCGTGCGGCTGCAAGGACGCGCTTGCCACCGCCCTCATCACGAGGCCCGACGCCGTGCCCGAACGCGTGAAGCGCGACCTGGCGCCGATCGTCGGCCGATACCTGCCGCTGTCACACTGACGCTCGTCTTCCCGAGCCCCGACCCCGAGACCCGACCTCGCCATGAAGCTCATCGTCACCGGTTCGATCGCCTACGACTACCTGATGTCGTTCCCGGGCAAGTTCACCGAGCACCTGCTGCCCGAGCACATGCAGCGGGTGAGCCTGAGCTTCCTCGTCGACTCGATGGACAAGCGCCGCGGCGGCTGCGCCCCGAACATCGCCTACACGCTGGCGTTGCTCGGTGAACGGCCGTTCCTGATGGCGACGGCGGGTCAGGACTTCGGCGACTACGGCGCCTGGCTCACCGCCGCTGGTGTCGACACGTCGCTCGTGAAGGTGGTGGCCGACAAGTTCACGGCGTCGTTCTTCTGCAGCACCGACCAGGCGAACAACCAGATCGCGTCGTTCTACACGGGGGCCATGGCCAACGCCGGCGAGCTGTCGTTCCGCACCGTCGACGGCCTGGCCGGCGACGGGCTCGTCATCATCTCGCCGAACGATCCGGAAGCGATGGTGTCGTACGCGGAAGAGTGCGCCACGATGGGCGTGAAGTACATCTGGGATCCGGGCCAGCAGTGCGCGCGTATGGACGGCGCGGCGTTGAAGGACGGCATCACCGGCGCCCACATGGTGATCTGCAACGACTACGAATTCGAGCTGATCCGGCAGAAGACGGGGATGTCGGAGGCCGACGTGCTGGGCGAAGTGCCGACGCTCATCGTCACCAAGGGCGAGCACGGCTGCACGGTGATGACGCGCGAGGGCCACACGGACGTCGCCGCGGTGACGCCCGAACGGATCGTCGACCCGACCGGCGTGGGCGACGCGTTCCGCGGCGGCCTCATGAAGGGCCTGGCGAGCGGCCGATCGCTGAAGACCTCGGCGCAGATGGGCAGCGTGGCCGCCACCTGGGCGCTCGAGCACCTCGGCGGTACCAGCCACGCCTACACCTGGCCCGAGTTCGTCACCCGCTACGAGCGTCACTTCGGCCGTCTGGAGTAACCGACAGCCGGCCGCCTCGCCATAGCCCGCCGACGGCGGGCGACGGCGGGCGACGGCGGGCCGAGCCGAGGTCCTTACGACACGCCGGCGGCGAAGCGCGCCCGCGCCGCCGCGACCACTCGCGCGTATTTGGCCTGCTGCAGCTGGAACTCGGTCTGCAGCAGCGCCACCTGCGCGTCGTTGAGCTCGGCCGACGTGATCACGCCGTTCTCGTACGACGTCTGCGCGATTGACACGCTCTCGCGGGCGAGTTCGAGCGCCTTCTGCTGCGTGGTCACGACCTCCGCCGCCGCCTGCAGATCCGTCCACGCCGTCTCCAGCTCGAGGTGGCTGGCGTCGAGCGCCGCCTTCAAGCCATGCTCGGCCTGGCGGCGTTGCGCCTCGGCGGCGCCGCGCCGCGCCGACGCGGCCGGCATGGCCAGCAGCGGCAGCCGCACCGCGACGCCGAAGGTGTAGTTCTGGTTCGACTGCTGCAGCAGCTTCGCGGCGTCGTTGTTCTGGTAGGCCACGTTGCCGATCACGGCCACCGTGGGTTTCCATTCCGCGCTCGCCAGCGACACGGCGTAGGCCGCCGCCTGCTGCTGCGCCTCGAGCGCTCGAAGATCGGGGCGGGCCGGCAGCGCCGAGAGCAGCGCGTCGCGGTCGCTGGGCGCGGTCATGTCGTCGAGCGTGCCCTGCAGCACGAGCGGCTGTGACTGCGGCAGCGACAGCACCGTGCGCAGTGCCTGGTACGACTGATCGAGCGCGGCCTGGTACTGGATGCGCCGCGCGCGGGCGTTGGCGAGATCCACCTCGGCCCGCAGGACATCGAGCCGGGCCACCGTGCCGGCCTCGAAACGCACGCGGGCGAGCTCGAGCTGCCGCGTCGCCAGCGTGACGCCCTCGTCGGCCACCTTCACGCTCTGCTCGTTCATGAGCGTGGCGTAGAAGGCCTGCACGACGCGCAGCTGCAGGTCCTGGCGGGCGCGTTCCACCGTCCGGGTCGACACGTCGAGCGAGGCCTTCTGCAGGTCGCGGGCGCGCGACAGCCGGCCGCCCGTGTAGACCGCCTGCGACAGGTCGAGCTGCATCACGTTCTTGCGGACGAAGTTGGCCTCGAACCGCTGTTCCTCCGGTCCGAACACGCCGGCCGGGATCACGATCTGCGGGAACTTCTGGATCGGCTGCAGCTGGTAACTGAGCGTCGCGCTCGGCAGGAAGGCCGCCGACGCCTCGGCGACGCGGGCCTCGCCGGCCTTGACGGTCTCCTCGGTGGCGCGCAACGACGCGTTGGCCGCCAGCGCGCGCTCGAACGCCTGGTCGAAGGTCAGCGTCATCGGCGCCGAGGCCGACGGGCCGGCGGGGAGCGTCTGGCCATAGGCCGTCGTGCTCGTCCACATCCAGCCGGCCAGCGCGATCAGCACGACCACGCCCGTGATCCGCGCGGCGTGCGCCACCCGGCTGCCGGCCGCGCCCTTGCGCCACGCCTCGAGGCGGGCGAGGAACCGCGACAGCAGCAGGTAGGCCACCGGCACCACCAGCAGCGTGAGTGCCGTCGAGGTGATCAGGCCGCCGATGGTCGCGATCGAGATCGGCGCGCGGAACTCCGCGCCTTCGCCGGTGGCGGTGGCCGAGGGCCACATGCCCAGGATCATCGCCAGCGTCGTCATCAGAATCGGGCGCAGCCGCACCGGCCCCGCCTTGAGGATGGCGTCCTTGATCGACAGGCCCTCTTCGCGGTGGTAGTGGTTGGTGAGATCCACGAGCAGGATGGCGTTCTTCGTCACCAGGCCCATCAGCATCACCACGCCGATCATCGCCGGCATGCCGATGTTGTTGCCGGTGACCAGCATGGCGAGCAGGGCGCCCACCACCGCCAGCGGCAGCGACAGCATGATGAGCAGCGGCTCGGTGAACGACTCGAACTGCGAGGCCAGCACGATGTAGATGAAGGCCACCGCCAGGCCGAGGGCGAGGCCCATCGCCGAGGCGGTGTCCTGCATCATCTCGACGTCGCCGGCGAAGCCCCACTCGAAATTCGGCGGCATCTTCGGCGCGATCTCGTTCCTCATCAGCGCCTCGAGATCGGCCGTCACGTCGCCGAGCGGGCGGCCGTCGAGCTCGATGGCGATCTTGGCCTGGCGGCGGCGCTGCTCGCGTTCGATGTTGGTCGGGCCGATGCCCGGCTCCATCGTGACGATGTCGCCCGTGCGCACGGCGGCGCCGCGCGGCGAGTAGAGCGGCGTGCGGGCGATCACCGCGAAGTCGTTGCGGAACTCGGGGGCGAGCCGCACGCGGATGTCGAACTCCTCCTCGCCGTCGCGGAGCTTGGTCGGCACGATGCCCTCGACCATGCCGCGCAGCTGCGAGGCCACCGACGCCACCTCGAAGCCCATGTCGGCGGCGAGCGAGCGGTTCACGTGCGCCACCATCTCGGGTTGACCGCTCTCGAGCGTCGAGTCGACGTCGGCCGTTCCAGGCACCTGTCGGGCCCGCGCCACGATCTCGTCGCTGAGCCGCTGCAGGGCCACCATGTCGTCGCCGCGCACGTAGATGTTCACCGGCGCCTCGCTGGGCGCGCCCTGCATGAACTCCGGATCGGTGACGGTGGCCTTCAGCATCGGCACGGCGGCCAGCTTCTGCCGGGCATCGGTCTTGATGGCGGCGAGGCCGCGCGTGCGTTCCATCTTGGGCGTCGTCTTCACCTGCAGGCGTGCCTTCAGCACGTCGCCGTTGACGCCGACGGTGGAGAAGATCTGCCGCACCTCGGGGATGCCGCGCACGATCGCCTCGACGTTGGCCACGGCCGCTTCACTCTGGTCGAACGAGGTGCCCGGCGGCATCTCGAGCAGCACCTCCATCTGGCCGCGGTCTTCCACCGGCACGAACTCGGTGCCGAGCACGCGCAGCGTCGACAGGCTGGCGACGAACACCAGCGTCGCGGCCGCGACCACCGTCCACGGATGTTCGACCGCCCAGCCGAGGATGCGGTGGTAGACGCGGTCGATGCGGTCGTAGAACTCGCCCCAGCGCTCGAGGAACCGTCCGACCCTGGTGGCCTTGCGCTCTTCGGGCGGGATGAAGCGCACGAACCGCGATGACAGCATCGGGTCGAGCGTGAAGGCGATGAGCAGCGACATCGCCACCGCGAAGGCGATGGTGAGCGCGAACTGCTTGAAGAACTGGCCGACGATGCCGGTCATGAAGCCGACCGGCAGGAACACCGCCAGGATGGTGAACGTGGTGGCCATCACGGCCAGGCCAATCTCGGCCGTGCCCTCGCGGGCGGCGCGCATCGGGTCCTTGCCCATCTCCATGTGGCGGAAGATGTTCTCGCGCACCACCACGGCGTCGTCGATGAGGATGCCGATGACGAGCGAGAGCGCCATCAGCGACATCATGTTGAAGGTGAAGCCGGCGACGTACATGAAGAAGAACGTCGCGATGACCGACGTGGGCAGCGCCAGCGCCGTGATCAGCGTGGAGCGCCAGTCGCGCATGAACAGGAAGATCACGAGCACGGCCATCAGGCCGCCGAACAGGATGTGCCCGCGGACGTCGCGGACGTTCTCCTTGATGAAGTCGGCGTCGTTGTGCACCGGCTTGATCTGCAGGTCGGGCAGCGTGTTCTGCGCCTGGATGCGCGCGATCACGGCGGCCACGCGGTCGGTGATCTCCACCGTGTTGGCGCCCGACTGCTTCCGCACCGAGAACGACACGGCGTCGATGCCGTCGAGGCGGGTCGTGGTGGTGCGCTCTTCGTAGCCGTCGACCACGCTGCCGACGTCCTTCAGGCGCACGGTCGAGCCGGCGTCCGAGCGGAGGATCACGTTGGCGATCTCGTCGGGCGTGCGGAACTCGCCCTTGGTGCGGAGCGTCACGCTGCGGCCGTCGCGCTCGACGTTGCCGCCCGGAAGATCCAGGTTCTCCGCGGCGAGCTTGCCGGCCACTTCCGTGATCGGCATGCCGAGCGCCTCGAGCCGTCGCGGATCGAGATTCACCTGGATCTCGCGGGTCTGGCCGCCGTTGATCTCCACCGCGGCCACGCCGTCGATCTGCTCCAGCAACGGCTTCAGCTTGTCGTCGACCAGCCGCCGCACGCGGTCGGACGGCAGCGTCGAGCCGACGGCGTACACCATCACCGGCAGGGCCGCGACATCGAAGCGCTGGATCATCGGGTCTTCGATGTCGGGCGGCAGCTGGCCGCGGATGGCGGCGACCTTCTCGCGCACCTCGGCGGCGGCCGCCTGCGCGTCGACCTCGAGGCGCAGCTCGACGCCGACACGCGAGAAGCCTTCGGTCGACGTCGAGATGACACGCTTCACGCCGTTGATGCCGGCGACGGCGTCCTCGACCTTCTGCGTGACCAGCGACTCGACTTCCTCCGGCGCGGCGCCGGGGAACACGATGGCGACGTTGATGAAGGGGAAGTTGACCTCAGGGAAGAGGTCGATGCCCAGGCGGCCGAGCGAGACGAGCCCGAGCACGACGAAGCTCAGGATCGCCATGGTGGCGAAGACCGGGCGCTTGATGGACGTATCGGAAATCCACATGGCGTGTGCGACTCGAAAGGAGAACGAACGCTAGTTCACGGTGGCGCGCACGCGGGCGCCGTCGGCGAACTGGCGACGGGCGTCGGCGACGACGAGATCGCCGGCCTTGAGGCCGGCGACGATCTGCACGCGCTGGCCGTCGGTGAGGCCTTCGGTGACGTCCACGGCTTTCACGGTGTCGCCCGTGACCACGAGCGCGACGCGCTTGCCGGCGCGCGTGGTGACGGCCTCGCGCGGGATGATCACGCCCTCGGTGGCGCTGGCGGTGACGATGCGGGCGGTGGCGTACATGCCCGAGAGGAGCACGGCGTCGGCGTTGGGCACGCGGATCTCGACCTTGAAGTGGCGGTTGCGCTCGTTCACCTCGGGCGCCATCGCCGCGAGCTGGCCCTTGTAGTGTTCGCCCGAGCGCGCCTGCACCACGACGTCGGCCGGCATGCCCAGCTTGAGGCGTCCGGCATCGAGTTCCGACACACCGGCTTCGAGCTTCAGGGTGCGGAGATCGGCGATGACCACCACGGGCGCATCGCCGGGCATGGCGCCCGGGTCGTAGTTGCGCTCGACGACGTGGCCCGACACCGGCGCGGTGAGCGTGGTGTCGCGCTGCACCTCGCGGGCGCGGCGCTGCGCGGCCTCGGCCTGCGCCAGGCTGGCGCGCGCCAGCTCGCGCTGAGCGGCGGCGGCCTTGCTGGCGGTGTCGGCGGCGTCGAGGCGCTGGCGGGGCAACGCGCCCTTGTCGAAGAGGTTCCTGGCGCGCTCGAGTTCGGTCGTGGCGTTGCCGAGCGCGGCATCGGCGGCGTCGACGCCGGCCTTGGCGACGGCGACGGCGGCCGCGGCGGCGTCGGCCTGCGCGTCGATCTCGCGACGGTCGATCGTGGCGATCGTCTGGCCTTCGCGCACCGGCGTCCCGATGTCGACCAGCAGCTTCTCGATCGCGCCGGGCACGCGCGGCTTCACGCCGACACGCGCCTGGGGCGTGAGGTTGCCCGACAGCTCGAGCGCGGCTTCGATGGTGCCGGCCTGCGCTTTCACGGCGGCGACGTCGACGACCGGGGCCGGCGCGGGCGCGGCGGCCTGGGCCTTCGGCTCCGCGGCGCCGCCTCCGCACGCGGTGAGGGAGAGAGCGGCGACGAGCGCGACGCCGGTGAGCACGACGGGACTAGCCTTCATGAGCGGGAACTCCGGAGCGAGAGTGTTCGACGTGAGGCGACGCGGCACCGGGGGGCAGACACGGCACGAACGTCAGCGAGGTGCCGGCGCGGAGGCCGGCGAGTGTGGTTTCGAGGACGTCGCGGGCGAGCGCGTCCGGGTCTTCATCGGGGGCGAGGCGGCAGGTGCTGCCGAGCACCGCGGGGCCGGTGACCGCCGCCCACAGCACGTGCAGCGCGACGACGGGGTTGAGCGACGCCGGCAGCTGGCCGGCGTCGATCGAGCGCTGGATGCGCGCCGCGACACGCTCGATCATCTGCTGCAGCAGTCCGAAGCCCTGCCACTGCTCGGTGATGACGGGCACCGTGCGGTCGACGAACATGAGGTGGAAGAACTCACGATGGTCTTTGGAGAACTGATAGAACGCCCACCAGCAGTGCCGCAGGTCCTGCATCGGGTCGGGATCCCCGTCGGCGTCGCGGATCGCCGCGTCGAGGGTCTGGAACCCTTCGGCCGCGAGGGCGAAGAAGATGTCGTCCTTGCTCGGGAAGTAGCTGTAGATGGCGGCCGGGCTGTATTCGATGCGCTCGGCGATCTTGCGAATCGAGACGTTGGGGTAGCCCTCGGCGACGAAGAGATCGCGCGCGGCGGTCAGAATCGACGCGCGCACGGCGTGCCGTTCGCGGTCGTGACGTTCCTTGATGCCCATGGATGGTGTGGCGACTGAACAGTGTTCAGTTTTCTAATGGCGTTTGACGGCGAGGCCCGGCCGAAGGTTCCGAGGCGGGATGGGCTAAACTAGGCGGCTGTGAGTGTGTCGGCCGCCGCTCGTGCCCAGACCGTCCCGCCAGTTGCCGCCATGGCGCTGGCCATTGCCGTCCCCGGCCTTGGGCACTTTCTGTTGGGGAAACGCCAGAAAGCGGTGGTGTTCCTGCTGACCATTCCGCCCATGTTCCTGATGGGCCTGGCCTTGTCGGGTCGCCTCTTCCCGTTCGATTTCAGCCAGCCGCTGGCCGGCCTGGCGGCGGTGGCGGCTCGTGGCGTCGGCATCCTGTCGCTGGCGGCCGGGTGGCTGGGCTACGGCCAGGGCGTCGTCACCGACGCCGCGTACGAGTACGGCAACGCGTTCCTCATCGTCAGCGGCCTGTTGAACATGCTGGTGGCCCTCGACGCGTTCGACGTCGCCTCGGGGCGCAAGTGATGACGAGTCACGTCGGCCTTCTCGTGCTGTTCGCCTTCTTCGTCGCCGCCGTGTTCGCCACGATCAGCCACGACGAGCCCGCCGCGCAGGTGCGGTTCGGCGCGCGGATCTTCGGCGGGTTCGTCGGCGCCGGGATTCTGCTCGGCTGGCTGATGTACCCACTGCCGTTCTGATCGACGGCATGTCCGCGCCCGAATCCGCCGCCGGTCCGTCCGCCTTCAGCCTGTGGGCGCCGGTCGTCGCCTACATGTCGCTCGTGTTCGGGCTCTCGGCGATGTCGTCGCCGCCGTCGCCGATCCACGTGAACGACAAGATCGAGCACTTCGTGTTCTACGGCGGCCTCGCCCTGGTGGCCTTGCGGGCGACGGCCGGCGGGCGCGTCGCCGGCGTGACCACGCGGGCGCTGATCGCGGCCTGGGCAATCGCCAGTTTCTACGGCGCCACCGACGAGTTCCATCAGTGGTTCGTGCCCGGACGATCGGCCGACGTCGCCGATTGGCTCGCCGACACCTTCGGCGCGGCCACGGCCATGGGCGTGGCGATGCAGGGCGCTATACTGCTGCGATCCCGCCGCGCCTCGCGCGCCTGACCGTCCGATGACCTACGACAACCTGCTCGTCAGCCGCGACGGCGCCATCGCCGTCGTCACCGTCAACCGCCCGAAGAAGCTGAACGCGCTCAACGCCGCGACCCTGCGCGAGCTGGGCGCCGCGTTCCCGGCGCTCGCCGCCGACGGCGTCCGCGCCATCGTGCTGACGGGCGCGGGAGAGAAGGCGTTCGTGGCCGGCGCCGACATCGAGGAACTGGCCGGTCTCACGCCGGCCGCCGCACAGGCGCACGCCGCGCTCGGACAGCAGGCCTTCGACGCCATCGAGCGCCTGGGTCTCCCGGTCATCGCCGCGATCAACGGCTTCGCGCTCGGCGGCGGCTGCGAGCTGGCGATGGCGTGCACGCTGCGCCTTGCCGCCGACACCGCGCGCTTCGGTCAGCCCGAGGTGAACCTGGGCCTCACGCCCGGCTTCGCCGGCACGCAGCGCCTGCCGCGGTTGGTTGGCCGAGGCCGCGCCCTCGAGCTCCTGCTCACGGGCGACATGTGGTCCGCGGCGCGCGCGTACGAGATTGGCCTCGTGAACCGCGTCGTGCCGGCGGCCGATCTGCAGGCCGAGGCCCTGAAGCTCGCGCAGCAACTCGCCGGCAAGCCGCCCCTCGCCGTGCGCTACATCCTCGACGCCGTCATCCGCGGCGCCGACATGCCGCAGGCCGAAGCGCAGCACCTCGAGTCGGTCACGTTCGGCCTCGCGGCCTCCACCGACGACATGAAGGAGGGCACGCGCGCCTTCCTCGACAAGCGTCCCGCGGTCTGGAAGGGGCAGTAGCCGTGCCGACCTTCGAAGGACGCCGCACCGCTCCCGAGCTGAAGTTCGCGATCGTGGTCGCGCGCTTCAACGACTTCGTCACCGCGCGCCTGCTCACCGGCGCGCAGGAGGCGTTGGCCGAGGCCGGCGTACCCGCCGCGTCGGTCGATGTGATCTGGGTGCCGGGCGCCTTCGAGATCGCGTCGGGAGCGCAGCACGCGGCGGCGCTGCGGGAACCGGCCGCGGTCATCTGCCTCGGCTGCGTGATTCGCGGCGGCACGCCGCACTTCGACTACATCTGCCAGGCGGCGGCGCAGGGCGTGACCAACGCCTCGCTCGAGACCGGGGTGCCGATGGCTTTCGGCGTGCTCACGACCGACTCGGTGGAGCAGGCGCTCGAGCGCGCGCAGCCGGGCCCGTCGAACAAGGGCTACGAGGCCGCGATGGCCGCCATCGAGATGGCGACGCTGGCGGCCGCGCTCGACGGAGCCGCGTCGTGAGCAGCGGGCTGCCCGGCGCCTCGCGCTGGGACGAACGGCACCGCGCGCGCGAGGTAGCGCTGCGCGCCGTGTATCAGACGACGATCGGCGCGGTGCCGCTGCTCGAGGCGCTGCGGCTCGCCGAGCTCGAGGGTGACGACGAGGGCGTCGTGCTCGACGAGCCGGCGCGCGCCTACGCCATGCGCTTGGCCGGCGGGGCCTGGGGCGCGCGCGAGGCGCTCGACAACGAGATTGCGCCGCACTGCCAGCACTGGCGCATCGAGCGTCTGGCGACCATCGATCGCCTGATCATGCGGCAGGCCGTGCACGAGTGGCTGGCCGAGCCCGGCACGCCGCCGCGCGTGGTGCTGGCCGAGGCGCTCGAGCTGGCGCGTGTCTACAGCGGCGACGAGGCCGTGAAGTTCGTCAACGGCGTGCTCGATGCCGTCTACCACCGGCTGAAGACCGAAGGCCGTATCATCGACTGACCGCGGCGTGTCTCGCCGTCGTCGACCGACCCGGGAGTGAGAGTCCGCGATGTCCTCCAACGAAGAAGCGCAGTTCGAACAGCGTCGCGCCAACCTGGCGGCCATCGAGGCGCTGGGGTTCCAGGCGTACCCGCACAAGTTCGACACGACGCACACCGTCAGCCAGCTGGTCGAGGCCCACACGGCGACGCCGGCCGAGGCGCTCGAGCAGACGCGAGTCGATACCATCGCCGCCGGCCGCGTCATCAGCATCCGCAGCTTCGGCAAGGCCTCGTTCCTCGTGCTGTCCGACGGCCGCGTCCGCCTGCAGGTCTACGTGCGGCAGGACGCGCTGTCCGAGCGTGACTTCGCGCTGTCGAAGCTGCTCGACTTCGGGGATCACGTCGGCGTCAGCGGCCATCTCTTCCGTACCAAGACCAACGAGCTCTCGATCTGGGCGTCGTCGCTGACGTTCCTCGCCAAGTGTCTGCTGCCGCTGCCCGAGAAGTGGCATGGCCTCCAGGACATCGAGACGCGCTACCGCCAGCGCTACCTCGACCTGGCGGTGAATCCCGACGTGCGGAAGACGTTCGAGACGCGCAGCCGCACGGTGTCGGCCATCCGCGAGTTCCTGACGGCGCGCGGCTTCCTCGAGGTCGAGACGCCGATGATGCAGCCGATCGCCGGCGGCGCGCTGGCGCGCCCGTTCATCACGCATCACAACGCCCTCGACATCAAGCTCTACCTGCGCATCGCGCCCGAGCTGTACCTGAAGCGGCTGGTCGTCGGCGGCATCGATCGCGTGTTCGAGATCAACCGCAACTTCCGCAACGAAGGCATCTCGACGCAGCACAACCCCGAGTTCACGATGCTCGAGTTCTACTGGGCCTACGTGGACTACCAGACGCTGATGGACTTCACCGAGGAGCTGCTGTCGACGGTGGCGCAGAAGGTCACCGGCAGCGCCACCTGCCAGTTCGGCGAGCACGCCATCTCGTTCGCGTCGCCGTTCCGGCGTCTGTCGCTGCGGCATGCGGCCGCCGAGGAAGCCAGCCGCCGACTGGGGCGCACGATCACGGCGGACACCCTGCGCACCCTCGAAGGCGCGCGCGGCGTCGCCCGCGACCTGCACATCGACGTGCCGCCGTCGGCCGGCGCCGGCAAGGTGGCGAGCGAGATCTTCGAGCGCCTGTGGCAGGAGACGCTGATCCAGCCGACCTTCGTCTACGACTTCCCGACGGAGGTGTCGCCGCTCTCGAAGCAGCGGGCCGACGATCCCGACACCGTCGAGCGCTTCGAGTTGTACATCGGCGGCTTCGAAGTGGCCAACGCCTTCAGCGAGCTGAACGATCCCGCCGAGCAGCGCCGCCGTTTCGAGGCGCAGCTCGCCGATCGCGACAAGGGCGACGACGAAGCGCACGCGATGGACGACGACTACGTGCGTGCGCTCGAGTACGGGCTGCCGCCGACCGGCGGGGAAGGCATCGGCATCGACCGCCTGGTGATGCTGCTCACCAACAGCCCGTCGATCCGCGACGTGATCCTCTTCCCGCAGATGCGTCCCCGCGAGCAGGACTAGAGGTCCCGTGCCGTTCGAGCTCTACGTCGCGCTCCGGTACCTGTTCGCGAAGCGGAAGCAGGCGTTCATCTCGGTCATCTCGCTCGTCTCCATGCTGGGCGTCACGGTGGGCGTGCTGGCGCTGGTGGTGGCGCTGGCGCTGATGACCGGCCTGCAGCAGGGCGTGCGCGACCGTGTGCTCGGATCCTCGGCCCACGTCTACGTGTGGAAGCCGGCCGGCATTCCCGACTATCAGGCCGAGGTGCGGCGGCTGCTGGCGGTGCCCGACGTCACCGGTGCGGCGCCGGCGCTGATGGGCAAGGCGCTCGTCAGCAAGGGCGAGCAGCAGCAGTTCATCACCATCAAGGGCATCGACCCGGCGCTCGAGACGCGCGTCACCGAGATCGCGTCGTCGATGACGAGCGGCAGCTTCGCCGCCCTCGCGTCGGGTGGCGAGGACGCGCTCCCCGGTATCCTGCTCGGCTCGGAGCTGGCGAGTCAGCTGGGCGCCGTCGTCGGCGACGCCGTCACCGTGCTCACGCCCACCGGCACGCTGTCGCCCATGGGCGTGATGCCGCGCCAGCGGCGCTTCACCGTCGCCGGCATCTTCCGCCTCGGGCTCTTCGAGTTCGACCAGGCGTACGGCTTCGTCACGCTCGAGGCGGCCGGCCGCCTGGTGGGGAAGACCGAGCCCGACCACATCGAGCTGCGCGTGCGCGACATCTACCTCGCGCCGCAGATCGCCGATCGCATCTCGGGGATGGACGGCACGACCTACCTCGCGCAGGACTGGGCCGATCTGAATCGCTCGCTCTACTCGGCGCTGTGGCTCGAGAAGGTGGCGATCTCGATCGCCATCGGCCTCATCGTGATGGTGGCGGCCCTGAACATCGTGGCGTCGCTCGTGCTGCTCGTGATGGAGAAGAGCCGCGACATCGCCATCCTGAAGACGATGGGCGCCTCGGCCACGAGCATCCGCCGCATCTTCATGCTGCAGGGACTGGTGATCGGTCTCGTGGGCACGGCGTGCGGCGCCGCGGGTGGCGTGGCCGCGGCCACGTTCCTCGACCGCACGCACCTGATTCAGATTCCGGCGGACGTGTATCAGCTGTCGTATCTGCCGTTCACCGTGGTGCCGCGCGACGTGGCGCTGGTGGTGGCGGCGGCGATCGTCATCTGCTTCGTCGCCACGATCTACCCGTCGCGCCAGGCGGCGCGCCTCGATCCGGCGGAGGGCCTGCGTCATGAGTGACGTGATGCTCTCCGCGCGCGGCGTCGAGAAGTCGTACACGGCGGCGGGGCAGCGGCTGCACATCCTCCGCGGCCTCGATCTCGAAGTGCGGCGCGGCGAGATGGTGGCGATCATGGGGGCGTCGGGCGTGGGCAAGAGCACGCTGCTGCACGTGCTCGGCGGCCTCGACCGGCCCGACGGCGGCGCGGTGGCCGTCGACGGCTTCGAGCTGGTGTCGGCCGACGACGCGGCGCTCGTCGCCTTCCGGAACAAGCACGTCGGCTTCGTCTTCCAGTTCCACCATCTGCTGCCCGAGTTCACCGCGCTCGAGAACGTCGAGATGCCGCTGCGCATCGCGCGCGTGCCGGCCCGCGAGGCGCGTCCGGCCGCCGAGCGCCTGCTGGCGCGCGTCGGGCTGTCGGAGCGCCTTGGCCATCGCCCCGGCATGCTGTCGGGTGGCGAGCAGCAGCGCGTGGCGGTGGCCCGCGCGCTGGTGCGTCAGCCGGCGCTGCTGCTGGCCGACGAGCCCACCGGCGACCTCGACGAACGCACCGGCGACGCGCTGCACACGCTGCTGCGCGACATGCACCGCGAGTTCGGCCTCACCGCGGTGATGGCCACGCACAACCCGCGGCTCGCCGAGCAGTGCGATCGCGTGCTGCGGCTGGAAGGCGGACGGCTCATCGACGTCTCGCCCGAACGCTGATGCCGGTCACGCCACCACGCCGAGCTGGCGCATCAGGGCCAGCTCGTCTGTGACGCGCCAGTGCTGCGCGATCCGGCCGTCGCGCAGCCATTCAATCTGCATCTGTCGCACGTCGATGCGTCGTCCCGTGGGGGCGATCCCGAAGAGAGATCCCGTGTGCGTGCCGGTGACGCGCACGTGGACCGCCACCTTGCCCTCCCCGACGACCGTGTCGAGGAGCTCGTAGCGCGAATCCGGAATCCCGGCGCGCATGGCCAGCACGATGGGCTTGAGGCCGGCCGCGCCGGGAACCGGGTCCGGAACGCTGGGGGAGTGATTCACGTAGTCGTCGGTGACGAGCGAATCGAGCAGGTCGATCGCGCCGCGACTCCAGACGTCGTCGAAGTAGCGGGAGAGCAGGTCGTGCACACGGGTCGCGTCCATGGTCGGAGCCTTTCGTCGGGACGCCGTCGCGGCGTCCATCCAGTCGGGTCCAGTGTGAAGCGACGCGACGCGCCCGTCATTAACCGGGGTTAACCATGCAGGCCATCGCCACCAGACGGGCGTTCGAGGACTTCGAGGCGGCCACCGGTCTTCGACTGCCGCACCTCGACGCCGTGCTGGCCGCGGTTCGGGTCTCGAGGCTCGTGCCGCGCGCCGCCGCGTTCCACGCCGGAGAGGCCCGAGCCCGCGTCTACCTCGTCCGCGCGGGCCTGCTGAAGCAGGCCTACGTGGACGTCGAGGGCGGGGAGTGGATCAAGAGCTTCGCCGGCCCCGGCGATTTGTTCGCATGCCTCGATGCGCTCGGCGGCGGCGTCACGAGCTTCGCCAGTGTGGCCATCGAGCCAAGCGTGGTCGAGTGGATCGAGTGGCGTGTCATCGAGCGCGCGGCCGCTGGCGATGTGGCGTGGCAGCGCGCCGTCCGAATGGCGTTTCAGGCGCTGGCGCACCGCAAAGTGCACCGCGAGCGCGACCTCCTGATGCTGACGCCCGAGCAGCTGTACTGGGCGCTCGTCCGCGACACGCCCGGGATCGCGGCCCGCGTGCCGCAGCGCGACCTCGCGGCGTACTCGGCGTGACCGCCGTGGGCCTGAACCGGATCGTCAAGCGGTGCGGCCGGCTCGTGCCGGCCTAGTCGCCGAACTTGATGCCCTGCGCCAGCGGCAGGTGCGAGCTCCAGTTGACGGTGTTGGTCTGGCGGCGCATGTCCGCCTTCCACGAATCGGAGCCCGACTCGCGGCCACCGCCGCCCGTTTCCTTCTCACCGCCGAAGGCGCCGCCGATCTCGGCGCCCGACGTGCCGATGTTCACGTTGGCGATGCCGCAGTCGGATCCTTTCGCCGACAGGAACGCCTCGGCCGTGCGCATGCTCTCGGTGAAGATGGCCGACGACAGGCCCTGCGGCACGCCGTTGTGCAGCGCCAGGGCCTCGTCGAGCGTGTCGTAGCTGAGCACGTAGAGGATCGGCGCGAACGTCTCGTGCAGCACGATGTCGGCCTGCGCCGGCATCCGCACGATGGCCGGTTCGACGTAGTGCGGTCCGAGGTCGGGACGGCGCGCGCCGCCGGTGAGCACCGTGCCGCCCGCCGCGGTGGCCGCCGCCAGCGCCGCCTGCATCTTCTCGACCGAGGCCTCGTTCACGAGCGGGCCCATCAGCGTCGTGCCGTCGAGCGGATGGCCGATGCGCACCTGCCCGTACGCCTTCACGAGCCGCGCGCACAGCTGATCGACCACGCTCGTGTGCACGATGAGGCGCCGCGTCGAGGTGCAGCGCTGGCCGGCGGTGCCCACCGAGCCGAAGAGCACCGCGCGCACCGCCATGTCGAGGTCGGCGTCGGCGGCGATGATGATGGCGTTGTTGCCGCCGAGTTCGAGCAGCGACTTGCCGAAGCGTCCGGCCACGGCTTGCGCGACGCGTCGGCCCACGGCGGTCGATCCCGTGAACGAGATGAGCGGCAGACGCGCGTCGCCGAGCATGCGCTCGCCGATCGCGGCGCCGGTGCCGACGGCCAGCGTGAACACGCCCGACAGGCCGTGGTCGGCCATCACCTGGTTGGCGATGCGCTGCACGGCGACGGCGGTGAGCGGCGTCGGCTCGGCCGGCTTCCACACCACCGTGTCGCCGCACACCGCGGCCAGCGCGGCGTTCCACGACCACACGGCGACGGGAAAGTTGAACGCCGTGATGACGCCGATCGGCCCGAGCGGA
Organism: Vicinamibacterales bacterium; assembly: GCA_046331325.1. Lineage (GTDB taxonomy): Bacteria > Acidobacteriota > Vicinamibacteria > Vicinamibacterales > UBA2999 > CADEFD01. The sequence continues at coordinate 66,982 of JAXLRB010000003.1, read as the reverse complement.
TGCCACTGTTCCATCATCCGGTGGCCCGGACGCTCCGACGCGATCGTCAAGCCGTAGAGCTGCCGCGACAGGCCGGTCGCGAAGTCGCAGATGTCGATCATCTCCTGCACTTCGCCGTGACCTTCCGCGCGGATCTTGCCCATCTCGAGCGTGACCAGATCGCCGAGCGGCTCCTTCGCCGCGCGCAGCGCGTTGCCGAGATCGCGCACGAGATCGCCACGTTTCGGCGCCGGCACCTCGCGCCACGCGCGGAAGCGCGCGGCGGCGGCGTCGACCACGCGGTCGTACTGGGCCGGCGTCGCCAGCTGCACGCCGGCGATGGCGGCACCGGTGGCCGGGTCGTACGACGTCAGCACCTCGGCGCCGGGCGCGAGCGCCCAGTCGTCGGCGCCGGTCGACACGCCGGGGTTGAGCGCGGCGAGACCGAGACGGTCGAGGATGGCGGCGGTGGACGGAATGGTGGCAGAGGACATCGGATCTCCAGCGGCGCGTGGGCCGCGATCAGTCGAGGCCGGCGAGCCCGAAGATGACCTTCGCCACGCCGGAGTAGTCGTCGTCACCGCCGCCGGCGGCGAGCTGCGCGTGCACGAGCTGCTGCACGAGCGCGGTTTCAGGCGCGGCCACGCCGGCCTCGGCCAGCGCCTCGGCGACGATGCGCAGGTCTTTCTTGTAGAGGCGCGCCTTGAAGCCGGGCTTGTAGTTGCCCGTGAGCATGCGCTCGCCGTGCACCTCGAGCACGCGGCTGGCGGCGAAGCCGCCGAGCAGGGCCTGGCGCACCTTGGCGCCGTCGACACCCGCCGAGCGGGCCAGGGCGAGCGCTTCGGCGACGGCCACCATCGTGCCGCCGATCACCAGCTGGTTGCAGGCCTTGCAGACCTGGCCGGCGCCCGAGGGCCCGACGTGGACGATGCGCTCGGGCTTGCCCATGAAACCCAGCAGGTCGCGCACCGCCTCGAGCGCGGTGGCGTCGCCGCCGACCATGAACGTGAGCGTGCCGTCGATGGCGCCAATCTCGCCGCCGCTCACCGGCGCGTCGAGATAATGGCCGCCGCGTTCCGCGACCATGGCCGCGAAGCGGCGAGCCGCCGCCGGCGCGATCGTGCTCGAGTCGACGACGATGGTGCCCGGCTGCAGGCTGGCGAGCACGCCCGAATCGCCGAGCAGCACCGCTTCCACGTCCGGCGCATCGGGCAGCATCAGCACGAGGTACTGGCTGGCCGCCGCCACGGCCGCCGGGGTGGTGGCCACCGAGGCTCCGGCCTCGGCCAGCACGCGTTCGGCCGCATGCGACCGGTTGTGCACCACGACCGTGACGTCGTGCTTGCGCAGGTTGAGGGCCATGGGCTTGCCCATGGCGCCGAGCCCGATGAATCCAACGGCGTCCGCCACCAGCACCTCCAGCCGACGATTGTACGCCGCGCGTGGCGCAGCCCGCCCGATCGGGCAGGGCGGCCTCGGGCGGGCAATCCCGTATACTGGATGACAGCGCCGGGACTCCATCCCTCGCGAAGGCGGCCGGATGTTCGAGCGGTATACCGAAAGAGCACGACGGGTTCTGTTCTTCGCCCGTTACGAGGCAAGTCAGCTCGGCAGCATCTCGATAGAGACCGAGCACCTGCTGCTGGGCCTGATCCGGGAAGGGAAGGGCCTCACCAGCCGGATCTTCCAGCGATCCCACCTGTCCCTGGACTCGATCCGGAAGGACATCGAGGGCCGCACGGTGTTCCGCGAGAAGGTGTCGACGTCGGTCGAGATCCCGTTCAGCGGCGAGACCAAGCGTGTGCTGCAGTACGCGGCCGAGGAAGCCGACCGGCTCCTGCACAACTACATCGGCACCGAGCACCTGTTGCTCGGCCTGCTGCGCGAAGAGCGCTCGGTGGCGGCCAGCATCCTCATGGAGAAGGGCATGCGTCTGCATGCCGTCCGTGAAGACATCGTCCAGCTGCTGAACGAGAAGACCACCCTGACGCGCGTGAAAGAAACGCCCCTGCTCGCCGAGTTCAGCCGCGACCTGACCGACATCGCGATGAAGAACCAGCTCGATCCGCTGGTCGGCCGCGACTACGAAATCGAGCGCGTGCAGCAGGTGCTCTGCCGCCGCACCAAGAACAACGCCGTGCTCATCGGTGAGCCGGGCGTGGGCAAGACGGCGATCGTCGAGGGCCTCGCCCAGAAGATCGTGTGCGGCGACGTGCCGCACTTCCTCGCCGACAAGCGCCTGCTGGCGCTCGACATCTCCCTCATCGTGGCCGGTACCAAGTACCGCGGGCAGTTCGAGGAACGCCTGAAGGCCATCATGAAGGAGCTGACCGACAACCCGAACATCATCGTCTTCATCGACGAACTGCACACGCTGGTGGGGGCCGGATCGGCGGAAGGCTCGCTCGACGCCGCCAACATCCTCAAGCCGGCGCTGAGCCGCGGCGAGATCCGCTGCATCGGCGCCACCACGCCGGCCGAGTACCGCAAGTACATCGAGAAGGACCGCTCACTCGAACGGCGCTTCCAGGCCATCAAGGTCGACCCGCCAGGCGAGGCCGAGACCATCCGCATCCTGATGGGCGTGAAGGACCGCTACGAGCAGTTCCATCACGTCGAGTACTCGCAGGACGCCATCGAGGCCTCGGTCTACCAGTCGAGCCGCTACGTCACCGATCGTTTCCTGCCCGACAAGGCCATCGACCTGCTCGACGAGGCCGGCGCCCGCGCCAAGCTGCGCGAGGCGGCGTTCAGCGACGAGTTCGGCGAGATCAACAAGAGCATCCGCGTCGCCGTCGACCAGATGGAGCAGGCGGTCTCGGCCAAGGACTTCGATCGCGCGCAGTACTACCGCGAGCAGGAAGCGGCGGCGCGCGAGAACCTGTCGCTCGTGCGCGAGCGCTTCGACGTGCGGCCGCAGCAGCGCAAGGTGGTGGTGACCCGCACCGAGATCGACGAGGTCGTCTCGAAGTGGACGGGCGTGCCGCTGGCCTCGATCAACCAGGACGAGAGCGACAAGCTGATGCGGATGGAGGACGAACTCCATCGCCGCGTGATCAGCCAGGAAGCGGCGATCTCCGCCGTATCGCGCGCCATCCGGCGCTCGCGCGCCGGCCTGAAGAGCCCGGCGCGTCCGGTCGGCAGCTTCATGTTCCTCGGCCCCACCGGCGTCGGCAAGACCGAGCTGGCGCGGGCGCTGGCGCAGTTCCTCTTCGGCAGCGAACACGCCATGATCCGCTTCGACATGTCCGAGTACATGGAGAAGCACTCGGTGTCGAAGCTGATCGGCTCGCCGCCCGGCTACGTCGGGCACGAGGAAGGCGGCCAGCTCACCGAGCGCGTGAAGCGCAATCCGTATTCGGTGGTGCTGCTCGACGAAATCGAGAAGGCGCACCCGGACATCTTCAACATCCTGCTGCAGGTGTTCGAGGACGGCCATCTCACCGACGGCCTCGGGAACCGCGTGAACTTCAAGAACGCGATCCTGATCATGACGTCGAACATCGGCGCGCGCTTCATCCAGAAGCGGGCGACGCTGGGCTTCCAGTCGAACGAGGGCAGCGACTCGGCGCGCAGCATCACCGACATGGTGCTCGGGGAGGTGAAGCGCACCTTCAACCCCGAGTTCATCAACCGCGTCGACGAGCTGATCGTGTTCGACGCCCTGTCCGACGACGACCTGCGGCGCATCCTGGTGCTGCTGGTGGCCCAGGTGAACGCCAACCTCACCGATCGGCGGATGCGGGTGCGGCTCACGCCCGAGGCCCTCGACTGGATGATCGAGGCCACCTGCAAGGATCGCTCGTACGGCGCCCGGCCGCTGCGCCGGGCCATCCAGCGTCACGTGGAAGACCCGCTGGCCGAGGAGCTGATTCGAGGCCGGGTGCGCGACGGCGAGATCGAGGTCTACGTCGACGGCGGGGCCCTGGCCTACCGGACGGTGTCCGAGCCCGGGGAACCGGTGGGGGCCGGCCAGCCGCTTTCCAGCGACGTCTGATTCCGGTAGGATCTTACGGTTCAGCGACCGGCGAGGGCGCCGGCGTGCCCCGGAGGCGCCCCGGGTGCACCCGCTCGACCGGTAAGGACACGATGCGTAGGCTGTACATCTTCCTGTTCTTCTGCGTCCTGGCGTCGTCGGGCGTGAGCGAGGCCCGTCAGGCCGCGCCCGCCGCGCCGGGTGGCGCCCAGCCCGCCGTGCGCATGCCGCCGGCCGGATCGGGGCCGGTCATCCGGTTCCTCCAGCTGAAGTTCCACCCGGTCGACGAATCCATCATCGACCCGCAGACCTACCTCTATTACATCCAGACGCAGCCGTCGCGCAGTCTCGACGGCGTGTGGGTGCCGTACGACGAGGCCGCCGAGGCCAAGCTGCGCGACGACTTCCGCCGGCTGTGGGGCACCAACTTCCTCGACAATCTGTGGATCGAGACGGTCGACGAGCCGTACGACAACGGCGTCATCGGCAAGCGGATCATCTTCAACATGGAAGAGCGTCCGCGCGTGAAGATCGTCGACTACACGGGGTCGAGCAAGATCGAGCGGACCAAGGTCGACGAGAAGATGAAGGAACAGGGCGTGGCGCTGCGCCTCGATTCGTTCCTCGACGAAGGCGCCGTCCGCCGTGTGAAGAGCATCATCCAGGGGCTGATGAGCGAGAAGGGCTATCAGTTCGCGACCATCGAGTCGAAGGTCGAACCGCTGCCCGGCGGGCCCAAGCTCGTGAAGGTCGTGTTCGACGTGCAGGAGGGGCCCAAGGTCCGCATCCGCGAGGTCGACTTCGACGGCAACAGCGCCATCAGCGATCGCACTCTGCGGCGCAAGATGAAGGAGACCAAGCAGCACGGCGCCCTGTCGTGGCTCACCGGCGGCGGCACCTTCAAGGAAGCCAAGTTCGAGGAAGACGCCGACCTGGTGGTGGCCCATTACCGCAACAAGGGCTACATCGAGGCCCGCGTCGGCACGCCCGAGCTGAAGACGCTCGAAGACAGCCCCGACGGCAAGACGCGCTGGATCCAGGTGCACATCCCGCTCACCGAGGGCCCGCGCTACAAGGTGGGCGAGTTCGGCTTCGCCGGCAACACCATCGTCAAGTCGGAAGGGCTGCGGCCGCTCTTCAAGCTGAAACCGGGCGCGTGGTACTCCGAGAAGCGCATCCGCGACGGCCTGCGCAAGACGCAGGAGATCTACGGCGGCGTCGGCTACTTCGAGTTCACCGGCTATCCGGATCTGAAGCCGAAGGCGGCGGCGCTCGGCCCGATGGACGGCCCGACCGAGCCGACCGTCGACGTCACGATGCAGTTGCAGGAGGGCGAGCAGTACTTCGTCAACCGCATCACCTTCATCGGCAACACCACCACGCGTGACACGGTGGTCCGCCGCGAGATGCGGCTGGTGGAAGGCGGCGTCTTCAACACCGAGGCGCTCAAGTACTCGGTGCGGCGCCTCAACCAGGTCGGCTACTTCAAGAACCTGGAAGAGGGCGGCAACGCCATCGACGTCAAGAAGACGGCCAACGAGAAGAACAAGGTCGACGTCACGCTGAAGCTGGAAGAGCAGAATCGCAACCAGCTCACGTTCGGCGCCGGCGTCTCGCAGTTCGAGGGCTTCTTCGGCCAGCTGTCGTTCCAGACCGCCAACTTCCTCGGGCGCGGCGAGAGCCTCACGGTGTCGCTGCAGGGCGGCTCGCGGGCGCAGAACTACCAGCTGGCGTTCACCGAGCCGTTCCTGTTCGATCGCAACATCACCGGCGGCGCCGACGTCTACCGGCGGTCGCTGAATTACATCGGCCAGTTCACGCAGCAGTCCACCGGCGGCAACCTCACCATGGGGTTCCCGGTCGCCGACTTCTCGCGCGTGTTCGTGAACTACAGCTACGAGCAGGTGCAGGTGCTCGACCTGAACCCGGCCTACACCAACCCGCAGATCCTGCAGTTCAACCCGTTCCTCGCCGACTCGCTGCTGCTCGGCGCCGGCGGCAAGCGCACGATCAGCAAGATCGTGCCGAGCTTCTCGTTCAACACGGTCGACAACCCGATCTTCCCGTCCACCGGCCGGCGCCTCACGGCGTCGTTCGACTACGCGGGGCCGGGCGGCGACACCTACTTCCTGAAGCCCACCCTCGAAGGCGTCGGGTTCTGGCGGATCAACCCGAAGCAGTCGATCGGCGGCCGCGCGCAGTTCCAGTACATCCGGCCGTACGGCGATACCAAACAGCTGCCGATCTTCGAGAAGCTGATTCTCGGCGGCGAATACAGCATCCGCGGCTACGACATCCGCAGCATCGGCCCGCGCGACATCAACTCCGGCATCGTGCTCGGCGGCAACAAGAGCGTGCTGTTCAACGCCGAATACCTGATTCAGGTGGCCGGTCCGGTGCGTCTGGTGATGTTCTACGACGCCGGCCAGGTGCGCGACCTCGGCCAGAAGTTCGCCTGGCAGGAAGACATCCTGCAGGTGGTGCAGCCGCCGCAACCCCTGCTGGTCGATCCGCTGGCGTTCACCGGCTTCGTCGATCCGAACGCGCCGAAGGCCACCACGCGCGTCACCGGCCAGCAGAGCGCCTTCAAGACCTCGACCGGCGCCGAGATCCGCTTCTTCATGCCGGTGTTGAACGTGCCGTTCCGGCTGATCTTCGCCTACAACCCGCAGCGCGGCGGCGTGCTGACGAACAACCTCACGGCGGCCAAGCGGTTCACGTTCCGCTTCGCCGTGGGTTCCACGTTCTGATGGATCTCCCCATGACGCGCGTTCCGAGGACTCCCATGCGCCGCTTCGCTCTGGCCTGCCTCACGTTGACCTGCTTCGCCGCCGCCGGGTGCAAGGACCCGCTGGCGTCGCTGGTCGCGCCGACCGTATCGGTCACGGTGACCGAATCGTTCACGGGCACCCTCACGCTCAACGGGGCCACGTCGCATCCGTTCACGGTCACCTCGACCGGCGGCGGGGAGGTGACGGCCACGCTCAAGGCGGTGGGGCCCGATACCAGTTCGGTCGTCGGGCTGGGCCTGGGCACGTGGAACGGGTCGTCCTGCCAGATCATCATCACCAACGATCGCGCCGTGCAGACCTCGTCCATTCTGGGCAGGGCCACGTCGACCGGGTCGCTGTGCGTCCGCCTGTTCGACGTGGGCCAGATCGCCGGGCCGGTCGACTACGAAATCGAGGTCGTCCATCCCTGACCGGCCGGCGCCGGTGGTCACGGGATGTGGAGTAAAATGGGAGGGTTGTCGGTCTTGTCCAAAAGGATGTCTGCAATGACACGCATGGTTGTGGCGCTCGGGCTCGTCGTGGTGACCGGTACGGCTTCGTTCGCGCAGGCTCCGGCGCCCGGCACCGCCAAGCCGGCGGCTCCCGCGCCGCGTCCCGCGGCTCCGGCTCCCGCGCCGGCCGCCCAGGCGCCCGCGCCCCCTCCGGCGCAGGTGCTGCCGTTCCCCGAGGGCGCGAAGATCGCCTTCGTCGTCCTGCAGCGCGTGGTCGCCGAATCGGCCGAGGGCAAGCTGGCCAGCGCCCGCGTCCAGACGCTGCAGCAGAAGAAGGTGGCCGAGCTCAACGAGCGCCAGAAGTCGGCGCAGACGCTGCAGGAGAAGCTCGACAAGAGCGGCGCCGTGATGAGCGAAGCGGCCCGCGCCGATCTGCAGAAGCAGGTCGAGCGTGCCCAGGTCGACCTGCAGCGCGCCTCGCAGGACGCGCAGCAGGAGGTGCAGGAACTGCAGCAGCAGCTGCAGGAGGAATTCCAGCGCCGCATCGCCCCGATCATCGAGCAGGTCGGCAAGGAGAAGGGCCTCCACTACATCTTCAACGGCCCCGATTCGGGTCTCGTGTGGGCCGACGCCTCGCTCGACATCACGAACGAGGTGGTGAAGAAGTTCGACGCCAGCAGCAAGCCCGCCGCGCCCGCCAAGCCCCAGGGGCAGTAACGCCGTTCCGTTCGTCCGACCGCGCGAGGCCGGGGGCCTCGCGCGGCGGCGACCTTCCGCCTCCCGCCGTGCACATTTCCGCCCGCCTCCAGCGCCAGGTGCAGCGTGTTCCGCTGCGGCTGCTCGATGCCGCCCAGGTGTCGACCGATACCGGGCGCGTGACGGCGCACAAGGCCATCACCGCCACCGACGAGTTCTTCCAGGGACACTTTCCCGGCGCGCCGCTGCTGCCGGGCGTGCTGATGGTCGAGGCGCTCACGCAGGCCTCCACCCTCTTGCTCGCCGACGACCCGGCCACGGCGCCTGGCGCCACGGTCCGTCTGCGCGGCGTCGACGACGCCAAGTTCCGTCGCCACGTCGTGCCGGGCGATCGCCTCGATCTCGAGGTGTCGCTGGTGCGACGCCGCGGGCCCATCGCCCGCGTGCAGGCGACGGCCAGCGTCGCCGGCACGGTCGTGATCGAAGCGCGGCTGGTGCTGGCCGTGGAATCGGGCGCGCCGGTCATCCATCCGACCGCCGTCGTCGCCGACACCGCCGTGATCGGGCCCGGGTGCGCCATCGGCCCCGGCGCCGTCATCGGCCCCTACGTCACGCTGGGCCGCGATGTCGTCATCGGCGCCCACGCCGTGGTCGAAGGGGACACGACCATCGGCGACGGCACGCAGGTCTTCCCGTTCGGCTCGATCGGCCTCGCCCCGCAGGACCTGAAGTACCGCGGCGAGCGCACGCGTCTCGTCGTCGGCCGCGGCAACATCTTCCGTGAGTCGGTCACGATCCATCGCGGTACGGTCGGCGGCGGCAGCGAGACGCGCATCGGCGATCGCAACCTGTTCATGGCCTACGCGCACGTCGCGCACGACTGCCGTGTCGGCTCCGACACCATCTTCGGTCCGGGCGCCACGCTCGGCGGCCACGTCGAGGTCGGCGATTTCGCGCAGATCAGCGCCTACTCGGGCGTGCACCAGTTCTGCCGCGTCGGCCGCTACGCGTTCATCGGCGGCTACTCGGTGGTCACCAAGGACGCGCTGCCGTACGCGAAGACCGTGGGCAACCGCGCCCGCGTCTACGGCCTCAACACGATTGGCCTCGTGCGCAAGGGCTTCTCGCCCGATGTCGTGCGGCAGTTGCGGCAGGCCTACCGGTTCCTGCTCACGTCGCGCCTCACGCCGTCGAAGGCCCTGGCCGCGATCGAGGGCGATGCCCGGCTGTCGTCGAGCGAAGTCGGCGCCCTGGTGGCGTTCATCCGGTCGTCGACGCGTGGCGTCACCCTGCGCCGGCCCAACAAGCGCGCCGGCGAGGACGACGACGAGTAAACGGCGGTGAAGCTCGGGCTGCTCGCCGGCAACGGCCGTTTCCCGTTCCTCGTGCTCGAGGCCGCGCGCAGTCTCGGCCACGACGTCACCATCGTCGCGGTGAAGGAAGAGGCCGACGCCGACCTCGAAGCCGCCGCCGCGGCGCCCACGCCGATTCCCATTCATCGCGTGTCTCTCGGGCATCTCGGCACCTGCCTGAAGATCCTGCAGGACGCCGGCGTGACCCATGCGGTCATGGCGGGGCAGGTGAAGCACACCAAGATCTTCGGCGTGATGCCCGACCTGACGTTCATGGGGCTGCTGGCGCGGCTCACCAGCCGCAACACGGACGCGCTGATCGGCGCCGTCGCCGACGTGATGCGCGAGCGCGGCATCGAGCTCATCGACTCGACATCGCTGCTGCAGCCGCTGCTGGCCGAGGCCGGTGTGATGACGTCGCGCGCGCCCAGCGCGTCGGAATCCGCGTCGCTGGCGTTCGGGTACCGCATGGCGGATGCCATCGCGGCGCTCGACATCGGCCAGACGATCGCCGTGAAGCACAGCGCCGTCGTCGCGGTCGAGGCCATGGAAGGCACCGACGCGGTGATTGCCCGTGCGGCCGATCTGGCCGGACCCGGCGTGGCCATCGTGAAGGTGGCCAAGCCGAAGCAGGACATGCGCTTCGACGTGCCCGTCGTGGGCATTCCCACCATCCAGCACATGGCCCGCGCCGGCGCGACCGTGCTGTCGCTCGATGCCGGCAAGGCCCTCATGTTCGACAAGGCACGGATGATCCAGGCGGCCGACGAGGCCGGCATCACCATCGTGGGACGCGCGCCCACGGGAGGTGCGGCGTGAGCGCGCTGCGCGTGGCGGTCGTGGGCGTGGGCCACCTCGGGAAGCACCACGCCCGGTTGCTGGCGACGCTGCCCGACGTGACGCTCGTCGGGGTCGTCGACACCAACGCGACGCGGGCGGCCGAGATCGCGGGCAGTGCCGGCACGACGGCCTTCACCGACTGGCGCGATCTGCCGGCGGTCGACGCCGTCACCGTGGCGACGCCCACGGAATCGCATCTCGCGGTGGCCGAGGGACTGCTCGCCCGCGGCGCGCACGTGCTGGTCGAGAAACCGCTGGCCCGTTCGGTGGACGAGGCGGACCGTCTCATCGCGGCGGCCGCCACGCGCGGCGTCACGCTCGCGGTCGGCCACACCGAGCGCTTCAATCCGGCGGTGGCAGCGGCGCGCGCGCACCTGCACAAGCCGCGATTCATCGAGGTGCATCGCCTGGGCACGTTCCCCGAGCGCAGCCTCGACATCGACGTCGTGTTCGACCTGATGATCCACGACCTCGACCTGCTGCTGTCGATCGTCGACGAGCCGGTGGTGAGCATGGAGGCGGTGGGCGTGCCGGTGCTGACGCCGCGCATCGACATCGCCAACGTGCGGCTGAAGTTCGCGGGCGGCTGCATCGCCAACCTCACGGCCAGCCGCATCAGCCGCGATCGCGTGCGCAAGATCCGATTCTTCCAGCCGCAGAGCTATCTCTCGATCGACTACGCCGCGCAGGAGGTCGAGCACTACGCCCTCGGCCCCGGGCCCAACGGCACGCCGGCGATCAGCGGCGGCAAGCTCGACGTGACGCGCGACGAGCCGCTGCGCCGGGAACTCGAGGACTTCGTGACGGCGGTGCGCACGGGGCGCCCGCCGCAGGTCACCGGCGAACAGGGACGAGCGGCGCTCGCCCTCGCCGCCGACATCGTGGAGCGCATGGCGCATGTCCGTTGACACTGGAACCACTCTGCCGGCCGTCGTCGTGGCGGCGGTGCGCGAAGGACGCCGTTTGACCGACGCCGAGGTCCGGTCCGTGGCCGCGAGTCACGACATCCTCGCGCTGGGCGCGCTGGCCGACGACCTGCGGCGCGCGCGGCACGGCGCGGCCACCGGCTACGTGCGCGTGCACGTGCTGCCGCTGGCGTCGCGGGACGCATGGACCGCGCCGCCCGACACCGCCGCCGAGGTGCGGATCACGGGCGCACCGTCCGATGCGACGGCACTGGTGCCGGCCGTGCGTGCGGCCCGGGCGCTGGCCGGCACGAAGGCCGTGCGCGGTTTCGAGCTCGCGGATCTGTGGGCGCTGGGCGGTGCGGCGCTGCTGGCCGAACTCGCCGCGGCCGGCCTGAACGAGGTGGCCACCGTGGAGCCGGGGCCCGATGCGCCGGCCCAGGTGATGGCGGCGCGGGCCGCGGGACTCGGCGTGCGGGTGGTGGGCTGCGGGGCGCCGGTGACGGATCGCGCGTCGTGGCTGCTGGTCGCGCGAGCGCTCGTCGACGCGGTCGGCGGCATCGAGGCGGTGGCGCCGCTGCCGCGCGAGGTCGATGTCACCACGCCGACGACCGGGTTCGACGACGTCCGCGCCGTGGCTCTGACGCGTCTCGCGCTGGAGGGCGTGCCGCATGTGCAGGTCGACTGGCAGCGGCACGGGCCGAAGCTGGCGCAGGTGGCCCTCACGGTGGGCGCCGATGACCTCGATCTGGTGCGCGCCGACGACGACACCTCGAAGGGCCTGCGTCGCGCGCCGCTCGAAGAGGTCACGCGCAACATCACGGCCGCCGCGCTGGTACCGGTGGAGCGCACCGCCACGTTCGGACGCGTCTCGGCATGAGTGAGCCCGTCCGCGTCAGCGCGGTCTCGTTCCTCAACGCGCGGCCGCTCACTGTCGGCCTCGAGCGCGAGACGGCGCTCTTCGACGTCTCGATGGACCTGCCGTCCACGTGCGCGGCACGCCTGCACGCGGGCGACGTCGATCTGGGGCTGATTCCGGCCATCGAGTACGTGCGCGGCGACTACGCGCTCGTGCCCGGGATGGCGATCGGGTCCGACGGTCCGATTCTCTCGGTGGCGATCTTCACGACCCGGCCGATGGCGCAGGTGCGTCGGCTGGCCCTCGACACCAGCTCGCGGACGTCGGTGGCGCTCACGCACGTGCTCTGCGCGAAGCTGTGGCAGGTGGCGCCGGAGATGATCCCGGCCGCGCCCGATCTCGATGCGATGCTGGCGGTGGCGGACGCCGCGCTCATCATCGGCGACCCGGCGCTCGACATCGACCCGCTGCCCGCCGGCGTGGAGAAGGTGGACCTGGGGGAGGCGTGGAAGACGCTCACCGGTCTGCCGTTCGTCTACGCCGCCTGGGCGGGACGTCCGGGCGCGCTCACGCCGGCCCACGTCGCCGCGCTGGCGGCGGCGCGCGTTCGCGGGCTCGCCGCCGTCGACGTGCTCTCGGCCGAGGCGGCGCTCGGCGATGCGACGCGGGCGGCCGTGCTGGCGTCGTATCTACGGCATAATCTGCGGTATGCGTTCGGCCCCCGGGAACAGGCGGGGCTCGCGCGCTTTTTCGCGCTGGCGGCCGAGGTGGGACACACCTCGCGCGCGCTGCCGCTGCGGTTCTACTGATGACGCTCACGCTCGACGCGCTCGGCGCACGAATCCTCGGCGGCGGCCGGCTCTCGGCCGGCGAGGCGCTGTGGCTGTATCGCGAGGCGCCCACGCTGTGGCTGGGCCGCATGGCCGACGCGGTGCGCCAGCGCAAGCATCCGGACCGTGTCGTCACCTACATCATCGACCGCAACGTCAACTACACGAACGTCTGCACGGCGCGCTGCAACTTCTGCGCGTTCTACCGCCCGGTCGGTCACGGCGAGGGCTACGTGCTCGGCTTCGACGAGATCCACCGCAAGATCGAGGAGACCATCGCGCTCGGCGGCAACCAGCTGCTGCTGCAGGGCGGCCACAATCCGGACCTGCCGCTCGAGTGGTACGAAGACCTCTTCCGCGGCGTGAAGGCGGCGTTCCCCGACTTCAAGCTGCACGCCCTGTCACCGCCCGAGATCCTGCACATCTCGCGCACCTCGAAGCTGCCCGTGCCCGAGGTGATCCAGCGCCTCGTCGCCGTCGGCCTCAACAGCGTGCCTGGCGGGGGCGCCGAGATCCTCGTGGATCGCGTCCGCAAGCTGCTCAACTGCTACGGCAAGGCGACGTCGGACGAATGGCTCGACGTGATGCGCGAGGCCCACAAGGCGGGTCTCCGCACCACGGCGACGATGATGTACGGCACGGTCGAAACCGACGAAGAACGGCTCGAGCACATGCTGCGCCTGCGCGACCTGCAGGACGAGACCGGCGGCTTCACCGCGTTCATCACGTGGAGTTACCAGCCCGAGCACACCGAGCGTGGCGGCCAGGAGGCGACCGGCGTCGATTACCTGCGCACGCTGGCCATCGCCCGGCTCGTGCTCGACAACTTCGACAACCTGCAGGCGTCGTGGGTGACGCAGGGCGGCAAGGTGGGGCAGCTCAGTCTGGCGTTCGGCGCCAACGACATGGGCAGCGTGATGATCGAAGAGAACGTGGTGCGCGCCGCCGGCGCCGCCTACTGCATGGACGAGTTCGAGGTGGTGCGCAACATCGAGGACGCCGGCTTCACGGCGTCGCGCCGCACCATGCACTACGAACGCCTCGGCACGCCGGTGTTCCGCGAACGCGAGGTGCCGCGCCTGCTCGAACTGGCCACGGCGCGCGAGGCCGGCGACGACTCGGTGCCGGCCGAACTCGTCAACTACCGCGCGCGCACGTCGGCGGGCAAGCGGCAGCGCGGCCAGACGCCGGCGTCGCCGGTGGCCTGAGCGGCCCGATGGCCGCGATCGCCGACACGCTGCTGCGTGCCGCCTGGGTCTGTCCGGTCGCGGCGCCCCCGCTGCGCGAGGGCTGGGTGGCCGTGCACGAGGGCCGCATCAGCGCCGTCGGTACCGGGCACGACGCACCGCGGGCCATGCGCGTGGAAGACCTCGGCGACGTCGTGCTGCTGCCGGGACTGGTGAACGCCCACACGCATCTCGAGCTGTCGTGGCTCAAGGGGCGCGTGCCGCCCGGACCCGACTTCCTCACGTGGGTCGGCGGACTGATGCGCTCGCGCACCGCGCCCGAGCAGCCCGGCGATCCGGCGACGGACGGGCCCTGCCGCGCGGCCATCGCCGAGATGCAGGCCACCGGCACCGTGGCCGTCGGCGACATCGCCAACGCGCTCATCTCGCCCGCACTGTTGGCCGAGGCCGGCATGCCGGGTGTCGTGTTCCACGAGTTGATCGGATTCCGCGTCACGGACGGCGCGCGGCACGTCGAGGAGGCACGGGCGCGCCACGCCGGCCTGGCCTCGCGGGACGTGCGGATCGCGGTGGCGCCGCACGCGCCGTTCTCGGTGTCGCGCGAGCTGTTCACCGCGATTCGTGACGCCGCGGCGAAGAGCGTCCCGCCGGTCACCAGCGTGCACGTGGGCGAGTCGCCCGAGGAAGTGACGTTGCTCACGACCGGCGACGGCCCGTGGCGCGACCGCCTCGTCGCCCTCAACGCCTGGCGCGACGACTGGACGGCGCCGGGCCGCGGCGCCGGTGACTACCTCTGCGATCTCGGCGTGATCACGGCCGGCACGCTCGTCGTGCACGGCGTGCAGCTGACCGACGCCGAACTCGCGCGCATCGCCGCCACCGGTGCCACACTCGTCACCTGCCCCCGAAGCAACACCTGGGTCGGCGTGGGTGCGCCGCCGATCGCGCGCTTCCTCGCCAGCGGCGTGCGGCTCGCGGTGGGCACCGACAGCCTGGCCTCGGCGCCGGACCTGAATCTGTTCGCGGAGTTGGCGGAGATGCGACGCCTGGCGCCCGAGGCTCCGGCCCGGGCGCTGCTGGCCGCGGCCACCGAGGGGGGCGCGAACGCGCTGGCCCTCGGGGACGCGTTCGGCGCCATCGCGCCGGGCCGCCACGCCGATCTGGTCGCGGTGAGCGTGCCTGCCGGTCTCGCCGATCCGGAAGAGGCGCTGGTGCAGGGCGTGGACGCGTCGCGGATCCGGCCGTGGCGCGCACGCGACGTGGAAGGCGTGCACTGATGGCCACGCTGTCGAACTACCTGTCGTTCGTGCGCGTGAGCCACACCGTGTTCGCGCTGCCGTTCGCCTTCACCGGCGCGCTGCTCGCCACGCGCGAGTCGTCGCCGAGCTGGACGTCGTTCGTCTGGATCCTGGTCTGCATGGTGGCGGCTCGCAGCGCGGCGATGGGGTTCAACCGCATCGTCGATGCGCGTTTCGACGCGCTGAATCCGCGCACCGCCAATCGCGAGCTGCCGCGCGGCGCCCTCACGACGACCAACGCGTGGGTGTTCGTGGCCGTGGCCGTGGTGGTGTTCATCGCCGCGGCGTTCCGCATCAGCCCGCTGTGCGGCTGGCTGTCGCCGCTGGCGCTCGCGATCGTCGGGTGGTACTCGCTGGCCAAGCGCTACACCTACTACACGCAGGCCTTCCTCGGACTGGCGATGGCGGTGGCGCCGGTGGGCGGCTGGCTCGCCGCCGGTGGCGGCCTGTCGCCGGCGCCGTGGCTGCTCGGCCTCGCCATCGGGTTGTGGGTCGCCGGGTTCGACATCATCTACGCCTGCCAGGATCACGCCTTCGACGTCGCGCACGGCCTCAAGTCGATCCCCGTGCGCTTCGGCGTCGCCGGTGCGCTGCGCATCTCACGCGTGCTGCACGTGCTGACGATCGCGGTGATGGCCAGCCTGGCACTGGTCGTGCCGCTCGGCCCGATCTATCTCGGTGGCGTCGTGCTGGTGGCGGCACTGCTCGCCTACGAGCAGTCGATCGTCTCGCCCGACGACCTGTCGCGCGCCGCCGATGCGTTCAATCTCAATGGCTACGTGGGCATCCTCTACATGATGACGACGGCGGTGGCGGTGTATGTCAGCTGAACGTCCGGGCAGCGACGCGCTGCCGCTCGACAAGGCGCCGTCGCGCATCGCCGGCATGTTCGACGCCATCGCGTCGAGCTACGACCTGCTCAACACGGTGCTGTCGGCGGGGCTCGATCGCCGCTGGCGCGCCGCGGCGATCCGCACGCTCGGCCTCACCGGCAAGGAGCGCGTGCTCGACGTGTGCGCCGGCACCGCCGACGTGTGCCTTGGCGCCGCGAAGGCGATGCCGGGCGCGGCGCGCGTGGTCGGTGTGGACTTCGCCGGCGCGATGCTGGCCAAGGGACACGACAAGATCGGCACCGCCGGTCTGTCGCAGGTCATCCAACTGGTGCGCGGCGACGCGATGCATCTGCCGGTCGCGACCGGATCGGTCGATGCCGCCACGATCTCGTTCGGCATCCGCAACGTGCAGGGCACGGCAGCCGGGCTGGCGGAACTCGTGCGGGCGCTGCGACCCGGTGGACGTCTGGCCATCCTCGAGTTCGGCCTGCCGCAGGCACCCGGCCTGAAGCAGGTCTACGAGTGGTACTTCCTGTCGGTGCTGCCGCGCATCGGCCGGCTGGTCTCGAAGCATGGCGGTGCCTACACGTACCTGCCGGCATCGGTGGGCGCCTTTCCGTACGGACAGGATTTCGTGCGGCTGCTGCGCGAGGCGGGATTCGTGGACGCGCAAGCCAGACCATTGACGCTCGGCATCGTCTATCTCTACACGGCCCGACGGCCGTGATCCGCCCTCGCTGGCCCCGCCAGCGGAGCGGTCGACGGGTATAATCGACTCAAGTCCTTCATGTACTTCGACTTCGACGACCGTTACGAGTCCGTCGAGGAGGTCGGCAGCGCGATCTCCCGACGCGAGGGCGTCGTGCTCTCGGTCGTCGTGCACGTCGGCCTGATCCTGGCGTTGCTGTTCGTGCCGAAGTTGTCGTGGTTCCAGCCGAGTCCCGAGGAACTGCAGGCGCGCCAGGAACGCCTCGAGCAGCTGCGCAAACAGCAGCAGGAGCAGCAGCCGCGCTTCGTCGTCGTCGAGCCGTTGCGCGACGTGCCGGCGCCGAAGCCACCGCAACGCGCCGAGTTGTCGGATCTCGATCGCAAGGCCGAAGCACCGAAGATGGCCGAGCGCCCCGAGAACCCGCTGCCGTTCTCGCGCGGCGACACCGCCGATCGCGTCGAGGCCGCGCCCGAGGATCGAGCCAAGGGCCGTCCCGATCCGGATCCGGCGCCGCCCAGCCCCGAACGCAACGCGGAGAATCTGGTGCCCGCGCCTCCCGGCGAGTCGGCGACGCCGGTGCCGCAGCAACAGCAGACCGCGCGCGCCAAGCCGCCGGCCGGTACGCTGGGCGAGGCGCTGAAGGACCTGCAGAAGTACGTCGATCGGCAGACGTTCAACAACCCCAACGGCGGCCAGAACGAGTTCGGTCCCGCCATTCAGTTCGACACCAAGGGCGTCGAGTTCGGACCCTGGATCCGCCGCTTCATCGCCCAGGTGAAGCGCAACTGGATCGTGCCGAATTCGGCGATGGCGATGCGCGGCCGGGTCGTCATCCAGTTCAACGTGCATCGCGACGGCACCATCACCGACCTCGCGGTGGTGCGCCCGTCGGAGATCGACTCGTTCAATCGCGCCGCGCTGAACTCGCTGATGATGTCGAGCCCGACCACGCCGCTGCCGCCGGAGTACCCGGACGACAAGGCGTTCTTCACGGTGACGTTCTACTACAACGAGTCGCCGGCCCAGTAGCCGCGCATGCCGTCCCGCGCGCAGCAGACCGGACTGGCCGCCGTGCTGACGCTGCTGGCCATGTACACGGCCTGGCAGGCCGGTTGTGCCGGACCGTGGTGACGCCGCGTTACGTCGCCGTGCTCGGGCCGACGGCGACGGGGAAGTCGTCGCTCGGGCTGGCGATCGCCCATCGCTACGGCGGCGAGATCGTCAACTGCGACTCCACCGCCGTGTATCGCGGCTTCGACATCGGCACCGACAAGGTGCCGGTGGCCGAGCAACAGGGCATCGCGCATCATCTCGTCGACATCGCCGATCCGACGGACGAATACACGGCGGCGCGCTACGCCACCGACGCCGCGGCGGTGATTCGCGACATCCACCGGCGCGGCCGTCTGCCGATCGTGGTGGGCGGCACCGGCCTGTATTTCCGGGCGCTCACGCGCGGGCTCTTTCCAGGGCCGCCGGCCGACGCGGCCCTGCGGGCGCGGCTCGAACGCATCGGCGACCGGCGAGGCAACGCCTGGCTGCACCGCCTGCTGCGACGTCACGATCCCGACTCGGCCGTGCGGATCGCGATGGCCGATCGCAAGCGCATGATTCGCGCGATCGAGGTGCTGGCGCTCACCGGACGCCCGCTCACCGCGCACTTCGCCGACACGATCGCGCCGTTGCCGGAGTTCGAGGCGATCGCGCTCGGCCTCACGATGCCGCTCGACGCGCTCGAGCCGCGGCTGGCGCGGCGCGTCGACGCGCAGTTCGCGGCGGGGATCGAGCGCGAGGTGCGCGGGCTGCTGGCGCGTGGCGTACCGCCCACGGCGCGTCCCTTCGGCGGACTCGTCTATCGACAGCTGATGGAGGAGTTCGCCGGCGTGCGCGATCGCGCGGCGACGCGCGATCTGATCGTGCGCGAGAACCGTCAGTACGCGCGCCGGCAGTTGATCTGGTTCCGCAAAGAGCCTACTCTTGTCTGGTTTGACGGACCCGGCGAGGCGGCGCACGTCCAGGCGCGCGTCTTCGACTATCTGGGAACGCGGGGTTTGCACCACACAGGGAGCGAAGCGGCCGATGGCTGACGGAAAATCCAGCGCACCCAACATCCAGGACGTCTTCCTCAACTACGCGCGCCGCGAGAAGCTCGTCGTCACCGTGCATCTGCTCGACGGCCGCACCTTCGACTGCCGCATCAAGAACTTCGACCGCTTCGCGGTGGTGATCGAGTGCGACGGCCTCGACTCGCTGGTGTTCAAGCACGCCATCGCCACCTTGCGTGTGCCGCGCAGCGTGCCGAACTACTTCTCGTCGCACCATCCCTGATCCGGTGTCGGTGGCGATCGCCATGGCACGCCGCGCGATCCTGATCGTGCTCGACAGCGTCGGGGCCGGCGAGCTGCCCGACGCCGCCGCCTACGGCGACGAGGGCAGCCACACGCTGGGCAACATGGCCCGCGCGGTGCCGCTGCGTATTCCGCACCTGCAGGCCCTCGGGCTCGGCGCCACCACGCCGCTGCACGGCGTACCGGCGCCGGCGCGGCCCACGGCGTCGTACGGCCTGATGGCCGAACGGTCGGCGGGGAAGGACTCGGTCACCGGCCATTGGGAAATCGCCGGGCTGGTCCTCGAGCGGCCGTTCCCGACGTTTCCACAGGGCTTCCCGGCTGATCTGATCGGCGCGTTCGAGGCGCGGATCGGCCGCCCGTCCATCGGCAACGTGGTGGCGTCGGGTACGGCGATCCTCGACGCGCTCGGTCCCGAACACCTGCGCACCGGCCATCCCATCGTCTACACCTCGGCCGACAGCGTGTTCCAGATCGCCGCGCACGAGGACGTCGTGCCGATCGCGACGTTGTACGACTGGTGCCACGTCGCCTATGAGCTGGCCGTCGAGGGCCTCGGCCTGGGCCGCGTGATCGCGCGGCCCTTCGTGGGGGCGCCAGGCGCGTTCGTACGCACCGCGAACCGCCACGACTACGCCATGCCGCCAACGGGCGAGACGCTGCTGGATCGGCTGACGGCGCGCGGCATCACCGTGACGTCGGTCGGGAAGGTGAGCGATCTCTTCGCGGGACGCGGCGTCGCGCGGTCGATCCCCACGGCCAGCGACGACGACGGCGTCACGGCGCTGCTCGGCCTGATGGAGGCCGGCACGCCGGGGTTCGTCTTCGTGAACCTCGTCGACTTCGACACGAAGTACGGCCACCGCAACGACGTCGCCGGCTACGCCGCCAACCTCGAGCGTTTCGACGCGCGCCTGCCGGAGATCCTGGCGCGCCTGGCGCCAGACGACCTGCTCGTCATCACCGGCGATCACGGCAACGACCCGACGACGCCGAGCACGGATCACTCCCGCGAATACGTGCCCCTGCTCGTCGCGGCACCGTGGATGGGCGAGGGCCGGCCACTCGGCGTGCGCGAGACCTTCGCCGATCTCGGCCAGACCATCGCCGACTACCTCGGGGCCGGCGCGCTGGCGCACGGCACGAGCGTCCTGCCGCTGCTGCGGTAGCTGCTACCATCATGGGATGGCCGATGCCTCCCGTTCCCCGGTGACCATCCGCGAGCAGCTCGAAGCGCGCGAGCACGAGACGCTCGTGGCGCAGGCGGCGCACAGCGCCGCCACGAAGGGGCGGCTGCGGCCCGAGCCCGAGGATCCGATTCGGCCGGCGTTCCAGCGCGATCGCGATCGCATCATCCACACGAAGGCGTTCCGCCGCCTGAAGCACAAGACGCAGGTGTTCTTCTCGCCGGCGGGCGATCACTACCGCACGCGGCTGACGCACACGCTCGAGGTCTCGCAGATCGCCCGCACCATCGCCAAGGTGCTGCGCCTGAACGACGAGCTCACCGAAGCCATCGCCCTCGGCCACGATCTCGGCCACACGCCGTTCGGCCATGCCGGCGAGCGGGTGTTGCAGCGCCTCAACCCCGGCGGCTTCAACCACTACGAGCAGAGCCTGCGCATCGTCGACGTGCTCGAGCACGACCGGCAGGGCCTGAACCTCACATGGGAAGTGCGCGACGGCATCGCGCGGCACTCGAAGGGCAAGCACGGCATGCCGGTGGGCGCGCCGCCCGAGCACCGCGCCTCGACGATCGAGGGCCAGGTGGCCCGCGTGGCCGACATCGTGGCGTACGTGAATCACGACGTCGACGACGCCATCCGCGCCGGTCTGCTCGACGAGGCGGCGCTGCCGGCGTCGACGCGCACGCACCTCGGCGGGTCGGCGTCGGAGCGCATCGGTCGCATGGTGTCGGACGTGGTGCAGGAGACCCTGGCCGGCGGCACCACCGAGATTCGCATGAGTGACGAGGTGTTGCAGGCCACGCTCGAGCTGCGCGATTTCCTGTTCGGGGCCGTCTACGAGAACCCCGAGGCCACCGCCGAGTTCGCCAAGGCCGAGGGCATCCTGGGCGGGCTCTGGGAGAAGGTGCAGGAACGCCCCGAGGCCTTCCTGGACCTGCGCACGGTCGAGGCCGAGGGCCTGGTCACCGCCACGCAGGACTTCATCGCCGGCATGACGGACCGCTACGCCGTGGGCCTGTTCGAGCAGCTCTTCATCCCGAAGCCGTGGGTCGGGCCCTGGCCGGTGTCGGAGCGTTCCGTCGGCGTGCGCTGACCGCGCCGCCGGGCGAACACACGGCAAAAACCCGGGCAGCCGAGTGATATACTGAGTGGTCGCCTCGCCTGCGGAATCCCGCACGGAGGCCCAGTGATGCTCCTCGACCTCACGCACATCCGCCAGCCGGAGACGCCCGTGGCGCGCACGTTCGCGCCCGAGCTGTTCACGCCCGACGACGACTTCCGGGTCGTCGCGCCGGCGGTGCTGACGGCGACGCTGCACAAGGACGACGACCGCTACCGGCTCGTCGGCCGCCTCTCGACCGCCATCGAGATCGTGTGCAGCCGGTGCGCCGAGCCCTACACCATGCCGGTCGAGGGTCCCTTCGAGCTGCGGTTCCTGCCGCAGGCGCTGGCCGGCAACAAGGACGAAGACCCCGACGACGATCCGACGACGACGTTCTACGCGGACGATCGCCTCGACCTGGGCCAGCTCGTGCGCGAGCAGTGCTATCTCGCGCTGCCCATGAAGCCACTCTGCACGCCGGACTGCCGGGGGCTCTGCCCGCAGTGCGGCATCAACCTCAACACGGAGCACTGTTCGTGCGCGCCCGCGTGGCAGGACCCGCGGTTCGCCGTGCTGCAGTCGCTCACTTCCCGGACGGACCACGATGCCTAATCCCAAACGCCGACACTCCAAGACCCGCGGCCGCAAGCGCCGCACCCACGACGCGCTGCCGACCGCGACGGCCGGCGCCTGCCCGCAGTGCGGCGAGCCGAAGGCGCCGCACCGCGTGTGCGGCTACTGCGGCTTCTACAACGAGCGGCAGGTCCGCGCGGTCGACGAGGAGTAAGCCGCTGCCCGGCGCGGCGGCGAACGAGCAGGCGCGGTCGTGACGACCTCGCCCGTACGGGTGGCGGTCGACGCGATGGGCGGCGATCACGCGCCCGGTCGCGTGGTCGACGGCGCGGTGGCGGCGGCCCGGCAGGGCGTGGCCGTCACACTGGTCGGCCGCGGCGCCGACGTGCGGGCGGCGCTGGCGGCGCATCCGGACGTCGACACGCTCGACGTCTCGCTGGTCGAGGCCGCCGATGTCGTCGGCATGGACGAAGCGCCGGCGATGGCGCTGCGCCGCAAGCCCGAGGCGTCGATTCGCGTCGCCGCGTCGGTCGTGGCGCGCGGCGAGGCGCACGCGCTCGTGAGTGCCGGCCACACCGGCGCCACGGTGGTGGCCGCGCACGCCGTCTTCGGCATGCTGCCCGGCGTCGACCGGCCGGCCCTGGCGCCGGCCATCCCGACGCGTACCGGCATGGCCGTACTGCTCGACGCCGGCGCCACGGTGGAATGCCGGCCGCCGCATCTCCTGCAGTTCGGCGTGATGGGCTCGGTGTACGCCGAAGCGCTGCTCGGCACGACGCGTCCGCGCGTCGGCGTGTTGTCGATCGGCGAGGAAGAAGGCAAGGGCAACGAGCTCACGCGTGAGGCCTACAAACTGCTGAAGGCCGCACCGGTGGCGTTCGTCGGCAACGTCGAGGCGCGCGACGTGTTCTCCGGGGTCGCCGACGTGATCGTCTGCGACGGCTTCACGGGCAACGTCGCGTTGAAGCTCAGCGAGGGCCTGGTCGAGACGGTCGAAGAACTGCTGGGCGCGGAGCTCGCCAGCACGTTCTCGAGCCAGGTGGGGTCGCTGCTGTCGCGCCGGGCCTTCCGCCGCTTCCGCAAACGCCTCGACTACTCGGAATATGGCGGCGCGCCGCTGCTCGGCGTGTCGGGACTGGCGTTCGTGTGTCACGGACGCTCGTCGGTGAAGGCCATCCGCAACGCGGTGGTGGCGGCCTCGCGGTTCGCCGCCGATGGCATCCTGACGCGCGTGGAGCAGCGGGTGCGCGAGACGTTGACGGGGGACCGATGATCGCGTGTGTGTTTCCGGGCCAGGGCGCCCAGACGGTCGGCATGGGGAAGGCGCTGGCGGAGGCGTTTCCGATCTGCCGCGACACGTTCGCCGAGGCCGACGAGGCGCTGGGTTTCGCGCTGAGCCAGATCATCTTCGACGGCCCGGCCGATCGCCTCACGCTCACCGCCATCACGCAGCCGGCCATTCTCACGGTGAGCGTGGCGGCGTACCGCCTGCTCGAGTCGCGCGGCGTGCGCCCCGCGATGGTGGCCGGCCACAGCCTGGGTGAGTACTCGGCGCACGTGGCGGCCGGCACGTTCGCGTTCGCCGATGCCGTGCGGCTGGTGCATCACCGCGGGCAGTACATGCAGGACGCCGTGCCGGTGGGCGAGGGCGCCATGGCGGCGATCCTCGGCGGCGACGAGGCGCTCGTGGCCCAGGCCTGTGCTGATGCCGCCGAGGGCGACGTGGTCAGTCCCGCGAACCTCAACGCGCCGGGCCAGATCGTGATCGCCGGCAGCGCCGCCGCCGTGGCCCGCGCCGGTGATCGCGCGAAGGCGCTGGGCGCCAAGCGGGTCATCCCGCTGCAGGTGAGCGCCCCCTTCCACTGCGCGCTGATGCGGCCGGCGGAAGAACGGCTCACGCCGGAGCTGCGGGCGGTCGCCGCCCGCGATCCGCGCGTGCCCGTGGTCGCCAACGTCGACGCCACACCGAAGACCGATGCCGCCTCGAGCATCGAGGCGCTCATCCGTCAGGTGTCGGCGCCCGTGCGGTGGGAAGACTGCGTGCGCCGCCTTGCGTCGGCGGGCATCACCGCCTATGTTGAAGCAGGCCCGGGCACGGTGCTGAGCGGGCTGGTCAAGAAGATCGCGCGCGACGCGACCATCCTCACTCTCGACGCGCCCGAGGGCCTCGGGCCGATCGAGGCCCTGGCCGCCGGCGCCACGGACACACACGCATGACACGCTTCGAAGGCAAGGTGGCGCTCGTCACGGGCGCGTCGCGCGGCATCGGCCGCGCCATCGCCCAGCGCCTCGCCGCGCAGGGCGCGCTGGTGGTGGCGGCGGCGCGCGGCGACAATGCCGCGGACACGGTCGCCGCGAGCGTCGCCGCCGGCGGGCGCGCCGAAGCGCTGGCGCTCGACGTCACCGACGCCGACGCGGCGGTCGCGGCGGTGCAGGACGTGGTGGCGCGGCATGGCCGCCTCGACATCCTGGTCAGCAACGCCGGCATCACCCGCGATCAGCTGATGCTGCGGATGAAGCGCGCCGACTGGGACGACGTGATCGCGACCAATCTCACCGCCGCGTTCGTGCTCTGTCAGGCGGCGCTCAAGCCCATGCTCAAGCAGCGCGGCGGCCGCATCGTGGCCATCAGCTCGGTGGTGGGACAGATGGGCAACGCCGGCCAGGCCAATTACGCGGCGTCGAAGGCCGGGCTCATCGGCTTCTGCAAGTCGCTGGCCCGCGAGGTCGGGTCGCGCAGCGTCACCGTGAACGTCGTGGCCCCGGGTTTCATCGAAACCGACATGACGAAGGCGGTGGCGACCGAGACCCAGCAGCAGTGGGCGTCGCAGATCCCGCTCGGGCGGCTCGGCTCGCCCGACGACATCGCCAACGCGGTGTGTTTCCTCGCCTCCGACGAGGCGTCGTATATTACAGGGCAGGTTCTCGCAGTCAACGGCGGGATGTACACGTAGGAGGGCCAGATGGCCGTAGCGGACAAGGTGAAGAGCATCATCGTTGAGCAGCTCGGGGTGGACGAGGAGGAAGTGACGTCCGACGCGTCCTTCGTCGAGGATCTCGGCGCGGATTCGCTCGACACCGTCGAACTCGTCATGGCGTTCGAAGAAGAGTTCGAGATCGAGATTCCCGACGAGGACGCCGAGAAGATCACGCGCGTCAAGGACGCCGTGGAGTACATCGAGAAGAACGCCAAGGGCAAGAAGTAGGCGGGGAGGCACCGTGCAGAGGCGAGTCGTCGTCACCGGCATCGGGCTGGTGACGTCCCTGGGGATCGGCACCGACGCCACATGGGCGGCGCTCCTGGCGGGCACGTCAGGGGCCGGGCCGATCACGAAGTTCGACGCGACGTCCTTCTCCACGCGCTTCGCGTGCGAGGTGAAGGGCTTCGATCCGCTGGCGTTCGTGGAGAAGAAAGACGTCAAGAAGATGGACGTCTTCATCCAGTTCGCCATCGCGGCGTCGCAGTACGCGATGGACGACTCGGGGCTCGCCATCACGGCCGCCAACGCGCCCGAGGTGGGCGTGTGCATCGGTTCGGGGATCGGCGGCTTCCGCACCATCGAGGACGAGCACACCGCGCTCGTCAACGGCGGCCCGCGGAAGATCTCGCCGTTCTTCATCCCGGCGTCGATCATCAACCTGGCGTCGGGCCAGGTGTCGATCCGATTCGGCGCCAAGGGACCCAACCTGGCGACCTGCACGGCGTGCTCGGCGTCGGCGCACGCGGTCGGCGACTCCTACGAGATCATCAAGCGCGGCGACGCCGACGTGATGATCACCGGCGGCTCGGAAGCCGCCATCACCCCGATGAGCGTCGGCGGGTTCGGGGCGCTGCGCGCGCTGTCGACCCGCAACGACGACCCGACCAGGGCGAGCCGTCCCTTCGACAAGGATCGCGACGGCTTCATCATCGGTGAAGGGTCGGGCATCGTCATCCTCGAGGAGCTCGAGCACGCGCGGGCGCGTGGGGCCCGCATCTACGCCGAGATCATCGGCTACGGCATGTCGGGCGACGCCTACCACATCACGGCGCCGTCGGAAGACGGCGACGGCGCGGTGCGGGTGATGACCAGGGCACTGAAGAAGGCCGGCGTGCAGCCCTCCGACATCGACTACGTGAACGCGCACGGCACGTCGACGCCGTTCAACGACAAGCTCGAGACGCTGGCGCTGCGGCGCACGTTCGGCGAGCACGCGCACAAGCTGGCCATCTCGTCGACCAAGTCGATGACGGGGCATCTGCTGGGCGCGGCCGGCGGCCTCGAGGCCGGCATCTCGGCGCTGGCGATCCACCACCAGGTGGCGCCGCCCACGATCAATCTCGACTCGGCGGATCCCGAGTGCGATCTCGATTACGTGCCGCACACGGCACGTCCCATGGCCATCCGGCACGTGCTCTCGAACTCGTTCGGGTTCGGCGGCACCAACGCCGCACTGGTCCTCCGCCGTTACGAGGAGTGAGGCGCCCGGGCCCGCGCCGGCCGCGTCACCACGCATCATGAAGATTGCTGTCTGTATCAAGCAGGTGCCGACGCGCGAATGGCAGCCGCGTCTCACCGACGATCGCCGCTGGGTGCGCGATGCCGACATCTCGTACGAGATGAACGAGCCCGACGCCTACGCCCTCGAAGAGGGCCTGCGGCTGAAGGAGAAGCACGGCGGGGAAGTGGTGGTGGTCTCGGCCGGCCCCGCCCGCGTGCAGCAGGTGATCCGCGAGGCGCTGGCTCGCGGCGCCGACCGCGCCATTCACGTGCAGGACGACGCCCTCGGCACCGCCGACGCCTGGGCCGGCGCGGTGGCCGTGGCAGAAGCCGTGAAGGCCGAGAGCTTCGACCTCGTGCTCACCGGCCTGCAGTCCGACGATCAGGGGCACGGCCAGTTCGGTCCGGTGCTCGCCGAGCGGCTCGGGATCCCGCACTCCACGATCATCATGGAAGTGCAGATCGCCGACGGCCGCCTGCGCGCCAAGCGCGAGCTCGAGGGTGGCTGGTTCCAGTACGTCTCGATGCCGCTGCCGGCGCTGCTCACCATCCAGAGCGGCATCAACCAGCTGCGCTACGCCACGCTCAAGGGCATCATGGCGGCGAAGAAGAAGGAGCTGCGCGTGGTGACGCCGTCGACGCCGGTGACGTCGCGCATCACGGTGCTGTCGCTCAGCGTGCCGCAGAAGTCGAAGCAGACCGCGATGATCGGCGGCTCGCCCGCCGAGGCCGCGAAGGAACTCGTCCGCCGGCTGCGTGAGGAGGCGCGCGCCCTATGATCCTCGTCGTCGCCGAACAGAAAGACGGCCGCCTCAATCGCGCCAGCTGGGAAGCCGTGGCCGCCGCGCAGGTGCTGGCCGCCGGCGCCTCGCCGATCACCATCGCGGTGTTCGGCGGTGAAGTCGCCGCCGCCGCGCAGGAACTCGCGGCCGCCGATGTCACTGCGGTGTGGGCGGTGTCCAGCGCTGCGCTCGCCAGCTATACGCCCGACGCCTTCGTGGCCGCCGTGGCCGAGGTGATCGCGACGCTGCAGCCCTCGCACGTGTGCTTCCCGCACACCTACCAGACGCGCGACTTCGCCCCGGTGCTGGCGGCGAAGATCGACCGCACACTGCTCACCGACATCACGAGCGTCACGCAGCGCGACGGCCAGGCCGTGTTCACGCGGCCGATGTTCCAGGGCAAGCTCGTGGCGGAGGTGGCGGCCGGCGGCCCGGCGCCGCACCTCGTGTCGTTCCAGATCGGCGCCTACCGCGCCGACGCGGCGGCCAGGGGCGCGGGCGCGCCGGTCACGGCGCGTCAGGCGACCATCGACGCCGGCGCGCTGCGCCAGCAGGCCGAGGCGCCGTTCCAGGAGGCCAAGGCGGCGGTGGACCTGTCGCAGGCGGAACGCATCCTGGCGGTGGGGCGTGGCATCAAGGCGCAGGAACACGTGGCCCTCGCCGAGAAGCTGGCGAAGGCGTTCGGCGCCGAGCTGGCGGCCTCGCGGCCGATCTGCGACAACGGCTGGCTGCCGATGGAACGCCAGATCGGCAGCTCGGGTCAGACCGTGGCGCCGAAGCTTTACGTCGCGGTCGGCATCTCGGGCGCGATTCAGCATCTCGTCGGCATGAAGGGCTCGCGCACGATCGTCGCCATCAACAAGGACGCCGAAGCGCCGATCTTCGAAGTGGCCGACTACGGGATCCAGGGCGACCTCTTCGAGATCGCCCCGGCGCTCATCGCCGAGCTGGGCGGTTCGTAACGCCCGTCGGCGGCACGCGGGCGTGGAGGCCGCGGCACCATGGAACGCGAGACCCTCGACGTCGATGTCCTGATCGTGGGGGCCGGCCCGGCCGGGCTCTCGGCCGCGCTGCGCCTCACGCAGCTCCAGCAGCAGAAGGGCGGCGAGCCGCTGGCGATCGCCGTGATCGACAAGGCGCGTGAAGCCGGCGCCCACTCGCTCTCGGGCGCGCTGCTCGACCCCTCCACGCTGTCGGAGCTCATCCCCGACTTCGCGGCCAAGGGCGCGCCGCTGGCGTGCGAGGTCACCAACGACAGCGTGTACCTGCTCGGCCGCACCGGCCAGTTCCGCCTGCCGATCACGCCGCCGCCGTTCACCAACCACGGCAACTACGTCATCTCGCTCAGCCACTTCGTGAAGTGGATGGCTGGGCAGGTCGAGGCCGCCGGCGCCGATCTCTTCATGGGCTTCGCCGGCCAGTCGGTGCTCATCGAGGACGGCCGCGTCGTCGGCGTCCGCACTGGCGACCGCGGCATCGGCAAGTCAGGACAGCCGCGCGGCGCCGTCGAGCCCGGCGCCGACATCCGCGCCAAGGTCACGATCTTCGCCGATGGCGTGCGCGGACACCTCACGAAAGAGCTGATCCGCCGCCATCAGCTCGGCAGCAGCCATCCCGCGCAGTTCGGCATCGGCCTGAAGGAACTGTGGGACATCCCCGAAGGGCGCCTCGCGCCCGGCACGGTGATCCACTCGCTCGGCTATCCGCTGCGGCCCGAGGAATTCGGCGGCAGCTGGATCTACGCGTTGCCGGGCGGACGCCTCTCGATCGGCTTCGTGGTCGGGCTCGACTATCGCGATCCCCTGCTCGATCCGCACGCGGCCTTCCAGCGCTTCAAGACGCACCCGTTCATCGCCGACATCCTGAAAGGCGGACAGCTCGTGCGCTTCGGCGCCAAGGCGCTGCCCGAAGGCGGCTGGAACACCCAGCCGCGGCTGCACACCGATGGCGCGCTCATCGTGGGAGACGCCGCGAACTTCGTGAATTCGATGCGCCTGAAGGGCATCCATCTCGCGATGCGCAGCGGCATGCTGGCGGCCGAGACGGCGTTCGACGCCGTGCGCGCCGACGACGTCTCGAACGCGCGACTCTCGGCCTACAAGACGGCGATCGATGCCTCGCCGGTGAAGCGCGAGCTGTATCCCGTGCGCAACGTGCACCAGGCGTTCGGCGGCGGGCTCTACGTGGGCGGCGCGTTCGCGGGTCTGGCGATGGCCACCGGCGGCTGGTGGCCGGAAGACCTGCACGGCCACGCCGGCCACACGCAGATGCGCCCCGTGGGCGACTACTACGGCATGGCGAAGCGCGACGTCCTCACCGCGTCGAACGCCATCACGCCCGATCGCGCGCTGACCTTCGACAAGGCGACGAGCGTGCACTACGCCGGCGTGCACCATGAAGAGGATCAGCCGCCGCACCTGCGCGTGCAGACCGACGTGTGCCACTCGGTGTGCGGACCCGAGTACGGCCACCCCTGCGTGAAGTTCTGCCCGGCCAACGTCTACGAGATGGTCGACAACGGCGCCGGCGGCAAGCGACTGCAGCTGAACGCGTCGAACTGCGTGCACTGCAAGACGTGCGACATCATGGATCCCTACGGCGTCATCACGTGGGTGGCCCCCGAAGGCGGCGAGGGGCCGCAGTACGACGGCATGTGACGGCCGACGTCCACGACGACGCCCGGCCGGCGTGGCAGCGCTCGTGGCGCCGCCGCGCCGAACTGGCCGCCATTGCCGGCCTCGGGGCGCCCCTCCTCGGGCTGCTCGGGCGCACGGTCACGTTCCGGACCGCCGGCCATGAGCATCTCGCGGCGCTCGACGCCGCGGGCGAACGCTACATCGTGGCGCTGTGGCACGGCCACATCCTGCCGGGCATGTGGTGCTTCCGCGATCGCGGCATCGTCGTCGTGACCAGTGAGAACTTCGACGGCGAGTGGATCGCGCGGATCATCCGCCGCTTCGGCTTCGGGGCCGCCCGCGGCTCGAGTTCGCGCGGCGGAGCGAAAGCGCTGCGGAGCCTGCTGCGCTCGATCGCGTCGGCGCCGGCGGCGTTCACGGTCGACGGCCCGCGCGGTCCGCGAGGCGTGGCGCATCCCGGCATCGTGTGGCTGGCGCGCGCCACCGGCCATCCGATCCTGCCGATTCACGCGGCGGCGGACCGCGCGTGGACGCTCGGCAGCTGGGACCGCACGCACATCCCGAAGCCGTGGTCGCTGGTCGCGCTGACGATCGGGGCGCCGATGCGCGTGCCGCGCGACGCCGACGACGCCGCGCTCGAACGGGCACGGCTGGATGTGGAAGCGCGGCTGCGCGATTGCGAGGCGGCGACCGCGTCGCAGCTCGCCGCGGCGTCGACAGGAAGGTGACGGAGCGATGCGACTCTTCAGCAGCGAGCGGTTCGCGGATCATCTGACGCCGCCGGGGCATCCGGAGCGACCCGAGCGGGCCGAGGTGCTGCGGCGGGTGGCGCTCGAGTGGGCGGCACGCGGCCACGATCTCTCGGAGCCCGCCATGGCCGACGACGCGCTGCTGGCGCTCGTGCACGCGCCCGAGTACGTCGCCGCCATTCGCGAGACGTCGGGCCAGGCGATCCGTCTGGACCCCGACACGACGACCAGCCCCGATTCGTACGACGTCGCGCGACTGGCGGCCGGTGCCGTCGTCGACGGCATCCGGCCACGTGCTGGCAGCGCCTGGTGATCCGGCGGCGGTGCTGGTGCGGCCGCCGGGCCATCACGCCGAGGCCGCGACGGCGATGGGCTTCTGCCTGTTCAACAGCGTCGCCGTGGGCGCGGCCTGGGCACGCGAGCAGGGCCTGCAGCGCGTGGCGATCGTCGACTTCGACGTGCACCACGGCAACGGCACGCAGGCGATGTTCTACGACGACCCGTCGGTGCTGTTCGTGTCGAGTCACCAGTACCCGTACTACCCGGGTAGCGGCGCGGCGGGCGAGGTGGGGCGTGGGGCGGGCGCGGGCTTCACCGTGAATCTGCCGCTCGAGGCCGGCGCCGGCGACGCCGACGTCG
This sequence comes from Vicinamibacterales bacterium, assembly GCA_046331325.1. Classification (GTDB taxonomy): domain Bacteria; phylum Acidobacteriota; class Vicinamibacteria; order Vicinamibacterales; family UBA2999; genus CADEFD01. The sequence goes on along the minus strand of JAXLRB010000003.1, from coordinate 35,798 downwards.
ACGAGGCGTTTCGGGCCGTGGCGCTGCCCGTCCTCGAGCAGTTCCAGCCCGAGCTGCTGCTGGTGTCAGCGGGCTTCGACGCGCATGAGCAGGATCCGCTGGGCGGCTGCCGCATGACCGCGCGCGGCTTCGCGGCGCTGGCCGGCGAGCTCGACGCCCTGGCGCAGCGCCACGCCGGCGGGCGGCTGGTGCTCGTGACCGAGGGCGGTTACGACCTCGAGGCGCTGGGCCAGTCGCTGACCGCGACGCTCGGCGTGCTCGAGCGTGGCGGCACGCCCCCGGCCGGTGCCACGCTGGCCGGCGACCGCGGCCGTGGCCGCGCCACCGCGGCGGCGGCCCGCGCGGCGCTGGCGGCGCACTGGTCCAGCCTCTGACCGCGTCTCCGGCTGCTAGAATTCCAAGGGCGGCGCTTCCTGCCGCACGTTTCCCGGCCTATACCCGTGCCTGACTATCATCCGCAGGATCTCGACACCAAGTGGCAGCAGCGCTGGCGCGACGCTCGCGCGTTCGAGGTCGTCGAAGACCCGTCGAAGCCGAAGTTCTACTGCCTGGAGATGTTCGCGTATCCCTCGGGGCACGCGCACGTCGGTCACGTCCGCAACTACATCATCGGCGACGTGGTGGCGCGCCTGAAGCGGCTGCAGGGCTTCAACGTGCTGCATCCATTCGGCTGGGACGCCTTCGGCCTGCCGGCCGAGAACGCGGCGATCAAGGGCGGCATCCACCCCGAGACGTCGACGCTCGCGAACATCGCCCACATGAAGGGCCAGCTGCAGCGGCTCGGCATCAGTTACGCCTGGGAGCGCGAGCTGGCCACCTGCATGCCCGACTACTACCACTGGAACCAGTGGCTGTTCACGCGCATGTTCGAGCGCGGCCTGGCCTACCGCCGCCGATCCACCGTGAACTGGTGCCCGAGCTGCCAGACCGTGCTCGCCAATGAGCAGGTGATCGACGGCGCCTGCTGGCGCTGCGGTACGCTCGTGGTCGAGAAGGACCTCGAGCAGTGGTTCTTCCGCATCACCGCCTACGCCGACGACCTGCTGCAGGGCATCGACGGCCTCGGCTCGTGGCCCGAGAAGGTGCTGACGATGCAGCGCAACTGGATCGGGCGCTCGGAAGGCGCGCGTGTCCGGTTCGCGATCGAGGGCGTGCCGGAGGGCGTCGAGGTCTTCACGACGCGCATCGACACGATCTACGGCGCCACGTTCCTGACCCTGGCGCCCGAGCATCCGCTGGTCGCCCGTCTCGTCGAGATGACCGGCCAGACCGCGGTGCTGGCCGAGGCGCAGCGCTATCGCGGCCAGGATCGCACCGCGCGCATCTCCGGTGAAGCAGGGAAGGAAGGCGTCTTCACGGGCGCCTACGCGATCAACCCGTTCAACGGCGCCCGCGTGCCGATCTGGGTCGCCAACTTCGTGCTGGGCGAGTACGGCACCGGCGCGGTGATGGGCGTGCCGCACGGCGACCAGCGCGACTTCGAGTTCGCGCGCAAGTACGGCCTCGAGATCCTGCCGGTGATCCGCACGGCGGACGGCACCGTGCCGGATCCCGCCACGATGAGCGGCGCCGTCGAGGACGAGGGCACGGTGGTGCACTCGGGCCCGTACGACGGCCTCACGTCGGCGGCGGCGCGTCAGCAGATGACCGCCGAGGCGAAGGCCCGCGGCTTCGGCGAAGGCACCGTGCAGTTCCGCCTGAAGGACTGGGGCATCTCGCGCCAGCGCTACTGGGGCACGCCGATCCCGATGATCCACTGCCCGGTCGACGGCGTCGTGCCGGTGCCCGACGACCAGCTGCCGGTGATGCTGCCGAAGGTGGCCGAGTTCACCGGCCGCGGCGACTCGCCGCTGGCGCACGTGCCCGAGTTCGTGAACGCGACCTGCCCGAAGTGCGGCGGGCCGGCGCGTCGCGAGACCGACACCATGGACACCTTCGTCGACTCGTCGTGGTACTTCTACCGCTTCGCCGACGCGAAGAACGACCGCCTGCCGTTCGATCCGGCGGCGGTGAAGTACTGGTGCCCGGTCGACTTCTACTCGGGCGGCGTCGAGCACGCCATCCTGCACCTGATCTACTCGCGCTTCTTCGCGCGCGTGTTCCGCGACCTCGGCATGGTGGATCACAGCGAGCCCTTCACGCACCTGCTCACGCAGGGCATGGTGCTGAAGGACGGCAACGTGATGTCGAAGTCGAAGGGCAACGTCGTCGACCCCGACACCATGCTGCAGAAGGTCGGCGCCGACGCGCTCCGCAGCTACGTGATGTTCGTCGCCCCGCCGGAGAAGGAAGTGGAGTGGAGCGATGCCGGTCTCGACGGCATGTTCCGCTGGCTGGCGCGTGTGTGGCGTGTGGCCGATCAGTGGCGCGACCAGGCGGTGGCGGCCGGGCCGATGGACGTGGCGGCACTCACCGCCGAGGAACGCGCGCTGCGCCGCAAGACGCACGACACGATTCGTCGCGTCACCGCCGACATCGACGTCCGCAAGCAGATGAACACGGCGATCTCCGCGATGATGGAGCTCGTGAACGATCTGTATCTCTTCACCGACGCGCAGAAGGCGTCGGCCACGCCGCAGGGCGGGGCGGTGGCGCGCGAGGCCATCGAGGCGCTGGTGGTGCTGCTGTCGCCGTTCGCACCGCACACGGCCGAAGAACTGTGGGAGCACTACGGCCACGCGGCCGGGCTGGGCGCCGCGCGCTGGCCGGTGGTCGACGAGGAGGCCGCGAAGGCCGAGGCGCTCGTCGTGCCGGTGCAGGTGAACGGCAAGGTGCGCGGGCGCCTGTCGGTGCGCCCTGACATCAGCGACGCCGAACTCGAGGCGGCGGCACTGGCCGACCCGGGCGTCGTGCCGCACGTGGCGGGGAAGACCGTGAAGAAGGTGGTCGTGGCGCCGGGCCGACGGCTCGTGTCGGTGGTGGTGGGATGAGGCCGCGGGGCTCGGGACTCGGGGCGCGGGTCCCGGGGGCGGCGCTGCCGCGCCGCCAGGTGCTCGGCCTGCTCGGCCGCGGGCGCCTCGCTGTCCCTCGGCGCCTGCGGGTACTCGCTGGCCGGTCGGGGCTCGTTCCTGCCCGACTACATCCGGACACTCGGCGTCCCGATGTTCGGCAACCGCACGCCGTACTCGCCGATGGAGCAGCTCTTCACCGAGAAGGTGCGCGTCGAGTTCCAGAGCCGCGGGCGCTATCAGGTGCTGCCGACGGATACGGGGGTCGACGGCGTCGTCCGCGGCGACGTGGTCAGCATCGGGCTGGCGCCGGCCGGCTTCAACCAGAGCCAGCAGGCCTCGCGCTATCGCTTCACCGTGATCATCAGCGTGTCGTTCTCCGACGCCCGGCAGCAGAAGGTGCTGTGGGAGAACCCGTCGCTCAGCTTCACCGACGAGTACGACCTGGCCAGCGCGGCGAGCGCGCAGGTGGCGGCCACGGCCGGCGCCGGGGCCTTCATCGACCAGGAACGCGCTGCCGTCGACCGTCTCACCACCGACTTCGCGCGCTCGGTGGTCAGCGCGATCATGGAAGCGTTCTGACGTGCCGACGCTGACGCCCGCCAAGGTTCGTGCGACGCTCGCGAAAGGCGATGCCGCGCCGCTGTACCTGCTCGAGAGCGACGACGCACCGTCGCGCCTGGAACTGGGCCAGGCATTCCTCGGTCTGGTCGACGAGGGCCTGCAGGCCTTCAACGTCGCCGTGTTCCACGGCCGCGACGCCACCAACGCCGATGCCCGCGACGCCATGCTGTCGCAGATTCTCGTCACCGCGCGCACGCTGCCGATGATGTCGCCGCGGCGCGTCATCCTGCTGCACGACGCCGACGCGCTGCTGGCGCCGAAGCGCGTGAAGGACGACGAGGCGCCGGAGCCGGTGGCGGCCGCGGGGAAGAAGCGGGCGCGGTCGGCAACGCCGGCCGAGGAGTTCGAAGCCTATGTGGCCGCGCCCGAGCCGCTCACGACGCTCGTCATCGATGCGCCGTCGCTCGACCGCGGCCGCCGCATCAGCAAACTCCTGCTGCAGCACGCCACGCTGGTCGACTGCGGCACGCTCGACAGCGCCGAGGACGCCGCCCGCTGGCTGCAGGGCCGCCTCGATCAGGACGAGATGACGATAGACGCGCCCGCCGTACGCGCGCTCATCGAAGCGACGGGCCTGTCGCTGTCGCGGTTGCGCGCCGAGGTCGACAAGCTGGTGCTGTACGCGGCCACGGCCGGGAAGATCACCGCGCAGGACGTGCGCGACGTGGTGGCGCCGGTGGAGGAACCTGGCGAGGACTTCGCCCTGGGCAAGGCGATCTGGGCGGGGAACGCGGCGGGGGCGCTGCGTGAGCTGTCGGTGCTGCTCGATGGCGGGGCGCCGCCGCCGATGCTGCTCGGACAGATTCGCGCCGCGGTGATTCGCCTCAGGCCCGACAGCCGGGCGCGAACGGCGCTGCGGGGCGTGCTCGAGGCCGATCTGGCGGTGAAGACGTCGCGCGGCGAGCCGCGCTACGTGCTCGAGAAGCTGCTGGTGGAGGTGTGCACGGGCGCCCCTGGGGCGCCCGGCGGGGGTGCTAGGCGGCCTTGGGCTTGAGCTTCGCCGCGATGCGCGACTTGTAGCGGCCGGCCGTGTTCTTGTGGATGATGCCCTTGCCGGCCATCTTGTCGACGAGCGAGCTCGTCTTGCTCAGCAGGGCCTTGGCATCGTCGATGTTGCCGGTGTTGAGCGCCGCGCGGATGGCCTTGAGGCCGGTGCGCAGGGCGGCACGCAGGTCGCGGTTGTGGGCGCGACGGACGACATTCTGACGGTGGGCCTTCAGGGCCGACTTGTTTCTCTTCGCCACGTGTACAAACCTCTACCGGGTAGACTGCACCAAAAGTCGAAGAATACCACAGCTAGCGGCTGTCGGGCGAGGGGCTGACCCCGGGCTGGGGCCGGTCGGAGTAGCGGATAACCTCGCGGCCGTCGACGACCTCCACCCACCGGTAGATGCGGGTCGCCGGCTTCGGCGCCGCCGTCGTGCCGGGCTTCACCTTCGTGATGCGCTGCACGTAGTCCCGCGTCTCGCGGTAAGGCGGCACCTGCTGACCGTAGCGATCGACCGCGCCCGGACCGGCGTTGTAGGCGGCCAGGGCCAGCTCGACCTTCTGGTCGTACTTCGAGAGCAGCTGCTTCAGGTAGCGGACGCCGCCGCCGATGTTCTGGGCCGGGTCGAAGGGGTTGGCGACGCCGAACGCGGTGGCCGTGGCCGGCATCAGCTGCATGAGGCCCATCGCGCCCTTGTTCGAGACGGCGAGGGGATTGAAGGCGGATTCCACCTGGATCACGGCGCGCACGAGATCCGGGTCGACGCCGTGCTGCGAGGCGTGCTCGTCGATCAGGCCGTCGAAGCGCGCCGATCTGGTGTCGGGCGGGCGGGTGACGCGCAGGCCGCCGCGGGCCTTTTCCACCGGGAAGGTCTTCTGGATGGCGCCGCCATCGGCGCGCGGGGTATCGGAGAGCACCATCCGCCCGTCGGCATCGCGCCACAGGTAGATCTGCGCCTCGACGCGGCAGGGCGCGAGGAGGAGGGCCGCGAGGGCCACGAGGACGAGCGGAGCTCTCGACATCGCCGGGTGACTGCGGGGGAGCCGCCCGAACGGGCACACGTCCCCTTGACTATATCGGGCCCCGGCGCCCGTCGCATTAGCCGCGCAGCAGCGATTCGATGTGCGTCCGTGCCGCGGTGAGCAGATCCGCGATCTTCGCCGGATCCTTGCCGCCGGCTTCGGCGAAATCGGGGCGCCCGCCGCCCCCGCCGCCGACGATCGGCGCCAGGTGCTTCACGAGCGCGCCGGCGGCCGCCTTCTTCGCGGCACCCGGCGTCGACGACGCCACCATCGACACGCGGCCCTCGGCGGTCGGTCCCGCCAGGAACACCACGCCTTCCTTCATCTTCGACTTGGTGAGGTCGGCCAGCGACCGCAGCGCCTCGCGATCGAGATCCGCCACCTGGCGCACCACCACGGTGAAGTCGCCCACCTGGAACTGTCCGCTGTCGCCCTCGCCGCTGCCGGCGCCGAGCGCCGCCGCGGTCTTCAGCTCGCGGACCTCCTTGAGCGCCTTCGCCAGCTGTGCCGCCTGCTGCTCGATCTTCTGGGCCAGCTGGTCGGGCGCGGCATGCGCGGCGTCGCACGCGCGCTGCAACTGCGCCTGCGCCTCGCGCAGGTGAGCGAGGGCCGCGGTGCCGGTGAGCGCCTCGACGCGGCGCACGCCGGCGGCGACGCCCGATTCCTCGGTGACCACCAGCAGGCCGATGTCGCCGGTGGCCCGCACGTGCGTGCCGCCGCAGAGCTCGGTGCTGAAGCGGCCGTCGCCCACGGCCACCACGCGGACGCGATCGCCGTACTTCTCGCCGAAGAGCGCGGTGGCGCCGTCGGCAATCGCCTGCTCGGTGTCCTTGATCTGGGTGTTGACGGGCTCGTTCTTCAGGATCGCGTCGTTGACGAGGCGTTCGATGCGCTGCCGCTCGTCGGGCGCCACGGCGCCGCCGTGCACGAAGTCGAAGCGCAGACGGTCGGGCGCCACGAGCGAGCCCGCCTGGCGCACGTGTCCGCCCAGCGTCTCGCGCAGGGCCGACTGCAGCAGGTGCGTGGCGGTGTGGTTGCGGCGGATCGCGGCGCGGCGCGCGTGATCGACCTCCGCCACCACCGGGTCGCCGACGCGCAGCGTCTCGGCGGTCTCGACGCGATGGGCGCGCGGCAGGCCGGCGCCGAGGCGCACGACGTCGACGACACGCGACTCCACGCCGCTCTTCCCGCGCAGCACGCCGGTGTCGGACACCTGGCCGCCGGCCTCGAGGTAGAACGGCGTGGCGGCCAGCACGACGAAGCCGGCGCTGCTCGTGGGCAGCTCGGGAACGGTGACGAAGTCGGCGTCGAGCAGCGCCACGATCGGCGTGGCGTCGCCGGTCTCGCGCTCGTAGCCGAGGAACGTCTCGGTGATCGAGGCCAGGGCCGCCCGCGATTCAGCGGGGAGGTCGGCCTTCTTCGCGCTGCCGAAGGCGCTGTGCTTGCGGGCCTGCTCGCGCTGCGCCGCCATGCGCGTCTGGAAGCCCTCGGTGTCGACGGTGAGTCCCTGGGTGGCCGCCGTGTCCTCGATGAAGTCGAACGGCATGCCGAAGGTGTCGTAGAGCGAGAACGCGGCGTCGCCGGGGATGCGGCCGCCGGGGCCGGCCGCGGCCATCGCCTTCTCGAGGCGGGGCAGCCCCTCGGCCAGCACCGCGCCGAAGCGTTCCTCTTCCTGGCGCACCACTTTGGTGATGGCGTCGCGTCCGGCGGCCAGCTCGGGATAGGCGCCGGCCATTTCGCCGACCAGCACGTCGACCAGGCCGTGCAGGAACGCCGATTCCAGTCCGATCTTGCGGCCGTGGCGCATGGCGCGCCGCATGATCTTGCGCAGCACGTAGCCGCGCCACTCGTTGGAGGGCACGACGCCGTCGGCGATGAGGAAGGTCATCGCGCGCAGGTGATCGGCGATCACGCGCATCGACACGTCGCCCTGCTCCATGGTGCCGCCGTGCCGGCGGCCGGCCAGCGCACCGATGGCGTCGAGGATCGGCGTGAAGAGCGCGGTGTCGTAGTTCGAGGTGGTGCCGGCCATCACCGCCGAGATGCGCTCGAGCCCCATGCCGGTGTCGATCGAGGGCGCGGGCAGCGGTGTCAGCACGCCGCCGGCCGAGCGATCGAACTCCATGAACACGTTGTTCCAGATCTCGACGAAGCGCTCGCTGCCGGACGTGACGTCGGTGATGAAGTCGCCGGTGCCGGCGAGGCCGGGGCCGCGATCGATGTAGATCTCGGAGCAGCGGCCGCAGGGGCCGGTGTCGCCCATGGCCCAGAAGTTGTCGCTCGCGCCCAGTTCGCCGATGTGCTCGGCGGGCACGAAGTCGCGCCAGCGGGCGTAGGCTTCGTCGTCGCGCGGGATGCCGGGCTCGCCCTTGAAGATGGTGACGCGCAGCCGATCCTTCGGCAGGCCCCACACCTCGGTGAGCAGGTTCCAGGCGAGCGCGATGGCGTCCTGCTTGAAGTAGTCGCCGAACGAGAAGTTGCCGAGCATCTCGAAGAACGTGTGATGCCGCAGCGACGGGCCGACGTTCTCGAGGTCGTTGTGCTTGCCGCTGACACGCATGCACTTCTGCGACGTGGTCGCCCGCGTGTAGGCGCGCGACTCGCGGCCGAGGAACACGTCCTTGAACTGGTTCATCCCCGCGTTGGTGAAGAGCAGCGTGGGGTCGTCGTGGGGGACGAGCGGCGAACTGGCGACGATGGCGTGACCGTGCGACGCGAAGTAGTCGAGGAACGACCGGCGAATTTCGTTCGGATGCATCAGAGACATGGTACTAGGGGCCAGGGGCCAGGGGCTAGGGGCTAGAACGTCACGCGAGCCGCGAGCCGCTGCGCGATCACTCGGCGTCGTCGGGGACGTCGGCGCCGCGTTTCCTGAGGCGGGCGAAGACCGGGCCGGCCGCGAAGCCCTGGCGCACCATGGCGCCGACCACGCGGCGCACGGCCGCGGGCTCGAGGCGGCCGGGCGGCAGGCCGCGCAGGCGCTTCTCGAGCGCGCGATCGAGCAGGGCGTCGAGATCCACGTCCTCGAGCGTGGCGTCGACGGCCGCATCGACCGTGGCGGACGGCAGGCCCAGCGATTTCAGGCGGGCCCGCGTGCGCGCCGGTCCGCGGCCCTTGATGGTGGTCTCGAGCCGCGCGGCGGCACGCGCCAGCCGTGCTTCGTCGAGGGCGCCCAGCGCCACGAGTTCATCGATCAGCGCGTCGATGGTCTCGGTGTCGACGCCGCGCCGGACGAGCCGCTGCCGCACCTGGGCGCGCGACAGCTCGCGCAGGCCCAGCCAGCCCAGGGCCAGCGTGCGCGCCTCGGCCCGCGTGAGCGGGGGGCGATCAGCCGCCGAAGCGCGTGATTTCCGGGGGCGCACTGACGGGCTCGGCGGCGGCGGCCGCGGCCGCCTTGGCGCGGCCGAGAACGGTGGCCGCCATCTGGTCGCGCGACATGTCGGCGGTGGTCGAGATGCCCTGCACCTTGAGCTTGAACTCGTCGACGTTCGAGGCCCAGCGCAGCGCCTCTTCGTAGGTCACGAGGCCCTGCGTGAACAGGCTGAAGATCGACTGGTCGAACGTCTGCATGCCGTACTGCGACGTGCCCTGGGCGATGGCGCCCTTGATGAGGTGCGTCTTCTCCTTGTCGACGATGCAGTCACGCACGAACGGCGTGGCGATGAGCACCTCCACGGCCGGCACGCGCGACTGGCCGTCGACGCGCGGGATCAGGCGCTGCGCCACGGCCGCCTTCAGCACCGAGGCCAGCTGCAGGCGGATCTGCTTCTGCTGGTGCGGCGGGAACACCGAGATCACGCGGTTGATGGTCTCCGTCGCGTCGAGCGTGTGCAGGGTGGAGAAGACGAGGTGGCCGGTTTCCGCGGCGTGCAGCGCCGTTTCGATCGTCTCCATGTCGCGCATTTCGCCGACGAGGATGACGTCCGGATCCTGACGCAGGGCGCTGCGCAGGGCGTGCGCGAACGAGCGGGTGTCGCTGCCGATCTCGCGCTGGTTCAGGATCGACAGGTTGTCGCGATGCAGGTACTCGATCGGGTCTTCGATCGTGATGATGTGCGTGTCGCGCGTGTTGTTGATGTGGTCGATCATGGCGGCCAGCGTCGTGCTCTTGCCGCTGCCGGTGGTGCCGGTCACCAGGACCAGGCCGCGCTGCTCGTCGGCGATGCTGCGCAGCACCGGCGGCAGGTCGAGTTCGTCGAACGTGCGCACGCCCATCGGGATGACGCGGAGGACGATGCCGATGGTGCCGCGCTGCTGGAAGACGTTGCAGCGGAAGCGACCCAGGCCGGCCACGCTGTAGGCGAGGTCGAGCTCCTGGGCGTCCTTGAACCGCTGGCGCTGGTTGGCCGACATGATCGTGGCCGCCATGGTCACGAGCGCCTCGTGGTCGAGGCGGATGTCGGTGGTGAGCGGCCGCAGCTGGCCGTTCACGCGAACGACGGGGTAGTTGCCGACCTTGAGGTGGACGTCGGAAGCACCCAGCTCGGTGGCGTCGCGCAGCAGTTGGTTGATGTCCATGCCAGTCCGTGCAGGCCTGGGGAAACCGTGGCCCGCTCGGTCAGCGTATCGGCCGGGCCGGCGGGCCGCTGCAGGCCGCGGCGGCCGGGGCTATTGTTTCTCGCCGCAGAACGGGCAGGTCGCGGCGCGGGCGTGCAACGGCTTGCCACAATGCCAGCAGAACCGCGACGGCGGGGTCTCGCGGGCCCGCAGCCGCTCACGGATGTCGCGCTCCTCGTCGCGGGCGGCGCCGCTGCCGGCGGCCGGCCAGGGCCGGCGCCCCAGGGCGGCCGGTCGCGCCGCCAGGATGGCGTCGAGCAGGTCGTGGGCGCGGGCGTAGCGCTCGGTGAGGTCGGGCGCCATCGCCTTCAGCACGATGTCGGCGACGACCTTCGGGATCTTGGGGTTGACCAGCCGCGGCGAGCTCGTCAGCTCGCCACGCATCAGCTTCTCGATGTCGGACGGCGCCGGCGACTCGTACGGCAGGCGCCCGGTGAGCAGCTGGTACATCGTGACGCCGAGCGAGTAGACGTCCGACGCGAACACCGCCTTGCCGTGGAACTGCTCCGGCGCCATGTAGGGCGGGCTGCCGATCACGGTCGTGCCGTGCGCGGCGATCTCGAGGAAGCGCGAGGTGCCGAAGTCGGCCACCTTGGCGATGCCGCTCTCGGTCACGATCACGTTACCCGGCCGGAGATCGCGGTGGATGATGCCCTGGCTGTGCGCGTGGTCGACGGCGTTGCAGATCTGGCAGGCGAAGTCGAGCGCGCGGTGCAGGTCGAGCGCGCCCTCGCGATCCGAGATCGCCTCGAGGGTCTCGCCGGCGACGTACTCCATCACGATGAAGAAGACGTCGTCGATGCGCTCGGCCGTGAGCACCGTGACGATGTTCGGATGGCTCAGCGTGGCCAGGAGGCGGGGCTCGCGCAGCAGCTCTCCGAAATCGAGACTCTGCCGGTGCGGCACTTTCAGCGCGACCTTCTTGTCGATCCAGGTGTCTTCGGCGAGGAACACGGTGCCGAAGCCCCCGCTGCCGAGCGGCGCCAGGATCTTGTACTTGCCGACCACCTGGTCGCGAAAGAACATCCGCGAGGAAGTATAGACGATGGACTCACGCGCCGACGGGGCGTTGCGCGGTTCTATAATCCGCTCGTGATCCCGCGGGTCTACGCACCGGATGCCAACGCGGTGGGCGAGACGATCGCGCTCGACGCCGACGAGGCCGGACATCTCGTGCGCGTGCGGCGGCTCGGCGCCGGCGCCGAGGTGCGCGTGTTCGACGGCCGCGGCCACGAGTGGCACGGCACGATTCGGACGGCCGGGAAGGCGTCGGTGACGGTGTCACTCGACGCGGTCTCGACGCCGGTGTCCGAAGCGCGCATCGCCTGCACCGTGGCGTTGGCGGCGCTCAAGGCCGACGGCATGGACGAGGCGGTGCGCGACGTGGTGATGCTCGGCGCGGCGGAAGTACGGCCATTCGTCGCCGCGCGGAGTGAGACGTCGCTGGCGGCGCTCGATCGCGGCCGGCGCACGGAGCGCTGGGCGCGGATCGCCGTCGCCTCGGCGAAGCAGTCGGGACGCGCCGTCGTGCCGACCGTGCACGGGCCGGTGTCGTTCGACGCGCTCATCGGCGGGACGACCGGCCTCCGTCTGCTGCTGGTCGAACCGGGATGCGGCGAGGCCGTCGCCATCGCCGACGTCGCGGCGCCCGCCGCCGTCACGCTGGCGATCGGCCCGGAGGGCGGATGGACGGCCGCGGAAGTGGCGGCGGCACGGGCCGCGGGATGGATCGCGGTGCGCCTGGGCGGGCGCATCCTGCGCGCCGAGACGGCGCCGGCGGTGGCGATGGCGGCGTGCCAGGCCGTGTGGCGGGACGACTGACGACGAGGAGACGAGGCGATGACACGACGCGAGTGGGCGAAGACGATGGCGGCCGGCGCGGCCGCGGCGGCGGTGACCGTGGCGAAGACCGACGACCTGACGGCGCAGACGCGCGTGCCCGGCATGCCGGATCCGGTGGCGACGTTCTCGATTCTCGGGTTCGATCCCGCGACCGGTGAGGTCGGGGGCGCCGTGCAGTCGCGCGTGTTCTCGGTTGGCAACGGCGTGCTGTGGGCCGAGGCCGGTGTGGGCGCGGCCGCTTCGCAGGCGATCGTCGACGTGAGCTACGGGCCGAAGGCGATCGCGCTGCTGCGCGCCGGAATGGCGCCGGCCGCGATTCTGAAGGCGATCTGGGACTCCGATCCGGATCCCGAGCCGAAGGGCTGGACCAAACAGGGACGCCAGTTCGCCGTGATCAACCAGCAAGGCGAGGTCGCCACCTTTACCGGCCCGCAGGCCACCGAGTGGGCCGGCGGCAAGACTGGCAAGTACTGCACGGCGCAAGGCAACATCCTCGCCGGGCCGGCGGTGGTGAGCGAGATGGTGCGCGCGTTCGAGTCGACCACCGGGCATCTCTCCAATCGCCTCACCGCGGCGATCGAGGCCGGTCAGGTCGCGGGCGGCGACAAGCGCGGCATGCAGTCGGCGGCGATCCTGATCGTCGGCAAGGGGCAGGGGGTGTGGCTGAACAACGACACCGTGCTGCGCCTGCAGGTCGACGACAGCCCCGAGCCGATCAAGGAGCTTCGGCGGCTGGTCGACAGCTGGAACGAACGTCGCGCCAAGGGGCAGCAGCGCGCCGTGAAGTAGGGCTCAGCGCCGGCGCAGCACCGCCGCGCACCATTCGTCTTCCTGGCTGCGGGCGGTGACGTCGAAGGCGTCGAGCGCGGCCTCGACGCCGGGTCGCTCGTAGGCCATGAAGCCGCTGATGACGAGCGTGCCGCCGGCGGCCGTGAGGGCCGCGATCTCGCGCGCCGAGCGGATCAGCATCGCGCCCGTCAGGTTCGCCAGCACGACCTCGGCCGGTGCCGGCGGCGTGACGAACACGTCCGCGGTGTCGAACGCCACGGGCGTCGGCAGGACGTTCAGCGCCGCGCTCCGCACGGCGGCGGCGATGGCATCGGCGTCGATGTCGACGCCGCGCACGTCGCTGGCGCCGAGCAGCGACGCCGCCATCGCCAGCACGCCGGATCCCGTGCCGAGATCCAGCACCGTGCGGCCGGCGAGGTCCAGCGTGCTCATCGCCGCGAGGCAGAGGCGCGTCGTCTGGTGGTGGCCGGTGCCGAAGCCCATCGACGGCTCGATCACGATCACCTGCACGCCGTCGGGCGTGGCGGCGGGGAGGTCCCACGGCGGGGCCACGATGAAGCGGCCGGCATGCACGGCCGTGAGCGACGCCTGGCTCTTCGCCACCCAGTCGTCGTCGGGCAGATCCACCGCGGCGGTGGTGACGCCGTCGAGCGTCTGCGCCGCGACGGCCGCGAGCGCGGCATCGCGGGTGGGTTGATCCGCGAAACAGACGCGCCACGCAATCGCCGTGGGCGGCGGCTCGGGTGGCGGCGGTGCCGTCGGATCCCACAGTCCGCCCGGGGGCAGCGGCGGGGGAATGAGATCCTGAATCGCCAGCGGCTGGAAGTCGGCGAGCACGGCGGAGAGCAGGCCGCCGAGGTCGCCCGTCGTGTCGACGTCGTCCGAGCGGATCTCGAGCGCCGGCCAGGTGCGCGCCTCAGCCAAAGATGTCCTTCACCTTCCCGAAGAGGCCCTTGTCCTCGTCGCGGTTCTCGCCCTGGTTGTCGGGATCGAACGTGGCGGCGAGCTGCTCGAGCAGCTTGCGCTGGTCCTTGCTCAGCGACGACGGCGTGGTGCCACGGACGGTGATCATCAGATCGCCCTTGCCGCGGCCCGAGACGTCGGGCATGCCCTTGCCCTTGAGACGGAACACCGATCCGGTGACGGTGCCTTCGGGGATCTTCAGCGCGTGCTGGCCGTCGATGCCCGGCACCTGGATCTCGCCGCCGAGCGCCAGCGTCGTGAACCACACGTCGGTCGACGCGTGCAGGTCGTTGCCATCGCGGGTGAAGCGCTCGTCGTCCTGCACGAAGATGACGACGTAGAGATCACCGGGCGGGCCGCCGCGCATGCCGCCTTCGCCCTCGCCCGAGAGGCGCAGGCGCTGGCCCGAGGCGATGCCGGCCGGAATCTTCACCGAGAGCTTCTTCTGCTGCTCGACCTGGCCCTCGCCGCGGCAGGTCTTGCACGGCGAGGCGATCACCTTGCCGCTGCCGCGGCAGGTGCCGCACGTGCGGGCCATGGTGAAGAAGCCCTGCTGGAAGCGGATCTGCCCGGACCCGCGGCACTGGCCGCACGTCGTCGCCTGCGTGCCGGGCGCGGCGCCCGATCCGCTGCACGTGCCGCAGGTCTCGTGGCGCGGAATCTGGATCGTGGTCTCGGCGCCCTTGGCCGACTGATCGAACGTGATCTCGAGGTCGTAGCGCAGGTCGGCGCCCCGCTGCGGGCCGCTGCGGCGACGCCCGCCGCCGAACACGTCGCCGAAGCCGAAGATGTCGCCGAGGCCGCCGAGGATGTCCTCGAACCCGGTGAAGACGGTCGGATCGAAGCCCTGGCCGCCGCCGGCCGCGCCGGTCACACCGGCGTGCCCGAAGCGGTCGTAGCGGGCGCGCTTCTCCTGATCGGCGAGCACGGCGTAGGCTTCCGCCGCTTCCTTGAAGCGTTCCTCGGCCGCCTTGTCGCCCGGATTGCGATCGGGGTGGTTCTTGAGCGCGAGCTTGCGGTACGCGCTCTTGATGTCGCTCTCGCTGGCGTCGCGGGCGACGCCGAGCACCTCGTAGTAGTCGCGCGCGCTCACGATGCCTTGGCCACGCGGACGAGCGCGGGACGAAGCAGCTTCTCGCCGAGACGGTAACCGCGACGCAGCTCGCCGACCACCTCGCCGTCGCGCGCCCCCGGCGTCTCGTCGTAGGCGACGGCCTGATGCAGCTGCGGATCGAAGTCGACGCCGACGACCAGCAGCGGCGTGACGCCGCGCTTCTTCAGCGTCTCCATCAGCTGGCGGTGGATGAGCTCGATGCCTTCGCGGAACTTCTGCGCCTCCGGCGGCGCCGCCACGGCCAGCGCGCGCTCGAAGTCGTCGACCACCGACAGCACGTCGCCGATGAGATCGGCGGCGGCCCAGTCGGCGAACTCGCGGCGCTCGCGCTCGGTGCGCTTCTTGAAATTGTCGAACTCGGCCGTCGTGCGCAGCAGGCGATCGTAGAGGGCGTCGCGTTCCTGCTGCAGCGCGGAGGTCGGGGCGTCGGCCGCGGCATCGGCCGGCGGGACGTCGGACAGCGGTGTGTCACTCATGGCGGTATTGGGAGGTCCGAGGACCGGAATCTAGTTCTGGTCGCGGAGGAACCGGGCGACCGCGGCCGCCGCGCCGTCCACGACATTGATGGCGCGCGAGTAGTGCATGCGCGTCGGTCCGATCACGCCCACGGCGCCGCGCCGGGCGCCGTCGCCGTACTTGGCGACGACGAGGCTGCAGCCGCGCAGCTGCGGATCCTGGTGCTCGCCGCCGATGACGACCGCGACGCCCGGGCCATCGAGATAGGCGTCGAGCAGCTGGACCAGGCGCTGTTTCTCCTCGACCATGCGCAGCAGCGTGTGCAGCGTCGACAGCGACACGGCGGGCGCGTCGTGGGTGTCGGCGAGCGACGAGGCGCCGTCGATGTGCACCGACGACGGCGAATCGATGCTCTCGAGCGTGGTGCGGGCGAGCTGCAGGGCCACGGCCCGCAGCCGATCGTAGAGCGTGCGTTCCTGCTCGAGGCGCGCCAGCACCAGCTGGCGCACTTCGGCCAGCGGCAGGCCGGCGAACTCGGCATTGAGGTAGTTGGCGGCCTGGGTGAGGGCCGACGGATCGATCGGCTCGCTCAGGTCGACGACCTTCTGCGAGACGTGGTTGCCGCGCGCCACGGTGACCACCAGCACGCGGCTGTCCGAGATCGGCACGAACTCGATGCGCTGGAAGATCGCCTGCTGACCCGACGGCGCGATGGCGAAGCCGACGTGGTGCGACACCTCGAAAATCACGTGCGACGCACTCGACAGCAGCTGGTCGAAGAGCGGCGCGTCGCCGGCCTGCTCGCGCAGCCGCGCCTCGACGGTGGTGACGTCGCGGGTGGCGCGCCGGGTGTCGAGCAGCATGTCGACGTAGTAGCGGTAGCCGAGGTCGGTGGGGATGCGGCCAGCCGACGTGTGCGGCTGGCTGACGTAGCCCATGTCCTCGAGCTGCGCCAGGATGTTCCGCACGGTCGCCGACGACACGCCCAGTCCGGCCCGGCGGCACACCGTGGCCGAGGCCACCGGCTCGCCGGAATCGATGTACTCCCGGACGAGGACGGCCAGCACGCGCCGGGTGCGTTCGGAGAGAGGACCTGGAGTCATGAGTCTGGCACTCGCAGCCTGAGACTGCTAAACGAGTATACCAGAGGGTGCCGGGGTCATCGGGCGGCCGGCTCACGGAGGAGCTTGGGCGTCCACTTCAGCGAGGCGGCGGCGAGCGCTGGCGTCTGCGCCTTGCCGCGGCGCACCGCGATGAGCTCAGCCAGGATGCTCACGGCGATCTCCTGCGGCGTCACGGCCCCGATATCGAGGCCGATCGGGGCATGGACGCCCTCGAAGCGCGCCGGATCGGCGCCTTCCGCGAGCAGCGCCTCGTAGACGCGGGCGACCTTGGCGCGGCTGCCGATCAGGCCGATGTAGCGGAGGTCGCGCCCCACGACCGCCCGCAGGGCATCGAGGTCGTGCCGATGGCCGCGCGTCACGATGACCACGTAGGCGCTGGCTGGCAGGGTGGCCGCTGCCAGCCAGGTGGGGATGTCGTCCACCACCACCTCGGCCGCCTGCGGGAAGCGCTCGCGGTTGGCGAAGGCCTCGCGGTCGTCGACCACGTGCACCGTGAAGCCGGCCTCGTGCGCGAACTGCCCGAGATACCAGCCCACGTGCCCGGCGCCGATGATGTACACCGCCGGCGCGGGTTCGATCGGCTCGATGAACACTTCCATCTGGCCGCCGCAGACGAGCCCGTTCTCCTGCGCGAAGTCGTCGTCGAGCTCGTACTTCACCCGCAGCGGCTTCCGCGATTTCAGGGCCTCGCGGGCCTTCCAGAAGGCGTCGTTCTCGTAGCAGCCGCCGCCGACGGTGCCCACGGTGCGGCCGTCGGCGAAGACCAGCATCTTCGCGCCGACGCGCTGCGGCGTGGAGCCGTTGGTGGCGACGATGGTGACGAGCGCCACGTCTTCCGCGCGCTTCATCGCCTCGCCGAGGGCGGCGAAGACTTCCTGATTCATCGGGCTGACCCGATTATCACTGAAACCGGTGCAGCGGGCACACCGTGGCCGGCTCGGTGCCCGGCAGGAAGGCCTCGGTGGTCACTCGCGGGCAGGCCGGCGTCGACAGCAGGCCGGTGTCGCGGTCGATCTCGAGCGACACGATCTCGGGCGGCGCCACGAACGGCACGTTGGGCCGCCCGGCCAGCGCCCGTTTCATGAACGCGGTCCAGATCGGCAGGGCCGACTGGGCGCCGCTCAGGCCGAGGATCTGGTTGTCGTCGAGGCCCACCCACACCACCGCCAGCAGCTCGGGTGTGAAGCCGACGAACCAGGCATCGCGCAGGTCGTTGGTGGTGCCGGTCTTGCCGGCGGCGTCGAGGGCGAATCCGGCGGCGCGGGCCGAGGCGGCCGTGCCTTCGGAGAGCACGCTGCGCATCATGTTGGTGACGAGGTAGGTCACCGCCGGATCGGCGATCGTGCGCGGCTTTGCCGTGGCGATCGCGCGCTCGGTGCCGCCCGTGACCACGCGCGAGATGGCGCGCAGCGGCTGCTGCTCGCCGAGCGTCGCGAACGACGTGAACGCCTCCGCCACTTCCATCGGCGTCAGCTCGAACACGCCCAGCGCGATCGACGGATAGCCCTTGAGCGGCGTCTTGCCGAGGCCGGTGCGCGTCCACAGCTTCGCCACCGTGTCGAAGCCGGCCTGCTCGGCGACCTTGATCGCGGCGATGTTGCGCGACAACGCCAGCGCCCGCCGGTAGGTGATGAGGCCGTCGTACTCGTTGTCGTAGTTGCTCGGCGCCCAGTCGCCCTCCACCGACGGCCAGGTCGTCGGCTCGTCGAGCACCATCGACGCCGGCGTGATGTCGGTGCGGCCGTCGCGCGCCGCCTGATCGAAGGCGGCGAGATAGACGAACGGCTTGAACACCGATCCCGGCTGGCGGCGGGCGCCGGTGGCGCGGTTGAACTGCGACTGGTTGTACGAACGTCCGCCGACGAGCGCGAGTACCTCGCCGGTGCGCGGATCGATCGCCACGAGCGCCGCCTGCGGCCGGACGTTTCGCTTGCGCCGCGCCATCGTCTCGTCGACGCTGGCGAGCCCGGTGCGCACGGCGTCCTGCGCGGCGCGCTGCAGGTTGAGGTCGAGCGTCGTGTAGACGTCGAGCGAGGCGGCGCCGGCGGTGAGGCCAGGCAGCATGCGATCGAGCTCGTCGGCGACGTGATCGACGAAGTACGGCGCTTCGAAGTCGAGCGCGCGGGCGGCGGCCTGGATCGGCTCCTGTTTCGCGCGCGCCAGCGTGGCCTCGTCGAGATAGCCGGCGTCGCGCATCGCCTGCAGCACGACGTCGCGCCGCTCGGTGGCGCGCTCGAGGCTGGCGAACGGCGAGTGGTTGGCGGGGGACTGGATCACGCCGGCGATGAGGGCCGCTTCGGCGATCGTGAGGTTGCTCAGGTCCTTCGCGAAATACGTGCGCGCGGCGGCGGCCACGCCGTGAATCGCGAACGAGCCGCGATGTCCCAGATAGACCTCGTTCAGGTACAGCTCGAGGATCTCCTCCTTGCTGGCGCGCGTCTCGAGGACGATCGAGATGAACTGCTCGCGCAGCTTGCGCATGATCGAGCGCCGGCCGGTCTGCTGCTCCTCGAGCATCTCCTCGGTGAGGAAGAAGTTCCGGGCGAGCTGTTGCGTGATCGTGCTGGCGCCCGAGAGATACCCGCGCGAGCCGCGCAGGTTGCTGACGAGCGCGCCGATCATGCGGATCGGATCGATGCCGGGATGCACGTAGAAGCGCCGGTCCTCGATCGCGAGCACCGCCTGCTGCATGTGCGGGGGGATGGCGGCCAGCGGCACGCGGCGCCGCCGTTCGCGGGCCGGCGTGGCCAGCGCGCTGAGCAGCGGCGGATCGAGCGCCACTTCGGCCACCCGGGCATCGCCGGCCAGCACCCGCGCGATCGCCGGTGGCGGCGCGACGGTCGCGCTGCCGGCGCGCACGCGTTCGGCGGTCCATTCGATGCGCACGAGGCGGCCGGCCAGGCGTCCACCGCGCGGCACGATTGCCACTTCGGACGGCGAGGCCGAGAACTCTCCGCCGTCGCGCGGCGCGTCCTTCGCGGTGTAGCCGAGATCGTTCAGCCGCTGCACCACGTCGTCGGACGACAGCGTGAGCCCGGGCCGCAACGTGAGTGGGCGGCCGTAGACGCGGGGAATGGCCCGTACCCGTTCACCGTGCAGGCGGTCGTCGACGACCACCGAGTAGCGGCCGTAGTTGTAGCCGGCCCATGCCGCGCCGACGAAGATCGGCGTCACCACCAGCGCGGCCAGCAGCCGCGTCCAGCGTCGCCGCGGAAGCCACCACCACATGGCGGGCGAGGCTCAGATCTGCAGCAGCCAGTGGTGGCCGAAGTCGAAGGGGAGCAGCTCGACCAGGCGATCCACCGACGCGGCGCCGTAGCGGTTCAGCAGCCACACCGCGCCGACTTCGCGTTCCTGCGGATGACCGTTCGGGAAGAGCTGCGTCTGGGTGCGGCGGAACTGGCGGCGCAGGGTCTCGTCCTTCTTTTTCGCGGCGTGCACGACCTTGCCGTGCAGCGACTGCAGGTCGTGCTGCATGCGCCCGAGCGTGCCCTTCGCGGCGCCTTCGAGCGTGGCGTCGACGATGGCCGCGGCGGCGGTCACCGCCTCCATCCGCGCGGTGATCGCGGCCGTGGCGTCGGCGAAACTCGCATCCACGGCCGGCGGCAGCTGCCGCTCGAGCAGCTGGTTGAGGGTCAGCTCGTCCTGCCGCATGTAGTCGGCGAACGGCACGTCGTACTTGGCGAGCATCCGGAGCGTGGCCGAGTCGACCACCGACGCCGACGCCCGCGGCGCGATGAGCGGCATGGGCACGCCGAAGTGGGCGTAGACGCCCTTGAGCTGGCCGAGATAGGCGAGCTCGGCCGGACCGCCCACGTAACAGACGGTGGGGAAGATCGTGTCCTGCACCAGCGGACGCAGCAGCACGTTGGGGCTGAAGCGCTCCGGGTTGGTGCGGGCCAGCGCCACCAGCTCCGCCACCGGCATCTCGCGGTCGCCGACCGTGGCGGTCGCGCCGGTGAAGCGGATGGCCTCGCGGGCGCCGTTCATCAGGAAGAGCGGCGCCGAGTGTTCCGCGGCCGCGACCTGCGCGTGATACCCCAGCGCCTCGAGCCCGGCGCCGGCCTCGAGCGCGAGCTGCGAGGTGCGGCCCGGATCGGTGAGCGCGCGCGCGAACAGATCGGCGGCGAGCGGCTTGGTGGCCGGATCCGAGGCGTCGTACACCACGAGGCCGAAGCGGCCGAGCATGTGTTCGAGCACGCGGCCGAACGCCGCCGACATCGTGCGGCCGGGCGCATAGGCCTCGCGCAGCATCGCCAGCAGCTCCGCCGAGAACTCGGTGGGCGGCAGCACGGCTTCGAGCGCCGCGACCGCCGCCGTGCCCTGTTCGCCGAGCACGAGCCGTCCGATCGACCGATCGCCGGCGCCCTCGAGATCCGCCAGACGCACCGATGCCGGCTGCTGTTCGTCGCCGAAGATCGTACACGCGCGGACTTCTTCCCAGTCGTGGTCCTCGGCGTCGATCCAGAACACCGGCACCGCGCGCACGCCGTACTCCTGCGACACGCGGCGGGCGAGCGTGATGGCGGTGATGGCCTTGTGCAACGTGTAGAGCGGGCCGCCGAAGAGGCCGGCCTGCTGGCCGGTGATCACCGCGACTGTGCGCGGGTCGGCGAACGCGGCCGCCGCCTCGAGCGCCTCGGGTGGCGCCTGTCGCGCCTCCTGTTGCGCCTTCAGGATCGCGGCCAGGCGCGGCGTGGCGCGCGGCACGGCGTGTGCGCGGGCGATGACGTCGCGCCAGGCGTCGTCACGCATGGGGTTGCCCGCGTAGAAGGCGGCCAGTCGATCGAAGGCGAACGCGTAATCGGCGGCCAGCGACCGCATCCACGGCAGCTGACGGATGTCGATGGCGAGCGAGCCTGCCTGTGGAGCGGGAGCGGAAGACGTCACCGGCGGCTACTGTTGCAGAGCGCCTTGCGCAGTGTCAACCGCGGCGGGGCGCGCTCGGCGGACCGTGCCGCCGGGCGTGCTAAGATGCTTCGGCCCCCAAGGCTGCGACGGCTTCCGCCCGTCGAGGAGTTCCCCACTGACCGAGGACCGATCCCTGTTCGACGGCCCCCGTGCGACCTACGGTCGCTTCCGCCTCCTGCATCAGATTGGTGCCGGTAGCGTGGGTCCGGTATTTCGTGGGGAAGACGGGGAGACGCGTCAGCGGGTCGTCATCAAGGTCATCCGCGTCGGCCTGCCGCCCGAGAAGGTGGCGGCGCTCGCCTCGGCGCTGTCAGCGCTGAAAGCGCGGTGGCCGGCGCATCCGGGACTGGCGCCGATGATCGAAACCGGCGTCGTCGATGTCGAGCCGTACGTGGTCACGCCATGGATCGACGGCGATTCGCTCGACGTCGCCCTGCGCGACTACGGCCCGGCGCATCTCACCGACGCGCTGCCGCGCCTGCGCCGCCTCGCCGAGGCAATCGACACGGCGTCCGCCGCCGGCTGGCATCACGGCAGCCTGCACCTGCGCGACATCATGGTCTCGGTGGAGCAGACCGTGCTCACCGGCATGGGGCTGGCGCCCCTGCTTGAGAAGGTGGGCGTGCGCCCGCCGGTGCGCCGTCCCTACTCGGCGCCCGAAGTCGTGCAGGGCGGTGTGATCGGCCGCGGCACGGATCAGTTCGCCCTCGCCGCCATCGCGCACGAGTGGCTCAGCGGGCGGCGTCTGTCCGGGGGCGGTGCGTCGGGCTTCCACGTGCCGGCGTCGACGCCGCAGGGCGCCGACGCGCTGCGGGAGGTCTTCGAGCGCGCCCTCGCCGACGACGCCGACGATCGGTATCCTTCGGCGCTGGCGTTCGTCGAGGCCCTCGGCGCCCGGCTCGGTGACGTGGCCGAACGGCGCACCGCGCGCAGCGGCCGCCGCGGGCCCGCCACCGATCTGCCGCGCCTGTCGTTCGACGACGCGCCGGACACCCCGGCCGACGACACGCGACTCACGTTCGCGCCCCTCACCGACGGCCCGGCCGCCACCGCGCCGATCACGGCCGGGGCCGAACTCGGGCACGACGATCGTGCCGTCGACGACGACGTCGTGCCTGAAGACGACGACATGGCCCCCGAGGACGACGACGTCGCGCCGGCGGGTCCGCCCGCGGTATCGGGCGGGCCCATGACGCTCGGCGACATCCACGCGCACGACGATCTCGTGGGCGAGACCAGCCTGCGCCACGGCGGCGATGACGACGTCGACGACGACCCGTTGGACGAGCCCGTGCTGGCCGGTGGTGGACCGTCGCTCGACGACGAGGACCCCGTCGATCACGGGCACGCCCCGGCGTTATCGGCGGCCCCCGACGACGACATCGCCACGGACGACACGGTTGCCAGCCCGCCCGCCGACGGATCGCGCTGGGCCCTGTGGGCGGGGGCGCTCGTGCTGGCGGTGCTCGTGATCGTCGGCGCCGGGTGGGGACTGCTGCGCTGGGGGACGCCGGCGGCCGCGCCGTCGTCCACCGCGTCCGCACGAGTGCCCGTGGCCGCGCCCGTCGCGCCGGCCCCGGAGCCTCCGGCGTCCGCGACGATGTCCACGGCCGCGAGCGCGTCAGCCCCGCGGCCGAGACGCCGCGCCCCACGGCGACGGCCGCCAGCCCGGCCGCACCCACGCCCACGCCGACACCCACGCCCGAAGCGGTGGTGGAGTCGTCGCGCCGAACGCCGCCGCGCCCGCCGCGACCGCGCAGCGCGCGCCTGCCACCGCCCGCCGCTCGCCCTGTCGCCTCGACGCCCGCACCGGCCGCGCGCGCCGTCGCGGTTGCGCCGTCGAATGGCCGGCTGCTCGTGCGGTCCACGCCGGGCGGCGCCGAGGTTTTCGTGAACGGCGAACGCCGCGGCGTGACCCCGCTCACGCTGCGCGGGCTCGCCGCCGGCACCTACGCCGTGAGGCTCACGCGGACCGGCTTCGCCGCGGCCGAGCAGCGCGTCGTGCTCACCAGCGCGCGTCCGTCGCGGTCGCTCGATCTCGCGCTTCGGCGCGAGGTCGCGCCGCGGGCCGCGGCACCGGCCACCCGGCCTGCGGCGCCGCGCCCGCCGGCCTCGCGGCCACA
Organism: Vicinamibacterales bacterium; assembly: GCA_046331325.1. Classification (GTDB taxonomy): domain Bacteria; phylum Acidobacteriota; class Vicinamibacteria; order Vicinamibacterales; family UBA2999; genus CADEFD01. The sequence goes on along the minus strand of JAXLRB010000003.1, from coordinate 12,337 downwards.
GGCTGCCGCGCCCACGGGCACCGGGGCCCTCGTCGTCGACAGCCGCCCGCCCGGCGCGCGCGTCCTCGTGGACGGCCGGCCCGCCGGCGTGACCCCTCACCATTCCGGCGCTGGCTGCCGGTTCGCACACGGTGCGCCTCGAGCGCCCCGGCTACACCTCCATCGCCACGACGACGCGCGTCGAACCAGGCGCGCGGGCTCGCGTGGCGGTCACCCTCACGGCGGAAAGGCCTCGACAGATGAACGCGATTCTCGCCCTCGAAGACGGCACCTGGTATGCCGGTGTCTCGGCCGGCGCGCCCGGCGAGACCTCCGGTGAGGTCGTCTTCAACACGAGCATGACCGGCTACCAGGAGATCCTCACGGATCCGTCCTACGCCGGCCAGATCGTGACGATGACGGCCGTGCAGATCGGCAACTACGGCGTGGCGGCGGCCGACGTCGAATCCGACGCGCCGAAGGCCGCGGGCTTCGTCATCCGCGACGAGTCGCCGATCGCGAGCAACTGGCGCGCCCAGGGCACGCTGCGCGAGTACCTCACCGCGCACAACATCGTCGCCATCGCCGACGTCGACACGCGGGCGCTCACGCGCAAGTTGCGGTCGGCCGGCGTGATGCGCGGCATCATCGCCACCGGCGCGCAGGATCCGCAGGCGCTGGTCGAGAAGGCGCGCGCGGTGCCGCAGATGGAAGGCATGGACCTGGTGCAGCAGGTCACCTGCAAGGCGCCGTACGACTTCTCGCTGACGCTGGCCGACACCGTCGCCGCGGCCAGTTTCGCCGTCACGCCGGAGAAGCCGGCGTCGCGCCGGCTGAAGGTGGCCGCCTACGACTACGGCATCAAGACCAACATCCTGCGCCGCCTGGTGGCGCACGGCTGTGACGTGCGAGTGTTCCCGGCGCAGACGCCGGCCGCCGAGGTGCTGGCGTGGGCGCCCGACGGCGTGTTCCTCAGCAACGGCCCCGGCGATCCGGCGGCGGTGGGCTATGCCATCGACAACGTCAAGGCGCTGGTCGATGCCGAGGTGCCGATGTTCGGCATCTGCCTCGGCCACCAGCTGCTGGCGCTCGGCCTCGGCGCCTCCACCTACAAGCTGAAGTTCGGGCATCGCGGCGGCAATCACCCGGTGAAGTTCCTCGAGACCGGCGCCGTCGAGATCACCTCGCAGAACCACGGCTTCGCGGTGGACCCCGAGTCGCTGCCGGCCGGCACCACGCTCACGCACACGAACCTGTACGACGGCACCGTCGAGGGCATCCGGCACACGAGCAAGCCGGTGTTCTCGGTGCAGTACCACCCGGAAGCGTCGCCCGGCCCGCACGACGCCGACTATCTCTTCAGGCAGTTCGTCGACCTGATGGAATCGAAGTAACGGACAGCCGCCCGCCATGCCTCGACGCACAGATCTGAAGCGCATCCTCGTCATCGGCTCCGGCCCGATCGTCATCGGCCAGGCCTGTGAATTCGATTATTCGGGCACGCAGGCCATCAAGGCGCTGCGCGACGAAGGGCTCGAGGTGGTGCTGGTCAACAGCAACCCGGCCACCATCATGACCGACCCCGAGCTGGCCGACCGCACCTACGTCGAGCCGCTCACGGTCGACGTCGTCGAGCGCATCATCGCGCGCGAGAAGCCGGATGCCATCCTGCCGACGGTCGGCGGACAGACGGCGCTGAACCTCGCCGTCGCGCTGCACGACGCCGGCGTGCTGGAGAAGTACGGCGTGCAGCTGATCGGCGCGCAGATCAACGCGATCCACGTCGCCGAAGACCGCCAGCTGTTCCACGACGCGATGGTCGAGATCGGCCTCGACGTGCCGAAGAGCCGCGTCGTGAAGACGATGGCCGACGCGCTCGAGGCGGTGGAGATGACCGGCTTCCCGGCCATCATCCGGCCGTCGTTCACGCTCGGCGGCGTCGGCGGCGGCATCGCCTACAACATCGAGGAGTTCCGCGAGATCTGCGGCCGCGGCCTCGAGATGAGCCCGGTGCACGAGGTGCTCGTCGAGGAATCGGTGATCGGCTGGAAGGAATACGAGCTGGAGGTGATGCGCGACGTCGCCGACAACTTCGTCGTCATCTGCTCGATCGAGAACATCGACCCGATGGGCGTGCACACCGGCGACAGCATCACCGTCGCGCCGGCGCTCACGCTCACCGACAAGGAATACCAGAAGATGCGCGACGCCGGCCGCAAGATCATGCGCCGCGTCGGGGTCGAGACCGGTGGCTCGAACGTGCAGTTCGCGTTCAATCCGGCCGACGGCCGCATGATCATCATCGAGATGAACCCGCGCGTCTCGCGCAGCTCGGCGCTGGCGTCGAAGGCCACCGGGTTCCCGATCGCGAAGATCGCCGCCAAGCTGGCGCTGGGCTATCACCTCGACGAGATTCCGAACGACATCACGCGGCTCACGCCGGCGTCGTTCGAACCCACGATCGACTACGTCGTCACCAAGATCCCGCGCTGGAACTTCGAGAAGTTCCCGCAGGCCGACCGCACGCTCACCACCCAGATGAAGTCGGTGGGCGAGGCGATGTCGATCGGCCGCACCTTCAAGGAGTCGTTCCTGAAGGGGATTCGATCGCTCGAACTCGGCAAGGACGGCCGGCTCTTCGGGGCCGGGCAGCCGGCCGGCGCGCCTGGTGAACACGCCACCCCCGACGAGGTCGACGCCAGCCTTCGCCGCCGCCTGTCGATTCCCACCGATCGCCGCATGTGGGCGGTGTTCGAGGCGCTCGAGCGCGGCTGGACCACCGAGCGCGTGCACGAGCTGACGAAGATCGATCCGTGGTTCCTCGAGCAGTTCAAGGAACTCGTCGAGCTGCGCCGTACGGCCGCCCTCGTCGGGTTGCGCGACATGTCGCCCGACCTGATGCGCACGCTGAAGCGCGCCGGGTTCGGCGACGCCGAGCTCGCGCACATCCTGCAGGTGAACGAATCGGCGGTGCGCGAGAAGCGCCTGGAGCTCGGCCTCACCACGTCGTACAAGCGCATCGACACCTGCGCCGCCGAGTTCGAGTCGTTCACGCCCTACATGTACAGCTCGTTCGAGCGCGACTGCGAGGCGGCGCCGACCGGCGCCAAGAAGGTCGTGATCCTGGGCTCGGGCCCGAATCGCATCGGCCAGGGCGTCGAGTTCGACTACTGCTGCTGTCACGCGGTCTTCGGGTTCCGCAAGGACGGGCTCGAGACCATCATGATCAACTGCAATCCCGAGACGGTGTCGACCGACTACGACACCGCCGATCGGCTGTATTTCGAGCCGCTCACGTTCGAGGACGTGATGGCCGTGCTCGATCGCGAGAAGCAGGGCAACGCGGATGTCTCGGTGGTGGTGCAGTTCGGCGGGCAGACGCCGCTGAAGCTGGCGCTGCCGCTGCAGGAGGCCGGCGTCAACATCGTCGGCACCTCGCCCGACTCGATCGACCTCGCCGAGGATCGCAAGCGTTTCTCGCAGCTGCTCTGGGACCTCGGCATCCCGCAGCCGGCCTCGGGTACCGCGGTGTCGCGTGCCGAGGCGCGCGAGGCGGCGGGGAAGATCGGCTTCCCGGTGGTGGTGCGGCCGTCGTACGTGCTCGGTGGCCGCGCCATGGCCATCGTCTACGACATGGCCTCGCTGGATCGCTACATGTCGACGGCCGTAGACGTCTCGAACGACCGACCCATTCTGATCGACCGCTTCCTCGAGCATGCCAAGGAGCTCGACGTCGACTGCGTCGCCGACACGACGGGCGCCGTCGTCATCGGCGGCATCATGGAGCACATCGAGGAAGCCGGCATCCACTCGGGCGACAGCTCGTGCGTGGTGCCGCCGACCGGGATGTCGGAGCGGCATCTCGAGCTGCTGCGCGACTACACGCGCCGCATCGCCCGCGCGCTCAAGGTCGTCGGCCTGATGAACGTGCAGTACGCGCTCAAGGACGACGAGATCTTCGTCCTCGAAGTGAACCCCCGCGCGTCGCGCACCATCCCGTATCTCGCCAAGGCCACCGGTGTGCCGCTGGCGCAGGTGGCGGCGCGCGTGATGATGGGGAAGACGCTGGCCGACCTCGGCCTCACGTCGGATTTGACGCCGGCGGGCGTGTTCGTGAAGAGCCCGGTGTTCCCGTTCATCCGCTTCCCGGGCGTCGACACGATTCTCGGACCCGAGATGAAGTCCACCGGCGAAGTGATGGGCGGCGCCGGCGACTTCGGCCATGCCTTCGTGAAAGCGATGCTCGGCGCCGGGCAGCGGCTGCCCGAACAAGGCACCGTGTGCCTGTCGGTGAACAACGACGACAAGCCGTACGTGGTGCCGATTGCCAGGGCGCTTGGCGAGCTGGGCTTCTCGGTGACCGCGACGCGCGGCACCGCGGTGTATCTGCGGGCCCACGGCGTCGAGTGCGGCGTCGTCTACAAGGTGAACGAAGGGCGGCCGAACCTGGCCGACGAGATCGTCAACAAGCGTATCCATCTGGTGGTGAACACGCCGCTGGGCCTCGAGTCGTTCTTCGACGACAAGGCCGTGCGACGCGCCGCCATGATGGCCGGCATCCCGTGCATCACGACGATGACGGGCGCCGCCGCCGCGGTCGACGCGATTCGCGCGCTCAAGTCGCGCGAGATCGACGTGCGGTCGCTGCAGGAATACTACGAGGCGGCGCTGACGACGTAAGGGCTGCGTACCGGCGTCGCCGCGAGCGACGCACGAACTGCCAACGGCGCGCTCCGGCGCGCTGGAACGCTGGCACTTCTGGCCGGCACGGATCGTGAGATCCCTGCCGGCCATGTCGTTCCTGCCGGTCGTCGTCGCTGCCGCCCTGGTGCTCGGTGCGGCCAGCGGTCTCGCGTGGCCGGCGGCGTCGCCCGCGGGCGCGGCCATCGCGGTCTGCGGGCTCCTGCTGGCGTGGCGCGCGTCGGCGGCGGGGTGGCCGCGCGTGCTGCTGGTGGCGGTCGTGGCCGGCACGGCCGCCTGCGGCCTCCTGCTGGGGGCGCAGGCCCTCGCGCGTCTCCAGGCGTCGCCGCTCGTCGCCGTCTGGCGCGACAACGGCGGCGACGATCGCGCCGCGCCGCTCGACCTCGACGGCGTGATCCTCGCCGACGCGTCGGCCGGCGGCGGACGCGTGTCGTTCCCGCTGCGCGTCGAGCGCGTGCGCGCCAGTCCCTGCGGATGCGTCTCGACGGTGAGCGGCGATGTGCTCGTCACGATCGGCGGTGACGCCGCGTCCGGGCAGGGTGCGTGGCGTGCCGGGCGGCACGTCAGAGTCACCGCGACGCTCCGCCCGGTGACGACGTTCCGCAATCCGGGGGCCGAATCCGCCGCGCGGGCCCTGGTGCGGCGACGCCTGGCGCTGGTCGCGTCGGTGAAGAGCCGATGGCTCGTCGAGGTGACGGCGCCCGGGGCGTGGCACGACGAGCTGGCGGCGGCGGCCCGTGCCCGCACGCGTCTCGCCCTCGCACGCGCGGCCGGCGCCGGCAGTGATGCCGCCGCTGTCGCCACCGCGGTACTCATCGGCGACCGCGCGGGCCTCTCGGCGGTCATCGAAGACCGCCTGCAGCGGGCCGGCACGTTCCACGTCATCGCCATCTCGGGCGGCAACGTGGCCGTGTGGGCGCTGGTGGCGCTGGCCATCGCGGGGCGTGTGACGCGTCATCGCATCGCGGGCCTGGTGGCCGCCGCGGCGGCGCTGGTCGCCTACGCCGCGATCGTCGGCGGCGGCGCCTCGGTGCTGCGCGCGACCGGCATGGCGCTGGTGGGCATCGCCTGCCAGGCGGCCGATCTGCGCGGCGCGTCGATCAACGTCCTGGCGCTTACCGCCGGCGTGCTCGTGGCCGTCGATCCACCGCTGGCGCTCGATGTCGGCTTCTGGCTCACCACCGCGGCCACGGCCGGCCTCGTCGTCGGCCTACCCGCATCGCCCGCCGGCGCCTCGCGTGTGCAGCGGCTGCTGCACGCCCTGGTCGTCACCTCCGTCTGGGCCGAACTGGCCCTGCTTCCCATCGCCGCCAGCGTGTTCCAGCAGATCACCGTCGCCGGCGTGCTGCTCTCGGCGATCGCCATTCCGGCGATGGCGGTGGTGCAGGTGGTGGCCCTCGCCGCGGTGGTCGTGGATGTCGCGGCGTCGTGGGCCCTGCCGCTCGCGGGCGCGGTGCTGCGGCTGGCGACGGCGGCCGTCACCGAGTCGTCCGCCCTCGTGGATGTCTGGACGTGGCTGTGGTGGCACGTACCGCCGCCCTCGTCGATCGCCATCGTGGCGTACTACGCGCTGCTGGCGGCGTGGGTGCGGTCGCGGCGCGCCTCGGCAGACACGTGGCTGGCGGAACGCGTGCGCCGGGTCACGCTGGTGGCGTTGCCACTGGCGGCCGCGTGGATCGCCGCGGCGCCGTGGACGCTCGTCGCCGCACCGCCGTCGGATCTCCGCCTGACCCTGATCGATGTCGGACAGGGCGACGCGGCGCTGATCGAACTGCCGGGCGGACGCCGGATGGTGGTCGATGCCGGTGGCGCCGGCGTCGACGGCCGCGATCTCGGGCATCGGGTGGTGGCGCCCGCACTGCGCGCGATGGGCGTGCGCCGGCTCGACTACGTCGTCGTCACCCATGCGGACGCCGACCATCTGGGCGGCGCCGCGAGTCTCGTGCGCGAGTTCCGTCCGGCGGAGGTGTGGGTGGGCGTGCCGGTGCAGGAACACACGCCCACCGCGGCGCTGCGGGCCGCGGCCACCGCGACCGGCGCGGTGTGGCGCGAGGCGCGGGCCGGCGATCGCCTCGAGGCGGGCGGGGTGGCGATCGACGTGCGGCACCCGCCGCCCCCGGAATGGCAGCGGCTGAAGCCGCGCAACGACGACTCGGTCGTGCTCGACCTGCGCTGGCGCGGCGTGCGCGTCCTGCTCACCGGCGATGCCGGCGCCGACGTGGAGGCCACACTCGCCTCAGCCGCCGGACCGGTCGCGCCCCTCGCGATCATGAAGCTGGGCCATCACGGCAGCCGTACGTCGACGAGCGAGGCGTGGCTCGCGGCGATCCGCCCCTGGGAGGCGCTCGTCAGCGTGGGCGCGACCAATCCGTTCGGGCACCCGGCGCGCGAGGTGCTGGCGCGTCTCGGTGCCGCCGGCGTCGACGTGTGGCGTACCGACGTGGAGGGCGCGATCACGGTCCGCACCGATGGACGCGGCGTGACGCTGACGGCGATGTCGGGACGTGCCCGCGTCATCGCCGCGCCGGATCAGCCGCGGTAATCCTTGTTCTCGAGCTGGAAGCGGATGCCGTCGGGGTCGTTGAAGTAGACCTCGGGCTTGTCCTTGCGGATCGTCGCCTTGATGCCCTGGGCCTCGAGTTTCGCGGCCATGGCATTCACCTCGTAGTTGGCGACGCCGAGACACACGTGATCCACGCGGCCCGGATTCGGCATCTTGTAGAGGCCGAGGAAGCTTGTGCCGAGCGACAGGTTGATGCCGGTGCCCTGCGTCGACGCCACCGGCATGCCGAAGGTCTTCTGGAAGAACTGCTTCGACGCCTCGGGGTCGTTCACTGCCAGCGACAGGTGATTGAGCGAGAGCGCGGGGATCGGCGGCGTCTGCGCCTCGGCGGCGGCCGGCGCGCCCGCCGCCACCATCGCGGCGAGACCCTGCACGAGCTGCCGGCGCGAGAGCCGGCCGGATTCGAAAGCGGTGACGAGCGTGTCGATGGCGGTCATGGCGTCTCCTCGCGCAGGTCGCGTTTCACGGCATCCCACAACGTGTTCTGTTCGTCGAGCGTACGATCGGCGAGCGGCCGCCCCTCGGCGGCGGCCCGCTGTTCCATGGTGGTGAAGCGACGCTGGAACTTGTCGCTGGCGCGGCGCAGCGCCGTCTCCGGTTCGACCCCGAGCTTGCGCGCGTAGTTGGCGGCGGCGAACAGCAGATCGCCGAGCTCGTCTTCGAGGGCGTCGCGATCGGTGCGTGTGCGCGCGTCGGCGATCTCGGCCAGCTCCTCGTGGATCTTGGCGACGACATCGTCGGGCGTGGTCCAGTCGAAGCCGACGGTGGCGGCGCGATCGGTCATCTCGTAGGCGCGCTGCAGCGCCGGCATCGATCGCGGGATGCCGCTGAGCAGCGTCTTCACCGGCTTGCCCGCGGCCTGCCGTTCGGCGGCCTTCAGGTCTTCCCATTTCCGGACGACGTCGTCGCTCGAGAGCGCCGGCTGATCGGCGAGCGGCACGCCGTCGGGCGTGAACACGTGCGGATGGCGACGCACGAGCTTCTGCGCGATGCCGTCGACGGCGTCGGCGATGGAGAAGTGGCCGCCCTCTTCGGCGATCTGCGCCAGGAACACGGCCTCGTACAGATAGTCGCCGAGCTCCTCGCGCATCTCGTCGAGATCGCCGCGATCGAGTGCGTCGAGCAGCTCGTAGGTCTCTTCGAGCACGTAGGGCCGCAGGGTCTGGAACGTCTGCTCGCGATCCCAGGGACAGCCGCCCGGCGCGCGCAGCGCGCGCATGATGCGGACGAGGTGATCGAAGCGGTCGGCGGCGGGGCTCGGCATGGCGGGCGGCGGTGAGGCGCTATGCTACCATTCGAGTTTCGAGCCGTGGCCGAGACTCCCGTCAGTTTTCTCGCATTCCTCTACTCGCTCGCCGGCAGCGCCGCCGTGCACTTCGGCGACGTGCCCGACCCGGCGTCGGGCGAGAAGCGCGCTCCCAATCTCGAGCAGGCCGGCCACGTCATCGAGGTGATGGCGATGCTCGAGCAGAAGACCAAGGGCAACCTGTCGAGCGAGGAACGCCAGTTCCTCGAGCAGGTGCTCTACGAGCTGCGGATGCGCTTCGTCGCGCTGAAGGGCGCCGCCGGAAAGAGCTGATGGCGTCGGCGCGCGTCACGTTCCTCGGCACGGGAACCTCCCACGGCGTGCCGATGATCGGATGCCGCTGCGCGGTGTGCCGGTCGACCGACCCGCACGATCGGCGGTCGCGGCCGTCGATCCACGTCGCGGTGCACGACGGCCCGGCGATCCTCGTCGACACCGCCACCGACCTGCGCGCCCAGGCGCTCGCCAACGACATCAGCCGCGTCGATGCCGTGCTCTTCACGCACGCGCACGCCGACCACGTGATGGGGCTCGACGAGGTGCGCCGCTTCAACGTGCTCAGCGGCCGCCGCATCCCGATGTACGCCGATGCCCGTACCGGCGGCGAGCTGCGGCGCATCTTCGCCTATGCGTTCGATCCGCCGGCGTTCCAGGGGGGCGGCATCCCCGAGGTGAGCCTGCATGCGATCGACGGGCCGCTCACCGTGCAGGGGCTCGACGTGGTGCCGGTACCGGTGATGCACGGCCCCACGCCGGTGCTCGGCTTCCGCGTGGGTCGCTTCGCCTACCTCACCGACTGCAACGCCATTCCCGAGGCGTCGTTCGCGTTGCTCGACGGACTCGACGTGCTCGTGCTCGACGCGCTGCGCCACAAGCCGCATCCCACGCACTTCTCGCTGTCGGAGGCCGTGGCGGTGGCCACGCGCATCGGCGCGCGCCAGACCTACTTCACGCACATCTGCCACGACCTGCCGCACGCCGCCACCAATGCCACGCTACCGCCGGGCATGGCGCTGGCGTTCGACGGCCAGGTGCTCGAGATCGCCGACGTGCCGTATCGCGCCGGAGCCGCGGCCTGACCATGGACGTCGTCTACTTCCCGGACGATCCGCGGCCGTCGCGCTGGATGAGCCCCGTGCTGGCGCTCGGCAACTTCGACGGCCTGCACCGCGGCCACCAGAAGATCATCGAGCGCGTGCGCCGCAGCGCCGTCGATCGCAACGGCGCAGCGCTGGTGCTCACGTTCGATCCGCACCCGCCGCGCGTCGTGCGGCCCGACAAGGCGCCGCCGCTGCTGATGACGATGCCGCAGAAGCTCGAGGCGCTGTCGCGCGCCGGCCTCACCGGCACGGCGGTGGTGCGCTTCACCGAGGCCTTCTCGAAGTGGTCGCCCGACGCCTTCGTGCGGCAGGTGCTCGTGGAGTGGCTGCGCGTCTCGGAGGTCTGGGTCGGGGCCGACTTCCTGTTCGGACACGAGCGGGCGGGTACCTTCTCGGTGCTGCGGACGCTGGGCGCGCAGTACGGCTTCAAGGCCGAGAAGATCGACCCGGTGCGCTACAAGGAGTTCGTCGTCTCGAGCACCCGCATCCGGCGCCTGGTGGCGGAAGGGCGGGTGGACGAGGCCGGCGCCCTGCTGGGGCACCATTACGCCATTGGCGGCACCGTCGTGCACGGCGCCCAGCGGGGGCGTCTGCTGGGGTTCCCTACGGCGAACCTTTCGACCGACAATGAGCTGGTGCCGCCGACCGGGGTGTACGCCACGGCGGCTGAGATCGGCGGCACGCGCTGGCCGGCCGTGACCAACATCGGGGTGCGGCCCACGTTCGAGTCGGCCGGCGCGATCACGATCGAGACGCACGTGCTCGGGCTCGACGCCGACGTGTACGGCGCGCCACTGTCGCTCAGCTTCATCCAGCGGCTGCGCGACGAGCGGCGGTTCCCCGACCTCGACACGCTGAAAGAGCAGATCCAGTCCGACGTGCGGCGGGCGCGGCGGTTGTTCGACAACATCTCGGTGTGAGCATGAACCAGCGGTCGTTCGAGTTCTCGATGCAGGTCTCCAGCACGCGGGCGATGCTGGGCGCGGTGCGCGACCTGGCGTCGCAGGTGGCCACCTATGCCGGCGGCAAGGCGCTGGCGGCGGCCGTGGCCGACGAGGTCGTCACCGCCGCCGAGGCGGCCATCGCCGCCAGCCGCGGCGACGGCACGCCCGTCGACCTCCGCTTCCGCTGCGACGACGCCTGCCTCGAGGTGTTCGTCGCCGGCGGCCATGGCGTCCTCACCGCGGCGGCGCTGTCGCGCGGGCACGGGCTCTCGGTCGACTGGCTCACCACCGACGGGCGCCCCGTGTGCCACATCCGCCAGGCCATCGAGTAACGGGCTCTCTCATGCGTCTCTACAACACCCTCACGCGGCAGCGCGAAGACTTCGTCCCGGCCGACGGCAAGACGGTGCGCATGTATGCGTGCGGCCTGACGGTCTATGCGCGTGGCCACATCGGCAACTTCCGCACCTTCATCAGCCTCGACGTGCTGCGCCGGGCGCTGAAGTACGTCGGCGGCTTCGACGTGCGGCAGGTGGTGAACTTCACCGACGTCGACGACAAGACGATCAACGGCGCCACCCGCGAGGGCGTGCCGCTCGGCGAGTACACCGAACGCTACATCGCGGCGTTCCACGACGACTGCGCGTCGCTCGGCCTCGAGCCGGCGGAGGAGAACCCGCGCGCCACCGACCCCGCCAACATCCAGGCGATGGGCGACATGGTGGCCACGCTCGAACGCAAGGGCCACACCTACCGCAACGACGGCTCGATCTACTTCAAGATCTCGACGATGCCGAACTACGGCCGCCTGGCCCGCCTCGATCACGAGGGCATGCAGGCCGGCGCCGGTGGACGCGTCGACGCCGACGAGTACGGCAAGGACGACGCGCGCGACTTCGTGCTGTGGAAGGCCACGAAGCCGGGCGAGCCCACGTGGGATCCGGGCATCGGCCCTGGTCGTCCCGGCTGGCACATCGAGTGCTCGGCGATGGCGCTGCGCCTGCTGGGCGCGCCGCCGATCGACATCCACGCCGGCGGCATCGACCTGGTGTTCCCGCACCACGAGAACGAGATCGCGCAGAGCGAGTGCGCCACCGGGCAGACCTTCGCACGCGTGTGGGTGCACTTCGAGCACCTGCTCGTCGAAGGGCAGAAGATGTCGAAGTCGCTCGGGAACGTGTTCACGATTCCCGAGGTGGTGGCCAAGGGGTACCGCGCGTCGACGCTGCGCTACCTGCTGCTCTCGGCGCACTACCGCTCGCGCCTCAACTTCACGTGGTCGGGTCTGGCGCAGGCGGAAGAGGCGATTCGCCGCTGGACCGATTTTCTCGGCCGTCTCGACGCCATCACCGCCGGCGCCGCGCATCCGGCGATCGCGGAACGCCTCGTCACCGCGCGCACCGCGTTCGACGGGGCCATGGCCGACGACCTGAACACGGCGGCGGCGCTCGGCGCGGTGTTCGACACGATCCGGGATCTGAACACGGCGATCGACGCCGGTGAGGTCGGCGCCGCCGATGTCGCCGGCATCCGCGATCTGTTCGGCCACTTCGACGACGTCGTCGGTGTGGTGTCGTTGCGCGCGAAGGAAGACGGGTCGGCCGGGCTGTCGGAAGCCGACATCGACCGCTACATCCACGACCGCCAGGAGGCACGCCGCCGGCGCGACTTCGCGGCGGCCGATCGCATCCGGGCCGAACTGCTGGAGCTCGGGGTCATCCTCGAAGACGGGCCGCAAGGCACG
>JAXLRB010000002.1:0-285724 GCA_046331325.1 Vicinamibacterales bacterium | reverse complement strand
CGAGATCTGCGGCACGACGCCGCTGGCCAGCGTGTTGCGCAGGAAGATGTCGGCGTAGCCGCCGAGCGACATCACGCCTTCCTGGATGCGGGCGCCGCCCGAGTCGTTCAGGCCGATGATCGGCGCCCCGGCGCGCATCGCCATGTCCATGACCTTGACGATCTTGGCGGCGTTGGTCTCGCTGAGCGAGCCGCCGAACACCGTGAAGTCCTGCGCGAAGGCGTAGGCGACGCGGCCGTCGATGCGGCCGTGGCCGGTGACGACGCCGTCGCCCGGCACGATCTGCGTCTCCATGCCGAAGTCGAGACAGCGGTGTGTCACCAGCTTGTCGACTTCCTCGAACGTACCCGGATCGAAGAGCAGCTCCATGCGCTCGCGCGCCACCAGCTTGCCGGCGGCGTGCTGCCGCGCGAGCCGCTCTTCCCCGCCGCCGAGTTCGGCGAGGCGTTCCAGGTCCTGCAGTCGTGCGAGCGGATCCGACATCGATCTAGGCCTCGATCCCGACGCAGGGGTTGCTCAGCGAGCCGACGCCCTGCACCTTCACCATCATGCGGTCGCCGGGCACCAGCGGCCCGACGCCCGAGGGCGTGCCGGTGGTGATGACGTCGCCCGGCTCCAGCGTGCAGAAGCGCGTGAGCCACTCGACGATGTAGGGAATCGGGAAGATCAGCTCGCGGGTGTTCGAGTGCTGACGCTTCTGGCCGTTCACCCAGCCCTCGACCTCGAGTTCGGACGGGTCGAGGCCGACGGCGATGCACGGCCCGATCGGCCCGAACGTGTCGAAGCCCTTGGCGCGGGAATACTGCACGTCTTTCGCCTGCAGCTCGCGGGCGGTCACGTCGCACAGGCAGGTCACGCCGAGGATGTGGTCCATGGCGTCCTTCGCCTTCACGTGCGAGGCGCGGCGGCCGATGACCACGGCCATCTCGGCCTCGTGCTCGATGCGTCCGCACCACGACGGCAGCTGGATCTCGGCCTCGGGTCCGATGACGGTCGTCGGCGGCTTGATGAAGAGCAGCGGCTCGGCGGGCAGCGCCTTCTTCATCTCGGCGGCGTGGTCCTTGTAGTTGAGGCCGATCGCCATCACCTTGGTCGGCATCACCGGCGAGAGCAGCGCCGGCATCGGCCCGTCGACCGCCGCGCCCGCGCGGTAGTCGCCGAAGATGTCACCCTCGAGCCACGTGAAGACGCCATCGCGCTCGAGCACGTAGCGCCCACCCATCCCCTGCTTCACCCGGTAGATCTTGTCCATCGTCGTGTCTGGTCCTTCCAGCCGCGAGCCGCCAGTCGCTAGCCAATCATTGCCGCGCCGTTTCCTCCGCCCGGTTCGAGGGCGCGCTGCGATTGGCGGGCGCTGCCGAGTCTACCGCGACGACCACGTAGACGTAGCGGACGCCCGGCCGCACCCGGCGATCCTCGAAGCTGCGTGCGCCGATTGGCTCGGGCGTCAGCACGGTGGTGGGCTCGCCGCCGTTCTCGCCGCGCAGCACCACGTAGCCGGCCAGATCCGAGGCCTCGACGCCTTCCCAGATCAGGCTGATCACGCCGGCGCTGCCGACCGCTTCGAGCGCGGTGGGCGCGGCCGGCGGGAAGGTGTCGCGCGCGGTGACGCACCCGGGCGGCGACGCCGGACCTTCCACCGGCACGTCGTCGAAGGTGTCGACGCCGCGCACGGCGAAGCAGCGCGCCTGATCGAAGACCACGCCTGGCGCACTCACGCTCGGCGTGGGCAGCGGCTGCGGGTTGAGCGGCGTGGCCGCGAGCGTGCCGTCGGTGACGGCGTAGACGTTGTAGCGCGTGGGCGGTCGCACCGGGCCGAGCGGGCGGGCGTCGAGCACGCCCTCGGCGGCCGCCGGCGTGGTCCAGGCGTCCGCGGCCGCGGCCCACGTCCGCGCGGAGTTGGCAGCGTCGTAGGTGACCACCGGCGCCGACGGCGCGCCCGACGGCGCTGCCACCGGCACGCCGCGGGCGGCGCTCCAGCCGCCCATGCGGCCGCGCGCACTCACGGCGGCCGCCATGTAGTACCGCTTCAGGTGCAGCTCGGCGCGCTCGAACACGACCGGCCGCGGCCAGGTGTCGTCGGAAGGAACCGCGCGGGCGCCCGATGGCGGCTCGGCCACGCGCACCAGCGCCGGCGTGAGCGTCTCGTGGAACATCGCCTGCTCGCCCTGGTTCACGCCGGGCGTCGGCGGCATGGGGGCCACGGCCGGCGTCTGGCCGTCCTTCGGCGGCGGCGGCGGTGGCAGGGGCCGGCGCACCGGCATCGATCCCACGAGCGTGGCGCCGTCGGGCACACGTCCGGTTTCGAGGCGCGGCGCCGCGAAGGCGGTGACGGCGTAGACCTCGATGCGGGCGATGTCGGCCGGCGTGTTGCCGCTGGCATTCGCGGTGGGTACGGTGACGGCGAGGTCGACGGCGTCGCCGCGACGCACCGCCGTGAATGTCTGGATGCCACCCGGAACGCGTGGCAGCGGTGGCAGCGGCGCACCGCGCTTGCCGCAGGCCGCCAGGCCGGCCACGAGCACCGCCAGCACGGCCATGGCCCGCCAGCGACGGGACCCTCGCGGCGCGAGCAGCGCGACGGGCGAGGGCGGCGACGGACGTGGCATGTGGGGCGGGCGCCGGCACGGACGTCCGCGGGCGCGTTCCAGTGTCCCGCTGGAGAAATTGACTGTCAAGGAATTGGGACGCGGTGGCGTCGACAACGCGGCTTCCGGCATGAGCGGACTGGCAGTGAAGTTGCAAATCCGCTGGCGTGCCGTCTGCCCTGACCTCCCGAGGTGCTGAGATGACTGCCCGCCGAGTCCTCATCCCGGCCGCGTTGCTGAGCGTGGCCGTCTCCCTTCCTGCCTTCGCGCAGGATCCCGCGGCCGAGGCCGCCGCTCCGGCGGTGGTCGCGCGCGTCAACCGGCGGGCGCCCGCCGACGAGGGCACGCATGGTGATCGCGTGAGCGCCCCCGCGATACGCACACGCGAGCGCGTCGACACGTCCACGGCCGCCGCCGCGCCGGTGACCGCCGCGTTCGAGGATCAGGGCGGCCGTCGTCGTCCGAGCGGTGGCGGAGGCGGCGGGGGCGGCCGCTCCGGCGGCGGCAGTAGTGGCGGCAGCGGTTCCGGAGGCGCCGTGCGCCGCGGCGGCGTGCGCGCCCCCGACAGCGGCGGCAGCGGCGGGTCCACCGCCCAGGCCGTGCCGCGCAGCCGCGCCACGCGCGACGGATGGGCCGGCTCGAACAACTGGCGTCTCGGCCGTCGCCCGGCGGCATCGGCGGCGCGCCCGGCGGGTCGCCACGTTCTACGACCCGTGGTGCATGGCCATTGGCCTGCCCGGCGGCGCCTACGCCGGCCGGGGCTACGGTGCTACTACGGCAACTACTACGGCGGCTACTACGGGGCTACGCTGGTGGCTACGGCGGCTATGCGCGCGGCTACGGCCGGAGCGGCGGCGTCCGCCTGAAGGTCGATCGCCGCGACGCCGAGGTCTACGTCGACGGCTACTCGCGGGCACCGTCGACGACTTCGACGGCATGTTCTGGGAGCTGCGGCTCGAAGACGGCGGCTACCGCATCGAGATTCGCGCGCCCGGATTCGACATCGCCGGTGTTCGACGTGCGCGTGCAGCCCGGACGCACGATCACCTATCGCGGGCACATGACGCCGGCGCCCTGAACGCCCGGCGCGCTCACCCGCACGACACGCCGGCCGCATGTGCCGGCCGTCGTCGTACGGCGGCCGTGCGGCGCGTGAACCAGGCGTAGAGCAGGCCCAGGGCGATGATCAGCAGGCCGGCGGCCGACGGCCCGACCGACGTGCCAGCCATCAGCGGACGTCCCAGGTCGGTCCACAGCGCGTTGCCGACAATCAGCGTGCACACCACCACGAAGAGGCCGGGCACCACGGGGTAGCCCCACGTCGAGTACGGCCGCGGCGCCGACGGCTCGCGCCAGCGCAGCACGAACAGCGCGGCCACGGCGACGCCGTTGAAGAGGGTGATCGAGAAGCCGGTGTAGGTGGTGAGCGCGTTGGCGCTGCCGGTGAGCACGAGCAGCGAGCTCCACGCCGCCTGCGCCAGGATCGAGACGGCCGGCGTGCGATACGTCTCGTGCACGCGGGCCGCCGCCGGGAAGAACACACCGTCGCGGGCCATCGCGTAGTAGACGCGCGGCCCGGCGAACACCATCGCCGAGATGCTGGCCAGCAGGCTCACGATCGACACGACGCCCATGATGTCGCCGGCGCGCGAGCCGAGCAGGCGGTCGGCGATCACGTCGAGCACACTGCCGCGCACCGCCGCCAGATCCGACACCGGCAGCACGTAGAGATAGAGCGCGTTGAGGAAGAAGTAGAGCACCACGACCGCGACTGTGCCGAGCGCCAGCGCGCGCGGCACGTTGCGGCCCGGGTCGCGCACTTCCTCGGCCACGTACGACGCCGCGTTCCAGCCGGCGTAGGTGAAGAGCACGGGCACCAGCGCGAACAGCCACGCGCCGGCGGACGGCGTGGTGGCGGCGGTGGACAGGTTCGCCATCGAGCCGGTGCCGAACGCGAAGCCGAGCACGATGAAGAGCACCAGCGCCGTCACCTTCAGGCTCGCCAGCACGTTGCCCACGAGACGGCCGGGGCCGACGCCGCGCAGGTGGATCCACGACATGCCCCAGATGGCGACGAGCGCGGTGACGCTCTGCGGCGACAGCGTGAGCGCGATCGGGCCGAGCGGCAGCGACAACAGCACCTGGTCGCTGCCGGCGATGGGCAGGAAACGTCCGAGGTAGAACGCCAGCACCACGGCGCTGGCGGCGATGGCGCCCGAGAAGCCGGCGACGAACGAGGTCCAGCCGGTGAGGAAGGCGGCGACGCGACCGAAGCCGGCGTGCAGGTAGACGTACTCGCCACCGGCGCGCGGCCTGAGCGCGGCCAGCTCGGCGTAGGCCATGGCGCCGGCGAACGCGAGCACCCCGGCGGCCAGCCACGTGCCGAGGAACAGCACCGGATGCGGCACCATGCCGGCGACTTGCGGCGGCGTGAAGAGGATGCCGCCGCCGATGACGTTCGAGACGACGATGGCCGCCGCGTCGAGCGCGCTCAACCGGCGTTCGAGCGCGGGTGTCGTGGCCGGCGTCGTCGACATGCCGGCGATTATAGGCGCTACTTCGTGAGCAGCTGCCGCTCGATCGGGAACTCGCCGAGCTTCGCCCAGGTCTGCGAGCCCTTCTTCAGGTACAGCTCGACCTTGGCGTCGATGAACGCCGAGTGCTGCAGGATCTGCATGCGCGGCTGCTCACCGGTGTAGCCGAGCAGCGATCGCATCACGATCTGATCGGTGGTGCCGCCGGGCGCCAGCGGGGCGTTGCGCACCGCCCAGCCGTAGTGCTCGCCCCACATCTCCTGCTCGGTGACGCGACGGAAGATGGCCTCGATCTGCACGCCGTCGATCGGCGCCTGCGACTTGTTGCGCAGCTTCAGCTGCACCGACGGCACGATCTTGTTCTTCCCGTTCTCGATGCCGGCGTCGAACCAGCCGGTGGTGACGTCCACCGGTTCGAGCACCTCGACGGGTTTCACCTGCGTGCAGCCCGCGAGCGTCGCGAGCAGCACGGCCACGATCGCAAGTCGGCTGTGCATAGCGGTGTAGAGGATAGCGCGACCACGCCCGGTGCGTGGCGCCGATGCCATATCAGACACCGGGCGGAGGCAAAGGCTCCGCCGGGGCCAGCGGCTGGCGGCCAGGGGCTGGCCGCGGGTCAGAACACCTGGACCTGTACCCGCTTCTTCGCTTCCTCGCGGTCGATCTTGCCGCCACGGTAGGCGGCGAGGTCGGCGGCCTTGATGCGCAGCGTGAAGGTCGACACTTCCTCGTAGGGATCGAGCACGTCGCGGCGCTCGTTGTCGCGCGCGGCCACGGTGAGATACGCCTCGGGGTCGAGCACCGACACCATCGGCAGCGCGTTGTCGACGATGGCCTCGATGAGCGCCTTCACCACGGCATCGGTGTAGGCCTTGTTCGGGTCCTGCAGCAGCACCGCGTTGATCGGCGGCCGTGGCGCCGCGGGCGGGCCGGGCGCCGCGGTGGGCGCGCCGAAGCCGCTCATCGACGCCGCCTGCACCCCCTGCGTCGGCGCCGCCCCGGGTGCCTGCGTGGGCACGCCGAACGGCCGCAGCTGCAGCTCGAGACGGCGCAGCGCGTTCTCGGCCATCACGCGCTCCTGGCCGGTGGTGGAGTTGACGAGGCCGCGCAGAGAGGCCAGCGCGTCGCTGGCGCCCTGCGTGTCCTGGTCGAGCATGGTGCGCAGGCTCCACATCATGCTCTGGCGCAGCACCGGCACCTCGACGTCGAAGAAGACGCCGTAGCCCTCGAGGTTGAAGCCGCGCGCGTTCGACTCGCCGGCGACCACGACCAGGTCGGGCATAACGGCGCGGAACTGCGCGTTGAGCCGCGCGGCGCCGGAGGTGACCGCGCGCGAGAGCACGCCTTCCATCAGGTAGATCTGATGGCGCAGCTGCTCCTGCGGCGTGGGGCTCGCCGCGGGCTGCGCGGCGGCGGACGTGGCCAGGGCGACGACGGCCGCGGCCCCGAGCATCGAACACGTGCGAGTCATGACGGCGTCTCTCTTCTCAGTCCGAATCACTGCGGCGGCCGGAGCCCGGCCCGGATCAGGTAGTTGATGGCCTCGCGCTGGCGCGCCACCTCGGCGCCCGTGCGCCCTTCGAGCTGTCCGAGCCCCTGCTCGACGCGCACGAGGTCGGCGCGGCGCTGCAGGTCGAAGTCGCGGCCGAACTGCGTGAGGCGCAGCGCGAGTTCCTGCTGCTGACGCTTCTCGCTGGCCTCGATGAGCGCCCGCACACGGGCGAGGGTGTCGGCATCCGCACTGGCGTTCGACGCCACCGGCGCCGCCGCCGGCGCGCTGGCCGGCCGCGCGGCGATCTCGCGGCGCAGCGACTGCTCGAGCGCGGTCAGCGCCATCTGGAACTGCTGTGCGTCGGCGCCGGCGGGCACGGCCACCGCGGCCTGCGCCGGCGCGGCCGGCGTCATCCAGCCGGTGGTCAGCGTCCAGCCATTCGCGTCGTGGCGCACCTGCACGTTGGCCACCGACGCGCCGACGGCGAGGGCCAGCGTGGCGGCCACGAGCTGCGCCCAGCGCGGCACCGTCTGCCAGGCCGGCACGTTGGGCCGCACCACGTTCGACACCGCCGATTCCGGCACCACCGTGAAGCGCAGCTCGGGCACCGGCGGCGTCCACGCGCCAAGGGCCTCTCGCACGCCGCCGAGCGCCGCCACTTCGTCGCGGCACCGCGCGCATTCCACGAGGTGCCGGCTGACCGCCGCCTTCTCGAGCGGCTCGATGTCGTCGTAGACGAACGCGACCAGCGTCGCGGTGTCGTCGCACTGGAACTGCGTACTCATCATGCGTCCCCGCGGATGTCGGCTGCCGACATGCCGCCCTTCTCCAACTGCCGCCGCACCACGCTCAGCCCCTGATACAGCCGTGTCTTCACGGTGCTGAGCGGTACTCCCTGCATCTCGGCGATCTCCTGGAACGTGAGGCCGTGGTACTCCTTCAGGACGATCGCGGTGCGCTGCTCTTCGGGCAGCCGCGCCATGGCGGCGGCGACGGCCCGACCGAGCTGCCGCCGACCCACCAGTGTCTCGATCGACTCCGACGGGCCCTGTTCGGCCGCCAGGTCGGCGATGTCGACGTCTTCCGGCGCCTGCACCGTGGGCGTACGGCGCTGCCGGCGCATCCAGTCGCGGCACAGGTTCAGCGCGATGCGGTAGAGCCACGACGAGAACTTCGCCTGGCCCCGGAAGCCGTTGATGGCGCGGTAGGCGCGCAGGAAGGTCTCCTGGCACACGTCGCGCGCGTCGTCCTCGCGACCCAGGGTGCGGTACGCGAGGGCGTAGATCGGCCGTTCCCAGCGTTTGATCAGCTGGTTGAAGCTGTCGGCGTCGCCGTCCATCGATCGCGCGACGAGCTCCTCGTCGGTGATCGTCAGTGCCTGCACGGTCAACGTCGCCCTTTCCGGTTGAGCTCGTCCGGCGGCCGCCGGCGGCTCCTCGATGTCGAGCCCCAACGCAAACTAAGACGGCGGCCCGGACGCTTTGGCCGTGCTGGACGGCCGGGCCGGTGACTTCCCTGATTCTATCGGCCGGGCGCCGTGCCGCAAGGCCCCGGTAACCGGTTCCGCTGCCGCGACTTCCGGGTGGCGCGGGCTACAATTGAACGGTTCCCGTGGCCACGCCGCCCACCGCTCCCGACGCCTTCCTGACGACCGAGGAGGTCCTGGCCTACCTGCAGGTGAACCTGCGGACGGTCTACCGCCTGATCGACGCCGGAAAGCTGCCGGCGGTTCGCGTGGGCCGGCAATGGCGGTTCCGGCGGCGGGACATCGACGCCTGGCTCGACCAGCAGCGCGCGACCAGTGCCCCGGGCACCGACGGCCCGGCGCCGGCGCCCGCCTTGAAAGGCCCGCGCCGGATCCTCGTGGTCGACGCCGACGCCGGGGCCCGCGACCTGGCGGCCATCGCCCTGCGCGACGCCGGCCATACGGTCGACACGGCGCCCGATGGCGTCGTGGGCGCCACCCGGCTGGCAGCCAACGACTACGACCTGGTCATCACCGAGCTGCGCCTGCCGGCCCTCGAAGCCTTCGCGATGCTGCGCGAGGCTCGCCGGCGCCGGCCGCAGCTGCGGGCGATGGTGATCACGGCGCACTCGTCGGAGGCGGCGGCCATCGAGGCGCTGAACTTCGGCGTCGCCGGCTACCTCGTGAAACCCGCCCGCGCCGGCGACATCGTCGCCACGGCCACGCGCGTCCTCGCATGATCCAGCTCTCGTCCCTCACCAAGCGCTTCGGCGAGCGGGTGCTCCTCGACGCGGTCACCTGGCACGTCGGCGATCACGACCGCGTCGGCCTCTGCGGACCGAACGGCGCCGGCAAGACTACCCTGCTGAAGATCCTCGCCGGCTTCGACGAGGCCGACGGCGGCGAGGTGATCCGGCCGACGGCGCTCACCGTGGGCTACCTGCCGCAGGACGGCCTCACCCACGCCGGCCGGACGGTGTTCGCCGAGGCCAGCCAGGCGTTGAAGCCGCTGCTCGACATGAAGGCCGAGCTGCACGATCTCGAGCATCGCCTCGCCGATCCGGCGGTGCCGGCGTCGGACCACGACGCGCTGCTCGAACGCTACAGCACGCTGCAGGAACGCTTCCGCATGGCCGACGGCTACGCGGTGGACCTGAAGGTGGCGACGATCCTGCGCGGCCTCGGCTTCAGCCCCGACGACTTCGAGACCGACGCCGCCCATCTCTCGGGCGGTTGGCAGATGCGCCTGGCGCTCGCCAAGCTGCTGCTGCAGTCGCCGGGGCTGCTGCTGCTCGACGAGCCGACCAACCACCTCGATCTCGAGGCGCGCAACTGGCTCGAGGAGTACCTGTCGCGCTATCCGCACGCGGTGATTCTCGTCTCGCACGACCGCTACTTCCTCGATGCCGTCGTCGGCCGCATCGCCGATCTGTCGCTGCGCACGATCACCGACTACCACTGCAACTACTCGCAGTACCTGGTGCAGCGTGACGAGCGGCTGGAGCGCCTGCGCGAGGCGAAGAAACGCCAGGACGAGGAAATCGGCCGCGTCCAGGAGTTCATCGACCGCTTCCGCTATCAGGCGACCAAAGCGGCGCAAGTGCAGAGCCGCATCAAGATGCTCGAGAAGGTCGAGCGCATCGAGGTGCCGCCGGAACGCAAGCGCATCCACTTCCAGTTCCCCGCCGCCGCCAAGAGCGGCCGCGCCGTGCTGGAACTGGAGCACGCGCACAAGGCCTACGGCGCCAAGGTGGTGCTCGACGACATCACGCTGCTCATCGAGCGCGGTGATCGCGTGGCGCTGGTGGGCCCGAACGGCGCCGGCAAGTCGACGCTGATGCGGCTGCTGGCCGGCGTCGAAGCGCCCGATCGCGGCCGCCGCGTCGAGGGGCATCAGATCGTGATGCAGTACTTCGCGCAGGACGAAGCGACGACGCTCGACCCCACGCTCACCGTCTACGAGACGCTCTCGGCCGGCTCGCCGATGCACATGGTGCCGGCGATCCGCAACGTGCTCGGCGGCTTCCTGTTCTCGGGCGACGACGTCTACAAGAAGGCCGGCGTGCTCTCGGGCGGCGAACGCACGCGCCTCGCCGTGGCCCGCATGCTGCTGCGGCCGTCGAACCTGCTGGTGCTCGACGAGCCCACGAACCATCTCGATCTCGACTCGAAAGACGTGCTGCTCGACGCGCTGGCCGACTACGGCGGCACGCTGCTCTTCGTGTCGCACGACCGCTACTTCGTCGAGCGGCTGGCCACGAAGATCGTCGAGGTCGGGCACGGCCAGGCGCGGCCGTATCCCGGCACCTACGCCGAGTTCCTGTGGAGTCAGGCCAACGGCGGCGCCGCGCCCGCGAAGGCCGACACGGCGACGCCGGCCAGGGCGAAGGCCGACAGCGCGCCGCCGCCGGCGGCGCCGGCGTCGTACGAGGATCGCAAACGCGACGCCGCCGACCGGAAGAAGCGCGAGCGTGCCTACCAGGCGCTGGCCGCCCGCGTCGTCGAGCTCGAGGGGCGCATCGCCGAGCGCGAGGCCGAGATCAAGACGGTCGAGGCGGCCATCTCGGCGCCGGGCTTCTACGACCGCCCGGCCGACGCCGCGCCGACACTCTCGCGGCATCAGGCGCTGATGTGGGAAGTGGGCGATCTGCTCTCGCAGTGGGAAATGCTGCAGGCCGAGGCCGAAGAGAAGAAAGCCGCCCTCGAGTCCTGATTCCGACGCCGCCTGGACGGCCCACCGTCGGATTTGGTCACAAAGGCGTCCGCGCGACTGACAATTTCGTAACAGGCGTGCGCCGTTTCAGGCCTGCGGGTCCTCGGCCGCGTGTGTAATTACACAAATCGTCACGTCGGGCGGCGCCGAGCACGCCATTCCCGTGACGGGCACGACAGTTGCGTATGTGGGGGCACGTAGACGCATGTCCGCCCCCAAAACTGCGCCCCCTCGTCGTCCCGTCAAGGCCACGGTGGCCTCCGTGCGGCAGGGGCCCGCGCATCGCGCCCCGATTGCCGCCGCCCATTTCGTCGACGACGCCTTCTTCCGGCACCTCGTCGCGCACATGCGGAACGGCGTGCTGGCCATCGACCGCGGCGGCGCGCTCGTGCTGATCAACGACGAAGCGTGTCGCATCTTCGGACTGCCGGCGGGCGAAGGTTACATGGGCCGGCCGTTCGCCGAGGTGTTCCACGCGCATCCCGCGATCGTACGGGTGCTCGCCGGCGCCTATGAACTCGCGTTCCTGCCGAACCGCGCCGAGCTGCGCCTGTCGCCGTCCGACAAGGTGCTCGGCTACACGCTGTCGCTCATCCGTAATGCCGAGGGCCTGACCATCGGCGCGGCGATGTTCTTCAAGGACCTGACGCGCGTCGAACAGCTCGAGGAACGCGAGCGCCTGCGCGATCGCCTGGCCGTGCTCGGCGAGATGGCGGCGGCCGTCGCCCACGAGATCAAGAACCCGCTGGCCGGCATCGAGGTGATGGCCGGGCTGCTCCGCCGCCAGCTCAAGGACAACGCCCAGGCCACCGCGCTCGTCGGCGACATCATCAGCGAAGCGAAGATGGCCAACGCGATCGTCCAGGAGATCCTGGACTTCGTGCGGCCGGTGCGCCTGCAGATGGAACGTACATCGGTCGCCGCCGCCCTGCACGCCGCGGTGACCATGGCCGATGGCAAGGCCAAGCGCGGCCACGTCGAGGTGACGCTCGCCATCGACGAGGAGCTGCCGCTCATCGACGCCGACAAGACCCAGCTGATGCAGGTGTTCGCCAACCTGCTCATCAACGCCTTCGAGGCCCTGAACGGCGAGGGCCACGTCACCATCACCGCGCGGGAAGTGAACCGCGAGGAAGACGGCGCCCTGCCGCTCGACGGCCTGCACCCGATGCCCACGGTGGTGGTCGAGGTGACCGACGACGGTCCGGGCGTGCCGCCCGAACTGGCCGACAAGATCTTCAGCGCCTTCTTCACCACCAAGGCGCAGGGCTCGGGCCTCGGCCTGGCCATCGTCCGCAAGATCGTCGACGCGCACGACGGGCGTATCGACATGACCAGCCGGCCGGGCGCCGGCACGAAGTTCCGCGTCGCGCTCCCGGTCAGTGGCGACGCACGAGTCTGGTAGGAGCCGCCCGATGAGCCGAATTCTGGTTGCCGACGATCACGACGCACTGCGACGGGGCCTCGCCCTCGCGCTGCGCACGGCGGGCCACGAGGTGGAGGAAGCGCCCAACGGCAACGCCGCCATCGAGCGCCTGCACAACGGCTACTTCGACGTCGTCGTGAGCGACCTGCGCATGGGCGGATCCGACGGCCTCGACGTGCTCCGCACCACGCGCACCACGCATCCGACGTCCTCCGTCATCCTGATGACCGCCTTCGGCTCGGTGTCCACCGCCGTCGAGGCGATGAAGAACGGCGCCTTCGACTACGTGCAGAAGCCGTTCGAGATCGAGGAGATGGAGGTGAAGGTCGAGAAGGCGCTCGAGCTGAAGCGCCTGCGCCACGAACTCGACTACCTGCGCCACGAGCAGCAGGAGAACTACGACTTCGACAAGATCATCGGCGGCAGCGACAGCCTGCAGCGCGTGCTCGGCGTCGTCCGCAAGGTGGCCAAGAGCAACTCCACGGTGCTGATCCGCGGCGAGACGGGCACCGGCAAGGAGCTCATCGCCGGCGCGATCCATCACAACTCGCTGCGCGCCGGCCGTAACTTCGTCAAGGTGAACTGCGCCGCGCTGCAGGAAAACCTGCTCGAGTCGGAGCTCTTCGGGCACGAGAAGGGCGCCTTCACCGGCGCCGATCGCCAGCGCATCGGCCGCTTCGAGCAGGCCGACGGCGGGTCGCTCTTCCTCGACGAGATCGGCGACATGAGTCCGAGCACGCAGGCCAAGATCCTGCGCGTGCTGCAGGAACACGAGTTCGAGCGCCTCGGCGGTACCCGCACGCTGAAGGTCGACGTGCGCCTCATCGCCGCGACCAACCGCGATCTGCCGACGATGGTCTCGACCGGACACTTCCGCGAAGACCTCTACTACCGCCTGAACGTCGTCACGGTGGAGACGCCGCCGCTGCGCGACCGCAAGGAGGACATCCTGCCACTGGCGATGCACTTCATCCGCCGCTTCTCGCAGGAACTGAAGAAGAAGCTCGACGGCGTGCATCCCGACGCCCAGAAGATGCTGACCCGCTACAACTGGCCGGGCAACATCCGCGAGCTCGAGAACGCCATCGAGCGCGCGGCGCTGCTCGCCGAGGGCCACCAGATCGCGCCCGACGACCTGCGCCTGGGCGACCAGGCCCAGACGCCCGGCCAGAAAGACAACCAGTCGGTCGTACGGATTCCGCCGAGCGGCGTGCCGCTCGAGCAGATCGAGCGGCAGGCCCTCACCGAGGCGCTGCGCATGGCCAACTGGGTGCAGAAGGACGCCGCGGAGCTGCTCTCGATCAGCCCCCGCGTAATGAACTACAAGATCAAGACGTTGAACATCGACCTGCCCCGCCGCCGTATCCCACAGGGGGACGTGGCGTAGCTGGCGGCCAGGGGCTAACGGCCAGCGGCTGGCGGCTCGGGGCTGGCCCGGCGCCTTGGACACGGGCCCGGAAACCGGCGCGCCGCGGATAGAATTCGGCGGCGATTGACGCTAGTCAGGGTACGGGGGCGCCAGCGCCCGACCGACGGAGGAGCGGCATGACTCGGCGGATGAACTCGATGCGGACGGCCACGGTGGTGGCGATGATGGCGGTGGTGCTCGCGTACGCGGTGCCGGCATCGGCGCAGCGCTGGGGGCGGCCACGGCCGCCGCGCGCCGGCGCCTGCTTCTACCAGAACGCCAACTACGGCGGCGACTACTTCTGCGTCCAGGCCGGCGACGAGTGGGACCAGATGCCGGAGGGGCTGAACGACAAGATCTCGTCGATCCGCCTGTTCGGCGACGCCGACGTCACCGTCTACCGCAACCCCGACTTCCGTGGCCGCTCGACGCGGTTCAACGACGACGTCTCGAACCTGCAGCGCGAAGGCTGGAACGACGCCATCTCCTCGCTGCGCGTCCGTCTGGACTTCGCGCGGGTGACGCGCGACGACGCCGAGCGGATCGTCGAACGCGCCTATCGCGCGGTGTTCGGCCGCGACCCCGATCCGGGCGCCCGTGGCTGGGTCGAAGAGGTCATGAAGAACCGCTGGTCGCAGCGCGACCTCGAGCGCGAGCTCATGAAGACCCCGGAGTACCGGAACAAGCGACCGGGCGGGAACTGACTGGCGGCTCGGGGCTAGCGGCGAGAGGGCGCATTTCGCGGCCCGGGCTCGCCTCGACCTACTCGCTCGACTCGCGCGCCCGCGGATGGGCCCGCGCGTAGACCTCTTTCAGCTGCGCCGCGTTCACGTGCGTGTAGCGCTCGGTGGTGGTCAGCCGGGCGTGGCCCAGCAGCTCCTGGATCGCGCGCAGGTCGGCGCCCCGCTGCAGCAGATGCGTGGCGAACGAGTGTCGCAGGGCGTGCGGGCTGATGCCGCTGCGCTCGCTGCACTGCCGCACGTAACCCGTCACCAGGCGGTGCACGCTGCGGCCAGTAAGGCGCCCGCCACGGGCGTTCACGAACACCGGCTCGCGGCCCGACCGATCGAGGCGGCCACGGCCCGTGGCGCGGGCCTCGCCGAGACGCGATCGGCCCGCCGCGCGTGATGGCATCGGCGGGGCCAGGCGTCTGAACTGCTCGCGATCCGGCAGCCAGCGACGGATCGCCTCCTCGGTCGAGCGGTTGAACGGCAGCAGCCGTTCCTTGCCGCCCTTCCCCAGCACCCGCACCATGCGCGCGCCGAGGTGCACATCCTCCAGGTCGAGGCCCACCAGCTCGCTCAGGCGCAGGCCCGACGCGTAGAACAGCTCCAGCATGGCGCGATCGCGGCGACCGAGCGGCGACGTCACGTCGGGCGTCTCGAGCAGCCGCGTCATGTCGTCTTCACTCAGATGACGCGGCACCGTGCGATCGAGCTTCGGCGCCACCGCCGCACCGGAGGGGTCGGCGGTCAGCAGCCCTTCGCGCACCAGATACCGCAGGAACGCACGCACCCCCGACAGCTTCCGCGCCACCGACGCACGCGCCTGCTCGGCGCGGTTCAGCTCGACGACGAAGCCGCGCACCGACTCGCCATCCAGATGCGCGAAGCGCAGCGCCGATCGCTTCACGCCGTGCAGCACCGCCGTGCGATCGAGGTACTGGTCCACGTCGCTGGCGTAGGCGCGCACCGAGTGCGGCGACAGGTGGCGATTCAGCGCCAGGTGTTCGAGGAACGCCTTGACGGCCGCCTTCAGCTCGTCCACGGCGGTCTCAGAGCGTGGCCGTGAAGGCCGCCAGATCGGCGAGCGCGCGGTCGGCCAGCGCCTGCTTGCGCAGGGCCTTGTCGCGCGGCGGCTGATCGAGCGGCGGCATGATGCCGAACGTGATGTTCGACGGCTGGTAGTGCTTCGGGTCGGCGTGCGACGCGTAGTAGGCGAGCGAGCCGAGCGCGGTCGTGCGCGGCGGCGCCACCGGCGACTGGCCGCCGGCGAGGCGCGCGGCGTTGATGCCGGCCACCAGTCCCGACGCCGCCGATTCCACGTAGCCTTCGACGCCGGTGACCTGGCCGGCGAAGAACAGATCGGGACGGACGCGCGTCTGCCACGTCGGGTGCAGCACCTTCGGCCCGCAGATGAACGTGTTGCGGTGCACCATGCCGAAGCGCACGAACTCAGCGCGTTCGAGGCCCGGCACGAGGCGCAGCACGCGCGCCTGCTCACCCCACTTCAGCTGCGTCTGGAAGCCGACCAGGCTGAAGTGATCGCCGGCGATGGTGTCCTGCCGCAGCTGCACCGCCGCGTACGGACGCCGACCCGTCTTCGGATCCTCGAGACCCACCGGCTTCATCGGGCCGAAGCGCAGCGTGTCGCGGCCGCGATGCGCCATCACCTCGATCGGCAGGCAGCCCTCGAAGAACTGCACGCTGTCGAAGTCGTGTACGGTGGCCGACTCCGCGGTGACGAGGGCGTCGTAGAACGCGTCGTACTGCGCCCTGGTGAACGGGCAGTTCAGGTAGTCGCCTTCCCCGTCGTCGATGCCGCAGGCGACGCCGGCGCCCGTGGGCTCGGGCGTGGCGGCCCCACCCTCGGCGGGACGCCGCAGGCTGCGGCCCCAGCGCGACTGGCGGAACACGATCGACATGTCGATCGACTCGGCCAGCACGATCGGGCTGATGGCATCGTAGAACGCCAGGTGCTCGTCGCCGACGAACTGCTGGATGGACTGCGACAGGGTGTCGGAGGTGAGCGGCCCGGTGGCGACGATCACCTGGTCGCACGGCCGCGGCGCCGGCAGTTCGGCCACCTCTTCGCGCACGAGGCGGATGCGCGGCTCGGCGGCCAGACGCGTCATGACCTCGCGCGAGAAGGCCTCGCGGTCGACCGCGAGCGCGGCGCCAGCGGGCACGCGCGCCACTTCGGCCGCCGCCATCACCAGCGAGCCGAGCCGCCGCATCTCTTCCTTGATGAGACCGACGGCGTTGTCGAGTTTGTCGCCACGGAACGAGTTGCTGCAGACGAGCTCGGCGAGTCCGTCGGTCTTGTGGACGAGCGTGGGACGCACCGGCCGCATCTCGTGCAGCGTGACGTCCTTGCCGCGGCGCGCCGCCTGCCAGGCCGCCTCGCATCCGGCGAGCCCGCCGCCAATCACGTGGATCACCGTCTCAGTGTAGCTGCACGCGCTCGAAGCGGCACGAGGCGGTGGGGCAGGTCCTCCAGAAAGACGACGAGTCTACAGGAGGCAGCGCGAGACGCGGCGGAATCCCCTCAATCTCGACGGTCACGGCCAGTCCGATCGCGCGCGATCGCGGCCAGCGCCATGGCGCCGGTGACGTTGGCGGTCGTCCGCACCATGTCGGGAATGGCGTCCACGGCGAGCAACAGGCCGATGCCCTCCACGGGCACGCGCGCCGCCGTGAGCGCCGGCACCAGCGCCACGATGCTGCCGCCGGGCACGCCGGGCACCGCCGACGACGCCACCACGACCGCGGCGGCCACCGTGGCCAGGTCCATGCCCGAGAGCGTGACGCCGCCGAGGCGCGCCAGGAACAGCACGCCCACCGTCTGCGCCACCGCCGTGCCCACGTGGAACACCGACACGGCGAGCGGCATGACCAGCCGCGACGTGGCGGCGTCGAAGCCGGCGCGCTCCGACGCCTGCACCATCGCCGGCAGCGTCGCCAGCGACGACCGCGACGCGAACGCCAGCGCCTGCGACGGCCCGAAGTAGTTGGCGAGCGCGCCGAGCCGCATCCCCCCGGCCATGACTCCGAGCGGATACAGCAACGCGATGGCCGCGATCGTGAGCGCGACCACCAACGCCACGTAGGTGGCGAGCGCCCCGGCGGCCGACAGGCCGAGCCGCGCGGCGAGCGGGATCGCCAGCGCGAACACGCCGAGCGGCGCCAGGCGCAGCAGCGAACCGACCAGCTGCTGCATGGCGTCGGCAACGCCCTGCGCCACGGCCAGCACCGCATCGCGACGCGCCGGCGCGATGCGCGCCAGCGCGAGGCCGAACAGCGTCACGAACAGGATCACCGGCAGCATCGCGCCGTCGGCAGCCGCTTTCACGACATTGGCGGGCACGAGATCGCGCACCCACTGCACGAGCGACGGCGCGGCCGCAGGCGACGTCGACGCGGTGAACGCCGCGGGATCCGGCGTGATGCCGCGCAGCGCCACGACCGACACCGCCATGCTCGCCACCGTCACGACGACCAGCGTCGCCACCGCGATGACGAGCGTGCGCAGCCCGGTGCGGCCGAGCGTCCCGGCGCCCGACGCGCCCAGGCTCGACACCACCAGCGACGCCACCAGCGGCATCGCGCACATGCGGATCAGGTCGATGAAGAGGCCGCCGATGAGCGTCGCGGTGGTGAGCACCGCCGACGCGATCGCGGCGTCGCGTCCGGCGAGCGCAAGGCCGATCAGCGTGCCGGCCACGAGACCGGCGAGGACGCGCGATGCAAGGGACATCGCGCGCTACGGTACATGAAAACGTCACGGGGCAGCCCCCAATGGCACGAACTCCGCGCCGCTTTCGTGCCATCGGGGGCAGGCTTTACATCGAGAGACGCCATGCATGACGACGACCGGCGGATCCGCGACGATCCGCCGGTCGCGTGGGTGGAACGGGACGCGCTAGAGGCCCGGACCGAAACCCGGCGTCGACGTGAACGGCGCCGACACCACGAGGCGGCCGTCGGATGCCACCTTGATCGGCAGCGACGGCAGCGCGCGTCCGGCCGGGCCGCCGATGGCGGCGCCGCCGTCGCGCGGATCGAAGATCGAGCCGTGGCAGCTGCAGAAGAAGGTGTGGCTGTCGCCGAGCGACTCGTCGACCTCGCAGCCCGAGTGGGTGCAGATCGCCGAGTAGGCGACGATGTCGTCGGCGGCGTTGGTGCGCGTGTATTCCGAGAGCGAGCCCGGGTTCAGGCGCGCCAGCACCACGCGGTTCATCGGGTTGCCGTTCTTCAGCACGTCGCCCTTGGGCGAGAGCGCCCACGCCATCATGGCGCGGCCGTCGAACGGCACGTCGTCGGGCGTGATCGGAATGAGCGATGTGTCGCCGTGGCGGACGAGCCAGTCGCCGACGGCGGGCCGGGCGTCCTTGGGGTCCTGGGCCGCGGCGTGGATCGGGGTGAGCCACGCCAGCACGAGGCCGGCCGCCGTGGCGAGCACGGTGCGGCGAGGCGTCTCGCTGGAGAGTTCGGGGAGCAGTCGCGAGTCGGACATGGGGAATTCGTGACCTCGTTCAAGTACAGAGCCGTTCGGCCGGCTACGTCTTCCTGCCGCGCTTCGGCGCGGCCGACTTCGCGGAACGGCCGCGCGCCGCCCCACGACGTTTCGACGGGCTCGCGCCTTCCCTGGCCTTCAGGAGCTCGAGCGCCTGCTCCATCGTGACCGACTCGGGGGCCGTGCCCTTCGGCAGAGACGCGTTGGTCTCGCCATCCGTGACGTACGGGCCGTACCGTCCGTCGAGGATCCGCACCGGCGTCTTCGATGCCGGATGCTCGCCCACGACACGCAGTTCGGCCGCGGCCGCGCGCTGCCGTCGCTGCCCCTTCGGCTTGGCGAGCCGCTCCTTCGCGCGCGACAACGTGATCGTATACACATCGTCGGTCGCTTCGAGCGACCGGAACTCACTGCCGTGCTGGACGTACGGACCGAAGCGGCCACGGTTCGCCAGGATGAGCTGGCCATCGTCGGCGGCGCCGAGTTCGCGCGGCAGCGACAGCAGGCGCAGCGCTTCGGTGAGCGACACGCCGTCTTCCGACATGCCGCGTTCGAGCGACGCCCGCTTGGGCTTGGCCTTGCTGCCCTTCTCGGGGTTCTCGCCGAGCTGCACGTAGGGACCGAAGCGGCCATGCATGACGTACACGGCCTGGCCGCTCACCGGATCGTTGCCGAGCGCCTTCGGACCTTCCGCCTTCGCCTTCAGCAGCTTCAGCGCTTCCTCGAGCGTGAGATCGGCCGGGCCGATCTCTTCGGGGATCGAGGCCCGCGGCGAGTCGTCGGACGTCTCGCCGAGCTGCAGGAACGGGCCGTAGCGGCCGATGCGCACGCGCACACGCTGGCCCGATTCCGGATCGGCGCCGAGGTCGATCATCGGGTAGTCGATCGACTTGTCCTTGCCCTGCACCACCGTCTCGAGGCCGGTGTGCGTGCCGTCGCCGCGGTAGAAGCTGCGGATGAAGTCCAGCCAGTCCTTGCCGCCGTTCGAGATCTCGTCGAGCACCTCTTCCATCTCGGCGGTGAAGCCGATGTCGACGTAGTCGGCGAAGTGATCGCGCAGCAGGCGGGTGACGGCGAACGCCGTGAAGCTCGGCACCAGCGCCTTGCCGACGCGGGTGACGTAACCGCGCCGCTGGATCGTGGCGACGGTGGGCGCGTAGGTCGACGGCCGGCCGATGCCTTCTTCTTCGAGGCGCTTCACGAGCGACGCTTCGGTGTAGCGCGCCGGCGGCGAGGTCTCGTGGCCCTTGGCGCCGACGTTGACGAGGATCAGATCGCGATCGAGCTGATCGGGCGCGTGCACCTTGTCGCCCACCTTCAGCTTCGGCAGCAGCGTTTCCTGCTCGCCCAGTTCGGCCGACGGATCGTCGCTGCCCTCGACGTAGGCGCGCAGGAAGCCGGCGAACTCGATGGCCTTGCCGCTCGCGGAGAAGACGGTCTCGTGGCCGTCGGGCGTGCGGCCCGTGATCTCGACCGACGTGCGCAGCAGCTGCGCGTCGACCATCTGCGACGCCACGGCGCGCTTCCAGATCAACTCGTAGAGCCGCAGCTCGTCGCTCTCGAGCACGCGCTCGAGCGACTGCGGCGTGCGGCGGAAGTCGGTGGGGCGAATCGCCTCGTGCGCTTCCTGCGCGTTGCGCACCTTGGTCTGGTACTGGCGCGGGCCGCGGTGGTAGTCCTTGCCGTACATCTCGCGCACGGCCTGCCCGGCTTCCGCGAGCGCCTTCTCGCTGAGCGTCGTCGAGTCGGTGCGGTGGTACGAGATGAGACCTTCGAGCTCGCCGCCGCCGAGATCCACGCCCTGGAACAGCCGCTGCGCCACGCTCATCGTGCGATCGGACGAGTACCCGAGCTTGCGGTTCGCTTCCTGCTGCAGGGTGGAGGTGGTGAACGGCGCTGACGGCCGCTGCGACGCCGGCTTCTCCTCCACCGCCGTGACGGTCCACGGCATACCGCGCTTCAGGCCGTCGGCGAGCGAGGTCGCGCTCTTCTCGTCGAGACGCGTGACGCTCTGCGAGGTGAGCTGGCCCTTGTCGTTGAAGTCCTTGCCGGTGGCGACGCGGCGATCGTCGACCTTCACCAGCGTGGCGCCGAACTCGCTGGCGCCGCTGCGCAGCAGGGCCTCGAGATCCCAGAAGCCGGCCTTCACGAACGCCAGCCGTTCCTCTTCGCGCTCGACGATGAGGCGCACGGCCACGCTCTGCACGCGGCCGGCCGAGAGGCCCGTCTGCACCTTCTTCCACAGCACCGGCGACAGCGTGTAGCCATAGAGCCGGTCGAGGATGCGCCGGCTTTCCTGCGCACGGACGAGGTTCTCGTTGACGTCCTCCGGCGCGTGCGCCAGGGCGCTGCGGATCGCTTCTTCCGTGATCTCGTGGAAGTGGATGCGGCGCACCGGCACCTTGGGCTTCAGGATCTGGGCCAGGTGCCAGCTGATCGACTCGCCCTCACGGTCGGGGTCGGTCGCCAGGATCACTTCCGAGGCGTCCTTGACGGCCTCCTTCAGCACCTGGACGTGCTTCTTCTTGTCGGACGAGACGACGTAATAGGGCGTGAAGTCGCCGTCGGTATCGACACCCAGCCGCCCCCACGCCTTGCCCTTGATGGCCGCGGGCACCTCGCTCGCCGACTCGGGCAGGTCGCGGATGTGGCCGTAGCTGGCCTCGATCCGGTAGTCCTTGCCCAGGAAGCGGGAGAGGGTCCGCGCTTTGGCGGGAGACTCGACGATGACGAGCGGTTTCGGCATGGTGGCGCGGGCGACCTCGGAAACGGCTACCTTAGCACGCGGTTTTGGGTCCCCTGGAACCGGCCCCCTCCAATCCGTTGGATTGAACCGTCGAGCTCCAGGGCCGCAAGGCGGGCATTCACACGGGAAATCGGCCATCCGGTGCCGGTGACGACGTCGTCCACGGAAAAATCGTCGACCGTCGGTTCCAGGCCCAGTTCCCGGGCCAGGCCCGGGTCGAGGGACGGGCCGGCCCGGCGGCGCGGCTGGCCCGGCGGCAGCCATTCCAACTCGGCCAGGACGTCGTCCGGCCCCTCGACCAGCCGGGCCCCGTCGCGCAGCAGGGCGTGTCCGCCGCGGTGGCGTCCGGGGCCCACCGGCCCCGGCACCGCCATCACCTCGCGGCCCTGCTCCGCCGCCGCCATGGCGGTGATGAGCGAGCCGCTCTTCTCGGAGGCCTCCACGACCACGACGCCCGCCGTGAGGCCGCTGATGATGCGGTTCCGCAGCGGAAAGTGGAACGGCAACGGCGCGGTGCCGGGCAGATGCTCAGTGACCAGCGCGCCCTGCCGCGCCATGGCCGCGGCCAGGGTGTCGTGCTCGGGTGGGTAAATGCGGTCGAGGCTCGATCCGAGCACGCCCACCGTGGCGCCGCCGTGTTCGAGCGCGGCACGATGCGCCGCGCTGTCGATGCCGCGCGCGAGGCCGCTCACCACCACCACGCCCGCCTGCGCCAGGCCCGACGCAATCGCCCGCGCCAGGGCGAGCCCACCGGGCGTGGCCGCGCGGGCGCCGACCAGCGCCACCATCCGTGGCCAGCGCAGCGTCTCCACGTCGCCCCGCACCCACAGCGCCGGCGGCGGATCGGGAATCTGACGCAGGGCGTCGGGATACGCCGGGTCGTCGAGACCGACGACCTGCTGTCCCAGCCGGGCGGACGCGGCCAGCGTCTGGTCGGCGAGGACGAGCAGGCGATCGGCCTCGGCGGCGGGTTCGGGCTCGAGCGCCAGTCGGCAGGCCCACTGGAGCAGCGGCTCGTTGGGGCCGCGCGGCGCCAGGTCGTCGACGTCGGGCAGCGGACGCGCGAGCAGCGTGCGGACCAGCGCGCCGAGCAGGCGGCGGCGGGGCAGCCCGAAGTGGGCCAGGGCAACGGATTCACGGACGGTCATCGCAACCTCCGGGCGGAGGCGCGCCAACGCGCGACACCCGCACGACACGGAAGTGGTGACCGTCGACCCCGGTCTCTCGATTATGCGGCCGGGCGGCGCCCGCGGCAACGGATGCGTTGCTTGTCTGCCGCCCGCCTCGGGACTATAGTGGCCTCACCGGCCCATGACATCCCGATTGGTCGTCGTCGCCCTGCTGTCGGCGCTGTCTGCAGCGCCCGCCTACGCCGATGCGCGGGGAGACGCTCGTCAACAGGTGGAATTCGGCATCGCCGTGGCCCAGCGCGGTCTGTGGCGCGAGGCGATCTTCCGGTGGCAGCGCGCCACCGAGCTCGATCCGTCCTACGCCCAGGCGTTCAACAACCTCGCGATCGGCTACGAACACGAAGGCGACCTCACGAAGGCCCGCGAGGCCTACGACAAGGCGCTTCGTCTGGATCCGACCAACGCCAACATCAAGCAGAACTACGAGCTGTTCAAGGAAATCAATGAACGCAGCGGGCGTAAGGACGGCAAGTAGTCTCGCGCTGGTGCTGGCGCTGAGTGGCTGTTCGGCGGGGTACGTCGACATTCCGATCGAAACGCCGATTCAACCGAAGCTCGACGTGCGTCCGTTCTCGCGCGTCTTCGTCGCCGGGTTCGCGACGGCCGGCGAGAGCGACGTCGACGGCAACCTCGAAACCGTGCGGCTCCTGCGCAGCCAGCTGCGGAACAAGGGCCAGCTGAAGGTGCTCGACGCCGACGCCTTGGCGTTGGCGGACCTCGTCACCGCCGAGGCCGCGGAACCCGCGAACACCGGCGCAGCCGGCACCGCGCCCGCCGCCGCGCAGGAGGTCAGCGACGAAGCCGCCTTCGCGCCGTACGAGAAGGTGTTCGGCGACAAGGAATACTGGAAGAAGGTGGGCGCCGATCTGCAGCAGCCGCTCATCGTCACCGGCACCATCTCGTTCCGTCCGCAGCAGCGCAGCGGCTTCGTGCAGCGCGAGCGCGAGACGTTCGATCCGCTGGGCCGCCGCGTCGTCGAGCCCGAACGCACCTACATGGAGCGCAAGGGCTTCGTCCTGCGCCCGACCTTCGTCTTCATCGACGGTCGTACCGGCGAAACGCTGCACTCCGAGACCTTCCGCGAGGAAGTGCTCTACAACGCCAACCAGTCGACGCCGCCGCTCTCGTCGTTCTTCGAGCTGATGGATCGCCTGCTGCCGTCGTTCCTCAACACCCTGAGCGCCCAGAAGGTGCGGGGCAGCCGGACGCTGCTGAAATAGGCCGGCTGCCTGCACGGATCTTCCCGGGCCCGGAGACCCTAGCCCCGGGCCCCGGGTTTCTGATACGCTCTTAAGTTCTGGCCCGGCCCACCCCGCCCGCAGGGGGCGGTTCCCTCGCGGGAAGGCGTCGGGGTCCACAATTCGTCACGGAGACGTCCCGTGTTTGCAGTGATTCAGGCCCAGGGCCATCAGTACCGCGTCGCACCCGGCGTCGAGATCGAACTCGACGGCACCGGCGCGAAAGATCAGTCGGTCACCTTCGACCAGGTGCTGCTCGTCGGCACCGACAGCGGCGACATCAAGACCGGCGCCCCCACGGTGGCCGGCGCCAAGGTGCTCGGTGTCGTGGTCGACACTCACCTCGGCGAGAAGGTGCGCATCTTCAAGAAGAAGCGCCGCAAGCAGTATCGCCGCACCGCGGGGTTCCGGGCGGAACTCACCCGCGTGCGCATCACCGAGATCGTCGCGTAAGAAACAGGGGGCCTGCCGCCCTGCGCGGCTTGGGAATCGGTCATGGCAACGAAAAAAGGTCAGGGCAGTTCACGGAACGGGCGCGACAGCCACTCGCAGCGGCTGGGTGTGAAGCGCTTCGAAGGCAACGTCGTCACCGGTGGCTCGATCCTCGTGCGGCAGCGCGGCACGAAGTATCAGCCCGGGCTCAACGTCGGCATCGGCAAGGACGACACGCTGTTCGCGAAGATCCCCGGCACCGTGAAGTTCGAGGATCACGGCGCGCGCGGCCGCTTCATCAGCATCGTGCCGCTGCCCAACTAGGCAGCGTCCACCAGAGATTCCGCGCGGGGATCGCGTCGGGGCGCAGGCCCGGGCGCGGTCCCCGACGTGTTTATGGCTGTGTCAGGCGTCGGCTTCGGCTCCGGCGGCGAGCCGCCAGCCCCCAGCCGCGAGACGAGATTGTTCCCATGTTCGTAGACGACGTACAGATCGTCGTGGAATCGGGCGCCGGCGGCGCCGGCTGTCTGAGCTTCCGCCGCGAGAAGTTCGTGCCGCGCGGCGGCCCCGACGGCGGCAACGGCGGCCCCGGTGGCTCCGTGTACCTCGTCGCGGATCCGCATCGCAACACGCTGCTCCACTTCCGCTACAACCCCGAGCACAAGGCCGAACGCGGCCGCGGCGGCGAAGGCGCGCTGCGGACGGGACGCGGCGGCCACGACCTCGAGATCCCGGTACCGCCCGGCACCACGGTGGCGGTCGAGGATCCGGAGATGCCCGGCGAGTGGATCACCCTCGCCGATCTGCGCGCCCCCGGCGAGAAGGTGCTCGTGGCCAAGGGCGGACGCGGCGGCCTCGGCAACGCGATGTTCGTCAGCGCCACGAACCGCTCGCCGCGCAAGGTGCAGCCCGGCGAGCCCGGCGAGAAGAAGACGCTGCGTCTGCAGCTGAAGCTGCTCGCCGATGTCGGCCTGGTCGGCTTCCCCAACGCCGGCAAGTCGACGCTGATCGCGCGGGCCAGCGCGGCGCGGCCGAAGATCGCCGATTACCCGTTCACGACCCTCACGCCGAATCTCGGCGTCGTCAGCCTGAGCGACGATCGCACGTTCGTCGTCGCCGACGTGCCCGGCCTGATCGAGGGCGCGCACGAAGGACACGGCCTCGGTCACCAGTTCCTGCGTCACGTCGAGCGCACGGCCGTGCTCGTGCACGTCG
Organism: Vicinamibacterales bacterium; assembly: GCA_046331325.1. Taxonomy (GTDB): domain Bacteria; phylum Acidobacteriota; class Vicinamibacteria; order Vicinamibacterales; family UBA2999; genus CADEFD01. The sequence continues at coordinate 260,042 of JAXLRB010000002.1, read as the reverse complement.
TGGACGTGTCGGGCGCGTCCGGACGCGATCCGGTGGAGGATCTCGACGTCGTGCGCAAGGAACTCGGCCTCTTCGACGCCTCGATGCTCGAGAAACCACAGCTCGTCGTCGCCAACAAGATCGACGCGCTCGACGAACCCGATCGCCTCGAGCGGTTGCGCGCGCGCGCCGCCGCACTGCACCTGCCGTTCCTCGCCATCTCCGCCGCGGCGGGTACTGGTGTGCCGGCGCTGCTCGAAGCGGCGTGGCCGCACGTGGCCGAGGCACGCGCCGCCGAGGCCGCGAAAGTGGCGATCGACCCCGACGCCGCCGACGACGCGCACGACGACGGCCCGTTCCATCCATGACCCGGCTCGGCGTGCTCGGCGGCACCTTCGATCCGGTGCACCTCGGGCACCTCGCGGTGGCGCGCGTCGCGGCGGCCGCGCTGCACCTCGACGGCGTGCGGTTCATCCCCTCGCGGGTGCCGCCGCATCGCAGCGGCCCGCACGCCTCGGCCGCCGATCGGCTCGCCATGACGACGCTGGCCGTCGAGGGCACGCCCGGCTGGAGCGTCTCCGACCTCGAGCTTCGTCGCGACGGCCCGTCGTACAGCTACGACACGCTCACCGCGCTGGCGGCCGCGGAACACCTCGCGCCGTCGCAGATCTGTTTCCTGATCGGCGCGGACGCCTTCGCGGAAATCGCCACCTGGTCGCGCTATCCGGCCGTGCTCGACCTCGCGCACTTCGTGGTGGTGGCGCGGCCGGGCTTCGGCCTCGACCAGCTGCGCGCCCGGGTGCCGGCGCTGGCCCAGCGCATGACCACGCCGCACGCCCTGGCCGAGGCGCCGCCGGGCGCGACGCGGATCGTCCTGCTGGAAGCGGCGACGCCGGACGTCTCGTCCACCGCGATCCGCGCCGCGACGGCGCGCGGAGAATCGCTCGAACACTTGGTGAGCGCCCCCGTGGCGCGGTACATTCGACAGCACGGGTTGTACGGCGCGTGATCGGCGTGGCCGATCGTCAGGACTGGTAGGTGCCTTGCATGGCGAAGACGAAGAGTGGCACGACGAAACGCGCGCGGGTGCCCGCGGCCATCATGGCCGTGGTCGACGCCATGCGCGACAAGAAGGCCGACGACGTGGTGGCGCTCGACCTGCGCAAGGCCGACGCGTTCACCGATTTCTTCCTCGTGGCCACCGGCCAGAACCGGCGCCAGGTGCAGGCCATCGCCGACGCCGTCGAGATGGCGCTCAAAGCGAAGAAGCTGCGGCCGCTGCACGTCGAAGGCTACGAGCACGGCGACTGGGTGCTGCTCGACTACTTCGACTTCGTCGTCCACGTGTTCTCGCCCTCGGCGCGCGGGTTCTACGGCCTCGAACGGCTGTGGGGCAACGCCGAGATCGTGGCCCTGCCCGAACCGGCGCCGGCCGCCGGCTAGCGCCCACGGCGGCACGGCGCGCGCATGAGCCTGCGCGCCCTCGTCGACGGCTTGCTCGCCACGCTGGTCGCGCCGGTGTGCGCGGTCTGCGGCACGGTGCTCGATCGCCCGCTCGACGGCGCGGCGTGCCCGGCGTGCTGGGCGCGCGTCCTCCGCTATTCCCCGCCGCTCTGCCGGGTGTGCGGCGAGCCGCGCCCGTCGGACCGCGCCGGTGACACCTGCGAGGTGTGCGACGTGAATCTCGGCGCCATCGCCGCGGCGCGCGCGATCGGGCCCTACGAGGGCGTGCTCGCCGATCTGGTGCAGGCCTGCAAATACGGACGGCGGCCGACGATCGGCGACGGCCTGGGCGTGGCGCTGCGATCGGTGGTGCGCGAGTGGGCGCAGCCGATCGACTGCGTGGTGCCGGTGCCGCTGCACCCGGCGCGGCATCGCGAGCGCGGCTTCAACCAGGCGGAACGCATCGCCCGGGCGCTGCAGCTGCCGGTCGTCGACGCGCTGTCGCGACGGCGGGCCACGCCGCCACAGGCCGCCGCCACCGCCGCCGCGCGTCACGCCAACGTGCGCGACGCATTCGTGGCCACCCGTGGCGCCCGGGCGGTCGAGGGGAAAGTCGTGGCGATTGTCGACGACGTGCTGACCACCGGCGCCACGCTGGCCGCGGCCGCCGAGGCGCTGATGTCGGCGCGGCCGGCGCGTCTGCTGGCGCTTACAGCAGCCCGAGCCGCGCTCGTACGGCGCTGAGCACGTCGGCGCGCACGGCGTCGGGCGGGCGGTTGCCGTCGAGCGCGCACCACGCGGGCGCGGCGGCCTGACGCTGGTAGCTGGCGCGCACGCGCGAGAGCAGCGGCAGGTCGCGCTCGAACTTGTCGCGGGCCGCGCGCTTGCGCTCGAGCGACGTCTCGGGCGCGATGTCGAGCAGGAAGATCACGTCGGCCGGCGGCAGGTGGCGCTGCACGTCGGTGAGCCACGCGAGATCGAGGCCCTGTGCGTCGCCATAGGCCAGGCTCGACGCGGCGTAGCGATCCGCCACCACGATCGCGCCCTCGTCGAGCCACTGCCGGATCGCCGGCGCGTGCTCGTAGCGGTTGGCGATGTAGAGCAGCTGCAGCACGTCGGGCCCGTAGGTGCGCTGCCCCTGCAGGGCCTGGCCGATCTCGGCGCCGATCGAGGTCGCGTAGTCGGGGAACGACACGGTGCGCACGGTGTGCCCGGCCGCTTCGAAGGCCTGCACCAGCCACTCGGCCTGCGTCTGCTTGCCGCTCTGATCGAGGCCTTCGAAGGCGATGAGCCGTCCGCGCGCCATCACGCCTCCAGCTGCAGCAGCTCGTCGAGCGTCTGCCGGCGGCGGATCGTGGTGAACGTGCCGCCATCGACCAGCGCCTCTGGCGGCAGCGGACGCCGGAGGTAGGTCGAACCGAGCACCGCGCCATACGCGCCGACGTCGCGCACCACCACCAGGTCGCCCACCTCCACCGGCGCCAGCGCGCGATCGCGCGCGAAGCGATCGGTCGACTCGCAGATCGGGCCGACGACGTCGCACGGCACGGCCTCGCCGTCGCGCGGCACCACCGGCTCGATGCGATGGAACGCGCCGTAGAGCGCCGGGCGCATCAGCTCGGTCATGCCGGCGTCGAGCACCACGAAGCGGCGTCCACCGGGCACGTGCTTCACGTCGACCACCGTCGACACCAGCAGGCCGGCCGGGCCGACGATCGAGCGGCCGGGTTCGATCGCCAGCGTGAGGCCGATGTCGCCCGCCGCCTCGACCAGCGTGCGCACGTAGGCGGCGCGATCGGGCACGGGTGTCTCGTCGTACGAGATGCCGAGGCCACCGCCGAAGTCGATCTGCTCGAGCGGCACGCCGGCGCTGACCAGCGTGCGGGCCAGCGCGCTGGCCGCTTCAGCGGCCTTGCCGAGCGGCGCCAGGGTCGTGATCTGCGAGCCGATGTGGATGTGCACGCCCACCGGACGCAGCCCCGGCCGGCGCGTCATGTCGAGGAACAGCTCGGTGGCCAGATCGATCGGCACGCCGAACTTGTTGTCGCGCAGGCCCGTCGAGATGTGGGGATGGCTCTGGGCGTCGATGTCGGGGTTGACCCGCAGCGCCACCCGCGCCTGCACGCCGCGCGCGGCGGCGAGCTGATCGAGGCGGTCGAGCTCGCCCGGCGACTCGACGTTGATCGCGTGCACGCCCAGCATCACCGCCCGCTCGAGCTCGTCGCGCGACTTGCCGACGCCGGTGAACACGATCTCGTGCGGCGCGAAGCCGCAGCGCAGGGCCACGTCGACCTCGCCCATCGAGTTGGCATCGGCGTGGGCGCCGAGCCCCTTCAGCAGGCGCACGATGGCCAGCGTGGAGTTGGCCTTGAACGCGTAATGGATGGCGTGGGCGCGGTCGCCGAAGGCGGCGTCGAGTTCCCCGTAGGCGGCGCGGATGCTCGCGGCCGAGTAGACGTAGCAGGGGGTGCCGAGCGCGCGGGCCACGTCGGCCACGGGCACGCCGTCGACCGCCAGGCCACGGGAAGGATGCGCGGAGGCCACCAAAACGCCCGATTGTCGCACGAAGCCGCGGCCCGGATCGAGGCCGCCCCCGTGATATTCTGGCCGCTGTCTCCCACCCCGTCCGCCGATGTCCCTCGACACCACGTCGGCCGTGCCCGACGCCTTCGACGCCCTGATTCAACGCTGCCTGGCCGGCGATCAGGCGGCATGGGACGAGATCGTGCGGATGAACCGGCGGCGCGTCTTCAACATCGCCTACAAGTTCACCGGCCGCCACGACCTCGCCGAGGATCTCACGCAGGACGTCTTCGTGAAGATCTTCAAGTCGCTCGGCACGTTCGACCGCCGGGCCAACTTCCAGACCTGGCTCGTCAGCGTCAGCCGCAACCTGTGCATCGATCACTACCGCAGCGTCCGCAAGGAACGCGAGGCGATCGATCGCGACGTCGACCCGGGCGACCTGGCGCCGGTGGCCAACACCACCAGCCCCTACCAGTCGCTCGAGCAGCGCGATCGCGCGCAGCTGCTGCGGCGGGCGCTGGCCGAATTGGCGCCCAGCCTGAAGGAAGCGGTGATGATGCGCGACCTGCAGGAGCTCTCCTACCAGGAGATCGCCGACAGGCTCGGGCTGCCGGAAGGCACCGTGAAGTCGCGCATCAACCGCGGGCGCAACGAACTGGCGCGGCAGATCAGCCGCATCCGCGAGAGCGACGACAAGGCCGTCGCCGCGCGAACGACGGGCGGCGGCCCGGATCCCCGCCGAAGCGGAGTCGCAGGATGACCTTCACCATCGACCGTTCGAACGACGTGGCCATCGTGCGCCTCGACGAGGCGCGCCTCATGTATCCCCTGCTCGCCGACTTCGCCGGCGCGGTCACGGGGCTGCTCGAGGGCGGCAGCCGCAAGGTGCTGCTCGACTTCTCGAAGGTCACCTACGTCGACAGCGCCACCATCGGCTGCCTGATGGATCTCTACCGCCAGGCCAGCGGCAAGGGCGGCGCCCTGAAGCTCGCCGGCGTGCAGAAGCGCGTCGAGACGATGCTCACCATGACCGGCGCCCACAACTTCCTGGCCCTCCACGCCGACGAGGCCAGCGCGCTCGCCAGCTTCGGGGCGTAAGACCATGCGCACGATCACCACGAGCCGCGGCGTCACGATCGAGCTCGACGGCGATCTGCTCGCCGTCCTCGAGGCGTTGTTCAAGACGATGTGGGATCGTCCGGACGACTACTCGTACGAACACACCGTGCAGGAGATCCAGCACGTGCTCGGCCAGCTCAGCGAAGAGGAATGCCGCCAGTACCTGAGCGAGGCGCTCTTCATGAGCTACACCAGCTACGAGAACGGCCGCCTCGACGGCGTCATGAAGAAGCTCGACACCACCGAGCCGTGAGGCCGCCGGCTCCCCCGCGCTGACGATGTCGCTCAACTATCTCGCCGAACGTTTCACCTGCGCCTGGCCGTGGTCCACGGCCGTCCTGCTCTGTGATGGCCGCATCTCGTGCGGCTGCTCCGATCCCTACGGCAAGCGCATCCTGGGCGACGCCCGGAAGGAGTCGCTCTCGGGCGTGTGGCGCGGCCCGATCGCGTCGGAGGTGCGCGAGGACGTCAACACCGGCGGCTCGCCGTTCTGCGGCGACTGCCCGCTGAAGGAACCGCTGGCCGACGATCAGCCGGCGCCGGTGCGCGACCTGAACGTCGGCCCGCTGCCGAGCCGCCTCTACGTCGAGTGCACGGCCGCCTGCAACATCTCGTGCTTCCAGGCCTGCTGCGCGCCGGAAACCGGCATCACGCGCACCCGCCAGGCCGGCATGCTCGACTTCGATCTGTTCACGCGCGTCATCGACGAGGCCGGACCGTCGCTCGTGCGCGTCGACTTCTTCAACTACGGCGAGGCGTTCCTGCACAAGCGCGCCGTGGAGATGTGCGAGTACATCAAGACGAAGTTCCCGCACATCTACCTCTACACGAGCACCAACGGCGGCGCCCTCACCGACGAGCGGGCGCGCCGGCTCGTGCACTCGGGCATCGACGAGGTGACGTTCTCGATCGACGGCGCCTCGCAGGCGACCTACGAGAAGTACCGCCAGCGCGGCAAGTTCGATCTGGTCACCGCCAACCTGCGTTCGATGGCCGACGAGAAGGCGAAGGCCGGCCGCGACGTGCCGCAGATCAACTGGCGCTACATCCTCTTCAAGTGGAACGACTCCGACGAAGAGATGGAGCTGGCGCGCCGTCTGGCCCGCGAGTTCGGCGCCGACCGCCTCACGTGGGAGATCACCGATCACCCCGAGGACAGCTTCTCCCGCCGCTTCGCGCCGGGCACGCCCGACTTCGAGCGCATCAAGTACGAGGTGTGGGATCACTCGGGCCTCGGCAACGCCATTCCGGGCGCCACGCCGCGCGCCGAGATCGAGGTCTACGGCCAGCAGGTGTCGGGCCGCCCCGGCGAGACGGTCACCGTGCACACGCGCGTCGCCAACCGCTCGTCGCGTCCGTTCCGCAAGGTGGCGAGCTACGGCCGCCGGCTGGTGCGCCTCGGCGCGCAGCTCTGCCGCGAGGACGGCTCGATGATCAACCGCGATCACGCCCGCGCGTGGCTGCCGGGCGACATCCCGGGCGGCGCCGCCGCCGACGTGCCGATCGAGGTGCCACTGCCGGCCGAGCCCGGCCGTTACACGCTGAAGTTCGACCTCGTCAGCGAGGGCATCGACTGGTTCGAGAAGGCCGGCTCGCCCGTCACCACGCGTCCGCTCGACGTGCGGTGAGCTGGTGACGATCGACACCGCGCTCATCCTGTTCGGCGCCGGGGCCGGCGCCGGCATCATGAACGCCGTGGCCGGCGGCGGATCGTTCCTGACCTTCCCGTCGCTGGTCTTCGCCGGCCTGCCGTCGGTCGTCGCCAACGCGTCGTCCACCGTCGCGCTCGTGCCCGCCACGCTCGCCTCGGTGTGGGCGTACACGACCGGCACGCACAAGGCCGGCCTCGTCGACATCGGCGGCGTGCCGATCGGGCGCATCATCGCGATCAGCACCGCCGGCGGCCTCGCCGGCGCGATCCTGCTGCTGTCCACGCCGTCGTCGCTCTTCGACGGCATCGTGCCGTGGCTGCTGCTGCTCGCCACGCTCGTGTTCGCGTTCGGCGCCAGGCTCAGCGCGTTCCTGCGGGCGCGCTACCACCTCGGCGCCGCGGCGGTGCTGCCCCTGCAGTTCCTGCTCGGCATCTACGGCGGCTACTTCGGCGGCGCGGTGGGCATCATGACGCTCGCCGTGTGGTCGCTGCTGACGTCGCACGACCTCAAGGCCCTGAACCCCACGCGCATGCTCACGGTGGCGGCGATGAACGGCATCGCCGTGGCGTGGTTCGTGTTCAAGGGCGAGGTGCAGTGGTTCGAGACCAGCATCGTGCTGGCCGGCGGCCTCGTCGGCGGCTTCGTCGGCGGACGCGTCGGCCAGCGCCTCGCGCCGGCGGTTACCCGCGCCGTCATCATGACGGTCACGGTGGTGATGACGCTGATCTTCTTCCGTCGCGCCTACTTCTGAGCCGCCGACGCGCCGAGCGCCGCCGGCCGCGTCGCCGCATCGATCGCGCGCGCCTCGCGCACGACGATCGCCGGCACCGTGCGCACGTCGTCGTCGGTCGTCTGGAAGTTCACCAAACAGGCGCGCAGCGCGTAGCGGCCATCGACCACCGCATTCGACACGAACAGCTCGCCGCCGCGCTGCAGTCGATCGAGCAGCGTGCGGTTCACCTGATCGAGCCACGCGGCCACGTCAGCCTCGTCCTGCCGCGACGCCAGGTCCGCCGGCACGTATCGGAACGTCGTGATGCTCAGGTGCTGCGTGAGCAGGGCGAGATCGGCGTCCGCGTCGACCACGTCGGCGAGCAGGCGCGCACGCCGCAGATCCTCGCCGATGAGCGCGCGATAGCCCGACGCGCCGGCCTGCTGGAACGCCAGCCACACCTTCAGGGCGCGGAAGCCGCGCGAGTTCTGCGGCCCGTGATCGAAGTAGTTCGTGGCCGCTTCGTCGAAGTGGTAGTACGCGGGGTGATACGCGAACGCGGCCCGCAGCGCCTCCGGCGATCGCACCAGCGCGCAGCCGGCTTCGAGCGGCGCGTAGAGCCACTTGTGCGGATCGACGGCCACCGAGTCCGCGGCGGCGAGCGCCGCGAGGTCCGCTGGCGCGCCGGGCACGGTGGCGGCGAACGCGCCGTACGCGCCATCCACGTGGAACCACACGTCGTGCGCGCGGCACAGGCGCGCCAGCGCCGGCAGCGGATCGATGGCGCCCGTGCTCACGGTGCCCGCCGTGCCAACGACGGCCATCGGGACGTCGCCTGCCGCCCGATCGGCGACGATGGCGCGCTCGAGCGCGGCGACGTCGATGCGCTGCATCGCGTCGATCGCGATCCAGCGGATCGCTCCGGTGCCGAGACCGATGATGTCGGCCGCCTTCTGCAGCCACGTGTGCGTCTCGGTCGACGCGTACACGCGCAGCCGTCCGCGGCCCGCGGGCATCGCCCCCTCGACCCGCACGTCCCACGGCGCTTTCGCCGCGCGCGCGGCGAGCAGGCCCACGAGGTTCGCCATGTTGCCGCCGCTCACGAGCAACCCGCCAGCGCCGGCCGGATAGCCGAGGAAGGTGCCAATCCATCGGATCACCTGCGCTTCGATCTCCGTGGCGCCGGGCGACAGCGTCCACGCGCCGACGTTCTGGTTGAGCGCCGACGCCAGCAGGTCGCCGAGCACGCCGATCGGCGCCGGCGAGGACGTGATGTAGCCCCAGAAGCGCGGATGCGCGTTGAAGAGCGCGTGCGCGAAGAGCCGCTCGGTGGCGTCGGTCACCAGCGTGGCGGCGTCGCGGCCGTGCTCGGGCAGCGGCGCCTCGGTGTCGAGCGCGGCGCGCACCTCGGAGGGGCGCTCGTCGTGCGTCACCGGCCCGGCCGGAATCGCCGCGAGCTGGCGTGCCAGGTCGTCGACGAGGCGGTGGCCGATGGCGCGGAAGGCCGCGGGCGTGAGCGTGAGTGGCGTCATCGCAGTCCCTCGAAGAGATCGGTCTCGCGGCCGCGGCCGCCCGAGACGGTGCTGAACACGCGGTAGTAACTCTGTCGGCCCCACAGGGCCGAATGGTCGTCGGCGCCGAGCGTCTGCAGCACGGCGTAGGCGCCGATCTGCGAGTCGTGACACTGCACGGCCCGCCACACCGTGGGCCAGCAGGCGCGCGTGTCGATGGTGGTGGTGATGGCCCAGTCGGGCCACGGCGTGGCGCGGCGCTCCACGCCGTCGACGCGCGAGACGAGCGACGTGAAGGCCGACTGATAGGCCGCCCACACGTCGGCCGGCCACGCCAGCACGTAGGCCTTGCGGACCGCGTGCGTGGGGGCGGCGCCGCCGGTCGACGCCGCCTCGACCACGGCCGCCAGCGCGTGCTGGCTGATGGCGATGTGATCGGGATGGCCGTAGGCGCCATCCGGCGCGAAGGTGACGACCACATCGGGCCGCTCGCGGCGAATCGCCTCGGCGATCTCGCCGATGACCCGACGCGGCGCCGCGTCTGCGAGGGCGCCGTCGTCGTGCTCCAGCACGTCGAGCGACGCGACGCCGAGCACGGCGGCCGCCGCCCGCAGCTCGCGCTCACGCTGCGCCGCCAGCGCCGCGCGGCCGGGGTGCCCGACCGCGCTTGGCGCGATGCCGCGGAAGCGGCCGGCCTGGCCTCGCGTGGCCGTCACCAGCGACACCCGCACGCCTTCCGCCGCGTAGCGTGCGAGCGTGCCGCCGAACCCGAGCGACTCGTCGTCCGGATGCGCCAGCACGGCCATCAGTCCCAGTGTCGACATGTCCATCACCTCGCGTCGCGCGCCATCGCGATCACCAGCGCGTCGACGCGTTGGCCGCGCCGGTGACGTCGTCGCGCCGACCGGGCACGGGCAGCAGCATCGGCACCTCGCGGCGGTAGGCCGCGTATTCCGGGTGCGCCACGATGAGATCGCGCTCCTCGAGCTGGATGGCGACGAGGATGTACGCGGTGGTCATCACGGCGAACACCAGGTGGGCCACCGTCATGGTCGGCGCCGACCAGAAGGCCACGAGGAACCCGAGATACAGCGGATGACGCACCAGTCGGTACGGACCCGGCACGACGAAGTGCGCCGAGGCCGCCGCCTGGCCACGCGCGTGCCGCCACACCTGCTTCAGTCCGAAGAGCTCGAAGTGATCGATGAGGAACGTGGTGACCAGCACCTGCAGCCAGCCGTAGGCCGACATCGCGACCAGCAACGCGCGCAGCCACGGCGTCTCCACCTGCCACACGACGCCACCGAGCGGACGCCACTGCCAGAAGAGCAGCGCCAGCGCCGCGCTGGCCGCCAGCACGTAGGTGCTGCGTTCCACGGCCGGCGGCACGATGCGCGTCCAGGCGCGCTTGAAGGCGGGACGCGCCATCACCGAGTGCTGCACCGCGAAGATGGCGAGCAGCACCAGGTCGATGAGCAGCGCCGTGACGAACGGCGCGGCCGGCACGCCGTCGATGCCGCGCGGCACGCCGACATTGGCGACGAAGCCGACCGCATAGAGGAACACCAGCAGGAAGAACACGTACGACGCGACACCGTAGACGAGTGTGAGCACACGAGCGACCATGACGACCTCCTCACAGGCCGAATCCTGACGACGGGGACCGCGGTGCGTATGCCGTGCCCGGCGCGCGCACCTCTCCCGACGCGGCGTCGAACGCCGCGGGGCGCGGTGATGGTGGTGGTGACGACGCGCGGGGGCCGCGCGTGAGGGCCGCCGGTTAGCGGCGGGTGCCGACGGTGAGCACGTAGGTGCGCGGCACGGTGACGCCGAGATCGGTGCGATACGCCTCGTGGAACGCGATGAAGTCCTGCTTCAGCGCCTCGCGCTTCTCGTCGGAGAGGCTCGACGCCAGCATGCGCGTCGGGCCGTAGCCGGTCGAGAACGTGTCCCACGCGGCGGCGGCATCGGGCTCGCGGTAGTACGACACGGCGTCCTCGAACCGGAGGTCGAACGCCTCGCCGAGCAGCGCCCGCAGGCGGTCACGCGAGCCCCACTCGAACGGCGACCGCGGGGCCGGCGTGGGCGCCGCCGGCATGTACGCCTTCATCACCTTGAACATGCCGAACACGTTGCCGTCGGGTGTCCACGTGGTGATGGCCAGCCGCCCGCCGGGCTTGACCACGCGCGCCAGCTCGCGCGCCGCCGCGTCCTGGTTGGTGGCGAACATCACGCCCACCGTGGAGACGACGGCGTCGAACGAGGCGTCGTCGAACGGCAGGTTCTCGGCGTCGCCGCGCTCGTAGTCGATGGCCAGGCCCTCGGCCTCGGCCCTGGCGCGCGCCGCCGCCAGCAGGTCGGACGCGATGTCGACGCCGGTGACGCGAGCGCCGCGCCGGGCGACGAGACGCGACGTCCACCCGGTGCCCGTCGCCACGTCGAGGATGCGCTCGCCGGGCTGCGGCGCCAGCCGCAGCACGCAGTGCTCGAGCGAATCCGCGATGCCGCGGCTGATGCGATCGTAGTCGGCGCCGCCCGAGCTCCACACCGTGGCGGGCCGTTCGTTGTGCGGCTGGATCGCGGCTGTCTTCGTCGTCATGGTCGAGCTCCTCCGGGCGGCGGTCCGCCAGTATATGCGCCACATGGGCGGGATGTCCGTCGGCACGGCGGCGCGTGCCGCACGTGCCTCTGTGGATGTCATCGCAAATGCCCGATGAAGCCCGCCACGTCCGTCCCGGCCAGCACGACCGCCCCATCGCCCGAGGTGGTGGGATAGACTGCCGTCGTCCCCCGCCACCCCTATGGCGACCTCCATCAGCGACCTCGTCGACGCCGCGGACCGCGGCGAACCCGGCGCGTCCGACACGCTCTTCGCGACGCTCTATGCCGAGCTGCACCGCATCGCGCGGCAGCAGTTGCAGCGCCACGGCTGGGGCGTGAGCCTGGGCGCCACGAGCCTGCTGCACGAGGCCTACATGGACCTCGCCAAGCACGACCCGGCGCGCTTCCCCGATCGCCAGAAGTTCCTCGGCTACGCCGCCCGGGTGATGCGGGGGCTGATCATCGACTACGCGCGGAGCCGGCAGGCGCAGAAGCGTGGCGGACAGTTCGAGCTGACTGCGATTAGTACGGATGTAGTCGACGCCGTGCCCGGCGGCGAGGACCTCTCGGCCCTGGGCGCGGCGCTGGACGAGCTGGCGGCGGTCGACCCCCTGCTCGCGACCATCGTGGACCTGAAGTTCTTCTGCGGGTTCACGGTGCCGGAGATCGCGGCGATGCAGGGCGTGTCGGAACGGACGGTCGAACGCAGCTGGCAGAAGGCCCGGTTGTTCCTGCACCGCACGGTGCAGGACGGCCTGCTGCACGACTGACGCGTCCCCGTCCCACGGGGCCCGCCCGTCGGCGAGGACACGATGGCCCGACCGTCACCCGAGACCTGGCACTCGATCAGCCACCTGCTCGACGAGGTGCTCGACCTCGCGCCCGAGGCCCGCCCGGCGTGGCTGGCCACGCTCGGCGCGCGCGACCCGCGGGCGGCAGCGGCCATCGGGGGTTGGCTCGACGAGCTGCAGGCGCTCGACGCGGCGCGCTTCCTGGCCGATCGCCCGGCCGAACCGGCGGCCACGCTCGTGGGCCTCGAGGTGGGGGCGTATCGCCTCGTCGAGCCGCTCGGCCAGGGCGGCATGGGCACGGGGTGGCTGGCCGAGCGGCGGGACGGCCAGTTCGATCAGCGCGTGGCCGTGAAGCTGCTGAACGCCGCGCTGATGGATCGTGCCGGCACCGATCGCTTCGCCCGCGAGGCCGGCATCCTCGCCCGCCTCACGCATCCGAGCATCTCGCGGCTGATCGACGCCGGCGTGTCGTCGATCGGCGCGCCGTACCTGGTGCTCGAGTACGTCGATGGCGCGCACATCGACGCCGACTGCGATCGCCGACGGCTGCCGCTGCGCGAGCGCCTGTATCTCTTCCTCGACGTGCTGGCTCCGGTGGCGCACGCGCACGCCAACCTGATCGTGCACCGCGATCTGAAGCCGGCCAACGTGCTGGTCACGGGCGACGGCCACGTGAAGCTGCTCGACTTCGGCATCGCCAAGCTGCTCTCGAGCGGACCAGAGGACGTGACGGTGAGCGGATCACGCGACGCCGCGCTGACACCGGCATTCGCCGCGCCCGAGCAACTCTCGGGCGGCACCGTGACGACCGCCACCGACGTCTACGCGCTGGGCGTGCTGCTCTACCTGCTGGTCACGGGACGGCACCCCTCGCTCTCAGGCACGGTCACCCCGGCCGCACTGATCGACGCGGTGGTGCATCGCGATCCGCCGCGTGCCTCCGACATCGTGCGCCAGACCGCGCCCGAGGGCGAGGCCGCCGATGTCCTCGCCAACGCGCGCAGCACCACGCCGCGCCGCCTCGCCGAGGCGCTGGCCGGCGACCTCGACACCATCCTGGCGCGGGCGCTGAAGAAGGCGCCGGCCGAGCGCTACGCGTCGGTCGTCGAGTTCGAGGCCGACCTGCGCCGCTACCTGCGCCACGAGCCGATCGCCGCGCGGCCCGATACGTGGCGCTACCGGGCCACGAAATTCGCACGGCGCAACGCCGCCGCCGTCGCCCTCGGCGCAGTGGCCGGCCTGGCGCTCACCGGCGGACTCGTCGGCACGCTGCTGCAGGCCCGACGCGCCACCGCGCAGGCCGAGCGCGCCGATCGCCAGGCGGCCGTGGCCACGGCGGAGCGCGACTTCGCGCGTCGCCAGCTGATGCGCGCCGAGTCGATCAACGACCTGAACGCGTTCCTCATCTCGGACGCGGCTCCCGGGGGCGTGCCGTTCACGGCCCGCGATCTGCTGAACCGCGCCCGTCAGATCGTGGAGCGGCAGCAGCCCGACGACACGGCGATCGAGACCATGGCGTCGATCGGGAACCTCTACGCGACGGTTGGCGAGACGGCGCTCTCGGACGACGTGCTCGCCGAGGCCTACGCGCGGTCGCGGCAGTCGAACGACCTCTCGGTGAAGGCGAAGACGGCGTGCGAATACGGCGGCACGGTGGTGCGATCGGGCGACGCTGCCCGCGCCCGCGCGCTCATCGACGAGGGCCTCGCCGCCCTGCCCGACGATCCGCGCTACCTCATGGCCCGCATGGCCTGTCACATGTCGGGCGCGTCGGTCGAGAACTGGGCCGGCGGCGGCGACGCGTCGATTCGGCACGTCGAGGCGGCGCGGACCGCGGCCGAGCAGTTCGGCGCGCTGACACCGCTGCTGTCGCTGAAGATCACGATGAACCTGGCCGAGTCGTATCGCATCGCCGGCCGCTACGGCGACGCCGACCGCGCCTTCCGAGAGGCCGACGCCGGCCTCACCGCGCTCGGCCGCGCCGACACCGAGCGCGCCAGCGTGCTGCTGAACAACTGGGGCCTCGTTCTCGGCAGCCTCGGGCACCCGCTCGAGTCGGAGCGGATGCTGCGGCGATCGGTGGCCATCAGCTCGGCGCGGGGCGACGAGTCGCGGATCGAGCCGGTGTCGTGGGCGAATCTCGCCGTGGCGGCGTTCGATCTCGCGCGCTACGACGAGGCGGCGCGACTGGCGGAACGGGCCCGCGCGGGCGCGGTGGCGCGCAAGGATCCCGTGGTGCGCGATCAGGCCCTGCTGGTGGGCGCCCGGGCGCTCGTGGCCGGCGGGCACCTGGCCGCGGGCACCGCCATGCTCGACGAGGTGGAAGGCCACTTCAAGGCCATGTTCCCGCCGTCCCACCCGGCCCTGGTCGCCACGGCCATCGACCGCATCCGCGTGTTCGAGATGCGCGGCGAACTCGACCGCGCGCTGACCCAGGCCGACATGGCGTCCTCGCTGGCCCAGGGCGATACGCGTCGGCTCGGCTATCAGCGCGTGGTGCGGCGGCGGCGCGCCGAGATCCTCGTGAAGCTCGGCCGCTTCGCCGAGGCGAAGGCCGACGCCGAGCGTGGCCTCGAGCTGGTGGCCGCGTTGTTCCCGCCGAACGCCCTCGCCGGAGCCATCGGCATGCTGCACGTGGCGCTGGCCGAGGCCGATCTGGGCCTCGGCGACACCGAGGGCGCGCGTCGCGCGCTCGACACCGCGATCCGCCACCTCGACGAGACGATGGGGCCCGAGCATCCCTTCGCGGTGCGGGCCCACGCGTTGCGCGCGGGCCTCACCACGCGGCCCGCTACTTCGCCATCGACTTCCGGATCGCCTCGACGGTGACCTTGGTCCGGAACTCGACCATCTTCTTTCCGTTGGCGATGGTCTTCTCGATGGGCGCGAGCGGCACGCCGTTGATCGTGAACTTGCCGGCCTTCATGCGCTCGGGCATGCGGATGCCGTCGGTGGTCACCGTAGAGATGATGGCCGAGATGTAGTAGTCGTCGTGCAGGCCTTCCATCTGCTCGTGGATGCCGAGCTCGGTCTTCTCGAACTCCTCGACGTCGGCGTAGTTGTAGTACTCGGGGATGAAGTGGGCACGCACGCCCGATCCCGCCCACGCCGTGTTGAGCGCCTCGGCGGTTTCCTTCATCGGGCCGAGGTTGCCGCCGCTGTCGCCGATCATCACGATGTTGGTGAAGCCCTGGTTCTTCAGGCTCTGGCTCATGTCGGTGAGCACGGCCTTGTAGGTGGCCGGCGACAGGAACACGGTGCCGGGCGAGATGTTCGGCCGCAGCGGGTTGCCGGGCTCGAGCGTGACGATTGGCGCCACCAGCGTCTTGCCGAGCGATCGCGCGATCGACTCGCCGGTGGCCTTCAGCACGTTGTTGTGCTTGCCGGTGGTGAGGTACGGACCGTTCTCCTCGATGCCGCCGGTGAGGATGAGCGCCGTGGTGTAGCCCGCCTTGATCTGATCGCGCACCTCGAGCATCGTCAGGTCTTCGATCCAGACCGTGTCGTGCATGGCGATCGGCCGCACCATGTCGTGGGCGTCGGTGCGCTGCTGCGTGTTCACCGAGGCGGTGCGCCCACCGGGACGCGCGCCCTGGCCCTGGGCCGGCGCGGGTGCCTGCGCGGCGGCGGGAGCGGCGACGAGCGCGAGGCCGAGCAGGAAGAAGGGCGCAACGAGAGCACGAGTCGACATGAAGCCTCCGGGTTCGGAATTCCGCGGGTCCGGACCCCTGGTCCCGACCCGGCGGGTATTCTACCCGGAGGCCGCCGCCGCTAGCGCGGCACGTGCTGCACGGCCTCGAAGTTCACGAGCGCCACGTCGTAGGCCAACGTGGCCGCCAGCTCGTTGGTGCGGGCCAGCGCCAGATCACGCTGTGCCTGGATGACGAGGAAGCTCGTCGACATGCCGACGTCGAAGCGCTTCCGCTCGGCGTCGAGACGCTGTTCGGCCAGCTCGCGGCTGGCCCGTGTGGCCTCGATCCGACGCGCCTGCATCTGCACCTGCTGCCCGGCGTCGCGCACCTGGCGGATCACCTCTCCTTCGGCCGTCTTGAGCCGCTGGCGCGCCTGTGCCTGCTCGAGCTTCGCGCGCGTGCTGGCCGCGACCTGGGGATTCGGGCCGATCGGATAGCTCACGCTCACGCCGGCCGACCACGTCGGGTAGTCGCGTCCGAACACCTGATTGAGCACGTCGCCGAGATCGATCTCCCCGTTGGTGCCGACGATCGTGCCGGGGAATCCCCCCGACCGCAGCAGCTTCGTGCCGCCGAGTCCGGCGGCCAGATACGACGCGTTCAGCCGCACGTCGGGCAGCGCCTGGTTGCCGGCGAGCCGGGCGTTGGTCTCGGCGGTCTCGATGGCGGTGCGCGCGCGGGCGAGATCCGACCGCTCGGCGAGCGCCGTGGTGATCGCCGCCTCGATGTCCGGCGTCGTGCGCACGGCGGGCGGCGGGTCGGTGGGGTCGAGGCCAATCTGCCACGACGCGCGATCCGTCGGATCGAAGATCAGGAGGCGCAGGCGGTCTTCGGCCTGCTGCGCCTGCGTCTCGGCGACGATCAGCGCCTCCTGCCGGCCGGCCACTTCGGCCTGCGCCGACACGAGATCGAGGGGCGGTGCCTGACCGACGTCGACGCGCGCCTGATTCGTACGCACGAGCTCGGTGGCGGCGTCGAGCGAGGCCCGCTGCACGCCGACGGTGGCCCGCGCGGTCACCAGATCCCAGTAGGCGCGCTTCACGTCCGCGGCGGTCGTCACCTCGCGCTCGCGCAGGTTGCTCGTGGCGACGGCGCGATTCTGCCGCTGCACCTCCAGCTGCTGCCGGGCCGGGTCGATACGCAGCCCGCGCAGCAGCGGCTGCGACACCGACACGTTCAGGCCCGAGCGCAGCGTCGGGTTGTAGTTGGTGAGGAAGCCGTTGGTGGTGGCGCGCGAGGCGTCCCACGTCGCCGAATAGGACGTGCCCCACCATGGCAGCCGCTGCTGCAGGCCAGCCGACGTCAGCAGCGTCCGGGTCACCTGGCCGCCGGTGGCCACGAGGAAGCTCGTGGGCGGATCGGTCTGGTCGTTCTTCTGCGTGTTCCAGGTGAGCGACGGCGTGAACGCGCCCTTCGCTTCCTTCACGCGCGCGTCGCTGATCAGCGGATCGAGGCGATCGGCCGCCAGCTTCGTGTTGTGCTCGTCCGCGAGGCGCACGGCGTCGTCGACGCTGAGCGGCTGCCGCGACGACTGCGCGCGGCCGGCGGCCGGGGCGGCCATCGTGAGTCCCGCGGCCATCAGCAGCACCAGCGGCGTCACCGTGCCGGCTTCCGCCCGGCGGCCGCGGACGACGCCGAACAGCCGTGAGAACAGGCGGCGCTGCGCCAGGTCGTCGAAGAGCGTGTAGGCCACCGGCGTGACCACGAGCGTGAGCAGCAGGGCCAGCGTCTGGCCGCCGATGATCACGAACCCGATGGCGCGGTTGGTGCCCGAGCCGACGCCACCCGAGGCCACCAGCGGCAGCATGCCGGCGACGAAGGCCAGCGTCGTCATCAGGATCGGCCGCAGACGATCGCGGCTGGCCTGAATCGCCGCCTCGCGCGCCGGCAGGCCGGCCTCCTTCAACTGGTTGGCGTGGTCGATCTGCAGGATCGAGTTCTTCTTCACGACGCCGAAGAGCACGAGCAGCCCGAGCGCGGAGAAGATGTTCAGCGACTGCCGGAACAGGATGATCGACAGCAGCGCGAACGGCAGCGTGAGCGGCAGCGACAGCAGAATCGTGACCGGGTGCAGCCACGACTCGAACTGCGCCGCGAGAATGAGATACATGAAGACGAGCGACAGCACGAACGCCAGCAGGAAGTTCGTGGCGGCGCGCTGCAGCTCCTTCGAGCGACCGGTGAAGCCGACCCGGATGTCGGTGCCGGAGACGAGCGTCGTCGCCCTGGCGAGCATCTCGTTCTGCGCCTCGGCCTGCGACGCGCCGGGCAGCAGGTTGGCGATGATCGTCACCTGCCGCTGCCGCGCCAGCCGGCTGATGTCGGCGGGCGCCGCGTGCTTCGAGAAGTCGGCGACGTTCTCGAGCGTCACCGTGCCCAGCCGCGACGACGGCAGCGTCATGCCGCCAATCGCGGCCTCGGTCTCGCGGTCCTGGGCGCGGGCGCGCAGGTGCACCTCGTACTGCTCACCGCCCTCGTTGTAGTTGGTCACCTCGTCCCCGCCGACGAGCAGACGGAGGGCTTCGGCGGCATCGCCGATGGCGACGCCCATGTCGGCCGCCTTGGGCCGATCGACGTTCACCTGCAGCTCGGGCTTCCCGGCGTTGAGCGTGGTGTCGACGTCGACCAGGCCCGGCATCTGCTTGACGCCGTCCACGAGCTGCCGGCTGATCGCCTCGAGCGCGTTCAGATCCGGGCCGCGCATGACGAACTGCAGGTCGGCGGCCTGGGATCCGCCGCCGCCGATGGGGCTGATCACCTGCACCGACGTGCGCAGGCCCTGCGACAGCGGCGGCAGGACGTCGCGGCGGATCTCGCCCATCACGGCGAACTGATCGCGTGTGCGCGCCTCAAGCGGCGTCAGCCGCACGTAGAGCGTGGCGCTGTTGCGCGTGGCCGCCGGATCGCCGGCGACGGTGGTGAGCGTGTAGGCCACCTCGGGCAGGCGCTTCACGGCCGCGCCGATGCGGTTGGCGATGATCTCGGTGGCTTCGAGGCTGGTGCCCTCGGGCGCACGCAGGTTGATCTCGAACTCGCTCTGGTCGTCCTGCGGCATGAAGAGCTTGTTGGCGGCGACGAAGAGCGGCGCGCTCGATACCAGCGCCGCGACAGCCACCGCGGTGACGATGCGGCGGTGCGCCATCGCCCACACCAGCAGCCGCGTGTACGCCGCGTCGATCGGCCCGAAGAAGCCGGTGTGCTTCGAGTCGTGCGGATGCACCGGGTCGTTCGCCTCGCGCGCCGGCACGCGCAGCCAGCGCGACGCCATCATCGGCGTGAGCGTGACACTCACGAGCAGCGACACCATGATGGCGAAGGCCATCGTCAGCCCGAAGCTCTGCATGAAACGGCCGACGATGCCGCCCATGAACGCCACCGGCACGAAGATGGCGACCAGCGACAGCGTCGTCGCCAGCACGGCCAGGCCGATCTCGCGCGTCGCCTCGACGGCCGCCTGCATCGGCGGCATGCCCTTCTCTTCCACGAAGCGGAAGATGTTCTCGAGCACGACGATGGCGTCGTCGATCACGATGCCCACCGACAAGGTCAGCGCCAGCATGGTCATGGCGTTCAGCGTGAAGCCCATGTACCAGATGAGGCCGAAGGTGGCGACGATCGACGTCGGGATCGAGATGGCGGCGATGATCGTGGAGCGGGCGTTCCACAGGAACAGCACGACCACCAGCGCCGCCAGGATCGAGCCGAGCACGAGGTGCTCTTCGACGCTCTCGATCGATGCTTCGATGAACTGCGACTGGTCGCGCACCACCCGCAGCTCGTATCCAGGCGGCAGCGATCGCTCCAGCTCGTCGATGCGGTCCTTCACGCGATGCACGACCTCGACGGTGTTGGTGCCGGACTGGCGCCGCACCTGCAGCAGCACCGTGCGCACGCCATCGACGTTGGCCAGGGTGCGGGCGTCGGCCATGCCGTCTTCCACCGTGGCGACGTCGCGCACGAGAACCGGATGGCCGCCCACCTGCTTCACGACGATGTCGCCGAAGGCGGCCGGTGACTCGACGCGCCCCTTGAGACGCAGCGTGAGCGCCTTCGAGCCTTGGTCCACCTGGCCGCCGGGCACGTCGACGTTCTGGCCGCGCAGCGCCCGCGACACGTCGGTGACCGTGAGGTTCTGCGCCTGCAGGCGCTCGGCGTCGAGAACGACGTTGATCTGGCGCAGGCGTCCGCCCACCACCACCACCTGCCCTACGCCGTCGACGCTCTCGAGGCCGCGACGCAGCACCTTGTCGGCGTACTCGGTGATGTCGCGCACCGGCCGCTTCGACGACACCGCCACGCTCAGCACCGGGGCGGCGTCGGGATCCATCTTCTCGATGGTCGGCTGCTCGACGCTCGGCGGCAGCAGCGGCAGCACGCGGTTCACCTTGTCGCGCACTTCCTGCGCCGCGACGTCGACGTTCTTCTCGAGGAGGAACGTGACGATCACCTGCGAGACGCCTTCCGACGAGGTCGAACGCAGCTCGTCGATGCCGCTGATGGTGTTGACGGCCTCCTCGAGCTTGTCGCTCACCTCGGTCTCCACCTGCTCGGGCGCCGCGCCCGGCAGCCGCGTGGTGATGAGGATGGTGGGCAGATCGACCTTCGGGAAACGGTCGACGCCAAGGCGGAAGAACGAGAACCCACCGATGACGGTGAGCGAGAGGATCAGCACCGACGCGAAGACGGGCCGGCGAACGGAGAGCGCGGCGAGCCACTGCATGGCCGGCTCCTAGCGCGCGCCCGCGGCGGGTGTCGCGGCGGCGGGCTTCGTGGTGATGGGCGCGCCGTCGACGAGCGCGTCGGGATGCTCGAGGATCACCGGCTCGCCCTTGGCGAGGCCGCTCACGATCTCGACCAGGTCGTCGACGGTCTGCCCCGTGGTGACGATGCGCTCTTCGGCGCGGTCGCCTTTCGCGACGAACACGCGCTGCGTGCCCGAGATCGCCTGCACGGCCTTCGCCGGCACGAGCAGCGCCGGCGTGGCGGCGGCCTGTTCGATGCGCGCCGTGGCGAAGAATCCGGGCTTCAGCTCGAACGCGGGATTGGCCACCACCGCTTCGACCACCAGCGCGCGCGTGCTGGCGCTGAGCGCCGGCGACACGTAGCGCACCTGGCCCGTGAACGTGCGGCCGGGGTAGGCGTCGACCTGCAGCGACACCGGACGGCCGACGCCGACCACCGAGACGAACTGCTCGGGCACGGTGAGCTCCACGCGGAGCGGATCCACGCGTACCACCACGGCGACGCGCGTGCCCGGGGTGACGAAGTCGCCGATCGAGACGAGCCGCTCGGCCACGAGTCCCTCGAACGGCGCCTTCACGACGGTGTCCGACAGCGCCTTTCTGGCCCGGGCCACGCGGGCGCGGGCGGCCATCAACGCCTGGAACTGCTGCGCGGCGGTGTTCTTCGCCATCTCGTACTTCTGCCTGGTCGACTCGACGTTGGCGAAGGCGCGATCGAACTCGGCGCGCGAGATCACCTTCTGGTCGAGCAGCGTGCGCAGGCGCTCGTAATCGGACTGCGCGAGGTCGTAGGCCGACTTCGTGTTCATCACGTCGGGCACGGCGTCCTGCGCGAAGGCCCGGCCGCCCGACATGCCGAGTCCCGCTTCGATTTGCGCGGCGTTCGCTTCGGCCTCGGCCACCTGGGCCTCGGTGTCGGTGGCGACGATGCGCACGAGATCGCCACCGCTCGCGACGCGCGATCCGCGCTCCACCGGCGTGGCGACGATGCGTCCGCTGGTCTCGGCCGCCACCTCGGCCTGCTCCTGCGCGGTGAGCGTGCCGGTCACGCGGATGAAGCGCGCAATGGGCCGCTCGGTGACGTCGGCCACCGACACGGCCAGCGCCACGGGCGCCGCTTCGGCCCGGGCCGGTTGACTGGCGCCGCGGCCGCACCCGGCGGCCGTGAACCCGAGAAGAAGCAACGCGAACGAGACTGGGGCACGCATGGGGGAACTCCGACGGACGCTATGGGTGGAGAACGGGCGCCGACTGGCGCAAGCCGGTGAGGACGAGGTCGAGGGCGGTCCTGGCGAGCGCGTCGGCGTCTTCGCCGGGACCGAGACGGTTCGAGAGGCGCATGGCGGCGATGCCGAGCACCGGCGCCGAGAGCAGACGCATGACGGCCTGCGGCTCGAGCGTCGACGGCAGATCGCCGTTGGCCATGCTGCGTTCGATCTGGCTGTGAACGCGCGCCTTCATCTCGCTGATGAAGGCGAAGCCTTCGTATTCGCGGCTGATGCGCGGCACGTCGCGGTCGAGGAACACGAGCGCGAAGTACTCGGGGTGTTCCTTGCTGAACTCGTAGACCCGCCAGATCACGGCGCGCACGTTCTCGAGGGGGTCGGCGCTGGCGCTCGCACACGCCATCGAGGTGCCGCCGAGCAGCCGGAAGCCCTCTTCGGCCAGCGCGAAGAAGATGTCGTCCTTCGAGGCGAAGTAGGCGTAGATGGCAGCGGGGCTGAAGCCGGCCTTGGCGGCGATGCTGCGCACGGAGGCCTGGGCGTAGCCCTGGGCCACGAACTGGGCGAGGGCGGCATCGAGAATGGCGCGGCGGTTGGCCTCGCGATACTCGAGCTGACGGGCCTGACGGCTCATCGGCGATCACTCCGGCCAGGGACCGCGGGCAACCGCGAGCCTTTTCGAACACTGTTTACTCGATCGAACACTGTTCGATGAGACGCCAGACGCTCCGCTGAGGTTCCATCGGGCGGTCGGTCTGGGGCCCCGGTGGGGCTGGCGGTGGGGAGACCTGGCGATCTGGCGGGCTAACGGCTCAGGACGCGGCCGGGGTGCTCAGGACCGGCGGCCGTGCCGTTCCACACCATCCCGCCGTTCACCCACACCTTGCTGATGCCGGTGGCCAGGGCGCGCGGCTGCTCGAAGGTCGAGCGATCGATCACGGTCTTCGGGTCGAACAGCACGAGGTCGGCCTTCATGCCGGCCTTGAGCTGGCCGCGATCCTTCAGCCCGAGACGCGCCGCCGGCATCGTGGTCATCTTGCGCACGGCCTCGGGTAGCGTCATCCAGCCCTTCTCGCGCACGTAGAGGCCGAGCACGCGCGGGAAGGTGCCGGCGCCGCGCGGGTGGTTGTTGGCGATGCCGCCGTCGCTCGCCACCATCACCCACGGCTGCTGGTAGAAGGTCTTCAGATCCGACTCGATCATGGCGTGGCCGATCATGCCGGCGTCGTCGTCCTTCTGGAACTGGATGTAGGCCTCGATGTCGCTGACGCCCATCGCCTTCGCCGCCTCGTCGAGGCGCTTGCCGATGAACTGCTCGTGCCCCTTCCAGCGCGTGATCTGCACGTTCTTCGCGCCGCCGATGTCGTCGAGGCCGCGCTTCACGCTGACCGGATCCTCGTACTTCTTGTTGGGGATGAGCACGCGCGGCGTCGACTGCCACGCGAGGTACGGGTAGGCGTCGGCGGTCACGTCCACGCCGCGCTTCTTCGCCGCCTCCACGAGCGCCACGACCTCGTTCGCCTTGCCCCACACGCCCTGGGTGCCCAGCTTGATGTGGGTGATCTGCACCGGCAGCTTGCCCCGTTCGCCGATGGCGATGGCTTCCTTCACCGCGTCCATGGCGAGATCGGCCTCGTCGCGGATGTGCGAGATGTACATGCCGCCCTGCTCGCCGGCGGCGCGCGCCATCTCCACCACTTCCTCGACGTTCGAGTAGCTGCCCACCTCGTACTCGAGGCCGGAGCTCAGACCGAAGGCGCCTTCTTTCATCGCCTGCGTGACGAGGGCCCGCATCTTCGCGACTTCGGCGGTGCGCGCCGGGCGCTTGTAGTCGTCGCCCATCACCTGCTTGCGAATCGTGGCGTGGCCGGCGAAGATCACGACGTTCACGGCCGGCGGCTGCGCCTTCAGGCGCGAGATGTAGCCGCTCAGCGGCCACGGCGAGTCGCCGTCCTGGCCCACCGACAGCGTGGTGATGCCCTGCGACACCTGCGTCGTGGCGGCGGGTTCCTTCTCGAGGCCGTTGGTCGAGTGATTGTGCGTGTCGATGAAGCCCGGCGCGAGCACGAGGCCCGTGCCATCCACGACCGTCTCGCCGTAGCCCGGCGTGAAGTCGTTCCCTACGGCGACGATACTGTCCCCTTGCACGCGCACATTACCCGGACGCAGTGGGGCTCCGGTGCCGTCGGCGAGCTGGGCGCCGGTGATGACGAACGACGACGGCGATTGCGCCGACACACCGGCCACCAGGGCCGCGGTCAGCGTCGCGAGGGCGGCGACATGACGAACACGCATGGCGGAAGTATAGAACGCGCGCGTCAGCCCTCCCGGCGATAGACTGCCGCGCATGGCCCGCACGCCCGTGATTCCAGACACCGCCATTCCGCGGGGCTCGGCCCGTGCCTTCCAGCACGCGCTCGACACCTACGTCAGCGAGACCAACAAGGTGGCCGACGTGTGGCGGCGTTTCGAGGACGCCGACCTCGCCTTCCGCCCGCACGACCGATCGTCGACGGTGGGCGAGATCATGAAGCATCAGCTGCTGTCCGAGCGTCGCTTCTTCGGCGAGTTCCTCGGGCTGGCGGAGCCGCCGGCCGCCGAGATGCTGCCAACGCCGCTCACGGTGGCCGCGGCCGCGGATCGCCTCGCCACCCTCGCGGTGGCGCGCCTCGCTCCGCTGGCCGCGGCGGACGACGCGTGGTGGCTCGAGACGGTGCGGTTCTTCGACGTCGACCGCGAACGCGCCTGGATCTTCTGGCGGCGCGTGCTGCACACGGCGCACCACCGCACGCAGCTCACCGTGTATCTGCGGCTGCTCGGACGCGCCGTGCCGGCGATGTACGGACCATCCGGCGACGCGACGTGGGTCGGCGCCGACCCGACGACGAGCGTCGACGCCGCGGCGCGGCGCTGAGACCGCTGCCTACTGACGACCGCGGCCCTGCCCGTACATCACCTGGCCCGACCGCACGCCCGTGTGGCGCCCGTGGTCCATCACCACCTGGCCGTTGACGAGCACGTAGTCGATGCCACGCGGCGCCTTGCGGGGTTCCTCGTAGGTGGCGGCGTCGTCGAGCGCGTCGAGATCGAACACGACCACGTCGGCCCACTGCCCTTCCTTCAGCGATCCGCGCTGCGCCAGGCGCATGCGCGTGGCCGGCCACGACGTCATCTTGCGGATCGCCTCGGGCAGCGTCAGCACGTTCCGATCACGCACGTAGCGGCGGATGACGCGCGGGAAGTTGCCGTAGGCGCGTGGATGCGTCAGGCCCGTCGGATCCTGGCCGCCGTCGCTCACCGCGGCGCCGGCGTCGCTGCCGATGCTGGTCCACGGAAAGCGCAGCGCCGTCTCGATGTCGGGCTCGCTCATCATGTGGAAGATCGCCATCACGCGGCCCTTGCCCTGCGCCACGAGGTCGAACGCCGCCTCGGCGGGATCGACGCCGCGCGTCTTCGCGATCGCCGCCAGCGACTGCCCTTCGTACTTCGCGTTGTCGGGATTCTGCGCGTTCGAGAGCACCACGCCGCCCCAGCCGCCGGCCGCTTCCACCATGTTCGACCAGCCCGGCAGGCCGGTCTCGATCTCCTTCTTCAGCCGGGCGCGAATCGCGGGATCGGCGAGGCGCTGAATCAGGGCGGCGCGTCCGCCCTCCTGCGCCCATGTGGGAATCGTCGCCTCGAGGCCGGTGCCGCCGGCGGTGTAGACGTAGAGGTCCGCGGCCACGTCGACGCCACGCGCGCGCGCCGCCTCGATGGCAGCGCCGGCCTTCGTCATCAGCGTGCCCCACCCCGGCTGGAACGCCGCCTTCAGATGGAAGATCTCCACCGGCAGGCCGCCGCGTTCGCCGATGGCGATCGCCTCGTCGACGGCCTTCAGGAGTTCGCGGCCTTCGTCGCGCATGTGGCTGGCGTAGATGCCGCCGTACTGCCCGGCCACCTTCGCCACGGCGACGAGTTCCTCCGTCGACGCGAAGCTGCTGGGCGGATAGATGAGCGCGGTGGTCATGCCCATCGCGCCGGCCTTCATCGCGGTGGCCATCAGCTCCTGGATGCGCGTGAGCTCGTCGGCGTTCGGCGCCCGCGCCGTATTGCCGAGCACCGCCGTGCGTGCCTGCGCCTCGCTGTAGTAGGTGCCGAAGTTGATGCTGATGCCCTGCGTCTCGAGCGTCGCGAAGTAGTCGGCGATGCCTTCCGCCGGCACCGGCGTGCCGCCCTCGCCGCCGATCGCGGTGGTGACGCCCATGCGCAGCTTGTTCTCGGCCAGGCCGTTCACCGGCAACGCGCCGCCGGACTGGTCCATCATGTCGATCCAGCCGGGTGACACGTAGCGGCCCGTGGCGTCGATTTCGCGTCGGCCCATGCCGGTCACGCGGCCGACGCGCACCACATGGCCGGCGCTGATCGCGACATCCGCGAGGATCCACGGGTTGCCCATGCCGTCGAGCACGCGGCCGTGGCGAATCACGAGATCGTAGTCGGGCGCCTGCGCGGAGGGACGCGCGGCCACGAGGGTCGCCAGGACGACGAGCGCGGCCAGCACAATGCGACGTGGAACGGGGACGATCGACATGACGGCTCCTCGCGGCGGCATGCACCGCGGCGTCCGAGGCTATCAACCGAGGCGGCCTCGGGCAAGCGTGTGGCACGTGTGACACGGCTGCCACGGTTTCTTCACTGGACCCTGACGAGCCGGACTGGGACACTGCCGCCCATGGCGTCGATGCCCTCCCCGTCGTCTCGCGTTCGTCGTCAGCGCCGCGGCGCTCGTGTCGTCCATCGCCGTGCAGGCCCAGCGCGGGCCGGGGCCCGGCCCGGGTGGTGGCGGGGGCCTGCAGCCGATCGACGGCGTCACGGTGGCCGAGCGTCAGGCCTTCGCAGTCGGCGCTCGCGCATTCGCGCGCGTCTACGACGTGGCCGAGGGTCTCGGACCGGTGTTCAACGACGACTCCTGCAACGCCTGTCATCGCGGCGGCGGCGGCAGCAACCGTCGCGTCACGCGCATCGCCCGCGTCGGCGCGGACGGCGTCGACAACCTGACGGACCTGGGCGGAGCGCTGCTGCAGGATCGCGGCATCGGCGCGGTGCGCACGGCCGACGGCGACTGGACCTTCGCGGGCGAGACGGTGCCCGACGCCGCCACGCTCGTCGTTCGCCGCCGCTCGCAGCCCCTCTTCGGCCTCGGCCTCGTCGACGCGGTGGCCGACGAGACGCTCGACGCCATCGCCGAGGCGCAGGCCGCGGCCACACCCGAGATCGCCGGTCGCGTCGCGCGATTCGTCGACGGCGGCGGCAACGTCGTGGTCGGCCGGTTCGGCTGGAAGGCGCAGGTGCCGTCGCTGCATCGTTTCTCGAGCGACGCGTTGCTGAACGAGATGGGCATCACCAATCCCGACGCCCGCGGCGAGGTGTGCCCGCAGGGCGACTGCGACGCGCTGCGCTTCAACCCGACGCCGGCGCTGAACGACGACGGCCGCGATACCGACGCCATCGCCGACTTCATGTTGATGCTGGCGCCACCCGGGCGCGGCGCGATCAGCGACGAGGCGGTGCGCGGCGAGCAGGTGTTCCAGTCGATCGGCTGCGGCACGTGCCATCAGCGCCAGCTCACCTCCGGCACGCACGCGATTCGCGCCCTGGACCACGTGACGTTCGAGCCGTGGTCGGACTTCCTGCTGCACGACATGGGTCCTCTTGGTGATGGCCTCGCGCAGGGCGCCGCCGGCCCGGCCGAGATGCGCACGGCGCCGCTCTGGGGTCTGCGTAACGAGACGCGCTTCCTGCACGACGGGTCGGCCACCACGCTCGAGCAGGCCATCGAGCGGCACGGCGGTCAGGCGCGCGACTCGCGGCTGCGCTTCGACGCGTTGGCGTCCGACGCCCGCGACGCGCTGCTCGCGTTCCTGCGATCGCTCTAGCACGGCCGTCGCGGGCAATCCCGGGACGCACGGCGCACGCCGTGCGCAGACACGGGCAGGCCCGCGATGCGGGGCGGAGCTCCGGGTGTCGATTCCCCCTGAGACCGCCCTGCATGGACGACCTGCGCGTACCCACCATCAGCCTGCCGGCTGAGATTCTCTGCGCCGACGGCGAGACCGTGCGCGGCGAGGTGTTCCTGCCGGCGCAGTCGGCCCGTCAGCCCGGCCCGATGCCGCCCGACGAGTGGGTGGAGTCGATGCACCGCTTCATCCCGGTGCGTTCGCCGCAGACACGCGCGCTCACGATCGTGAACCGCGAGACGGTGGTGGCCATCACCGTGCCCGCGGCCTCGAACTGCCTGCACGACGACGAGCTGGTCGACCTGCCCGTGTTCTGGGTGGCGGTGGACGCCGGCGGCCGCCGCTTCGAGGGCGACATCGTCGTCGACATGCCGCCGGGCCATCAGCGCGTCGCCGACTGGCTGAACGCGGCGCCGCCCTTCCTCACCGTGCGCAACGGCCTCACCCATCACCTGATCCACAAACAGCACGTGCTGCGCGTGCTCGAACTCGAACGGATGTCGGCATGAGCGCCTCCACCCCAGACGCGACGCCGATGCCGGCGCCCGCGCCGGCCGCCTCCGCTGCCATGGATCGCCTGCTCGGCGCGATGGTGAAGATGAAGGCGTCCGACCTGCATCTCTCGGCCGGCTGCGTGCCGCAGGTGCGGCACGACGGCGAGATGAAGCCCGTGCCGGGTGCTCCGGTGCTGCAGGCGGCCGACACCGAGCGGCTGCTGCTCTCGATCGCGCCGCCACGCGCGCGCGAGGAGTTCCATCGCCGCCACGACGCCGACTTCGCCTACGAGATCCCCGAGGTGGGCCGCTTCCGCGGCAACCTGTTCGTGGATCGCAAGGGCCCGGGCGGCGTCTTCCGCATCATCCCCACGAAGATCCTCACCGCCGAGGAACTCGGGCTGTCGCCGGAAGTGCTCGACCTGTGCCGCCTGCCCAAAGGCCTCGTGCTCGTCACGGGACCCACGGGTTCGGGCAAGTCGACGACGCTCTCGGCGCTCATCGACTACATCAACCGCCACCGCGCCGACCACATCATCACGATCGAAGACCCGCTCGAGTTCATCCACGAGAACCAGCAGTGCCTCGTGAACCAGCGGCAGGTGGGCGATCACACCGACTCGTTCAAGGACGCACTGCGCGCGGCCCTTCGCGAGGATCCGGACATCGTGCTGGTCGGCGAGCTGCGCGATCTCGAGACCATGGCCATGGCCATCGAGACGGCCGAGACCGGGCATCTCGTGTTCGGCACGCTGCACACCTCGTCGGCGCACGGCACCATCGACCGCATCATCAACCAGTTCCCCACCGAGAAACAGCAGCAGATCCGGCTGATGCTGGCCGACGGCCTGAAGGGCGTGATCAGCCAGATGCTGTGCAAGAAGATCGGCGGCGGCCGTGTGCCGGCGATGGAGATCATGGTGGCCTCGCCGTCGATCTCGAACCTGATTCGCGAGGGCAAGACGTTCCAGATCCCGTCGATCATGCAGTCGGGCCGGAAGCTCGGCATGTGCCTGATGAACGACAGCTTCCTGGATCTCGTGAAGAGGAACCTGGTGAAGCCCGAGGACGCCTACGCCAAGGCCGTCGACAAGGCGGGACTGCTGGCGCAGTTCAAGCGCAACAACGTCGACACCAGCTGGGCGCCCAAGGACGTCGCCGCGCCGGGTCTCGCGCAGACGGCGTAGATCACGCGCCCCCTAGCGGGCGCGCAGGTCGAGCGGCTTCCCGTTCAGCCTGGCGACGTCGACGTTGCGCACCCAGACCGGCGTGCGTCTGCCACCGCGCGGGACGATGAGCTGCACGTCGACTCTCGGCATGCCCGCCGGGACGCCGATGTGGACGGGCATGTCGCTCTGGGCGTCGTAGCCGGACCCGGCATCGACGAGCCGCGCGCCGGCCAGTCGGGTCGTGCCGGCGGCGAACACGCGCACCTCGGCGCCGGCGAGCGTGGCGTGGCCGGCGGCGTCGAGCACGCGCACGTGCAGCCCCCGGCGCGCGTCGGCGGGGGCCAGCCTGCCAGCAACACGAGAGCATGCCGTCAGGTCGCGAGCCGGTGAGCGCGAGGTCGAGATCGCCGTCAGCATCGGCATCGAACCACTGCACGCCGTGGTCGGCCTGCAACACGAATCGCGGACGGCGTGGCGTCCCCCTGAACGCGGATCCGCGGTTCATGAACAGGAAGTCCTGCCAGCTCACGCCACCCGTGACGGTGCCGTTCACGTAGAGATCGAGCCGGCCGTCGTGATCGACATCGGCCGGCGCGCACGAGTCGTAGCGCGAGTCGACCGCCAGCCCCAGGCGGCGCCGCGATCCTCGAAGCGGCCGCCAAGGCGATTGCCGAAGAACCCGAGAGGGCCGTAGTTGGCGGCCACCAGGTCGAGATGGCCGTCCGTATCGAGGTCGGCGGCGCAGACACGCAACGCCGCCGGTGGACGCGGCGCGCGGCCGCCGCACGCGACACCTGCCGCCTCCGCGACGTCGACGAAGCGGCCGCCGTCGTTCCGGAACAGCCCGTTGGCGTCGCCGTCCATGCCGGCGACCGCCACGTCGAGGTCGCCGTCCTCGTCCATGTCGAACCACACGGCGCCGACGCCTTGCGCGGGTCGGCGAGCCCTGCTCGCGGGCGCGATGTCGGTGAACGTGCCGTGGTCGTTGCGGAAGAGCGCGTTGGCGCGATCGCGGAACGCCACGAACAGATCCAGATCACCGTCGCCATCGACGTCGACCCACACCGGCTGCCGCACCGCGCCGCCGGCCACCGAGAGGCCCGCCGCCGTGGTCGCATCCACGAACCGTCCGCCGTCGTTGCGGTAGAGCCGCAGCACCGACGCGTTCGCCGCCGGCGCGAAGCCGACGAGCAGATCGGCGTCACCATCCGCGTCCAGGTCGCCGAAGGCGGCGGCGCGGGTGGCGCGTGCATCCGCCACACCGGCCTGGGCCGCGATCTCGGCGAAGCGCCCGGCATCGTTGCGATACAGGCGGTCTTCGCGCGCCGTCGAAGCCGACGTGAAGAGTCGAGGTCGCCGTCGCCGTCGACGTCGGCCACCGCGTTCACCAGGTTCCGGCCGGCGGCGAAGAGGGCGGCCGCAGGGTGAACGCCGGCCTCGCGCCAGAAGCCCTTGACACGCCGAGGACGCACACACCGATCAGGGCAGTCGTGCACGGCATGGCGCAGCGGTAACCGGCTACGATGCGCCCCATGCGAATGGCGGTGCCCGTCCTCGCCCTCGTCGCCGCGTCAGCGGCGGCCCTCTCCTGCGGGCCTGGCTCCTGCGCCGGTGCGAATGATGCGCGGACTACTTCCACCGGCAACGCCACGCAGGAGCTGTTCGCGCTCGACCGCCGCCCTCGAACTGCTGCCGTGGCCGGGCTGCCTCGACCGGCCCGACGACGCGCTCGGCTACGGCGCCTACGGCTTCGACGGTACGCGATGCCGCCCTCGACGCCTGCTCTACTCGCGCGGCTTCGGCTCGGTCTACGACGAGTGGACGACCACCGGCGACGCGACGACGCGCACGTTCCACGAGTCGCTGCGCTTCCCGCGCCCGGCGCCGGTCGACGTCGGTGCGCAAGCGGGCGCGAAGAATGCGGGCCACCGTGCGGACGACGCGCGTGATCCGGCGGCGAGCACCATCGACACCGCCTCACCCGAGCCCGAGCCCGGCGAGGGTGATCGCGCTCGAGCGCCACGGCGACTCCGCGCACAAGGTGGATCTGCTGCTGCCTCGGCGACGGCTACACCGCCGCCGAGCGCGGCAAGTCTACGGCCGCCGCGCGGCGGCTCATCGACATCCTCTTCGCCACCTCGCCGTTCCGAAGGAGCGGCGGCAGGACTTCAACGTGTGGGGACTGGCGCTGCCGGTACGCGAGTCGGGCATCGCGCGGCCGTCCACGGGCATCCAGCGCGCGAGCCCCGGGGGCGCCACCTACGTCGCGTTCGGATCCGAGCGTTACGTGCTCACCTTCGAGAACCGGCGCTTCCGCGACGTGGCGTCGTACGCCCCGTACGACGTCGTCGAGATCGTGGTGAACGGCCGCACCTACGGGGGCGGCGGCATCTACAACCAGTACAGCACCGTCGCCGCCGACAATGCGTTCGCGCCGTACGTGTTCGTCCACGAGTTCGCGCACCACTTCGCGGCGCTCGCCGACGAGTACTACACGTCGCCCGTCGCCTATCTGCCGGCGGAGACGCGCGACGAGCCGTGGGAGGCCAACGTGACGGCGTTGCTGGATCCGGCCGCGTTGAAGTGGAAGGACCTCGTGGCGCCGTCCACGCCGCTGCCGACGCCCTGGCAGAAAGACGCGTACGAGACGCGCTCGCGCGAGACGCAGGCGACTCGCGCGGAGCTGCGGAAGCAAGGGCGGCCGGAGGCGGAGATGGAGGCGCTCTTCACCCGCGAGCGTCGCCAGGACGACGCCCAGTTCGGCGCCGAGCGTTTCGCCGGCCAGATCGGCGCGTTCGAAGGTGCAAAGTACGAGGCGCGCGGATACTATCGGCCGGCCGCCAACTGCATCATGTTCACGCGCGCTGCCGACTTCTGCGCGGTCTGCCGCCGCGCCATCGAGCGCGTGATCGACACCTACGCGCGCTGACGCGCCCCGGAGCCCTCGTGACCCCTGAACAGCGCCGCCGCCTGCACCTCGAGAGCCGCACCGTCTACTACCCGCCCGACGACGCCACGCGGTCGCTGACCGCGCCGATCGTCATGGGCTCGGCCTTCCAGTACGACGCCGACATCTACCAGCGCGTCGTCGACGGCGAGCGCAAGGCGGTGAACATCTACGGCCGCTGCGGCAATCCCACGGAATACCAGTTCGAGGCGCAGATGGCGGCCGTCGAAGGCGGCGACGCCTGCCTGGCCACCGCGTCGGGCATGGCCGCCGTGTCGGTGACGCTCTTCGGTCTGCTGAAGCAGGGCGATCACATCGTGTGCGACTGGACCACGTACAGCTCCACGCACGAGATGCTGGATCACCGGCTCACCGACTACGGCATCACGACGAGCTTCGTCGACACCGCCAACCTCGAGGCGGTGGCGGCGGCCATCCGTCCGAACACGAAGGTGCTCTACTTCGAGACGATCGCCAACCCATCGATGAAGGTGGTGGACGTGCCGGCGCTCGTCGCCCTCGCGCACGAGCGCGGCCTCGTCGTCGTCTGCGACAACACCTTCGCCAGCCCCTACGTGATGCGGCCCCTCGAGTGGGGCGTCGACCTCGTGGTCGAGAGCTGCTCGAAGTTCATCGGCGGCCACAGCGACGTCATCGGCGGCGCCATCGTGATGAAGTCGTCGCGCCTGCCAGACGACTTCCTCGAGCAGATCCGCTGGAACACGATGGTGAAGTGGGGCGCGCCGCTGGCGCCGTTCAACGCGTGGCTGCTGCTGCGCGGCCTGCAGACGCTGGCGGTGCGGGTCGAGCGTCAGTGCCGCACGGCGCTCACGCTGGCCCGTCACCTGGAGTCGCACCCCGCGGTGCGGCGCGTGTGGTATCCGGGCCTGGCATCGCATCCGCAGCACACCGTGGCCGCCCGGCAGATGCCGGCGTTCGGCGCCATGCTCACCTTCGACGTCGGCAGCGGCGACGACGCGCTGCGCGTGGTCGACGGCCTGCGCCTGGCCTGCTTCGCCGCCAGCCTCGGCGGCACGCGCACCATCACGCAGATCCCGGCGACGATGGCGTTCCTCGACATCCCCGAGGTCGAGCGACAGCAGATGGGCATCCACCTGGGCATGGTGCGGGTGTCGCCCGGCCTCGAACACGAAGCCGACCTCATCGCCGACTTCGATCAGGCGCTGGCCCGCCTGCAGGGCGCCTGATGGAGCTGCCACGCACGCTCACCTTCTGGGACGTCTTCGCCATCGCGCTCGGCCAGATCATCGGCTCGGGCATCATGGTGCTGGTCGGCATCGCCATCGACTTCACCGGCTACGCGATCCCGTTCGCGTTCGTGCTCTCGGCGGTGCTGTCCACGGTGAAGCAGCTGCCGGTGGCGTTCATGGGCTCGGCGATGCCGGCCACCGGCGGCCTGTACGTCTACTGCCGCACGGTGCTGGGTCCGCGGCTGGGATTCTTCTACCTCGCGCTGCTGCTCATCACGCACATCCTGATCGCGCTCTTCGCGCTCGGCTTCGCGCAGTACGCGCTGGCGCTGGTGCCGTCGCTCAACGCCAAGGCGATGGCGCTCGGCGTGATGGCCGTGTTCTACGTGGTGAACCTGGTGGGCGTGAAGGAAGCGGCGATCGTGCAGAAGGTGATGATCGTCGCGCTGCTGGCCGGGCTGTCGGCGCTCATCGTCTTCGGCATCGTGCAGGTGGACGTCACGCGCTTCACCGATCCGGCCGGCCTGCTGCCGAAAGGCTGGTACGGATTCGGCCTCGCGTGCGTGGTGCTGTCGTTCGCCACCGGCGGCGCGCAGTTCGTCTCGGAGCTCGGCGGCGAGATGCAGCGGCCCGAGCGCGATCTGCCCCTGGCCATGATCACCGCCACCGGCGTGGCCGCCCTCTTCTACACCTTCGTGTCGGTAGTCGCCGTCGGCGTGCTGCCGCTGGACCGCACCGCCGGCAAGCCGCTGGCCGAGGTGGCGAAGGCGGTGCTGCCGCCGGCAGTCTACGTGGCGTTCGTCGTCGGCGCCGGCATGTTCGCGCTGACCACGAGCATCAACTCCACGTTCTCGTGGGCCACCAAGTCGGTGCTGATCGCCTGCGAAGACGGCTGGCTGCCGAAGGGGCTCGCGGTGGTGAACCGGCGCTTCAACACGCCGCACCTGCTGCTCACCGGCCTGTTCGTGCTCGGCGCCGCGCCGATCGCCGCCGGATGGGATCTGCGGTACATCATCATGCTCGGCGGCGGCATGGTGTTCATCTACGACCTGCTGCCGCTGGTGGCGGCGTTCCTGCTGCCGGCACGGCATCCCGAGATCTTCGCGCGGGCGCGGATGCGCATGTCGGCCGGCACGCTGCGCGCGCTCGCCGTGGCCGGCATCGGCGTGCTGCTCGTGCAGGGCGCGCTGTCGTTCTCCGACATCGACCGCACGGGCTGGATGCTGGTGGGCGGCTACCTGGTGCTGGCCGGCGCCTACGTGCGGCTGCGCATGCCGGTGGCGGTGCGCACCACGCCGGCATGACCCGACACGGACGGCGCTACCAGAAGATCTTCTTCAGGCCCTGCTGGTTCGGACGCCGCATCGTCCAGTAGATCCAGCCGCCCGAGATCGACAGCGCCACGAGGCCCAGGGCCCAGCCCATCGCGAACACGAGGCCGCCGTCGCCGAAGGCCTCGCCGCTGTGCACGCGATTGAGGAACGGCTTGTCGGCGTAGTCCTCGTTCTTCACGAGCGCGCCGCTCTTCAGGTCGAACACCAGCTTGCGATCCTCGCCGCCGCCGGGCTTGCCGGTGAAGACGCTGACGGTGGGCTGATTCCCCTTGAACTGCAGTTCGATCTTGTCGATCGGCGCGCCGGCGGCCACGCCGCGCGCGCTGGCCAGGCTCTTCGCGACGGCGTCGGCCACCACGGCATCCGGCGAGGCGGTGGTGACGGGACTCACCTGGTCGCGCGTCGCTTCGCGCAGGGCTTCTTCCTCGCCGAAGAACTCGGTGAAGGCCACCAGGAAGCCCGTGGTACCCGAGAAGACGAGGAAGAGCACGGCCACCAGGCCGATCCAGCGATGCCAGCGGCGCCAGAACGCGACGTTCATGCGGGGAGTGTAATACGGCCGGCGTGCCGGCGCCGACGCCTGAACGGGCCGCGGGAGATCAATGCGGCAGGTGCATGCGATCGAGGAACGTGAGGTAGCGCGGATCGCCGGCGATGCGATCGAAGTAGGCGGTCGACTTCAGCTGCGACAGGCCGGAGTCGCGTGCTACGTAGGCCCTGTCGAGCCATGTCACCGACGACGCCGCGTCGCCACGAAGGGCGTAGAGCTGCGCAATCTGCAGCGGCCCGATGTCGGCGTGCCGCGCGATGAAGGTCTTCAGGGCGGCATCCGCCTCGCCGTTCCGGCCGAGCACGTGGAACGCGACGGCCTCGCCGTGCAGGCGCCAGTATTCGAGCGGCTCGAGACGCAGCTCGGCGAGGGCGTCGTCGACGCGTGACTGGGCGAGCCGCACGAGCGCCAGGCTCGAGTGTCCGGCGGGATAGTCGGGGGCCAGCGCCAGCGTGCGCTGCAGCGACGAGGCGGCGGCGTCGAGCTGACCGAGGAACTGCTGGTAGCGTCCCAACCGGTAGAGCACCTGTACGTTGAGCGGGTCGAGCGTGGCGGCCCGTTCGGTGAGCGCGAGTGCCTCGTCGACGCGGCCGAGCGTGCTGGCCATGCGGGCGGCGCCGAACACGATGTCGGCGTTGTTGGGTTCGAGCTGCAGGGCGCGCTGCGTCGAGGCGTCGGCGCCGGCCCAGTCCCAGTCGTAGGCGCGCTGCACGATCGCCAGTGCCAGATGCCCGTCGGCCAGCAGCGGATCGAGCGCGATGGCGCGCTCGGCCGAACGGCGCGCCTCGGACATCTCGGCCTCGGGCCTGGCGAAGCCTTCGGCCGCCATCGTCGACCGCGTGCGCGACAAACCGGCCCACGCCGGCGCGAAACCCGGATCGAGGCGGACCGCCTCTTCGAAGAACGTCACCGCGCGCGGCAGGCTCTCGCGGCTGTTGAGACCGCGGAAGTGATGGCCCTGCAGGTAGGCGGTGTAGGCCGGGCCGCTCGGCCGCGTCGTCGGCCTGGCGGGTCCCGGTCCGAGCAGCGCCACCTGCATCGCCTCGGCGACCGCGCGCGCGATCTCGTCCTGGACCACCAGCAGATCGCCCATCTCGCGGTCGTAGGTGCCCGACCAGAGGTGCAGGCCGTCGTTGGCGTCGACGAGCTGCGCGGTGAGCCGGATGTTCCTGCCCGAGCGCCGCACCGAGCCTTCGAGCAG
Organism: Vicinamibacterales bacterium; assembly: GCA_046331325.1. Lineage (GTDB taxonomy): Bacteria > Acidobacteriota > Vicinamibacteria > Vicinamibacterales > UBA2999 > CADEFD01. The sequence continues at coordinate 223,149 of JAXLRB010000002.1, read as the reverse complement.
TGCCGAGACGCCCAGGGTGCGGGCCACGGCGCGCAGGTCCTGTCCGGTGTTGCGGAACTGGAACGCCGAGGTCTGCGCCGTGACACGCAGACGGGGATTGCGCGCCAGGCGGCCGAGCAGCTCCACGGTGAGGCCGTCGACGAAATTGTCGGCGTCGGCGCCGGGGCTGAGGTCCACCAGCGGCAGCACGGCGATCGTCCGCACGGCCGCCACCGCCGGCGACGGCGTCGACTGCCGGCCGAGCCAGAAGGCGGCGCCACCGATGAGCACCGTGGCCGCGATCGCCGCGGCCCACAGGAATCCGCGCCGCGCCGGCGGCGGCACGAGCGTCATCACGGACGCGACCGGCGCCGGCGGCGCCAGCAGGTGCGCCAGCTCGATGAGGGCGTCGCCGATGTCGCGCAGGCGCTGCCGCGCGTCCTTCTGCAGGCAGCGGCGCAGCAGGGCGACCAGGGCCGGCGGCGTGGCGGACGGCAGGCGTGCCCAGTCGGGCTCGGCGGTGACGACCGCGGCGAAGAGATCCACCGTCGTCGCACCCGCGAACGGCCGCACGCCGGCGAGCATCTCGTAGAGCACGACGCCGAAGGCCCAGATGTCGGCCCGCTTGTCGACCGGCAGGCCGCGCGCCTGCTCGGGCGGCATGTAGGCGGCGGTGCCGAGCACCACGCCCTCGCGCGTCGTCACCTGCGCGATGACGGCGTCACTCGATGTCGACGTGGCCTCGTCCGAGAACGGCGGCTCGTCGCCGAAGGCCTTGGCGAGACCGAAGTCGAGCACCTTCACGCGACCGCCGGGCGTGAGCTTGATGTTGGCGGGCTTGAGGTCGCGGTGCACGACGCCGCGCTCGTGTGCTTCCTCGAGCGCCTCGGCGATCTGATGGGCGATGCGCAACGTGTCGTCGACGGTGATCGGCCCGCGCGCGAGGCGCCGCGCCAGATCCTCGCCCGGCACGTACTCCATCGCGAGGAAGCGCACCGAGCCGAGCTCGTGCATGCCGAAGATGCCGGCGATGTTGGCGTGGTTCAGCGAGGCCAGGACCTTGGCCTCGCGCTCGAAGCGCGACAGCCGTCGGGTGTCGTCACCGATGCCGGGCGGCAGCACCTTGATGGCGACGTCGCGGCCGAGCGTCTCGTCCACCGCCTTCCAGACGATGCCCATCCCGCCGCGGCCGAGCGGCTCGGTGAGCCGGTAGTGCAGCAGGGTGCGGCCGGCTTCGGGCGACGCGGCCGCGGCCTCGCGGGCGGCGTCGCGCACCGTGCGCTCGATCGGATCGTCGTCGTGATCGCCGGCGTCGTGCGCCAGCAACGACGCCACTTCGTGGCGCAGCGATTCGTCGCTGCCGCAGAGCGCCGTGAGTCGGGCCGGGCGAGCGGCCGGATCGAGGGCGGCTACGTCGTCGAAGATCGCCCGTACGCGCCGCCAGCGCGCCAGGTCGTCGCCCGTCCCACCGTCCACGGCGGGATTATTTCATCGTTACTGCCGGGCCGGACGGCTCGGCGAGCCGCCCGCCGCCGGGGTGGCGGCACCGCCCGACGCCACCCGCTGCCGCGCCGCGTCGAGCATCGGGTGCGGATCGCCGGCGCCGCGCATCGTCACGTAGGCCTGGAACGATGCCGTCGCCGCCGGGCTGCGCAGGCCGGCCTGCGCCAGGCCCATGGCGTAGTGCACCGGCGGCACCACGCTCAACGTCGGCACGTCGTCGAGATACACGGCCGAGGCCTCGCCGGTGCGCTTCAGCGCCGCCTCGAGCTCGGTGTACGCCTCGGGGAACGCCGACAGGCCGAGGTACGCGCGCCCCAGCAACACGCGGCCCGGCCAGGTGTCGGCCAGCTTCTGCGCGTCGCGCGCGTAGTCGACGGCCTGCCGCGGCTGGTTCTTCTGCAACGCGAGCTCGGCGAGGATCAGGCGTCCGTAGGCCTGCGGATCGGCCTCGAGCCGCGTCGCCAGCGCGCCGGCGACCAGTTCCGCCTGCGGCCCGCGCCCGGCGGCGGCGAGCACGCGGCCCGCGGCCGCCTTGATCGTGTCCGCGTCCACCGCGGCCAGCGCCGCTTCCGCTTCCTTCGCGGCCGCCGCGCCGTTGCCCTGCGCCAGGCGCGCCTCGGCCAGCGCGACGCGCTTGCGCCCCGCCGCCGTGGTGTTGCCGGCGGCGGTATCGGCGTCGATGCCCGCCTGCAGGATCGTCGCCGCGTCGGCGAAGCGGCCCTGATACATCGCGAGGTCGGCGAGGCCCGCGGCGGCGAACGAGGCGCCGGCGGCGCCGGTCGCGGCCAGCGCGTCGTAGGTAGCCCGCGCCTCGTCGGCCTTGCCGAGCGCGAGCTGTGAGAGCGCCCGTGCCACGAACGCCTTGACGTGCTGCGGGTTCAGCGCGTGCACGGCGGTCGACGCTTCGATCGCCTCGTCGAACTTCCCGGCGTACATGGCATACAGCGCGATGTTCGATCGCCGCAGCACGTTGTTCGGGAAGATGGCGAGTGCGCGGCGTCCCTGATCGAGCGCCTCGGCCATGTCGCGCTGATAGAACGACACCAGCGCCAGGTTCGACAGCCCCGTCGAGTCGGCGGGATACGCCTTCACGAGCGCGCGGAACTCCTGCGCCGCGAGATCCGGCTTGCGCGAGAAGAGGTAGTAGCTGCCGCGGGTGCGGAACTTCTCGCGATCGGTCATGCGGTCGATACGCGACAAGGCTTCCTGGTAGTTCGCGTCGGCCTCGCTCGTGCGGCCGAGATTGGCGTAGCGCGCGGCGAGTCCCGAGTAGGCGCGGCCCATCTCGGGATCGAGACGCAGCGTCTCCTGGTATTGCGCGATGGCCTCTTCCTCGCGGCCCGCCGACTGCAGTTCCTGGGCCTTGGCGTAGGCGGCCGCCGCCTCGAGGCTCGCCGCGGTGAAGCTCTCACTGGCGCCGGCGCCGCGTTCCACGTGGTCGTCGCCGAGCGCCTCGCGCACTTCGCCGGCGAGCTGTCCCACCGAGGTCAGCACGGCGTTGCGATCCGCCGCGTCGACGGTGAGCGATGCCACCTCGGGGGCCTGTTCGCTGGTGCCGTCGATGAGCTTGGCGCTGATGCGGTAGCGGCCGTTGGCCTTGTCGACGGCGCCGACGATCACGCGGGCCACGCCCTCGCGCAGGGCGACGAGCCGCGCCATGCGCTCGTCGAGCTTCGCTCCCGCGGTGATGCCGGCGGCGACGCGCGGCGCTTCGCGACGCGGATAGGCGGCGACGAACGACGCCGACTCGATGCCGGGCTGCAGCGCCTGTTCGACGACACCGTCGAACACCGGCTCGCCGGTGCGGTTCTCGAAGTCGGCGATGAGCACCGACACCGGCGCCTTCTGCACCACCACCGGCGGCGTGAAGTACCACCAGGCCAGCGAGGCGGCCAGCGCCGTGGCGGCGACGCTGCCGGCCACGGCGGGCCAGCGCTTCTTCGGCACCTCGACGGGCCGCAGGGTGCCCTCGTCGGTCAGCGTGTTCAACGCGCTGATGAGAGCCGGCGTGTCGAGGAAGCGATCGCCCACGGCGGGCTGCACGCAGCGCATCACGATCGCCTCGAGCGCCGCGGGCACCTCGGCGCGCTCGGCGCGGATCGCCGGCGGCGCCACCTCGAACCGCGACCGCAGTTCCTCGATCGGCGTCGCGAAGCCCTTCTGCCGCGTGCGCCCGAGCAGCATGTCGTAGACGATCAGGCCGAACGCGTAGATGTCGGCGCGCACGTCGACGGCGCGGCCGGTGGCCTGCTCGGGCGACATGTAGGCGATGGTGCCGACGATCTGCCCGCTGTCGGTGGCACCGTGCTGCGCCGACGAGGCGATGCCGAAGTCCATGATCAGCGCCTGGCCGTCGCCGGTGACCATGACGTTCTCGGGCTTCATGTCGCGGTGCACGACGCCGACCTCGTGCGCCGCCGCCATGCCGTCGGCGATCTGCCGGGCCAGCGCCAGCGTCTCGGGTACCGGCAGCGGCCCCTGGCGGGCGATGCGCGCCGCCAGCGTCTCGCCGGCGACGTACGACATGGTGATGTACTTCAGCCCGCTGACCTCGCCGAGGTCGTGGATGCGGACGACGTTCTTGTGCGTGACCTGCCGCGCCAGCAGCAGCTCGCTCTTGAAGCGGTTCACCTGATCGCGCAGCGTGTGCTCGTCGGTGCCTTCGTCCTGCAGGATGGTCTTGATGGCGACGGCGACGCCGAGCGAGTCGTCGTAGGCCTGGTAGACCGCGCCCATGCCGCCGCGGCCGAGCGTCTTCAGCACCGTGTAGCGCGTGCCGAGCTTGGTGCCGGGCTGCAGCGGGGCGCCTGGCACGTAGGCCGAGTTGGGCGGCGCGATCGTGCGGTCCGGATCGTCGGCGGGCACGGGCTCGAACGTGCGATCCCAGTCGGTCTGCGTGGGACGCGAGGCCGGCCCGGTGGCGCGGGCGACGACGGGCGCACGTGTCTCGTCGTCGGCGGCACCCCGTGTCACGCCGCCCAGCGGCAGCGCGTCGGTGATGCTCGTCGTGGCCGACGGCTGCGGCGTGTGGTCGGCCGTGAACGGCGGAAGGGACGGGTCGAGCTCACCCCCGAAACCGGTGAGCGCGTCCGGGTCGTTCGGCATCGCGGAGAAGCACGTTATCACCGACACGGGCCGCCACGGACGGGCTTTTCCGTCCGGGCGGCCCGGTCAGGTCGAACGCGCGGGAATCCTTACTGCACCGTCACCGTGATGCCGTTGCTCGAGGCGCTGAACTGGCCGTTCACCTGCGTACGCACCGTCACCGTCCACGTGCCCGGCGTGAGTGCGGGCGCCGGCCCGGCGCCCGCCGTCGGGCCGCCCTGCGGGAAGAGGCAGACCGCCCCGGTGGGCCCACCGGTGGCCGCTGGCAGCGTCTGCGTGATCGTGCCGCCGCCGACCACCGACACCGGCGTCCACAGGATCTCACCGCCTGACGTATCGACGCCCTGCACCTCCACGCCGAACAGCCCACCCGACGCGATCGACGTGATCGGCGCGCCGTTACACGCGCTGAGCACCGAGTTGAGAATCGGCGCCGCCGGCGTGGCCGACACCGTGAAGGGGAACGCGTTGCTCGACGGCGTGCCGCCGGGCGCACTGATCTTCACCGTGGCCGGTCCCGGCGCGACGCTCGGGTCGAGGCGGAACGTCCATTTGTTGGGACCACCGCTCCACACGAAGTGCGCGAAGGTGGTGGTAGCCCCCTGGGTCACGACGACCTGCTGCTCCACCGGCCGCGGGAACGACGCGCTCGGCGTCGGATCCGGGTTCGGCAGGTTGGTGCCGGTGAACGTGACGAGCTGGCCGAAGCCGGCCGCCACCGTCGACGCCGGGATCGCGCCGGTGATGATCGGCGCCGTCGGCAGCGACGCGTTGCCGCACACGAGCGCGATCGAGTCGATCACCTCGCCGGCGCCTCCGAGGATGCCGGTGACCGCCTGGCCCGCCGGGCACGTCAGGCTGAACGCCTGGCTCGGGTAGAAGCCGCCGCCCACGAGACCGGAGTTGGTGATGGGACCGCCGGCGGTCGCCTGGCACTGCGCGCCAAGCTGCTCGACGACGGTGAAGCTGAACGGCGACCCAATCGTGCCGTGCACGCCCACCATCACTTCTCCCGGTGCGCACGTCGCGCCGGCAAAGGTCGGCGACGGCACCTCGAAGGCGGCGAGCGCCGGCGCCGGGTTGGCGCCAGATGCGCAGGTGAGCTGGGCGCCGGTGAGGCCGTAGGCGGGGTTCGTCGACGCCTGGATGCCGTTGGCCAGCACGCCCGGCGCGCAGCTGAGCGCGCCTGACAGCGGATACGGCCCGCCGCCGTTGCCGCCCGCCGGCAGCGTCGACGCGATCTTGTGCGTGACCGAGGCCGCGCCGAAGAAGCCGTTCTGCAGCACGATCGCCTTGGTGAGATACGCGCCGATCGCGCTCGGCACTGTCGTGCTCTCGTTGTAGAGCGTCACTGTCGGCACCGCGGCCGTGACGGTGACTGGCTTGGCCGTGCCGTCGTACACCGCGTTGACGTTGCTGATCGTCACCGGCGTGGACGACTGCGGCAGCGCCTGGTTGTAGAGCGTCAGCACCTCGGCGGCCGTCAGCGTGCGGTTCTCCACGCCGACCTCGTCGATGTAGCCGTCGAACCACTCCGGGTTCACCGCGAACGTCTGGCGCCCGCCGATCCACAACTCGTCGATGCCGGGATAGTAGTCGCCGAGGGGCGACGGCGCCGCCGTGCTCGACGAGGTCTGCACGCCGTTCACGTACGTGTTCACGGTGCCCGACGCATACGTGACGACGACGTGCGTCCAGGTGTTGAGCGGCGCCGCCCCGGGGCCCGCACCCGTGACCCACGCGTAGCCTGCGCCGCCGGCACCCGAGAACGCCCAGCCGATGCTGCCGTCGGGGAAGCGGGCCATCTCGTACTCCCCGTCCTTGCCGACGATGATGCCGTCGCCGCCGATGCCGTTCGAAGTCGGGTAGATCCACGCCGACATCGTCACGTTGGTCGTCATGCGCAGGCTCGGCGCGTCGGGCACCTGCACGTATTGCCTCGCCCGCGTCCCGCTGTTCGCGATGGCGAAGGCCGGTCCGATGCGGCCCGTCCAGTAGCCGGCGCCGCCCTGCAGCGTGCCGTGGTTCGTGCCAACGCTGTCGAGCGCGGTGCCATCGGCATGCCACAGGCTCACCGGCCCGCCTGGAATGGCGATGGTGAACGGCGCCGAATCACCGGCCGCGACGACGCCCGGCGAGGTGGCCGTCGCGCGCAGCACGGCGCCCGTGACCGGGATGTCGACGGCGAGGGCCGGGAACGTGGCCACGCCCTGCGCGTCGGTCACCGCGACGTTACCCGAGAGCGTCGCGCCGGGCGCGTTCTGCAGGTTGATCGTGACCGCCACGCTCGGCAGCACCGCGCCGGTGTTGTCCCACACGCGCACGCGCACCGCCGGCGAGATCGGCGTCCCCGGCGCGGCGCCGAGCGGCTGCTGCAGGAACGTGAGGTTGGTGCCGGTCGTGGTGACCACCGGCGGCTTGGTGGCGCCGGGGGGATCGAGCACGTCGACGCCCTGCGCCGAGATCCCCGCGGTGACCACCGTCTTCGGGTTGAACGCGGGATCGATCGAGGCGGTCGTGCCGTCGAGGTTGGTGATCGTGATGTTGTTCGATTTGTCGTTGTCGTAGACGCGCAGCGTGACGCGGCCGATCTCGCCCGGCGCCAGCCACATCGTGGCGTTGGTGGCCGACGGGTCGTTCTGCGACGGGATGCCGCTACCCGGCGTGATGAAGTTCGGGCTGGGCACGCTGAAGAGCAGGTGGTTGCGCGTCTCGGTGCGCAGGTCGCAGCCGTTCGGATCGAGCACCGGCGTCTTGTAGACCTTGTAGACGATGAGCTGCGTCTTCACGCCGGCCGGCTGCTGCGCGTTGGCGAGCAGCAGGTTCACGTTGAAGGCCGACGTCGTGTTGCCGGTGTTCGACACCTGCCAGGTGACGTCGCTGATCGTGCCGTTCTCGATGTCCGGATTCTGGATGTTCGGGTTCTCGATGTCCGGGTTCTCGATGTCCGGGTTCTCGATGTCGGGGTTGGCGACGCCGAGGTTCTCGATGTCGGGATTCGCCACCAGGACGTTCTCGATGTCGGGATTCTCGATATCGGGGTTCTCGATGTCGGGATTCTCGATGTCGGGATTCTCGATGTCCGGGTTCTCGATGTCCGGGTTGTAGACCTCGGCGTTCGCGATGTCGGGATTCACGATATCGGGGTTCTCGATGTCGGGATTCTCGATGTCGGGATTCTCGATGTCCGGGTTCAGCACGACGCGGCCGGTCAGACCGCCGTTCACGACCGCGCCCCCCACGTCGGCAATCTCGTTCACCGCCACTTCCACCATCGCCCGCGGATCGGGTGCGGTGATGTAGAGCGTGCGCGACGCGGTCGACTTCGGCGGCACCTTCACGTCGAGCACGGTGAGCGGCGCCGGCGAGGCCGCCGTGTACGGCGGCTTCGGGAACTGGTCGAACGAGGCGCGGCCCTGGAGCGGCTGCGCCAGGACCTGCATGCGGAAGGTGCGGGTGGTGGTGGTCTGGTTCTGCGCGAAGACGACGAAGCCACGCTGCACGGTGCTCGACAGCTGCTTCGAGTTGCCCGGCGAGCCGACGAGCAGGCCGCCGGTGATCCGCGCGGTGTAGATGTTCTGGTTGCGCGAGCCGGCGTTGCCGGCGCGGCACACCGCCACCTGCTGCGTCGGGTCGAAGAGGCTCGCGCCGGGCGTCTGGCCCTTCAGCGTCGGCGGCGTGTAGTTCGCCCAGTTGCCGTCGAGCGGCGGACGCACGTCGCGGTTGTCGGTCCACGCCGCGTGGAACACCGGCATGTCGAGGCCGGCGGCCGTGTTGTAGACCCAGTCGCCGTTGGCGTTCGGCACGAAGGTGGGCGCCGCCGCGACGTCGATGTAGTCGCCGATGAACGGCACCGTGCCCTGCTTGAACATCGGCAGGTTGGGCGGGTTCACCTGCAGCTGCTCGAGCACGGCGCTCTTGCTGCGATAGCCCATCAGGTAGTCGGAGACCTGCGCGGAAGGCCCGAACACCGGCGTGGCGCCGGGAGTGCCGAGCGAGGCGCGGATGTCGATCGTCTGGCGCTTGCCCGTGCTCGTGACCTGATCGTCGACGTAGGTGCCGAAGGCCTGGGCGCGCGTCTCACGCAGGTCGTAGAACAGGACCAGCAGCTTGCCCTTCGAGAAGGCCAGCGACGGCATCAGCTGATGGCCGGCGCGCTGCGGATCGTCATCCACCATGACCGGCGTACTGAACGTGCGGCCGTCGAGCGTGGTGGTCAGGCGGATGCGGGCGTCGCCGGTGAGCGGATCGGGCCGCTGCGTCGCATAGCCGCGCTCCGACCACGCGATGTAGGCGCGGCCGGCGCCGTCGACCGCCATGGCCGGGTAGGCGTTGGTGCGGAAGCGGTACGGACTCGTGGGCTGGTCGATCTGGGCCACCGCGGCGGCGGGCGTCGGGCTGACGGCGCGGCGCTTGCGGTGTTCGAAGATCTTCTCGACGGCGTCGTCGCTCGGCCCGGTGCCGCGCATGCCCCAGGCGCGGCCGGGCGCATCGAACGACTGACCGTTCACGCGCAGGCGCGCCACCATCACGGCATCGGTGCCGGGCGCCGTGGAGGTCGAGAAGCGCCGCCACGCCACGAAGAGGTCGCCGGTCGAGGGCGAGATCGCCAGCGTCGCGCCCTGGTTGATGCGGTCGGTGGTGCTGGTGACGCGCATCGGCGCGCTCCACGTCACGCCGCAGTCCATCGAGCGCTTCACGAAGATCTGCGACTGCAGCGTGGCGCCGTCGCCGGTGATCGACGTGTAGGCCACGTAGATGGCGCCGGCGGGCACGTACTGGAGGCCCGGATCGAGATACTTGTCGTCGTCCTTGTCCCGATCCTTGCCCTTGCTCTTGCCGCGGTTGCGGTGCCAGCTGCGCTTCACCTTGGCGCCGGTGGCGGTGCCGCCCACCACGCACATGGCGCCGTCGCCGCGCGGGATGTCCACCGTCATCCACGGCTTGTCGAGGAACGTCGTGCCGTCCGACGACGCCACGATCGAGGTGCCGAGATAGGCGATGGGATCGCCGTTCTCCTTGTTGTTCCGGTCGATGAAGCGTGCGAGGAAGATCGCGCTCGTGCCGTTGGTGCCGCGGTTGAACACCAGGCCGTTGTAGTAGACCAGGCCGTGCGTGCCGGCGCGCACCACCGGGTCGGCGCCTGCCTGGTAGCCCTTGAGCGGCGAGGCCAGCCCGGCCGCCGAGGTGTCCTGCGGATAGCCCGGGAGCAGGGTGCTCGACCAGCGCTGGCCGCCGTCGAACGACTTGTAGACGCTGATCCACGCGTCGCCGGTCTCGGCGCCGTCGGGCAGGCCGGGGACGTCGACCGAGCGATAGTCGTTGCTGCCTGCCACCAGGTGCAGCGGATTGCGGGTCGATGCCGCGATGGACGGCTCGTTCTGCCGCTGCAGGAACGGGTCCCCGCCCGGCCACTCGGTGCCGCTGACCATGTTGACGTTGCGCCCGGCGATCTGGGCACGCAGCGCGACCGACGCACCGAGGACGACGAGACAGGCGCCAGCGATCACGCCCAGGGACAGACGACGGGACGAACGGAGCATGCGGACTCCTCCAACGGGGCCCGAGGGGGGCTCAGAACCGGCTCACCAGTGTATGCGCACAGGGCATCGGCGCCCCCTCATGCACAGAAAAATCCTGTCGATCCTTGAAGTTGGAAGCAATCCACTGGAATTCCGGCCCGGCCCAGACTTATGCGCCGGCCAGTTCGCGCCGCAGCCAGGCTCGGGCGTGCCGCAGGTCCCGGTCGACCGTGGCTTCCGAGATGCCGACGAGCGAGGCGATCTCCGGATACGTGAGGCCGCCGAAGTACGAGAGCTCCACCACCTCGGCCTGGCGCGGGTCGAAGCGTTGCAGACGCTCGAGCGCGCGGTCGAGGTCGAGCACGTCCACCGGATCCGCGGCCACGGCCGCGTCGCTCAGCGTCACCCGCACGGCGTCGCCGCCGCGTTTCTCGGCGCGCCGGGCCCGCGCCCGCTCCACGAGCAGACGCCGCATCACGCGCGCCGCGACGCTCAGGAAATGCGTGCGGTTCTGCCACGCCACCTCGGCGCCGGCCAGCCGCAGGTAGGCCTCGTGCACGAGCATCGTCGGCTGCAGCGAGTGCCCCGGCATCTCGCGCCGCAGCTGGGCGCCGGCCAGCCGGTGCAGCTCGCCGTAGACCAGCGGGATCAGTCGCTCGTAGGCATCCTGATCGCCCTGCCGCCACTCGTCGAGCAGGCGGACGACTTCCGCGGAGTGCGCCAGATCGGACATGGAACGCCGTCAGTGTGCCACGGACCGGCTCGGCCGTTCAGGCCACGAAGCGGACGACGACGGCCAGCGCCGCAGCCGCCAGGGCCAGCTGCAGCCAGGCCTCGGCCCGGGAACGCGCGAACACCACCGCCAGCGCCGCGCAGGCGGCCGCGGCGGTGAGCCAGCGCGGGTAGAGCTCCACCACCGTCGGCGCGGCGTCGCGCGGCGGCGCCAGGCGGCGGCCGGCGTCGACGATCCGGTTGGCGATGTCGCGATCGGGTTCGCGATCGAGCTCGAAGTACTGCCCCCCGGCCGACTCGGCGATCCGCTGCAGCGAGGCCCGGTTCAGCCGCGAGATGGCGTGCGGCGCCGGTTCCTCGGTGACCGGCACGTGCACGTCGGGTAGCCAGTTGCCGGCCAGGGTGCCGACGCCGACTACGAAGATCGGCACGCGAGCCTGCCGCGCCCGGTCGATGGCACGGGCCACTTCCCCGCTCCACGCCTCGCCGTCCGAGAGCAGCACGAAAATGCGGGCGTTGGGCGACACGCCGTGCAGCTCCTGATCCTTGTCGAGGATGCGCAGGCCCCACATCACCGCCTGTTCGAGATCGGTGTCCCACGTGGTGTCGGTCTCGAGCGGGAATGGCGGCTTCGCGTGCAGGTGATCGAGGAAGAAGAAGAGCGTGTTGGGATCACGCGTCAGCCGGATCTGCGGCGTGGCGACGTGCGCGAACACGGCCAAGGCCACGCGATCGTCCTGCCAGCTCAGGGCGTCGCCGAGGGCCCGCACCCAGTCCATCGATCGTTCCCACCGATTGCCGGGCACGTCCTTCACGTGCATCGACGCCGAGCCGTCCTGCAGCACCACCACGTCGACGCCGGCGCGGGCCATCGCGGTGGCGGTGCCGCGCGGCAGCGCGGTGGCGACGATCGCGCTGGCTGCGGCGGCCAGCAGGAACAGCCAGGCCAGCAGCGGTCCGGCCACGCCATGGCGCTCGCGCTCGGGCAGCAGCCGTCGCGACGCCAGCACGCGCACGTCCGTCCACCGCCGGTAGACGCGCCACGTCCACAGCAGCAGCAGGATCGCCGGAGCGACGAGCAGCCAGAGCGCCGCGGGCGCGCCGAAGATCACCGTCCTGCTCCGCTCAGCCCTTGCGCTTGATGGCCGTGCCCGGCGTGGCCTCGGGCTGCGACTCGCGATCGCCGAAGTCCATCGGCGCGATCGTCTCGAACGCCTCGCCCTTCACCGGCGCCGGCGGACCGCCGGGCAGGCCGTGGATCGACCAGCCGGGCGCCGGCGGCCGCAGGCCGATGATGACCGGCGCCGCCTTGCCCGGCGGCATCGGCCGCAGCCGGGCCACGATGTCGCGGGCCCGGGCCACGAACTCGAAGTTCCAGGCCGCGTCGGCCGATTCGGGATCGGCCTTCAACACGTTGGCGTAGGCCTCGAGCACGCCGTCGAGCTGCTTCGCGCCCACCGCACCGACTTCACCGGTGGCGCGCGTGACGCGGTAGGCGGCGTTGGCCGCGGTGAGCATCACCTGCGGATCGGGATCGGCGCCGCTGGCGCGCACCAGGCCTTCGTAGCGCGACAGCCAGTATTCCGCCGTCGCCTTCTGCCGCGTGGCCACGTCGTTGGTGGGCCGCAGCACCGCCGGCAGCCAGGCGATCCAGCGCGCCGGTGGCGGCGGCGCTGCTACGTCGTTGCGCAGCGACACGAGTTGGTGCCAGGCGTCGGCCGTAGCCTCGAGCCGGGCCGCTTCAGCCCACGCGTAGAACGCGCCGGCGACAAGGAGCGCGGCAATGAATAGTCGTCCGAGGATGGTAGGCATCGTCGTCTCTCGCTCGATCAGGGGAACTGGGCGAACACGGGCAGGCCGAGCCGCAGCAGCGCGGCGGCGATCCAGCAGCCGGCGGCGGCCAGCGCCAGCACCGCGAAACGCGGCTGGCGGCTCGTGTACTGCGTGGTCTGGATGGCGCCGACGGCAGCTTCGTCGATGTCGCGCACGGCGGCGAGCAGGCTCGTCTCGTCGCGCGCGATGTAGTAGCGGCCGCCGGTCTTCTCGACGGCCGCCTGCCACTTGGCGTCGGGAATGCCCTCGCCGAACTTCTTGCCGTAGTTGGTGCGCACGAAATAGAGCGGGATCTTGTTGTCGACGGCGCTCTTCAGGATGTCGTCGAGGCTTCGGCCGTGCACGATGTTGGTCGTGTCCTCGCCGTCGGTGAAGATCACCATCAGGTTGCCCGACGCCTCGAGGAACTGAAACGCCTTGAAGATCTCGATGCTCTGCTCGATGGCGCTGGCGATCACGGTGCCCGGATCGGGGAACATCGAGAACTCCACCGGATCGCCGATGAGGCCGATGCTGAGCAGCAGGTTGTCGTAGTCGCTCGTGAACGGCGTGATCACGTAGGCGCGATCGCCGAACTCGATGAGCGCCATCAGGTCGCGGTACTTGCCGTTGCGGCGCAGCTCCACGAAGCGCTTCGCGGCGGCGACGGTCGTGAAGAACGCCGGCTCGGTGGCGCTGCGCGTGTTGAGCGACTCGGCCGTGAACCACGACGTCATCGAATCGGACGCGTCGAGCATCACGGCGATGCGGCGGCCCGGATAGGTCACGGTGCTCGTCGTCAGTGACGTGTAGGGATCGGCCAACGCCAGCAGCGCCAGCGGCACGCCGATGCCGGCGATCACCACGGGCACATGCCGCACCCACGCCAGGCGCGACGGCGGCAGGCGCAGCACGGCGGGCACGGCCACGGCGTCGCGCGTGAGCCGCACGCCGCGCAACAGCCGCCACGCCAGCACGATGAGCGCCAGCCCTACCAGCGCGCCCGCGGCCAGCAGCGGCTCGTCGCGATACGCGAACTGCACCGACTCGGTCGTCAGGGCGCGCCAGTCGGCGGCCAGGTTCGCCGCGAACGCGCGCAGCGCCTCGGTCGGCATCAGAACTCCACGGGCGCCTGGCCGGCAGGGGCCGGACGCCGCCACGGCCGCCAGGCCAGCAGCCGCTGCCGGGCCGTCTCGCGGCCGATGTCGCGCACGGCACGCACGGCGTCGTCGACGTCGTGCGACCTGTCGCCCTCACTGCGCGCGTACTGTGCCCGCGCGATCACGGAGAGCGCATCGCGCAGCCGCTCGAGCGTGCCGCGATCGGGCGCCTCGGGCCCCGGCGCGTCGATGGCGCGCGCGATGTCACCGGCGGTGGTCGACGCGGTGAGGGCGGCGCGCACGCGGCCCATCCGCCGCTCGAGCACCACGCGGCCATCTGGCACCGCGTCGCCGGGCTTCAGGCGCTGCTGCCGCACGCCGGTGCCGATCACCGCGCCGCCAACGAGGCGCGCCGTGGCGTGCGCTTCGCGCAACGACTCGGGCGTCCAGCCGCCGGCCGCGCTGCCGACGAGGGCGTCGAGACGTGAGGCCGCCCAAGTGAGCACTTCGCGATCCGAGGCGCGGCCCGGCGTGCGCACGCGCGTCGTGCGCAGGCGTCCGGCCAACGGCAACAGGGCCGCGATCACAGCGACGCCCGCGAGCACGGCCGCCACGGTGCCGGCGGTGCGGTAGGCATTGGCGCGGAAGCGCAGCGCGGCGATCTCGGCGAGGCTGGCCGCCGAGCCGTCGCGGATGTCGTAGGCCTCGCCGGGCACCTGCCCGACCACGCGGATCGGAATCTGCGGCATCACGTGCGTGAGGTCGCGGCCCGAGATGGCGGCGTCGGCGCCCATGCGGCTCTGGATGCGGTAGGGCACCGTCAGCGGCGGCAGCTTCACGTCGCGGCCGATGGCCACCGGATCGAGGATGCGCAGCTCGTAGATGTACTGGAACAGGCGACGGCTGCCGGCGCGCGTGTCGGCGGGGTGGCTGCCGCCCACGATCTCCCACGGCGCCAACTGCACCGCCGCCACGTTGAGCCGCGTCTCGTCGGGCACGGCGCGCGTGGTGTCGCTCTCGAGCGCCGAGCACGTCAGCGTCACCTCGACGATCTCGCCGATGTGGATGGCGCCCTTGGCGGCCCGCCACCAGCACTGCAGCGGCACCTCGCCGCCCGCCAGCGTCGGCACCTCTTCCGGCGGCGCCGCCGCACGAGCGCCCCCCGTGCGCGCGGCCGGCGCCGCTGCCGGCGCGCCGCCGTGCTGGTGCGTGTCCTGCGCCGACGCGCCCACCGCCGTCATCACGACCGCGCACGCGGCCACCCACCACCGGGTCATCGCGCCACCTTCCGCAACCGGCGCTCGGCGACGAACTCGGCGAGCGCGATCTCGCCCTGCGCCTGATCGGCGCCCAGTACCACCACGTCGAGGTCGGCCGCGCGGGCCAGCCGCACGACCTCCTGCTGCCACGCCTTCGCCTGATCGGCCAGTGCGCGGAACGCCCGGCGCGACACCACCCGGGTGCCGCCGTGCTCGATGTCGCGCACGGTGATCCACCCGGCCGACACGCCGCGATCGAGGAACGCGAATCCGCTGTCGACCAGCACGAGGAAGACGTCGTGCGTGATGTCGACCGACGCCAGCTCGCGGATGAACGCCGGCGCGTCGTCGAAGAGGAAGTCGGAGATCACCGGCACGAGCGAGGTCGTGCGCAGGCTGCCCGAGAGCGCCGCCGCCACCGTGGCGCCGGCCACCGGCTCGAGGCCGCGCCGGGATTCGTAGGCTTCGAGGCAGTGCACGACGTGGCCGCGGCCCGTGCGCGCGCGGATGCCGGTGACGGCGCTGAACCCGCGATCGAAGGCCAGCAGGCCAAAGCGGTCCTGGAAGAACGCCGCCGAGAGGCCGATGGTGGCGAGCGCGCGCGCCACCACCGCCGCCACCGGCGTCCCGTCCACGCCGCAGCGCGTCGACAGCGAGGCATCGGCCACCGCCAGCACGGTGGCCGAGCTCGGCTGATCGAACTCGCGCACGACCATCGGCGAGAAGTTGGTGATCGACGACTGCGGCCAGTCGATCGACGAGAAGCGATCGCCGGCCTGCCAGTCGCGCAGGCCGACGAAGTCGAAGCCGGTGCCGTCGGCGCGGCTCCGATGGTCGCCCGTGGTGCCGCCGGCGAGCCGCTTCAGGATCAGCAGCTCGATCTTCGTAATCAGGTTCAGGTCGACGTACGACGTCGCCGCCGGCGCGTGGATCATGGAATCGGCACCTCGGCCACGACGTCGTCGATCACGGCCTCGGTCGTGAGACCGTGCGCCGCCGCGTGCGGCCCGAGCCAGATGCGATGACCGAGCACGTACGGCGCCAGTGCCTGGATGTCCTCGGGATAGACCTCGTCGCGGCCGCCGACCAGCAGCGCCCACGCCTTGGCGAGGCGGCTCCAGCAGATGATCGCGCGCGGCGAGGCGCCGAGATCCACGCCGCGTTCGACGAGGTCCGACGGCGAGCGCTCGAGCCAGTCGGTGTCGGGATCGCGCGGTCGCGTGGCGCCGACCAGCCGCTGCACGTAGCGGCCGAGGCTCTTGTGCAGGAACACGTGCTCGCTGATCTGCGCGCGCAGGTGGATGATCCGGTCCTTCGACAGGATCGGGCGCAGCGTCATCTTCTTGAACTCGAAGTCGACGAGCTTCTCTTCCTCGTCCTTCGGCAGGTAGCCGATCTGCACCATGGCCGCGAAGCGGTCGGTGGCGGCCTCCGAGAGCGGGAACGTGCCCTGACCGAGCTCCACCGGGTTCATGGTGGCGATGGCGAAGCTGAACGCCGGCAGGTCGTAGGTGGTCTTGCCGACGGTGATCGTGCGGTCCTGCAGGCCTTCGAGGAAGGCGCTCTGCGACTTCAGCGGGATGCGGTTG
Organism: Vicinamibacterales bacterium; assembly: GCA_046331325.1. Taxonomy (GTDB): domain Bacteria; phylum Acidobacteriota; class Vicinamibacteria; order Vicinamibacterales; family UBA2999; genus CADEFD01. The sequence continues at coordinate 206,548 of JAXLRB010000002.1, read as the reverse complement.
ATCTCGTCGAGCAGGATGACTTCCGCTGACGCCATCGGCCCGAACTCGGTGACGAGTTGACCGGTGGCGGGATTGATCATCTGGAAGCCGACCACCTCGGTGGGCTGCAGGTCGGCGCGGCCCTGGATGCGGGCGAAGCGCGCGTCGGAGATGGCCGCCAGGATCACCCCGAAGAACGTCTTGCCCACGCCGGGCACGCCGCGCAGCAGCAGGTTGCCGGCGTTCACCTGCCGTTCGGATCGCTTGTCGTAGGTGGTCGGGATCTCCGACAACAGCACGACGTTGGCGACGGTCTTCGCCGTGTCGTAACCGACCAGCGCGCGGGCGCCTTCGGTCAGCACGGCGTGATGGAAATCGAGGGCGTCCTGGAGGTCGGCGTGCATGCGGCGGGCCGGGGAGATCCTACACCGCGGCCGAGGCGGAAGCGGCGGCCGACACGGGCGCGACTATTCGGCGTCGCCCGGCAGGGCCAGTACGCCGGGACCGGGACACACCGGCACGACGGCCACGTTGCTCACGTGCGGGCAGCGCTGACGATACGCCGCGGTCCACGCGCGCGCGAAGCCGTCGACGTCGTCGTGGTCCACGAGCGCCCACACGCCGCCGCCAAAGCCGGCGCCGAAGCTGGTCGCGCCGTGCGCCCCGCACTCGCGGGCGACGGCCGCGAGCGCCGACGTCTCGGGCACCTGGTTGCCGAGTTCGGCCTCCGCATGGCGCTGCGATGCGATGGCCAGCGCGCCGAGCGCCGCCGCATCGGCGCGGCGCGCCGCCTCGACGGCGTCGCGCACCACGGCGTTCTCGGCCAGGAAGTGATCCAGACGCCGGGTCAGCGCCTCGGCCGTCCAGCCGAGCGGGGTGGCGGTGGCGGCGAGATGGCGCAGCCGCGGCTCGGCATCGGGCACGGCGAGCGCCGCCGCCAGCGAGGCGGCCGGCGTGACCGCCGCGCCGTTCCATAACGCCAGCAGCGCGCGCACGCCGAAGGCCGCGCGGTTGAAGCGATCGCGCACCGACCCGGCCTTGTCGGCGTGCACGCCGCTGGTCGCCACGACGAAGGTCCAGCCGGCGGGCACCGGCACGCGCGCGAGTCTCGCCGTGGGCACGAACCGGAAGTGACCGAGCTGCCGCGCCTCGCTGAGCAGAATGGCCGTGTGGTCTTCGCTGCCGCCGTGCGTGCCGACGCCGGAGGTGCCGCGCAGCGCGCCGAAGTCGGCGCCGTTCTCGATGCAGCCGAGATAGGTGGCGTGATCCTCGGGCGTGCGCACACCCTGCCGCCACTCGGGACGCGCCGCCAGGTCGCCGCGGGCGAGGAGCGCCGAGGCAATCGCGGTGACGAGCGCGCTCGAGCTCGACATGCCGGCGGCGCGCGGCAGGTCGCTGGCGAACGCCACGTCGAGGCCGAGCGGCGCGCCCGGGAAGTTGGCGGCGAGACGCCGGCGCGTGACCTGCAGGTACGACGTCCAGCCGGTGCGCGGCGGACCGGCGTCGTCGGCGTCGAGTTCGAGGGTGACGCGGTTCGGCACGTCGACGACGCGCAGGCGGCCATCGTCGCGCGGCGCCGCCGCGACCGCGAACCCGCGTGGCGCCGCCGCCACGAGCACCTCGCCGCCGCCGTAGTCGGTGTGCTTGCCGAACACCTCGAGCCGCCCGGGCACGTACCAGCGCCACTGCGGCGCGGCGCCCCACGTCTCGCGCAGGCCGGCGGCGGTGCGGGCCACGAGCGCCGCGCGGCGTTCGGCGTCGTCGGCCTGACAGCCGCCGGCGAGAAAGGCGTCGGCGAGCGTCATCCACGCTCCACTGGCGAGGCCAGCGCCTCGCTCACGATCGTCACGTCGTCGGCCGTCGTCAGATCCAGCACGCGGCCCTCCACCGGCACGACGCGCACGCGGCTGCCACGCGCGATCGCCAGCATCACCGCCGCCGGCAACTCGCGTTCGCCACGAGACGACGGCGCGACGTCCGCGCACGCCCGACGCACGGCCGGCGACAGGCGCCACAGGTTCATGCTGACCAGCGCGTCCGCGTCCAGGCGATCCACGGGAGGCTTCTCGTCGAGCGCGGTCACCCATCCGTCGCGATGCGCCACCGTGGCAAAGGCGGCGATGCGTTCCGGCGCATAGCCGCTTTCGCGTTCGAGCGAGCGGCGGGTGAAGCCGGCGAGGGCGGCGCCGTCGAGTGTGACGAGCGTGCGAATCGCGTCCACGGGATAGAGGTTGTCGCCGTTCACGACCAGGCAGTCGCCGGCGCCGTGCAACGCCTCGGCCGCGGCGGCCACCGCGCCGGCGGTGCCGTCGGGGATGGCCTGCACCGCGATGCGCACGCGCGCGTCGGGGTGCGGGTGCCCCGCCATGTGCGCGGCGAGGGCATCGTGATCGGGCGGCGCCACCAGCACGATGTCGTCGCAGCCAGCCTCGACGAGGCGCGCGATGGCGTGATCGACGAGCCGCCGGCCGTCGTGACCCACCGGCATCAGCGCCTTCAGTCCGCGCGCGGCGGCGGCGCGTTGTTCAGGGCTGGCGAGGAGTGAGCCGTCGCTCGCCGCCAGGCGCCGTCCGCGGCCCGCCGCCAGCACCACCGCGATCATCGGCGCGGCCTCGTGCGCGTGTTCTCGGGCGGCGGCGCGCCACGTCGCATGGCGGCATTGTACTCACGTCCGGCGCGGCGACGCGGCCGGGATCAGGGCTCGGGCGCGGGGTTCTTGAACAGCTTGCGCTGCAGCGATCGGCGATGGATCCCGAGCAGGCGCGACGCCACCGAGATGTTGCCGTCGCAGTCGGCCAGCACGCGCTGGATGTGTTCCCACTCGACGCGGGCCAGCGTGGCCGTCGGCGCCGGGCTCGCCGGGGCCGGCGCCGCGCCGTCGAACGCCGCGAGGATCTGCTCGGCGTCCACCGGCTTGGTGAGATAGCTGGTGGCGCCGAGCTTCATGGCCTCGACCGCGGTGGCGATGCTGCCGTAGCCGGTGAGCACGACGATGCGGGTGGTGCCGTCGATGGCTTTCAGCGCCTGCACCACTTCGAGACCGGATCGGCCGGGCAGCTTCAGGTCGACCAGCGCGAACTCGGGACTGTCGGCCGTCGCCGCCGCCACCGCCTCGGCATACGACGCCGCGCCCGAGACGCTGAAGCCGCGATCGGTGAAGGCGCGCATCAGCCGCGTGCGGAACGCGGTGTCGTCGTCGACGACGAGCAGCGAGCGGCTCTCGGGAGTCATGCGGGACCTCCGCGCGCGTGCAGCGGCAGGTCGAGCATCACGACGGTGCCGGCGTCGCTTTCGATCGTCAGGGTGCCGCCGCTGCGCTCGGCGAAGATGCGGGCGAGGAACAGCCCCATGCCCAGGCCCTTGCCGGGTTCCTTGGTGGTGAAGAACGGCTCGCCGGCCCGCGCCCGCACGTCGGCCGGCATGCCGGGCCCGCGATCGCGCACGACGATGCGCAACAGCCCCGAGGCATCGAGGCCCATCGCGGTGACCAGCACCGGCCCTTCGGGCTCGCTGGCGTCGAGGGCGTTGACGACGAGCGACGACAACACCTGGCGCAGCCCGGCCCGCGACGCGAACACGGTGGGCAGCGGCGGCTCGGCATAGACCTGCACGCGGGCGCGGCGCTCGGCCGGCAGTTGCGCGCAGACGTCCTCGACGATGGGCTTGATGTCGAGGGGCTCGGGGGCGTCGGCGGAGATGCCGCCGGCCCGGCCGCTCATCTGGTCGAGGATGTGGCGGCAGCGATCGACTTCCGTGCGGATCAGCCGCGCGTCCTCGACGATGGCCGCATCGGCCTGCGCCTGGCTGGCCGCCCGCTCGAGTTCACGGGCGGCGAGCGCGATGGTGCCGAGCGGCGTCGACAGTTCGTGGGCGGCGCCGGCGGCCAGCGTGGTGAGCGACACCAGGCGTTCCGACCGCGTGGCGCGCGCGCGCAGCTCCTCGATGGCGTTGGTCGCCTGCACGGCGAAGTAGGCGACCAGTTCCGCCGTGATGGTCGCCGCCACCCACATCGTGTAGAGATGCGTCACGAAGTCGTTGATCCGGTGGTGCACCACCACGCCCTCGATCGTGTGCCAGTAGAGCAACGTGGCGTAGCTGCCGAGCGCCGTGACGCCCACCGCCCATCCAGGCCCGCGGCCGAGCGACACGAAGGCGAGCGCGACATGCGCCGCGTAGACCACCGCGAACGGATTGAACGGGCCGCCGGTGAGGTCGAGCAGGCCGGTGAGCAGCACGACGTCGAGCAGCAGGGCGATGGTCGACGCCGCGCGCGGAGCGGCCTTGGCGCGGCTGAGGCGATACGCGAGGCCGGTGTTGACCAGGGCCGAGAGCGCCAGCAGCGGCAGCACCGTGCGCAGCGGGATGTCGGCGTCGGGCAGCGTCAGGATGACGACGACGAGGCCGGCGTCGACCGCGGCGGCAGCTACGCGCAACCGCGTGAGCCACGGCACCACTGCCAGACGTGTCGCGCTCAAGTACCACGGCCGGAACGAGTTACGGTCGACCGAGACGGGCAGCGTCGAGGGGTGGGAAGCCTGCACTGACGGTTTCGTCACTCAGCGTGGCGTTATGCCACATCGCTTTCGGCGCGGGGCCGCTCCAACATTAGTCCCGGAACGATCGACGCCATGCCCAACATCGTACGCCCCCTCCACTCGAGATTCATCCCCGTCATCATCGGCCTGCTCTTCACCGCCTCGGTCGCGGCCGCCCAGACAGGCACGCTCTCCGGCACGGTCCGCGACGACTCCGGCGGTGTGCTGCCCGGGGTGGTGGTGCAGGTGGCCCAGCCGGGCTCGCCCGCCGTGCGCACCGACACCGACGGCCAGGGTGCCTACACCATCACCGGACTGCGGCCGGGTCCGGCCACCGTGAGCTTCCTGCTCATCAACTTCGCCGCCAACCGGCGCGAGGTCACGATCGCGGCGTCGCAGATCGCGAAGGTCGACGCCGTGATGCAGCTCTCGCTGAGCGCCGACGTCACCGTCACCGGCAAGGCCACCTTCACGAACCTCGCCGACGCGGTGAATCCCGCCGAGAACCTCGTCGGTATCGCGCAGTCGGCCAGCCAGGGCGCCATCACGGCGCGTCAGCTCGAAGCGCGGCCCGTGATGCGCAGCGGTGAAGTGCTCGAGACCGTGCCGGGCGTCGTGATCAGCCAGCACAGCGGCGAGGGCAAGGCGAACCAGTACTACCTGCGCGGCTTCAACCTCGATCACGGCACCGACTTCGCCACCTCGGTCGCCGGAATGCCCGTGAACATGCCGACGCACGGCCACGGCCACGGCTACTCCGACCTGAACTTCCTGATCCCGGAGCTCGTCAGCGGCGTGCAGTTCTCGAAGGGCCCGTACTTCGCCGAGCAGGGCGACTTCGCCACCGCCGGCGCCGCCAACATCAACTACACGAACAGCCTCGGACGCCCGATCGTGCGCGTCACCGGCGGCGGCCAGGGCTATCGCCGCGCCCTCGCCGCGGCGTCGACGCGCGGCTTCGGCGGCACGTGGCTCGGCGCGGTGGACGTGAGCCACAACGACGGCCCGTGGATCCGCAAGGACGACTTCCGCAAGGTGAACGGCCTCGTGCGCTTCACGCGCGGCGACGCGCAGAACGGCCTGGCGCTGACGGCGATGGGCTACCGCGCCACGTGGAACTCCACCGACCAGATCCCGTTGCGCGCCGTCGAGAACGGAACACTGGATCGGTTCGGCAACCTGGATTCGACCGACGGCGGCGAGACGTATCGCTACAGCGGCTCGGTCGAGTGGCAGCGCACGAAGAACAACGCCAGCACGAAGGTGAGCGCCTTCGGCATCGCCTACGACCTCGGTCTGTTCTCGAACTTCACGTACTTCCTCGACGACCCGGTGAACGGCGACCAGTTCCAGCAGACCGACCACCGCTTCGTGTCGGGCGCCAAGGTCACGCATCGTCGGATGGAGACCTGGGGCGGGCACTCGGTGCAGAACACCTTCGCGGTGTCGATGCGCAACGACGACATCGGCAACGTGGGCCTCTACCACACCGTGAAGCGTGAGCGCCTCGAGACGATCCGCGAGGATCAGGTCATGCAGACCAGCGTCGGCGCGTTCGTGCAGAACGAGACCGAGTGGGCGCCGTGGCTGCGCACGCTGAGCGGCCTGCGCGTGGACGGCTACCGTTTCGACGTGACGGCCGGCGTCGCCGAGAACTCCGGCGTGGACAACGAGGGGATCGTCAGCCCCAAGCTCGGCGTGGCGATCGGGCCGTTCAGCGGCACGGAGTTCTACGCCAACGCCGGTCTCGGCTTCCACAGCAACGACGCCCGCGGCGCCACGATCCGCGTCGATCCGTCCACGGGCGAGCCCGCCGACCGCGTGACGCCGCTGGCCCGTGCCACCGGCGCCGAAGTGGGCGTGCGCACCGTGCGCATCCCGCACCTGCAGTCGAGCCTGTCGCTGTGGAGCCTGCAGCTCGACTCCGAGCTCATCTTCATCGGCGACGCCGGCACCACCGAGGCGGGCCGTCCCAGCCACCGCTACGGCATCGAGTGGGCCAACTACTACGCGCCGGTGTCGTGGCTGATCGTCGACGCCGACGTGAGCACGTCGCAGGCGAAGTTCACCGACGAGGCGCCCGAGGGCAACCGGGTGCCCGGCGCCGTGAACCTGGTGATGTCGGGCGGCGTCACGCTCGAGAACATCAAGCGCTTCACCGGCAGCGTGCGGTGGCGCTACTTCGGGCCGCGCGCGCTGGTCGAAGACAACTCGAGCCGCTCGAAGGCGACGAGCCTGTTCAACCTCGAAGCCGGCTACCGCATCAGTGGTGGCGTGCGCCTCAATCTCGACGTGTTCAACCTGCTGAACGTGTCGCAGAGCGACGTCGACTACTTCTACACGTCGCGGCTGCGCGGCGAGCCGCTGGCCGGCGTAGACGACATCCACTTCCATCCGACCCTGCCGCGCACGGCACGCCTGAACCTGGTGGTCGACTTCTAGACGACGACACGCGCGGGCCGCACGGCCCGCGCGGTTACACCGTGACCAGGCCGAGCGGCGGATTCGTACGCCAGCGGCCGCGCGTGAAGTCGGGTACGTCCATCGCCTGCGCGCGTCCCTTCACCGAGCGGATGCTGAGATCCACGACGGCCGAGAGCGACGCCGCGTCGTAGACGTTCATGTCGGTGGGCAGGCCTTCGCGCAGGCACTTCACGAGGCGGTAGTCCTCGATGTAGTCCATGCCGCCGTGGCCGGCGCCCTTGGCGCGCGCCTCGATTTCGCGCCACAGCGGATGGTCGAACTCGTCGCGCAACGCCGTCCAGTCCTGCCACTCGTCGAGCTTGCCGCGGCCTTCGATGTAGGCGCGATGCGGATAGCCCTGGAACAGGCCCTTGCTGCCCTGCACGACGTGGATGCGGCTGTACGGCCGCGGCAGGTTGGTGCAGTGCTGCACCATCACCGTCTTCCCGCGCGCGGTCTTGATCAGGCTGGTGTTGACGTCGCCGAGCGTGTAGCGCTCGCTCCGCTCGGGCGCATCGGCCGGGAAGTGCTCCTTCGCCCAGTCGTAGAGGCCGCGTGACGGGCCGCTCATCGACACCAGGTAGTCGAAGCGATCGCCGCGGTTGATATCGAGGCAGTTCGCGATCGGACCGAGGCCATGCGTGGGATACGGGTTGCCGTCGACCTTCATCGACCAGGCGCGGCGCCACAGGCCTTCGTCCCGCTTCTCGAACTTGATGGCGCGCAGGTCGTGCAGGTAGCCGCCCTCGCAGTGCAGCACCTCGCCGAACACGCCCTTCCGCACCATGTGGAAGGCCATCATCTCGGGGCGGTCGTAGTTGCAGTTCTCCATCATCACCGCGTGGCGGCGATACTTCTCGGCGCTCTCCACGAGCGCCCAGCAGTCGTCGAGCGTCATCGCCGCGGGCACTTCGGTGGCGGCGTGCTTCCCCGCCTTCATCGCCGCCAGCATCACCGGCACGTGCCATTCCCAGGGCGTGGCGGTGAAGACGAGATCGAGATCCTCGGTCTCGCACAGCCGCTCGAAGTCGCGCGGGCCGCGCGTGTAGACGGCGGGCGCCGGATGCCCCGCCGCCGTGATCTGCTGCGTGGCCCACGTGGTGCGCGCGTCGCGGACGTCGCACACGGCAGTGACGCGGCAGCCGGGAATCTTCAGGAAGTTCTCGAGGTGCGACCCGCCCTGCAGGCCGATGCCCACCATGCCGATGCGCACGAGCGGCATCGGCGGCGCCGCGAACGGCGCGTCTGGCGAGGGCTGGGCGGCGAGATCGACGGTGGATCCGGCCGTGGCCGCGACGGCGGCCGTGCCGAGCTTCAGGAAGTCGCGGCGATCGAGGGACATGTCGCCGGTCATGCTACACCCGGCCTCGTCGCCGGGGGCGCGGTGTTACCGGCCCGGCACGACGCGCAGGCCGTGCGCTCGCGCGGCGGGGCCATGCGGTGTCGTAGGTGACCAGGCGCCATCGCCGTCGCCGTGCAGCAGCGCGGTCGCGAGATGGATCGCGTCGAGCGTGCGCAACGCGGCGGCGCAAGTTGCGTTGCGCGCCGGAGCACATCGGAGGTGACGCGATGGAGCCAGGGCGTCGACGACGTCGAGATCGTCCAGTCAGGTCGAGGCGCGCACCGCGCGACCCACTTCGGTGACGGCGAGTTCACTGGCCTCACGCTGTGCCCGTCGAGGAAGTATGACGCCTGTGATTCCGGCTCGTCAGCACCAGCTTGACGATGGCCGACGCGTCGAGAAACGTCGGGCCATCAGAGGCGTCGGCGCCGGTTCGTCGACACCTCGGTAACGGATGAGCGTGAGCGGGCACCGCCCTGGGCGGAGGCAGGTCGCGAATCGCCTTGCGCGGGCGCGTCACGAGCCCTGTGCCTCGAGGCGATCGAGCCGGGCTTCGGTGGCCGACACCGGCTGCAGGGGCTACGACCCTCCGTGTTCCGTGACCTGCAGGACCGCCCGCGCTTCACCCGGTCGAGGTGCACGCTGAGGTTCGGCGCAACTCGCGCACGCCGACCGCCGTGACGGGCGGCCGCCTTCATCGTTTGCGACATGTAGCACAGCACAATCACGGGCTCCTCCGTGCGTGGTGAACCTGACAGAAGAAACGGCCGCGTGAACCGCGGCGCCGGTATGGAGGTGAGTTCGTAGGCGCTGCGGACGCGAGCGGGAGCCGCCACGCCATCGAGTTCGACGGCGGGCGCGGCAATCTGGTCGACCACGGCGAACGCATCGGGCTCGGCGAGCAGCTGCTTGGCGAGCAGCGTGTGCAGGCCGTGGCCGGCGCGGTGCGCCACCACGTGGCCCAGCACCGGCTTGCCCAGCAGGGCCAGGTCGCCCACCGCGTCGAGAATCTTGTGACGCACGAACTCGTCGTCGAAGCGGAGCGCGTTCAGCGGACCGGTGTCGCCGATGACGATGGCGTTGTCGAGCGAGCCGCCGAGGGCCAGACCCTGCTGACGCATCCACTCCACTTCCTTCAGGAAGCCGAAGGTGCGCGCCGAGGCGATCTCGTCGCTGAAGCTCTGCTCGGTGATCCGCATGGTGCGCGACTGGTGGCGCAGCAGCGGATGGTCGAAGCTGATCGTGTAGCTGACCTTGAAGTGGTCCGACGGGTAGATGGCGATGTGCTTGTCGCCGCTCGTCGCCGTGATCGGACGCAGCACCTTCAGGTAGCTGCGGGCGGTCGTCTGCTTCTTCAGCCCGGCTTCCTGGATGAGGAAGAGGAACGGCGCCGAGCTGCCGTCCATGATCGGCACTTCGCGCTGCGTGAGCTCGACGATGACGTTGTCGACGCCGGCGCTGACCAGCGCCGCCAGCAGGTGCTCGACCGTCTCCACCGTGGCGCCGTCGCGGCCCAGCACGGTCGCGTAGTTGATGGCGGCGACGTGGTCGACGTGGGCCGGGATGTCGACGCCGAGGTCGGCGCGACGGAACACGATGCCGGTGTCGGCCGCCGCCGGCTTCAGGGTCAGGCTGACACGGGTGCCCGAATGCAGGCCGATCCCCGCGCACGAAACCTGACGCCGAAGCGTCTGCTGGAAGGCGATGTTCACAACGGCTACCGGACCTTACTCTTAGCAAACGGGATGCCCGACATTACACACCCCGATACAGACTCGTAAGAGACTTGTAATCAGTCACTTACATACATCGGTCCAAGGCCAGTCGATCGTGACTGTGGCTGACCGACCACAGTCAGTCTTCCCTGCACTGTGGTAGGATTGACACACCGTCAGCCCTTGAGGGCTTCTGCCAGAAACTGCCCGGTGTGCGAGGCCTTCACCTTGGCAACGGCTTCCGGGGTACCTTGCGCCACAAGGCGGCCGCCACCCTCACCGCCCTCGGGGCCGAGGTCGATCACCCAGTCGGCCGACCGGATCACGTCGAGGTTGTGCTCGATGACGAGCACCGTGTTCCCCTGGTCGACCAGCCGGTTCAGCACGTCGAGCAGCTTGTGCACGTCCTCGAAGTGCAGCCCGGTGGTGGGCTCGTCGAGGATGTAGAGCGTCTTGCCGGTGCCCCGCTTCGAGAGTTCCTTGGCCAGCTTCACCCGCTGCGCCTCGCCGCCCGACAGCGTCGTCGCCGACTGCCCCAGCGTGACGTAGCCCAGCCCGACGCTTTCGAGCGTGCGCAGCTTGGTGGCGATGAGCGGGAAGTTCTCGAGCAGCGGCAGCGCCTGGCTCACCGTGAGGTCGAGCACCTCGGCGATCGACTTGCCGCGGTACTTCACGTCGAGCGTCTCGCGGTTGTAGCGACGGCCCTTGCACTGCTCGCACGTCACGAACACGTCGGGCAGGAAGTGCATCTCGATGGCGATCACGCCGTCGCCCTGACACGCCTCGCAGCGGCCGCCCTTCACGTTGAACGAGAAGCGGCCGGCCTTGTAGCCGCGCGCCTTCGCTTCCGGCACCATCGCGAACAGATCGCGGATGTACGAGAAGAGGCCGGTGTAAGTGGCGGGATTCGATCGCGGCGTGCGGCCGATCGGCGACTGATCGATCTCGATCACCTTGTCGACGAGCGCCACGCCCTCGACCGCCTTGTGCGCGCCCGGCTCGTCGGTGGCGCGGTAGAGCTGCTTCGCCAGCGAGCGATAGAGGATGTCGTTGACGAGCGTACTCTTGCCCGATCCGCTCACGCCGGTGACGGCCACGAACAGGCCGAGCGGGATGCGGACGTCCACATCCTTCAGGTTGTTGGCGCGGGCGCCGCGGATCACGATCTCGGCCTTGCCGGCCGGGCGCCGCTTCTTCGGCGTCTCGATCGATCGCGCGCCGCTCAGGAATTGGCCGGTGAGCGAGTCGGACGCGGCGGCCAGCGCCTGCGGCGGGCCCTGGAACATCACGCGGCCGCCGTGCTCGCCGGCGCCGGGACCGAGATCCACGACGTAGTCGGCGAGGCGGATCGTCTCTTCGTCGTGCTCGACGACGATCACCGTGTTGCCGAGGTCGCGCAGGCGCGTGAGCGTCGACAGCAGGCGGCGGTTGTCGCGCTGGTGCAGGCCGATCGACGGCTCGTCGAGCACGTAGAGCACGCCGGTGAGGTTCGAGCCGATCTGCGTGGCCAGGCGGATGCGCTGCGCCTCGCCGCCCGACAGCGTGGCGGCGCTGCGGCCCAACGTGAGGTAGCCGACGCCGACGTCGTCGAGGAAGCGCAGCCGTTCCTGCACTTCGCGCAGGATGCGGCTGGCGATGATCGTCTCGCGCTCGGTGAGCGTCATCGCGTCGAACGTCTGGCGTGCTTCCGAAATCGGCATCGCCACGTAGTCGGGCAGCGACTTGCCCTTGAGGCGCACGGCGCGGCTCTCGGGACGCAGGCGTCCGCCGTGGCACGACGGGCAGTCGCGCAGTGCGCGGTACTGATCCAGCTCGGCCTGCTGGTCCCACGCCGCGGCGTCGAAGCGGCGGCGCAGGTTCGGCAGGATGCCTTCGAAGTCGCGCCCGTACGGCTCGACCTCCTTCGCCTTCGCGGCCTTGCCCTTCTTCGGCGGCTCGTCGTCTTCGTCGTCGTCCGCGTCGGGAGGGCCGAACAACAGCAGATCGCGCTGCTTCTTCGGCAGCTTGCCGAACGCGACGTCGGGATCGATGTCCCAGTGGCGGGCGATGGCGTCGATGGCGGCCTTCACCAGCTTCTTGTCGCCGCGACCCCAGGGCGCGATGGCGCCCTCGTTGAGCGACTTCGACTCGTCGGGCACGACCTTGGCGGGATCGAAGTCCCACGTCGAGCCGAGGCCCTGGCAGTCGGGGCAGGCGCCGTGCGGCGAGTTGAACGAGAAAGCGCGCGGCGACATCTCGGGCACGCTGATACCGCACACCACGCACGCCAGCTTGCGCGAGAACAGGCGATCGCCCTGATCCAGCGTGTTGATCACGACGACGCCATCGGCGAGATCCAGCGCCGTCTGCACCGACTCGGTGAGACGGCGCTCGATGCCCGAGCGCACGATCAGGCGATCGATGACGATCTCGATCGTGTGGTTCTTGCGGCGGTTCAGGGCCAGGTCGTCTTCGAGGCTCTTGTACTGGCCGTCGATGCGCGCCTTGGTGAAGCCGCGCTGCACGATGCCCTGCAGCTCTTTCTTGAACTCGCCCTTCCGGCCGCGGACGATCGGCGCCAGGATGTTGATGCGGCTGTCCTGCGGGAACGTCATCACCAGGTCGACGATGCGCTCGAGCGACTGCGAGGAGATCTCTCGCCCGCAGTTCGGGCAGTGCGGCACGCCGGCGTTGGCGAAGAACAGCCGCAGGTAGTCGTAGATCTCGGTGACGGTGCCCACCGTCGACCGCGGGTTGGCGCCGGTGGTTTTCTGCTCGATCGAGATGGCCGGCGACAGGCCGTCGATGAGATCGACGTCCGGCTTCTCCATCTGCTCGAGGAACTGGCGCGCGTACGCCGACAGCGACTCGACGTAGCGGCGCTGCCCTTCCGCGTACAGCGTGTCGAAGGCCAGCGACGACTTACCCGACCCCGACAGGCCGGTCACGACCACCAGCTGGTCGCGTGGCAGGTCGACGTCGATGTTCTTCAGGTTGTGGACGCGGGCGCCGCGCACCGCGATGGAATCGTGAGGCATAGCCACGGCCGCGTCATCGGGCCGTACTCCAAACCCCGATTCTACCCCTGCGCCCGCCGGCACGAGTAGCCGCTACCCGGACGGGAACCAGATGCCCGGGCACGGCGTGCCCGCCTCGCCCGCGATCGGCGATTTCCCGCCGGATTTCGCAAGCGCCGTCACGACCGGTCACGGGCCCGCGGCTTGCACTCGAGGCGGACGTCGGCGGCACCCGACGTCCCCACTGGCACCTGCCGCACGACAAGGAGGCACCCGAGGTCGGAAACGAGGATGGCGATGAGAGGCATGGCACGGTTCGGAACGCACGCGGCGATGGCCGCGTGCATGGCATGGGCGCAGGCGGTGTCGGCACAGCCGGCGCCGATCACGAGCGGAGACCCCGAGGTGTTCAGCGCGGACGTGGTGATCGAAGACAGCATCGTCGACGCGCAGGGCACGGTGGTCGAGACGCGGCCCTCCACGCGGTATCACCTCACACGACGGCGCGTCGATGGCGGCCTCGAGACCGAGATCACCTATCCGCCCGCGAAGCTCTACGCGAAGGGCCCGCTGGTGGATCCGCGGAGCGGCATGCGGATGGTGTACGGCGCCACCGGCACCACGCGCATCTACGACGCCAAGGGCGCGCTCGTGCAGACGATCGAGATGCCACCGCCCGCGGAGGCGGATCCCGACGCCGCGATGGTCTTCGCCGACCGCGATCTGCGCCGCCGGCGCGACGCGCTGCAGCGCCGCCTGGGCCGCACGACGGGCCGTCTCGGCCGGCACGATCGCTACGTGGCGACCGACGCCGACGCCACCACCGAGACACTGGTGGAACCCGGCACCATGCTGCCCACCGAGGTGAACGTCGTGCGCGGCGGCGCGCTGACCGATCGCCACCAGCTCGCCTACGCGCGCATGCCCGGCGGCCGCTGGTATCTGGCGCGACAGCGCAGCGAACACGCGATGACCGACGGCTCGGGCCGCCGCTTCGTCTCCACGCGCACGCACCTCAACGTCAGCGGCAGCGAGGGGCGATAGTCATGCGCCGCCTCGTCATCGCTCTCGTCCTCCTCGCGGGGCTCGCCCGGCCCGCCGTCGCGCAGGAACGCGTGGTCGTGTTCCTGCACGGCTTCAACAGCAGCGCCGCGAGCTGGGCGGCCACCGCTACCCGCCTGCAGGCGCGGCTCGAGATCGTGGCGCACGTGCCCGAGATGCCGTGGTGGCTGCCCTACGACGAGCAGACGCGGCAGCTCAACAACGCTGCGAACGCCATTGGCGCGCCCGCCAACATGGTGATGGTGGGTCACAGCAACGGCGGGCTCGTGGCGCGCACGCTGAACACGATGCGGCCACTTGGCGGCATCGTCACGCTCGGCAGCCCGCACGGGGGCGCGCTGCTCGCTGAACGGCTGACCGACGTCACGAACTTCTATCTGCGCACCGGGCAGAAGCTCGGAATGCTGCTGTACATGCTCGGCGCGCAGAACGGCACCAACCAGTACACGGGGCTCTGGTTCAGCCCAGGCATGGCGCCGGTGCGCTTCGCGGTGTCGATGCTCGGCCTGGTGCTACAGGGCGTGGTGGCCGAGGTCGGGAACAAGATCGCGCCAATTCTGTCGACGCCGGTGCTCCAGGACATGCGGCCCGGCTCCGCGGCCCTGAACGTCCTCAATTCGAGCGCCAATCTGGCACGCGAGAGCGCCACCGTGCCCAAGCGCGTCGGCATGGTGTTCATCGCGCGCGACTGGGGCATCGCGGCGCCGTTCGTGGCGGCCAAGCCCGAGTGGCAGTACGAAGCGGCGCAACGACTCCATGAGGCTGTCGTGATGCTCAGCGGCATCTACTACTACTTCGGCTACCCCAACTTCGCACCGTGGGATCCGCTGGCCGCCACGATCCGCCAGCAGACCGCCGAGCTGATCTCGGACATCAACCAGTTCAGCCCTGTGTGGTGCTGGGCCACATCGAACGACCCGTCGTGCGGAACTTCCACCGACGGCGTCGTGCCCACGCCCTCGCAGTTCTTCCCCGGTAACGCCCGCAACTTCGGCTACTACGGACCGGCCCACGTGCGGCAGAAGGACGAAGCCGCCGATCAGCTCGAGGGCGTGCTCGTCAAGGACATCGGCTTGAAGTACCGAGGGACGGCCTCGGCGCCGCCCGCCAGCAACCCGGCGTCCACGCTCAGCGCCGGCGAGCGGCTCTACGCCGACCAGCGCATCTACTCGCCGAACGGCAGCCACGTCCTGATCTACCAGAACGACGGCAACCTCGTGCTCTACGGTCCGGCGGGCCCGCTGTGGGCGAGCGACACCGTGGGCCAGGCGCCGGGCTTCGCCACCATGCAGGACGACGGCAACGTCGTGGTCTACCGCGCCGACGGCGTGCCCATCTGGGCCACCGACACCTCGGGCATGCCGGGAGCGGAACTGCTGGTGCAGGACGACGGCAACCTCGTGCTCTACGACGCCGGTCACGCACCGATGTGGTCGGTGCCGACGCCGTAGAGACGGTGCGACATGACTCGCTGGATCCTCTTCCTGCTCATCGGCCTTGGCTGGAGCATTCCGTCGGCGGCCCAGTCCGTCCCGGATCCCAGCGAGTCGCCCCTGTGGCATGCCGCGGTGACGAGCCGCGGCATGCCAGCCGTCTCCGGTCCGCGCGTGTTCGCGTTGAGCCGCGATCACGAGGTGTTCGCCCTGGCACTCGATGACGGCCACGAGTTGTGGCGCCGATCGACGGGCGAACGGGAAGGCAACACCGCCGGCTTCCGCGTTGCGGTGGCCGGCGACACGGTGGTCGGGGGCGACTGGGACCTTTACGCGTACGACGCGATCTCGGGGGCGCCGAAGTGGGCGTTCCATCCCAGTGTCGGTTACGCGCCCGGCTACTTCATCGGCGACACGCGCGGTACCACGCTGTACACCGGCTCAGGCTCGGGCCACCTGTTCGCCATCGACACGACCACGGGCAAGGAGTTGTGGCGCACCGAGGTGGAGCGCTGGACCGACGACGCGCTGGTCTCGGTGTTCGAGCCGGTCACCAACGGCACGATCGTTGTGGCCGGCTACACGGTCTACACGCCGAAGGACCAGGGCGGCCTGGTGGCGGTCGACGCGATCACAGGACGTGAACGCTGGCGCTTCCGCTATCCCACGTCGGAGGACGATCCGCGTCCCGTCTACCACGCCGGCGGCGCGGTGATCACCGACACCCTGGCGATCGGCGCGGCCGGCGACGGCCGCGTGTGGGCGGTGGACCTCGCCACCGGGACGCTGCGCTGGTCGCTGCCAGCGCTCGAGGGCCCGTTCGACGGCATCATCACGCAGGCGCCGCAGGAACAGCGCGGTCTCGCCGTGGTGGGCGACCGCCTCATCGTCGGCTCGATCACCGGCTACCTCACGGCCTACGACCTGGCCACGCAGAAGGCGGCGTGGCAATACGCGCAGGGCTGGCTCGGCTCGCTGTCGTGGGACAACTACACGCACGCGGAAGGCGTGGTCTACGTGCCTTTCTTCTCGGGCTTCATCCACGCACTCGACGCCGCGACCGGCACGGTGCTGTGGAAGACCGTCGACTACACCCAGAGCCTGTTCTCACCAGTGGTCGTCGCCGGCGATCGCGTGATCGCGGCGGGACGCTCGGGTGTCTGGGCCTTGCCGGTGGCGCGGCGAGCCGTGCCCCCCGTACGACGGTGAGATCCATGAACGACTTCGGAGGACGCATGACCCGCCCCACGCTTCGCCTGCTGCTCGCCGCACTCGCACTGCTCGCCGCGAGTGCCTGCTCCCAGACCTCGTCGCCCACGGCGCCAACGCCGTCAACCACGGCATTGCAGGTGCTCGGAGGCTCGTGGGTCGGCACCATCGCCACCGCCGCGGGCGAAGTCAGCGTGCGCATGACACTGCAGGCACGAGTCGACGGCGACGTGGAACGCGCAACCGGCGCCTACGAGGCCCGTCTTGGAAGCGCCACCGCAACGGGCGACGTCACGGGCGCCACGCTGCTCGGCAGCGCATCGATCCTGCTGACCCCGTCGGGTCCACCGCGCTGTCCGTCCGACGCCTCGAGCGCCAGCGCCGGCTCGCTGCTCTTCACGGCCCGCCCCGATGGCAATCGGCTGTCGGGCGCCGGCACGTGGACGCAGTGCGCCGTGAGCACGCAGGTCGCGGTGGTGCTGACGAAGAACTGATCTACCTGGCCGCCCAGGCCACTTCGGCGATCTGCAGCTTCGCCGCGCGGCCCTTCACCTGCACGGCGTCGAGCGGTGTGTAGCTGACGCTGGCGTCGAGCGCCTGCATGGTGTGCTCGCTGATCAGGATCTGGCCGGGCTTGGCGAGGTGCTCGAGGCGCGACGCCGTGTTGACGGTGTCGCCGATCGCCGTGTAGTCGAGGCGCGCGTCCGAGCCGATGAAACCGACGATCGCGGGGCCGGTGTTGATGCCGATGCCCATGGCGATGGCCGGCTGCCCGGCGGCCGCCAGTTCCTGGTTGAAGCCCAGCATCGACCGCTGCATGTCGATCGCCGCGCGCACCGCCTTCACGGCGTCGCGCTCGGTGCCATAGGGCGCGCCGAAGAGCGCCAGCACCCCGTCGCCGAGGTACTTGTCGAGCGTGCCGCCGTGCTTGAAGATGGCCTCGCTCATCAGCGAGTAGAAACGGTTCAGGTGCTCCACGACCGTCTCGGGCGCGCTCGATTCCGACAGCGTGGTGAACCCGCGCAGGTCGCCGAAGAGCACGGTGACGGCCAGGCGGGCCCCGCCAGGACGAATCTCCTTGTTCGGGTCGAGCAGCACGTCGTCGACCAGCTGCTGCGGCAGGAAGCGCTCGTACTTCTCGCGGGCCTTGGCCTCGCGCTGCAGCGCCTCGTGCGCGCGCACCGTGTCGATGGCGATGCCGGTCTGCACGGCCACGGCGTTGAGCAGATCGAGATCGTCGGAGGAGAACGTCTGCGTCACGTCCTGCTGGTCGGTGTAGATCACGCCCAGCAGTCCCTTGCGGCCGACGATCGGCGCCGCCATCACCGAGTGCGTCTGATGCAGCCGAAGGCTGTCGGGCACCGCGGCCTCGTCGCGACGCGTGTTCTCGAGCAGCACCGACACGCGTTGCCTGGCCACGTTGTCGAACACGGTCTTGCTGACGCGCAGCGGCTGCGCCTCGGCGGCGTCGCCCGTGCTGCGGCTGTCGCGCGTGCCCGAGGCCACGTGCTTCATCTCGCCTTTCTCGGTGCGCTGGTAGATGACGACGCGCGCGGCGGGCGTGACCTGCAGCAGGATGCCGATCACCTTCTCGTGGACGTCGGGCAGCGAGAACACCGAGCCCAGCGTGCGGCTCAGCTCGTAGAAGAGGCCCAGCACGCGGGTCTTCTTGTCGAGTTCGAAGCGCAGGCCCTCGGCCGAGACGTCGCGGCTGGCCGCCGGCACCGCCATCGACGAGCGGATCATCTCGTCGGGCGCCTTCTGCAGCACCTGCCGCATCTCGATGGCCGGTTCCTCGGTGAACGGAATCGACTCCACCGGCTCGAACACCAGCGTGAAGTCGCCCACCTTGATGACGTCGCCCGGCGCCAGCACCTCGGGACCGGCGCCGAGCCTGCGGCCGTTGAGGAACGTGCCGTTGCGGCTGGCCAGATCGGACACCATCACCCGCCCGTCGTCGCGCACCAGCAGCGCGTGCCGGCGCGAGATGCGGGCATCGTCGAGGACGAGGCCGGCCTTGGCGTCGCGGCCGATGGCGGTCTCGCCGGCCGCCAGCGCGTGCATGGTCAGCCGCCCGCCGGGCGACTGCACGCGTAGCCGGGGCGCCGTGCCGCTCATGCCGCCGGTGTCTGGCGCAGGCGCGAATGGCGGGCGCCGTAGCCGAGATACACCACCAGGCCGAGCACCAGCCAGAGCCCGAATCGCTCCCAGGCCTGCGGCGGCAGGCCCACCATGATGAACGCGCAGGCGGCGGCGCCCAGCGGACCGACCACCCACACGAGCGGGACGCGGAAGGGTCGCGGCCGTTCCGGTTCCACCACACGCAGCACCAGCACGCCGATCGAGACGATGGCGAACGCGAACAGCGTGCCGATGTTGGTGAGGTCGTAGGTTTCGGCGGCGTCGCCGAAGGCCGAGGCCACGGCCACGAGGATGCCGGTGAGCAGCGTGGTGGTCGAAGGCACGCGGGTGACCGGATGCACCCTGGCCGCCCACTGCGGCAGCAGGCCGTCGCGCGCCATGGCGAAGAAGATGCGCGGCTGCCCGTACTGGAACACCAGCAGCACGGCCGACATCGACACCGCGGCGCCGAGCGCCACGATCCAGCCCACCGTGGAGTAGCCGGCGATCTCGAGCGCGCGGGCCAGCGGGTCGGCCACCGCCAGCTGCTGGTACGGCACCATGCCGGTCAGCACCGCGCCGACGACGACGTAAATCAGCGTGCAGATGGCCAGGCCGCCGAGGATGCCGATGGGCAGGTTCCGTTGCGGGTTGGTCGTCTCTTCCGCGGCGGTGGAGATGGCGTCGAAGCCGATGTAGGCGAAGAACACGATCGCCGCGCCCTGATGGATGCCGGTGAAGCCGTTGGGCGCGAAGGGGTGGTAGTTGGCGGTGTTGATGGCGCCGAGGCCCACCGCGATGAAGAGGCCCAGCGCCAGCAGCTTCACGATCACCATGATGTTGTTGGCGCGGGCGCTCTCGCGGGCGCCACGCAGCAGCAGCCAGGTGATCAGGGCCACGATGCCGAACGCCGGCAGGTTCACGAGCACCGGCAGGCCGAGGAACCGCGGCGCGGTGTCGATGAGGCCGTGCACGGCCGGATTCGACGACAGCGCGGCGGTGCGGTAGCCCGTGGTGAGCCACGCGGGCAGATCGACGCCGAAGCCGTGCAGCAGCGACGTGAAGTAGTCGCCCCACGAGATGGCGACGGCGACGTTGCCCACCGCGTACTCGAGCATCAGATCCCAGCCGATGATCCACGCCACGAACTCGCCGAGCGTGGCGTAGGCGTAGGCATACGCACTGCCGGCCTGCGGGATCATCGCCGCGAGTTCGGCATAGCAGAGCGCCGCCAGGGCGCAGGCGCCGCCGAGCAGGATGAACGAGAACACCAGCGCCGGACCGGCGCCGTAGCGCACGATGGCGCCGCTCGGATCGGTCTGTCCGGCGGCCGCGGTGCCGATGGCGCCGAAGATGCCGGCGCCGATCACGGCGCCGATCGAGAGCATCACGAGATCGCCGGCGCCCAGCACGCGGCGCAGCGAGGCGTCGCCGCCTTCGTGCGCGGTGAGGTCGGCGATGGGCTTGCGGCGGAAGGCCTGCGGCATCGAGTCGCCGCTCAGGTTAGTGCGCCGGCGGGCCGGACGCAATCAGGGAATGGGCGCGAAGCGATAGAGGGCATCGCTGGTCGCGGCGACGAGCGCGCCGCCGGGCTCGAAGGCCACACCGATGAGTCCGGGCCCGGCCACCACGGCCTGACGCGGGCCCGAGGCCGGCACGCGGTGGATGGCGCTGACGCCAGCCAGCGCATCGACGACGTGCAGCACGCCGTGCGGATCGAACGCCAGCCCCTGCGGCCGGCCGAACGACCGGTCGAGCACCTCGGGCTGTCCGTCGGAACCAATGCGGTACAGGGCGTCGTGGGTCGCCATCGTCGGCCCGGTGACGTAGAGCGCGCCATCGGGGCCGAAGGCGAGGTGGTAGGCGGCGACGCTGGGGGGCAACGTCGCGAACGTCCGGGTACTGGCGCCGTCGGCGCTCACGCGATGGATCGTGCCGGTGCGATCGCCGACGAACAGGGTGCCGTCGGGCGCGAAGGCGAGACCGCAGGCGACGCCGAGCTCGGTGACGAATGGCTCCGTGCGTCCGTCGTCGTCCACGCGGTACACGGTGCCGTCGAAACGGCTCGACACGTGCAGCACGCCGGACGGCGAGAACGCCAGGCTGGTGGCGTTGGTGAGGCCCTCGACGAACGCCTCGCGGCCGCCGTCGGGCCCGAGGCGATAGATCGAGACCGGGGCTTCCTGCCCGCGCGGCCCGCTGAAGGCGCAGTAGATGCGGCCGTGTGCGTCGATGGCCGGGCTGTCGACCAGTTGCAGGCCGGTGGCGAGCGGCGCCCCGACGTCGACGAACAGCGTGGCGCCCGGCGACCATGCCGCGCGCACCGCGCTGCGTCCGGGCTCTGCGGCCTCGGGCACGACGACCGCCGCCCGATCCGGCGCCGCGAACACGACACGCGCCGGCGCGCCGCCAACGGTGACGCTCGCCTGCGGCGCCTCAACCTCCGGCACGCCCTGACCGCGCAGCCACAGGCGCGCCCCGGGCAGCACCGCCGGCGGCTCGATGCCCGTCAGTGCGACGGCCGGGAACACCATGACGCGATCCTAACGCACGCCCGCGCCACGCTCTGGTACGATCCGCGCGCATGACCTGTCCCGGTTGCGGATCCGTGATGTCGACGGTGTCGCTGGCGGGCCACTACGGCCGCACCATCGCCATCGACCTGTGTCACGGGTGCAACCATGTGTGGTTCGATGCACAGGAGGATCTGTCGCTGGCGCCGGGCGGCGTGCTCGCGCTGTTCGAGGCGATGGGCCGCGCGTCGGGTGAGGCACGACGTGCGGTGGGCGCGCGCAAGGTGTGTCCGCGCTGCGGTACCGGCCTGCTGCGCACGCACGATCGCATCAGGGACACGCCGTTCGAGTACTTCCGCTGCACCGGCGGACACGGCCGCTTCATGGGGTTCGCGGCGTTCCTGCGGGCCCGTCACTTCGTGCGCGAGCTGACGGTCGACGAGGTGCGGACGCTGCGCGCCGAGGCGCGCACGATCAAGTGCGTGAACTGCGGCGCGTCGATCGACATCGCGACGCACTCGACGTGCAGCTACTGCCGCGCGCCGATCGCGATTCTCGACGCGGATCAGCTGTCGAAGACGATCGCGTCGCTCGAAGCGGCGGAGCGCGAACGGGGCGCCGTGGATCCGGCGTGGCCACTCAGGGCCGAACTGGTGCGGCGGCAGACCGAGGCCGCCTTCGCCGAGCTTCGACGCGGCCACGGTGTGTCGGCCGAGACGGATCTGATCGAAGCGGGCCTCGCGATCATCTCCTCGATCGCGACGCGTCTGCGCGGCTGACCTTCGACGCTCAGGTGGCGTCTTCGTCGAGTTCCAGGTTCCAGTACAGGTAGTCGCGCCAGCTCTCGGGCGTGCTGCGCAAGCCGATCGTGATGCGCAGCGACGGCGCCGTGTCGGGCCGTCGCGGCACGCGGATGAGGTGCATGTGCGCCTCGGCCGGCGTGCGACCGCCCTTGCGCCGATTGCAGGCGACGCAGCAGGTGACGATGTTCTCCCAGTCCTTGCGGCCGCCCTGCGACACCGGGATGACGTGGTCGAAAGTGAGGTCCTGGGTCGGGAAGTGCTTCGCGCAGTACTGGCAGGTGTGCTGGTCGCGGGCGTAGATGTTGGCGCGCGAGAAGGGCACGTAGTCGAACTTCGCTTTTATGCGGGCGTATCGCAGCAGCCTGATCACCGACGGCAGGCGCAGGCTGAACGACACGGCACGCACCTCGCGGTCGTGTGACGCGATGATCTCCACTTTGCCCTGGCACCAGAGGGTGATGGCCTTCTGCCAGTGGACGACCTTCAGCGGTTCGTAAGTGGCGTTGAGGAGGAGCGTCTGCTCCATGGCCCTGTTGGGCGTATTGTCGACAGCCCCTTCCCCGCTGTCAAGCAGACGCCCCCGTAAAGAGCTGGGCATGAACGGCTTAGCGGATTTCGTCCGGAATGGGTGCACGGATCGGCACCGAGCGCCGATACGATGGGCATCGTGGTGGATCCGCGGCGTCTCGTCGCCGTCCTGCTCGTGTGCGGCACGGCCGCGTGCGCCGGTCGCGTCGCGCCCCGGCCGTATCCCGGCGCCGCTGGACCCGACGGCGGCGTGGCGCGCACGGTGCGCGAGCGCGAGGCCATCGCCCGCGGCGATCGCGTGGCGGCGGCGGCGCTCGATCTGCGCGGCGTGCCGTACCGCAACGGCGGCAACGATCCCGGCGGCTTCGACTGCAGCGGCCTCGTCGCCTACGTGTTCGGTCGCGAGGGCATCGCGATGCCGCGCCAGACGGTGGCGCAGTACGAGGTGGGCCACGCGGTGAAGCCCGCGGAGGTGCGGGCCGGCGATCTCCTCTTCTTCGCCACCGTCTCGAACGGGCCGTCGCACGTCGCCATCGCCCTCGACGCCGACACCTTCGTGCACGCGCCCAGCAGCCGCGGCGTGGTGCGCGTGGAACGGCTGGCGCTGCCCTACTGGTCGTCGCGCTTCCTGGGCGCGCGACGCATCGTCGACTAGGACGGTGGCGGCTCGGACGGCGGCTTCGCGGCCGGCGGAGGATCGGCCGGTGCTGGCGGCGTGACCGGTTCGCCGGCCGCTGGCGTGTCCGACGGCGGCACGACGCCCCCCATGCGCTTGAGGATGATCTGCTGACGGCGCAGCAGGCGACGCGTCGGTTTCGCGGGGCTGTGCACGCGCGGATTGATGATGGCGCCGGCCATCAGGGCCGCTTCGGTCGGGCCCAGGTCGGCCGCGCTCTTGCCGAAGTAGGCGCGCGCCGCTGCTTCGCAGCCGAAGATGCCGTCGCCCCACTCGATCGAGTTCAGGTAGATCTCGAAGATCCGCCGCTTGCTCAACGCCGTCTCGAGCCGGCGCGTGATGATGACTTCCTTCACCTTGCGCAGCGGATTCCGCGACGGCGACAGATAGAGATTCTTGGCGAGCTGCTGCGTGATGGTGCTGGCGCCGCGCATCGGGCCGCCGTCTTCGAGGCTGGCCTCGAGCGACTCCTTGATCTGCTCGTAGTCGAGGCCTTCGTGCTCGAAGAACGCGCTGTCTTCGGCGACGATCACCGCACGCTTGAGGTGGCTCGAGATACGCGTGTACGGCACCCACTTCCGCCGCAGGTTGAAGCTCTTGCCCTCGTCGTGCGCTTCGTCGCGGCGCAGCTCGATGAACGCCGTGGTCTCGGGATTCGTCGTGGCGAGCACGCGGACGTCGGGCAGCGTCAGGTACGAATACGCCACGCAGGCGAACGCGACGCCGACGGCGCCGAGCACCCACCGTGACCACCGCGCCTTCGCCGCCATGCCGGCTCGATTATAGAACCCGCGCCGCTCTCAGCCCTGCACGACGATCGTCAGCGTGACGCCGGGCGGCGGCTGCACGTTCACGGCGTAGCCGTTCATCAGCGCCAGCAGCGACGCCGGCACCAGGCCGCCGCCGGCGCGCTGCGCGATCGACTGCCATGAGTCGCCACTACGCGACGTGTAGAGAGCGACGTGATTCGGACGCACCTGTGACGCCTCGCGACTCGACAACTGGTGGAAGGACCGCAGTGCGGCGTCGAACTCGGCTTCCGCGGCGCCGAACTCGGCCTCGGGCGCGACGCCGGCCATCAGGTACACCTGCCGCCCCACCGTGACGTGCGCCGCGCGGACGCGCACCTTGCCCAGCGTCTTCACCTTGCCGGTGTAGGTGGCGACGTAGGCGGGCAGGCCGTCCACCTGCGCGCTCGCGCCCTGCTCGAGCGTGAAGCCGAGGCCGCGCATGTGGCGTCGCGCGCCATCGGCCAGCGACGCGCCTCGCGCCTCGTCGGCGGTACGGAACAGCATCATCCGTCGCTCGTCGTCGGGCGTCGCCACCACCTGATCGCTGGCGTTGTGCACCGTCCAGCCCTCGGGAAAATCGAGCGACAGCCGCAGATCCGGATGCACGAACCGATTCGCGATCACGATGCCTTCGGACGGATCGTCGCCCCACGCGAGGCCGTCGACGTGACGCAGGTAGTCGTCGCGGTTGCGGGCACGATCGCCGGCGGTGGCGCGCGCGGCGAGCGGTGTCGCCTTCTCCACGCGCGATCCGGGATCGGGATGGGTGGACAGCCAGTTCGGCAGGCCGCGGCTGCTCATGGCGTCGAGGCGCGACAGCGTGGTGAGGAAGCGCGGCACGGCCTCCGGATCCCAGCCGGCCCTGGATGCGTACTCGACACCGAGGCGATCCGACTCGAGCTCGTCATCGCGTCCGTACTTCAGGAACATCGTGCCGAGCCCCATCGAGGCGACGTCGCTGAACGGCCGCATGCCCGGCACGAAGATGCTCGCCAGCAGCACGCCGATCGAGCCGGTGGTGGACCGCGTGAACTGCTGCGACGCGTGGCGTGCGGTGACGTGTCCCACCTCGTGGCCCAGCACGCCCGCCAGCTCCGCCTCGTCGCCGAGGTGCGCGAGCAGGCCGCGCGTGACGTAGACGTAGCCGCCGGGCAGCGCGAACGCGTTCACCACCGGCGAGTCGACCACGGTGAAGGTCCACGGCAGCGACGGCCGGTGCGACACCGCGGCGATGCGCTCGCCGACGCCGCTCACGTAGCGCTGCAGCTCGTCGTCGTGCACGACGCCCATCTCTCGGCGGATTTCGGCGTCGCCTTTCTGTCCGAGCGCGATCTCCTGCGCCTCGCTCATCAGCGAGACCTCGCGGCGCCCCGACACCGGGTTCGAGGCGCAGCCGGCGACCAGCGCGACGGCAATCGCCATCACGGGCAGGACGACTCGGGCAGACGAGCGCGGGCGCGGCATCCACATGACGTCGAGCTTCAGGTGGTGGCGGGATCCCCCTCGAGGGCCGGCTGCGCCAGCGGCACACCGAGGTCGGTGAGCAGGCGGCGCAGCGTCTCGACCACGCTCTTCGGCGCCGGGCCGAGCGGCGCCCGCGGCAGCCCGCCTTCGTAGCCCATCAGATCGAGCGCCGCCTTCAGCGCCGGCACGCCGTGCAGGCCGCCGATCGTGCGGGCCAGCGGCGTGAGCCGCCGCTGCAGCGCCCGCGCCTCGTCGTAGCGCTGGGCGCGCACGTGGTCGAACAGCTCGGCGCACAGGTCCGGCACCACGCCGGCCAGCGCCAGGATGCCGCCCTGTGCGCCGGCGACGAGTCCGTTGAAGAAGGTGAGGCCGCTGCCGGCCAGCACGAAGAAACTGTCGCTCGACCGCGCGATGTAGTCGGAGAGCAGCGCGGCGTCGCTGCCCGATTCCTTCATGCCGACGATGTTCGGATGCTCGGCCAGCAGTCCGACCGCGTCGGGCGGCAGCGTGACGCCGGTGAACATCGACACGTTGTACAGCAGCACCGGCACCGGGCTCGCTTCGGCCACCGCGGTGTAGTGCCGGACGTAGACGTCGGCGTTCATCATGTTCTTGAAGAACGCCGGCGTGCGCACGAGCACGGCGTCGGCGCCGGCGTTGGCGGCGCGCAGCGTGGCGGCGATGGTGCCCCGCGTCGACTCGGCCCCGGTGCCGGCGATGAGCGGACGCGATGAGGGCATCGCCGATCGGGCGGCGGCCACGGCGCGCTCGGCCTCGGAGTCGTCGAGCATCACCGCTTCGCCGTTCGAGCCGAGCACCACGAGGCCGGTGAGGCGCGTCTGCATGTAACGCTCGACGTTGCGGCGCAGGGCGGCGTCGTCGAGGGCGTCGTTTCGGAATGGCGTGGCGATGGGCGTGTAGAGACCGGCGAGCGGGGCCATGCCCCGAGTCTAGCGCGGGGCGGAGTCGGCCGCGCGGTCGTCGGGTTCGAGCAGGACGTTGGTGGCGAGCACCACGAGGAACATCGCGGCGACGGGCGCCAGCGTCCACGGCGCCCGCGTCATCGCGCCGACGTTGGCCGCGGCGCTGAGCGCCGTGCCCCAGCTCGGCACGTCGTCGGGGAAGCCGAGGCCGACGTACGACAGCGTCGCTTCCGCGAGCACGAATCCCGGCACGAGCAGCGCCGCCTGCACGGCGAGATACCCGGCGCAGGCCGGCAGCAGGTGCCGCGAGACCACCCGCCACCGCGACGCGCCGGCCGCGATCGCCGCCAGCACGTATTCCTCGCGCGCCTCGGCCCGCACGATCGTCCAGACGCCGCGCGCCACGCGCGGCCAGCCAAGGGCGATGAAGATCACGGCCAGCACGACGGTCACCGTCGTCAGCGGCAGCACCAGCGGCAGCGCGCCACGCAGCGCGACCACCACGTAGAGCAGCGGCAGTACGATCAGCACGTCGCCGGCGCGCAGCACGACGCGCTCCACCAGGCCGCCCGCCGCGCCTGCCCAGGCGCCGAGCAGCGCCCCGAGCACGAGCGTACCGAGCGTGGCGACGAGCGCGAGCCCGAGTGACGTGCGGGCGCCGTAGAGCGTGCGCGACAGCACGTCGCGGCCGAAGCCGTCGGCGCCGAGCAGCAGCACGGGCGCCACGTCCGCAGGCGTGGTCCACGGCAGGCCGGTGCGGCGCGTCGTGTCGGCGTCGAACGTCTGCTCGAGACGATCGACGAGGCGCAGCGGATGGGTGTAGAGCCCGCCGCCATCGGCGTGCAGCGGCATCGGCGGCGCGAACAGGAGGTCGTCGAATCGCTGCACCGGCCCGTATGGCGCCAGCCACGGTCCCGCGATGGCGAGTCCGGCGAGCAAGGCGACCAGTCTGAGCGCGCGCCTCATGAGCGCCGCGCCTCCAGGACGCGCGGATCGATCGCCGCGTGCACGACATCGGCGAGGGTGATGCCGACGGCCAGCGACACCGCGCCGGCGGCGCCGCATCCCGCCACCAGCCACACGTCACGCGCGTTGAGCGCGTCGAAGAGCAGCAGGCCGAGTCCGGGCCAGCCCGTCACGAGTTCCACCACGAACGAGCCGCTGAAGAGCGATCCCACCAGCACGCCGTAGGCGCCGAGCACCGGCGCGAGCGACACCGGCCAGGCGTGCACGCGCGCCGCGGCGTGGCGATCGAGCCCGCGCGCCAGGCTGGCGGTGACGAACGGCCGCGTCAGCGCCTCGCGCATCGCGCGCGCCTGCAGCCGTTCGAGCGTGGCCGCCATCGGCAGTCCGAGGGCGAGCGCCGGCACCGGCAAATGGCGCAGCACGTCGGCGATCCACGCCGCGCCGGAGAGGCCGCCGGTCGTCATGCCACCGGCGGGCAACCAGCCGGTCCGCGCGGCGAGGAACACCAGCACGAGCGAGCTGAGGAGCGGCGGCAACGACAGCATGGCGAGCGACGCCGCGCGGATCCAGCGGCCGATGCCGTCGGGCGCCGCACCGGCGCGCCGCCCCAGCGACGGGCCGAGCACGGTGGCCACGGCCAGCGCCGCGATCGCGAGAATCGCCGTGTGCATCGCCCGCTCGACGAGCAGCTCGCGCACCGGCCGCTGGAATCGCGTGGACCTGCCGAAGTCGAGCCGGGCGAGGCCGCCGAGCCAGCGTGAGTACTGATCGAGGAACGGGCGATCGAGGCCGAGTTCGGCGCGTCGCGCCGCCAGTGCCTCGGGCGTGCGCGCGAGGTCTTCGAGTTCGGCGGTCGGCACCACCCGCGCCAGCGCCATCGTGAGCGAGGCGACGACCAGCGCGAAGATCGCGCCGCTCGCCACGCGGCCCGCGGTGAAGCGCGCGAGCGTCATGCGTCAGGGCTTGGCGGCAACGTCGCTCACGACGGCCAGGGTGTCGGCACTCCACAGCAGTTGCGGACGCGACACGGCGGGCTGCTCGTTGCGGACGCGCGGCCCGAGGGCCACGAAGAGACGCGGCGCCGCGAAGTACATCGCCGGCAGGTGATCGCTGAACACCTTCTGGACGTCGCGGAAGAGGCGCACGCGCTCGGACTGATCGGTCGCCGAGGCCTGGCGCGTGACGAGCGCGTCCATCTCGCCCTCCCACGGCGTGGCCGGCGTCTTCTGCCCGATGTTCCAGATGTGGGCGCTGCCGCTGCTCAACCAGAAATCACGCTGCATCGCCGGATCGGGATCGGTGGCCGTGTAGTTGAAGAAGATGGTCTCGAACTGCCCCGACAGCATACGCTCGATGAGCGCGCCCTGTTCGAGCGGCACCACGTCGACGGCGACGCCGATCTTCTCCCAGCTGTCCTTCAGCACCTGGGCGCCGCGCTCCACCGAGGCGTTGCCCTTGTAGATGAGCATCGTGAAGCGGGCCTCGCGCCCGGCAGCGTCTTCGAGCACCGGATCCGCATCGCGATTGGCGAGGCCGAGTTCGGTGAGCAGCGCGGTGGCTTTCGCGCGATCGAACGCATAACGCGGCAGGTCGGGCCAGAACCACGTCTTGTTCCCGGGCGAGACGGGCCCGTGCACCGGCACGGCGGCACCGAGGAACACGGTGTTCGCGTAGGCCTCGCGATCGATGGCGTGATTGAGCGCCTTGCGGAAGGTGTCGGAGACGAGCCACGACGCCCGGGGATCCTTCGCCCAGACGGCCGGCCGCAGGTTGAAGAAGAACACGTCGGGGTCGGGGCTGACGCCTGCTTCGAGCAGCCGCAGCTTGCCGGCCTTCTGCAGGTCGCGCGCCGACGCATAGTCTTCCGCGCGCAGCTGCTGCTGCGACAAATCGAGGCGTCCCGATTCGATGCCGAGGATCTCGCCGTTCTGATCCGGCACGATCTCGAGCACGAGCCTGTCGAGATACGGCAACGGCTGCTGTTGGTCGTCCTTCCGCCAGTAGTGCGGATTGCGCGTGAACGTGAGGCGCTGACCCGGCTCGTAGGTGGCGACCTGGAACGGCCCCATGCCGGCCAGCTCCGCCGGCGGTGTGGTGGGCCCCCACGCCTGGGCGAGCGTGCCGGCGGCGGCCGCGGCCTCGAGGCGATGCTTCGGCAGGATCACGAAGTTGTCGAGCAACCGGATTCCCGGCCCGAACGGATGCGGGAACGTGACGACGGCGGTACGCGCGTCGGGCGTGGCCACCGTGACCGGCGCGCCGTCGATCTCGAGATTCGACGCCAGCACGCTCTTCACTTTCGGATCGGCGATCGCCTGGAAGGTGAAGGCGACATCGGCGGAGGTGAACGGCACGCCGTCGGACCACTGCAGGCCCTCGCGCAACGTCAGCGTGTGGACCAGCCCGTCGGGTGACGAGGTCCACTTCTCGGCCAGCCACGGCTCGACCTCGAACGTCGCGCGGTTCACGCGCACCAGCTTGCCCTGCGTCAGCGTGGCGATGAGGTCGGTGGCGAAGTCGCGGGCGACGAGCCGGTTGAACGAGCGAGGCTCGGAGCGGATCGAGCCGGTGAGGGTGCCGCCGCGGGCGGGACGCGGTGCCTCGACCACGGCGCGGGTGGCGGGCGGCGTCGGGCGGCTGGTCCACCAGATCACGCCGAACATCCCGAGGACGAGCACGGCGACGAGGGGAAATCGCGACTGTCGGTTCACTTGTTGGCCGGCCGGCCAAGAAATTGGCCGATCGCCTCGATCGTTGAATTTCCGGCCTGAAATGGTGCCGTTTGCACGCAAAACGCGGCGGCTCGCCCCTCCAGGCCGGGAGAGGCAACGGCTTGTCTACCAGCCCTGCGGAGCGAGGTGGCTGAGCCCCTCCCCGAATCTAGCAGCTAACCCACTATCCAAGAGCCACTTACGGACATCAGGGAACACCGGCACGGAGCCTGGCACCTACCCTGCCATTCATATCGGCGGAGTTCGCTATGGACACTACCCAGAACCTGACCGCAGCCCCCGCCCCCCAACTCGGGCGTAGCGTGACCATCGAGCGTGCCGCCGAGATCCTGGGCGTGTCGCGCCGCACGGTCTACTACCGCATCAGCGAAGGTGCCCTGCAGACCATCCGCACGCGTGGCGGTTCGCAGCGGGTCGTGGTCGACTCCCTCCTCACGCAACACAAGCACTGAGAGACCCACTAGTCCCCCCGGATTAGGAAGCGCCTGCCATGACCCTCCGTCCTCTCGCCGTCCTCGTCGCCCTCGCGATGGCAGCGCCCGCGGTTGCCGGCCCCCAGCGCCGCGCCCGGGTGTCGGCAGATCTCGCCACCGAGCTTCGCACAGGTAACCGCACCACGGTGGAGGTGATCGTCGACGGCGACGACGCGACCATCAGCCGCGTGCTCTCGCGTCATCCGCTGCAGCTCAAGAAGCGGCTGAAGCGCGGCGCGGTGCTCGAGGTGCCGGCCGGCCAGCTCGACGCGTTGACCGCCGACACCGAGGTCGCCACGGTGGCGGCCAACGCCGTCGTGCGCTCGCAGATGGCCCTGACCACCCAGACCACCGGCGCCGACGCGGCGCTGAACGGCCTGGTGACGAGCCTCGGCAAGGTGAACGGCTCGGGCATCGGCGTCGCCATCATCGATTCGGGCATCGCCGCCCACCGCTCGCTGACGGGCAAGGTGGTGGCGAACGTGGACTTCACGCAGGGCGGCCGCGGCCGTGATGGCTACGGCCACGGCACGCACATCGCCGGCATCGTCGCCGGCGACGCGATCGGCACGCGCAAGAGCAGCGGCGCCGCGGGCATGGCGCCCGGCGCGCACCTCATCAACCTGCGCGTGCTGGGCAACGACGGCTCGGGCGTGGTCGGCGACGTGATCGAGGCGGTGGACTGGGCCGTCGAGCACCGCGCGCAATTCAACATCCGCGTGATCAACATGTCGCTCGGCACGGCCGTCACGCAGAGCTTCAAGGACGACCCGCTCGACCAGGCCGTCGAGCGCGCGGTGAAGGCCGGCATCGTCGTGGTGGCATCGGCCGGCAACATCGGCCAGACGCCCGACGGCAAGACCGTGATGGGCAGCGTGACCGCCCCCGGGAACTCGCCCTACGTCATCACCGTCGGCGCGGTGCGCGCCAACGGCACGGCCACCCACGCCGACGACACGCTGGCTCCCTGGAGCTCGCGCGGTCCCACGCAGATCGACCACATCGTCAAGCCCGACATCGCCGCGCCCGGCAGCCTCATCACGGCCGCGGGCGTCGAGGGCTCGACGCTGGCCCTGACCCGCCCCGACCGCATGTCGGGCAACGGCAAGGCTGCCTACATGACCCTCAGCGGCACCAGCCAGTCGGCCGCCGTCGTGAGCGGCGCCGTGGCCCTGCTGCTCGACTCGAACCCGCGCCTCACGCCGCTCGGCGTGAAGCTGGCCCTGCAGGCCTCGGCCGACTGGATGCCCGAAGCCGGCCTGCTCGGCGCCGGCGCCGGCGAGCTGAACCTGACCAAGGCCCTGGCCGAGGGCCAGGTGGTGCCCACGCACACCTCGAACGACCTCTTCCCCGCCAGCTGGGGCGTGAAGGCCACGCAGGAAGTCGTGAAGTGGAGCCCGGCGGCTGGTCAGACCCTGGTGTGGGGCGACGCGCTGGTCTGGGGTGACGCGCTGGTCTGGGGTGACGCGCTGGTCTGGGGCGACGCGCTCGTCTGGGGCGACGCGCTCGTGTGGGGTGATGCCCTCGTGTGGGGTGATGCCCTGGTGTGGGGCGACGCGCTGGTCTGGGGGGACACCCTGATCTGGGGCGAAACGCTGGTTTGGGGCGAAGCCCTGGTTTGGGGAGAGGGCTTGGTATGGGGTGACGCTCTCGTCTGGGGCGACACCATCATCTGGGGTGAGACGCTCGTCTGGGGTGAAACGCTCGTCTGGGGCGAAACCATTATCTGGGGCGAGTAGCCCTACAGCCCGAACGCATTGCATCCGAGGTACATCATGAAACCGCTGATCATCTGGGGTGAGTAGGCAGGAAGCCCACGGCGGCGAAGGACCATTACCGTGGGCACTTCTTCGTCTACTTTTGGCAAGACCTACCTCTACGGAGTCCCCGCCACCGGAATTCTGGTGATTTCGTATGCGCTCTTCACCCTTCTAGAGCGCCCGCCCGCCACGAGCTGGTATCTGCTGACGGGCTTGACAGCGCTCACGGGCGCCTACACGGTCAAGATTCCAGGCTTGGTGGTTCGGTTGTCTCTATCCGAACCCCTAGTGTTCTTGGCGACGCTGCTGTTCGGACCCGCCGCGGGCACACTCACAGCCGCTGTTGACGCGCTGGTGATGTCTCTGCGGCTCGTGCCGCGCCTGCGAACTCCGCATCGCATTCTCTTCAACGTCGGCGGAATCGCACTGTCGCTCTGGCCGTCGGCCCACGTCTATTTCTTCCTGACTGGTCTCGACCCTTCAAGGCCAGAGCACGGTCCGATCGACACCTTCGTTCTGCCCCTGTACCTGTTCGCGGCGCTGCTGTTTCTAGCAAACAGCTCGCTAGTGGCGATAGCGCTTTCGATCGAGCGGGGGGTGTCGGCGATCTCGATCTGGGCCCGCCAGTTCCTCTGGCTTTCGGCAAGCTACTTCGCCAGCGCCGCAATCGCTGCCATCCTCGTCGTCCTCGTGAGTCGGCTGGACTTTGCCCTGGTCGGCTTGCTCCTTCCACTGGTGCTGGTCTCGTTCTTCGTGGTCAGGACGAGCCTCGGGCGCCTCGAAGACTCTCAAAAACATCTGAAGGAGGTGAACCACCTCTACCTGTCGACCATCGAGACACTCGCGATGGCCATCGACGCCAAGGACCAGGTCACCCACGGTCACATCCGCCGCGTCCAGCAGCTCGCAGTGGGGCTCTCGAAGCATCTGGGAGTAACGGACGACGCGCAGCTTCGAGCCATCGAGGCGGCGGCGCTCCTGCACGACATGGGGAAGCTTGCGATTCCTGAATTCATCCTCAACAAGCCGGGACGCCTGACACCCAGCGAGTTTCGAGTGATGCAGACGCACGCGGCGATCGGCGCCGACATACTGTCCGCCATCGACTTTCCATATCCCGTTGTTCCGATCGTCAGGCACCACCACGAGAACTGGGACGGCAGCGGGTATCCAGACCGCCTTCGAGGCTCGGACATCCCGATCGGGGCTCGCGTGCTTTCGGTCGTCGACTGTTATGACGCGTTGACATCCGATCGACCGTATCGGCCCGCGCTACCAGACGAGACTGCCCTTGAAATCTTGATGCAGCGGCGTGGCAAGATGTACGACCCGTTCGTCGTCGACGCATTCGTGAACAACTTCTCAAGCCTGCGCCAGATGCTCGACGAGCTCACGCCCGCTCCGCCGATCGCCCCGCACCCGCAAGAATCGCTCGTCGATAACGCGCCCGCCGTGGTGGCCGCCAGTGACCGGCGCGAGGCGTTCGAATCACTTCGACTACTTGTCACAACGGCTCCGTTTCCACCCGCGCGCTCGGCGGAAGTTCTCCTTCTCCAGCTCTCGCGCCACCTTCGAGCCATTGCAGATTTTTCCACCATCGCATTCTTCTCAGACTCCACGGGGAATGGCGCCCTCACAGCGTTGTTCGTTGAAGGTCCTGCGAAGGACACCATCTCAGGCCTGACTTTCTCGCCCGGAGAACGGCTGACGGGATGGGTCGCCGCCCATCGCACTGCAGTCTGGAACTCAGATGCCGCCCTAGACCTGCACGGCGCGGCTGCAACGCCTTCCCTGGCACTGGCGTCGGCAGTTCCACTCGTCGACAACAATGACATTGTGGCGGTGCTCACACTCTACTCAAACCGAGGCGAAGAAATTGCAGCGGGCGCGCGCCGGGCGATTGAGTCACTGATTCCAGTTGTCGCACGCGCGGTAGCTGAGGCAAGATTCGTCGGTTCGAACGTCATCGATGGACGGGAACTCGTGATTCGTCAGGCCGCGATGCTTGCGTTCGAATCTCTGACCTCGCACGGCAGCCCCGGCGTCTCGGTGCTGCTTACACTCAGACCGATCTCTGGTTCGCAGGGTTCGACCGCCGACATCACCCGCGTGGCCACTCTCGCAAACCGCGCGTTTCCGGCAAACAGAACGGGCCGAATTGCCGTGCTGCTGACCAACCGGCACCTGCTCGCCTACGTGACGGATCTGGCGCACGCAAACGACCTGCGAGACGACATTACGACCGCGTTGGGCGCCCAGTTCGCCTTCAATGTAGAGCTTCAGCAAATCAACTCGCCGCTAGAGCTAAAGGCGGCGGAGCGTATTGTGGTGGCAGCAACAAGCTCAGAACGGCCGCCGGACTTTCCTCTCCCGAGACTTCACTAGTGTTCTATTCGGCGCTGGTGTCGTATGTCGAAGCAGGCAATCTCGCGAAGGCGAAAGCCCTGCTCGCGTCTCGAGGACAACTGACCTTTCGCGAGCGCCTCATCAAGGCGCAGGTCCTTGCATTAGAAGGCGCGGAAGAAGAAGCTGCGACGCTTGCCAATCGCGTCGCGAGCACCGAACGTGAGCCAAGCGTTGCCGCGGAAGCTCTGATACTCGCTGGGCGTATCGACTTTCGCCACGGCAATCACGTCGATGGGGCTCAGAAGTTCTCGTCTGCTCGTCAGCTGTCCTCGGAGACCACAGACAAACTTCTAAAGGCACGCGTCTCGTCAGCCCACGCCGAAGCCCTACTCCACTTTGTCGGGCTTCAAGCCGCCGCAGCTCACTTCGCCGAACTTCGCAGAGCCGTTCATGCCGCGGGTAACCGCCAAGAGTTGTTTGAGCTTCACCTCTTGCTCGCTGAAGCAGAAGCGCGACTGGGTCGCTCACACCGTGCGGTTCGCGAGCTGGAGCTCGCAGATGCGAACGGTTGCCCGGCTGACAGCCCATACAACCTCGCTCGTTACAGATCGGTGCAGGGACTTGTCGCCGCCTATCAAGGCGAGCTGAAGGATGCGTTCGACAGCTTCTCGACCGCCTTCCGCGTGGCCACGAACTGTGGTGCGCACGTGCTCGCTGACATCATCGACGCCAACCTCGGCCAGATTCAAGTTCTTTGCGGACGTTTCGACGACGCCCTAGTCACGCTCAACCGAGTCGCACAGTCTGCTCGTCAGTCACCACAGATGATTCTCGCGTCGGAGGCAACACGACTACAGCTTGCAAGAGCTAGGGGCAGCGTCGAAGAACCTAATCCCCGCACCTTTGAACTTGCAAATAGGCACCAAGGTGGCGCCAATCTGTATGGCATTACTTACAGGTTGGAAGTTGTCAACTATCTCACCACCAATGGACGTGTAGCAGACGCCGAGGCTATCGCGGCCGAGGCACTAGAACGCCTTGCCGGAACGGCAGATCGGGAGCTGCTCATTCGCGCTCAACTCGCCGCGACCAGAGCCCTAAAGCGCAAGCCCAGCGATGCGTGGCGGCTACTGGGCGACGCAATTCACAACAAGGTGGTCTCGGCCGTCGACACTAAGGCAGCGATGTCTCTGCTCTTCGGGTCGCTGACCACCAACGCGGGTCACGAAGCCACCGAGCACTTCTCCCGCGCGGCCCGCCTCTTCGGCCACATCGGCCACATGGTCGGACGCGCCGAGGCGCTGCAGTCTGCCGCCGCGCTCCGGGCTGCAATCGCGTCGCCGGGTGCGCCGCCACCACCTCCGCCGATCACGGACTTCTACGACAAGCCCGCGTCCACGTTCGGGCGCGTCGACGTGCCGTCCGACTCGACACCGGCCACGCGCCCGGCCGCCATCGCGGCGAGTATCAGGGCGGCGTCGTCGATGATCGACCTGATGTCGCGGCCGGCCCTGGCCGGCTACGAGCTGCTCGACATGATCGCGGCCAGCGAAGCCGCAACCACGAGCGTGCTGCTGTCGAGGAAAGGCGAGTCCACGGAGGTGATCGCGTGGACTGGCTCCGACGACGCCGACGGCACCCTGCGTCGGGCGCCCGCCGACGCCGTCACACTGTCGCTCGGACAGGAACGCGGACGGGACGTGATGGTGGTGGTGCGCCCCTCGAACCAGGAAGGCGCCCGCACGACATTGCTGGCGATGCAGCGGCTGCTGCTGAACGGGCTGGCGTTGCACAACGCCGCGGTGGCCGAGAGCGAGAAGTCGGCGATCTGGCCGGAGCCGCTGCCGGAACAGCAGCTCGGCGTCATCGCCGTCTCCGAGTCGATGCTCAACCTGCTGCGCGTCACGCGGCGCGTCGGCGCCAGCGCCATCACCGTGCTGGTCACCGGCGAAACCGGCACCGGCAAGGAACTGCTGGCGCACGCGCTGCACAACTGCTCACCGCGCGCCAAGGGGCGCTTCCTGCCGTTCAACTGCACGGCGGTGCCGCGCGAGATGCTCGACAGCCAGTTGTTCGGCTACCGCCGCGGCGCGTTCACCGGCGCCCATGATGCCTTTCCCGGCGTGATTCGCAGCGCCGCCGGCGGCACCTTGTTCCTCGACGAGATCGGCGAGCTGGGACTCGACGTGCAGCCCAAGCTGCTGCGCTTCCTCGAGTCGGGCGACGTGCATCCGCTCGGTGAGCCGGCACCGCAGCGCGTCGACGTGCGCATCGTGGCGGCCACCAACGTGAACCTCGATCGCGCGGTGAAGGACGGACGCTTCCGCGAAGACCTGTACTACCGCCTCAACGTGGTCACGCTCACGATTCCACCGCTGCGCGAGCGCCGCGAGGAGATTCCACTGCTGCTCGACCACTTCCTGCAGCGCAGCCAGAAGGAAGGCAGCAAGTCGGGCATCCGGATCGGCGAGACCGCGGCGGAGTACCTGTTGCTGTACGACTGGCCCGGCAACGTGCGCGAGCTCGCCAACGAGATGCGCCGCGTGGTGGCGCTCGCCGAGTCCGACGCCATCGTGATGCCCGAGCACCTGTCGCCGCGCATCGCCGACTCACGCCGCACGGTGCCGGTGGGCCAGCGTCCGCCGACGCCCACCGAACTGCTGGTGCGGCGTGATCAGCCGCTGAGCGCCGCCGTCGAACACGTGGAACGCGCCCTGATCATGGACGCGCTCCGCCGGTTCGGCAACGTGGAAGACGCCGCGCGGTCGCTCGGGCTGTCGCGCAAGGGCCTCTATCTCAAGCGGCAGCGTCTGAAGATCGACGAGGTGTGATCGTCGATCAGTTGCCGCCGCCACCGAGCGGCGGCCCGGGGCTCAGCGGGTACCGCGACCGCGGACGCGCGCCCCAGCCAGGCGCGATGAACTTCGGCGCGTTCCCCGCCGGGTTCTGCAGATAGCGCGCGATGTCGCGCTCGGCCTGCCGCAGATGCGCCTCGGTCACCGGGTTGTCGTCCTTCCGCGAGGTCAGGCTCTGTCCGAGGCGGCCGATCGCCTGCAGCACCACCGCACGCGCCTCCGGGGTCGTGTCGGCGTGGCCTCCGAGAATCATCAGCGCGTCGAGCGACGCCCGCTCCGTTACGCGGCGAAGCGAGGCCTGCATCGGCGACTCGGCTCCGTGCGGCCCCCAGGTCGCCTTGATCACGGCATCGACGAGCTCGGGCAGCGTGAGCGCGTTGGCCTGACGGTCGGCGAACGCGACGAGCCGCGCGGCCCGATCGGGCGTCAGCAGATCGCCCAGCACCATCGCCGACAGGATGCGGGCCGCCCGCAGGTGATCGAACGCGTAGTCGCTCGACATGTCCTCGAGGTTCGAGTTCGGGTGCGGGGTGAGCTGCACGAGCAGCGACTCGGGCAGCTCGAGGGCCGCCGGGTCGAGCGTCGACAGCAGCAGCGCAAGCACCTCGCGCTGCTGGGCCGCGGGCACGATCTCGGTCGGCGCGCCGGCATCGCCCTTCACGTTGTAACTGTGGAACATGCCGCCCACGTACTTCTGGCCGCTCTCGATGGCCCAGCGGTGGTGCAGGTAGGTCATCCACAGACGGGCGTCGCGCAGCGCGCCCACCGGCTCGCCGGGACGCAGGATGGCGGGTCCGTACGACTTCAGCATGATCGCGCGCGCCGCGATCGTCTCCTTCAGGTATTCCTGCGGCGTCGCGCGGTCGTCGTACCAGGTCCAGCGCGGGTCGGTCTCGGGCACGTAGTGCAGGCCCTTGGCCCGCATCTCCTTGATCACGTTGTCGAGGCCGGCCTTCTCCTGCCCCGCTGGGAAGACGCTGTAGGCGTACTTCGCCATCAGCTCGTCGTAGGGCCCGATGGCCCGCTGGAAGGCGTCGCTCAGGTCGAGCTTGCCGCCGGTGACCTTCACGCGCGGCGTCGGGTATTCCATCACCGACGCGAAGTTGTCGAGGCTGGCCGAGAAGTTGTGCTGGAAGCCCATCACGTGGCCGAGCTCGTGCGCGGTCAGCAGCGTCTGACGCACCAGGATGAGATCCCGTTCGGCGGCGGGCATGCCGTCGGTGGGCTGCTCGGCGAAGGCCGCCGCCAGCTCGGCGTCGCCGAGGAACAGCGCGTCGTCGGCGCCGCCGGTCGACGGCGTGTAGGCCTCGAAGTAGTTGCCGATGGTGCGGATGCGGTGCGAGTCCATGCGCGTCTTCGAGCCCAGCACCTCGCCCGTGCGTGGATCGCGGAACGATCCGCCGCTCGAGAACCCGCGCTCGTCGCGATTGATCCACAGGATCCACGAGTAGCGGATGTCCATCGGATCCATGTCGGGCGTCGGGTCTTTCACCTGCACGGCATTCCTGAACCCGGCCGCTTCGTAGGCCTTGTTCCACCAGAGCGCGCCGTTCTTCATCGCCGTTCGGGTCGGCTCAGGGATGCCGAGATCGAGATAGAAGACGATCGGCGTCTTCGGCTCGCTCATCGCGGCGTTCGGATCCTTCTTCTCCATCCGCCACCGGGTGATCCACTGCGTCTCGGTGTCCTGGTCGAACGGCTTGGCGTAGTCGCGGAACGAGATGGTGCTGACGCCGATGCGTGGGTCGGCGACGCGCGGCGTGTAGCCCTCGGGCGCCTTGAGGAACGAGTGATGGATGCGCAGGGTGAAGAAGCGGCCGTCGGGCGTCACGTTGTTCACGAGCAGTCCGGGATTGTCGGCCGCGAACGTGGCGATGGTCTCGATCTCGGCGTTCAGCGGGAAGCTTTTCACGCGCGGCGCGTAGAACCCGCTGCGGGCGGCGTCGAAGCGGAACGCGCCCTGGTTCGTCGCGCGCAGGCGGCCTTCCACGTTCGCGGCGTCGCGCATGAAGAGCGGCGTCGCGTCCACCAGCACCTTGCCGTTGTCGTCGGCTTCGACCGGCAACGCGGCGAGCACGGAGGTGGCGAACGAGTCCTTCACGTTCTCGATCTGCCCGGCGGATCCGCCGACCGAGCGGTAGCGAAGGTTCTGCGCCACCACGAGGACGCGCGGTCCCGAGCGCACGAAGTGGACGACCTCGCTCGACAGGATGCCGCGGTCGAACGGCAACTCCACCGATCCGGCGCCCGACGCCGCCGACACGTAGTAGAGGACGTCCTTGTCGAAGACCGGCACTTCGATCAGCACCCGTCCGCGGCCGGCGTCCCAGTAGAGGGGCACGTAGCCGTCCATGCGGTCGAGGCCACGCGTGCGTTCCGCGAGGCTGGCCGCGGGCGTCTGCGCCGCGGCTGGCGGCGCCGCCATGAACACGGCGAGCAGGGCGGCCAATGCGATCGTGCGAGTCATCGTGCGTCCTCCGGGCCGTGGTGGGGTGCGGCCGCCGCCGCATTGTG
Source organism: Vicinamibacterales bacterium (assembly GCA_046331325.1). Lineage (GTDB taxonomy): Bacteria > Acidobacteriota > Vicinamibacteria > Vicinamibacterales > UBA2999 > CADEFD01. The sequence goes on along the minus strand of JAXLRB010000002.1, from coordinate 166,349 downwards.
GGAAGCGCGCGCGGATCAAGTCAAGGCGGATGGCACCGGCGCCATCAGCCCACGTCGACGGTGGGCGCCGCCGCACGCGCCTTCAGCTTGTCGCGGGCGGCCTCGGCCGTGGCGCGCAGCAGCGGATCCTGTTCGATCGCCCATGCGTCGACGAGATGCGCGAGATGCCCGAGGTGCAGTTCGCCGATGGCGTAGGCCGCGCACGACTGCAGCCACGGATCGCGCGAGAGCGACAGCACTTCCACGGCCTCGTCGCGCGAGCCCACCGATACCCCGACCACGCGCGCCGCCTCCGCCGCACGCTGCTCGATGCTGACCCCGCGATCGAAGAGCGGCACGACCAGGGCGCGCATCGCCGGTGGCAGCACCTGCTCGAGGAACTCGAGCGCGTTGTCGCGGATGGTCGCGTCGGCCGACTGGACGCCGACGAACGCGCTGTGCAGGTCGTGGGCCGGATACAGCACCTTCATCAGGCGGAAGATGCGCTCGCTTTCCTGCACCAGCGACTCGCGCCGCCTGCTCGACGGGCTCGGCGCCGTCGAGCGCGCCGCCAGCACCTGGTAGGAACGATAGTGGCCGGTGATCTCGGCGGCCAGGGCCGTCGACGATCGCGCGGTCGAACGGGCGCGTCGGATGCAGCTGCACCAGCTTGTTGAGGGCAACGACCACCCGCAGCCGCATCGTCGTGTCGGCATCGAGCAGGTGCTCGACCAGGACGGCCTGGGCGGCCGGGGTCCCGATCGCCTGCAGCACAGCCGGCAGCTCGCGCCGCTGCGCCGCCGGCGCCTCGCGGCTCGCCAGGTACTCGCGCAGCGGCGGCACGATGCGATCGCCCATGACCGCCAGCGCCGCCACCACCTCGTCGGTGAGCAGCGGCTCGGCGATGCGATCGATCAGCCGATGGACCAGCAACCGCTTGCCCAGGCGTCCGGCGGCGCGAATCGCCTCGCGCGCGACATCGGGGGCGTCGTCCTCGAGCAGCCGGCGCAGCTCGCGGTCGAACAGGTCGGGCGACATCCCGATGACGCGCGCCGCCTCGGCCCGCACGCGCACGCCGTCGGGGCCGCCCTCGCCCACCATGCGCTGCAGGATGAGCTGTGCCGTCTCGATGTGCTGGGCCGGACCTGGACGCGCCAGGAACGCCGCCAGCGACGCCTGGATCGAGTAGTCCTCGAAGTCGCCGACGGATTCGATGCGCGAGAGCGGATCGACGTTGGTGGCGCGCGTCAGCGCCAGCAGCGCCTCGGTGCGAACCTCGATCGACGGATCCGCGAGCATCGCCTCCACCTGTGGCAGCACCGATGGCAGGTCGACGTAGGTGACGACGCCCAGCGCCCGCAGCCGCACCTCGGGCGCGGGATGCCGCAGTAACTCCGGCACCGAGGGGTGCAGCGTGGTGTTCCCCGCCATCTCGAAGAAGCTGAGGGCGTAGAGAATCTCGTCGGGCTCGCCCTGAAGCTTCAGCGCCAGGGCATCAGCGGCGCTGCGATCGAGCATCGCGGTGTGGGCGCGCTCGGAATCGAGGCGATGCTGCCGGATGCTCTCCTGCAGGTTCACCACGTACTGACGCCGCGCCACGGCGGCCGCGGCGAGCCACGCCATCACGGCCGCCAGCGTGATCCAGCCCATCTGCACGGGCGACAGCCCGAGCCACGCCCCGCCGAGCAGCACGAGCACGCCGCCGATGCCATCACCGAAGCGATAGACGACGGTGTCGATGAACGCCTTCACGCGGAACGTGTCGGCGGCCGAGAGCGGCAGGTACAACAGCTCCACCGTGGACTTGTCGATCGAGTAGCGCAGCACCTGATCGCTGGCTTTCAGCGCGGCGGCCGCGGCCAGGGTGCCCGCGACGAGCAACGCGCCCGTGGTCGACGCCATGGCGATCGGCACGATGAAGAGCGCCACGCCGACGCCGGCTTCACGCAGCACGCGGCCGGTCAGGACGACCTGCAGCACCAGCGAGGCCAGGCCGGCCATCATGTTGAACGATCCGAAGAACGCCGCCAGCTCGTTGGTGTCGGCGATCGACGCCTTCGCGATCGCCTTGAACTGCCAGCCGCCGACGGTGGTGGCAATCGACGCCAGGCCGATCACTGCCGCGATGGACTGCAGATACGCGGAGCCCGCGATCTGCCGCACGCTCTCGCGCAGCCCGGGCCGCGACACCGAGGCGTCGACCGGCGCCGCCGCGGCACGCGAACGCCGCCAGACGAGGTGGACGAGGCCGGTCGAGAGCAGCAGGCTCGCGCCCACCCACAGCAGCAGCGATGCCGCGCCGAGCCACGACGCGCTGAGGCGCGTGGCCAGTCCGCCGACGATCCACCCGAGGATGCCGCCGCCCCCGATCACGCCGAACGAGCGCTTGGCCTCGCGCGTGGTGAGCACGAAGTTGGCGAGCGTCCACACCTGCATCGGCGCCAGCGCGCCGAACACGCCGACCCACAGGTAGATGGCGATGAACACGACGCGCCCGTCGCCGCCGCGGCCGCTGAGCCACCAGAAGCCCACGCACGACGCCGCGAACAGGCACAGGCTGCCGATCTGCAGCGCCGGCACCGACAGCCAGCGATACGCCCGCAGGTAGAGCGCCACGGCCACGCCGACCAGCACCGCGATCGCGATGTCGACGTAGGGCAGATCCACGGCGCGGAAGCGATCGAGGAACAGCGCGTCGCGCGTCGCCTTCGACGCCACCGATCCGGCCGTGGTCAGGAAGAGATAAGCGGCCAGCGGCCACGCCCGCGGCCATTCGTCCTTGCTGAGGCCGAGCAGCCTCGCGACACCCGCCGACATCCGTCTGTATCGTATTGCCGGCCGGGTCCCGCCCCCATAAGATTCTGGTCTCCCATCCATGGCGTCCCAGGACTCGCGCCCCTCACTCGCGGCCCGCTGGCTCGCGCCGATCGCCGAGCTGCGGCCCGGCGAAGGCGGCACGGCGCTGCTGCTGTTCCTCTATTCGTTCCTGGCGATGACGTCCTACAACATCGTCAAGCCGGTCACGCGTTCGCAGTTCATCTCGAGCCTCGGCGCCGACAACCTGCCGTGGGTGCAGTTCGCCTCGGGCCTCATCATCGGCTTCCTGATGCAGGCCTACACGAAGGCCATCGCCAGGGTGCCGCGGCGCTGGACCATCCCGGTCACGCAGGCGGGGATGATCGCCCTGCTGGTGGTGTTCTGGGTGCTCTTCACGCGGGTCGGCGCCGAGTGGGTGTCGGTGGGCTTCTATCTGTTCGGCCTGATTCTCGGCATCCTGCTGATCAGCCAGTTCTGGACGCTCGCCAACGACATCTACGATCCGCGGCAGGCCAAGCGGCTCTTCGGCCTGATCGGCGGCGGATCGAGCCTCGGCGGCGCCACCGGCGCGGCCATCACCGCCGGTCTCGTCGAGGAGCTCGGCACCAAGACGATGCTGCTCGTCAGCGCCGGCATCATGGCGGTGTGTCTCGCGATCGTCGTGCGTATCATCCGCACCAACGAACGCGCCGGCCAGTCTGACGCCGCCAAGACCGGCGAGGAGGAAGGCGTGGGCGGCGGCGAGGCCCTGGCGCTGCTGCGCGATTCACGACATCTGCAGATCATCGCGCTCGTGATCACGTTCGCCGCCATCGGCGCCGCCATCGTCGAACAGCAGCTGAACATGGCCACGGCCGAGGCCAAGGGTCAGGCCAATACCGACGGCATCACCGCCTTCCTCGCGCAGGTCACCGTGTACCTGTCGCTCATCGGCCTCTTCATCCAGGTGGCGGTGACGAGCCGCATCCACCGCCTGCTCGGCATCGGCTTCGCGCTGCTCATCCTGCCAGTGAGCCTCGGCGCCACCGGGGTGCTGATGCTCACGGTGGGCGCGCTCTGGACCTCGGGCGCGGCCCGCGTGATCGACACCTCGCTGCGCTACACCGTCGACAAGACCACGCGCGAGATCCTCTTCCTGCCGCTGCCGTCCGACGTGAAGTACCGCGCCAAGCCCTTCATCGACGTGACCGTCGACCGGCTGTCGAAGGGACTCGGCGCCCTGCTGATCCTGGTGCTGATCAAGGACTGGGGCCTGCACCTCACGTGGCAGCAGCTGAGTTACGCCAGCCTCGCCATCATGGCGCTGTGGGTGTTCTTCGCGCTGCGGGCGCGCCGCGAATACCTGGGGGCGTTCCGCCGCAGCCTCGTGCAGCAGGACATGCACGCCGGCGAGATCCGGCTCGAGACGGCGGACCTGTCGACGATCGAGGCGCTGGTCGAGGAACTCGCGCACCCCGAGCCGAAGCGCGTGCTGTACGCGCTCGACCTGCTGGAGTCGCTCGACAAGCGGCACCTGGTGAGCCCGCTGATGCTGTACCACGAGCGCGCCGACGTGCGGACGCGCGTGCTGCGCCTCGCCGAGGCCACGGGACGCGCTGGCGCCACCAAGTGGACCCGCGGCATCGAGCGGGCGCTGACCGACGTCGACGGCGACGTGCGCGCCGCCGCCGTACGCGCCATCGCGGCCGTGAAGGGACAGGACGCCGCGGCGTTGATGCGGCCCTATCTGCGCGACAGCGATCCCGCGCTCGTCGTCACGGCGGCCACGGCGCTCGCCGACAGCCTCGACGCCGCCGACATCGCCGCCGCCGAAGCCGCGCTGCGTGCGTTCACCGACGATCCGCGCCCCGGCCTCGCCGGTATACGCGCGGAGGTGGCCCGCGCGCTGAGCCGCGTCGCCAACCCGTCGTTCCGCGGCCTGCTCGTGCCGTTGATGTTCGACGCCGACGTCGCCGTGGCGCGCGAGGCCATCCGCAGCGCCGGAGGTCTCGGCGCCGGCGACGCCCTGTTCCTGCCGCCGCTGGTATCGTTGCTCCGCCATCGTCAACTGAAGGCCGCCGCCCGCGACGTGCTGGCCGGCTACGGCGAGGCGGTCGTGCCGGCGCTGGTGTACTTCCTGCGCGACCGCGACGAGGACGTGTGGGTGCGCCGGCATCTGCCGGCCACGCTCGCCCGCATCCCCTGCCAGGCGTCGCTCGACGCGCTGGTCGAGACGCTCGACACGAGCGACGGCTTCCTGCGTTTCAAGGCGCTCACCGCGCTCGACACGCTGCGGCGCACCCGGCCGGAGCTCGCGGTGCCGGCGGCACGCGTCGAGGCGCAGATCAGCGCCGAGACGGCGCGGGCCTTCAACCAGCTCACGCTGCACTACAACCTCTTCCACGCCGGCGGTCTCGACGGCCGCAGCCTGCTCGCGCAGGCGCTCACCGAGAAGTACCAGCGCGCCATGGCGCGCGTGTTCACGCTGCTCGGACTCGTGCATCCGCCGGCCGACATCGCCGCGGTGCAGCAATCGCTCACCGCCGACGACGCCCGGGCGCGATCCGGAGCCACCGAGTACCTCGACAACATCCTGCAGGGCCAGGTCCGCACCCGCGTGATGGTGCTGGTCGAAGAGATGCCCCTCGAGACGCGCGTGCGGAAGGGCAACGCGATTTTCCGCACCCGTCAACGCGACGTGGAAGACACGCTCGCGCAACTCGTCCACGACGAAAGCCAGGAAGTGGCCGCGGCCGCGATCCAGCTCGTGGAAGCGCAGCGCCTGTGGTCGCTGAGCGGCGATCTGGAGCACGTACTCGAACACCGGCCGGCGCAGGACTGGTGGGTGTTCGAGGCGGCGTCGTGGGCGCTGGCCGCGTCGCGCATGCCGGCCGAACGGCGGCGCGTGCTGTGGCAGGAGCCGCTGCCGGCGGTGGAACTCGCCGATCGGCTGCGGCGTGTGCGCCTCTTCGACTTCGCCTCGGTCGACGAGCTGTTCCGCATCGCCGCGCTGGGTCGGCAGGTGCGGCACGAGGCCGGCCAGGTCGTCGTGCGCCAGGGCCAGGCCGCGTCGGGCGTGCACGTCGTGCTCGATGGACACGTGACGCCGCAGGGCGCCGTCGTCGACGGCGCGCCGATCGTCATCGGGCTCGAGGACGTGCTGCAGGGACGTCCGGCCCGCGACACCATCACCGCGGTGGCGCCCACCATCGCGCTGACGATGACGAGCGACGCGTTTCTCACGCTGCTCGCCGAGAACGTCGAGATTGCCCAGGGTCTCTTCCGCTTCCTGCTGGAATCCGATCAGGCGCCGGCGCGTCGGACGGTGGCGCACGGCGAGCTGTCGGCGGAGCTGGCGCACCGCGTCGCCGACGGCGTCCAGGCCGTGGACGGCCTGCTGATCCTGCAGGCGAGCCCGATGCTGCAGCGCGCCAGTGCCGCCGAGCTGGTGCGCCTCTCGCGCATCGCGCGCATCGTGCCGCTGAATGCTGGCGACACCGTGTTCGCGCCGGGCGCGCCGGCCGCGATCGTCGCGGTGCTGTCCGGACGGGTGGACCTGCTGGCTGAGAGCGGTCCAGTGGATGCCGCGGAGCCCGGCGACGTGATTGGGGAGTACGAAACGCTGGCCGGCCGGCCGATGACGACCACGGCGAAGGTCACCGCCTCCGGCACGGCGATGCGGATCGATCGCGCGGAGCTGTTCGAGCTGCTCGCCGACGACATCCCGCTGCTGCAGGGGATCTTCAGCGGCCTGCTCCGCACGCGTGGCGACACCGGCGCCGGCGCGCATCATCACGCGCACGCGTAGCGAGGGGCTCAGGCCGGCAGCCGGACGCTGAACACGGTCTCGACGCCGGGCGTGCTGGTGACGGCCACCGCGCCGCCGTGCCGCTCGACGATCGCCTTCCCGATCGACAGGCCCAGGCCGGTGCCGCCGGCGTCGGCCCGCGCGGCGTCGGCCTTGTAGAAGCGATCGAAGACATGCGGCAGGTGCTCGGCCGCGATGCCCTCGCCGGTGTCGCGCACGCGCAGCACCACGGCGTCGCCCTCGCGCGCCGCGTCGAGCGACACGTGACCGCCGCGCGGCGTGTGCCGCAGCGCATTGGCGGTGAGGTTCTGCACGACCTGCTCGAGACGGCGGGCGTCGCCGGGCACGGTGTCAACGCCGGTGCCGACCGTGGTGTCGAGCGCGACGCCGGCCGCCTCGGCCGCGCGCTCGTGCCGCTCGCGCACGCGCGTGAACAGCGCCGCGATCGCCACGGGCGCCCGATCCAGCGCGCCGCCGCCGGCATCGAGCCGGGCCAGATCCAGCAGGTCGTTCACGAGTCGCTCGAGGCGCTGCGCCTCCACGTCGACGATGTGCACGAAGCGGCGGCCGTCGGGATGGGCGGGCGCGTACTGGTCGAGCGTCAGCGTCTCGGCATAGCCGCGAATCGCCGTGAGCGGCGTACGCAGCTCGTGCGTGACGTCGGCCAGCAGCTGCCGGCGCGCCCGATCGGCCTCCATCAGCGCGGCTTCGCGCTGCGCTGCTTCGTCGGCCATGCGGTTGAAGGCGCGCGCCACTTCGGCCACCTCGTCGCCGCCCACCGCGGCGGCACGCGCCGATCGATCGCCGCCCGCGAACCGGCGCGCCGCGTCCTCGAGATCGCGCAGCCGCGCCTGCGCCGGCCGGAACACCGCCATCGACGCCACCACCGTGCCGGCCAGCAGCAACGCGATCGCACCGGCGACCAGCCACGGCACGATCTCGCGCGCCACCGTGCCAAGCGGACGGCCGCGCGCCACGAGCACCACGCCGGCCACGCGTCCGCCGGCGACGTGCACCGGCGCCATCGCCCACGGTGGTCCGCCGAAGCGGCCGAAACCCGGCCCGGCCGGGCCTTCCGATGGCGGGAACGGCCGGGCATCGCGACGGCCGCGGCCCCCCGGCGGCCGCGGCGGGAAGTCGGTGTCGCCGGCGCGCAGGCGCTCGCCCAGCAGGCGCACGAGCGGCTCGGGCGGCGGCACGTCGCCCGCCACCACGCGGCCGTCGGCCAGCACCAGCGCGGCCGGCCGGCCGAGATCGCGGAAGCGCGCCTCGGCCAGCACCGCTGGATCCGCGCCCGGCGCGCGATCGATCTCGGCGGCGAGTTCGTCGGCCACCAGCATGGCGAGATCGCCGACCAGCCGCGGCGGCAGCGCCTCGTCGCGCGACGACGAGAGCCACAGCAGCAGTCCGCCCTGCACGGCGAGCATCAGCGCCAGCACGGCGATGAAGCCGACCGCGATCCGCCAGTAGAGGCTGCGGAACCAGCGACGCGACGCGGCCGGCTCAGACATCGGCGAACTTGTAGCCGGCGCCCCACACCGTGAGCACCAGCGTTGGCGCTTCCGTGTCGATCTCGATGCGCTTGCGCAGGCGCTTCACCAGCGTGTCGACGGATCGCGGGGTGACGAACGTGTTGTCGGGCCACACCTTCGCCAGCAGCGCCTCGCGGCTGAAGACGATGCCCGGATGCGTGGCGAGCAGATGCAGCAGACGGAACTCCTGCGCGGTGAGCTCCACCTCGGAGCCGCGGACGAGCACACGCCGGCGCGCGGGATCGATCTCCACGCCGTGGATCTGCACGGGCCGCGATCCGTCGGAACCGGCCGCGGCGGCGCCCGCGCGCGGACGACGCAGCAGCGCCCGCACGCGGGCCACGAACTCGCGCACGCCGAAGGGCTTCGCGAGGTAGTCGTCGGCGCCGGTCTCGAGGCCCAGTACCTTGTCGGCTTCCTCGCCACGCGCGGTGAGCATCAGCACCGGCGTGTCGGTGTTCGCGCCCTGGCGGCGCATCGCCCGGCAGATCGTGAGCCCGTCCACACCGGGCAGCATCAGGTCGAGCACCACCAGATCGAACCGCGACGCGCCGAGACGTTCGAGCGCCTCGCGGCCGTCGCCGACGAGCGTCGTGTCGAGGCCTTCGAGGCCGAGGTGCAGGGCCACCAGCTCGCGGATGTGCGGGTCGTCTTCGACGACGAGGACGTGGGACATGGCGGCGCGGTGCCTCGATCTTACGAGCCGGTCAGGTCGTTCCACCGCGGATTCCGGCCGTGCCATACTTTTGTCACCGGCCTGCCCTCGCGCGGTCACGCGTACCCCGTCTACTGGAACAGGAAGGCTGGAGGACACCGATGACCAAGACCTGGAAGATCGTGACGGGAGCGGCGCTCGGACTGGCGCTGGTGGCGGGAACGGGCGCGGCGATCGCCCACGCGCAGGGCCCGATGGGCCCCGGCGGCTTCATGGGCCGCGGTCCCGGCGGGCCCGGCGGTCCTGGTGGCCCCGGAGGCCGCGGCGGTCCGATGGGGATCATCCCCGGGCTGCGCGAGCTGAACCTCACCGACACCCAGCGCGAGCAGATCAAGGCCGTGATGGACGCGCACAAGGCGGAGTTCGACGCGCAGCGACAGAAGGCCGGTCCGGCGCGCAAGGCGCTGAACGACGCGGTGATGGCTGAGACCTTCAACGAAGCCACCGTGCGCCAGGCGGCCACCGACCTGGCAACGGCCGAAGCCGACCGCGCCGTGCTGCGCGCCAAGGTCTTCAGTGAGGTGTGGGCGCTGCTCACGCCTGAACAGCAGACCAAGGCGCGCGAGCTGAAGGCCAACGCCGAGCAGCGCATGGGCCAGATGCGGCAGCAGTTCGAGCAGCGCCGCGGCCAGCGCCAGGGCCGTCCGAAGCGCGGCCTGTAGCTCGACCGTTCATCCACGCGGCGCCGGATTCCCCCTCCGGCGCCGCGTGTCATGTACGGCGCCTTCCTGCTTGACTTCCCGCCCGGCGGGCGCATGATCACACCTCGGCGTTCATTCCGCCGCCACCGCGCGTCCGCGCGGACGCGTGACGACGGCCGGTTCCTGGAGGTGCTCATGACATCCGTCCAGTCCGTCCTGCGCGCGAAGACCCGCCCCGTCTACGCCGTTCCCCCGCATGCCAGCGTGTTCGACGCGCTCGCCGTGATGGCGCATCACGACATCGGCGCCGTGCTCGTACTCGACGGCGAGGCCCTGTGCGGCCTGTTCTCGGAACGCGACTACGCGCGGAAGGTGGTGCTGTTCGGCCGCTCGTCGCGCGATCTGGCGGTGTCCGACGTGATGACGCGCGACCTCTACACGGTGACGCCGCACTGCACCATCGACGACTGCATGGCGATCATGACCGACCACCGCGTGCGGCACCTGCCGGTGCTCGACGCCTCGGGCGTGGCCGGCATCATCTCGATCGGCGACGTCGTGAAGGCGCAGATCGACGAGCAGCGGTTCCGCATCGAGCAGCTCGAGCAGTACATCGCCAGCTGAATCCGGGCCCCGGGCCGGTCCGCCGCCATGCGGGCCGGCGCCGCGCTCAGAAGCGGAACAGGCGCGTGAACTTCACGATCACGCCGCGGTTCTGCAACCCCGGCAGGCCGCGGGGGTCGGTGTCGCGTCCCTCGGTGTAGACCACGAACAGATCCGACCCCGGCGTGTATTCCCAGCGGAAGCGCAGGTTGGCCGACACCGAGTGCGTCGCCGACGCGTACTGCACCAGCGCACCGACGAACGATCGCGACGACAGGGTGTAGGTGCCTCGCGTACGCGCCACGATGTTGCGGAACGACCCATACGGCAGCGACACCCAGTTCACCGACACGGCGGGCTCGAACATCAACGACGAGCTCGCCTCGAGGCGTCCGCTGTAGGTGGTCTCGGTGCGATCGCCGTTGAAGAACTGGCCGCGCGTGAAGCCGACGCGGCCGGCGATCTTGCGCTGCGGCCCGAAGTTCACCGCCGTCTGCAGTTCCTGGAAGGTGTAGCCGCCCACGGGAATCGTCACGCCGGTGGCGACGTTGAACGGCCGCGCCAGGTATTCGTAGTCGCGCAGGTAGCGGGCCTCGATCTGATCGCCGCCGCGGAAGTCGCCGCGCGAGAAGAGCTCGAGCACACGCGTCTCGAGCCGGCCGGTCGGGTTGGTGACGTAGTCGAGACTGACCTCGTTGCGGATCTGGCGCAGCCGCGTCTTCTTCAGGCGCGGCGAGAAGTAGACCTGCGCGTAGTTGCGGCGGAAGTCCTGGCGGCGCAGGAAGCCCGAGTCGGGCGTGAAGCCCGGCCCGACGTAGAGGTGCTCGTACTCGACGCCGTAGCGGTCGACCGAGAAGTTCATGCGGCCCCAGTAGCTGGTGCCGTCGCCACCCGTACCGGAGGACTGGCTCTTCACGTAGGCGCCGTCCATCGTCCACGAGTTGCGGAACGCGAGACCCGCGTCGACGCCGATCGCCTGGTTGTCGCCGACCCCGGTCGACCGCACGGTGCGGTTGGTGGCCAGCACGCCGATGCTGCCGCGCTTCAGCACGTCGCGGCGCACCCGCAGCACCGAGAAGTTGGTCGCCGGCGACACGCCGTCGTCCGACTCGCCGGTCTGGATGTCGATGGCGCCGATCGAGTATTTGCCTTCGCGTCCGGTCACGCGGCCGCCGGCGAGGATCGGCACCGGGCGATTGCCGTTGAGGCCGATGCGCCGGCTGAAGAACACCACGGGCGTGTCGCCGGGCCCCTGGTTGCCGCCGGTGAGCGCGCCCGGCGTCACGCGCGTCGACACGCCGCCGAACTGGAAGATGCCCTGCCCTTCGAGGAAGAAGTCGCGCTTCTCGGGAAAGAAGACGCTGAAGCGCGTGAGGTTCACCTGCTGCTCGTCATCCTCGACCTGCGCGAAGTCGGTGTTGTACGAGAAGTCGGCGGTAAGACTCTTCGTGAGGCCCACCTTCAGGTCGCCGCCGATGTCGCCGCCGGGCTCGTTGGTGCGCTTCGGCGTGCCGACGTTGTCGGTGCGGACGGCCCCGGTGACGTACGGCTTCAGCTCCAGCGTGCGCGACGCCCCGCCGGGCTCGACGCCCACCAACGTGGCGAACGACGACGCCTTGTAGATGCCGCGCTGCGCCCACGCGGCGGGGACGCGCGTGAGGTGCGACAGCTCGTTCTTCCAGCGGACGACGCGCAGGAAGTTCACCCCCCACACCTGCTCGCCGCTGCCCTGGTAGCGCAGCGACTTGAACGGAATGGCCATCTCGAGCGACCAGCCCTTGTCGTCGCGCTTCGCGCGCACGTCCCACACGGTGCTCCAGTCCACGTTGTGCACGCGCTCGTCGGTGATGTAGCCGTCGCGCAGGGCGCCGAGCGGATTGGTCTCGAACAGGAACGAGTTGCGGCGGTCGTGATAGGTGTCGAGCACCGCGATGAAGTTCTCGTTCTGGTAGATGTTGATGTGATCGCGGCGCCGCTCGTTGACGACCTCGAGCTCGGGATGCGTGTCCCAGCAACGCGCCGAGATGTAGAGCGTGGAGGCGTCGAAGAACACCCACACGTCCGTCTTCTCGGTGGCCGGCTGCCCCTCACGCGGCTCCTGCTGGATGAAGTCGCTCATCGGGTGCACGCGCTGGTAGATCGGCTCGTCGAGGCGACCGTCGAAGGTCAGCGGCGCGTCGAGCTTCACCGCGCGCACCGTCACGCGATCGGTGGCGTCGCGGGCGATGGTGTCGGGCAGCGTGGGCGCGGGTGGACCATCGAGGCCGGCCGGCGGCGCTGACGCGGGCGTTTGCGCGGCGGCGCGGCCCACGGCGAGCGACACGAGGAGCAGGGCAACGACGAGACGACGACGCATGCGCGGGTGGACCGGGAGTGTACCGGCAGTGACCCGCACGCGGCTGTCTTTGGTTGTAATCGAATCAGGCGCGCGGCGGCGCGGGCGGTGCGGCAAGTCGCAGCAGGCGCAGGCCGTTCAGCGTGACGGCCACGGTGGCGCCGGTGTCGGCGATGACGGCGAGCCAGAGGGGCGCCGAGCCGAGCAGCGCCGAGACCAGGAATGCGGCCTTCGTCACGAGCGAGATGCCGACGTTCTGACGGATCACGGCGACGGCGCGCCGCGACTGCGCGCCGAAGAGCGCCAGCGCGCCGGTCTCGTCGGCCGCACCCTCGGCCGGCACCAGCACCACATCGGCGCCCGGCAGCGTGTCGTCGGCGCCGTCGTCGACCGCCACCCGAACGCCCACGGCGCCAAACGCCTCACGCGTGTGATGCGACGTGCCGGCGGCGCGTTCGAGCGGGGCGCCGCCCTTCACGATGATGCCGCGCGTGGCCAGCGCGGTCACCGCGGCCACCACCGTCACCGGCGTCGAGATCACCAGCGCGCAGGGGCACGCCATCACGAGGAAGACGAGCCCGCGGTAGAACCACTGCGCCCACTGGCCGTCGACCAGCGGCGGCCCGAGGGCGACGACCAGCGCCGCCAGCGTGACCGCCGGCGTGTAGATGGCGGCGAAGCGCTCGATCCAGCGTTCGACCGGCGCCGATTGCTGACTGCTGTCGGCCGAGACGCTGCCACGGCTCGCCACGCGCGCCAGCGCGTCGCGGGCGCGTTCGAGGCTCCAGGTCTCGAGCCGGTGCGCGACGGCGAACAGGAACGCCACCGTCGCCGCCTCGGCCCACTGGCCGATGGCGGCCGCGCCGGCCGCCGACAGGCAGACCAGCACGTGCATGTCGAGGCGCAGGTGACGCAGCGCCGCCAGCGCCCGCGGCCACAGGCGCCAGAGGCCGGCGACGATCGCCAGCGCGTAGGCGGGCACCGCACCGGGCGCGTGCGTGTGCGCCAGCGCGCTGCCCTCGTGCCCGTGCCCGACGAACGCCTCGAGCCACGTCTCCGCGGCCATGCCGTCGATCACCCAGCCCGCGAGGATCAGCGCACCGCTGGCCAGCACGTCGACCGCGGGCACGCGTCGTGGCGTCGGCGCGGAGACGGGAGGAGTCGCGCCCACGTGCGGTGGCGCCATCGATTCGACGGCGAGGCCGGTACGTGTGATGGCGTCGCGCAGCCGCGACTCGGAGGTCTGCGCCGGATCGATCGTGAGATCGACGCGGGCATGCACGAGATCGAAGCCCACGGCGACCACGCCGGGATCGGTTTCGACGGCGCCGCGCACCAGCGCCACCTCGTCCGCGCAGTCCATCGCCGGCACGCGCAGGCGGACCTCGGTGAGACGGGATGCGGCGCGTTCGGCGGGGCTCATGCGATCGGGCGGGACGCTCTGTGGGATGCCGCGCCCTCAGCCGCGGTTACCGCGGTGTCGACGGTGCGCGCTGGGCAGCCACGGCGGCGTGCGATCGCCGAGGCTCGGCGCCGCCTTCGACGGTGTGCGCGGCGGTGTCGACCAGCACGGCCGAGGCGTAGCCGTAGCGGACTTCGCCCTTGCGGCCGATCTTCGCGAACCGGTGACCGCGCGCCTCGAGGTCGTGCACGACGGTGGCCGGGAAGCGGTCTTCGATCTCGACGCGGGCGCCGAGCTCGACCGGGTCGGTCGGATCGCGGCCGGGCAGGAAGCGCGGCGCCTCGACGGCCGCCTGCGCGCCGAGTCCGCCGTCGATCACGCTCGTGATGACGTTGTAGACGGTGAGCGGAATCCAGGCGTTGCCGGCGCAGCCGACGGCCAGCTTCGGCACCAGCGCGCCCTTCTGGCCGCTGAAGACGAGCGTCGGCACGGTGCCGGTGCTGGAGCGCATCAGCGGCACCAGGCTGCCGTAGGCGCCGGGCGTCGTGCGCGTGCTGCGCAGGTGGTTGTTGTAGAGGAACCCGAGCCCCTTCGACACGTAGAACGTGCCGCCCCAGGTACTCAGCGTCTGCGTGACGGCGATGAGGTTCCCGTCGGCGTCGCCCACCGCGAACGCCGTCGTGCCGCGGCCGATGCGCGTCGGCGGCGGGTTGAACGGGCCGTCGTCGTCGGACTGCCGCTCGAACGTCGATGCCTTCGCCGGATCGATCTTCCGGAACAGCCGCGCCGCGTGATCGGCGCGCAGGTGCTCGTCGAAGTCCACCGGCCAGCGCTCGGGATCGGCGACGCGGCGCAGCGGATCGCGCACCTTCCACGCCTCGATCACCTGGTGCCAGTAGTTGGCGTCGGTCGTGGTGCGGGCGCCCGGCTTCGGCGCGTACTGCTCGAGGATCTGCAGCGACTCGAAGAGCTGGATGCCGCTCGAGATCGGCGGCCCGGCGGCGAACAGCGTGTGGCCGCGGTAGTGCCCTTCCACCGGCGTCCGCTCGATGGCGCGATACTGCGCCATATCGGTGTAGGTGATGATGCCGCCGTTCTCTTCCATGTCGGCGGCGATCTTCTTCGCGATGGCGCCGCGGTAGAACGTCTCGGCCCCGTCCTTCGCGATGGCGCGCAAGGTCTCGGCGTAGTCCTTGTTCACGAAGCGATCGCCCGGCTTCGGCACCTTGCCGCCGGGCAGGAAGATCTTCGACGCCTCCGGGTACTTCTCGAGGAAGCGGCGGCCTTCCGCGATCGTCGACGGCAGCGCCTCGTCGAGCACGAAGCCGTCGTCGGCCAGCGCGATCGCCGGCTCGATGAGCGACGCCCAGCTCACCTTGCCGCTGCCGTAGTGCGAGTAGATATAGTCGAGGCCGGCGACGACGCCGGGGATGTTCGCCGCGGCCGGGCCGTCGGCCACGAGCCGCCCGTCGCGCATGATCGCCGGGTTGTCGGTGGTGGCGTGCGACGGCGTCATGTCCTTGTATTCGATGACGGTCGGCCGCTCCATGCCCTTCAGGTAGAGCACGGCGTTGCCGTCACCCCCGAGACCCGACGCCTCGGGTTCGACGACGCCGAGCGCGAACGACACGGCGATCATCGCGTCGACGATGTTGCCGCCGCGCTCGAACGCCTTGCGGCCGGCTTCCGACGCCAGCGGATGGCCCGACACGATCATCGCGCCGGTCGACGTCACCACCGGCTTGATCAGCGGTTGCTCGGCCACGAGCTGGTCGAGCACCGCTTCGAGCGCCTCGGGCGTCTTCGCCGCTTCGGCGCGCGGCCGATACTTGTCGCGCAACGTCACCCAGGTCTGCGCCGTCGGCCCGCTCGAGTAGTAGAGGCGCCGCAGCGTGTCCCACGTGCGATCGAAGGTCGCCAGCCACGCGCGCGGCTGCGTGAGCGTGGTCGAGATCTCGGGCCCCGCCTCGTCGACCGGCGCCGGCGCGGCGATTCGCCACAGGCGGAAGGCGGCGCCGCCGGCGAAGAGGGGCGGCGGCACGGTGTCGTCGCGATCCGGATTGCCGTTGTAGACCGGCTCGGGTGCCGGCAGGCCGGCCACGAGCAGCATCCGGCCGTCGGGCGACCACGCCGGCGCGCCGGCGCGACGCGACACGAGCTGCACGGGCGCGGCCGGCTTGGGACGGCGGCGAGGCGGTGCGGTGCCCTCGGTCTGCGGCAGTTCGACGGTGGCCACCCACACGGCGCCCACGCCGCCGCGCACGCCGTGGAACGCGATCCGCTGGCTGTCGGGCGCCCACGCGAGGTGGCTCTCGGCGCCGGTGGCGCGCACGACGCGGGTCGGACGCGGCACGTCGGCCGCCGTCGTCGACGCGGCGGTGCCGCGCGGGGCGCGTCCGCCGAGCGGCGTCGGCGTCTCGTCCGCGCCGGGCAGCGCCATCACCCAGATGTCGACGTCGTCCTCGTTGCTGCGTTCGGAGACGAACGCGACGAGCGATCCATCCGGCGACACGCGCGGATAGGTCTCGCTGTCGGTCGTGTCGGTGAGCGCCTCGGGCACCTGCCACGCGGTGGATCCGGCGACCGGCCGCACCTGGAACAGATCCCATTGCATGCCGGGATCGGCGCTGGTCGGCGCGCCGCGGGCGAACACGAGCCGGCCGTCCGGCGTCCACGAGGGCCAGCGTTCGTCGCCGGGCTGCGCGGTGACGGGCGTGACCGCGCCGTCCTTCACGGTGGCGACGAAGATGTCGAACCCGGTGCCGCGATTGGCGGCGAAGGCGATGCGCGTGCCATCGGGCGACCACGCCGGATCACGCTCGACCCCCGCGACGGCCGGCGTCACCAGCGGCTGCGGCTGCCGGCCGTCCGGCGTCATCGTCCACAGCACGTCGAGCGCGGACACGGCGACGCGGCGGCCGTCGGGCGCCCACGCCGGATCCTGGGCGCCGACGAGCGTGGTACCCGCGGGCTGCGCGCCGATCGAGACATGACCAGCCGTGACGACCGCCGCCACGAACCCGGCCGCCGACACGAGGACGCGCGCCCGGGGCCGTATCACTTGGCGCGGACCGCGTCGGCGATCTTCTGCGCCGACAGACCGTACACGTGAATCAGCTCGTCGGGCGTGCCGCTGCGCGGGATCTCGCGGACGCACATCCGCGTGACCGTGCCGCCGATCGGCGCCACGGCGCGGGCCACGGCGTCGCCGAGGCCGCCTACGGCGTAGTGATCCTCGACCGTGATCAGGCGGCCGGTATCGGTGAACGCCTGCTGCATCGTGGCGGTGTCGATCGGCTGGATCGAGTACGCGTCGATGACGCGGATGGCGATGCCGTCCTTCGCCAGCAGGTCGAACGCCTTCAGCGCCTCGAACAGCGTGACGCCCGCGCCGATGACCGTGGCGATGTCGTTGGCGCTCTGTCGCAGGACGTTCGACCCGCCGATGCGGAACGCGGCGTCGTTGGCGTAGATCACCGGCGTCTTCGGCCGCGAGATGCGGATGTAGGCCGGGCCGTGGTGATACGCGGCGGCGGCCACGAGCCGCTCGGCGCACACCGCGTCGCTCGGATAGAGCACCGTCATGTTCGGCTCGGCGCTCATCATCGCGAGATCCTCGAGCGCCATCTGCGACGCGCCGTCCTCGCCGATCGAGACGCCGGCATGGCTGCCGGCCATCTTCACGCCCACGCCGCTGATCGCCGCCATGCGGATGAAATCCGCCGCACGCGACAGGAACGCCGCGAAGGTCGACGGGAACGGGATGGCGCCACGGGCCGCCAGCCCCATCGCCGCGCCGATCATCACCTGTTCGGCGATGAAGCACTGGTAGAAGCGGTCGGCGTGCTTGGCCTCGAAGCGCTCGCTGAACGTCGAGTTCTTCACGTCGGCGTCGAGCGCGACGACGCGGGGATCGGCGTCGCCCAGCTTGGCGAGCACGGTGCCGTAGGCCTCGCGCGTCGCCACCGTTTCGCCGAGCGTGTAGGCGGGCGGCGCGACGGGCTTCGGGGTGACCGGCGTGGAAGCCGGACCGTTCGGACGACGGATCCCGGCCGAGGACCCCGCCGGCTCGGGCACGAGCTGCGCGTCGAGCTCGGCCAGCGCGCGGGTGAGCTCGTCGCCCTTTTTCAGCGCCTTGCCGTGCCAGTTGGGCTGGCCGGCGAGGAAGCTGACGCCCTGCCCCTTGAGCGTGCGCGCCAGGATCATCGTGGGCTTGCCGGTGGTGCTGCGCGCCTCGGCCAGGGCGCCGAGGATCTGCGCCATGTCGTGGCCGTCGATGGCGATGGCGTGCCAGCCGAACGCCTTCCAGCGGCGTTCGAACGACGCCAGGTCGTGCTCGTGCTGGGTGCCGCGGCTCTGACCGAGCGCGTTGATGTCGGTGATGCCGACGAGGTTGTCGAGCGCGAAGTACTCACCGGCGGCTGCCGCCTCCCACACCGAGCCCTCGGCGCTCTCGCCGTCGCCCATGAGGACGTAGGTGCGGTAGTCGGACCCGAGGCGCCGCGCGTTCAGCGCGCTGCCGATGCCCACGCACAGGCCCTGGCCGAGCGATCCGGTGGCGACGTCGACGAACGGCAGACGTGGCGTCGGGTGGCCCTCGAGGTCGGAGGTGAACTTGCGGAGGTTCAGCAGGTCGGCGCGCGGGATGAAGCCGGCTTCGGCCCAGGCGGCGTAGAGCAGCGGCGCGGCGTGGCCCTTCGAGAGCACGAAGCGGTCCGCATGCTCGTGCTGGGGGTTCGCGGGGTCGTAGCGCATCTCGGCGAAGAACAGCGCCGCCACGAGATCCGCCGCCGACATGCAGGTGGTGGGGTGGCCGCTGCCGGCCTCGGTCGTGGCCGTAATCGACTCGATGCGGAGCCGTGTCGCGATGTTCTTCAGCACCGGCACGACACGGGACGTCTCAACACTCACGCGAATTCCTCCAGCGCGCGAGTGTAGCAGCCGCGTCACGACGCGGGCAATCTCGAACGGGGCCGAAACGCGGCGGATCTCAGCGGAACGCACTAAAATGGACGGATGGTCGTGCTGCGCTACGCCTACGTGCTGGCGCTCGTCGTCTGGGTCGGGGGTCTGCTCACCGCCGGTGCGTTCGTGGCGCCGTCGCTGTTCGGGACGCTGCAGGCCGAGGCGGGAGCCCAGGGCCGGATGCTGGCCGGCGCCGCGTTCGGCGAGGTGCTGCGGCGCCTGCTGCTCGTCGGCGACATCGCCGGGCTGGTGATGATCGTCGGCATGACCATCCTGCGGCTGCTTGGGCCGAAGCCCATAAGTTACGGCATCCGTGCGGTGCTGCTGGGCGCGATGCTGCTCGCCAACGCCTACACCGCCCACGTGCTGCTGCCGGAAGCCGAGAGCCTGCGACGCGAGATCAACGCGCCGATGGCCACCATCGCCGACACCGATCCCCGGCGCGTGCGCTTCGACCAGCTGCACCGCCTGTCGACCCTGCTCGTCACCGCCATCGCCCTCACGGGTGTGGTGGTCGCGGCCTGGGAAGCCCGAGAATAGAGGTTCGAAAGACGCCATGACACACACGATCACGCTCATTCCCGGCGACGGCATCGGCCCCGAGGTCACGCGCGCCGTCGTTCAGGTGCTCGAAGCCGCCGGCCTGCAGGCCACGTGGGAGAGCTTCGAGGCGGGCGCCGACGCCGTCGCCGCGCACGGCACCACGCTGCCGGAGCCGCTGCTGCAGTCGATCCGCAAGACGAAGACGGCGCTGAAGGGGCCGATCACCACGCCCATCGGCTCCGGGTTCACGAGCGTGAACGTCGGTCTCCGCAAGGCCCTCGATCTCTACGCCAATCTGCGTCCGGTGTGGAACCTGCCCAACGTGAAGTCGCGCTACGAGGGCGTGGACCTCGTGATCGTGCGCGAGAACACCGAGGATCTGTACGCCGGCCTCGAGCACACCGTGGTGCCGGGCGTGGTCGAGAGTCTGAAGATCATCACCGACGCCGCGTCCACGCGCATCGCCCGCTTCGCCTTCGAGCACGCCCGCAAGCACGGGCGCAAGCGCGTCACCTCGGTGCACAAGGCCAACATCATGAAGCTGAGCGACGGCCTCTTCATCGAGTGCGCCCGCCGCGTGGCGAAGGAATTCCCCGAGATCCAGTACGACGAGCGCATCGTCGACGCCGCCTGCATGCAGCTCGTGATGTTCCCCGAGAAGTTCGACGTGCTGCTGCTGCCGAACCTCTACGGCGACATCGTGTCGGACCTGTGCGCCGGGCTCGTCGGCGGCCTGGGCGTGGTGCCCGCCGCCAACCTCGGCACCGACGGCGTGGGCGTGTTCGAGGCCGTCCACGGCAGCGCCCCCGACATCGCCGGCAAGGACATCGCCAACCCGCTCGCGCTGCTGCTCTCGGGTGTGCTGATGCTGCACCACCTCGAGGAATCGGCCATGGCCGACCGCGTGATGGCCGGCGTCACGACGGTGCTCGCCGGCAGCGTGCGCACGCGCGACCTGGGCGGCACGGCGTCGACCTCGGAGTTCGCCGACGCCATCTGCCGCGCCATGGAGGCCGGCGGCCGATGACCGACGAGATCGTCCGGGCCGTCTTCGCCCGCGACGAGGTCGCGAAATGCCTCGCCGGCAGCCACGGGGTGTCGGGCGACGAGGCGCGGGCGAAGGTGGAGTCGTACCTCGACGAACTGCGCACCACGCAGCGCTATGAGCTGTACCGGGCGCTCGAGTACCCGCTCTATCCGATCCTGCGCAAGCTCGATCGCTTCGACGAGCACGTCCAGATCGCGAAGGACACGGTGGCGTCGGGACGGCGCGTGGTCTACGCGTCGAACCACCGCAGCCACATGGACTACCTGCTCGAGCTGCTGGCGCTCGACGACGCCGGGCTGCGTCCGCCGGTGATCGCCGCCGGCATCAACCTGTTCGGCGGCCCACTCGGCCTCATCCAGCGCCACGTCGTCGGCGCGCTGCCGATCCGCCGCAACACCAAGGACCCGGCGTACCACATCACGCTCAAGGCCTACGTGGCCGAGCTGCTGCGGACGCAGGATTTCTTCTTCTACCCGGAAGGCGGCCGCAGCTACAGCGGCGAGATCAAGAGCCCGAAGACCGGCCTGCTCACCGCCTGCCTGCAGGCCGGGCTGCCCGAGCTGGTGGTCGTGCCGGTGTCGATCGCCTACGACCTCGTGCTCGAAGACCACGTGCTGGCCCGCCAGAAAGTGAAGCGCGCCCAGCGCGCGTTCAGCCGCGAGGTGGCCGAGATGGTGCGCTACGCGGTCGGCTACCGCAGCCGCGCCTTCGTCACCTTCGGCCCGCCGGTCGAGGTGGGCGGCTTCAACGCCGAGTCGCGCACCTCGGTGCTCGAGCTCGGCCAGCATCTGATGCAGGTGATCGGGCGCCAGGTGAAGGTGCTGCCCACGGCGCTCATGGCCTCGGCGCTCGGGCCATCGATGTCGGACGCCGAGCTGCTCGACGCGCTGAAGGCGCGCATCGATGCGCTGAAGGCGACCGGCGCCAACCTCGAGCAGTCGGAGGCGCCGGCCGTCATGGCCGCGGCGGCCGGTCCGCTCGAGGATCGCGGCATCATCGCCCGCGACGACGGCCGGTTCCGCGTGCGCGATCGCAATCTGCTCCGTTATTACGCGCGCGGCATCGAACATCTGTTGCCGGCGCCGGCCGCTGTCTGATGCTCGCTGCCACGTCCAAGGCGGTCTTCCACACCCTCGCCCGGATCGATCTGTTGCGGCGCGTCGTGTCGCGCTACGGCATGGCGCCGGGCCACGGTTTCGCGCGCCGCTTCATCGCCGGCGAGACGACACCCGAGGCCATCGAGATCGCCCGCGGGCTCGGTGCCCGCGGCTTCGGCATCTCGCTCGATTACCTCGGCGAGAGCGTGGCCTCGGCCGACCTCGCCGCGGCGGCGGCCGCCGCTTACGGCGAGATCATCCGCGCCATCGTCGAGGCGGGCGTCGAGCGCAACCTGTCGCTGAAGCTGACGCAGCTCGGCCTCGACGTCGATCGCGCCACCGCCATCGACAACCTGCGCCGCGTGCTCGAGGCGGCGCAGCCGCACGGGTTCTTCATCCGCATCGACATGGAGAACTCGCCCTACACCGAGGCCACGCTCGAGATCCTCGAGACCGTGCGCGGGCTGGGCTTCACCGAGGTCGGCACGGTGATCCAGTCGTGCCTGACACGCAGCGACGCGGATGTCGATCGACTGAACCGGCTCGGTGCGCGCGTGCGCCTCGTGAAGGGCGCCTACAACGAACCGCGCACCGTGTCGTATCACCGGTTGGACGACGTGAACGCCGCCTACGTGCGGCTCGCCGGCCAGCTGCTGGCCGCGAATCCGTATCCGGCGTTCGCCACGCACGATCCGGCGATGATCGACGCCGTGAAGGCCGAGGCGGCGGCGCGCGGCGTTGGCCGCGATCGCTTCGAGTTCCAGATGCTCTACGGCATCCGCCGGGATCTGCAGGCGGCGCTGCTGGCCGACGGCTACAAGGTGCGCGTCTACGTGCCGTTCGGGAAGCAGTGGTTCCCGTACTTCATGCGCCGCCTGGGTGAGCGTCCCGCCAACGTGGCGTTCGTGCTGCGCGGCATCTGGCACGACCGCTGAGTTGTAACGGGGTCTGTCACGGTCACCGCGTGGAGACACAGCGTTGCCGTCGGTGACCGTGACAGACCCAGTTACAGCTCAGCGGCACCACTCGCGGATGAGCGCCGCGAGCGCGTCGCGACACTGACGCACGCTGGCCAGGTCCACCCATTCCTCGACGCTGTGCAACCCGGCGCCGGTCGGCCCGAAGAGCACGGACGGAATGCCGGCGTCGCCGAGCACCGCGGCGTCGGTCCAGAAGCTCATGCCGATGGTGTCGGCGCGGCACCCGGCGGCGCGTGCCGTGCCGGCGAGCATCCCGGGCAGCGGATGCGCGGGATCGATCTCGTAGGGCGGGCGTGAGAAGAGCGGCGTCGCCACGCCTTTGAAGGCGGGATCGGCCGCGGCCAGACGCGCGAGGATCGCGTCGACCTCGCGATCGAACGCGCCCGCTGGCTCGCCGGGGATCGTGCGCCGTTCCACCTGCAGGGCACAGCGATCCGGATAGCTGCTCAGTTCGTGGCCGCCGGTGATCGTCGACGCGTGCAGCGACGCGCTGCCCAGCCGCGGATGCCGCGCACCCGCCTGCAGCGAGGTGTCGAGGACGCCGAGTTCGACGAGCACACGTCCCATGTGCACGATGGCGTCGATGCCGTCGGCCGGACGGCTGCCGTGCGCGGCCTTCCCCGTGGTGACGATCTCGCTCCACGCGAAGCCTTTGTGGCAGATCGCGATGTCGAGGTCGGTCGGCTCGGTCACCACGCCGGCATCGGCGCGCCAGCGCGTCACCAGCGCGTCGGCGCCGATGCTCGAGTGTTCTTCGTCGACGACGCAGGCCACGATCACCTCGCCGGCGTCGAGCCCGCCGCTCTCGGCCACCACGCGCACGGCGTCGATCATCGCCGCGACGCCACCCTTCATGTCCTGCGCGCCGCGGCCGTAGAGGCGACCGTCCTTCAGCACCGGATCGAACGGTGCGTCCATGCCGCTCACGCCCACGGTGTCGATGTGCCCGCAGAGCATCAGCGAGCGTCCCGGCGCGCGCCCCCGCAGGGTACCCACCACGTTGGGACGGCTTGGCGCCACCACCTGCACCTCGACCGCGAGGCCGATGGCGTCGAGCTCCTCGATGATCCGCCGCGCCACCGTGGCCTCGCCCGCCGCGCCGGGCACCAGCGTGGGATTCACCGAGTCGATGGCGACGAGATCCGAGAGCAAGCGATCGAGGGTGGTCATCGCCCGCGATTGTACTTTTCCACAAGGGGCCGGGTCTGAAGTCTGGAAAGACGCGGACTCCGCGCGGGATCCGCGTACGTCGCGCGCTAGGATGAGACATGGCGGCCGAGTCATCCACACCCCTCGAGCTCGCGCTGGCCGTGGCGCGCGCCGCGCGGGCCCGCGGGGGACGCGCGCTGGTCGTCGGCGGCTTCGTGCGGGATCGCCTGATGGGCCGCGCCTCGAAGGACCTCGACCTCGAGGTGTTCGGCATCCCGCAGGACGCGCTGGCGTCGATGCTGGCGGCGATCGGCCGCGTGGAGCCGGTGGGCCGCGCGTTCCCCGTCTACAAGCTCGGACCGATCGACGTGGCCCTGCCGCGTCGCGAGTCGAAGAGCGGCCGTGGGCACACGGCGTTCACGGTCGAGGGCGATCCCGACATGCCGTTCGCCGAGGCCGCGCGCCGCCGCGACTTCACGATGAACGCGATCGGCTGGGATCCGCTCACCGACGCCTACGAAGACCCGTGGGGCGGCCGCGCCGACATCGCGTCGCGCACGCTGCGCGTCGTCGATCCGCGCACCTTCGCCGACGACAGCCTGCGCGTGCTACGTGCCCTCCAGTTCGCCGCCCGGTTCGAGGCCTCTCTCGACGACGGGGCGACCGCGATCTGCCGCGCCATCCCGCTCGACGACCTGCCAGCCGAGCGCCTGTGGGGCGAGTTCGAGAAGCTGCTGCTCGTGGCCGAGCGGCCATCGATCGGCTTCGCACTGGCGCGCGCGCTCGGCGTGGTCGAGCAGATCCTGCCCGAGATGGTGCCACTCTACACGTGCCCGCAGGACCCCGAGTGGCATCCGGAAGGCGACGTCTGGACGCACACGCTGATGGTGATCGACGAGGCGCGTCGGCTCAACGCCGACCTCGCGCGGCCCGGGTTGGCCGTCGTGATGCTGAGCGCCGTGTGTCACGACCTTGGCAAGCCCGCGACCACCGCGATGATCGACGGCCGCTGGCGGTCGCCGGGCCACGAAGCCGCCGGCGTCGCGCCAGCCACGGCACTGCTCGATCGCTTCAACGTGCAGACGATGGACGGCGTGGACGTGCGCGGCCAGGTGCTGGCGATCACCGCCGAGCACCTGCGGCCGAGCGCCTTCTACAAGGCGAAAGACACCGTGCGCGACGGCGCCTTCCGGCGCCTCGCCGCCCGCGTCGACATGGAGCTGCTGGTGAGGTTCTGCCGCGCCGACTGCCGCGGCCGCACCGGCACCTTCGACTGCTCGGCGATGGAGTGGTTCCTCGAGCGCGCCCGCGCCCTCGGCGTGGAACACGAGGCGCCGAAGCCGCTGCTGCTCGGCCGCCACCTGATCGCGCTCGGCGTTACGCCCGGTCCGCGCATGGGCGAGATCCTGAAAGCGATCTACGAGCGTCAACTCGACGGGGCCGTCACCACGCTCGACGACGCCATCGCCGCCGCGCGTCAGTTGCCTAGCTCGTGATGTATTTCGCGAAGTGATCCGGCTGCACGTTGCCGCCGCTCACGATCGCGACGACGGTGCCGACCGGTCCGCCCAGCCCCAGCATCGCCGCCGCGGTGGGCGCCGCGCCGCTCGGCTCGGACACGATGCGTCCGTTCCTGAACAGCCAGCCCACGGCCTTCGCCATCGCCTCGTCCGGCACGGCCACCAGCTCGTCGACGTGCTGCTGCACGTGCGCGAAGGTGATGTCGCCGGCGCGCATGTTCATGATGCCGTCGCCGATGCTGGCCGTCTTCTCGAGCGTCACCGGATGCCCGGCATCGCGCGCGGCGCGCATCTTCATCGCGCCCACGGGCTCCACACCGATGACGCGCACCGACGGCCGCGACAGCTTCAGCGCCGTCGAGACGCCGGCGATCAGACCGCCGCCGCCCATCGGCACGTAGACCGTCGCCAGATCCGGTACCTGCTCGAGCAGCTCGAGGCCCACGGTGCCCTGGCCGGCGATCACCATCGGGTGATCGAACGGCGGGATCACGGTGAGTCCGCGCGCGGCGGCTTCCTTCTCGGCGCGCTGCTGCCGCGCGATCGAGGTGGTGCCTTCGAAGATCACCTCGGCGCCGTAGCTGCGCACGCCCTCGACCTTCACCGCCGGCGCGGTGGTGGGCATCACGATCACGGCGTGCACGCCCATGGCGTGCGCCGCCATCGCCACGCCCTGGCCGTGGTTGCCCGACGAGTAGGTCACCACGCCACGCGCGCGCTGGTCGTCGGTGAGCTGCGCCAGCATGTTGAAGGCGCCACGCACCTTGAAGGCGCCCATCGGCTGCAGGTTCTCGCACTTGATGAAGAACCGGTGCGCCGGCTCGGGACCGGGCCACGGCACCTGAAGCGCCGGCGTGCGTACGGCCGCGCTGCGGACGCGGTCGGCAGCGGCGCGGATGTCGTCGAGCGTCACCAGAGCCGGCGTGCTCACTTGGTCCTCACCTGGGCGAACTGATCGCCCGTGTTGTAGGTCGGCATCGCCGACTCGGCGGCGATGCGCCAGGCCAGCGCGGCCAGCAGCTTCATGTCGTCGGCAGCGCCGCTGAAATCCCACGTCTCGTCGAACTGGTCGGACGGCTGGTGGTAGTCCTTGTCGTTGTAGGCGGCCTGCTTCGCCTTCAGCATCGCCGCGTTCGGCCCCTCGAAGTCCTCGGGCTCGGTGAGCGACAACGCGGGCACGCCGGCCTTGGCCAGCGGGAAGTGATCCGAACGGAAGAAGTAGCCGCGCTCGGGATGGGCGTCGTGCCCGACCGTGCGGCCGCGCTCCTTCGCGATGGCGGCCAGCATGCCGCCGAGCGACGATCGGTCCGAGCCGAGCAGCGCGATGTCCTTCGTGTGGCCGAGCGGATTCGCCTCGTCGATGTTGATGTTGGCGGCCACCTGCGCCATCGGGATGGGCGGGTGCTGCGCGAAGAACTCGCTGCCGAGCAGGCCGGCTTCCTCGGCCGTCGTGAACACGAAATAGATCGAGCGGGCGGGCTTCGCGCCGGCGCGCGCCATCGCCTGCGCGATCGTCAGCACGGCGCCGCATCCCGAGGCGTTGTCGTAGGCGCCATTGAAGATGCGATCGGCGTTCGGTGGGTCGTTCGGCGCCGCCGCCCGCATGCCGAAGTGGTCCCAGTGCGACGTGAACACCACCGCCTGCCCCTCGTTGGCGCCCTTCAGCACGCCGACGACGTTCGGCGACTGCTTGCGGGCCGAGGCCTGCTTCAGCGTCGCGGTCGCGGTGATGCCGAGCGGCACCGCCTTGAAGCCGCGCATCGAGGCGCTGGCGCGCAGCGCGTCGAGGCTGCGGCCGGCCTTCGTCACGAGGTCCTTCGCGGCGTCGTTGGCGATCCACGCCTTCACGCCGAGTGCCGGCGCGCCGGGTTCGGGCGGCAGCGAGTACTGCGTGCCGGTCCACGACGACTGCACCACCTGCCAGGGATACGTCGCCGATTCGTCGGTGTGGATCAGCAGCGCACCGGCGGCGCCCTGACGCGCCGCTTCCTCGAACTTGTAGGTCCAGCGGCCGTAGTAGGTCAGCGCCTTGCCGCCGAACAGATCCGGCTCGCTCGACGGGGCCGGCGGGTCGTTCACCATGACGAGCACCCACTTGCCCTTCACGTCGACGCCCTCGTAGTCGTTCCACTTCTGCTCGGGCGCGACGATGCCGTGGCCGACGAACACCACCTCGCCCTTCACCGTCACGCTCGGATCCTCGACGCCCGAAAACGCCACGACGTCGTCGAGATACTTGAACGTGCGCCCGGGGACGCTCAGCGAGAAGCCGCGGTCGACGGTCGACTCGACGACCGGCACCTGCTGGAAATAGGTGCCGTGGTCGCCGGCGGGTGCGACGCCGGCCAGCGCGAGTTGCGTGGCGAGGTAGGTCGTGGCGAG
Source organism: Vicinamibacterales bacterium (assembly GCA_046331325.1). Lineage (GTDB taxonomy): Bacteria > Acidobacteriota > Vicinamibacteria > Vicinamibacterales > UBA2999 > CADEFD01. The sequence continues at coordinate 138,854 of JAXLRB010000002.1, read as the reverse complement.
ATCGCCGCCACGCGTGGCCGGGCCGCGCCCCTCGAAAAGATCGCTCGACAGAATGCGGGTGTGCGCGGCGATGCGGGCGGCGGTGATCTCCGCCTCCGCCGGTCCGGTCGCGGTGACCGGCGCCGCGACGGGCGCGGGGGTGGTGGCCGGCGCGGAGCATGCCGCAAGACCGGCCATCAGGACCGGCAGGATGGTGGCACGAGACGTCATGCGGCGAGTATACCGGCGAAGAAACCAGCCGCGGCGGCCGGCGCCGCTACGCCTTGCGAAACGCCAGGATCAGCTCGCCGCGCAGGATGTAGCGCGTGGCCTCGTGACGGAACCCCAGCCGCTCGAAACGATCGATGAGCTCGGCGCGCGTGTAGTGCGCGATGTGCTCGTCGGCGTAGGCGCCGGGCGCGAAGAAGCCGTACAGCTTCTCGGTGACCACCCATTCCCAGTTCGCGTAGTCGGGGGTGCCGAGCACGAGCCGCCCGCCCGGCTTCAGCGTGCGCACCAGCTCCGACAGGATCGGCGAGTCCTTCGGCACGTGCTCGATCACCTGCGAGCAGAGCACGCACGGGAACGACGCGTCGGCGAACGGCAGCGCGAAGCCGGAGGCGTGCACGCGCGGCCGGCCGAAGCGTTTCGCATACCGCAGCTTGCGGAGCAACACGTCCACCGCCACCGATCCCGGCGGCAGCGCGCCGATGATGCGGCTCGATCCGCAGCCGACGTCGAGCACCGGCCCCTCGCCGGCGATGAGGTCGGTGACGTGCCGATGCCGCTCCCGCTGCCAGTAGCGCTGCAGCGGGATGGCGCTGTCGTGGGCGCGGGCGTCGTAGTCGGCGCACTCGATCGAGTTACGGAGCTTCCAGAGCCGCCAGAACGTGCGCAGGTAGTCGCGGGCGAACCGCGACGCCCGCTCGTGCGAGACGCCGTCGGGCGCGACGCGGTAGACGAACGGCACCTCGCGAACGGACCAGCCCTCGGCGTAGACCTTCACGAGCACGGTCTGCAAGGCCTCGAGGCCGTCGGGCAGCGCGCCCACCGCGGCCAGCACCGGCGCCCGATAGAGGCGCACGCCGCTCGACATGTCGCGCACGCCCAGCGACAGCCCGCGGCCGAACACCGCGTTCAGGCGGCGGCTGCCGCGCACGCGCCAGCCCGGCATGTGCGCCTCGCCGCCGGGCACGTAGCGCGACGCGATCGACACGTCGGCGTCGTGCCGTTGCGACCAGAGATCGGTGATGACCGTGCCGGGCTCGAGCACGTCGGTGTCGATCGTGAGCACCCACGCGCCGCGCGCGGCCGAGAACCCGGCGGCCAGCGCCGCGCCATAGCCCGGTCGCGGCGCCCGGATCGCGCGCGCGCCATGCGGCAGCGCCGCCTGCGGCGACGTCGAGGCGACGAGGATCTCCGCGGGCACGCCGAGGGCGGCGACGGCCGGCGCCAGGCGCGCCAGCGCCGGCACGACGTCGTGCTCGCCGTCGGCCGGCACGACGACCGAAAGGTCGATCACCCGCGCCCCGCGGCGCGCCGTACTCCTCGAACAGGCGGGGCGCGTTGCCGGTGATGCCGCGCATGGTCGGCGCCCACCCGAGCGCGCGGGCGCGCGGGCTGTGCACGACCTGATCGAGCGCCAGGGCGTCGGCGCACGGTCCCATCTTGGCGCGCGCCTCGGGCAGCGGCACGTAACGGATGTCGGCCGGCGGATCGACGTGCGAGGCGAGCGCCTGGGCGATGTCGGCCACGCATTCCACTTCGTCGTCGGTGGCGTGGTAGATGCCCGACGCCTCGGGAGCCACCGCCAGGCGCGCGTACAGCTCGCCGAGGTCGCGGTCGTAGACGAGCGGCCAGTGGTTCTGGCCGTCGCCGATGACCCGCACCAGGCCGTTCAGCGCGTCCTTCAGCATGTCGGACACGATGCCGCGCGCGCTGCCGTAGACGATGCCGGGACGCACGACCACCGTGCGCAGCGTTGGACCGTGGGCGTCGAGCACCAGATGCTCGTGCGGCGTGCGCCACGCCGAGATCTCGGCCGGCGCGATCGCCGCGGATTCGTCGGCGCCGCCGGGCGCGGCGCCAATCGTCCAGATGCCCGACGTGTAGACCAGGGCGCGCGGCGCGCCGGCGCCGGCCAGCGCCGGCAGCATCGCGTCGAGGAACTGGCGATCGGCCGGCGCGGTGCGCGGACCGCCGTCGGCAGCCGCGTGCACCACGACCTCAGACGCGGCCGCCGCGGCCGCGTAGCGCTTCGGCGACGCCAGCTCACCCATCAGCGGCGTCGCGCCACGGGCATCGAGCCGCGCCGCCTTCTCGGGGTCGCGGACGAGCGCGGTGACGTGATGCCCGTGCTTGATGAGGGCGTCGAGGATGGCCGCACCGATGTAGCCGGTGCCGCCTGTGAGGAATACGTGCATGCAGGACGACCGTCAGGGGAGGCCGCGATCTTACTTGCTCGGAGCGGGATCGCGCCAGCGCGGGATCACAGATCCCAGATGCGTCCGCCGTCGTAGAAGGTGATGAGGCCGTCTTCACTCACCTTCAGCACGGGGCCGAAACGGCTGGCCGCCAGCGCGGCCGTCGTGCGCGCGCCCTCGGCGAGTCCGTCGGACTTGGCCTGCTCGCTCGTCAGCGGATGCCGCAGAATCGCGCCCACCGCCAGCAGCGTGCCGCCGACATCGGCCACCGTGGCGCCGTCGAGCGTCGCCAGCGCGGCGAGCACGTTCGGGTCGAGCTCCGTGATGGTGCGGCCGGCGAGCAGATGCAGCAGATCGCGGCGCGAGGGCACGCCGGGACCGCCGGGGTGGTTCACGAACTCCATGTCGAGCCGGTCGGTGGCGGCCACCAGTTGCGCCAGCGAGTCGATGGGACGGCGCAGCACGACGAACAGCGCGCCCTGCCGCGCATCGGAGAGATCGAGGGCGCTGCGGAACAGCCGTTCGGCGAGCGCCGGGTTGCCGACCGCGGTCTGCCACATCGCGTACTTCGACGTCTGGTCGAGCAGGCGCCAGTCGGCGTGACTGAAGCTGAAGACCTGCGCGCCCTCGGCGAACACCTTGATTTCGCGCCGCGGGTTCAGCACCACGCACACATGCGCGCCCGACACGGTGGCGCGGGCATGGCCGGCGTAGGTGCGGGCGCACGGCACGTCGATGTCGGTCGGACCGGCGGCCCCGGCCCAGCGCTCGATGTCGACGATGTCGAGCAGGCGGCCGGACTTGTTCACGAGGAACACGGTGCGCAGGCCATCCGCCAGCCGGTAGAAGCTCTTGATCGAGGCCAGCGCCCCCGTGTAATGCACGGCGTCGCGTTCGGCGGCGGGATACTGCCCCACCGGATCCTCGTCGGTGCCCAGCAGCAGCACGCCCGTGGAAATCGGCTGGTTCTCGTAGGTCGAGAGCGCGGCCACGCGCATCATCTCGATGGCCAGCGCGACGCGATCGGTCACCGCCGGCACGTTGGCCTGCACGGTGTACGGCGCGCGATCGAAGAAGGCGCCCACGTAGCGATCCTCGATCTCGCCGCGGAAGAGATCGCCGCGCTCCACCATCAGCTGCGGACTGAGGATGGCGCGGTAGCGGGCCGACAGCACGGCGCCGATGGCGCGCGCGAAGCGGACCTCGTGCGGCGTGAACGGCCGCGACGGGCCGACGCGCAGCGTATAGCGGGTGCCGAACCAGCGCACCGACAGGGCCGACGGGTCGCCGGTGGGTTCGATGGCCAGGCGGCCGTCGGACGACGGCGACGGCACCGTCTCGGTTTCGAGCGTGGCACGCTCGAAGAACTGCGTCAGCGCCGTCTGGAGCAGGCTGTCGTACTGGGCTCCGACGGCAAGGGCGGGCGGCAGGGGTGGCATTGCGGACGTCGCCGCGATCATAGAACATGGGGCGCCGCCGGCGGGCCGTGGCCAGGCCAGCGGGGCCAGGCGATGCGTCGTCCGGCGTACGACGCCGAGGTGGACGCCGCCGAGCGTCGTGTGGCACACTTCTTGTTTGGAGCTTCCTTGAGCAAAGACGATCTGATTGACATGCAGGGCACCGTGGTCGCGGTGCACAGCGGCGGCTTGTACCGCGTGCAGACCGAGTCGGGCCATGAAGTGCTGGCGCAGCTGAGCGGGCGCATGCGCCGCTTCCGCATCAAGGTCGTGCCCGGCGACCGCGTCACCGTTGGCGTGTCGCCGTACGATCCGGTGCGCGGCATCATCACCTTCCGCGCCCGCTAGTTCTTCCGCTTTGACGTCCCGCCCTTCGTCCCGACCGCCCAGACGCCGCAGCGGTGGCCGCGGCCGCCGACGCACCTCTTCGAGCCCGGCGGACATGCCGGCCCCGGACATCGCCACCGACATCCCCTGGGAACTCGGCGACGACATTCCGTCGCGCACGTTCGCCTCGCTCGGCCTCGACAGCCGCCTCATGGCCGGCTGCGCCGACATGGGCTACGAAGACACGCGCGCCGTGCAGACGGCGGTGATTCCGCTGGCGCTCGAGGGCCACGACGTCGTCGCGTGCGCCGAGACCGGCACCGGCAAGACCCTCGGCTTCGTCGTGCCGATCCTGCAGCGCCTGCTCACCGAGCAGCCGCCGTACGGCGACGGCCAGCGCGAGTTCTACACCCGCGCGCTCATCCTCGCGCCCACCCGCGAACTGGCCTCGCAGATCGAAGACACCATCGTCGGCCTCACCTACCACACGCCGTGTTCGAGCGTGCCGGTGTACGGCGGTGTCGAGATGGGCCCGCAGGAACGCGCGCTCAAGGCCGGCGTCGACATCGTCGTCGCCACGCCGGGCCGGCTGATGGACCACATGCGTCACGACTCGTGCGACTTCACCCGCGTGCAGACGCTGGTGCTCGACGAGGCCGACCGCATGCTCGACATGGGCTTCTGGCCCGACGTGCAGCGCATCCTCGGCGCGCTGCCGAAGGACCGGCAGACGGTGCTCTTCTCGGCGACGATGCCGAACGAGATCATCTCGCTCGCCCGCGAGATGCAGCGCAACGCGCGCTACATCCAGATCGGCCGTCGGCAGGGCGCCGCGCGCACCATCACGCACGCGATCGAGGAAGTCGAGACGCGCGACAAGGTCGACTGGCTGGCCAGGTTCCTGCGCCAGGAGGCCGACGGTCCGGTATTGGTGTTCGTCCGCACCAAGATCGGCGCCGACAAGGTGGCCCGCAGCCTGCAGGCCAAGGGCGTGCGCGCCGCCGCGCTGCACGCCGATCGCTCGCAGCTCGATCGCCAGCGCGCGGTCGAGGGCTTCCGCTCGGGCGCGCATCCCGTGCTCGTCGCCACCGACATCGCCGCCCGCGGCCTCGACATCGACGGCATCGCGGTGGTGGTGAACTTCGAGGTGCCCGACACCAAGGAAACCTACGTGCACCGCGTGGGACGCACCGGCCGCGCCGGCGCCAGCGGACGCGCGCTCACCCTCGTGTCGGCGGAACAGCGCCGCGACTGGAAAGCCATGGAGACCGCGCTTGGACTCGAACTCGCCTAGCGCCCCGCCGCCGCTGTCGGAGGCGCAGCAGCGCTTCCAGACCTGCCGCTGGCAGCGTCCCGCCGAGGCGGAGAGCCCGGCGTGCTGCGGGCACCGCGACGTGCTGCCGATGGCCGGGACCACCGGCTTCAATCCCGAGTCGTGGTGTCACGACTGCGGCCTGTACAAAGTGAAGCGATCGCCGCGGGCGCGGCCGGCGCCCGACGACTCGCGCTGGCGCTGAGGCGCCTCAGGGCTTCGGCGGCGGCTCGTCGCCGAATTCCTTCGCCAGGTCCACCCACTCGCCATCCGGCGCCAGGAACTGGTAGGCCCGCCAGTGCTGCCGCGCTTCCGCCGACCGGCCCAGCTTCTCGAGCGTGACCGCCAGGTAGAAGTGGCCCTCGGCGTACTGGCCGTTCAGCGACAGCGCCCGCCGGTAGTCTTCCACCGCCTCGGCATGGCGTCCGAGATCGTGATGGATGTTGCCGAGGTTGAACCACGCCTCGAAGAACGAGTCGTCGAGCCGTAACGCGCGTTCGTAGAGCGCCTGCGCCTCGGGCAGCTCGTCGCACGCGTAGCGGATATTGGCCAGGTTGATGAGCGCGGCGACGAGGTTCGGATCCTCGTGCAGCGCACGCCGGTAGGCACGGGCGGCGTCCTGCTGCCGCTCGGGCGTGCCGTCGTCGAGCAGCGAGCCGTCGAGGAAGAGCTGCTCGGCGCGCGTCAGCGGACGCGAGGCGTCACGCGCGACGTCGGCCACCGCCGACCTGGCCGCCGGCGACGGCGGCTCGCGGCGCGCCAGCTCGATGATGCGCGCCGGCTCGGCGTCGAGACGGAAGTCGAACGCCAGCTGGCCCTGCTTCTCGGCCTGCAGTTCGCGCAGCGCCGCGCGGAATGCGACGCCGCGCTGCAGCTCGCCGTGGATCTGGCGCAGCAGGCTGAGGTCCTGGAACGAGAACTGCGTGCCCCCGCCACGCTGGGCCGGCGTGACGAAGCCCCACTTCTGCAGGTAGCGGATGTGGTCCTCGCGCAGCGCGGGATACATCCCCAGCACGTCGCGCGCCCCCGGCGCCGTGATCGGCGCCGCCAGCGTGGCGGCGGGGTTGGTGGGATCCGCGGACATCGACACCTCACGATGGCGCAGCGACGCGTTGCTGTCAACGCGGATCGCGGCGTCCGCCATACAATCGGCACATGATCCTCGCAGCCGACATCGGTGGATCCAAAACGCTCGTCGGCTACTTCGCCGTCGAACGTCCGCGTCCGCGTCTGGTGCGCGTGCACAGCGTGCGCACGCTCGACTACGACGACCTGCCGTCGCTGCTGTCCGCGGCGCTCGGTCCCATCGATCCGCGCGTGTCGGTGGTCGCCCTCGGCGTCGCCGGGCCCGTCGTCGATGGCCAGGTGACGATGACGAACGTGCCGTGGCGCGTCCGCGCCGCCGAGGTCGTCGCCGCCACCGGCGTGCCGCACCTGCGGCTGCTCAACGATCTCGAGGCGATGGCCTGCGCGGTGCCCGTGCTCACCGCCGACGAACTGCGCACGCTGCAGGCCGGCACGCCGAACCCGCACGGCAACGCCGCGCTCATCGCCGCCGGCACCGGCCTCGGCGAGGCGATTCTGCACCGCGTGAATGGACGGCTGCTGCCCGTGCCCTCCGAGGCAGGGCACTCCGACTTCGCGGCGCGCACCGACGACGAGCTCGCGCTCGTGCGGCACATCCGCGCCGAGATCGGCCGCGTCGACATCGAGCGCGTGGTCTCGGGCATCGGCCTCGTGCACGTGGCGACGTTCTTCCACGGCGGCGATCGGTGCGAGGTGGCCGGCGTGTTCGCGGCGCCAGGCGGCACCGCGCAGGTGTCGGCGGCGGCCGCGGCCGGTACCTGCCGGCAATGCGCGCGCACGCTCGATCTCTTCGTCGAGGCCTACGGCGCCGAGGCCGGCAACCTGGCCCTGCGTGCGGTGGCCACGGCGGGCCTGTTCGTGGGCGGCGGCATCGCGCCGCGCGTGCTGCCGCTGGTCGAGCGCCGCTTCATGGGCCCGTTCCTCGACAAGGCGCCGATGGCCGCGCTGCTGCGGTCCGTGCCGGTGCACGTCATCCTCAACGATCAGGCCGCCCTGGTCGGGGCGGCCGTGGCCGGGCTCGACCTCGTATCTCCGCATTGACACGGCCCGCGGCCAGACGGTACGGTCCTCTCCCGTGAGCCAGCTGCAGCGCGATCTCAAGCAGAATCGCCCCTTCAAGAGCCTCGAGGAAGAGGCCTACCTGAGCCTCGTCCGCACCGCCGGTCAGCTCACCGACGAGCTCGCGGCCGTATTGAAGCCGGCGGGACTCTCGGAGGTGCAGTACAACGTGCTGCGCATCCTGCGCGGCGCCGGCACCGAGGGCCACGCCTGCTCCGAGATCGGCGCCCGCCTGGTCACCCGCGATCCCGACGTGACGCGCCTGCTCGACCGGCTGGAAAAGCGTGGCCTCGTGGTGCGTTCGCGCGAGCACAGCGATCGCCGCGTGGTCACGACGCGCATCACCGACGAGGGCCTCGCCCTGCTCGCCCGCATCGACGAGCCGCTGCACCACGCCGTACAGGGCCTGCTGGGGCACCTGTCGCGGCCGGCGATCGAGGCGCTGCTGCGGACCCTCGACGAGGCGCGCGACCCCGACCTGCGCGCCGCCGCCCGGGCGAAGGGCCGCCGGGCCGACCGCGACGCCGGCTAGGCGCCCAGCCTCGGGCGCCTCGACCGGTGCGTTCCCCGCCCGTGAAACCTCCGGTGGCCCTTCGGCATTTACCTGTTTGAACGATTATCGTTCAATCTATACACAGGGGACCCGACATGTTGACCCGCCTGCTCGCCACCGACGCCTCCACCATCCGTCTCGTCCAGCGCATCGTGCTGGGCCTGGTCATCCTGCCGCACGGCCTGCAGAAGACGATCGGGCTGTTCGGTGGCTATGGGTTCACCGGCACGATGGGCTTCCTCACCGGCACGGTGGGTCTGCCATGGGCGGTGGCCGCGCTGGTGGTGCTGGCCGAGAGTCTCGGCGCCGCGGCACTCGTCACCGGCCTGCTGTCACGGGTGACCGCGCTCGGCATCGCCGCCGTGATGGTGGGCGCCGTCGTCACGTCGCACCTGCCCAATGGCTTCTTCATGAACTGGACCGGCGGCCAGGCTGGCGAGGGCTTCGAATACCACCTGCTGGCGCTGGCCCTCGCCCTGCCGATCGTGTTCGCCGGCGGCGGCGCGGCGTCGGTGGATGGCTGGCTCGCCGCGAAGCTGCGCGACGCCGCCGACGACGAGGCGCTGCCGGCGCGCGCCGTGCGCGCCTGAGCAGGGACGCACCGTCGCTCAGACGGCGGCGCGAACGGCCTGCTGCAGGTCGTCGAGCGATCCACGCGCGTCGGGTGACGGCGCGAGACACCGCACGATGGCCTCGCGCGCGGCGGCCGGCGCCGCGGCGGCATCGATGGCCGGCGGCGCCGTCGTGAGCATCGCGCCGAGCAGCTCCGGCAACGTCGGCGCGGTGAACGGCACCCGCGCCGTCAGCAGCTGATAGGCGACGACGCCGAGCGTGAAGAGGTCGGTGCGGACGTCGGGGGCCCGCCCCATCAGCACCTCGGGCGCGAGATATGGCAGTTCGAGATCGGCGGATTCCTGGCCGCGGAGCTGCGACTCGCGCATCGTCGCCAGCACGTCCGACAACGCGCGCACGCCGCCGGTCGTGAGCACGACGTGATCGGCGCCGGCCGCGCCGGCGACCCGAATCGTGTCGGGGTTCACGCCGGTGAGCAGCCCGCCGTGGCGATGCAGCGCGCCGGCGGCGTCGGTCATCTGCAGGATCATCCGTCGCGCCCGCGCCCACGCGAGCGCGCCTTGCGCGAGCACGGCGCGCAGGCTCGGTCCTTCGACGATGTCGGTGACGACGAACACGCCGCTCGCGTCCTCGCCGTAGTCGCGCACGTGCAGCAGATGCGGATGCCGCACCTGCAGCGTGCGGGCCTCCTGCAGGAAGCGCGCGCGCAGCGCCTCCCACTGCGGCTGGCCTTCGCGCTTCAGGTGGCGGATCGCCACCGGCAGCGCCAGCGCGCGATGCACGCCGCGCCGCACCACGCTGCCCAGGCGTCCGGGGCCGAGCACCTCGCCGATGTCGTAGCGCGACAGCAGGGCGTCGCCATCCAGCGTGCCCCCGCTCTCGACGGGGGCCGGCACATCGAGGGCGGCGGTGAGCGCCTCGACGAACGCGGCAATCGACGGCCAGCGATCGGCGGGGCCGCGACTGAGCGCGCGCGCCAGGATCTGGTCGACGCCCGGCGGCAGTGCCGGCCGCACGGAGGACGCCGGCGCCGCGCTGCCGCTCATGACCTGCTGCGCGAGCTTCAGTGGCTCCACGGCATCGAACGGCCGCTTGCCGGTCAGCATCTCGTAGGCGACGACGGCCAGCGCGTACTGGTCGGCCGCCGGTCCGACGACGTCGCCGCCGAGCTGCTCGGGCGCCGCGTAGGCGATGGTGCCGAGGAACGTGAAGGGCAGGGTCAGCCGCGTGGCGTCGGCGGGCGCCTGCAGCGACACGAGCCCGAAGTCGATGACCTTGTACACGCGATCGCCGGACTCGTAGCGGTGCGCGACGATGTTCGCCGGCTTGAGATCGCGATGCGTCAGGCCGTGGTCGTGCGCGAGTTGCAGGGCGCTGCCGACGACGGTGAGCACTTCCACCGCCTTCGCCACGCCCACCGCGCCGCCCATGTCGATTTCCTCGCGCAGGCTGGGGCCGCTCAGCAGCTCCATCACGAGGTAGGGACGACCGTCGGCGTCGGCGTCGAAATCGAGGATCGAGACGATGTGCGGATGCCGCAGCTGCGCTGCCGCCCGGCTTTCGCGCAGGAAGCGCTCGCGCGCCTCGATGTCGGCCTCGGGCGACAGCAGCATCTTCAGGGCGACATCGTCGCCGAGCCGCACGCGACGCGCGCGGTAGATCTGCCCCATGCCTCCGGCGCCGAGCGGACCGAGGATCTCGTAGCGGCCGTCGATGACGTGGCCGGGGGACAGCACGCGTTCAGTGTAATGCTTCGCGCGTCACCGGCGAGGACCGCGAGCCGCGAGCCGCTCGCATCTGGCCGCTAGCCGTTACGAGCATCCCTTACACGTGCGAGAGCGCCGTCGCCGCGCCGTCGAGCAGATGCGCCAGCCACTGATCCGCCAGGCGCTCCTGCACGCTGTTCTGCCTGAGACGCGCCCGCAGGTTCTCGAAGTCGACGCGATCGAGTTCCTGATCCTGGTTGAAGCACGAAAACACGAACGACTCGCGCCCGGTGGCCGGATCGACGTGGCGCTGCAGGCACTGCGCGCACACTTCCTTCATCATGCACTGCATCGGCGAGTTGATGCTGCCGATGGCGACGTGCGCCGGCGTGAGGTGCGGCGCCAGGATGCCGTGCCGCGCCTGCTGCACGGCGTGCATCATGCGGTCGGAGCCGATGGCGATGATGCGCGTCACCTCGTGCAGCGGCACCACGCGATCGCCGAGGCGGCCGTCGGCATAGGCCACCATCGCCTGCACGATGTTGCCGCGGAAGTGGGCGTCCTGCGGCCGGCCCGGCGTGATCTCGGGCCCCATGTCGCTCGCCCAGATCACCTGATCGGTGGCGGCCTCGATCTCCTCGCGCTTGAAGAGATCGGCGCCGTTCTTGTAGCCGGCGAAGTAGAGCACGCGGCTGCCGCGCGCCTTCAGCGCCCGCGCGATCGAGAACAGCACCGCGTTGCCGAGGCCGCCGCCGGCCAGCAGCACCGCTTCGCGTTCCGGAATCTCGGTCGGCGCCCCGGTGGGCCCCATCACCACGACCGGCTCGCCGGCCCGGAGGTAGGCGCACAGGCGGCTCGACACGCCCATCTCGAGCGTGATCAGCGAGAGCAGGCCGCGTTCGCGATCGACCCAGGCGCCGGTCAACGCCAGGCCTTCCATCACGAGCGACGACGGCCGGCCGGCCGCCTCGAGCCGCACGCTGCCGCGCTCGAAGTTCTGAAGACGATAGAACTGTCCCGGCTCGAAGTGGCGCGCCGCCGCCGGCGCTTTCACGATCACCTCGACGATGGTCGGCGTGAGGCGCACGACCGATTCCACGTGCGCCAGCAACTCGCCGTCGGCGCGGGCCACGAGGGCGTGCCACGCGGCGTCGCGCGCCGGCTGGGTCTTCGCGTCGAGCGTCGCGATGGCGTCGTCGAAGAGGCGCACGACGTGGCGGTAGCCGTGCTTCGCCGAAGCCATCGCCTTCACGACGTTGCCGTTGTAGCGGGGATGGTTGTCGCCGTAGTAGCTGACGAAGCGGCCATCCCGCGCGTACGACGTGAAGAAGCCGTTGGCGTCCTCCACGAGGTGGCGCGTGCCGTCGGGCCCCGCGTCGACGCGGTAGCCCTTGAAGTACTTCGCCTTGCCGTCGAGCGCGAACGTGCCGGGATGTTCTTTCTCGTAGGTGACGTTGGGGGCCGTGCCGGCCGCCACCATCACGCTGCGCGCCGGCAGCTCGACCTCGCCCTCGGCGGTCTTGAAGATCATCGCGCGCACGTGGCCGTACGTGTCGGCCAGCGCGTCGGCGGGCTCGAGCCCTTCGGCGAACGCGATGCCCTCCTCGAGCGCCTTGGTCACTTCCTCGTGATTCAGGCGGTAGGCCGGAGAATCCTGCAGGCGCTTGCGGTACGCCAGCGTGACGCCGCCCCACTGACGCACGAGCGGCACGAAGTCCGGCGATTCACCAGCCGCCGCGGCGCGCTGCCGCTCGGCACGCACGGCGCGGCCGTGGCCGAGGAACTCGTCGAGGATGGCGCGTTCTTCCTCGTCGTAGCCCTTGCGCACGGCGGCCTCGCCCTGCGCGGCGACCAGCGCCTCGTAGCGATCGAGCGTCTTCTCGACCTGCAGCGGGTAGTAGGCGAAGAGCTCGGTGGCGGTGTCGACACCGGTGAGGCCGCCGCCAATCACCACCGCCGGCAGGCGCACCTGCAGATTCGACAGCGAGTCGGCCTTGAAGGCGCCGGTGAGCTGCAGCGCCATCAGGAAATCGCTGGCCTTGCGGATGCCGCGCATCAGGTTGTGGCGGATGTCGACCACGGTCGGACGGCCCGCGCCGGCGGCAATCGCCACGTGATCGATGCCGAGCGCCCAGGCGTCGTCGAGCGACAGCCCGCCGCCGAAGCGCACGCCGCCGTAGATGCGCATCCGCGTGCGGCGCGCCAGCGTGAGGTGGATCAGCGACAGGAAGTTCTTGTCCCAGCGGACCGTGATGCCGTATTCCGAGACGCCGCCGAAGCCTTCGAGCACGCGCGCGTCGAGCGGGCGGTACAGATCCGACCACCGCGCGATCGGCTGCGGCGCGCGGCCAGCGCCGCCGGCCAGCGCCGGATCGGGCGGCTCGATCTTCAGGCCGTCGATCGCGACGACACCGAAGCCCTCGTTCAGCAGGTAATGCGACAGCGTGTAACCGGCCGGACCAAGTCCGACGACGAGCACGTTCTTGCCGTTGTACGGCAGCGCGTACGGCCGCTCGGCGTTCAACGGATTCCAGCGCGTGAGCAGGCCGTAAATCTCGACGCCCCACGGCAGGTTCAGCACGTCGGTGAGCGTGCCGGTTTCGATCTGCGGGATGTTGACCGGTTCCTGCTTCTGGTAGATGCAGGCCTTCATGCAGTCGTTGCAGATGCGATGACCGGTGCCCGGGCACATCGGGTTGTCGATCATCACCATCGCCAGCGCGCCGATGACGTCGCCGCGCTTGCGCAGCAGGTGCATCTCCGAGATCTTCTCGTCGAGCGGGCAGCCGGCCAGCGGGATGCCGAGCGGGTTGCTGGTGACGGCCCCCTGCTTGTCGGCGAGGCCCTTGCTGCAGCTGTCCTTGTCACGCTCGTGGCAGAGCACGCAGTAGTGCACCTCGCTCAGCACCTCGCGCGTGCTGAAGCGCGCGTCGGTGAGGGCGAAGCCGTCGCGGCGGCGCAACGCTTCGTCGGGGCCGGCCAGCGCCTGCGGCAGGTCGGCGCGCGGCCGCGTGATGCGCACGAGATGCGCGAAGTCGAGCGTCTCGGGGAAGCGGAACACCACCCAGTCGCGCGTCGCCGGCGCGTGCACGTGCGCGGCGCACCAGCGCTTCAGGATCTCGATCTCGGCGGCCACCGCCGCCTTCTCCGCCTCGTCGGTGCCGGCGCGCACGGCCTCGTCGCGATCGAGCAGCGCGCAGCCGGCGCGCGCCACCGCGAGCTCGCGGGCGCCTGCGTCGGTGGCGTCGCCCCACAGTGCACGCACGTAGGCGTGATCGTCGGCCGTCGCGTCGACGTGCGCGCCGCCCTTCAGCAGCGGCAGCGCGCGCCGGCGCACGAAGTCGATCTTGAAGCGGAAGAGATCGTCGTAGGCGCGGGTCGCGGCGGCCAGCGTCTCGGCGGCCTCGCCCACGGCGAAGAGCCGGGCGACGAAGCGGCTCACGTGCGGCGCGAGCGCCAGCAGCAGGTTCGATCGGTCCACGGGCGCCAGCGCGGCGCCGTGCTGGGCCTCCCATCGTTCCCACAGGCCGGGCTCGGCGCGACGCACGTCGTCGACGAAGCGCGCGTGGAGTTCGGCAAGGCGGGCCGGCTCGTGCAGGTCCGCGAACGTGAAGTCGGGAAGGCCCAGGGAATCAGCAGCAGACGGCGCGACGCTCATAGACGGCAGGGCCCGTGGAGGGCCGACTGATCACGGTACATCCGCGCGTCGAGCCCGTCAAACACGTGTTCAAAGTTACGAAGTCGTAAGTGCCTTTCTCTCAACGAATTCAGTGCGTCGTCGCATCGAGGTGACGCGATTCCCAACACGGTGACACCAACTGCCATGACGTTTTTTCTGTTCCCGCCCGCGTGCCGCGGACGTCACACACACCAACGCCCGGAATCTCCCACCGGTCGACGGTCGGACAGGCACGGCCGAGGTAGGGAACGCGCTTTGCACGGGAAATCGTGCCTTCCCAGAGCGCCCTGACACCGCCAGCGAGCGGATGACAATTTCGTATCGGAGAGACGCGACATGAGACTGATTGGATACGTGAAGAACGCCGTGATCGCCCTGGCGATGCTCGCCGTGGCCGGCACGGCCAGTGCGCGCGGCCTGCAGGAACAGGCGATGAACGGCGTCCTCGCGGGCAGCCTCAGCCAGCAGCTGGCGGTCCAGGGGAAGGGCACCATCAGCGCGGTCGCGGGCACCTGCCCGGCCGTGACCCTGACGATTCAGGGCATCCCGGTCACCCTGGATGCGAACACCAAGTTCCCCGTGGGCCAGTCGTGCGCGCAGCTCGCCGCGACGCAGACGGTCGAAGTCCGCGGCATGCTCACCATCACGGGCACGACGCTCTCGGTGGTGGCCACCACGATCGAGATCCAGAACGGCACCGAGCGCGAAGGTGAAGGCCGCGTCGAGGCCGTCACCGGCACCTGCCCCAACATCACCATGACGGTCGACGGCCTCGCGATCCAGGCCGACGCCCTCACCACCTACATCCCGGCCAACCGCGGCGCCGACTGCGATCAGATCCGCATCGGCACGAAGGTCAAGGCCAGCACCGTGCCGCTCGCCGGCGGCGGCCTGCGCGCCCGTCTCATCGAGATCAAGGGCCAGCGCCAGTTCGGTGAGGGCGAAGGCCGCATCACGTCGATCTCGGGCGCCTGCCCCGACCTGCGGATCTTCTTCGGCACCATGCCGGTGGACGTGAACGCCGCCACCAACTTCGTGGGCGGCACCTGCGCCGACCTGGCGCCCGGCGTCTCGGTGCAGGCGCGCGGCTTCAAGGACGACGACGCCACGACGAACATCGCGAGCTGGATCAAGTTCAAGGCGCGCCACGTCGAGGGCCGCTCGGTGGTCACCAAGGTCACCGGCACCTGCCCGGCGCTGGCGATCGTGGTCGGCGGCGTGGTGAAGGTCGTGACCGACGCCAACACGGTGTTCGTGGGCGGCTCGTGCGCCACCATCCGCACGGGCGTCAAGGTGCACGTCTCGGGCGACATGAAGACCGACGACGGGTCGGTCATCGCCGAGAAGATCACCATCGAGGATCAGCCGGGCGGCAAGAACGGCGGCCGCCTCGAGGGTCTGGTGGGCGCCACCGTGTCGGGCACCTGCCCGGCGCTCACCTTCACGGTGAAGGGCATCACGGTCACCACCAGCGCGTCGACGAAGTTCGACAACATCGCCTGCTCGGCCATCAAGGCGGGCGTGAAGGTCGAGGTCGAAGGCGACCTCTCGGGTAACACCCTCGCCGCCACGAAGGTCGAACTCGAAGACTAGTGCCCGCCCGTTTCGCCGGGGGAGGAGCGCCCGCTCCTCCCCCGCGCGCCTTGACTTGCCTCCGAAGCGCTGAGTACGCTCGCCTGCGTACTCGTCCGCGCGCGTGACCATCCAACTGAACGGCGAACCCTACGACGTCGCCGGCCCTCTCTCGGTGGCCGCGCTGCTGGCGCACCTCACCGTCGACCCTCGGCGTGTGGCGGTCGAGCTGAACCTCGTCGTGCTCAAGCGGGCCACGTTCGAGACGACGATGGTGCAGCCGGGAGACGTCATGGAGATCGTGAATTTCGTGGGCGGTGGCGCGCCGGAGGCTGGTCGATGACCGCTCCGGCCGATCCGCTCGTCATCGCCGGCCGCACCTTCGGCTCGCGTCTCATCCTCGGCACCGGCAAGTACCCCTCGCACGAGGTGATGCAGGCCGCCCACCGCGCCGGCGGCACCGAGATGGTCACGGTGGCCGTGCGCCGCGTCGACATCACGCGGAAGTCGGCGTCGCTGCTCGACTTCATCGACACCTCGGTCATCACGCTGCTGCCGAACACCGCCGGCTGCTACACCGCGGAAGACGCCATCCGCACCGCGCACCTCGGCCGCGAGGCCGGCATGTCGCACTGGGTGAAGCTCGAGGTGATCGGCGACGAAGCCACGCTCTTCCCCGACACCGCGGCCCTCATCGAGGCGACACGTGTCCTGGTGAAGGACGGCTTCGTGGTGCTGCCGTACACCAACGACGATCCGATCGTGTGCCGCAAGCTCGAGGACGCCGGCGCCGTGGCGGTGATGCCGGCGGGCGCGCCGATCGGCTCCGGCCTCGGCATCCAGAACCTGACCAACCTGCGCATCATCCGCGAGCAGTCGCGCGTGCCCGTCATCGTCGACGCCGGCGTGGGTACGGCCTCCGACGCCGCCATCGCGATGGAGCTCGGCGCCGACGCGGTGCTGCTGAACACGGCCGTCGCCGGCGCCCGCGATCCCGAGGCGATGGCTGCCGCCATGAAGCACGCCGTCATCGCCGGACGCCTGGCACACCGCGCCGGCCGCATCGCAAAAAAGCTGTACGCCACGGCCAGCAGCCCCCTCGAAGGCCTGGTGGGCCGGTGACGGCCGCGCGTGGCATCCGGACGGTCGCGCCCGAGGATCTCGCCCGCCTGAAGCGCGACCGCGAGGCCGCCGACGCCGCCTACAACGCCGCGCTCACCGCCGTCGACGCGGCGCTGCAGACGCTGGGTGATCTGCCGCATCCGCCGCCGGGTCCGGACGAGCACCAGATCACCCCGCTCAACCAGAGCTGGGATCTGCTCGCCCAGGCGCCGGCGTTCCCGGACGGCTGGAAGGGCCGGCTGGCCCGTTTCGTGTGGCACACGATGCAGCCGGTGGTGGGCGCGCAGCAGCGGTTCAACAGCGCGCTGGTCGATCACGTGAACCGCAGCATCCCGCGCGAGCGCGCGGTGACGGCCTCGATCGCCGCCACCATCGGCCTCGTGCGG
Organism: Vicinamibacterales bacterium; assembly: GCA_046331325.1. Lineage (GTDB taxonomy): Bacteria > Acidobacteriota > Vicinamibacteria > Vicinamibacterales > UBA2999 > CADEFD01. The sequence goes on along the minus strand of JAXLRB010000002.1, from coordinate 121,620 downwards.
ACGCAGATCGAAGAGGCGATCCGCTTCCAGTCGCACCTCGTCGTCTACCTGCAGTCGCTCACGCCGTACGTCGACACCAAGGACTACGAGTTCGCCGGGATCGCCCGGCGCCTCTCGGAGGACGCCCAGGAGTCGATCGCGCGGATCGACGGCCTCAGCCGCGGGCTCGCCGCGGCCCTGAGCGGCCTCAACGACGAGCTGATGAAACGCTACGAGACGCTGGCCACCGACGACCAGCGCGCCGAGGCGCGCCTCGAGGAACTCGGCGCCGCGCTGGCCGTCGTGCAGCAGACGACCAACACGCTGCGCCGCGAGCTGTCGCACGGCCTGGCGGCGGCGCCGGCAGCCACGTCGACGCCGGCGGCAGAGAGCCCGCCGCCGGCCGGCGACTCGCCACAGCAGATGCTGGCGAGCGATCGCGTCTTCAGCCAGCAGTACGCGACGTTCGAGGATCTGTATCGCGGCAGCGAGGACGAGATCCGGGCGCGGATGGCCGACTACGTCCCGCTGTTCGAGGGCGCCACGGACGTCGTCGACATCGGCTGCGGCCGCGGCGAGTTCCTCGGCCTGCTGCACGACGCCGGGATCACGGCGCGCGGCGTCGACCTGAACCATGAGATGGTGGAGCGCTCCCGGGCCCGCGGCTTCACCGTCGACGAGACCGACGCGCTGAGCTTCCTGTCGGCGGCGCCGCCGGAAAGCCTCGGCGGTCTCATCGCCTCGCAGGTCGTCGAGCACCTCGAACCCGACTACCTGCTGCGCCTGCTCGCCGCCGCGCAGCGGGCGCTGCGCCCGGGCGCGACGATCGTGCTCGAGACGATCAACCCGGCGTGCTGGAGCGCCTTCTTCGACAGCTACGTGCGCGACCTCACCCACGTGCGGCCGGTGCATCCCGACACCCTGTCGTTCCTGGTGCGGGCGGCGGGTTTCGGCGAGGTCCGCGTGCAGGGCCGCTCGCCGTATCCGGCCGGCGGCCGCCTGCAGACGGTACCCGCGACGGCCGTCGCCGAGGCCGCGCCGGCCGGGCCGCTGCTGGCGGTGATGCAGACCGTCGACGCGCACGCCGAGCGCCTGAACGGCCTGCTCTTCACCGACCGCGACTACGCCGTCATCGGCCGGCGACCGTAGCGCGCGGTCCACCACCCGAGGCCGACCAGTTGGAACTGCACCTGCCGGCGCTCGGCCTGACCGCGCTGCTCACCGTGATCCTCACGGCGTGGCGGCCGGTGTGGGCGCTGACCGCGCTGGTGGCGTCGCTGCCCTTCTTCACCCGCCATCCAAGCGCCGCCGCGTCCACCGGGTTCATGGTGGTCGTGGCGGTGTTCGAGGCCACCTGGCTGCTGCGCCGCCGCCCGTCGCCGCGCGCGGCGCTGGCGGCGATTGGTGGGACGCCGCTGCTGGCGTGTGCCGTCGCTTTCGCCGTGGCCGCCGTGGCCAGTCTGCCGGCCTTGCCGCTGGAAGGCATCTGGGCCGAGACGCTGGCCGGCTTCCGCACCGCGCACCCGCGCGACTGGCCGTGGCTGGTCGAGCTGCTGTTCAGGCACGTCGAGTTCCGCCGCGAGTTCTCCATCACCTCGACGCTGCTCACGCTGCAGGCCGTGGGCCTGATGCTGATCGTCTATCGCGAGACGCTCGGCGCCTCCCCCGTCGCCCGCCGGCTGGCGCTGACGCTGGCGTCGAGCGTGCTCGTCTCGGTGCTGCTCGGCGCCCTGGAGCTCGGCCGCGTGATCGATCTCACGCCGCTGCGCGGCACGGTGGCGGTGTTCGTCCGCGAAGGCACCATGCAGTCGGTGGCCGGCAACCCCGGATGGTTCACCGAGTTCGTGGCCTACGCGCTGCCGTACGGCCTGGTGTTGCTCGCCGGCGGCACCGTGGCCGGCCGCGCCGGCCTCGCCCTCGCGGGCTACACCGGCGTGCTGTTCGTCGCGCTGCTGCTCGGGTTCCAGCGCGGCGGCTGGATCACCGGCGTGGCGCTGTGCGCCTACGTGGCGTGGATGGCGCGCGGCCTCGATCGCGGCACGGTCGCGGCCGCCGACGCGCGGCGGACGACCAGGGCGGCGGTCGCCGGCCTGGCCGCGATCGCTCTGGCCGGCGTGCTGGTGCTGTGGTGGCGCACGCCGGTCGAGGGCATCGACTTCGGCGAGCGGCTGCGCACGATCACGAGCGGCGACCGGCTGCCGTACTGGCAGGCGGCGGCGCGCATCTGGTCGCGTCATCCGATTCTCGGCGGCGGACACGAGTCGTTCGCGTACCGCTATCACCGCTATTTCGACGCGGGCGGCGTGTTCCACGACGACGGCGTGCGGGTGCCCGACGCCGCCAGCGCGCACAGCCTCTACATGCAGACGCTGTCGGGCACCGGTGCGGTCGGCCTGCTCGTGCTGCTCGCCCTGCTCGGCGTCGCGGCACTGACCGGGGCGCGGGCGCGCCGCGCGCCCGGCCTCGACGAGGACGCGCGGGCGGTCGCCGTGGCCGCGGCCGGATCGCTGCTCGGCGTCGCGCTGTACGGATTCGCCCAGGAGGTCTTCTACATCCACGCCCTGCGCCTGCTGACGTTCCTCGGCGTGGGGCTGCTGGCCGCGACCGCCGGGCGGCTGGTGACCTGGCCTGCCGGCGCCAGCCGCGCCGTGTTCACGGCGCTCGCGGCGGCCGCCGTCGCCCACGCCGGCTACGAGCGCGCGTGGGCCTCGCCGGAACGCCTGCTCGCGGCGAACGTCGAGTCGGGACTGTACGAACAGGAGTCGAACGCGGGGCACGAGCCGATCCGCTGGACGACCGAGGAAGCCGCGGTGCCGATTCCGGCGGGCGTCTCCCACGTCGAAGTCGACGTGCGCTCGGCGGCGCCGCTGCCGCAGCAGGTGCGGATGATGGCCTGCGGCCACGAAGCGCGCGTGGACCTGACAACCAGCGACTGGCAGCGGCTGTCGCTCGACCTCAACAGCTGCGCGCCGGGCGCACACGTGCGGCTGCGGGCGCTGCCTGCGTGGCGCCCGGCCGGCGACGCCCGTCTGCTCGGCGTCATGACGCGCGAGGCGCGCTTCCGCTAGCCGCGCACGGCGTCGGCGAGCGCCGACACCACCTGCCGCTGCTGCTCGGCGGCGAGCTCCGGATACACCGGCAGCGCCAGCACGCGCGCCGCCGCGGCGTCGGCCACCGGGAACGCGTCCACCGGATGGCCGAGTGACGCGAAGCAGGCCTGGCGGTGGAACGGCACCGGGTAGTAGATCTCGGTGCCGATGCCCTGTTCGGTGAGGCGGGCGCGCACCCGGTCGCGATCCGGCACCTGCACCACGAACTGGTTGTAGATGTGGAACGCCTCGGGCCGCTCGTACGGCAGACCGATGACGCCGTCGAGTCCGGCCTCGGCGAAGAGGGTGCGATAGCGGGCGGCGTTGCGACGGCGGCCCTCGGTCCACGCGGCCAGGTGCGGCAGCTTCACGCGCAGTACGGCGCCCTGGATGGCGTCGAGGCGGAAGTTCCCGCCCACCAGCGCGTGGTGGTACTTCGGGTGCTGCCCGTGATCGCGCAGCAGTCGCAGCCGTTCGGCCAGGCGGGCATCGTTGGTGGTCACCAGACCGCCGTCGCCGAAGGCGCCGAGGTTCTTCGTGGGATAGAACGAGAAGCAGCCGATGGTGCCGAGCCCCCCGACCGCCACGCCGCGATCCTTCGCGCCGATGGCCTGGGCCGCATCCTCCACGATCGCCAGGCCGTGCTCGGCGGCCAGCGCGACGAGCGGCGCCATGTCGACCGCCTGGCCGTAGAGGTGCACCGGCATCACCGCTTTCGTGCGCGGCGTGATGGCGCGGCGCACGGCGTCGAGATCGAGGTTGTAGGTCGCCGGATCGATGTCGACGAACACCGGCCGCGCGCCGACGCGCACCACCGAGCCGGCCGACGCGAAGAACGAGAACGTCGGCGTGATGACCTCGTCGCCGGGTCCGAGCTCGAGCGCCATCAGCGCCGCCACCAGCGCGTCGGTGCCCGACGACACGCCGAGCGCGTGCCCCACGCCCAGGTACGCGGCGAGCTCGCGTTCGAGTGCCGCCACCTCATCGCCGAGGATGCAGCGCTGGCTGTCGCAGACACGCGTGACGGCCGCCAGCAGCTCCTCGCGGAGCGGACGGTACTGCGCCTGCAGGTCGAGCAGCGGAACCGGCGCGCTCATCCCTGGATGACGCCCGGCCGCTCGGTGTGGCGCTGGATGTCGGCGTCGACCATCATCGCCACCAGCTGCTCGAAGCTCACCTCGGGAGTCCAGCCGAGCTCGGCCTTCGCCTTGGCGGGATCGCCGATGAGCAGGTCGACCTCGGCCGGGCGGATGAAGCGCGGATCGATCTTCACGTGCCGCTGCCAGTCGAGGCCGGCGCGCTCGAACGCCAGCTCGACGAGACGCTGCACCGTATGCGTCTCGCCGGTCGCCACGACGTAGTCGTCGGGCTGGTCCTGCTGCATCATCAGCCACATCGCGCGCACGTAGTCGCCCGAGAAGCCCCAGTCGCGCTTGGCGTCGAGGTTCCCGAGGTAGAGCGCATCGGTGAGTCCCTGCTTGATGCGGGCGACGCCGTCGGTCACCTTGCGGGTGACGAACTCGAGGCCGCGGCGCGGCGACTCGTGGTTGAAGAGGATGCCCGAGCAGGCGAACAGGCCGTAGCTCTCACGGTAGTTCACCGTGATGTAGTGGCCGAACACCTTCGACACGCCGTACGGGCTGCGCGGGTAGAACGGCGTCAGCTCGCTCTGCGGCACCTCGCGCACCTTGCCGTACATCTCGCTCGACGACGCCTGGTAGAACTTGATCTTCGGATTGACCTGGCGAATGGCCTCGAGCACGCGGGTCACGCCCTGCGAGTTGAACTCGCCGGTCAGCATCGGCTGATCCCACGAGGCGGGCACGAACGACATGGCCGCGAGGTTGTAGACCTCGTCGGGCTCGGCCTCCTCGATCACCTTGATGAGCGAGAGCTGGTCGAGCAGGTCGGCCGGGCGCAGGGTGATCTGGTCCTGCAGGTGGGCGATGCGCCACTGGTTCGGGGCGCTGAGGCGGCGCACGGCGCCTATGACCTTGTAGCCCTTCGACAGCAGGAGCTCGGCGAGATACGAACCGTCCTGCCCGGTGATGCCGGTGATGAGCGCGGTCTTGGCCATGGGATCCTGACGCGAACCTTAGAGCGAGAACACCTTCGGCGACCGCAGCCCCTTCAGGGCGTTGCGCGTGTCGACGACGAGGGGGAAGCGGGCGGCCACCGCGGCGTAGTCGAACACCTGGTGGTCGGTGACCACGACGGCGCAGTCGGCGCCGGCCGCGAGGGCGGCGTCGATGGTGACCGACGCCATGTCGATCGGCCCGTGCTGCAGCACCGGCACGTAGGGATCGGTGTACGACACCTTCGCGCCCTTGCGCTTCAGCAGCTCGATCACGTCGAGCGCCGGGCTCTCGCGCATGTCGTCGATGTCGCGCTTGTAGGCCACGCCGAGCACGTGCACGTAGGCGCCGTTGACCGACTTGCGCACCGAGTTCAGCGCGTCGGCGACACGCGTCACCACGTATTCCGGCATGGTGCCGTTCACCTGGCCGGCCAGCTCGATGAAGCGGGCCTCGAAGCCCGACTGCTTCGCCTTCCACGACAGGTAGAACGGGTCGATCGGGATGCAGTGCCCGCCGAGGCCGGGGCCGGGATAGAAGGGCATGAAGCCGAACGGCTTGGTCTTCGCGGCGTCGATCACTTCCCAGACGTTGATGCCCATGCGGGCGCACATCAGAGCCAGCTCGTTCACGAGGCCGATGTTCACGGCGCGGAACGTGTTCTCGAGCAGCTTCACCATCTCGGCGACGCGCGTCGAGCTCACCGGCACGATGGTGGTGATGACGCTGCCATACAGCGCCGCCGCCGCCCGCGTGCTGGCGTCGTTCATGCCGCCGACAACCTTCGGGATGTTCTTCGTCTGGAACTGCGGGTTGCCCGGGTCGACGCGTTCGGGCGAGAACGCGAGGTAGAAGTCCTCGCCGGCCACGAGGCCGCCGGCTTCGAGGGCCGGCTGCACCACCTCGTCGGTCGTGCCGGGATACGTCGTCGACTCGAGGATCACGAGCTGGCCCTTCTTCAGGACCTTCGCCGTGGCGTCGACGGCCTGCACGACGTAGGACATGTCCGGGTCCTTCGTCTTGCGCAGCGGCGTCGGCACGCAGATGTCGATGACGTCCACGTCGGCCAGCGCCGAGGCGTCGGTGGTGGCGTGGAAGCGTCCGGCCTTCACGATCTCCGCGACGTGCTCGGTCGGCACGTCGGGGATGTAGCTGATGCCCTTGTTGAGCGTGGACGTCTTGTGCTCGTCCACGTCGTAGCCCACGACGGTGAAGCCCGCCCTGGCGAACTCGACGGCGAGCGGCAGGCCGACGTAGCCCAGCCCGATCACCCCGATTCGCGCTCGCTTGTCCGCAATCCGCTGCAGCAACTCCACTGGCGCTCTCCTCCGACAGACCGGCCCGGTCGCGGGCGGCACAACCGGACTAGCGTACCACCCGGAATGCGGCGGCGACAAGCCGCGTCAGTGCTTCGGCAGGTGCACGCCCGCCGCGTCGTCGAACCGGAGGGAGGCGACCAGCGTGCGGACGCCGTTGTCGGCGCACAGCCGGGTGAGGGCGGCGAGGCGCTCCGGCGGCACCGTGGCCGTCGACACGACCACCTGCGCCACCTGGCCCGACACCAGCAGCGGCGCCACCTGTTCCAGGCTGCCGAGCACCGGCACGCCGTGGACGTTCGTGCGGAACTTGCCGCGGTCGTCGTCGATGAAGCCCACCACCTTCCAGTCGAGGTCGCCGTTCGACCGCGCCTCGCGCAGCACCATGACGCCGCCGGCGCCGGCGCCGTAGATGACCGTGCGGGGGCCTTCGTCGGACTCGGCGACGAGCAGCTCGCCGAGGGCGCGGAAGAGCACGCGGCTGCCGCACAGGAAGCTGGTGGCCAGCAGCCAGTGGATGGCGAAGACGGCCCGCGAGTAGTTGTCGAACCGGAACGCCATGAGCACGATCAGCACGGCGAGGACCACGCCCGCCGTCGTCGCGCCGGTGAGCTTCACGAGGTCGCGGATGCCCGAATGGCGCCACGAGTCCTGATACACGCCGAACAGGCCGAACATCGCCACGTGCGACACCAGGACCAGCAGCAGCGAGGCCTCGAACAGCGGCAACTCGGCCTCGAGCGTGCTCTCGAAGCGCAGCACGTAGGCCGAGTAGTAGGCGAGGGCGACGAGCGCGGCGTCGAGCGCGACGGTCGCCACCTGCTTCTTGTACTGGAAGTCGGCGACGACGCGGATCGGGCCGGGATCGCTCTTGTGCGGATAGACGCGCTGCAGGCCCAGCTGCACGCCGAGCACGGCGAGTCCGGCCAGCAGCAGGCCCACGAGCGTGGCCGTGTAGGGCAGGCCGTGCTGGTACGACAGCATCGCCACGAGGCCCGAGCAGAACGCCATGCCCCACAGCGCCAGCACGGCGCCGCGTTCCGACATACCGAGCGCGACGAGGCGATGCGACGTGTGATCCCGGCCGCCCTGCGCGATCGAACGCCCGGCCAGCGTGCGCGCGACCGACACGAACAGCGTGTCGAAGAGCGGCACGAGCAGCACCAGCACCGGCAGCATCAGCACGGCGACGGTGCCGCGGCTGTAGGCGTACGGGCCCATCACGTTCAGGCCGCCGACGAGCATGCCGATGAACAGGCTGCCGGTGTCGCCCATGAAGATCGACGCCGGCTGGAAGTTGAAGATCAGGAAGCCCGCCAGCGCGCCGGCCAGCGACCACGCCACCCATGCCCCCTCGACGTTGCCGTCGATCAGGAAGAAGTAGCCGCGGAACGCCGCCGCGATGAGGCCGATGCCGGCGGCCAGCCCGTCCATGTTGTCGAGCAGGTTGAAGGCGTTGGTCACGCCGACCAGCCAGACGATGGTGAGCAGCTGATCGAGCGCCGACACGCCGGTGATCGACAGGCGCACGCCGCCGGCGACGACCGACGCGGTGACGATCACCTGCAGCAGGAACTTGATCTGCGGACGCAACGGCCGGAAGTCGTCGACCAGCCCGACCAGGGCCAGCGCGCCCGCCCCGCCCACCAGCGCCCAGGCGCTCCACGAGAGGTGCGGCAGCAGCGGCGCCACGATCAGCACCGATCCGGCGATGGCGATACCGCCGAGCAGCGGGATGGTGCCGCGATGCCAGCGGTCGGCCTTGGGCGTCGCCACCGCGCCGACCATCCGCGCCGCCGGACGCACGACCCACGTGAGGGCGACGGCCAGCAGGAACGCGGCGAGTGGAGGCCACCAGAGGTCGGTCATGACGCGGGCGCTGGACGAAGATGATACTGTGTCCGCCGGACGCCTCGCCGGCGTTCGACTGCCCTGTCCATGCCGTTCACGCCAGACACGCGCGTCCTGCTCACCGGAGCCGGCGCGCAACTGGGCGGCGCCATCGTGGCCCGCCTCTCCCCCGTCTGCCGGCTGGTGCCGCTCACCCGCCACGAACTCGACGTCACGTCGCCGACGGCCGTCGACGCCGCCGTGCGCGACGCCGCGCCCGACGTGGTGGTGAACTGCGCCTCGTTCAACGACGTCGATGGCGCCGAACGCGAGGCCGCCGCGGCCCTCGAGGTGAACGGCCTGGCCGTCGGGCACCTCGCCGACGCCTGCGCCCGTCGCGGCGCGCGCCTGGTGCACTACAGCACCGACTTCGTGTTCGATCCGGCCGAGGATCCGGGCCTGCTCGACGAGTCGTCGCCGGTGTCGCCGCGCAGTGTGTACGCGCAGTCGAAGCTGCTCGGCGAGATCCTGGCGCGTCGCGCCCCACGGCACTGGATCTTCCGTGTCGCCAGCCTGTTCGGCGGCGGGCGCGCCAAGAGCAGCCTCGATCGCATCGCCACGACGCTCATCGATGGCGGCACGGTGCGCGCGTTCTCGAATCGCACGGTCACGCCCTCGTACGTGATCGACCTCGCCGACGCACTGGCCGCCGCGCTGGCGCACGACGTGCCCGCCGGGCTCTATCACTGCGTGAACACGGGCAAGGCGACGTGGATCGAGGTGGCCCGCGCCCTTGCCACCGATCTCGGGCGCGATCCCGACACGGCCGTGCAACCTTCGACGTTCGATCCGTCGGCGTTTCCGGCGCGACGGCCGACCTTCGCGGCGATGAGCAACGCGGCGCTCGCCGCGCATGGCGTGGTGTTACCGGCCTGGCAGGACGCGATCGCGCGCTACGCGGCCGTGCGTCGCCGGGGCTGAGCGCCGGCGCTACGCCTCGAACGCGGTCACGGCGTCGATCACGCGGGCGAGCGCGTCGTCGTCGAGCTGGTAGAACACCGGCAGGCGCACCAGGCGGTCGGCGACGTCCTCGGTCACCGGACACTGCCCCACCTGCCCGCCGAACTGCCGGCCCATGTCGGACAGGTGGAGCGGCTGGTAGTGGAACGTCGCCAGGATCATCCGCTGGCGCAGATGGGCCAGGAAGCGCGTGCGGGCGTCGAGCGACGGCAGCAGCAGGTAGTAGATGTGCGCCGGGTGCGCGCAGTTGGCCGGCACGACCGGTCGCCGCACGCCCTGACGCTCGGCCCAGCCGGTGAACGCCGTGTCGTAGGCGTTCCAGATGGCGTGGCGTCGGGCCTGAATCGCCTCGCGGGCCTCGAGCTGGGCGGACAGATACGCCGCGAGCAGGTCCGACGGCAGATAGCTCGAGCCGATGTCGACCCAGGTGTACTTGTCGACCTGGCCGCGATAGAAGCGCGTGCGGTTGGTGCCCTTCTCGCGCAGGATCTCGGCCCGCTCGGCCAGCGCGACGTCGTTCAACACCAGCGCGCCCCCCTCGCCACAGGTGAGGTTCTTCGTCTCGTGGAAGCTCAGCGTCGACATGGCGCCGAAGCTGCCGAGGGCGCGTCCGTCGACGGTGCCGAAGAGGCCGTGGGCGTTGTCCTCGACCACGAGCAGGCCGTGACGCGACGCGATCGCCATCAGCGCCGACATGTCGCAGCCGACGCCGGCGTAGTGCACGACGATCATCGCCTTCGTGCGCGGGGTGATTGCCGCCTCGACCAGCCGCTCGTCGAGGTTCAGCGTGTCGGGCCGCACGTCGACGAACACCGGACGCGCGCCGCGGAGCACGAAGGCGTTCACCGACGACACGAACGTGAAGTCGGGACAGATCACCTCGTCGCCGGCGCCGATGCCGGCCAGCAGCATCGACATCTCGAGCGCGTGGGTGCACGAGGTGGTGAGCAGCACCTTCGGCGCGCCGGTGATCGTCTCGAGCAGGCCGTGGCAGCGTTTCGTGAACGCGCCGTCGCCGGACAGGTGTCCGTTGGCGATGGCCTGCTGCATGTAGTCGAGCTCGCGGCCCGTGACCGCGGGACGGTTGAACGGGATCGGGGGCAGGGCGGACGGCTCGGTCATGCGCGGACGCGCTCCTTCACGGCGGCACGCGTCTCCCGGTCGGTCTCGCGTTTCCGGATGGTCTCACGCTTGTCGTGGACCTGCTTGCCCTTCACGAGGCTGATGGCCACCTTCACCTTGCCGCGCTTGAAGTACATGCGCAGCGGCACCAGCGTGAGGCCGCGTTCAGTGGTCTTGCCGATCAGCTTGCGGATCTCGATGCGGTGCAGCAGCAGCTTGCGGCGGCGCTTGGGGTCGTGGTCGACGTAGCCACGGTGGCTGTAGGGGTTGATGTGGACGTTGTAGAGCCACACCTCGCCCTTCTCGACGCGCGCGAAGCTGTCGCGCAGGCTGGCCTTGCCCTCGCGGATGCCCTTCACCTCGGTACCGAGCAGGGCGACGCCCGCCTCGAAGGTCTCGAGGACGTGGTAGTCGTAATACGCCTTGCGGTTGTCGGCGATGAGCGTCTCGGTGTCGTCCGCCGCCTTCGCCGCGCCCTTGGGGGCACCGGCGCGCGTGCTCACCGCGCCGGCTCCATGTGGCGGGCGAGATCGGCGGCCAGCACGACGGCTTCCACCATGCTGTTGTGATCGGCCACGCCCTTGCCGGCGATGTCGAACGCGGTGCCGTGATCGGGCGAGGTGCGCACGATCGGCAGGCCGAGCGTGACGTTCACCGCGCTGCCGAACGACGCCAGCTTCACCGGCACCAGCCCCTGATCGTGATAGCAGGCGAGCACGCAGTCGAACTCGCCGCGGACGGCGCGCACGAACACGGTGTCGGCCGGCAGCGGCCCCTGCACGTTCAGGCCCTCGTGCACCGCTTCGCGCACGGCCGGGATGATGACGTCCACTTCCTCGTGGCCCATCAGGCCGCCCTCGCCGGCGTGCGGGTTCAGGCCGGCGACGGCCAGGCGCGGATGCGGTACGCCGAAGTACGGCAGCTCCTGTGCCGCCAGCCGCAGCGTGTCGAGGATCAGATCGCGCGTGATCATGCGCGGCACGTCGCGCAGCGCCACGTGCACCGTCGCCAGCACCACGCGCAGCTTCGGCGAGTGGAACATCATCGCCACCTCGGACACGTTGCACAGGTGCGCCAGCAGATCCGTGTGGCCCTTCCAGCCCAGCCCGGCCGCCGCGAACGCCGCCTTGTTCACCGGCGCGGTGGCGATGCCCTGCACGACGTTGTGCTTGGCGTCTTCGACGGCGCGCACGATGGTGTCGAAGGCGGCGCGACCGGCTTGCGGACTCACCTGGCCGATGGCGATGAGCGACGAGGGCGTGGACGGGTAGACGACCGGCTCGCACACCGCCAGCACGCGCGGGTCGCGGGCGGCCTTGGCGGCGATTTCCGGCCCGATACCCGCCGGATCGCCTTCGGTGATCGCGATGCGCGGCTTCATAGGGTCAAAGATAGATCAGATCGGTGTTATCTCGTGATCTGCGATGTGGTGATCTGCTGATCGGACGCCCACATCTGGTGATCGGGGGATCTCGCGCCGGCGCTTCGCGCGGCGCTCGGATCTATCGACAGATAGCCAGATCAACGGATGCGCGAATCCAGATCGCCACATCACCACATCGCCACATCGCGAGATCTCTACAGCTCGGACGCCACCCACTCGGCCACCAGCTTGATGCCGGCGTTGCGCTCGAGGGCGGTGAGGCCGCGGTCGAGGGTGGAAAAGGCGCGGCGGGTGGCCTCGGGGTTCAGCGTCTTCGTCAGCCGGCCGAGCACGTCGGCGATGTCGCCGTTGGCGAGGATGCGCGGGTCGGCCTGGGCGTGCAGCGCGGCGACGTCGCGCACGAGCGAGCTGGCGGCGCGCAGCACGGCCTGCATCTCGACACGGGTGCGCTCGCCCTTCTTCTCGCCCACCACGGCCTTGGCGATCGCGAGGCGGGCATTCAGGTCGGGAGCCGCGGCGGCGCGCAGCAGATCGGCGGCGGCGTCGCGGGTGTCGGCGCCATCGGACGAGGTCAGCGCCAGGGCCATCCCGGGCCGGCCGTCGGAGAGCATCGCCAGGCGGCGGGCCTCGGTGGCGTCCATGCCGTGGTCGCGCACCAGCACGGCGGCGACGTCGTCGGCCGGCACGCGGCCGAACGTGAGCCGCATGGTGCGCGAGCGCACCGTGCGCAGCAGCGAGTCGGGCGCCGCCGAGGTGAGCACGAACACGGTGGCCGGCGGCGGCTCCTCGAGCGACTTCAGCAGCGCGTTCTGCGCCGCCTCCATCAGGGCGTCGGCGTCGCGGATGAGCACCACGCGACGCAGCCCCTCGAACGGCCGGTAGCCGCAGCCGTCGAGCACCGTGCGCACCGGGTCGATCTTGATCTTCGCGGTGTCGTCGGGCTCGAGCGCGATGACGTCGACGTGCATGCCGCGGGCGATGCGATCGCACGAACGGCACCGGCCGCAGGCGTCACCGTCGGCCTGGCGGTCACTGCAGTTCAGCGCCTGGGCGAGAGCCACCGCCACGCGCCACTTGCCGACGCCCGCCGGCCCGGCCAGCAGCAGGGTGGCCGGCGTGGTGCCGCGCGTGACCGACTGGGCGAGCAGCGTGAGCAGCGAGCGATGACCGGCGATGTCGCGGAACGGCATGGCTACTGGCGACGCGGCGCCGGCTTCTTCTCGTCCTTCTTCTTGTCGTTCTTGTCGTCGTCCTTGGCGCGACGGCCGAAGATCCGCGACCAGAACCCGCGCTTCTTCTCGGGCTCGGGCTGCGCGGCGGCGGGCGGCGTGGTCTGCAGCGCCGACACCGGCGGCGCCGCGGGTGCCTCTTCGGCGGCTTCGGCACTGGCGCGCGGCGCTTCGCTCGGCTTCGGCGGCGCGATCCAGCCGGCGAGACGGCCGAAGAGCGACTTGCCGACGTGCAGCGGACAGGTGTCTTCGGGCTCGGTGCCGGCCGCGAAGTACTCGGTGCGGATCATCGACTCTTCGCCGTGGCCGCCGTTCTCGAGCGTGACGGGTACGGCGTCGCAGCCGCCGGCCGGCCGCTTTCCGGACAGCCGGCAGATCTGCACGGCGACGACGCCGCGCGGCGGCGTGAAGTACTCCGGCGCGTCCTTCGCCGTGGCCGCCACCATGAAGCGCGCCCACATCGGCACGGCGACGTCGGCGGCGTACGCCGCGCCGGGCAGGATCGGCTTCGGCGTGTCGTAGCCCACCCACACACCGCTCACGAGCGACTTCGTGTAGCCGACGAACCAGGCGTCGCGGTAGTCGTTGGTGGTGCCGGTCTTGCCGGCGGCAGGCAGGCGGAAGCCCATCTGCCGCGCCTTCCACGCCGTGCCGCCGTCGATCACGTCCTGCAGCATCGACGTCATCAGGAATGCGGTATCGGGCTTCACCGCCTGTGCCGCGACGTCCTCGGCCTGATAGAGCACCTGGCCGTCGAGATCCTCGACGCGGCGGATGAGCGACGGCTTGTGCCGCGTGCCCTCGGCCGCGAAGGCGCCGTAGGCCGAGGTCATGTCCTGCAGCGTCACCTCGCCGGATCCGAGCGCCAGCGACGGCACCGCCGGCAGGTTGGCCAGACCGAGCTTGCCGGCGTAGTCGACCGCCGTCTCCGGGCTGATCATCTCGATCATCCGGACCGCCGCGCGGTTGCTCGAGATCTTGAGCGCCGCGCGCATCGTCATCTCGGGGGCGTCGGAGTGGCCGTCTTCCGGCGTCCACGCGCCCTGCACCGTGTCGATCGGATCGTCGAGGTGATCGATGATCGACGCCGGCGTGTAGCCGGCCTCGAGCGCGGCCGCGTAGACGAACGTCTTGAACGACGAGCCGGGCTGGCGCCGGGCCTGCACCGCGCGGTTGAAGCGCGAGTCGGCGAAGCTGCGGCCGCCCACCAGGGCGCGCACGGCGCCGCTGCGCGGGTCGATGGCGACCAGCGCCGCCTGCAGCGGCGGATCATCGGGCACGACCGGCTTCTTCCGCGCCTTCAGCGACGCCTGACGCCGGGCCTCGAGGTCGTCGAGCGTCTTCGCGACGGCGGCCTCGGCCGCCTGCTGCATCTCGACGTCGATGGTGGTGTACACCCGCAGGCCGCTCTGGTAGACACGCTCGCGGCCGAAGCGTTCCACCAGCTCGAGCCGCACCTGTTCCTTGAAGTAGCGGCCGAAGGGCTCGTCGCTGCGCAGGGCGTCCTTCAGCACCACCTTCGCCGCGCGCGCCTCCTGGTACGCCGCCTCGTCGAGCGTGCCCATCTCGCGCATGGCGCCGAGCACGACGTTGCGGCGCGCCGTGGCGCGTTCGAGGTTCACGGTGGGCGCCCACGTCGACGGCGACTTCACGAGCCCGGCGATCATCGCCGCCTCGGCCACGGTGAGGTCGCGCGCCGGCTTGCCGAAGTACCCCATGGCCGCCGCTTCGACGCCGTAGAGCCCGGCGCCGAAGTACATCTTGTTCAAGTACAGCTCGAGGATCTGGTCCTTGGTGTACTGGCGCTCGATGCGCATCGCCAGCAGCGCTTCCTGGATCTTGCGCGAGTAGGTCTTGTCGAGCGTGAGGAAGCTCTGGCGGGCGAGCTGCTGCGTGAGCGTGCTGCCCCCCTGCGCCAGGCGCCCCTCGCGCACGTTGGCCAGCATGGCGCCGGCGATGCGGATGACGTCGACGCCCCAGTGCGAGCGGAAGCGCTGGTCCTCGATGGCGATGAGCGCATCGACGAGATGCGGCGAGACGTCGGCCAGCGCCACCTCGAAGCGGCGTTCCTCGAAGATCGTGAAGGCGGGTTTGTCCTGGGCGTCGTAGAAGACGGTGGCCTGGGCCATCTCGCCCATGCCCTTCACGTCGTCGATGCTGGGCAGGCCCGACACCAGCGACGTGACGATCCACTGGCCGCCGCCGATCACCGCGGCCTGCAGCACGACGACCACCAGCGCGAGGGCGGCGGCGAGGCGCGGCGCGCGCGCGACGAACGTCCGCAGCGACGCCGCGAGGCGCACCAGGAACGGACGAGCCAGAAGGGCCGCGAGCAGCACGGTGTCAGGAAGCGCCGGCGACAGCCGACGGCTCCACGTTACTACGGTTGGACGGCAACGAACCCGCCGGGAGGAACGCGTGACGGGGAGTCGGGGGAAGCCAGTTCCTCGAGGTGCGGAGAAAACTGGCGGGGTCGACGGGGCTCGAACCCGCGGCCTCCGGCGTGACAGGCCGGCGTTCTAACCAACTGAACTACGACCCCGAACTCTTCGATTATGCCGCGAACGGACGCCGCGGCCCAACCACTTTCTTCGTTGGTGGGCGGTACAGGGCTCGAACCTGTGACAGCCGGCGTGTAAAGCCGGTGCTCTACCAACTGAGCTAACCGCCCGGCTCACTGACCGACGAAACCCCGACTATACCAGACCTTCAGGGCCATCAGGCACAGGCCGCCGACGAGCCCGGCCAGCGCGTGGTGCTCGCGGTTGCGCCACGCCCGTTCCCACGAGAACGGCCGCGGCGAGGGCGGCAGGCTGCGCGCGGCATAGCGGTCGTAGGCGTCGCCGAACTTCTCGCGCAGATGCGCCTCCTCGGCCTTCATCGCAGCAGTGAGCGTGCTGGCGAGGTAGGTCACGATGGCGAGCCCGAGCCACGGATGCGCCGCCGCCACCGCGAGGCCGACGCCAATCACGGTGGACCCCAGGTAGAGCGGATGCCGCGTGAACCGGTACGGCCCGCTCGACGTCACTTCACGGCTCTTCTCGACGTGCCCGGCCGCCCACAGCCGCAGGCCCTCGCCGAGCGCCGCCACCGCCGCGCCGGCCGCGAGCGACATCGCCGTCGGCTGCGCGAGCCACGCGGTGCACACGGCCATCAGGCCGCCGAGGGCCACGCGGTAGCGGGCCAGGACACGCACGAGGCTCATGCCGCCGACTCCGTCGTGAGGCGGCGGGTGCAGGCGTCGAGCACCTCGGCCACCTCGATGCGATCGATGCACGGCGCGCCGCGCAGGCACTGCCGCTTGTGGAAACAGACGCACTCGGTCGCCCGTGATACCGAGACGTCGGCGACGCGGAACGGCCCGTTGCGTTCGGGACGCGTGGGCCCGAAGAGCGCGACGAGCGGCGTGCCGACGGACGCCGCGAGATGCAGCGGGCCGGTGTCGCCCGAGACGCACAGCTTCGCGGCGCGGGCCAGCGCCAGCACGTCGTGCAGCGCGGTCGGCGGCGAGGCGAACGCCTGCCCCTGCGACGCCGCCACCACCGCCGCGGCGCGCGATTCCTCGCCCGGCCCCCACGCCACCACGCTCGGCAGCCCGTGCCGCGCGGCGATCGCCGCGGCGAGCGCGCCGAAGCGCTCGGGCGGCCAGCGCTTGTTCTCCCACGCCGCGCCACCGTTCAGCAGCACGAAGCCGCCGGCGGCGGCAACGCGCGGATCGGCCGCCACCGCGTCGACGACGCGCGAGTCGATCGGCGCCCAGGGGAAGACGAGCCCGAGCGAGGGCACGTCCAGCGGCGCCAGCATCGCCAGGTTCTTGTGGACCACGTGACCGCGGTCGTCCACCGGCACCGTCTCGGTGTAGGCCGACGCCGCCAGCGGCTCGCGCAGGGCCGCCCGGTCGAAGCCCAGCACGCGACGCGCCCCCGAGGCGCGGGCGAACAGGGCCGACTTGATCAGGCCCTGCAGATCGATCGCCGCCGCGTAGCCCTGGCGGCGCAGGAACCCGAGGGCGCGCAGCATGCCGCCGGTGCCGCGGAAACGGATGGCCCGATCGTCGGCGCCGTCGTCGTTCGCGCGCACGATCACGAGCCGCGAGAGGCCCTCCACGAGACGCAGCACACCGGCGTAGCGCGCGTCGACCAGCCAGTCCACCGCCACGTCGGGCCGATGGGCGCGGATCGCCGCCAGCACCGGCAGCGCGTGCACGATGTCGCCCAGCGCGCCCATGCGCACGACGAGCACGCGGGCGTCGTGCGGCAGCGCCGACGTCACGCCTGGTCTCCGCGGATCTGGCGCAGCAGGTCGCGCGTGGAGTGATCCTTCGGATCGCCGACGATGGCGGTGCGTCCGCCGTAGGCCTGCACGGTGGCGCGCTCGGGCACGCTCTCGACCGTGTAGTCGGTGCCCTTGCAGTGCACGTCGGGCGTCAGCAGTTCGAGCAGCGGCGTCACGGTGGGTTCGTCGAACACGGTGACCGCGTCGACACAGCGCAGCGCGGCGACCAGCTCGGCGCGATCGTGCTCGGGCAGCACGGGCCGGTCGGGGCCCTTCAGTTTGCGGACGCTGCTGTCGGCGTTCACGGCCACCACGAGACGGTCGGCCTCGCGGGCCGCGCCTTGGAGATAGCGGACGTGGCCGACGTGCAGCAGGTCGAAGACGCCGTTGGCGAACGCGATCGACTTCCCCGCCGCGCGCTCGGCCGCGACCCACGACGCCAGGGCGTCGCGCGAGAGCACCACGCCCATCGTCAGCGACCGCCCGAATCCGCGGCGACGGCGTGCGCCAGTTCGCGCGCCGACACGGTGGCCGTGCCGCGCTTCATCACCACCAGACCGCCCGCGTAGTTGGCGAGGCGCGCGGCATCGGCCATCGAGCCTCCGGCGGCGAGCGCCAGCGTGAGCGTGGCCATCACCGTGTCGCCCGCGCCGGTCACGTCGGCGATTTCGTCGCTGCCGTAGATCGGCACGTGCAGCGTCGGCGCGTCGGGGGCGAAGAGCGCCATGCCGCGGCTGCCGCGGGTGACGAGCACCGCCTCCATGCGCGTCTGCTTCAGGATCGCGCGTCCGGCGCGCTCGAGCGCCCGCGGCACGTCGCCGATGGTGACGCCGAGCGCCTGCTCCACTTCCGATTCGTTGGGCGTGCAGGCGGTGAGCGCGCGGTACTTCAACAGGTCATAGCGCGAGTCGACCAGCACCGGCACACGCAGGCGCCCCTGCCGCCTGAGCGGCGCCACGAGCGCCTCGACGAGCGCCGGCGTGATGAGGCCGGATCCGTAGTCGGACACCAGCACGGCATCGGCGCCTTTCAGGGCGCGCCGCGCCGATCGCAGCCACGCCTCGCGGGCCACGTCGCCAATGACGTCGCGCGTGAAGCGGTCCACGCGCACCACCTGCTGCTTGGCGGAATGCACGCCGCCGGCGAGGATGCGCGTCTTGACCGGCGTGCGGTAGCCGGCGGGACGCACGACGCTCCTGCGATCGACCCGCGACGGGAAGGCCGCCAGCGTGCGGCGACCGGCGTCGTCACGTCCGGCCAGCGCCACGAGCGTCACCGATCCGCCGAGGGTCGCCACGTTGTTGGCGGCGTTGCCGGCGCCGCCGGGCACGATCTCGGTCTTGTCGTACTCGAGGATGAGCACCGGCGCTTCGCGCGACACCCGGGCGATGCGGCCCGACACGAACTCGTCGGCGATGAGATCGCCGAGCACGACGACACGGCGGCCGCGCGAGGCGGCGAGCAGGGCGAGCAGTCGGTGCGCGCGGGCGCGCGGATCGTCGGCAAGGGCCATGCGAACGATACAGACTACTACGCCGGGCCGCGCCGGGCGTCGGCATCGAGCACGTGCGCCACGGCGCCGGCCAGCGTGTCGCAGATCGCATCCACCTGCTGTCCGGCCGGGCGTACGGCTTCCTCGATCGTGCCCCAGCCGGTGCGCACGAGCACACCGCGTCCGCCGATGCGTTCGGCGAGCTGCACGTCGAGCCACTTGTCGCCGACCACCCACGAGCGGGCGAGATCGATGCCGAGTTCGCGCGCCGCCTGCCGCGGCATGCCCGGATTCGGTTTGCGGCACTCGCACGGCCCGCGCAGCTCGTCGATGAGTGCCTCGGGATGGTGCGGGCACGAATACCAGCCGTCGATGCGGGCGCCGCCGGCGGCGAGCCGCCGCGCGATTTCATCGTGCAGCACGGGCACGAACTCGGGCCGAATCATCTTCCGGCCGATGCCGCCCTGGTTGGTCACGACGGCGACGACGTAGCCGGCGCGGTTCAGCAGCCGCACCGCGTCGATCGCCCACGGATACAGCGTGAGATGCGACAGCTCGGACAAGTAGCCGACGTCTTCGTTGATCGTGCCGTCGCGATCGAGGAACACGGCGGGGCGCAGCGGTGAGGTCATGCGGACGGACTCGGGTTACGGCACCAGCGCAGCGACGTCGGCGGCGCTGACGCCGAGCATGCACAGGTGCCCCAACGGGCACTCGCGCAGCATACAGGGCCGGCACCACACCTGATGGATGGCGAGCCGCGCCGGCGGTGCATCGACCGACGCGGTGAGCGGCGCCGTCTGGTGTTCGTTGGTCGGCCCGAACACGGCGACGACACGCGCGCCGACCGCGCCGGCCAGGTGCATCGCGCCCGAGTCGTTGGCCACCACGGCATGCGCGCGCGCGAGCACCGCCGCCAGCGTCGGCAGGTCGGTGCGGCCGATGACGTCGACCAGCGCGGCGGCCGTGTCGCTGCCGCCTGGAAGCGCGGCGAGGGCGTCGCGCAGTTCCTGACCGGCCACGCGATCCGCGCCCGCCCCGATCACCACCGACGCGATGCCGCGTTCGCGCCACAGCTGATGCGCCAGCTCGGCGTAGCGCGCCGGCGGCCACTGCTTCGCGCGGCCGTAGGCGGCGCCGGGCGCCAGCACGACGAACGGCCGCGACGGCACGAGCGCGGCAGCGGCGTCGATCGCGGCCGGCGGCGGCTCGAGGCGCGCCACCCGCGGCATGGCCGGCAGGCCCGCAGCGCTCGTGAGCGCGAGGTAGTAGTCCGCCTGGTGCAACCCGGCGGCCGGACGCGGGAACGCGCGCGTGAGCCAGCGTCCGCGCAGGTCGGTGGCGAAGCCCCAGCGTTCCGGGATCTTCGCCTGCGCCGCGATCCAGGCCGACAGGAACGAGTTGGGCTGCAGCACCGCGAGATCGAAGCGCTCGGCCTCGAGACGCGCGGCGTCGCGCCGCCACGGCTTCACCGCCGACAGCCCGGCGCGCGACTCGAGCGCGATCACCTGCGCCACGCCCGGCGTCATCGCGTAGACGGCCGCCACGCTGGGCCGCGCCGCCACGGCGAGGTGCGCGTGAGGGAACGCCGCGCGCAGCGTCTGCAGCGCCGGCAGGCCCATCACGGCGTCGCCGAGCCAGTTGGGCGCGAAGAGGACTACCCGACTACGCATCGGCCGGACCTTCGTCGCGCACGGCGGGGAACATGCCGGGCGTGCCCGGCGCCGGCGCATCGCGCCAGCGGCGATGCATCCACAGCCAGAGCTCCGGCTGGCGGCGGACGTACATCTCGAGCACGTCGGTGCAGCGTTGCGTGAAGTCGCGGACCGGATCCGCGGTGCCCGCGGCCGGCGGTTCCACCGCGTGCTCGTAGATGAGGCGCATCCGCCCGTCGGGCAGCGGCGTGGCGAACACCGGCACCACCGGCGCGCCCGTGCGCAAGGCCAGCGCGGCCAGCGTCGACGTGGTCGCCGCCGGACGCTGGAAGAACTGCACCCAGATCGCGTCGGGGCTGTGCATGTGCTGATCGATCAGCAGCGCCACGCCCTGCCCCGCCGACAGCATGCGCAACACCTTGCGCACGGCGCCCTCGCGGTAGATCACGGTGTTGCCGGTGCGCTGCCGCATGTCTTCGAGCAGCACGTGCAGGCCGGGGTTGTCGAGCGGCCGCGCCAGCACGCCGATCGGCTGGAAGACCAGCGCGTGCACCATCGCGTGCATCTCCCAGAAGCCGAAGTGGCCCGTGAAGAAGAGCACACCCTTGCCTTTGGCGTAGGCGGCGCGCACGCGTTCCTCGCCTTCCACCACCACGCGATCGCGCATCGCTTCCGGGGAGAGACGGCCGAAGCGCAGCAGCTCGACGAGCAGGACGCCGAAGTGCTGGAACATGCGGCGCGCGATGTCCTGCCGCTCGGCCTCGGATCGCGCCGGGAAACACTGCGCGAGGTTGGCGAGCGCCACGCGGCGATGCGCCCGATCCAGCGCGTAGAACGTGGAGCCGAGGGTTGTGCCAACGGCGCGCGCCATCCAGTCGGGCATCGATCCGGCGGCGGCGCGCACGGCCCGCACCGCGACGAGCTCGAGCTTCTGGCGCTGCGCCTTCACGCCGGCCTCCGCATCGCCTGGCGGATCGCCGCGGTGAGCGTGTCGAATCGCGGCAGGTCGAGCGTCATCGGCCAGCGGGCCAGCGCGACATCCGTCGGCCACGGGAGTCCTTCCAGGCGCACGGCGTCCTTGTCCGTCGTGGCCACCACCGTCGCGCCGGCGGATCGCGCACGCCGCGCCACGTCCTCGAGATCCGCGGCGGTGTACCAGTGGTGGTCGCGGAAGGCGCACGTGTCGACGACGTCGTAGCCGGCGGCGCGCAGCGCCTCGGCGAACTGCGCCGGCTGGCCGATGCCGGCCATGGCGACGACACGCGCGCCCGGCGCCGGCTCGGCGCCGTGCACGGCGATCGGCGCCGTCAGGCGTCGGGTCGCGGCGAGGCCGAGCGGCACGCCGTAGTGCCGGGCCTCGGCCTGCGCCTCGTCGTCGGTCGCGCCCACCACGACCAGTACCCCGGCACGCGACAAGGCCGCCACCGGCTCGCGCAGGCGCCCCTTCGGCAGCACCGCGTCGGTGGCGATGGCGCCGGCGGGCGTGACCACGACGTCGAGATCGCGGGCCAGGGCGAGGTGCTGGAAGCCGTCGTCGAGCACGTGCACCGTGGCGCCCAGCGCCTCCTCGGCGAGGATGCCGGCGGCGTGACGATCCGCGGCGACGACCACGGCCGCTCCGGGCACCGCGCGGGCCAGCATCAGCGGCTCGTCGCCGGCGCGCGCCACGTCCACGCGCACTTCGCGTCCATTCGAGACGACGGTGGGCGCGGACTCGGCGATCGTACGGGCGTAGCCGCGCGACAGAATCGCCGGACGCTCGCCCTCGCTGACGAGCCACGCCGCGATCGCGGCCACGAGCGGCGTCTTGCCGGTACCGCCGACGCTGAGATTCCCGACGCTGATCACCGGCCGCGCCAGATGACGACGCGCACCGGGGCGCTCGTACCACGCCCGTCGCGCCAGCGCGACCCGTCCGTAGAGCGTGTGCAGCAACGGCCTACGACCCCGGCAGCCGGAACGGCCGCACGTTGGCGGGCAGCGCGCGGGGCGGCGGCAGCAGCGCGTCGAGCACCTCGAGCGTGCGCGTTTTGGCGCCGCGGTTGGCCTCGACCAGCGCGCGCGCCGCCGCGCAGGCTTCGCGCGCCGCACCGGATCGTTCATCAGGCTCAGGATCGCGTCCTCGAACGCGGCATCCGAGGCCACCTGCACACCGGCGTCGTTGGCAACGAACGCGGCGGCGATCTCGGCGAAGTTCTGCATGTGCGGCCCGAACACCACGGGACGCCCGTAGATCGCCGGCTCGAGCACGTTGTGCCCGCCGGTGGGCACGAGGCTGCCGCCGACGAACACCACCTGGCCCACCTGATACACGGTGGCCAGCTCGCCGATCGTGTCGAGCACGATCACATCGGCCCGCGGCTCGGCGTCGATCGGGAGATCGGAGCGTCGCACCGTGCGGAAGCCTTCCTGCTCGGCCAGCGTGACCGCCTCGGCGAAGCGCTCGGGATGCCGCGGCGCCAGCACCAGCACCGCGGTGGGCTGCGCCGACTTGAGGCGGCGGAACACGCGCAGCACCATCGCCTCTTCGCCCTTCATCGTGCTGCCCGCCACCCACACCGGACGCGTCGGCGCGAAACGCAGGTAGCGCAGCACGCGTTCCTTGCGAGCGGCGCCGGCCGGTTCGAGCGAATCGAACTTCAGGCTGCCGGTGACGCTGACGCGATCCGCCGCGGCGCCGATCTCGACGAAGCGACGGGCCGATTCCTCGCTCTGCGCGCAGATGCGGTCGACGTCGGCCAGCACCTGCTGAAAGAAGCCGCGCGCCAGGCGGTAGCGCGGGAACGATCGCGACGACAACCGGCCGTTGACGATCGCCGTGCGGATGCCGCGGGCGCGGCACTCGCGCAGCAGGTTCGGCCAGATCTCGGTTTCCATCGTCAGGAAGAGCTTCGGCCGCACCAGGTCCAGCGTGCGCCGCACGACGAAGCCGAGATCGAACGGGAAGTAGAAGACGCCGTCGATGTTCGGCATCTTGCGGGCGAGATCCTGCGCCGCCCGCGTCGTGGTCGAGACGAAGAGGCGCAGGGCCGGATGCCGTTCACGCAGCGCCTCGATGAGCGGCCGCGCCGTGAGCAGCTCGCCCACCGACACCGCGTGGATCCAGATCGAGGCCTCGCCGTCGACGTTGAACGACACGGGCAGCGCGCCGAAACGCTGTCCGAGGCTGTCGACGTACTTGCGGTGGCGCACCGCCTGGTAGAACAACCAGGGCGAGGCCACCACGGCGACCAACAGGATGACGGCCGTGTAGAGCGCGTACATTTATGCTCGCAACTCGTTCATATTACGCAGCTTAGGCGAGGTTTTCGCGCTCCGGCCGGGTTTGACCGGCCTGCCGCCCTCGGCTATACAATCATACGTTTGCGCGTGTGCCGAATGGACCGGCACGCGAGAGGCACGCAGGAGGCAGCGCCATGGCAGTCAAGGTGGGGATCAACGGGTTCGGACGGATCGGCCGCAACATCATGCGCGCGGCGCTCGCCGATGACGACATCGATTTCGTCGCCGTCAACGACCTCACCGACGCGAAGACGCTGGCGCACCTGCTGAAGTACGACTCGGTGCTGGGCAACCTGAGCGCCTCAATCAGCGGCAGCGGCGACAGCATCACCGTCGACGGCGACACCTTCAAGGTGTTCGCGTCGAAGGACCCGGCCACGCTGCCCTGGAAGGACCTGGGCGTCGACGTCGTGTTCGAGTGCACGGGCAAGTTCACCGATCGCGACGGCGCCGCCAAGCACATCGCCGCCGGCGCGAAGAAGGTGATCGTCACCGCCCCGGCCAAGAAGCCCGACGTCACCATCGTCATGGGCGTGAACGACGAGAAGTACGACCCGGCGAACCACCACATCATCTCGAACGCCTCCTGCACCACCAACTGCCTGGCGCCGGTCGTGAAGGTGCTGAACGACGCGTTCGGCCTGAAGCGCGGCTGGATGACCACCGTGCACGCCTACACGAACGACCAGAACCTGCTGGACCTGCCGCACAAGGACCTGCGCCGCGCCCGCGCCGCCGCCATGTCGATCATCCCCACCACCACCGGCGCCGCGTCGGCCGTGGGTGAGGTGCTGCCGGCCCTGAAGGGCCGCCTCGACGGCATCGCCATGCGCGTGCCGACGCCGAACGTCTCGGTGGTCGACCTGGTGTCGCTCTTCGAGAAGTCGGTCACCGCTGACGACGTGAACAACGCGCTGCGCGCCGCGGCGGCCGGCCCGATGCAGGGCGTGCTGCACGTGGAGGACTCGCCGCTCGTCAGCATCGACTTCCGCGGCAACCCCCACTCGTCGATCGTCGACAGCGCCTACACCAAGGTGATGGACGGCGACTTCGTGAAGGTGATGGCCTGGTACGACAACGAGTGGGGCTACTCGAACCGCTGCATCGACCTGCTCCACAAGGTCGCGAAGAGCCTCTAGGACGCCGGCCATGACGAAGTACTCGATCCGCGACCTGCCCCTCGACGACCGCCGCGTCTTCCTGCGCGTGGACTTCAACGTCCCGCTGAAGAACGGCGTCATCACCGACGACACGCGCATCACCGCCGCGCTGCCGACGATCCGCTTCGCCCTCGATCACGGCTGCACCGTGATCCTGGCGTCGCATCTCGGCCGTCCGAAGGGCAAGGTCGCGCCCGAGTACAGCCTGCAGCCGGTGGCGGCCCACCTGTCGTCGCTGCTCGGCGTCGAGGTGGTGTTCGCCAGCGACTGCATCGGCGAGCCGGCTCGCGCCGCCATCGCGAAGAGCGAAGCGCCCGGCGGATCGCGTGTGGTGCTGCTCGAGAACCTGCGCTTCCACGCCGAGGAAGAGAAGAACGACCCGGCGTTCGCCACCGCACTCGCCACGCTCGCCGACGTCTACGTCGATGACGCGTTCGGCGCCGCGCACCGCGCCCACGCGTCGGTGGCCGGCATGGTGGGCCCGTTCGCCGCCGCCGGCGCCGGCCTGCTGATGGAGAAGGAACTCACCTACCTCGGCATGGCGCTCGGCGAACCCGAGCGGCCGTTCGTCGCCATCATCGGCGGCGCCAAGGTGTCGGACAAGATCGAGGTGATCGAGAACCTGCTCGCCAAGGTCGACCACCTGCTCATCGGCGGCGCCATGGCCTACACGTTCTTCAAGGCGCTGGGACTGCCGGTCGGCAAGTCGCTCGTCGAGGACGACAAGCTGGCCGAGGCGCTGCGCATCGTGGAGGCCGCCAAGGCCCGCGGCGTGGA
The DNA here is from genome assembly GCA_046331325.1 of Vicinamibacterales bacterium. GTDB lineage: Bacteria > Acidobacteriota > Vicinamibacteria > Vicinamibacterales > UBA2999 > CADEFD01. Next base: position 95,935 of record JAXLRB010000002.1, on the reverse strand, counting down.
GCTCACGCTGCCGGTGGATCACGTGGTGGCCGAGAAGCTCGACGCCTCGGCGGCGACCGCGGTGCTTCAGGTGTCGGACCACGAGCTGGGCGATCGCATGGGCCTCGACATCGGGCCCGAGACGACCGCGCTCTACGCGTCGATCATCGGTGGCGCGAAGACCGTGGTGTGGAACGGCCCGATGGGCGTGTTCGAGATGGAGCCGTTCGCGAAGGGCACGATGGGCGTGGCCGAGGCCGTCGCCCGCGTGCAGGGCACGACGATCATCGGCGGCGGCGACTCGGTGGCGGCCGTGAACAAGGCCGGCGTGGCGTCGAAGATCACGCACATCAGCACCGGCGGCGGCGCCTCGCTCGAGTTCCTCGGCGGCCAGACGCTACCGGGCGTCGCCGCTCTGCCCGACAAGAACTCGTAGGGACGAGTCAGCGGCTAGCGGCTGGGGGCTAGCGGCTAGGGAGGGCCAGCCATGCGGCAACCGCTCATCGCCGGCAACTGGAAGATGTTCAAGACCGTGCACGAGGCCGTCGTGCACGTGAAGGAACTGCGCGCCGAGGTGAAGGACGTGCAGGGCGTCGACATCGTCGTCGCGCCCACCGCCACGGCGCTGCACGCGGCGGCCGAAGCCGCGCGCAACAGCAACATCGCCGTCGCCGGCCAGAACTGCCACTGGGAACGCGAGGGCGCCTTCACCGGCGAGGTCAGCGCCGCGATGGTGCGCGAGGCCGGCGCCGAGTACGTGATCCTCGGCCACTCGGAACGCCGCACGCTCTTCGGCGAGACCGACCAGACGGTGAACAGGAAGCTGATGGCGGCCATCGCCGCCGGCCTGGATGCCATCGTGTGCGTGGGCGAGACGCTGGCGCAGCGCGACGCCGGCCAGACGCTCGAGGTGCTCGACCTGCAGCTGCAGCGCGGCCTCGACGGCCTCACCCCCGACCAGGTGACCACGCTGGTCGTGGCCTACGAGCCCGTGTGGGCCATCGGCACCGGCCGCAACGCCACGCCGGACCAGGCCCAGGAAGCCCATGCCCACATCCGCGGCCGCCTGCGGTCGTGGTTCGGCGCCGACGCCGCCGAGCGCTGCCGCATCCTGTACGGCGGCAGCGTGAAGCCCGACAACGCCGCCAACCTGTTGTCGCAACAGGACATCGACGGCGCGCTCGTGGGCGGCGCCAGCCTCGACGTGGCCGGCTTCGCCCGCATCGTCCGGGCCGGAGTTGCTTCCCCCGCACGGGGGTGAGCCGGTCTATACTTGGGGTTTGCGCCTCTCGCCAGAGGCCCGAGTCTTCAGATGCTTTATTACCTCTTCGTCTCGCTTTACGTCGTCGCCTGCCTGGTGCTGATGGTGGTGATCCTGCTGCAGCAGGGCAAGGGCGGCGACATCGCCAATGCCTTCGGCGGCGGCGGCAGCCAGGCCGCGTTCGGCGCCCGCACGGCGGCCACGCTGCTCACCAAGATCACGGCGGGTCTCACCGTGGCCTTCATGGGTCTCGCGCTGCTGCTCGCGGTGTGGGGTTCGCGCGGCACGAGCTCGGTCGTCGGCGGTGTGGAAGGCCCGGCGCCGGTGAGCCTGCCGGCCGGCGCCACCGACATCCCGGCGCAGCCCGCGACCACGACGCCCACGCCCGCCGCGGCCACGCCTGCTCCGGCCACGACGCCGGCGCCGACCACGACGCCCGCACCCGAGAAGAAGTAGGTTTTCCCGCCCCGCACAGGGCGGGCGTCCGAGGAGGGTCCATGGTGTCCCGCTTTGTCGCCGCCCTGGTCGCGGCCGTCGTCCTGCCCGCCTGCGCCACGCCATACGGCGAGGCTCCCTCGAAGAAGCGTCTGCGGGATCGCGTCGATCCCTCGGTGGTGGCGGCCATGCCCGACAGCGGCGTCGTCACCGGCGAGCTCGTGCAGCCGCCGGGCGGTTTCACCGCACAGACGCGCCTCGGCTACACCGCCGGCGATCAGTGGGAACCGGCGATCGCCGCCGACCGCTTCAATCACGTCTACGTGCTGGCGCCGCAGTATGGCGGCGTGCCCGGCTGCCCCGCCTGCCCGAGTCCGACGATGATCCTGCAGGTGAGCGCCGACGGCGGCGTCACCTTCGGCGCGCCCATGCAGATCGCGGCGCCCGGCTCCGGCCAGTGGGACGCGCAGATCGTCGTCGACCCGGTGGACGGCCAGACCGTCTACGCGTCGTGGCTGCAGAACGGCAAGAGCGACACCGTCGTCGCGAAGTCGACGACCTTCGGACAGACATGGACCGTGGTGCTGGCCGAGTCGACCAACGCCGGCACCGACAAGCCGATCCTCGCAGTGCGCGGGCCGCACGTCTACGTGGCCTTCAACCACACGCAGCAGGCGTGGGTGGCGGCGTCGCACGACGGCGGCCAGACCTTCACGCAGACGCGCATCGACAAGAACGGCAAGCTCGGATGGGCGCTGGTGGGCGGCGGCACGGTGACGCCGAACGGCACGGCGCACTTCGGCTGGGCGGGCTACGAGCGTAACGGCGGCGCCACCGGCAACGTGAACCTGTTCGTGTCGTCGTCGAGCGATGGCGGCGCCACGTGGACCACGCGCACGCTCGACACGTCGGCCGCGCCGCCCGACTGCTCCGCGTACGCGTGCGGGTGGGCCTACCTGGGCGCGCAGCTCACGCTGGCCTCCGACACCGCCGGCACGCTTTACGCGCTGTGGAACGCGAACGCGGTGGCGCAGGGCGCGAACCGCATCTACTTCGCGAAGTCGACCAACAACGGCGTCGCGTGGACCGCGCGCGCCGAGGTGTCGACCGCGCCGGCCGGCAGCGCGCACGCCTTCCCCGCCATCGTCGCCGGCACCGCGGGCGACGTCCGCATCGCGTGGATGGACAGCCGCGCCGGCACGCTCTGGAACACCTGGTACCGCACGTCGACCACTGGCGGCGCTACATGGACGGCAGAGCGCGACCTCTCCACGTTCATCACCGGCTTCAGCTACATCCAGGCCAACGGCTTCGCGTATCCCTACGGCGATTACTGGGAACTCGCGATCGACGGCAACGGCCGCACGCACGGCGTGTGGGGCGAGGGCCTGAATTACGACTCGCCCGGGTCGATCTGGTACGTGCGCGAGCAGTAAGGGGATTCCGTGGCGCCTGGCGCCCGGGGTCTGGTAGAATCGGAAATTCCTGCGGGCGTCGGCGACGCCGCCCACAGCAGCCCTCTTCGCGGAAGTGGCGGAATTGGCAGACGCACCAGCTTGAGGGGCTGGCGGTAGCAATACCGTGGGGGTTCGAGTCCCCCCTTCCGCACCAACAGATCAAGGCCCCGCTGGCGGGGCCTTTTCTGTTGGTGCGTCAGAGGAACTCAGGTGCTCGGCCGGCGCGCTTCGCGCTTGGCCTTCGGACACGAGTCCGGCGCCAGCCACGCCGATCAAGGCCCCGCGTGCGGGGCCTTTTCTGTTGGTGCGTCAGGGGCACTCAGGTGCTCGGCCGGCGCGCTCCGCGCTCGGTCTTCGGGCACGAGTCCCCTGGCAAGTGAGACGGTAGCTTTCAACGCGCGTGTCCCGGCCGCGCATTGCCCTCGACGCGTCTCGATTGCATGTGGCGGGCGGCTACTCCGATTTGAGTAGCGAGTTCGGGTCGGTGCTCGCAGCGCGGAGTGCCGGGCGAAGCGTTCCCACGGCAACGACCACGAACAGTGTGACTGAGACTCCTGCGATCACGACCGGGTCGCCACTGCTGGTCTCGAAGAGCAGCGACTCGATCAGCGGCCGCGCCCCAATAGCAGCGACTGCTCCAAGGCCCGAGCCGAACGCGACAGGCAGCAGCGCGCGTCGCACCACGAGAGCCGCGACGCTGATAGCGGTCGCGCCAACCGCTATTCGCACTGCCATCTCGTGCCGACGCTGCCGCACACGGTAGGCGGCGACCACGTAGATGCCCAAAGCTGTGACCGCGGCCGCGGCCACCGCGAACGTCACCGCGATGCGCACGAAGAATCGCTGTGGCCAGAGCGCCGCGGCGAGCCGATTCGCCATCGTGTCGGCGGTCAAGGGCAGGTCCGGGTCGGCCGCCCGCAAGCGCGCCCGAATCATCGCCGCTGCCGAGGCACTGTCGGGTCCACGCAGCGCGAGCGTTGCCAGGCCGAGTCCCTGATCCGCCGCGAACGGAAAGTAGACCTCGATGCCTTGCCCCAACTCGTCGGCGATCGTCACGTGCCTGACGTCCTTGGCGACGCCCACGATGGTTCGCCATGGCTGGTCGTCGCCAAAGCGAACGCGTTGTCCAACGGCCGTCCGGCGAGGCCAGTAGCGGCGTGCCATGACCTCGTTGACCACGATCTCGTCCGTGGCTTGGGTAGTGAACGTGTGGCCTTCTACCAGTGGAATGCCCATCGTGACGAAGAAGTCGGGATCCGCCTCGGTGTAGGGGATCTGCGGTGGGAGGGCACTGGGCGTCGCCTCGCCGGCAATCTGCAGGGTGTCGACGGCCATCGGAATGCCTCCGGCCGGCGGCAGGCCCACAGCAATCGTCGATGCGATGCCTGGGAACGCCCGCTCCACCTCGAGGTCCACGTCTCGCAACAGCTCGAGCGCCACGCGGGGCTGAGCGTAACGATCGGACTGAAAGCTGACGTCCACAGTTGTCAGTCCGGCCGGGTCGAACCCTCGGTCCGCACTCACCTGTCGAACAAAGCTGGTGGTGAGGACGGAGGCCGTCACCAGCACGAGCACGGTCACGGCGACTTGCAGGCACACGAGAGCCGAAGTCCAGCCCGCATCGCTCGGTCCGTTGCCGCGAGACCCTGCGGTGAGCGCGCGTTCGACGCCGACGCGCGAGGCGCGCCATGCCGGCGCGAGCGCCATCGCCGCGAAGGCCGTGAATCCGGTGACCGTCAGAAAAGCAAGCAGTCGCACGTTGACGGCCGCGCGAGCACCGGTCACGAAGTTCATTTCTGGTGGCTGGATGCTGGCAGCGACGGCCATCGCACCGGACGCGAACAGTGCGCCGAGTGTCCAGCTCGACGCGCCAAGGAGGCCGCCTTCCAGCGCTTGGCTCAGGAACAGTCTCGGGCGACTCAGACCCAGGGTCAGGCGCGTCGCGAACTCGGCTTGACGCTCGCCCGTTCGGATGAGGAGTAACGTCACGGCGTTGGTCACGGCACCAAGCAGCACCAGCAACGTGGCGGCGAACATCGTGAAGAGCGGTACGCGGAATCTGTCAGTTAGGCGTTCCTGAATCGGCCGCTTGGCCACGAGCGACTCGCCCTCTCCCAGGTCACCGCTTTGCCGCCAGGACGCATCCATTGCCGCAAGGCGGACGCCAAGGCTATCCAATGCGACGTCAGTGCGAACGACGGCCAGTAGTTGCAGGGGGCCACCCGGAGTCGCGACCTTCCACACGGCAGTCTGCGACTCCGGAAACTTCGCGGCATCTGGAACGACGCCTACGACTTCGTGGCGTACGCCGTCGAGCAACACCCGCAGGGCCGACAGGTCGGAGCTGCCGCCAAACCGGGCCCGCCACAGGGACTCTCGCACCAAAATGACTGGCACGGTCGCTCCGGCGTCGTCTGGGCGAAATGGCCTCCCGGCCAACAGAGTGATGCCCAGGCGGGACATCAGGCCAGCGGTGGCGGTGGCCGTCGCAATCACCGTCGGCTCCTCGGCATCGCCGAGCACGGCGCTCCCGAAGGCGTAGCCCTCCACGTCCGCGAATGGCAGCCCGTCCTTGAGCAGGCCGTCCCGAAGCGGCGATCGGACGCGGCGGTCACGGCCTTCCGAGTCCCTCACCCACAACTCGGCGAGGCGACCAGCAGCCGGCACAGGGATGGGCCGCCAAACCACCGCGTCGACCACGGCGAACATCGCCGTCGCAAGGGCGAGCGCGAGCGCCAGTGATCCCACGGCCAAGCCAGGCGCCGCCGGCGCGCGGCTGAACGTACGAATGACGCGGAACATTCTTCGGGCTGCCCCTTTCTGGTCGAGCTTTTCGCCCAAGGTCGGCGGGCGTCGCTGAGTTATAGACCACACACTCACCAACGGCAACGCAATCGACTTTCGGGCTCTGCGGGGCTTGTGCGCTTTGCAAGAATTTGCAAGCCGAGTAGGAACTGGCCGGTTCGAACGACCCTCAACGTCGGCCGGCGCGCTTCGCGCTTGGCCTTCGGACACGAGTCCGGCGCCAGCCACGCAGATCACTCCCCCGCTCGGGGGGCCTTTTCTGTTGGTGGGAAGGGGCCACTCAGGTGCTCGACCTTCGCGCTCCGCGCTCGGTCTTCGGGCACTCGTCCCTCGCCCGCGCTGTTCGGACTGTAACGAAACCCCTCGTCACCCCACATGGTGGATGACGGCGTGCACGGCGCACGCCGGATCGAGCGATGAGGAGTGTCCGATGATCACCACGCAGCTGCCCCTCCATGTGAGTCGCGCCGACGCGGCGCCCGTCTTCTTCCTTGGCCTGCCCACGCAGTTCAAGGCGACCACCGAGTCGACGGGCGGTGCGTTCGGACTCGTCGAGCATCTGTCGATGCCGCCGGGATTCGCCTCCCCGTACCACACGCACCGCCGGGAAGACGAGGCGTTCTACGTGCTCGAAGGCCGCGTCGACTTCATCTGCGACGGGGCGTGGACCTCCGCCGGTCCGGGCACTTACGTGTTCGGCCCCCGGGGTCTGGCACACGGCTTCACCGTGGTCGGCGACGCGCCCGCGCGCATGATGCTGCTCTGCGCGCCGGGGGGCTTCGAGCGGTTCATCGCGGAGCTCAGCGCACCAGCGCCCGCGCCGCCCGATCTGGCCCGCCTGATGGCCGTGGCCGCCGAGTACGAAATCGAGATCCACGGCCCGCTGCCGGCCCGATCCGCCGAGTAACCGCGTAGAATGTCGCCCGATGACCGTCGGGCTGGACGACGCCGCGCTCGCGGAGCGCGTCGCCGAGGGCGACCGCGACGCCGAGGCCGAATTCTGCCGGCGCATGGCCCCGCGAATCCGTCTCTACGGCCTGCGCCACCTGCGGTCGGCGGCGGCCGCCGACGACCTCGTGCAGCACGTGCTCGTCAGCGTGCTCGGAGCGCTGCGGGCGGCGCGGCTGCGCGACCACGACAAGCTGGCGGCGTTCGTGCTCGGCACGTGCCGGATGACGGTGCGCGAACAGCGTCGCACCGAACGCCGCCAGGACACCCTGCTGTCGACCTTCGGCAGCAGCCTCGTGCCGGCGGCGCCGGCGCCACCGCGACTGGACGACGCGCGCCTCGCGCGTTGCGTCCAGGGTCTCAGCGAACGCGAACGCTCGGTGATCGTGATGGCGTTCTACGACGAGCGAAGCGCCGCTGACACGGCGGCGCGGCTCGGCACATCGGAGGCGAACGTGCGCGTCATCCGCCACCGCGCCATCCGTCAGCTCCGGGCCTGCATGGAGGGCGCCTGATGACGTCGCACGAATATCACGCCGACGGCACGCCGCTCCTCGATGCGACGGTGCTGATGGACTACTGGCTCGCGTTGCTGACGCCGGCCGACGAGTCGATGGTCGAAACGCACCTGATGACGTGCGACGCCTGCGGCGACCGTCTGCGCGACACGATCGCGCTGGCCGAGGGGCTGCGCACCCTGGCGCGATCGGGCGAGCTGCAGGTGATCATCGACGACGAGCGCCTCGCCCGGGTCCGGCAGGATGGCCTGCGGGTGCGCGAGTACGCGCCACGGCCGGGCGACGGCGTGGCCTGCACGGTCTCCGCGCAGGACGACGTGCTGGTGGCGCGGCTGGCGGCCGACCTGACGGGTGCCGCTCGCATCGACCTGAGCTGGTGCGATCTCGGTGGCGTCGAGCACCAGCGGATGCCGGACATCCTCGTGCGCCCTGGCGCCGTCGACGTCGTGTGTCAGCAGTCGATCACCTGGGCGAAGCAGTCGCCGACCGTCTCGATGGTGGCGCGTCTGCTGGCCGTGGAGGACGGCGGCGTGGAACGCGTGATCGGTGAGTACACGTTCCACCACCAGCGCACGATCCCGGGACCACCTGGCTGGACGTTGCCCTGACCCACGCACGCGGCCTCGCCTCGTCCGCCGACGAGGCATCCCTCACGTGCAGCGCATCCGAGACGCCGCGGGGCCTCTTCCCGGGTGACCCTTACCGCCCCGACGACGTGCCACCGGCGGGAATCACCGGCAGCAGGATGTGCGAGGCATGCGCCGGGTCGTGGTACACCGCGTTCTCCGCGATCTGCCAGCGGCGGTTGTCGTTCAGCGGCTCGCCGGTGTTCGGGTTCACGTCGAAGCGCGGGAAGTTGCTGCTCGAGATGTCGAGACGAATCCGGTGGCCCTTCCGGAACACCAGCGAGGTCGGATACATCTCGATCGTGAACTCGGCCGGCTGACCCGGCGTGAGCGGACCCGCGGCCTTGCCGGCGCCGTTGCGATAGCGGGCGCGCACGATGCTGTCGCCGATGTTGAGGTCGACGCCGTTCGGGTAATCGTGGTTCGGCGGATAGACGTCGATGAGCTTCGCCGTGAAGTCGGTGTCGGGCGCGTTCGAGGCCGCGAAGAGTTTCACGACCAGCCGGCCGGTGACCTCCACGTCGCGATCGAGCGGGCCGGTCTGGAACACCAGCACGTCGTTGCGCGCCGAGAGCGGCCGCGTGTCGTGACACAGCCAGAAGTCGGCGCGGCACTTCTGGTCGGCGGCGCCCTGGAACATCAAGGTGCCCTCGGACGAGATGTTGCCGCCGAGCGTCGGCACCGGATTCCGCGGATCGAACACGTACTTCGTGGGCGTCGATTCGCGCGGCTTCTCCGGCGACAGGCCGCCACCGGGCTGCAGGTAGTACGGCGTGTACTGCGTGCGGGCCAGCGGCCATTCCTGCTCGTCGCGCCAGCGCCCGCCCACGAACAGGCGGCCGTCCTTCGTGCGGTGCGGCTCGCCCGACCCCATCACGTAGACGCGCACCGGCGGCTCGCGGTCGATGCCGTTCTGCACGCCTTTCAGCCAGCGGTCGAGCCATCGCAGACGCCACGCGTCGAAGTCGAGGGCCGCGTCGCTCGTGAACTCGGCCTCGCCGGCGAACGCGCGGGCCTGTCCGCCGTGCGTCCACGGGCCGATGATGAGCCGCTGCAGGCTCTTCTTCGCCTTGCGCAGCTCCACGAAGTTCATGTTCGCCACCTGCGTGCCCCAGGTGTCGTACCAGCCGGTGATGTGGTACACCGGCACGTCCTTGTATTCGGCGACGTGGTCCACCACGCTCGACCCGGCGTTCTTCCAGAAGTCGTCGTAGTCGCCGTGGCTCATCGCCTCCACGAGCCACTTCTCGTAGTCGGGCGCGAACTTGAGCGGCGTGGTGCCGGGCCGCAGGGGCAACGACCACACGTACTCGCGGACGCGCCGGCCGAAGTCGGCGAGCGCCGCCGCCGCCTCGGGCGGCTCGGCGGCGCGCCGTGCCGCCAGCAGATCGTACGGCGTGCCGGCCGCGTTGCCGGTCGTGTAGACCCAGTTCAGGAACCGCAGCTCGAACGCGCCGTTGTGCCGCACGCCGTAGTGCCCCGTGTTCGACATGGCGTCCACGGGAATCATGGTCTTCAACCCGGGGGCATTGCCGATCGCCAGCGCATGCTGGGTGGCGCCGGCGTACGAGGTGCCCACCGTGCCGACGCCGCCGTCACTCCACGGCTGACGGATGATCCACGCCGTGGTGTCGGCGCCGTCGTTCACGTCGTCGGCGATGGGCCGCCAGTGCCCGCCCGACGTGTACCGTCCGCGCACGTCCTGGATGATCACCACGTAGCCGCGCGGCACGAAGTACTCGGCCAGCGCCACGTCGCGATCCTTGTTGTAGGGCGTGCGCTGCAGAATCGTCGGGAACCGGCCGTCCACCGCCAGCCCGTTCTTCGCCGGCCGATAGATGTCGGTGCCGAGCGTCACGCCGTCGCGCGCGGGCACCATGACGGTGCGGGCGGCGAGGATCTCGTACGAGGCGGCGGATTGCGCGTGGAGGGCCGGGCGGACGGCCGCCGGCAGGGCGAGCGCGAGAACGACGATGAGGACGGCGAACGGTCGGCGATGACGCATGGCGGGACCTCGTGGCGTGGGATTCTACGCCTCCCGCGCCGCCCGTCGGGTATCATCCGTGCGCCCGTCACCCAGGCGGCCAGTCGCGGGAGGTCCGGATGTTCGAGCGCACGCGCGTGGCGGCACTTGCGGTGGCCCTGAGCGGCCTGGCCGCGGCGCAGGGACCGGCGACCACGGCCTACGTGGGCGCCCGCCTCATCACCGGCCTGCCGGAACCGGCGATCGAACGCGGCGTGCTGGTCGTCCGCGACGGACGCATCGTCGCCGCCGGCGCCGCGAGCACCGTCGTGATTCCGCCGGGCGCCGCGCGCGTCGACCTCACCGGCAAGACGCTCATGCCGGCGATGGTCAACGTGCACGTGCACATCGGCTACGAGAAGTACACCTCGTGGCAGGCCGGCAATCACACGCCTGCGAACGTCGTCGACCACCTGCAGCGCGAGGCGTTCTACGGCACGGCCGCCGCCACGTCGGTCGGCACGAGCCCCATCGACCAGATGCTGCTCGTGCAGCGCGAGCAGGCGGCCGGCCGCTACCCGCCGGCCGCGCGGCTGCTGTTCCTGCCGGGATTCGCGCCGCCCGGCGGCGGCCCCGATGCCGTGCTGCGCGTGGCGACCGCCGAGACGAAGGCGGTGAACGAGGTGACGACACCGGCCGAGGCGCGCGCCATCGTCCAGCGGCTCGCGGCGCGTGGCGTGCGCGCCGTGAAGGCGTGGTTCGACGATCGGCGCGGCACCTATCCGAAGCTCGACCGCCAGGTCTACCTCGCCATCCTCGACGAGGCGCACACGCAGAAGATGCGGCTGCACACCCACGCCATCGATCTCGCCGACCAGAAGTTCGTCGTCGACGCCGGCACCGACGTGCTGGTGCACATGGTGCAGCGCGAGCCCCTCGACGACGAGTTCCTCGCGATGATCCGCGCGAAGAAGCCGTACTGGGCCACGGTGATCGGCCTCGGCGATCCCACCGAGGTCTGCCAGCCCGATCCGTTCTTCGAGCAGGCGATGCCCGACGTGACGATCGCGCGGATTCGCGCCACCGTCGAACGCAAGCCGCTGGCGCCGAGCTGCGGCCCGCCCGCCGCCAGCGCCGCCGAGCGCGAACGCCAGATGGCCATCAACTTCCCGCGCATGCTGGCGGCCGGCGCCCGTGTGGTGCTCGCCACCGACACCGGCATCGAGCCCGGGCACACCTTCGGCTCGGGTGAGCACGTCGAGATCGCCCGCTGGGTGCAGCTCGGCATGTCGCCCGCCGAGGCCATCGTGGCGGCCACCAGCCGGCCCGCGGAGCTGATGGGCCTCACGGACCTCGGGGCCCTCACCACCGGCAGGCGCGCCAGCTTCGTCGTGCTCGACGCCAATCCGCTCGAGCAGATCAGGAACACGCGCCGGATCGCCGACGTGTACCTCGACGGCGCCCGCCTCGATCGCGACGCGCTGCGCGCCAGCTTCAAGCAGCCGGCGCCGTAGCACCGGCAATTCCACGCCGGCGGTGCCGAATCCCAACGCCACCTAAGAAGCGCCCCGCGCCACCACCAACACCGAGGCCCCGGACATCACGGGGCCTCGTGTCGTGTTCGGGTCAGGCGCGGCGCAGCACCGGTCGCGCGACGGCCATCAGCGCCAGCACCAGGCCGAACGTGCAGACGATCGCAGCGCCGGTGGGCAGGTCGAACTGCACCGAGAAGTACATCCCCAGCATCGACACCACCACGCCCATCACCCAGCCGATGGCCAGGCGCACGCCGACGCGGCCCGAATAGAGCATGCCGCCCACCGACGGCACGATCAGGTAGCAGAACACCAGCAGCACGCCGGCGATGGCCACCGACCGCGTCACCACCAGACCGAACGACGCGTAGAACAGGAAATCCCAGAAACGCACCGGCACGCCGCGCGCCGCCTCGCCGTGCGGATCCATCGAGATGGCGAGGAACCGCTTCCGGAACGCGTAGTGGAAGGCGCCGAGCACCGCGTAGATGGCGGCGGTGAGGCCCACTTCGGGCCACTGCACCGACAGGATGTTGCCGACCAGCATGCTCTGCAGGTGTTCGGCTTCGCCGGTGGCCTTGCTCAGCGTGAGGATCACGGCCGCCGACGCCACCGCGTACGAGATGCCGATGATGGCCTCCTGCGGGATCTTGGCATCGTGGCCCTTCACCATCGCGAAGATGAACGCGCCGATCAGCGTGAAACCGAGGCTGATCCAGTACACCGACGGATCGTGCGGATCGCTGCCCTGCCACACGGCAATCGCCGCGCCGAGCGAGGCGATCTGCGCCAGCGACAGGTCCACGAAGATCACGCCGCGCTCGACCACGTGCAGGCCGAGATAGGCGTGGATGCCGGCGATGATCAGGCTGGCGGCGATGGCCGGCGCCAGGAACTGCAGGATGCTCCAGTCCATGGCGCTACTTCCCGGTGACCTGTTTCAGCGCCGCCGCCAGCGTGGTCACGTCGTACTCGAAGAGCTGGATGTAGTCGGTGGCCTCCTTCGTGCCGCCCACCGACGGCGCCAGCACCAGCACGCGCCCGCCCACCTGGGTGGCGACCGACTGCGGCGTCTTCGGATCGAAGTACGGCTCCACGACGATGAGCTTCACGCCCTGCGCCTTCATGTCCTCGACCAGTTCGAGCGTGTGCGACGGAGACGGCGGAATGCCGGGCTTCGGCTCCACGTAGCCCGTCACGTTCAGGCCGAAGCGGTCCGTGAAGTTGGGCCACGAGCGGTGATACGTGACGATCTTCGTGCCCTTGTAGGGCGCCATCACGGCGTCCCAGCGCTTCTCGGCCGCCGCCAGCCGCTGGTCGAAGTCCTGGTAGCGGCTGGCGAAGTAGGCGGCGTTTGCCGGCATCAGCGCGCTGAGCTTGTCGCGAATCTCGCCGGCGATGCGACGGCCGTTGCCCGGCTCGAGCCAGTAGTGCGGGTTGCCCTGCGGATGCACGTCGCCCATCGCCCGCGTGATCTGCCCGGTGGGGATGTCGAGGATCTTCACGTTGGACGAAGCGTCGAGGTAGCCGGCGCCGCCGGGCTGCACCTTGGCGTTCCTGCCGCTCGTGAGCAGCGGCGGCAGCCAGCCGATCTCGAGCTCGCGGCCGACGACGATCAGCAGGTCGGCGCGGCTCACGGCCAGGATGAAGCTGGGCTTCGGATCCACGAAGTGCGGATCCTGATAGCCCTTGGCCAGCGCCGTCACCGTGACCTTGTCGCCGCCCACTTCGCGGGCGAGGGCGCCGAGGTCCTCGGTGGTGGCGACGACGTTGAGGTGGCTCTGCGCGGCGGCCGAGAGCGGCAGCGCAACGGCCAGCGCCGTGACAATGCGGACGATCGTGCGGGTCGACATGGGATGCCTCAGAACACGTGGGCGCCGTGCGCCCCGATGGAGAACTGCGCCTGGAACAGCAGCTCGTTGGCGGTGGGACCATCGCCGAAGAGCGTGCGGCGGTATTGCCCGCGGATCTGCGTGAACTCGCTGGGCCGGTAGGTGAGCACCGCCGAGCCGCCGCTGTCGTGCAGCGTGGCGTCGGCGGCGCGTGCCGTGTGGTCGTAGCGCCCGCCGGCGAACCAGCGCTGCGCGAACTGGTAATCGCCCGACACGTAGTAGCCCAGCGCGTCCTGGCGTCCGTCGAACTGGCCGCGTCGGCTCCACACCACCTCGGTGCGGCCGATGAACTGCCGGTAGATCGCGCGCGTCAGCGGCCGCCAGTGCACGGTGGCGTCGACGCCGAAGAGCGTGGTGGTGAAGCGGCCGAGGTCGACGTCGCCGACGACACCGGCGGCGTTGTGCCCGCGCGACCACGACGCGCCGAGATCGAGGTTGGTCGACTCGGTGATGTCATGATAGGCACGCAGGTGACCGACGTAGCTGAGGTCGGCGCGGGTGCTGCTCTTGAACAGGCTGTCGCCGGCGTCACCGCGCAGCACCTGTCCGGTGGCTTCGAGGAACGTCGATCCGGCGGGAATGAGGCGCGACACCGACACGCCCGTATCCGACAACCCCTCCTCTCCGCCAATCAGGCTGGCGGTGACCAGCGGCCGATCGGCCCAGGGCAGCACGTGCGTGTGCATCGTGTTGACCTTGCCGAACGCCGCGCGCATCTTGCCCACCTTCACGAGCAGCCGGCCCGGCAGCTCGTTGAACGTCAGGAAGCCTTCTTCCAGGTCGACGCCGCTCTCACCGAACGACAGGTAGAAGTCGGCCCGCGCGTAGGGGTCGACGACCGCCTGCAGCGACAGCTCCGACTCGGACATCTGCAGCGCCGGCGCCGGGTTGACGGCGTTCTTCCCGGCGGCCCCGAGGAAGTTGCCGATCATCGCCATGTCGGGGTTGAACACCTTCGCGCCCGACACCGCGGCCGCGGCTGGCGAGGCCACGGGTTCGGGCGGTGGCATCGGTGCCGGCGGCGGCGCGTTCTGCACGGCCGCGAGCTGCGCTTCGAGCGCGGCGATCCGATCGCCGAACTCTTTCCGGAGCTGCTCGATCTGTTGCTGAAGTACCTGCACCTGATCCACGGCCTGCGCCGCCGCCGGCCGGGACCACCCGGTCAACGCCACGGCCAGCGCCACGCATGCGACACGACGTGCGCGCATACACACCTTCCCGCGAACCCTGACAGTTCGCCAACGCCGAATTGAATATGGGCGGAAGGATCAGGCGCGCGGCGGCGCGCGGGCGGGACCGGACGTGGCGACGATCGCGACCGGCAATCCGGCCGGGTCGGACAGGGCCACGGTGCGCGACTCGCTCGGCGGCACGCAGCCGGGCAGCGCGAGCAGGGCGCGCACCGTCTGCGAGGCGTGGCAGAGCACGCAGTGGTCCGCGTGCTGCAGCGTGACATGGCCGCCGCCGATTTGCGCCGGACCGTCGTGAGGGACCGCGAATCCGATGTCGCAGACGGCGTCGTCGGATCCATCGTGCGCGAGCCCCGACACCGTGACGGTCAGCAGTGCCGACAGCGTCAGGGCCACCAAGGCCGAGCGGCCTCGGGCGCTCCGCAGGAAGCGGATCATGTCTCCAGCATACAGGGAACGCCGGCCACCGGAACGAGGTACGCTGGCCGCCAGGTCCTCACGAGACGCTGTCTCCGCATGTCACTGCCCACGCCTTCCACCGCGCGCTCCCGCTGGCGTGCCGCACTGGCCCGCTACGAGACGCCGATCTGGATCGTCGCGATGGTGCTGCTGCTCGCGTTCCGCTGGCCCGTGATCAAGGGCTACTACTACAAAGCCACCGGGTCGGTGGCGCCGGCCTCGACCATTCCGTGGCGGACCGATCTCGATGCCGCGTTGGCCGAGGCACAGCGCGACGGCCGCCACGTGGTGGTCGACTTCACGGCGGACTGGTGTCCGCCGTGCATCGCGATGAAGCACGACGTCTGGCCCGACGCGCGCGTGGCCCGGGCCATCGACGCCGGCTTCGTGCCGGTGCTCATCGACACCGATCGCGACGCCGCGACGAGCGCGCGGTTCAAGGTCGAGAGCATCCCCACGGTGGTGCTGCTCGACGCGCGGGGAAAGGAGCTCACGCGCGGCGCGCCACTGACCGCCGGCGCGATGCTCAGTTTCCTGGCGGACGTGCGCTGACCGCGCGCGTCACGGCCTCGGGTCGCGCGTCGTCCACGTCCTTGCCCTGCGCGACGAGCGCCGTGCGCAGCCGCGCCTTCACCTGCGCCAGCGTGGTGATGTCGGCCGCCAGCATCCGGCGCCGTCCCGGCACGATGTCGGGCGTCAGCGCGCGGATCCGCAGGGCCTCGCGCAGCAGCGTCTCGGCCGCGAGCGCATCGCCCTGCGCCAGGCGCACGGTGGCCAGGTTCGCGGCGTAGATGCCCGCCAGCGGATGGTCGGCGCCAAGTGCCGGACGCACGATGTCGAGCGCGTGGGTCAGCGCCGTCGCGGCCTCGGGGTAGCGCCGTTCGGCGATCAGCACGTGCGCCAGACTGTTCAGCGAGATCGCGAGATTCGGATGGGCGTCGCCGAGCGACTGGCGATGGATGTCGAGGGCGGCCCGGAAGTCGCGCTCGGCGCCGCGCAGGTCGCCGCGCATGAACGCCACCAGGCCGAGGTCGTGCAACGACGACCCGGTGTTCGGATGCGTCTCGCCCCGCGTGCGCCGGTTGATGTCGAGCGACTCGCGCAGCAGCCGCTCGGCGCCGTCGAGATCGCCCTTCAGACGCAGCACCGACGCCGCCCCCGCCAGGCTCACCGCGGTCTCGCGGTGGCCGGGTCCCAGCACGCGTTTGCGGATGTCGAGCGCTTCCCACTGCAGCGGCTCGGCACGATCGTCGAGGCCGCGATCCTGATACAGGCGCGACAGCTCCACCATCGTCACCGCCACGTCGGCGTGGTCGCGGCCCAGCAGGTGCCGTCGCATCTCGAGGGCCCGCTCGAGACTGCGCGAGGCCGCAACGTAGTCGCCGCGCTCGGTCTGCAGCGCGCCCAGCTCGGTCAGCGTGAGCGCGAGCCGCAGGTGCTCCCGGCCGAACACCCGCTCACCGCTGGCCAGGGCCTGCGCGAGCAGCGCCTGCGCATGATCGTAGTCGCCGTAGCGTCGATACAACCGGCCGAGCACCGTGAGGATCTCGGCCTGCGCTTCCGGCTGGTCGGCGAGGCTCTTCTGCGCCTGATCGGCGCCGGCGTCGAGCAGCGCGCGTACCGTGAAGGCCTCGCCGGTGGCACGATTGGCGATGGGATCGGCGCCGCCGAGCAGGCTGGTGAGCGCCTCGCTGACCTTCGACGCGCGGGCCGCTCGCGCTGCGCGCGGTCGCGCTCGGCGGCGACGCGCGTCGTGTAGAACCCCACCACCGCCACCAACACCAGCGCCGCGACAGCCGCCGCCGCGACGCTGCGCGTGTGGCGGCCGACGAAGCGGGCGACGCGGTAGTGCAGCGTGTCGGGACGCGCCGCGATCGGCTCGCGCTCGAGATGCCGTCGCAGGTCGTCGGCCAGCGCCGCCGCCGACGGGTAGCGCTCGGCTGGCGCCTTCTTCAGCGCGCACGCCACGATCGTGTCGAGGTCGCCGCGGAGACGCCGGCGCAATCGCGCCGGCGTCGTGCCGCACGCCGCGGCGTGCGACGCCGCGTCGACGCCGTGCCCGACCACGTCGGACATCCGCATGGGCGGCGTCTCGACCACCGCCTTCACGAGCGTGGCCGCCGAGTGCACGTCATCACCGCCGGGATGGCGTCCGGTGAGCAGCAGGTACAACAGCACGCCCAGGGCGTAGACGTCGGTGGCCGTAGTCACCAGGCCGCCCGTGAGTTGCTCGGGCGCGGCGAACCGCGGCGTCATCGGCCCGTGCGCGCCACGGGTCAGCGCCGTCGCCGTAGGTGGCGCCCCGGTCCATCGCGTGTCGTCCTCGATCAGCTTGGCGATGCCGAAGTCGAGCAGCCTGGCGTCGCCGTCGCTCGTCACCAGCACGTTGCTCGGCTTGATGTCGCGATGCACGACCAGGTTGGCGTGCGCGTGTGCCACCGCCGTCACGACGTCGAGCACCAGGGCGAGACGCGCCTCGACGTCGAGCCGCTGCTCGAGGCAATAGCGATCGACGTGACGTCCTTCCACCAGCTCCAGCACGAGGTACGGCTGCCCGGTCGGCGTGACGCCGGCATCGATCAGCCGCGCGATGTGCGGGTGCGTGACTTTCGCGAGGATGGTGCCTTCTCGGCGGAACCGCGCCTCGGCGGATCGACCGACCAGGGCCAGGTTCAGCAGCTTGACGGCGGCGCGGCCCTCGAAGCGGCCGTCGCAGCGCTCGGCGAGCCACACGCTGCCCATGCCGCCGTGACCGAGTGGCGACACCAGTCGATAGGCGCCCAGCACTTGGCCGGCAAGCGCGTGCGTCTCACGACGCCGCGCCGGCGAGACGTCGCCCTCGAGGTAGCCGTCGGCGCGCACGTCGTCGTAGTCGGCCAGCAGGCCGCGCAGTTCGGCGGCGAGGTCGGCGTTGCTGTCGGCGATGCGCGCGAGCCACGCGCCACGCGCCTCCACCGGCAGGTCCAGCGCCTCGTCGAGATACGGGCTCAGTTCACGCCAGCGCTGCGCGCCCACGGACGCCATGACCGCTGCGGATCTTACGGCAGC
Organism: Vicinamibacterales bacterium; assembly: GCA_046331325.1. GTDB lineage: Bacteria > Acidobacteriota > Vicinamibacteria > Vicinamibacterales > UBA2999 > CADEFD01. Next base: position 77,819 of record JAXLRB010000002.1, on the reverse strand, counting down.
GGGTCGCCCGACACGCGCGCGATCGACTACGGTCGTGGTTGAAGCTGGTCCGTACGTCAGCGACGCTCGGCCGCGATCTGGGCGCGGCGCGTCGCGCCCTGCCGCTCGAACATCCAGCCGGGATACTCGGACGGCAGCGCGCTCACGCGCTCGATCGCGGCCAGCTCGTCGGCCGTGAGCCGCACGTCGATCGCGGCGAGGTTGTCGTCGAGCTGATCGCTACGCTTCGCGCCGATGATGACGCTCGTGACCACGGGCTGGTGCAGCAGCCACGCCAGCGCGATCTGCGCCACGCTCACGCCCTTCGCCGCCGCGATCGGGCGCAGCACGTCGATGACGTCCCACGCGCGGTCCATCTGCACCGGCGGGAAGTCGAAGCTCACGCGACGGCTGCCGGCCTCGGTGCTGCCCTCGCGCGAGAACTTGCCGCTCAGCAGGCCGCCAGCCAGCGGGCTCCACACGAGCAGGCCGAGGCCTTCGCTCCGCATCATCGGCACGAGCTCGCGCTCGAGATCGCGGCCGGCCACGGTGTAGTACGCCTGCAGCGACGCGAACCGCGCCAGCCCGAGGCGCTCCGAGATGCCGAGCGCCTTCACGATCTGCCACGCCGCCCAGTTCGACACGCCGATGTAGCGCACGTGCCCGTGCTGCACCAGCGTGTCGAGCGCGCGCAGCTGCTCCTCGATCGGCGTCGCCGGGTCGAAGCCGTGGATCTGGTAGAGGTCGATGTGATCGAGCTGCAGGCGCCGCAGGCTCGCCTTGGCGGCTTCCATCACGTGGAAACGCGAGACGCCGCGGCCGTTCGGGCCCGGGCCGGTTTCGCCGAACACCTTCGTCGCGACCACGACGTCGTCGCGCTTCACCCCGAGGTTGCGCAAGGCCTGGCCGGTGAGCTCCTCGGAACGGCCGGCGCTGTAGACGTCCGCCGTGTCGATGAAGTTGATGCCGGCCTCGATCGAGCGCCGGACGATCGCATCCACGTCGTCCTGCTGCAGCTTGCCGATGTGGCTCCAGATGCCGGCGTCGCCGCCGCCGAAGGTCATCGTGCCGAGGCAGAGTTCCGAGACATAGAGGCCGGTGGTGCCGAGTCGCGTGTAGCGCATGCGGCTATGAGACTACGGCCGGGCCGGCCGCGCCAAGCCCGGGCCTTGATTCCCGCGAACCGCCACCGCGACAATGCCCGCACCGTCATGCGCCGCCGACTCGCCCTCCCGCTCGCGCTCGTCGCCCTCGCCGTCGCCAGCCTGCACGCCACACAACAGCCCGATGGCGCCTGGCCCGTCATCGCCGCCCGCTTCGCGCAACGCGTGCAGGAGACCGGCATCGTCGGCGCCGGCCTGCTGTTCGTGAAGAACGGCGCGACGATGCACCAGGCGGTGGCCGGCCTGCAGGACCGGGAGACGAACCGTCCCGTCGATCGCGACACCATCTTCCACTGGGCGTCGATCACCAAGACCTTCACCGGGGTGGCGATCATGCAGCTGCGCGATCGCGGGCTGCTCTCGCTCGACGATCCGGTCGTGCGGTACGTGCCGGAGCTGCGCGAGGTGCACAACCCCTTCGGAGACATCGCGCAGGTGAAGATCCGGCACCTGATGTCGCACAGCGGCGGCTTCCGCGCCGGCACGTGGCCGTGGGGCGGCGACCAGCCGTGGCATCCGTTCGAACCGACGCGCTGGGCGCAGCTCGTGGCGATGATGCCCTACACGAACCTCGCCTTCGCGCCCGGCACGCAGTACAGCTACTCGAATCCCGGGGTGGTGTTCCTCGGCCGCATCGTCGAGTCGTTGTCGGGCGACGACTACGAGGTCTACATCACCAAGAACATCCTGATGCCGCTGGGCATGACGCGCACGTTCTTCGACCGCGCGCCGATGTTCCTGCGCGACCATCGCTCGCACAGCTACGGCGGGCGTCGCGACGCGCTGCACGAGAACCCGTTCGACTTCGACTCGGGCATCACCGTGTCGAACGGTGGCCTCAACGCCCCGCTCGCCGACATGGCGAAATACCTCGCGTTCCTCATCGACGGCAACGAGACCGTGCTGAAGCAGGCGTCGCTCCTCGAGATGGCCACGCCGCAGGTGCCCGCGAAAGACGGCGAAGGCGGCAGCGGCGGCGACGTGCGCGCCGGCCTCTCGTGCTTCATCGAGCGCCATGAGGGCGTGGAGCTCATCGGCCACAGCGGCGATCAGAACGGCTTCATCTCGCACCTCTACGTGCACCGGCCCTCACGGTCGGGCTACGTCGTGTCGTTCAACACCGACGTCACCGCCGCCTCGCCGTCACCGCTGACGACACGCGCGGTCGACGACGACGTGCGCACGGCGATCCTGCGGGCCTACTGGAAGTAGCCGGCTGCCCGTTTCGCGCTCGATGTCCCATTCGCCCCTCCGTCGTCGCCAGTCCTGATACGGCCCCGGACGCTCCCGGGGCCAGGGAGGGGACACGATGGCCACGAAGAGGAAGCCGGCGCCGACCGGCACGCGCACGCTGGCAGTGAAGAAGGAGGCGTTGGTCGACCTGTCGGTGAAGCAGGCTGGTCCCAAGGGCGGCTACGACACGTGGAAGGTCGGGGGCCTGACGAGCACCATGTGCAACCTGGTGAAGGTCAAGTAGCCCTGTCAGCTCCGCGACGCGATGGAGGCGCGTGGCCCGCACTCGCGGGCACGCGCTCTGCCATTCAGCGTCCGGACAGCCAGGCGTCGAGGTGCGCACGCTGTGCGTCGGTTTGATCCGGACGTCGTTCCAGCGTCCACGATCCGGCGGGGCCCGCCCCGGTCACGAACCGCAGCCCGAACCACTCGAGCAGTTCCGAGTAATCGAGCTCATCGGTCGACGACACGGCGCACTGGTACCACGCGGCGAGGGGCACCCCGGCCACCTCCTCGAACGTGCGGCGCAACTCATCGGCCGTGTACCCGCGCTCGGCGCCATACCGCTTGTAGGCCAGGCGGATCGCGTCGTCGAAGCTGCGGCGGCCGCTAGTGGCGCGGCGGATCTTCGCGTCGAGCAACAGGCCGATGATCTGGCCCTTGTTGTAGTAACTCACCGTGCCGGGCCCGGCGTTGACACCCGACAAACTGTTGCTCCACACCTCGAGCGACGACCGCTCCACCGACTGCAGCAGGCGGCCGGGCGAGGACTGCAGTCCGCCGATGAGCGACGACAGCGACGAGAGGTAGGTGTCAACCGTCTGCAACCCGGCGCGCGTCATCAGCAGACCGCTGTAGTACGAGGTCACGCCTTCCGCCATCCACAGACTGGCGGTCGTTGGTGCCTTCTCGAAATCGAACGGACCGAGTTCCACGGGCCGCAGGCGCTTCACGTTGAACAGGTGGACGTACTCATGCGCCTGCAGACCCAGGCTGGGCCACGGCGCATCGACAGGCGCCGGTGTGCCGTCGGGTCGCGGACGTGGCCGAGCCATCACCGTCGAGAGATTCGAGTTCTTGTGTTCGAGCCCGCCGCCGCCCGGCCGGAACAGCAGCAGGAAGAGGTACTTGCGATACGGCAGCGCGCCCCAGAACTTCAGGTTCTCTTCGACGAAACGCTTCAGATCGCGGGCGCCGCGATCGCCGTCCCAGCCCTCGGTGTCGCCAACGCTGACCACGAAGTGCGGGATGCGCGCCACTTCGAATCGCCGCACCGTCAGCGGCCCGGCGACGATTGGCGAATCGACCAGCGTCTCGTAATCGGGGGCGCGGAACGTGCTGGCACGGCCTCCGGGCGCGGCGTCGAGCCCCGTCATCACCACCGGCCACGACGCTGGCATGTCCATGCGGATGTCGTGCGGACGCCGCGCCGTCTCCGCCAGGGTGATGAAGGTCGGCGCGCCGTTGAACACGCCATAGTCGGTGTCGATCCAGTTGGTGGTCACGGTGCGTTCGTGGCCGAGCACGACGTAGCGCAGATGCACCTCGCGCGCGCCCGCGGTCTCGACCGACCAGTGAGTGGCGCTCGTCTTCTCGACTGTGAGCGAGCGCCCGTCGGGCGTCGCGGCGGTCACGTCATGCACCTTCGCCGCGTAGTCTTCGACCACGTAGTAGCCCGGCGACCAGGTCGGCATCATCAGGTCGAGCGACGCACGTCCCGCCGCCGGCAGCACCGCCTCCACGACCGCCTCGTGCGTCTCGGGTGCCGGCACGCGCACCGTGTAGCGGATCGGCGCCAACGCTCGTGCAGAAGTCTGGCCCAGGGCAGAAGGGGGTCTGCCCGCCAGCGCGGAAACCGCCACCATGAGCAGCGCGGCTGCGTACACGGTCGTCCGGTTCGTCGTCATCGGCTCCCGCTACTGTAGCCACGCCGGCGCGACCGCGTCGAGCGGTCTGGTGGCTGACGTGGCGGTATCATGCCCGCATGACTCCACGACGCTTTCTCGTGACGGGCGGCAGCCAGGGCATCGGCGCGGCGGTGGTGGCGCAGGCGCGGGCGGCGGGCCATCAGGTGACGTTCACCGGGCGCGACCGGGGACGCATCGAGACGGTCACGAAGGCAACCGGGGTGCACGGCCTCATCGCCGACGTCGCCAGCGGCGAGGACAACGCCCGCGCTGTCGACGTGGCGCTCGCGCACATGGGCGGCATCGACGTGCTCGTCAACAACGCCGGCTACGCCTACCGCGCCGAGATCGGCGCCCTCGACGTCGACAAGATGCGCGCGATGTTCGAGACGAACGTCTTCGGCCTCGTGGACCTCACCAATCGGGTCGTGCCCCACATGAAAGCGCAGGCGTTCGGCGACATCGTGAACCTGGCGTCCACGTCGGGCATGAAGGGCGCGCCGACGGCCACCGCGTACGCGGGGAGCAAGTGGGCGGTGCGCGGCATCTCGCAGTGCTGGCAATCGGAACTGCGGCCGCACGGCGTCCGCGTCACCTGCATCTGCCCGTCGGAAGTGCAGACCGAGTTCGGCGGCCGCAGCGGCCGCAACAACCCGAACAAGCTCTACGCCGACGACATCGCCGCCACCATCCTGGCGGGCATCGCGCTGCCGCAGCGCGTGCTGTGGACCGAGCTGGCGATCTTCGCGACGAATCCGTGGAAGGAAGACTGAGCGCGGCCTAGCGGCCGAGCACGAGCTCGGGCCGGATCAAGTGCGCGGGATCCGCGCCGGCCTTCGGCACGAACTTCTGCACGCGATCGTTGTTGGCGTCGGCGACGTAGAGCGTGCCGTCGCCGCCGACGCACCACTGGTGCGGGTTGTCCATCAGCCCGGGCTCGGCGCCGAACAGCCCCCAGTGATACAGCAGGCGGCCCGTGCGGTCGTACTTGGCGAAGCGGTTGTAGCCGGCCGCCGACGCCCACACGAAGCCGTCGTCCGTCGCCACCACGCGCGTGGCGCTGCGCACGTTCGGCCATTCCTCGAGGAAGCGTCCGCGTTCGTCGAACACCTGGATGCGGTTGTTCACCCGATCCGCGGCATACACGCGCCGTTGCGCGTCGACCGTCACGGCGTGGACGAGGTTGAACTGGCCGGGCCCGGATCCCTTCGTGCCCCACTCGAGCTGGTACTTGCCGTCGCGATCGAACTTCACGATGCGGGCGTTCTTGTAGCCGTCGGCGACGTAGAACGAGCCGTCGGGCAGGAACGCGAGTCCAGCCGGCTCGTCGAAGTGCCCGTGGTCGGTACCGGCCACGCCGGTCTCTCCGATCTTGAGCACCAGGCGCTTCCCGTCGCGCGTGAACTTCAGGATCTGCTGGCCGGTGCGGTCGACCACCCAGAGGTGCCGCTCGGGATCGTACGGATCGAACGCCAGGCTGTGCGGAATCGAGATCAGGGCGTTCCACTGCGCCCAGTTCTCCACCACCCGCCCCTCGCGGTTCAGCACGAGCAGCTGATTCACGTCGATGCGCGCGGGATCGGTGTCCGTGGGCACCGTGGTCTTCTCGCGCATCAGCGTGCCGTCGGCGGCGAGCAGCGGATAGCCTGCCAGGGTCAGCGAGCGGTCGTTGCTGCCGATGATGATGCGGTCGGGGGTGTCGGCGGCCACCGCCACGATACGCTGATCCCAGCGGTCGATACCGGGCTTGAACCAGCCGGCCACCACGTCGTAGGCGCCGGTCTCGTCCATACCGCCCTTCTGGGCGGACGTCGCCGTTCCGCCCAGGTACACACCGGCGGCCAGCGCCGCCATCGTCAGCATTCCGCGCAGTCGCATTCGTCGGGACCTCGCGCCGAAGCATAGCCCGCTGGGCGCGCGCGCGGAACGCCGTCAACCCGCCAGCGCCGCGGTGAAGCGCCGCTGCATCTCGTCGGGACTCACGTCCTCCCTGCGCGTGGCGATCGTCCACGTGAAGCCGGCCGGATCGACGACCATGCCCGACCGATCGCCGTGGAACTGGTCCTTCACGGGTCGCAGCACCGTGGCGCCGGCGTCGACCGCCGCACGCACGACCGCGTCGCAGTCGTCCACGTAGATCAGCAGCTTGATTGGCGAGCCGCCGAACGCCGCCGGGCCGAGCGCGCCGAAGTCGGGATACTCGTCGGCGATCATCACCACGGCGTCGCCGATCGCGAACTCGGCGTGGCCGATCTTGCCCGACGGTTCGACCAGCCGATAGCGCTCGACGGCGCCGAAGGCGCGGGCATAGAAGGCGAGGGCGGCGGCGGCGTCCGGCGCGACCAGATGGGGTGTGACGGTGTGATATCCGGCGGGCATCGGCGGTCTCCTGGCGGTGGTGGGTTGCGACGGGATCATCATTACGATACGATACGGATCGTAAATGGATCACCACGACGCCGTCAAGTCATCTCCCCGCCCCGCCCGTGGACGCCCGCGCAGCACGGCCGCGCGCGACAAGGTGCTGGCCGCCGCGCGGGCTCTGCTCGAGTCGTCCGGGCCGGGCGCGGTCACCGTCGAACGGCTCGCCGAACGCGCCGGCGTCGGCAAACCCACGATTTACCGCACGTGGCCCAATGCGCAGGCCGTGCTGATGGCCGCACTGATGCCCGACGCACCGGCGCGGGCGCCGGCGGCGGCGCGCGACTCGCTGGCGCAGCTGCGCCGCCAGTTGCGTGGCCTCGTCGAGCGGCTCTCGGCGCGCAGTGGCCGTTCGGTGACGTTAATGCTGGCGGCAGCCGAGCCTGACTCCGAGCTGGCGAAGGCGTTCCGGCATCGGGTGATTCTGGCCGGACGCGACGAAGGGCGCCGGCTGCTTCAGCAGGCCGTCGACGAGGGCGCGCTCAGGCGCGGTCTCGATCTCGACGTGGTGCTGGATCTGCTCTATGGCCCGATCTTCTTCCGCGTGCTCGTCGGGCACGGACCGCTCGATGGCCGCTTCGCCGATCGCGTGTTCGATCACGCCATGAAGGGACTGGCGCACGGCTGACCTTTCAGCGTGGGAACTTGACGGCGGCGCGCCGGTCTGGTGCTGTACTGCCGTCGATGTCGTCGGACGTGCCTGTGCCTGACACCGGATCGCTCCACAGCCTGCGTGGAGCCGTCGGTCTGCTGTTCGTGTTGTCACTCGCCTCGATCGCCGGCGCGGTCGCGATGCGCCTGCCCGACGTGGTACTGGCGTCGATGGTGCTGGGTGGCGCGTGCCTGGCCCGGCTCACGAGTCCGCCGGCCCCCGCGACGCGCAGCCGGGCCGTGGCCCTCGCGGCCGGCGCCGCCGTGAACGCCGTGCTGCTGGTGGCGACGCTCGTCGGCTCGATCGCGGCGGCCGAATACGGCACCCGCTGGCTGTTCCGCGACGTGACCACCACGGCCGACTTCCGCGGCTACTTCACCACGAAGTGGATGCGCACCCAGGTGCGCCACAACCACTACGACTACCGCGGCGGCGAGTTCGAGGAGGTGAAGCCGGCGGGTGTCTACCGCGTGGCGGTCATGGGCGACTCGTTCACCTATGGCAACGGCGTGCGCGAAGACCAGCGCTTCAGCAACCTCGTGGGCGCCGCCCTGGCGGACCGTCACGTCGAAGTGCTCAACTTCGGCTTCCCCGGCAACAACTGGCCGGAGCACGTCCGCACGCTGGAACGGCGTGTGCTGCGGTTGCGCCCCGACTTCGTCCTCCTGCAGTGGGGCACCAACGACATCGAGCTCGACGAGCACGTGGCCGGACGGCCGAAGACGCCGCCGCTCATCGCCGATCGTGACTGGCACGAGTGGCTGTACGCGCGCTCCGCGCTGTACACGATGATCAACGCCCAGTGGGTCCGGTGGCAGATCCGCAAGACCATGGGCGATTCGTACGACCACTACCTGGTGCGCCTCTACGGCGACCCGGCGAGCGAGGGCGCGCGTCGCGCGGAGACACTGATGCGCCGCTTCCTCGAGCTCTGTCGTGAGCGCGGCGTCGGTGTCGGCCTCGTGCTGTTCCCGGATGCGGCCGTCAGTCTCGGTCCCGACTACCCCTATCAGTTCATGCACGACCGTGTGGCCGCGATCTGCCGCGAGGCGGCCATCACCTGTCTCGACCTGCTGCCCGAGTACCGCAAGGTGCCCGATCGCTTCAGCCTGTGGGTCACGCCGCTCGACGCGCATCCGAGCGCGCTGGCCAACCGCATGGCCGCCGATGCCGTGCTCGCCGCGTTCGCGCCGGGCTGGCACGCTCCGTCGCCGTCGAGATAGTCAGGCATTGACCTCACTATCGTGATCGATCTACGGTTAGGCGTATGCCTAACCAATCGGCGCGGCTCTCGGCCGTGTTCACGGCGCTGGCCGACCCGACCCGGCGGGCCGTACTGGCGGAGCTGATGCGCGGCCCGAAGGCCACCACCGAGCTCTGCCGGCGGCACGACATGGCGTTGCCGTCGTTCACCCAGCACCTCGCCGTGCTCGAAGACTGCGGCCTGGTGCGGTCCGCCAAGTCCGGACGCGTCCGCACGTGGCGGGCCGTGCCGTCACGCCTGAAGGTGGCCGAGCACTGGCTCAATACGCAGCGCACCACCTGGGAACGGCGGCTCGACTCGCTCGACGCCTATCTCGTCACGATGAAGGAGTCCGAATGATCACGCCCGTGCTCGATCCCGCCCTCGACCTCGTCATCGAACGCACCATCGACGTGCCGCCGGCGCTGGTCTGGCGTGCCTGGACCGAGGCCGCGCACCTGCGCCACTGGTTCTGCCCGAAGCCGTGGACCACTGACGTACGCGCGCTCGACCTGCGGCCGGGCGGCCTTTTCCACGCCGTGCTCACGGGCCCGGACGGCACCCGCCACGAACATCGCTTCTGCTACCTCGAGGTGCAGGCGCCGCATCGGCTCGTGTGGACGACGGCGCTCGAGCCCGGCTTCCGCCCGACGCCGGCCGAAGACTCAGGCGGCGTACCGCACTTCACCGCCGTCATCAGCATCGAGCCCCATGGCCGCGGCACGAAGTACTCGGCGCTGGCCATGCACCGCGATCCGGGTGGCGCGTCCCGTCATGCCGCCATGGGCTTCCACGACGGCTGGGGCACGGTCACCACGCAGCTGGCCGAGTACGCCCGCACCCTCCTCCCCTGAGCCTTCACGCCAGCGTGTCGAGAATCGCCTGGATGTCGGCCTCGGTCGTGTCGGGGTTGATGAAGCAGAAGCGTCCCACCGTCTCGGCGTCGATGCCGCGGCCGACGCGCGTCGGAGTGACCTTCCCAGCGCGAGCTCGGCGCGCTGGTTCCTCAAGGTCCAGTCGCGATAGTCGGTGCGCGTCCAGCCACGACGCCGGAACAGCACGCACGACAGGCTGGGCGGCCGCACCAGCTCGGTGCGGATGCGCCTCGATGAGGCGCGCGGCGATGCGGGCGGCCTGCGGCCGCGCTCGATCGCCTGCGCATAGCGATCGGTGCCGTGCATGGCGAGCGAGAACCACAGCGGCAGCCCGCGCACCCGTCGGGTGAGCTGGATCTGGTAGTCGGACGGATTGAAGCCCGTCATCGCCGGGTCGGAGAAGATATCGAGGTAGGAGCCTTCTCGCGCGTGCGCCGCCCGCGCCAGCTCGGGCCGGCGATAGATCACCGCACCGCAGTCGTAGGGTGAGAACAGCCACTTGTGCGGGTCGATGGTGATGCTGTTTGCGGCCTGCTCGATGCCGGCGAACGCCGGACGCGCGGACGGCGCCGCGCCAACGCCTCGCCGCCGTAGGCGGCGTCGACGTGGAACCACAGGCCTTCGCGCGCGGCCACGCGGCCGAGCCCGGTCAGTTCATCGATCACGCCGGCGTTGGTCGTGCCGCTGGCGGCGATCACCGCGAACGTGCGCGCGCATCCTCGGGCGCCAGCGCCGGCGAGCGCGGCTCGACGTGCGCCGCCTCGAAGCGATCGTCCACCGGCACGAAGCGGACGTCGACGTCGATCACCTTGGCCATCGCGTGGATCGACGAGTGCGCCGAGTCGGCGGCGATGACCAGGCTGCGCATGTGCGCGCGCCAACCTCGCGCGCCACGCTTCGCGCGCGTCACCATCGCCGACAGGTTGGCCTCGGTGCCGCCGCTCGTGAAGACGCCGAACGCGCCATCGGGCAGGCCGGTGAGGCCCACCATCCAGCGCATCACCTGCATCTCGGCGAAGATGCAGCCCGCGCCCTCGAGCCAGAACGCGCCGCGCACCGACGCCGCAGGTCACCAGGTCGAACATCACCGCCGCGCGCGTCGGCGATGCCGGCACGAAGGCGAGATGCCAGCGGGTGATCCACCGACACGCTCGCCGGCAGCGCACCTCGCGGAACAGCTTGAACGCCACTTCCCCGCCGATGCCCGCCGGCGTGATGGTGTCGCCCACGGCCGCCTGCAGTTCATCGGCCGACTTCGGGAAGCCGAGCGGCGGCGACGTGTTCGTGATGCGGCCGATGGCGAACTTCATGACGTCGAGGGTCATCTCGACGAGGTCGAGGTCGATGGTGTGCATGCCGCGCCAATTCTAGGGGACGGGTGATGTAAAGAATCCTGGACACAATATACATGACTAACCACTCGGCCGTTTTTGATGGCACCCTTGGTGTTCCGCGCGGGCTTGGTCCCGCCGTGTCATTGGGGGACCTGATGCATCGCATGCCGATGGGGATCTTTTACGAACTGGCTGGGAAGTTCGCCCCTTGCGAGGAGTTTGCCGACAGGGGCCATGAAAGCCGTCGGTCCTCAAGGCGTAGCTGTGCCTGTTTCAGACGAAGACAAAAAGAAGTGGCTTCGCGTCTTCAAGTATGTCGCCGCCGCAGAACCGAGTTCATGCAGCTGATTCCGCTCGGAGCCGCCGCGATTAACCGCACGTTGATGCACTCGAATCGCCTACCACTCGACATGGAAGCCAGCGGAGCTGATTAGGGACCTTGAGCGTGAGGATGGTCGATGAGCTAGACCAGCAAATCTATTTGAAAGTTGATGCGAACGTTGCGGGCCTAGTGGCTCACCCAGGAAATGGATTCGAGCGAGCAATTGACGCGTTCCCTGAAATCAAGGAAGACGTAGCCGAGGCGAGCCTTGCATCGCCCCGACCGAAATAGCGGCGGTCTTTCATTCAATGCGCGTTCTGTGAACTGGGTCTGGAGAGCGTTCCGAAAGCTTTGGAATCACTGGCTCCGAGCTTGGAGAACTGGAAGAACGCTTACCGATCAGATCGAGAAGAGATCGGCGGAGTGAGGAGAAGTTGTTTGCGCAAATCGTCAAGTCCGAGCGCGTGCGCCGGCACTAGAGAGCGCCAGTCAGTTCAGGTGTATTTCAGCTGACGCGTGGCGAAATCACATCTCGCACGCCAGAACTAGCCATGACGGATATCAGGCCAGGATCTGTGTATGGACACGTCTGAGAGTTCATGAATGCTTTGGCTGACGGATTGTGGCGCTGACTCGCTCGACCTGTCGCAGGTGACGACCTAGGCGAAGCGATCACCTTCCGGGCAGTCCGTTTCAAATCTCTGCATCGTGCCAGCTTGATCATGGGCGGCCGCACCAGCTCGGTGTGCGGATGCGCCTCGATGAGGCGCGCGGCGATGCGGGCCAGCTCCAGGCCGCGCTCGATCGCCTGCGCGTAGCGATCGGTGCCGTGCATGGCGAGCGAGAACCACAGCGGCAGCCCGCGCACCCGTCGCGTGAGCTGGATCTGGTAGTCGGACGGATTGAAGCCCGTCATCGCCGGGTCGGAGAAGATATCGAGGTAGGAGCCTTCCTGCGCGTGCGCCGCCCGCGCCAGCTCGGGCCGGCGATAGATCACCGCACCGCAGTCGTAGGGTGAGAACAGCCACTTGTGCGGGTCGATGGTGATGCTGTCGGCCTGCTCGATGCCGGCGAACGCCGGACGCGCGGACGGCGCCGCCAACGCCCCGCCGCCGTAGGCGGCGTCGACGTGGAACCACAGGCCTTCGCGCGCGCACACGCGGCCGAGCCCGGTCAGTTCATCGATCACGCCGGCGTTGGTCGTGCCGCCGGTGGCGATCACCGCGAACGTGCGCGCGCGATCCTCGGGCGCCAGCGCCGCGAGCGCGGCCTCGACGTGCGCCGCCTCGAAGCGATCGTCCACCGGCACGAAGCGGACGTCGACGTCGATCACCTTGGCCATCGCGTGGATCGACGAGTGCGCCGAGTCGGCGGCGATGACCAGGCCGCGCACGTGCGCGCGCGCCGAATCTTTCGCGCGCCACGCTTCGCGCGCGGTCACCATCGCCGACAGGTTGGCCTCGGTGCCGCCGCTCGTGAAGACGCCGAACGCGCCATCGGGCAGGCCGGTGAGGCCCACCATCCAGCGCATCACCTGCATCTCGGCGAAGATGCAGCCCGCGCCCTCGAGCCAGAACGCGCCGTGCACCGACGCCGCCGAGGTCACCAGGTCGAACATCACCGCCGCGCGCGTCGGCGATGCCGGCACGAAGGCGAGATGCCGCGGGTGATCCACCGACACGCTCGCCGGCAGCAGCACCTCGCGGAACAGCTTGAACGCCACTTCCCCGCCGATGCCCGCCGGCGTGATGGTGTCGCCCACGGCCGCCTGCAGTTCATCGGCCGACCTCGGGAAGCCGAGCGGCGGCGACGTGTTGGTGATGCGGCCGATGGCGAACTTCATGACGTCGAGGGTCATCTCGACGAGGTCGAGGTCGATGGTGTGCATGCCGCGCCAATTCTAGGGGACGGGTGATGTAAAGAATCCTTGACATCACGGCCCGGGCATGTAAAGAATCTTTGACATGCAGCTCGCCGACATGTCCTTCCGTGAAAAGGGCGCCTGGATCACCTGTCTCGCGCTGGTCGGCGTCTTCACGCCCTTCTTCTGGAACTCCTGGCAGCAGTTCACCGGCGCCCGCGATCGGGCCACGGCCATCTCGACCGCGTTCGCCCTGCTGGCCGCGTTCGTCGTCATCGAGATCGTGGCGCATGCCGCGCTGGCCATGCTCTCGCCGCGGGACGCGCGCACGCCGAAGGACGAACGCGAGCGGCTCATCGAGATGCGCGCCACCTTCGTCGCCTTCCAGGTGCTGGTGGTGGGCGCGCTGCTGGCGGTGGCCGTCATCCACGCCACGCCGAGTGCGTGGGTGATGCAGCAGGTGCTGCTCTTCGCCATCGTCGTCGCCGAGCTCGTGAAGTTCGGCACGCAGATCGTGCTCTTCCGCCGGGACGCGTGATGGGCTGCGCGATCAGGAACCGCATCCGCGAGCTGCGCGCGGCGCACGGCGAGATGACGCAACAGGCGCTGGCCGATCGCATCGGCGTCACGCGACAGACCGTGAACGCGATCGAGCTCGGCAAGTATTCCCCCACCCTCGAGATGGCGTTCCGCATCGCCGCCGTGTTCGGCGCGTCCATCGACGAGGTCTTCCAGTTCGACGGGACGGTGTGACGATGGATCTCTTCCGCTACGACTTCGGATACGCGTGGCCCTGGACGTGGGGCCACCTGATCGCGGCCGCCATCCTCGCGGTGGCCACCGTGGGACTCGCCAGCGCGGGCCGCCGACGCTGGAGCCTCGTGACCGCCGCCCTGACGATCTGGGCGATCGCCGGCGCGATCATCGTCAACGGGCTGCTGCGCTTCAGCCTGCCCGAGGTGCTGCCCACGGCGCAGTTCCTCACCGGCGGCGAGGGCCGTGTGCTGGATCTCGGCGCCGGATCGGGACGTTCGACGCTGATGGTGCTGCTCGGCCGTCCGGCCGCGCGCGTCACCGCGCTCGACATCTTCGGCACGCAGTACGGCATCGTCGGCAACTCGCCGGATCGACTGCTGGCCAACGCGAAGGCCGCGGGCGCCCTCGACCGTGTCGAGGTGAAGGTCGGCGACATGCGGGCGATGCCGTTCGACGCCCACAGCTACGACGCCGCCGTGAGCGTGGCCGCCATCGATCACCTGAACCGCGAGGGCGTCGAGCAGACGTTCGCCGAGGTACAGCGCGTGCTGAAGCCGAACGGCGACTTCCTGCTGATGGTGATCAACCAGGACACGTGGATCCGCACCGCCTTCCCGATGCTGGCGCACCACGGCTACTTCGGCGGCCGTGCCAACCCGGATCGCTGGCGCGACGCGATGACGGGCGCCGGCCTCACGGTGGTGGAGTCGGGACTGCGCCCGGGGATGCTGTGGATCCTGGCCCGCACGCCCGCCGCGAGCGCGGCGCGCTAGTCGGGCCGATCGCCGGAGTAGATCGCGCGCAGCCGGAAGTCGGTGCGCGAGGCGTACTCTTCCATCGCGTGCGCGAGCCATCCGGCGAGGCGGGCGGCGGTGAAGAGCGCTTCGCCGGCGCCCGGCGCGACGCCCAGCGCGTGCGTGAACGCCGCGAGCGCGAAGTCGACGTTGGGCCGTGATGCGCCCTGGGCCTGCAGCGTCTCTCGCAGCCGATCGGCGCGCATGGTGGGCCCGAGACGGGCCGCCAGCGCGAGGATGGGCGGCACCCGGGGATCGCCGTCCGGGTACAGCGGATGGCCGAACCCGGGCACCGTGCCGTCGTCACCCAGCAGGCCCATGGCGGCACGGCCCGGCGGTACCCGGCGAGCCATCGACGCCAGTGCTTCTTCGAGGCGGCGACTGGCCGCGCCGTGTCGCGTGCCGGACATGGCGCCGAAACCGGCGGCGACGGCCGCGTACGGGTCGGCGCCGAACGAGGCCGCCACGCGCACGGCCACCGTCGAGGCCGCCAGCTCGTGATCGGCCATCAGCACGAGCACGTCGTCGATGGCGGCCAGACGCGTCGCCTCGGGACGCGCGCCGATCCACGCCGCCACCTGCGCCGCGGCCGCACCATCGACCCGGCCCGAGACGGCCGCCAGCGCAGTTGCCATGAGCCGGCGCGCGGTGACGACCAGTCCCGACGGCCGGCGATCGAAGCGCAGCGGATCCTCGAGCGCCTGTGCCGACACGGCGAAGCGCAGCGCCTCCACGGGCGGCACATCGCCGGGCAGGGCCTTCAGCACCTTGCGCGCGGCCCGCACACCGGCGCGATCGGCACGCCATGGCGGATGTGCGCCGGTGGCGGCGCCGTTCCACAGGTACTCCGCCACCTGCTCGAACGCGTGCGTGCGCGCCAGATCCTGGGGCCGCCGGCCCCGGTACCAGAAGGCGCCGCGATCGATCAGCGTGACCGCCGACACGATGCGGAGATCGGGCCGGCGCTCGCGCGGCCGCTGCGCGCGCGCGCCGACGGCGTCGAGCTGCACGGGATCGAACCAGCTGCCGCGGCGGCCCGGCAGCGTGAACGCCCGCAGCCGGCCGCGGCTCACGTAGGCGTACAGCGTCGCCGGCTTCACGCCGATCCGGGCCGCGGCCTCGCGGGCCGGCAGGAACGCGGGCGTCGTCATGGGTTGATTGTCATTCAAGATTGATCAACATCGCCGGCGCGCCGCAGGATCGCGGCATGGCGACATTGATCGACGCTCCCGCGGGACTCGAAGGCGTGGTCGCGGCCGAGACGGCCGTCGGCGACGTGCGTGGCGACGAAGGCTTCTACCACTATCGCGGCCATCCGGCCGCGGACCTGGCGGCGACGCTGCCATTCGAGGCGGTCTGGCACCTCATGCACGCCGGCCGGCTGCCCGATGCGGCGGCCCTCACCGCGTTCACGACGGACACCACGGCGCGGCGCGCCGTATCCGACGACGTCTTCGCCGCGCTGCCGGCGATCGCGGCGACGGGCACGCCCATGGCGGCGCTGCGCACGGCGCTGTCGCTCGCCGGCCAGGACGATCGGCCGTGGCTCGACACCTCGCCGGATGAGCGGCGCGCCCGCGCCCTGGCGATCGTGGCGCAGGCGCCGGTGCTCGCCGCGGCGCTGTGGCGTCTGCGATCCGGCCAGTCGCCGGTGCCCTCGGATCCAGCGCTGGGCCTGGCGGCGAACTACCTGTGGATGGTCACCGGCGTCAGGCCGGCGCCCGAGGCCGTGAGCGCCGTGGAACGCTACCTGGTGCTGACCATCGACCACGGCTTCAACGCCTCGACCTTCACGGCCCGCGTGGTCGCCTCGACCGGCGCCGATCTCACCGCCGCCGCCATCGCCGGGCTCGCGGCGCTGTCGGGACCGCTGCACGGCGGCGCGCCGAGCCGCGTGCTCGACATGCTGCGCGAGATCGGCACGGCCGAACGGGCACGGCCGTGGCTCGAGGAACGCCTGGCCGCCGGACAGCGCATCATGGGCTTCGGCCATCGCATCTACCGCACCGACGATCCGCGATCGGTCGTGCTGAAGGCGACGGCACGGGCCATGGGCGGACCGCTCGTGGTCCTGGCGGAGCAGGTCGAGGCGCTGGTACTCGACATTCTCGAGACGAAGTACCCCGAGCGACGGCTCCGCACCAACGTGGAGTTCTACGCCGGCGTGGTGCTCGAGCAGGCGGGACTGCCGCCGGCGCTCTTCCCGGTCACGTTCGGCCTCAGCCGCCTCGTCGGATGGATGGCGCACGTGATCGAGCAGAGCGATCGCAACCGCCTCATCCGTCCGGCCTCGCGCTACGTCGGTCCGCCGGCCCCTCGTCCCTGATTTCCGTGCAGCCTCCGGCAGAGGTGGCTTGGCGGTTGAGCCGGAGTGCGATAGCCTCGACGCGTTCCGGGCACCTGCCTCCTCCCACGCCTGGGTGTGGGGTCGTGTGTCCGCCTGGTCCATGAGCCGTCACGCGGAAGCGGGCCCGCAGGGGTCACGCTCGGAAGTCGAGGCCCTGTGCGCGGCGCTCGGCGCCATCGTGTGGGATGCCGATCCCGCCACGGGGGCGATCCAGTCGGTGAGCGACAACGCCGATGCGCTGCTCGGGTTGCCGCACGCCGATTGGCTGCGTCCGACGTTCTGGACCGAGCACGTGCATCCCGACGATCGCGCCGCCGCGCTCGCCGCCCGGCGCGATGCGCTCGACCTCCAACGCGACTACGGCCTCGACTACCGGATGGTGGCCCGCGACGGCGGCATCGTCTGGGTGCGCGAGGCCGGCCGCTTCACCGAGGTGAACGGCGAGCGGCGGCTGCGCGGCGTGATGCTCGACGTGTCGCGCGAGCGCCGGGCCGAACGTGCCTTGCGCCGGCTCTCGCAGGAGCTCGACGAGGCGCAGCGCCTGGCGCGCGTCGGCACCTTCGCGCACGACCTGGCGAGCCGCACCCTGTCGCTCTCGGCGCGCACGCGCGATCTGCTCGAGGCGATCGGCGCCGACGCGCTGACGTTCGACAGCCTGGCCTCGCGGATCCATCCCGACGACGACGACGCCGTGCGCCGCGCCCTCGCCGAGGCGGCCGCGGCGTCGCGCGATCTCGTGGAGGTGGAAGGACGGGTGCGCGCCGACGACGGCCGGCAGGTGCACCTGAAGGCGGTCGCGCACGTCATCCGCAACGACGCCGGCGACGCGATCCGCGTGTTCGGCACGGTGCAGGACGTGACCGAGCAGCGCGTGGCCGAGAGCGCCAGCCGCGCCCACGTGCGGTTCCTCGAGACGCTCGACGCGGTGAACGTGGCGATCCAGGCGACGACCGACCCGGACGCCCTGCTCGGCGCCGTGCTCGACATCGTGCTGGCCCGCTTCGACGCCGATCGCGCCTTTCTCGCCATCCGCCAGACCGATCCGGCGGCCTGGGTGCTGGTCGACGAACGGACGCGCGCCGAATGGCCGGGCGGCGGCGCCGGCCACGTCATCTGCGATCTCGATCCGGTGTTCGAGGAGTCGCGCGCCAGCGGCCGCGCCCTGCAGTACGGCCTCGACAACGCGCGCGGTCTGTCGCTGGAGGTCCTGCGGCAGTACGGCGTGCTCGCCGCGTACGGCGCCGCGCTCACGCCGGCGGGACACGGGCCGTACGTGCTCGGCCTGCACTACTGCCATCCGCACCCGGGCTGGTCGCCCGGCGACGAGCGCCTGCTGCAGGAGATCGGCCGCCGCCTCACCGACGCCCTCACCGTCGCGCGCGCCCATCGCGCGCTGCAGCACAGCGAGGACCGGCTGCGCGAGGCGCAGCGGCTCACGCGACTCGGCTACTGGGAACGTGACTTCGTGCGCGGCACGTGCGAGGCCTCGCAGGAGACGCTCGAGATCCTCGGCGCGGTGGCCGACGAGCACCTCACGACCGAACTCGCCGAAGGCGAGCGCCGCTTCCGCGAGCGCGTGCATCCCGACGACCGGCCGCGCGTGCGCCAGGCGGCGGAGCGGGCCCTGGCCGGACTGCAGCCGTACGACATCGAGTACCGGGTGGTGCGTCCCCCGGCCGATGACGTGCGCTACGTGCGCAGCACCGGCGAGATGACACGCGACGCCGAAGGCCGGCCGGTGCGCTGGTTCGGCACCCTGCAGGACGTCACGGAGCGGCGCAAGGCGGAACAGGCGGCGCTCGAGAGCCACACGCTCATGCGGGCCATCGTCGAGGGCACCACCGACGCCATCTACGTCAAGGACCTGCAGGGCACGTACCTGATGGTGAACCGCGCGTTCGCCGGCCTGCGCGACGCCACCATCGACGAGATCGTCGGCACGCGCGACACCATCGAGGGCCAGGCGGGCCTCGGCGCCGACGAGGTGGCCGTACTCACGTCGGGCGAACCGCGCGCCTTCGAGCAGACCGTCGACGTGCGCGGCGCCACCCGCACGCTGCACGCGATTACCTTCCCGTACCACGACGCCTCGGGCGCGCCGATCGGCCTGGTCGGCGTGTGGCGCGACACCACCGAGCGCAAGCATCTCGAGCTCGAGCTGCGCCAGGCCCAGAAGATGGAGGCGATCGGCCGGCTCGCCGGCGGCGTCGCCCACAACTTCAACAACCTCCTCACCGTGATCCTCGGCTACGCCGAGGTGATCGGTCTCGGCATGCCGGCCGGCGACCCGAACCACGAGGCCATCGAGCAGGTGGTCAAGGGCGCCGAGCGGGCGGCGGCGATGACCCGGCAGCTGCTCACCTTCAGCCGCGCGCAGAGCGTCACGCCGCGTGTGGTGCAGGTGGGGGCGGCGCTGCACGAGCTGCACACGCTGCTGCGGCCGCTGATCCCCGAGGACATCGAGGTCACCATGCACCTCGACGACGATCTCGGCGCCGTGCTGATGGATCCGGGGCAGTTCGAACAGGCGATGACCAACCTGGTCGTCAATGCCAGCGACGCCATGCCGGACGGCGGCCGCCTGCGCATCGAGGCCATCAACGCCCGCATCGAGCCCGACGACGACTCGGCGGCGCTCGTCGCCGACGGCGACTACGTGGAAGTGCGGGTGTGGGACTCGGGCCACGGCATGGACGAAGCCACGCGCGGCCGCATCTTCGAGCCCTTCTTCACCACCAAACCCACCGGCAAGGGCACCGGCCTCGGCCTGTCGATGGTCTACGGCTTCGTCACGCAGCTCGGCGGCCACATCGACGTCACCACCACGCCCGGCGCCGGCACGCTGTTCCGCCTGCTGCTGCCGCGCAGCGCCGACGCGCCGGCCGCCGCCCCCCCGCACGCCACGGCCTCGCCCGCGACGGGGAGCGAGACGATCCTGCTGGTGGAAGACGAGGAAGCGGTGCGCCGCGTCGCCCGCCTGGTGCTGACCTCGCGCGGCTATCGCGTGCTCGAGGCCCGCGACGGCGTGCACGCCCTGGCCGTGCTGAAGGAACACGGCGGAGAGATCGATCTGCTGCTCACCGACCTGGTGATGCCGCGCATGAACGGCCAGCAGCTGGCGGAACGCGTGGCCTCGGATCATCCGGACGTGCGGGTGCTGCTGATGTCGGGCTATCCGGATCGCGTGGTGCCGGCCGGCGTCGCCACCGATCCGCGCTTCGAGTTCCTCTCGAAGCCGTTCCAGCCGTCGACGCTGGCGCGCCGCGTGCGCGAGTGCCTCGATCGCACGCCGCCCGGCGAGATCTGATCGCTAACGGCGGCGCGCCACGAGCAGGACGCTGCTGCCGAAGGGCACGGCGCCGACGTGGCCGAACCACCACGCCTCGAGCGCGAGGGTGCGCGCCACCAGGCGCTCGGCGAAGCCTTCCTTCGGCCGCAGCTCACGGGTGAGCGTCTCGACGTTCGCCGGCTCGCGCGTGCGCAGGGCGCTCGGAATCGAGCGCAGCAGCAGGATCGGCAGCACGAGCGGCGCGAACAGATAGGTGTCGGTCTCGAGCGCGAAGCCGGCGGCCTCGACGACCCGCGTGAGCGAGCCGCGCGTGTAGCGCCGGTGATGTCCGGCCAGCACGTCGTCATCCGACCACAGCCACGAATACGCCGGCACGGTGAGGTAGAGGCGGCCGTCCGGCCGCAGCAGGCGCGCCAGTGTCGTCAGCACCGCCCGATCGTCGGCCAGGTGTTCGAGCACGTCGAACATGCCCGCCGCCGGCAGCGAACCCGGCAGGAATCCGGCATCGTCGAGCGAGGCGCACACCACCGGGTCGAGGCCGCGGGCGCGCGCGTTCCGTGCGCCGACGGGACCAGGCTCGACGACCACCGTGGGGAAGCCGGCCTGGGTCAGCCCCCGAGCGACGAAGCCGTTGCCGGCGCCGATGTCGACGCTGGCGCCGCCGGGCGGGAAGCGCCGCACCGTCTCGACGATGCGTTCGTTGCGGTAGCGGAACCAGAACGAGTGGTCCTCGACCTGGAAGCAGAAGGCGTTGCCTTCGTCCGGGTAGTCGAGGGCCGACTGCGTCGGCGGCGTCCAGATGCCATCGGCCCCGGGCCGCAACGACGGCGCCGCGGCGGCGAGATCGAACGGGGGCACGGCGGGGACTCGCGAGGCGGGCACGGAAGGCGCCAATGTATCATCTTGCCCAGTGCTCGCCGCGTCGGTCGCCCTCTGGCTGGGCCTGCTGGTCACGCTGCCCGCCCGGTCGTCTCCGTGGCTCACGGCCGCGTCGGGCCTGCCCGTGCTGGCGCTGGCCTCGTGGCGCGAGGCGCGGCGGCGCGGCCTGTCGTGGACCGCGCTCGTGCGCGACACCGCCGACTGGCACGCGCTCGGGCTGGTGCTGCTCTACGGCGTGGCCACGCTGGTCGCCGACGCGCACGGCATCACCACCGACGGCACCACCTACTTCGCGCAGCTCCGCAGTCTGGTCTTCGACCACGACCTCGACATCACGCGCGAGTACCAGATTCTCGGGCAGCCGCTGCGTCCCAACTACGTGGTGCCGATCGGCCCGACGCTGGTGTGGGCGCCGCTGTATCTGGTGGTCGCGCTCGTCGATACGCTCGGCCGCGCCGCCGGCGCGTGGCCGGCGCCCGCCGACCCGACCACGATCGGCCTGACCCTGCCGTTCGTGCGCGCGGCGCTGCTGTCGTCGTTCGCGATCGGCGCCGTGGGCCTCGCCGCCGTGCACTGGCACCTGCGCCGGCTGTTCGCGCCGGGCGTGGCCGTGGTGACGGTGACGCTGCTCTTCGGCGCCACGCCGCTCTTCTGGTACATGGTCTACGAGCCGTCGATGACGCACGCCGCGTCGTTCGGCTTCACCGCGCTCTTCGCGACGCTCTCGTCGTGGTGGCTGCGCGACGGCCGCGCGCCATCGACACGCGAGGCGCTGTGGCTCGGGTGCCTGATCGGCGCGGCGTTCGCCACGCGCTCGCAGGAAGTGCTGTTCGCCGTGCTGCCGGCACTGCTCGTGCTGAGTGCCACGGCGGCGTGGAGCGAGCGCCTCGCGCGCGCGTTGCGGCTGGCCGGCCGGGCGTTCGTCGGCGCCGTGCCATGGCTGCTGCTGCAGGCGCTGCACAGCTACCTCCTCTTCACGCGCTACGAGTACAACCTGCTCGGCCAGGGCGGCTACTTCCATCCGTTCGACTCGCGATGGATCGACACGCTGTTCTCGTCGTGGCACGGCCTCTTCTCGTGGACGCCGATCGTCTATGTGGCCGCGCTCGGCACGGTCGCGTACCTGCGCCGTGAGTGGCGATGGGCGATCTCCGCGCTGGTCGTGCTCTTCCTCACCGCGTGGGTGAACGGCGCCACGCAGGACTGGGCCGCCGGGTGGTCGTTCGGCGGCCGCCGGTTTGCGAGCACGCTGGTGCTGCTCGCGCCCGGTCTCGCGCTGGTCGTCGAGTTCGCGGTGCGCCGGCCCCTGGTGGCGATCGCGCCGGTGGTGGCCCTCACGCTGTGGTGGAATCACCTGCTGATGGTGCAGTACACGACCGGCATGCTGCCGAAGGACGAACCGGTGAGTTTCGGGCGCCTGGTGCGGCAGCAGAGCGAGGTGGTCACCACGGCGCCGTACGCGTATCCGTTCGCGTTCCCCGCCAACGCGTGGTTCGCCTGGCGCCACGACCTGCCGATCGACAAGTACGACGAGCTGTCGGCCGAGGCGCTGCGATCGCCGCTCGAGCTGCGTTTCGATCGCGCGGTCGAGAAGTTCCTGCTCGACGGCTGGGACACGCCGTCGGGCGACGACTGGGGCACCGCGTGGTGGATCGGCGCCACGCCGGCGCGCATGGTGGTGCCGCTGGCCCTCGAGACCGGCCGGGTCGAGATCACCATCACCGCGCGCACGCGCCTCGACGAGCCGGTCGTGCAGGCGGCGCTGGCCCTCGACGTGAACGGCACGCAGGTGGGCCAGTTCG
Source organism: Vicinamibacterales bacterium (assembly GCA_046331325.1). Lineage (GTDB taxonomy): Bacteria > Acidobacteriota > Vicinamibacteria > Vicinamibacterales > UBA2999 > CADEFD01. Next base: position 54,962 of record JAXLRB010000002.1, on the reverse strand, counting down.
CGGCCGGCGTGCCGGCCCCGTCCACCTCGACCATCACGGTGCCGGCCGAGATCGCGGCGCGGGTGTTCCGCCGCGGTTTCAACCGCGTCGCCATCCGCAGCCTGGGCGTGTCGCGCGTCGACCCGACCGATCCACGCCCCCCGGGACCACTGGCCCGGCGCCGCAACGCGGCCTGGCCCGTGGCCGTGTACGACCTGCGGATCGCCTCGGCGCCCTGACCGGGCCTCCAGCTCGACCGTTGCCCCTCGGCCGGCACGCCGAGGGGCAACGTGCTACTCTGGAGGCCTGCTCGATCTTCGTGAGTCCTGCCTTCGTCCCGGGGCGCAAGCTCCGGTCCTCGTCTCAGACCTCATGGAAGTGGCGTGCCCGGCGAGCCGGCACGCGCGTCCGCATACACCGTCGATCGCCGGTGTGGCGGCGTTGACGCAGGCCGCCGGCATGTGCCGGCGTCACCAGACAGCGGTCGTGGAGTAACTCAGATGGCGCAACTTCGTGGCACGATCAAGCGGCTGGTCCGCGACAAGGGTTTCGGTTTCGTGGCGGCCGAGGACGGTGTGGAGTACTTCTTCCACCAGGCGTCCTGCGCCGATCCGTTCGACCAGATGCGTGAAGGCCAGGCCCTCACGTTCGAAGGCGGCAAGGGCCCCAAGGGTCCGCGCGCCGAGAACGTCCGCCTCGCGTAATCAATAGCCGCGCTCGAAGTCCACGCGGTACAGCAGGGGCTGGCCGCCGTGGAACCGCCGGTAGTTCTCGACGAAGACGCCGACGATGTCGGCCGGGAAACTCGGCGCGGACGTGTGGCTCGTGATCCAGGTGTTCGGCGTGGTCCAGAACGGACTCGACGCCGGCAGTGGTTCCTCCGAGAACACATCGAGCACGGCTCCGCCCAGACGACGGGCGGTGAGCGCTTCCGCGAGCGCCGCCTCGTCCACCGTCCGCCCGCGCCCCGCGTTCACCACCACGGCGTGGGGCGGCAGCGCCGCCAGCATCTCCGCGTCGACGATGGCGCGGGTCTGCTCGGTGTTGGGCAGCACGGCCACCAGGTAGTCGAGTCCACGCGCGAACGCCGCCTTGTCGGCGCCGTGGAAATACTCGTCGACGTGGCGGCAATCGCGGCTGCGACGCGTGTAGCCCCGCACGCGCATGCCGAAGTGCTTCGCCGTGGCGGCGAGGTGCGCGCCGATCGATCCCACCCCCACCAGCCCGATCGACTTCCCCGCCAGCGTGCCCGGCAGCGTCGCGTCCCAGCGCCCCTCGCGCTGCGCCTCGAGCCGCGGCAGGATTTTCCGCTCGATCGTCAGCAGGTAGCCGAACACGTACTCGGACATCAGCGGCCCGAACACGCCGCGGATGTTGGTGAGCACGTAGTCGCGGCGCAGCGACGGATCGAGCATCGGCTCGACGCCGGCCCACGACAGCTGCGTCCACACGAGCCGCGGCAGGTGCGGCAGCGCTTCCTTCACGCGGGTCGGATCGCCGAGCAGGATGTCGCTGTGCGGCGCCCGCGCCAGCCCCTCGGCCACGTCGAACGTCGCGACGATGGCGAGATCGGGCAGCGCCGCCGCCTGGATGCGCTCGCGGTACTCGTCGGGATACCTGGTCAGGATCAGCAGGTGGTGCATGGGCGCGCCCACTGTACCCGGCTGGCCCCGGTTCGCGCCACCGCTCCGGGCAGGTGAGGGCCCGGTCGCCGCGCGGACCGCGGGCGTGCGAGCGTCGTCGACATCCCCCGGCCGAGCCGGACTATCATGTCCGGGCCGCGCCCGCCCGCGCGGCTGAAGCGCCCCCTCGAGGAGAAGCGGTGCTCCGTGCGCTCATCTCTCTTGCGCTTGCGGCGACGGTCGCGATCGTCGTGGCGCCGGCGCCAGACGCGGCGACGGCCGAAGGCCAGGCCCTCGATCGGCCGCCGGCCCGCGAACATCCACAGGACCTGACCTGCGACCCGCCCGCGCCGGACGGCCGCCTGCGCCGCCAGGCGCTCGGCGACGGCGACGCCCTGTCATTCCGGCAGGATCCGGCGTGGCTGACGGCGCGACGCGATCAGGGCCTGCGCCTGCGACGCTTCACGGTCGCCGGTGATGTCGCCCGCGTTCGCTTCGATCGCTGGGACCCGGACGCCGATCGCTACGTGACCGAAACCTGGGACCGCGCGACCACCGACACCGTGTCGGGCCGCCTGGTGAGCATCTTCGAGCCGGAGTGGACGCCGACCGTCGTGCAGCGGCTGCTGGCCACGGCCCGCGTGGGACTCGATCAGCCGGAGTTGTTCGTCGGGCAGTACCTGGGCCCCGCCGATGGGCCCGCCGTCTCGCGCAGCATCTACGCCCGCGTCGGGTCGGGCGCGGTGTCGTCGACGCCGGTCGTCCGGCTCAACGACACGGTCCAGTACGCGAGCCACGTGGTGAACCTCGTGGTGCCGGGCTTCGGCGACCGGAAACTGAACGACGCGCTCGACCTCGCCGCGGTGACGCGTGAGTTCTACAAGTACTTCGACGACAGCTACGACGTCATCGCCATCGTGCCCGCCGAGGCGCACGTGGATGCCTTCGTGGCGTTCCACCAGCGCGTCCGCAACGAGATCACGGGCCTCGGCCTCGGCAGCTTCGACTTCTCCGGCACCTACGGGAGCCGCGGCCGGTTGCGTGGTGTCGAGGTGTTCCACAACACCGGCTTCGGCGGCACGCCGACGTCGAGTCACGAGCTGGCGCACGTGTGGGGACACGACTTCGACTGGGCGAAGATCGCCGGCATCACGCGGGCCGGGCACCAGCCGGCCTCGCACACGCCGCTCATCTCGGGCGGTGAATCGCTGGTGAGCGCCGTGCTGACGACCAACCGCCGCGTCGGAATCACCGGCAACGGCGACGCCGTGATCGAGGGCGCCACCCCGCCGTTCCGGCCGCATCCGCTCGACCTCTACGCCATGGGCCTGGCCGAACCGGCTGACGTGCCGGCGTTCGAGGTCTTCGACGATCAGGGGCAGTTCTCGTCGACCACGAGAATCGAGCCGGCGCTGGGAACGGCGGTCACCGGCGGACACCGCACGCTCTCGGTGAACGACGTCATGGCCGTCCACGGCGCGCGGTCCGGCCCGGTGCTGACCGAACTGCGGCGGGCGACGATCGTCGTCTCGCGTGAGGAACTGCTGCCAGCCGCTGACCTCGCCATGTGGAACTTCCTGGCGTCGCGGCACGAGGATGCCGACCACCGCGGCCTGGTGACCTACGTCGGCCAGGGGTCGTTCGACGCCAGCACCGACTACCGTGTCGATCTCGCCTCCGCCATCCAGCCCCGCGACGCCGACGCCCTGCCCCGTACGCAGGATCCCGAGCCGGATCGGTTCGGCGCGCTCGACTGCGGAGGATTCGAGTTCACCACCGCCCCGCCGACGCGCGTGAAAGCCGGCCAGCGCTTCACCGTCGCCGGCCGCATCACGGCCACCGACCGCACGGACTTCAGTCAGGTGATGTTCCGCTTCTGGCCGTCGGACGGCGACCAGACCAAGGTCGAGCGGTCGTCGGCCAGCGCCGCCCGCAGCGGTGACTTCCGGGTCGACGTGGAGATCCGCGCCGGCCGTGAAGGGCAGTACACGGTGGAGGGCTTCCTGTTCTGGCCGGACGCGCCGAGCCAGTGGTCGCGCTGCCGCCTGTCGGTGATGTCGGTCGTGCCCTAGCGATCGCGGCGCGCCGGGCGCACCCCCGGGCTGTGCCATCATCTCGCGTGCGCGCGCCGCTGCTGGAACTCGCGAACGCGACCGTCCTGAAGGACGCTCGCCCGGCCCTCGATCGCCTCACGCTGACGATCCACGAGGGCGAGCACACGGCCATCCTCGGCCCGAACGGCGCCGGCAAGTCGGTGCTGGTGGGCCTGCTCACGCATCACGAGCGCGCCGTCGTACACGACGACGCGCCGCCGCCGGTGCGCGTGCTCGGCGACGCCCGCTGGGACGTGACGACGCTGCGCGGCCAGCTCGGCGTGGTGTCGGCGTCGTTGCAGCAGCGCTTCCTGGCCGGCAACAGCGAGGGCTACATGACGGGCCGGGCGGCGGTGCTCTCGGCCTTCTTCGCCTCGCACGGCATCCTGCGCTACGGCACCGTCACCGACGAAATGCAGGCGCGCACGGCGGCGGCGCTGGCGCGTGTGGGCGCGAGTCACCTCGCCGATCGCCACCTGCACGAGATGTCGGGCGGCGAATCGCGCCGCGTGATGCTGGCCCGCGTGCTCGTCACCAATCCGCGCGTGCTGGTGCTCGACGAGCCGACGTCGGGCCTCGATCTGGCGGCGCGCCACGCCTTCATGGAGATCGTGCGCGCGATCGCGCGGGCGGGCACCACGCTCGTGCTGGTGACGCACCACACCGAGGAGATCGTGCCGGAGGTGCAGCGCGTGCTGCTGCTGAAGGCGGGCCGCGTCGTCGGCGACGGCCCGGCCGAGCGGATGCTTACCCCCGAGCACCTCGGCCCGCTCTTCGACGTGCCCGTCGCCATCGATCGCGTCGGCGACTACCTGTACGCACGACCGGCGGCAGGATGACTGCCGCCGGTGGTGTCGATCAGTTGGTCGTGCGGTGGAGGCGACGCCGCGCTTCCCAGCCGCCGGCCGCTAGCCCCTGGCCGCTGGTCGGGTCACTTGACGGTGACCTTCACGAACGCGTTGGTCCAGCAGCAGACCTCGCCGTTGCCGCCCTCGCCTGAGTAGTCGGTCGCGAGCAGCTGCAGGGCGTACTCGCCGGGCGCCGCGAACGTGACGCTGGTGGTCGCCTTGCCGCTGAACGGCTGGTCCTGCTTGCCGCCCTTCAGCGTCTCGAGCTTCAGCTTGGCCGGCTCGAACGTGACGGCGCCAGGGCCGCGGTACTTGGTCCAGTGGAACTCGACCGGCGAGCGGCCGTCGGTCACCGGCGCCATGGTGGCGCTGGCGAACTTGCCGTCGTCGTCGACCCACGCGGTGATCGGCAGCGGTGTGCCGGCGGTGGCCGTGAGCGACGCCGCCTTGGCGAGCGTGCCCACCGGGCCCTTCACCGGCGCGGCCTTCTCGTCGATCACGCGCACCGATGGCGGCTCGTTGCCCACGGCGACGTCGCCGAACGGGTTGACGTTGTAGTCGCGATGCAGCCGCAGCGGAATCTGCGTGGTCTGCCCGTTCACCGTGAGCGTCCACGTCAGCTTCTGATCGGGCGTGAACGTCTTCGGCACCGGCACGATGAAGACGCCCGTTCGGCGGTGCGGCTGGAAGTGCGTGGGCTGGCCCATGTCGGGGCCGCCCGGCTCGATGCGGTTGTTCGGACCGATCGGCACGTCCTGGGGCTGCTTCAGGTTGCGGTTGAAGTAGCCCACCAGGAAGTTGTGCGTGCCGTCGGCGCTGTCGAACCAGCCCTCGTAGGCGCCGGTGATGCTGGCGCCGAAGCTCTTCGGGGGTTCGTAGGGAATCACGGGTCCCTGCTGGGCAGAGACCCATGCGCCGCTGGCGAGGAGGAGGGCGCCGCAGACCAGCTGCGGCGCGTGACGAGCCACGGACATGCGATCCGACTCCGGTCTACCGCTGTTCGGAGGTGCGCGCGGCCTTCGCCTTGCGCTCCGCCAGGATCTGCTTCATCTCGTCGTCGGAGTAGTAGACGACGTTCATCCACGCGTGGGCCATCTCGTCGACGGTGCGATCGCCGTAGCCGACCCACTGTTCCGGATCCGGGTTGTCCTTGTTGGCGGTGGTGTTGTCGTACCACGCGCTCACCTGGATGATCGTGCCCTTCGGATAGATGGGCGCCGCGTCTTCGTCGTAGATGTAGTTGGTCATCCAGTTGAAGTTGAAGTTGCCCACGTAGCTCACGATCTCGCGGCCGCCGTCGGGCTTGATGGCCTCGACCTTCATCGCCTTGCCACGCAGGTGGAAGTGCGGCTGGAAGTTCGTGATCATCGTGTTTTCCTTGAGCACCGTGAAGCCCTCGGTGTACGCGATGGAGTTGGGCGGGATGTCGAGGAACTCGCGCTCACGCAGACCGGTGAAGCCGATCAGGTAGCTGCGCTTCCTCGGCTCCTGGCCTTTCGGATAGAGCCACAGGCCGATCTCGGAGCCGGTCGGCACTTCCTCGCCGGCGGCGTGCAGGTGCTGGTCCCACGAGATCTTCTCGCCCGGCACGATCAGCTTGCCGGTGCCATCGGCGAACTTGTCGTAGCCCTTGCCGATGGCCCATTCCATGAGCTGCGGCCGGCGGTTCAGCAGGTCCTCGCGCGACGCCGACGGCGACAGGCCGTAGGTGGCGGTGTTGGTGTTGACCGCGTCGGGATCGTTGTTGAGCACCAGGTAGGCGATCGAGTGGTGCAACGTCTTCCGCGATTTCATGTTGGTCGGACGAATCTCGACCATCTTCACCCAGCGCGGCTCGGTGATCGGGATGTCGTTCTGCGGCCGGTACCAGACGTCCTGGCCCATGGCCGGCATCTTGTACTCGGACGACTTGATGACGATGTCCGGAGGACCGAAGCCGTCGCGCACGCCCTGCCACTCGTTGGTGGTGATGAGCGGCTTCGGCTTGGGCAGGTCCTTCGGATCGCCCTGCGGTGCGCCGGCGTCGACCCACTTCACGATGGTGTCGATCTGCGCCTGCGACAGCGACATGTCGTTCTTGAACTTCTGCACGCCGACCGACTGGTCGATGTGCCACGGCGGCATCTGGCGGCGCGCCACGCGATCCTTGATCGACCGCGCCCACGGGCGGGCTTCCTGCCAGGTGACGAGTGACATCGGCGCGATCGACTCGGGCTGATGGCAGTCCTGACACTTCGACTGGAAAATCGGAGCGATGTCCTTCGAGAACGTCGGCGCCGCCGACGGACTCTGCGCCGCCGCTGGTGTCGCGCACACCAGCAGACCGACGACGCCGGACAGCACCCACGGAGCCTTGCGACCCATGTTCTGCCTCCTGTGGCGCCCGCCGCACCCCGGACGAAGGTCGGGGATGGGGGTGGGGACGAGCGCGGGCAATTCTAGCGACTCATCTCAGCCGTTGCAATTGCGGACACGCCGCGACGATCACAGGCAGTATGCCACGGGGTCAGGCCTGCGCCGGGGGCCCCGTGCGGCCGAAATCACGGAGGATGGGCGCAACGACGGGCAGGACCGGCCGCTGGCTGCTGGCCCTGACCCTGATATTCGTCGGCCGGGTGCTGGCCCAGCCGCTCGCCGGAGGGACCGGCTGGGGCTGGCTGCCGCCCTTCGACGCCTGGCAGAGCGGCGCGCTGCCGTATCCAGTGCTGCTCGCTTCGCAAATCCTGCTGATCGTGGTGATGTGGCGCACGGCGCGGGCGATCGGCGCCGGCCGGCTCGGCCGGTCGCGCCGAGCGGGCTGGGCACTGGCGCTCTTCACCGGCCTCTACGGCGGCGTCATGGTGGCACGGCTGGTGCTGGGCCTCACGATCGCGCGCGGCCACTGGTGGCTCGACGCCCCGCTGCCCACGGTTTTTCACCTGGTGCTCACGACTTACCTCGCCCTGGTCGTGCACCATCACCTGCGTGAGGTCCCCGATGTCCCCCACTGACCCACGCCCGTCGAGTCCCGCCGCCTGGCTCATCTACCCCGCCGTGATGACTGGCGCCTATGCGCTCTTCGTCTTGTTGCGCGCGGTCGGCGCCCCCCTGGTCGCCGCCACCTACGTGCCGATCGTGCTCACCGCCGGCGCGATCGCACTGTGCGAGTGGCGATGGCCCTACCGCGCCGCGTGGGTGCCGGGACGCGACGAGGTGCGGCTCGACATCACGTTCCTGGCCGTCGTTCAGCTCATGCTGCCGCCGCTCGTCAGCCTGCTGTTCCTGATGGCGATCGTCGAACCGGCGCGCGCCCTGCGGCTCCCGGTGCAGGCCTGGTGGCCGCACGGCTGGCCGGTGGGGGCGCAGGTGGTGCTGATGATCCTCACGGTCGACTTCCTGCGCTACTGGCTGCACCGCGCCGCGCACGAGACCGACCTGCTGTGGCGCCTCCACAAGGTGCACCACTCGGTGGAACAGCTGTACTGGCTGAACACCAGCCGCTTCCATCCGATCGAGAAGGCGCTGCAGATGCTGCTCGACAGCGTGCCGTTCGTGCTGATGGCGGTCGACCCGGTGGTGCTGGCGCTCTACTACCTCTCGGACGCCACCAACGGCTTCTTCCAGCACTGCAACATCGATCTGCGTTACGGGCTGCTGAACTACGTGGTGGGCAGCGCGGAGACGCACCGCTGGCACCACTCGCGCGAACCGCGCGAGGCCAACGCCAACTACGGCAACACCGTCATCGTGTGGGATCTGCTGTTCGGCACGTGGTTCCTGCCGGCCGATCGGGCCATCGGCGATCTCGGCCTGCACCAGCGCCTGCCCGCGTCGTTCACGGCGCTCATGGCGGCGCCGTTCCGCAAATGACGCCATACGCGCTGCTCACGCGGGCGACGATGGCCGTCTACGGCCGTCGCTTCTGGGCGCCGCTCGACCGGGCGGCGGCCGATCCCGCCGCGGCCCAGTGGAACATGCTGCGCGCGCTGCTGGCGCGGCAGCGCGACACCACGTTCGGACGCGCCCATGGCTTCGCGTCGATCCGCTCACCGCGCGACTACGCCGCGCAGGTGCCGATTCAGCAGCACACCGATCTGCGCCCCTACATCGAACGCCAGCGCACCACCGGCGAACCGGCGCTCACCGCCGAGGCGCCGGTGTTCTACGCGCAGACGAGCGGATCGACCGGCACGCCGAAGCATATCCCGATCACCGAGGCCACGCTGCGGCTCACGCGCACCGAGCAGAAGATCTTCTCCTGGCTGCAGCATCGCGCCGTGCCGGCGGCGTTCGCCGGCCGCACGCTGGGCATCATGGGCGCGGCGGTGGAGGCCCGGCTCGACTCGGGACACGCCGTGGGTTCGGTGTCCGGGCACCTCTACCGCACCATGCCGCGCTTCGTGAAAGCGCGCTTCGTCGTGCCTCCCGAGGTGTCGACGATCCACGACTACGAGCGGAAGTACCTGCTGATCCTCCGCCTGGCGCTCGAGACGCCCGACATCACCTACATGGGCGCGCCGAATCCGTCGAGCTTCCTGCGACTGGCGGCACTGCTCGCCCGTCATCGCGAGGCGCTCACGCGGTCGGTCGCGACGGGCCGCTTCGACGGCCTCGACGGCGAATCGCGCGAGGTACGTGACGCCGTCGCCGGCCGCCTCACCGCGCAGCCGGCGCGGGCGGCGGCGCTCGATCGCCTGGAGGCGCTCACCCTCGCCACGGCGTGGCCGCGGCTCGCGCTCGTCACCACGTGGACCGGCGGCAGCTGCGGCGTGGCGCTCGACAGCGTGCGTCAGATGCTGCCGCCATCGACACCCGTGATGGAACTCGGCTACCAATCCACCGAGTTCCGCGGCACCTTCGCGCTGGATGCGGAATCGCCGGGCGGCCTCGCCCCGCTGCCCCACACGTACGTCGAGTTCGTCGAGCAGGAGGCGTGGGATCGCGGCCATCGCGACAGCGTGCCGATCGAGGCGCTCGAGACTGGGCGCCGCTATCAGGTCGTCGTCACCACGGCCTCGGGCCTCTATCGCTACTTCATGAACGATCTGCTCGAGGTGTGCGGCCGCTACCGGGCGACGCCGCTGCTGCGCTTCGTGCAGAAGGGCCGCGGCGTGACCAACCTCACCGGCGAGAAGCTCTACGAGGCGCAGGTGATCGAGGCGATGACGGCCACCGCCCGCGGCGACGGCCTCGACGTGCCCTTCTACCTGCTGCTCGCCGACGACGCCACGAGTCGCTACACGGCCTACGTGGCCACACCGCTCCACGCGACCCCGCCCGACGATTTCGCGGAGCGCTTCGATGCGGCCCTGCGCGCGCGCAACATCGAGTTCGACGCCAAGCGGGCCAGCGGACGACTCGCGCCGCCCGCCGTCGTCTGGATCGATCCGCGCGCCGCCGAGGCGTACACGCGGGCGTCGGTCGCCGCCGGCCAGCGCGAAGGGCAGTTCAAGCCGGCCCTCCTGCAGTACAGCCGCGAGCTCACGATGCCGCTCGCCGACCTCCACGCCTTCGCCCGCCACACGACGCTGGTCACCCGCTGATGTTCCTCCGCGCCATCGACGCCACGCCGCTCGTCATCCCCTTCACCACACGCTTCGCGCACGCGGCGGCCACCCGCAGCGAGACCGCGTCGCTGTGGGTCACCGTGACCACCGGCGACGGCGTCGTCGGGCAGGGCGAATCGTGTCCGCGGCCGTACGTGACCGGCGAGTCCGTCGAGAGCGCCGTCGCGTTCGTGACGCGTCACCGCGACGACCTCCTCGCGTCGGTGCGCGATCTCGACGGCCTCGCCGCGTGGGAAGCGCGTCACGCCACGGCGATCGACGCGGCCCCCGCCGCGTGGTGCGCGATCGAGCTCGCGATCCTCGACGCGCTGGCCCGCGCCGCCGGCGTCACGCTCGAAGCGCTGCTCGGGCTGCCTCGGCTGACCGGCCCCTTCCGATATACCGCGGTCATCGGCGACGGCGATGCCGCGCACTTCACGACCCAGTGGGCGCGCTATCAGGCCGTGGGCTTCCGCGACGTCAAGCTGAAGGCGTCCGGCGATCCCGCACGAGACGTCCCGAAGCTGGCCGCGCTCGCCGCCCACGGCGTGCGTGTGCGTCTCGACGCCAACAACCTCTGGCACGAGGTCGACGCGGCCCTCGCGTATCTCACCCGCCTGCCGGCGCCGCTCTTCGCGCTGGAGGAGCCGCTGGCGCCGGGCGCGTTCGAGTCGCTGGCGGCGATTGCCGCACGCACCGCCATGCCGATCGTCCTCGACGAGAGCGCGACACGCGTCGAACATCTGCGCGATCTGCCGGGGCCGCCCGATCGCTGGATCGTCAACGTGCGGGTGTCGAAAATGGGCGGCGTGCGTCGGGCCTTGCGCGTGGTGCGCGCGGCGCGCGACGCCGGGCATCGCGTGATCGTCGGCGCGCAGGTAGGCGAGACGAGCCTGCTCACCCGCGCCGCCCTGCCGGTGGCAGAGGCGGCTGGCCCGTCGCTCGTGGCGATGGAGGGCGCATTCGGCACGCTGCTGCTGACACGCGACATCTGCGACCCGCCGCTGATGTTCGGCGCCGGCGGACGCCTCGTGGTGGCCGATCATCCACGACTCGCCAGCCCCGGCCTCGGCGTCGCATAATTCCGGGCGGTCCCCGCCCGTGTCCGCCCGCCGCTCGTCCCCTGCCCCCGCTCCACCCGCCGCGGCGCCCTCGACGCTGTCGTGGACCGCGCTGACGACGGTGGCGGCCACCGCCCTCGTCGTGCGCCTGGTGCATCTGTGGCAGATGACGGCCACGCCGTTCGCGACGACGCTGTTCGGCGACGCGAAGGGCTACGACCAGTGGGCCCGCCGCCTCGCCGGCGGTGACTGGATCGGCAGTGACGTCTTCTATCAGGCGCCGCTCTATCCGTACTTCCTGGGCGGGATCTACGCGACGCTCGGCGCCGATCCGGTTACCGCGCGCATCGTGCAGGCGCTGGTCGGCGCCGGCTCCGCGGCGCTGCTCGCGGCCGCGGCGGCGCGGCTCTTCGATCGCCGCACCGGTCTCGTCGCCGGCCTGATGCTGGGGCTGTACGCGCCGGCGATCTTCCTCGACGGGCTGCTGCAGAAATCGGTGCTCGACGTGTTCTTCGTCGCGCTCCTCATCTACGCGCTGGCGCGCGCGATCTCGGGCGACGCGGCCCGCCGCCGGTGGTGGACGCTCATCGGCGTCGGCGCCGGTGCGCTCGCCCTCACGCGCGAGAACGCGCTCGTGCTGGTGGTGGTGCTGGTCGGCTGGATCGCCGCCGGCGCCTCGGGATACGCCGCGCGCCGCGGACGGGCGGCGGCCGCATTCGCGCTCGGTGTGGCGCTGGTGCTCGCGCCCGTGGCGGTCCGCAACTATGCGGTCAGCGGCGACGTGTACCTCACCACATCGCAGTTCGGCCCGAACTTCTACATCGGCAACAACGCCGCGGCTGACGGCTCGTATCAGTCGCTGCGTTTCGGACGCGGCTCGCCGGAGTTCGAGCGCACCGACGCCACCGAGCTCGCCGAGCTCGCCGCTGGTCGCACGCTGACACCGGGCGAGGTCTCTGCGTACTGGCGCGATCGCGCACTAGCGTTCATCACCGGCCAACCCGGCGCGTGGCTGCGCCTCATGGGCCGCAAGGCGCTGCTGCTCGTGAACGCGAACGAAGCGGTCGACACCGAGAGCCAGGAGTCGTACGCCGAGTGGTCGTGGCCGCTGCGCGTGCTCGGCTGGCTGACGCATGTCGGCGTGCTGCTGCCGCTCGCGATCGTCGGCGCGTGGGCCACGTGGGCCGATCGCCGGCGGCTGGCCGTGTTCGGCTGGATGGCGCTCGCCTTCGCGCTCTCGACGCTGGCGTTCTTCGTCTTCGCGCGCTATCGCTATCCGCTGGTGCCGCTGCTGATGCTCGGCGCGGCGCCTGGCGTGCTGGCGATCCCTCGGCTGGCGCGGGAGTGGCGGACGCGAAGCGGCGCCGTGGCGCTGGTCCTCGCCCTCGTCGCGGCAGCCGCCGCCCAGGCGCCGCTGCTCTCGCCCTCGCGCAGCCGCGCCATCACCGAGACCAATCTCGGCACCGCGCTGTACGAGGCGGGAAAGCACGACGACGCCGTGGCCGCTTACCGCCGCGCCATCGCCGCGCAGCCCGACTACGTGCCGGCCTTCAACAACCTCGGCGTGACGTTGCGCGCCGCCGGCCGCACGGACGAGGCCCTGGCGGCATATCGCGATGGCCTCGCGCTGCGCGACGACTACCCCGACCTGCACTACAACCTCGCCAATGCGCTCATCGCCCTCGGCCGATCGGCCGAAGCCACCGAGCACCTGTCGCGCGCCGCCGCGGCCAACGGCGACTCGGCCGGGGTGCACAACAACCTGGGCACGGCGCTCGCCGACCAGGGACGCTTCGTCGAGGCGGTGGCGGAGTTCGAGCGCGCCGTCGCTCTCGAACCGGCGTCGTCGAAGGCGCATCGCAACCTCGGGAACGCGCTGATCGAAATCGGCCGCCAGCAGGACGCGTTCGCGCACCTCACCCAGGCGGTGAGCCTGGCGCCGGAGGATGCCGAGGCCCACTACGATCTCGGTGCGTGGCTGCTCTCGCAGGATCGCAACGCCGAGGCCATCGAGGCCTTCACCGCCGCGATTCGGCTGCGTCCTGCCTACGCCGAGGCGCACAACAATCTCGGCATCGCCATCGGATCCACCGGCGATCTCACGCGCGCCATCGCCCAGTTCGAGGAGGCGCTGCGCCTGCAGCCGGGCTTCGCCGACGCCGCGAAGAACCTCGAGATCGCGCGCCGCGCCGCCCGCGTGAAGTGACGGCGTTGCGTCCCTCGACGCTTGCACGGCGCCAGCGCTTCTGACACGCTGGGCCCACTGGAGGCTCCATGTCCTCGTTCGACGACCTTCCGCTCGACCAGGGGCGGGATGCGACGGAACCGGTGACACCCTCCGCTCCGTCCTCCCCAGGGCCGAGGATCGTCGCCGTCATCGCGCTGGCCGCCGCCGTGGCGGCCGGTGCGTGGTATCTCGTGTCGCGACCGGCTACGTCCGGTCCCACCGCCGCCGCGGCAACCACGCCACCGGCGCCCACCGCGATTCCCGACGAGCATCCCGACGCCACGCCGCTGCCGCCGCTCGCGGAGATGGATCCGCTGATGCGCGAGTTCGTCTCGGCCCTGAGCACGCACCCCTCGGTGCTCGCGTGGCTGGCGACCGACGATCTCGTGGGCAGCCTCGCCACCACGATCGATCGCCTCGCGCAGGGACGGTCACCGGCGCGCGACCTCGCGGTACTGCGGCCGAAGGACGGCTTCGGCACGGTGCGACGGAGCAACGTCACGCAGGTCGACCCGAAGTCGTACGCGCGCTACACGCCAGTGGCGCAGGCCGTCGCCTCGATCGACGCGACACGGGCGGCGGAGTTCTACGAGCGCATCCAGCCGCGGCTCGACGAGGCGTGGCGCGTGCAGGGCCATCCCGAGGGCGGTCTCGACGAGGCCGTGCGGCGGGCGCTGGCCACGGTGACGACGACACCCGACATCCCGGCGGATGCGGCGCTCGTGCCGGCCGCGGGCGGCCTGAAATACGCGGACCCTGCCTACGAGAACCTGCCCGAGGCGCAGAAGCATCTCGCGCGCATGGGACCGGCGAACGTGCAGCTCGTGCGCGACGCGGCCCGCCGCCTTGGTGCCGCCATCGACGCCCGCCGCCGCACGCGCTAGCGGTCAGCGCGCGAGGGCCGCCTTGAAGGCGTCCCACGGGAACGCGTCGCCCGGATCCTCCTTGCGCCGGAACGCCGCGCACGCCGCGCCGAACGTGTCGGCCGGAAACGTCGAGTGATCGACGTCGGAATGCCGCAGCACGCGCGCCAGCGTGATGGCCGGATAGCGCGCGCGGATGTCGCGCGCCAGACGCACCAGCGCGTCGAGCTGCGCGGTGGGAAACGGATCGCGGCCATCGCCGTTGTTCACGAGCTCGATGCCGATGGAGCGCTGGTTCCAGCCGGTCGCGTGCGTGGCCGCGATCGACTCGGGCACGCCGGCCTCGACGCGACCCGCGCGATCGATGACGTAGTGGATGCTGACGATCGGCAGTCGCGTGAAGGTGTCGAGCCAGCTGCGCGCGTCGCCATCGATGGTGCGATAGAAGGTCGCGCCATCGCGGCAGTCGGGCCCGCCGAGCGAGTGGATGATCAGCGCGTCGATGGCGCGGCGCCGCGGATGCCCGCCGGGCTTCGCCGCGACCGTCACCGCGCAGGCCACGACCGCCAGCGCGACGAGCGCGATCGGCCGTGGACGGAACATGGCGACAGTCTACCGCCGAGGCGGTGCGTCGCGAACGCGCGGTCGCATGGATCAGCCGGCACGGCGTACGCGGGTTGCGGTCGTGGTGGCGGTGCATCCACAATGGAGCGACCCCACCATGGAAGACGCCTGCCCCATCGACCGCCAGCCCGTGGCCTGGTTCAAGGACCCGCGCCGCTGGGCGTTCGCCGGCATCGGCGTGGCTTCGGTGGGCCTCGGCTGGCTCGGCGTCTTCGTACCCGGCCTGCCGACGACGATCTTCCTGATCATCGCGTCGTACTGCTTCGCGCGCTCCTGCCCGTGGCTGGAAGACCGCCTGCTGCGCATCCCGCTCTTCGCGCCGTACATGAAGGTGCTCGACGAGGGTCGTGGCATGTCGCGCAAGGCGGTGATCTCGGCGCTGGTGTCGATGTGGTCGTGCGTGGCGCTCAGCTGCACGATCCTCTTCCTGGCAGGCCGCCTGAAGCCGTGGGTCGCGGCCATCATCGTCCTCTCGGCCTTCGCCGGCACGGGGATGATCCTGCTCTACGGCCGCAAGCCCCGCCCCGCGAAGACATAGCGCGAGGCGCCGCGGCGTCGCGCCCTCACGTCTTCCGCCTGCGATCGCTTGACCCGATCGCGGCGCTCCCGACGTGGTATCTCTCGCCGCTCCACCTTCGCACGGCGCGGCTGCAGGTGATACTCGTGGGCCCCGCGCCGTCGCTCAGAGTTCCGCGGCAAGAGACACCACGCCGGAAGCACCGCTCGCCATCGTGCCAGCGGCACGCCGCGGCGTCGCGGGGCGGAGCGCACCCAGCCGCAGGCGGGAGGCGTGATGGCGCGATGCCGCGGCTCGGTCGCGATGGTGAGATACCAGGTCGGGAGCGCCGCGAAGGGGCGGACGGCGCCACTTCTGGCATCATGACGCCATGTCCCAGTCCACCCGTGTGACGTGCGGCCTCACGCTCGCCGGCCTCGCCGCCGCGCTCGTCGTCGCCACCGTCGTGATGCCCTCGGCCCAGGGAGGTCGATCCGTGATTGAGCGCATGAACCCCGCCGGCCTGTCGACGCCCACCGGCTACTCGCACGTCGTCGCCACGAAGGGCGGGCGCACCATCTACGTGTCGGGCCAGGTCGCGTTCGACGCGCAGGGCCAGATCGTCGGCAAAGGTGACCTCGCGGCCCAGACGCGGCAGGTGTTCGCCAACCTGGAGATCGCGTTGAAGGCCGCCGGCGCCACCTTCGACGACGTCGTGAAGACCAACTACTACATGCTCGACGCCACGCAGGTGCAGGCGGTGCGCGACATCCGCGCGAAGCTACTTCACCGAGGCCTGCCGGCCAGCACGCTGGTGGAAGTGCGGCGGCTCGCCAACCCGGACTGGCTGATCGAGATCGAAGCCGTCGCCGTCGTGCCCGAGTAGACCGTGCCGCTCACCGGCTCGTACTGGTCCACCCCGATCGTCCGGGTCGGCGAGCGTACGTACACCTGGCGCGACGTGGTGCTCTTCGCCATGGTCACCGGCGAATGGGACGCGTTCGCCGCCGATCTCGCGCTCGGGCTCGCCTGCGCCCACGATGCCGGCGAGCACGACGACTGGCCCGACGACGGCGTGCTCGACGAGGCCGCCACCGCGTTCCGCTACGACCGCGACCTGCTCACCAGCGAAGAGACCGAGGCGTGGCTCGAGCGTCACGGACTGAGTCTCGACAGCTGGTCCGATGCGCTCATGCGTGACGTGCTGCGTCGCGACCGTGGCGATCGCGTCACCGCTGGCGAGCTCGAGCCGGACGACATCGACGGCCCGACGCTCATCGCCGAGGGCGTGTGCACCGGCGCATTCCCGCGCTGGGCCGGGACGCTGGCGGCCCGCGCCGCGGTGGCGCAGCTGCACGACGGGACGCCCGTGCCAGACGCCGACACCGCCGCCACGATGACGGGACGCTACGCGGCGTGGCTCGAAGCGCTCGACGACGTCGAGGCGCACGTCCAGCCGCTGGTCGCGGCCGTGGCCGCCGATCGAGCGGTCATCGCCGCAGCGCTCACGGCCGAGGCGCTCGCCACCCACGTCGATCGGGCGCGCCTCGACTGGGTGCGCGTGGACCTCGAGCAGCTCACCTTCCCGTCGATCGATGCCGCACGCGAGGCCGCGCTGTGCGTGCGCGAGGACGGCCTGACCTTGAGCGAGGTGGCGATCGAATCGCGCCAGCCCGTCGTCGATGCGAGGACGCTGCTCGACGCGCTCGATCCGGCGCTGCGCGACGCGGTGCTGTCGGCGTCGCCCGGCGACACCATCGGACCGATCGAAACGGCCGGGGGCGTCGTGGTGGCGCACGTCGTCGGCAAGGCGGCGGCCAGCCTCGACGATCCGCTGGTACGCGCGCGTGCGGAGCGTTCCGTGATCGAGGCGCTGCGCGAGCGCGCCGCCGTGGCGCACGCGCGCTGGCTGCAGCGCCCGCGCTGACGCCAGCGTGCGCAGCGGCCGGCAATCCGCCCTCCCGCGGGGTGGAGCGCCGCGGGCGCTGTGCTATCTTTCCAGCCGCTCCCGCGCCCGTCCGCCACGACGACGCAGCCAGCGGCCCCCGGCGGCGCGAGCAGAGTTCTCGTGAACGACGCAGGCGTACTCGGCGATCTTCCCATTCTGCGCTTCCTGCCCGAGGCCACGCGCGCCCTGGTCGTGCAGCGCTTCACGCCGTGTACGTTCGGCTTCGGCGCGGTGATCGCGGCCGAGGGCACTCCCGCCGACGCCCTCTACGTCATCGTGTCGGGACGCGCGCGCGTGGTGAAGCGCTCGGAGACGGGCGACGAGGTGCCGCTCAACGTGCTCCGCGCCGGCGACAGCCTCGGCGACGTCGAGATGATCGAGGGCACGCCGCGCCGCACCACCGTGCGGGCCAGCACCGACGTGCTGGCGCTGCGCCTCGACGACTCTGACTTCCAGGCGCTGATCGACCAGCACCCCGACATCCGCACCTATCTCGAGCTGCAGCTCAAGCACGCGAAGCTGGCGTCGTTCTTCAAGGGCTTCCCGGCGTTCTCGCGGCTGCCGCCGCAGGCCGTGGCCGGTGTGGTGCTGGCGGAGCTCGAGCCGCTCGTCGTCGAAGCGGGCCGCCCGATCTACAAGGAGGGCGACCCGCCCGGACCGCTGTACCTGGTGCAGGACGGGCGCGTGCGATCGTGGCGCAGCGACCGCGGCCGCCCGTCGCAGATCGTGCACCTGGGCGCCGGTGAGTTCTTCGGCGAGGTGTCGGCGATCAAAGGCACT
This sequence comes from Vicinamibacterales bacterium, assembly GCA_046331325.1. Taxonomy (GTDB): domain Bacteria; phylum Acidobacteriota; class Vicinamibacteria; order Vicinamibacterales; family UBA2999; genus CADEFD01. Next base: position 36,896 of record JAXLRB010000002.1, on the reverse strand, counting down.
GCGCGCACGGCCACCGCCGAGGCGGTCACGCGCGTGCGCCTGCTGACCCTCTCGGGCGACACCATCGCGCGGCTGGGCGCGGCGCTGCCCGAGTTCAAGGCGCGGCTCGACGAGCGCGTGGCGCAGTACGATTACGCCGCCGTCGCCCAGGTGCCCGCCGACATCGGGCAGGAGATGCTGCCGGCCGCCGCCACCACGCAGGCGGCCGTCGACGACGGGCAGGTCGATCGGTCGTCGGACGACCTCGACCGGGCCGGCGCGCACGAGCCGTTCGCCGAAGGCGGCCACTTCGTGAAGAGCCGCGATCGGCGGGTGCCGGTGGTGCGGCAGATCGACGAGATGGACTGCGGCGCCGCCTGCCTGGCCATGGTCACGCGGGCGTTCGGCCGCCGCGTCAGCCTGGCGCGCATCCGACAGCTGATCAACACCGGGCTCGACGGCACGTCGCTGCGATCGATCTGCCGGGCCGGCGAGGAACTCGGCCTGGCCACCCGATCGGTGAAGGCCTCGGTGCGGCACCTCGATCGCATGCCGCTGCCGGCGATCGTCCACTGGGACGACTATCACTGGATCGTCCTCGCGAAGGTCGGACCGTCGTCGATCCGCGTGGTCGATCCGGCCGTCGGCCCGCGCACGTTCACGCGCGAGGAGTTCCTCGAGAAGTGGTCGGGCTACGCCGCGCTCTTCGACTACACGCCGGCCTTCGAGCAGGCGCCGGAGTCGCCGCGGCTGCTCGACTGGGTGTGGCCGCTGCTGCGTCCGCACCGCGGTCTGCTGGCGCAGGCGCTCGGCCTGGCGGTGGTCGTGTCGGTGCTGCAAATGGTGCTGCCGGTCTTCACGCAGGTCATCGTCGACCGCGTGCTGGTCGAGCAGGACGTGCAGCTGCTGCACCTGCTCATCGGCGGCATGGGCCTGACGATGGTGTTCATCGTCGCCTCACTGCTCGTGCAGCGCTACCTGCTCAGCTTCTCGGCGGTGCGCCTCGACTCCGCCTCGCTGGATCTGATCACGCGGCGCCTGCTGGCGCTGCCGATGTCGTATTTCGCCACGCGACGCACCGGCGACCTGCAGCGCCGCCTCGAGGGCGTGCGGGCGGTGCGCGATTTCCTCGTGCAGCACGGCATCGCCGGCATCACCGGGGTGGCGCAGCTGCTGGCGACGATCGCCCTGATGCTCGTCTACAGCCCGTGGCTCACGGTGGTGTTCCTCACCACCATGCCGCTCTACGCGCTGCTGATGGTGGGGGCCACGCGGCTGCTGCGCCCCACGTTCGTCGACCTGGAAGAAGCGTTCAGCAAGTACCAGTCGTACCAGATCGACGCCATCAAGGGCATCGAGACGGTGAAGGCGCTCGGCGGCGAATCGTCGTTCCGCCGCCTGCTGCTCGAGCAGTTCCTCGGCGTGGCGCACAAGATCTTCCGCGCCGACTACTTCGCCATGGCCTACGAAGGCGCGATCGACGCCGTCACGTTCCTGGGCCTGGCGCTGTTCCTGTGGGCCGGCGCCTATCAGGTGCTCGACGGCCGCCTCTCGATCGGCGGCCTGGTGGCGTTCAACTCGCTCGTGGCGATGGCCACCGTGCCGATCCGCAGCCTGCTGCTGCTGTGGGACAACCTGCAGAAGTGCGAGGTGCTGCTGAACCGCCTCGACGACGTGTTCCAGCACGTGCCCGAGCAGGGCTACGACCGGTCGCTGCTGAAGCCGGTGAAGGCCCTGGCCGGTCAGGTGTCGCTGCGCAACCTCGGGTTCCGTTACGGCGGTCCGGAAGCGCCGCCGATTCTCGAAGGCCTCACGGTCGACATCCCGGCCGGCAAGACCATCGCCATCGTCGGCCGCAGCGGCTCGGGCAAGACCACGCTGGCCAAGTGTCTCGCCGGCCTGCTCGAGCCCACCGACGGCACCATCCTCTTCGACGGCCTCGATCAGAAGACACTGAACTACCGCGACCTGCGCCGCCAGATCGGCTTCGTGCTGCAGGAGTCGTTCGTGTTCGCCGATTCGATCGCCAGGAACATCGCGTTCGGCGAGGACGAGCCCGACATGGAGCGCGTGATCTGGGCGGCCGAGGTGGCGAGCGCCCACGAGTTCATCGCCCGCCTGCCGTTCGGCTACGACACCAAGATCGGCGAGACCGGTCTGGCGATCTCGGGCGGACAGCGGCAGCGCGTGGCCATCGCCCGCGCCATCTACCACAAGCCGCCGATCCTGATTTTCGACGAGGCCACGAGCGCGCTCGACACCGAGTCGGAGCGCGCCGTGCAGCAGAACATCGATGCGTTGCTCGAAGGCCGTACGGCGTTCGTCATCGCGCACCGCCTCAGCACCGTGCGCAACGCCGATCTGATCCTCGTCCTCGAGCGCGGCAAGCTGGTCGAGCAGGGCTCGCACGACGCGCTCATGAAACGCCAGGGCCTCTACTACTACCTGGCCAGTCAGCAACTGGGGGTCGCGGGCTGATGGCGGACCAGGACGCGCCATACCTCGATCCCGATCCGCCGGTGTGGGCGGCCCGCGCCCTGGCGTGGGTGCTGCTGGCGCTGGCGTTGGTCGCGGCGATCGCGCTGGTGGTCGTGCAGGTGCCCGAGACCGTCTCGGCGCCGTTCACCGTCGTGGCACAGCAGGGTGCCGACCCGGTGCGGTCGCTGCACGACGGCACGGTGAGTCAGGTGCTCGTGACCGACGCCCAGCACGTCGACGCCGGCGCGCCACTTTTCGTCGTGACGTCCGAGACGGTCGGCGACCGCATGGCGGAGCGCGAGTCGCTCGGTGCCAGCCTGTCTGGCGGCCAGGCCCGCCTCGCCAACGAGCGCCGGCGTCACGAGAACCAGCGTCGCGCCGACGAGCAGGAACTGGCGCGCCTCGAGCAGCGCGCGGCCGCGTTGCGCACACAGGCCACGTTGAAGGACCAACAGTGGACGCTGGCCGGCGAAGTGTTGAAGCGCCAGCAGCGCAGCCAGGCCGAAGGGCTCACCAGCTGGATGGACGTGTCGAAGCAGGCGCTCGAGGTCGACCGCCTCGCGGTCGAACGCGAGCAGACGCGCGCCGACCTCGCCGAGATCAGCTCGACGCAGGCGCGACTACGTTTCGAGATGGCGTCGCGCCAGGCGGCGTTCGAAGAGACCACCCGCAGCGTCGACCAGGAACTGGCGCAGGCGCGCAGCCGCAAGGGCCTGCTCGATCGCGAGGACGCGCGCACCGGCAACGAACTGCAGGTCACCGCGCGCTGCGCCGGCACGATCACGCGACTCGTGGTGCGCCGGCCCGGCACCGTGGTGGCCGCCGCCGAGACACTCGCCGAGATGACGTGCGACGGCGAGACCCTGCAGGCCGAGCTGCTGGTGCCGGAACGCGGCATGGCGCGGGTGGCCGCCGGCCAGCCCGTGAAGCTGCAGTACGACGCCTTTCCCTATCAGCGCTACGGCGTCCGTTACGCGACGATCCGCTGGATCAGCCCGGCGTCGAGCGACGGCGCGGCGGGCGCCGGACGCGCCGTCCGCCTGCTGGCCGATCTCGCGGACGCCTCGGTGCGTGTGGGGGCCGCGACGCGACCGGTGCTGCCGGGCATGAGCGGACAGGCGGCCGTCATCGTCGGCCGGCGCACGCTGGCCAGCTACGCCTTCGAGCCGCTGCGGCAGATGCGCGAGGCGCTCGCCGACGCCCCGCCGGCGGCCCCCGCCCGATGAAGCCGCGTCCGGAACACCACGTCCGCGACGCCACGCTCGACGCGTTCGTCTCGCACGACGCGCCGATGCGGGCCTGCCTCGAGCGCGCCGTCGCGGCGGCGCGCACCGACCTGCCGGTGCTGATCCTCGGCGAGTCGGGCACCGGCAAGACCCTGCTCGCGCGCGCCATCCACAACTCGTCGAAGCGGCGCGGTGGTCCGTTCGTCTCGTTCAACGCGGCGGCGCTCAGCGAGACGCTGCTCGACAGTCAGCTCTTCGGCCACGAGCGCGGCGCCTTCACCGGCGCGCACTCGCGCGTGAAGGGCAAGTTCGAGCTGGCCGACACCGGCACGCTCTTCTTCGACGAGATCGCGGATCTGAGTCCGCAGGGCCAGAGCAAGATCCTCCGCGCCATCGAGTACGGCGAGTTCGAGCGGCTCGGCGCCGAGACGCTGCACACCGCCGACGTGCGTGTGCTGTCGGCCACGCATCTCGCCCTGCCCGAGCTGATGAAGTCGGGCGCCTTCCGCCGCGACCTGTTCCACCGCCTGAACGGCGTCGCCATCACCGTGCCGCCGCTGCGCGAGCGGCCGCACGACCTGAAGGCGCTCGTCGCCAGCGAGATCGCGCGCGCCGGCCGCGCGCAACAGCGCACGATCGCCGGCCTCGAGCCCGCGGCCCTCACGCTGCTGCTCACCTACCCGTGGCCGGGCAATCTGCGTGAGCTCGCGAAAGTGGCCGAAGCGGCCGTGGCGCTCGCGCCGGGCGACGTGATCGAACGCGCGCAGGTGGCCCTGCTGCTCGACGGCGTCGTCGACACGATGGCGCCGGCTGCGGGCGCGCACGGACTGCGGCTCGAATCCGCGGTGCGCGCGCACATCCGCTACGTACTGGAACACGTCGGCGGCAACAAGCGGCGCGCCGCCCGCGAACTGGGCATCGCCCGCGCCACGCTCGAGCGCAAGCTCGCGGAGATGGCGCGCGACTAGCGCCGCGACGCTCGGCGGGCGGGAGCGTAGCGGGCCGCGATCGAGAGCAGCGTCACACGCTCGCCCGGGCCGAGGGCTTCACGGGCGTGGATCACGCCACGCGCTTCGGCCACCACCACGCCGCCCACCGGGACTTCGTGGCGTTCCACCACGCCGTTGGCGCGATAGGCGAGGAACGCCGACGGCCGGCGGTGGCCATCGGGCGGACGGCGATCGAGGCACACGAGCAGGTTCAGCGCGTGCTCGGGATCGTCGGGGTGCGGGAAGAAGTAGTCGCCGGGCCGCGTGTAGAAGACGTAACGCGCTTCGTACGCCGGCACGACCCGACGGCCGAGCACGCGGCTCACCCGGCGCATCAGCCGGGGATCGATCGCCAGCACACGGCCATGCAGGCCCGGACGCATGCCGCTGGCGCCGCGTCCCTCGCGCACTCCGCGCGCCGCCTCGCGCCGCATCGTCGCCAGGGTGCGCCGGTCGAGCCACGGCAGCGGCGTCAGCACGTGCACGGCGTCGCCGTAGCGACGGCCGTACGCGGCGACGAGCGTGTCCCAGGCAGCGCGCAACGCCGGCTCGGTGGGCACCGCACAGTCGGGCGCCAGCGCGATCGAGGCGTTGCCGAGCAGCAGCCGCACGGGATGCAGGGCGGGGTCGTCGTGCGCGGTCAGGATCGACGCGCCGATGTGTTCCACCAGCACTGCCGATGCGCGACGCCATCGCGCCGGCGACGGCGTGGCCCGCTGGCCGATCTGGCGCGCGAGGAATCGACGCAGGGGTCGGCGCGGATCGCGCGGGCCGGCGACGAGCGCGGTATTGGCGAGCCGATAGGGGAAGGCCCGGCCGAGATGGCCGGCGAGGCAGAGCAGATCGAACAGCAGCCGTGACGTGCCGCGCAGGCCGCGCCGCGCCCGCCGCACCGCGGCGGCCGTGGACGCCGGCAGCCGGTACGGCAACGAGGATGCAGCCGGGCGCCTCGGCGCGCCGTGGTCGCCCGGTGCCTGCATGTCGCTACTGAATCGGTCCGGGCGCCATGCCGCCCTTCACCTTGGCGGCAGCGGCCTTCTTCACCGACAGGGTCTTGGTCTTCGCGGCGGGCTTCTTCGTGGCCATCGGGAACCTCCTTGCGCGCCGGGAATCGGCGCACGCGTGACAGTCGATTCGAATCGCCCGCGTCAGCCGCGAGCCTTTCCGGGACGACGTTTCGTGGCCGCGGCCAGCACCTGCACGCGGGCCGCGCCTTCGCGCATCGGCGCCGCGTCCGCGCCGAACACCCGCCGTCCGGCTCCGCCGAGCGGGTCGCTCGTGGGTCTGAGATCGTCGAGCGCGACCACGGGTCGCCGATCGGATGCAGGTCGCTTCGCCATGGAACGTCGGCGGCTGCGGTGCAAAGCAGATGCCGCGCCTGCGACGCGTGTCGAACCTCGGCCAAATGCGCGGCGGTGAGACCCGGCCACGGTCGAGAGGTATCGTGTCGATGCCAGATGGCCTCGATACGAGGCCGACACTACGAACGACGAGGCCGTACGACACGCGGGGCACGTACCCTCGTCGCAGGGAAATTCCCGATGGCCGCGGTCCACGAGGTCGTCTGCCCGGCCAGGCGGCCCGATGCTTGCAACGCCGCCGGCGGCTTCACGCATGGCCTCGCGCGCGCCCCTCTCGCCCGCTCCGTCCACCTCGATGCCGACGCTGTACGCGCCGTGGCTCGAGGCGCTGGTCGGCGCGCCGATGCCGGATGAAGCGGCGGCCACGTGTCACACGTGCGCGATGCTGGCGCCGGCGGGCGCCATCGCCGACGCCAGCGCGCTGCACTTCCATCCGGCCACCAAGTGCTGCACCTATGTGCCGGTGCTGCCGAACTTCCTCGTCGGCCGCATCCTCGCGGACCGCAGCGCCGGGAACGCCACCGGCCGCGCCAGCCTGATCGCGCGGATGGCCGACCGCGCCACGGTGACGCCGCTCGGCGTCGACCCGCCGCCGGCCTACACGCTCACCTACGAACGGAGTGCCGCCGACCTCTTCGGCCGCGCCCCCGGCCTGCGCTGCCCGCACTATCTCGCCGACAGCGGCGGCTGCGGCATCTGGCGGCATCGCATGTCGGTGTGCGCCACGTGGTTCTGCAAGCACGATCGCGGCGCCGTCGGCCACGCCTTCTGGAACGCCGTCCGCGACCTGCTGGCCGCCGTGGAGCGCGCCCTCGCGGTGCACTGCGTGCAGACACTGGCGCCCTCGCCCGAGGCGGCGCGCCTGGCGGTGGCGCGGCGCCGTCCCGCGCCCGTGACGGTGACGCCCGCCAACGCCGGAGGCGCGCTGCCACCGGCCTACGAGCAGCAGTGGGGCCGCTATTCGGGACGCGAAGCGGCGTTTTTCGATGACTGCGCGCGCCTGGTCGGATCGCTGACCTGGGACGACGTCCAGCGGCTCGGCGGCGCCGAGATCGCACTGGCGGCGGATGTGGTGCGCCAATCCCATCGCGCCCTGCGCACCGACAGCCTGCCCACGGCCCCCCGGCAAGGCACGCTGACGGTCTACGCGATCGACGGTGCCGCGGCCACCTGCACCGGATACAGCGGCACTGACCCGCTGCAGCTGCCGATTCCGCTTCTGCAGGTGATGCGTGTGTTCGACGGCCGTCCGCTGCCCCGCGCCCTCGCGGCCGCCCGCGCGGCCGGTGTCGAGGTCGACGCCGACGCGGTGCGCCGGCTGGTGGATTTCGGCATGCTCGAAGAGACGGACGGCGGGCCCACCGGGCGCCCGCGACGCGTCCGGCGTCCATCGGCCCGGTCGACGGAGACGCCCATGGCCGCGAAGAAGCCCGCGAAGAAGGTCCGCGTGAAAGACATGAAGCCCGCCAAGTCCATCAAGGGCGGCGCGGCCAAGAAGGCGTACTAACCGCCACTCGAGGAGACACCGATGGCCACGAAGAAGCCGGCGAAGAAGGTCACCCTGAAGGACATGAAGCCCGCCAAGGGCGGCAGCGTCAAGGGCGGCCTGCGGATGAAGGAATAGGCGCGTTCACCCACTCTCACAGGAGCACAGACCCCATGGCGACGAAGAAACCCGCGAAGAAGGTCAGCGTGAAGGACATGAAGCCCGCCAAGGGCGGCAGCGTCAAGGGCGGCGCGATCCTGAAGCACAAGTAGGGTCTCCGCCCCTCAGGTCGCGGGGCCGGCCGCTGGCCGGCCCCGAACCGCTCGTCGGGCGGGTCAGCCGCGCCGTTCGCTCAGCCGGTTGAAGCCGTTGAGCGCTGCCACCTTGTAGGCCTCGGCCAGCGTCGGGTGGTTGAACGCGGCATCGCGCCACACTTCGAGCGTGCCGCCGGTGGCCATGAGCGTCTGCGCCACGTGGATCAGCTCGGCCGCGCCGGTGCCCACGATGTGCACGCCCAGCACGCGCAGCGACACCGGATCGAACAGCACCTTCAGGAAGCCGGCGTCGTCGCCGAGCATCTGCCCCTTCACCAGATCCTCGTAGCGCGCCACCCCCACCTCGTAGCGCACCTTCTCCGCGGTGAGCTGCTGCTCGGTCTGCCCGACCATCGAGATCTCGGGAATCGTGTAGAGCCCGTACGGCAACGGCGCGTTCGCCGTCACGCCGCCGAGGTCGAAGAGGTGCGCGACGGCCAGGCGTCCCTGTTCCATCGAGGTCGAGGCCAGGGCCGGGAAGCCCACCACATCGCCCGCGGCGGCGATGTGTGGCACCGCGGTGCGGAAGCGCGCGTCGACGGCGATGCGCCCACGCGCGTCGGCCGAGAGGCCGGCGGCGGCCAGGTTCAGGCCGGCCGTGTTCGCCTGACGGCCCACGGCGTAGACCAGCACGTCGCCGTGCACGGTCTTGCCGCTGTCGAGCGTGGCGACGACGTGATCCCGCTCGTCGCGCCGCACCGCGCGCACCTGTTCGCCGAGCCGGAACGTGGCGCCGCGGCGGCGCAACTGATAGCAGAGCGCCTCGACGATCTCGGCGTCCGCGAACTCGAGCACCACCGGCCGCTGGTCGATGATCGTGACGCGGCGATGCAGCGCCGTGATCACCGACGCGAACTCGAGGCCGATCACGCTGGCGCCGACCACGATCAGATCGCGCGGCAGCTCCTGCAGCTGCGGCAACGCGTCGGCGTCGAAGATCCGCTGGCCGTCGACCTGGATGCCGGGCAGTGCGCCGGCGCCGAGCCGGTGGCGATGAGCACGTGATCGGCGGTGAGCGCGCACTCGTGATGCGGGTTCGAGACCAGCACGCGGTGCGGTCGAGGAAGCGCGACGCCGTCGGCCAGCACCACGCCGTTGCGCGCCAGGTGCCCTTCGACCACGTGCTGCTCGCGATCGACGACCTGCTGGATGCGCGACGCGAGATCGCGGATCGACGGCTCCAGGCCGGCCGAGAAGTCGCGGGCGTAACCGCGCTGCTGCACGCCGGCCAGGTGCATCACCACCCGCGGAGCGTCTTGCTGGGCACGGTGCCGCGATGCAGCGACGCCCCGCCGAGCATGCTGCGCTGGTCGACCACCACCACGCGCTTGCCGGCCTTGGCGGCGGCGATGGCGCCGCGCTGCCCGGCCGGGCCGCTGCCCATCACCAGCAGGTCGAAGTGCGTGGTCGCCGGCGCCGGTCCGCGTGACGCCGAGCGCCCCGCTTCCGAGGCGCGCAGCGCCGTCCGCCGGATGTCGCGCAGCAGCACGGCGAGCCCGACGCCGAGTCGGGACGATCGTCGGGTTGCTTGCGCAGGCAGCGACCGACCACGGCCTCGAGATCCAGTGGCACGTCGGCGCCGAGCGCCGCCAGTGGCGCCGGCTCGCGCGCCAGCACCGACGCGGCGACGTCGGCCGGCGTGGCGCCGGTGAAGGCGCGCCGCCCGGTGAGCAGCTCGTAGAGGATGCAGCCGAGCGCGAAGAGGTCGGCGCGCCAGTCCACCGGCTCGCTGCGCAGTTGTTCGGGCGCGCAGTAGCCGAGCGTGCCGGCGAAGCCGCCCACCATGGTCTCGCCGGCCATCGTCGACAGCGTGTCGGTGGCCTGGCTGGCCAGGGCGCGCCGCCGCCCGGTGGCGAGCCCGAAGTCCAGGATCTTCACCGCGCCGCTGCGCGTGAGGAACGTGTTCTCGGGCTTGAGGTCGCGGTGCACGATGCCTTCGGCATGCGCCACCGCCAGCGCGTCGGCCATCTCGGCGGTGAGCGCCACCGCGTCGGTCCACGGCAGGCGCTCGCGCTCGAGGCGCTGCCGCAGCGTCTCGCCCTTCAGCAGCTCCATCACCACGAGCTGCAGGTCGGGCAACCGCGCGAACTCGAAGATGGTGACGATGCCGGGATGCGACAGCGTGGCGACGGCGCGCGCCTCACGCTCGAAACGCGCCTGCACCGACGGATCGTCGGCGACGCGTGCCGGCAGCACCTTCAGCGCGACTTCGCGGCCGAGGCGGGCGTCCTTCGCCCGATACACCTCGCCCATGCCGCCCGCGCCGAGCAGCTCGAGCACCTCGTACTGCAGCAGACGGTCGCCGGCGCTCAGCCGGCGGCCTTCGCGGTCGGCCTCGGTCATCGAGACGAGCGCGCGCTCAGGCGCGCGCGGCGACGGCCGCCCGGCTGTGCGCGAACGCCCAGTAGAGCTCGCGGGCCTTGCGGTAGATCGGCCCGGCCTCGAACGTGCGCGATTCGTAACGCACGCAGGGCACCACCTTGCCGTGGTTGCCGGTGGAGAAGATCTCGTCGGCCTCGAGCAGTTCCTCGGGGCGGATGGTGCGTTCCACCACCTGCACGCCGGCATCGCGCAGCAGGCCGATCACGCGCTGCCGCGTGATGCCGTTCAGGAACGTGCCGTTCGGGATCGGCGTGTGCACCACGCCGTCCTTCACGATCATGATGTTCTGCGCGGTGAGCTCGGCGACGTTGCCGGCGACGTCGCGCATCACGGCGTTGTCGAAGCCGCGCTTCTTCGCGTCGGCGATCGCCATGCCGGCGATGGGATAGAGGCACGCGGCCTTGGCGTGCGTGGGCATCTGCTCGGGCGTCGACCGCCGGTACGGCGACAGGCACAGCGTGAAGCCCTTGTCGGGATCGGGCAGCGGCATCCGCGAGATGACCAGCGCGAACTGCGTCGAGTCGGGGTTGATGGCCACCAGGCCGTCTTCCGCCCAGAACATCGGGCGGATGTAGAGCGGCGCGTCGGCCGGGAACTTCGCGATGCCCTCGCGCGCCAGCGCCAGCACCTGCTCGGCGGTGACCGGCGGCTTCATCAGCAGCCCCTCGGCCGAGCGAATCGCGCGCTGGCAGTGCAGGTCGAGATCCGGCGCCACGCCCTCGAACGCGCGGGCGCCGTCGAACACCGCGTTGGCGAGCCACGCGGCGTTGGTGGCCGACGTCATGATCGGTACCGCGCCCGTGCCCCACTGACCGTTGAAGTAGCAGATGGACGTGAGCGTGGCATCGGGCATGACAGGGCCTCCGGGGAAAGGTGAATTATAGTCGGCGAAGGACATTTCCCCTGGCCCGCCCCTCGTCATCCCGTCTCGACCAGCGCGTGCGCGCCCTGCATCCCATGCTGTCGTGGACCAAGGTGCGCGGCGCCATCGAAAAGGGCCAGGTCACGGTGAACGGCGCCGTCGAACGCGATCCAGGCGCCGAGGTCCGCGACACCGTCGAGGTGGTGTTCGACGTGAACCGCCCGGCGCAACGCCCGGCGCGCTCTCGATTCACGCGGCTCTACGAGGACGACGACATCCTCGTCCTCGACAAGCCGGCCGGCCTGCTGACGATTCCCGCCGACGACGAGGCAGCGGAGGTCGACACCGTGCTGGCCCGCGTGCGCGAGTACATGGAGCGGCGTCGCGGCGCCGGCGGCTACGTCGGCACGCTGCATCGCCTGGATCGCGACACCTCGGGCGCGCTCGCGATGGCCCTGTCGCGCGAAGCGCACGAGGCCGGCCGCGAGCTGTTCGGCCGTCACGGCTTCGAGCGCCGCTACCAGGCGCTGGTCGAGGGCGTGCCGGATCCGCCGATCGGCACCATCGATCGGCCGATCGCCGACGACTACGCGGGCGGCCGCCGTCGCATCGCCGTCGCCGGCGAGGCGTCGCGGCCGGCGATCACGCACTACGTCGTGCGGCATCCCTACGGCACCAGCGCGGCACTCGTCGAGCTGACGCTCGACACCGGACGCCAGCACCAGATCCGCCTGCACTGCGCGCACATCGGCCACCCCGTGATCGGCGACCGCGTCTACGGATCGCCGAGCAGCGCCGAGGCGGCGCCTCGTCAGATGCTGCACGCGTGGACGCTGGCGTTCGCGCACCCCCTCACCGGGGCCCGCATCGCCGTGGAAGCGCCGTTGCCGGACGACTTCGCCGCCATGCGCGCCAAGCTGCGGGCGCGTCGCGGGCTCTGACCGCGCGGATGTAGACTGCGCGCGGAGGCTCCGTGATCCGCCGACTCGCTCCCACCGCACTCGTCCTCGTCGCACTGGCGGCGGCCGCTCCGGCGCTCATCGCGCAGGCGCCGCCACCACGGACGCTGCAGGTGACGCTGCTCGGCACGGGCAACCCGCGTCCGAACCTCGAGCGCTTCGGGCCGTCGATCCTCATCGAGGCGAATGGCCAGCGGCTACTCATCGACGCCGGGCGCGGCGCCGCGCAGCGGCTCTTCCAGATCGGGCAGCGCGACACGCTCGCCGGCCTCGACGCCGTGCTGCTCACGCACCTGCATTCCGATCACACCGTGGGCCTGCCCGACGTGTGGCTCACGCCGTGGATCTTCGGCCGCGCCCGGGCGCTGCCGCTGATCGGCCCCGCGGGCACGGCCGACATGGCGCGTCATCTCACCGAGGCCTACGCCTGGGACATCGCCACGCGCACGAAGGACGAAGGCTTCCCTGCCGAGGGCGTGCGTCTCGACGGTCGCGACGCCACCCCCGGCGCGGTCTGGGATCGCGGCGGCGTGGTCGTCACCGCGTTCGCCGTCGATCACGGCGCGTATGCCACGCCGGCGTACGGCTACCGTGTCGCCGCGAACGGCCGCACGGTGGTCGTGTCGGGCGACATGCGCTTCGACGAGCGCTTCGTCGATCACGCGCGTGGCGCCGACGTGGTCGTCACCGAGGTGATCAGCCCCGAGGTGGAGGCCCGGCGCGCGCAGGTGCGCGATCCGAAAGCCCTCGAGCGCATCCTGGCGCGCCACATCAGCCCCGAGCAGGCCGGCACGCTGTTCTCCCGAATCAAGCCGCGCCTCGCCGTGTTCACGCACGTGGTGCCGTCGCCGGCCACCGCCGAGGATCTGCTGCCCGCCGCGCGCACCACCTATTCGGGGCCGCTCGCCGCCGGATACGATCTGATGACGATCGTGGTCGGCGATACCGTGGAGACGTTCCCCCGCCGCACGCTCGCCGATCAATAGCGGAACGTCGTCAACCGGGGCGCCGGGCGGCCTGACCGGCGTGCCGACAACTGCGACGGCCGGATCGTGCTAGAAGGACGGATGCCCATCCGCCGTCGCACCGTACGCATCGCCCTCGCGGCGCTGCTGCTTTCCGCCGGCCCCCTCCTCGCCCAGGACGACACCGTCACCATCGGTCTTCGTCCCACCCCCGGTCAGTCGCAGCGCCTGCGCACCACGCAGACGCTCGTCATGACCATGACCCCGGAGGGCGCGCCGCCCCCGGGCTTTCCCGCCGAGGGCATCAACCTCGAACAGGAGAGCATCACCGTCATGCGGCAGGACGTCGGCCTCGCCGACGACAAGGGCCGCGTGCGTCACGACATGACCTACGAGTCGATGACGCAGACCTCGCGCATCAACGGCAAGGAACTGCCGCTGCCGGGCGGCCGCGCCGACGTGTTCAACGGCAAGACGATCACGCTCTGGGTCGACGCCGCCGGCGAGATCGCCGATGTCGGGTTACCAGAGGGATTCCCGCTGGCCGCCGACCAGATGCGCGCGATGCTCGCGCCGATGGTCTCGGCCGTGCCACGGCAACCGCTGAAGATCGGGCAGTCGATCACCAAACCCTTCTCGATGAACATCCCGGTGCCGGCCGGCGGCGCCGCGCCGACGATCACGGCCACCACGAAGACCACCCTGCGGGCGATCGAGGGCATCGGCACGGATCGCGTGGCCGCCTTCGACATGGCGGTCAGCGGCACGCTCGACGGCCAGCCCGCGGGCAACGCGCCGCGGATGACGATGACGATCGAGGGCACCGGCACGATGCGACAGCACATCGCCAGCGGCCTCATCCTCGATCAGGCGTCGGATCAGACGATCGACGGCTACTTCACGCTGCCGGCCCCCGGGGCGCCGCGCATGACGATGAAAGGCCGGGTGCGCGTGGTCTCGACGAAGGTCGAATGAGGCACCACGGCCGCGGTTGACGCCCGGCCCCGCGATGCACGACCATCGGCGTCTCCCAAGCGAGGTGCCATGGTCGTCGTCCGCGCGAGTGCCGTCCTGTTCGTCCTGTTGCTGGCCGCCGCCTGTACCGCGCCGCCCGCGACGCCACCGGCCGCGGCGCCGTTCTCGGTCGTCGAGGCCAGCATCCCCGACATGCAGAAGGCGCTCGCCGAAGGCCGCGTCACCTCGCGGCAGCTCGTCGAGCAGTACCTGCAGCGCATCGGCCTCTACGACAGGAAGCTGAACGCCACGCTCGCGGTGAATCCGCGGGCGCTCGAAGAAGCCGACGCCCTCGACGCCGAGCGCAAGGCCGGCAAGCTGCGCGGCCCGCTGCACGGCATTCCCGTGGCGCTCAAGGACAACATCCACACGACCAACATGCCGACCACCGGCGGCGCGGTCGCGTTCGAGGGCTTCATCCCGCCCTACGAAGCGACGCTCACCACCAACCTGAAGAACGCCGGCGCCATCATCCTCGCCAAGACGATGCTGACCGAGCTGGCGAACTTCATCGCGCAGGGCATGCCGGGCAACTACAACGGCCTCGGCGGCCAGGGCCTCAACCCCTACGATCCGCGACGCGATCCGCGCGAGGGCACCAACGACGGGCGGCCGGTGGCCGGCACCGGCGGCTCGAGCTCGGGCGTCGGGACGTCGGCGAACTTCTGGGCCGCCAACGTCGGCAGCGAGACGTCGGGCTCGGTGCTGAGCCCGTCGAACCAGAACATGCTGGCCGGCATCAAGCCCACCGTGGGCCGCGTCAGCCGCTACGGGATCATCCCGATCACGGCCGATCAGGACACGGCCGGCCCGATGGCGAAGTACGTGTCGGATGTCGCCATCATGCTCGGCGCGATGGAGAGCCCGTCGCCCGATCCGCACGACGCCGCCACCAGCGTCTGCACGCCGCCGCCCAACCGCGACTACACCGCGTTCCTGAAGCGCGACGGCCTGAAGGGCGCGCGCATCGGCATCCCGCGCGCGTTCTTCTACGCGAAGCACCAGGCGCCGGGCGACAAGGAGCCGCGCGGCGGCCTCAGCGAGACGCAGGCGAAGGCGATGGCCGAGGCCATCGAGATCCTGAAGAAGGAAGGCGCCGAGATCGTCGATCCCGCCGACATCCCGAGCATCCTCGACACCGACGCCGCCGGCAACTTCCTGTCGTGGGGCACGTGCTCAGGCACCGACGGCGCCAAAGGCAAGGACGCCAACTGCTCGGTGGTGCTGAAGTACGGCATGAAGCGCGACTTCAACGCCTGGCTCGCCACGCTGAACGGCACCGGCCCGGTGAAGACGCTGACCGAGCTGCGGCAGTGGAACCTCGCGCACACCAACCGCAACAGCATCAAGTACGGCCAGGCCAACCTCGACGTGTCGGACGAGATGGATCTCGTGAAGGACAAGCCGCGCTGGGAGGCCGATCGCGCCAAGGACATCCGCCTCGGCGGCACGCACGGCATCGACGAGGTGATGAAGGCGCAGAAGCTCGACGCGATCCTGTTCCCCGGCGCGAGCGGGGCCGGCATCGCCGCCAAGCCCGGCTATCCCACCGTGATCGTGCCGTTCGCGCTGGTGGCCAACGCGCCGACGCCCCCGCTTCCCGAGGGCTTCGATGCGAAGCCGATTCCGTTCGGCGTGAGCTTCACGGGCATGGCCTGCAGCGAGCCGCGCCTGATCGAGCTCGCCTACGCGTTCGAGCAGGCGTCGAAGAAGCGCACGCCGCCGCCCTCGGCGCCCTAGCTCGTGCCGTTCCGCTCGCTGCGTTCGCGGCTCGTCGTCGCCATCGGCGGGCTGGTCGTCGCTCTCACCGCGGCGACGCTCACCTACGTGGGCCGCCTGGCGTCGAACGCCGTGAACGAGCGCGTGTCGGCCGATCTGGTGCGCAGCCGCGACACGATCGCCGCCGCACAGATTTCCCGCTACGAGCGCCTCGGGCTCGTGGCGCGGCTGCTGGCGTCGTTCCCCGACCTGCTGGCGCTGATGGGCACCGACGCGGCGACCATCCGCGACTTCCTCACCGACTACCGCGAGCGCCACGCGCGCGACGAGCTGCTCTTCGTGCTCGGACCCACCGGCGAGGTGATGGCGCGCAGCGACACGTTCGCGCCGCTCACGCTCACCGACGCCCGCGCCCGCTGGATCGAACCCGCGCTGTCGGGACGCGCGGCCGAGGGCATGGTGGAGATCGAGGGCCGGCCGCACCAGCTCGTGCTGGTGCCGGCGGAAGCGGGCGGCACGGTGTTCGGCTTCGTCGGCGCGGCGGCGCCGATCGACGATCGCTGGGCCACGGCGCTGCGCGACGCCAGCGGGCGCGAGATCGCGCTGCTCACGCCGCGCGCCCTGGCCGGCACGACGCTCGCGCCCGGCCGCCTGCCGTGGGCGAGCACGGAGGCCGTGCCGGCCGCCGCCGGCGGACCACCGGCGACCATCGACCTCGGCGGCGAGCGCTTCGAGGCCCTCGGCCTCGCCGATCCCCGCGACGGCGCGGTGCGAATCGTGGCGCTGCAGTCACTGGATCTCGCGCTGGCGCCGTACCGGAACATCCAGGCGGGCCTCGTCGCCTTGGGACTCGTGGCGGCCGCCGCCGGTCTCGCCGCGGCGATGGCGGTGGCGCGCTCGATCACGGCGCCGATCGCACTGCTGTCGCGGGCCACCGCCGAGGTCGCGGATGGCCGCTTCGACACGCGGATTCCGGTGCAGGGCCGCGACGAGATCGCGCAGCTGTCGGCCTCGTTCAACCGCATGACCGACGGCCTGCGCGAGCGCGCCGACATGCAGAAGTTCGTCTCGCACTCGACCGTCGAGATGATCCAGCGCGGGCCGCAGACGCCGGAACAGCGCGCCGGCCAGCGCCGCGTGCTGACGCTGCTCTTTTCCGACATCCGCGGCTTCACGGCGTTCTCCGAACGGCGCCCGCCCGAGGAAGCGGTGGCGGCGCTGAACCGCTACCTGCGCCTGCAGTCCGACCTGGTGCAGCGCTTCCACGGCGATGTCGACAAGTTCATGGGCGACGCCGTCTTCGCGCACTTCACGAGCGACGACATGGCGCTCGACGCGATCCGCTGCGCGGTGGAGATGCACCGCGCCGTGCGCAAGGCCTCGGTGGACGACCCGTCGCTGCCGCCGCTCTCGCTCGGCATCGGCATCGTGACCGGCGAGGTGATCGTGGGCAGCGTCGGCGGCGCCGATCGGCAGGACTACACGGCCGTCGGCGCGCCGGTGAACCTGGCGGCGCGCCTGTGCTCGGCCGCCGAGCCCGGCGAGACGCTGATGAGCGCGTCGACCTTCGACATCGTGCGCGGCCTGGTGGCGGCGGAGGAAACCGCGCCGTTCAGCGTGAAGGGCGTCAGCGCGCCCGTCACGGCGTTCCGCATGCGCGCCTGACCTCGCGCCGGTGTCACTGCGGCTTGTAGGCGGTGTCGGGGTACGGCTTGCCGAACTTGTTGGTGTGCGGCGCCGCCACGAAGGCGCTTTCGTCGAGCGTCACCGCGACCGTGGCCGTGCCGGCGACTGCGATCTCGGCCGTCACCGGCGCCGCCCGCTCCGAGAGCGCCGTCACGCGATAGCGGCCGGCCGGTAGCTCGAGCCGCCACGTGCCGTCGGGGCCGGCGGTCGTGATCCACGGCGTGGCCGCGGCCACGACGAGCGCCGTCATCTGCGGGTGGATGTTGCAGAACACGCGCACGACGCCGGGGCTCGTGAACGTACGGCTCTTCGACGCGCCGGCGCGGTACAGCCCGAGATCGAACGCCTGTCCCGTGCTGAGCGAAAACACGTTGTGGAAGATGTCGTCGTCGTTCGGGAAGCTCACCGTGGCGCCGACCGGCACACCCAGCACGCGCGGGCTGAAGCTCTTGTTCTTCTGCGCGATCGCGTACGACTTCGGCGGCGCCGCCGGCGCCGCGCCGGTGAGCGGCTCGGCATAGACGACGATCGCCGACGCCGTCGCCGACGCGCGCACCTTGGTCGTCACCGTGCCGCTCAGCACGTCGGCCGACGCCACGACTGGCAGCAGCAACGCCGCGAGCATCCATGCCGTTCGCATCACCAGCGCTCTCACTTCCGCACCCCGGCCACCCACCATCACCACAGCCGCCAGCCCCTGGCCGCCAGCCGCTAGAAAGTCACCGCGAACACCGCGTTCACGTGCTGGTTGGCGCGCGAGCGTCCGGAGGCGTACTGCGTCTCGAGCCACTTGTACTCGACCGACGCCGCCACCTCGGGCGTGAGGCGCACGATCACGTTGCCGAAGGCACTGCGGTTGCGGAGCCGGCCCGCCGCGCCCACGCCGTCGGGCCGGCGATCGATGCCGGCGCCGCCGTTGAACGACAGGCGACGCGCCGCCGCGAGCCGCGCCTCGACCCAGCCGCCCTCGGCGCGTCCGGGCTGCGCCACGCCGGCGCCGAACGCGTCGAGATCCTGCGCCGTGAAGAACTCGCCGGCCATGCCGAGGCGGCCCACGCGGGCGTTGAAGTCGAACGCACCCGCCGCCGCGTGCTGCAGCGCGCCGGCCTGCTTGATCCAGCCGGCGTGTCCCGACACGCCGATCTGCAGCTCCGCGGCGTCGTCGGCGGTGCCGTGGCCGTAGCCGAGATGCGCTTCGTACGCCGGCCGTTCCGATCGCTCGCCTTCACCCGCCGCCGGCGCGAACACGTAGGTGCCGGGCGCGTCGCCGGCGATCGGCGCGATGATGCCGGCCTTCGCGGTGAAGGCGCCGAGACGTTGCTCGACACGCACCTGCGGCGCACGCAGGTAGAGGTTGCCCGCACGGAAGAACTGCGGGAACGCGAACGCCGCCAGCGACGTGGGATCGCGCGGCGCCAGCAGCGCGTGATCCTGCCCGGCCTGGAACGCCGTGCCGCCGCGTTCGAGACGGCCGTACGCGTAGAGCAGCCGCGGCAGGCCCATCACCGTGCCGGTGACGAAGCCGGGCGTGCCGCCCATGAAGTCGACGATCAGCGTGCCCTTCGCCTGCCACGCGCCGACCGGGATGGAATGCACGTCGAGCCCCACCCGGCTCTGCCGCATCGTGGACGTCATCGAGCCGCCGCTGGCGGTGCCAACGATGTTCGGGCTCTCGAGCCAGTTGGCGTCGCCGGAGTTCACGACGGTGTTCGACACGATCGTGCCCGAGAGTCGCACCGGGAACTTCGCGCCCGACTCCACCTTCACCTGCGCCAGTTCCTGCACCTGCGCCTGCAGCATCTCGGGTGGCAGCTGCACGGCGGGCTCTTGCCGGGCGCCCCCAACGGAGGCGACCGCGGCGGTCGGCGTGGCGCCGGCGCGCATCGCGCGCATCTCGGCGGCAAGGGCCGAGAGCTGCTGCCGCAGCTCGGCCACCTCGTCGCGCAGCACTGCCACCTCGTCGCGCGTCGATGCCACCGCAGACGATGGACGCGTGTCGGTCGACGCGCTCGGTCCCTGTGCGAACGCGGACCCGAACGGAACGAGCGTCAGCGCCGCAACGACAACGACGCGGCGAACGGCAGGCGTGTGGAGACGGAATGCGCGCACCATGCGGCCAATTGTAGTGGCCGAGGTGCGGGCGCCAGCGGTGGACTCAGCGGCCGCCGAGCATCTTGCCGAGCATGCCGGCCACGTCGTCGACGACCGAGCCGTCGCGATCGCGGTCGAGCATCGGCGCCAGCATGTCGAGCAGACCGCCGCCTGGCGCCCCGCCCGCGTTGGCGCCGAGACCGCCGGGGAGCGACAGGCCGCCGCCGAGGCCGCCGGGCAGGCCCGAGGGCGCCGCCGCGTGTCCGCTCGCGCGCTTGGCCATGGCGCCCATCATCATCGCCGCGACGACCGGCAGCATCTGCTTGAGGATGTCGGCGCCGACGCCGCTCGATGCCGCCGCCTGTGCCGCCACCTGCCGGCTGACGTCCTTGCTGCCGAGCACATGGCCGAGGATGCCGTTGCCGTCGGCCGCGGTCGACGGATGCGCGAGCGACGACAGGTCGTCGAGATATCCGGCATGTCGCCCGCCGGCGAGCGCGCCGAGCAGGCCGTCGAGGCCGCCGGAGGCCGCCGCGTTCCTGGCGAAGCCGCCAGCCAGCGCCGGCACGAGAGCCGACAGCGCCGAGCCCACCTGATCGTCGTTCAGGCCGAACTGACGGCCGAGCTGCTGCACGGCGCCGCCATTCTGAGCGGCCAGCATCGTTTCCAGGATGTTCATGACTGGCCCCCGCGTCAGGCCGGCTGTTCGGTCTCGTCGTCCTCGGTGTCGTCGTCGTTCAGGTCGGCGAGGTCATCGCCCCAGGGGTTGGCCTGCGGACCGGGCACGATACCCGCGATGTCCGGATCGATGCCCGGGGGCGCGTCGGGCGTGTTGGCGCGACGCTCCTTGGCTTCCTGACGGCGAGCCGTCTTCTGCTTCTGTCGATCCTGACGGGCGCGCTCACGGTCGCGCTTGCTGCGGGGACGTCCCTGGAACATGCCTGACTCCGATGCGGCCGGCCGGGGGCTGCCGGGCACGCTGGCGTCGCGAAGGGCGATGCCGAGACCGCGATCTTATCAGTCCTCGCCGACGCGTGCGGCCCGAATCCGTCCACGGTCGAGCCGTGCGATAGGATCGTGACGCGTGCCGCGCACGACTGCCGCCCTCCCCCGCCGCCGCTTCCTGCAGGGCGCTGCTGCCTGGCTCGCGCTGCCGGCCGCCGCCCGCGCCGCCGGCGACGAGCCGTCGTGGCTGTGGTCGGGCGCGATCACGCCAACCTCGGCGACCGTCGTGGTGGCCTTTCCGTCGCGTCCGCCGGCGCCGCTGCCACTGCTCGTCTCGACCGCCCGCGATCTGGCGAACGGCCGCGCCGTGGAGGGACGCGTCACCGCGGCGCCGTCGCGCCGCCGGCTCGATCGCACCGTGATCGAGTTCCGCATCGACGGCCTGACGCCGGCCACCGAGTATTTCGTCGGCTTCGGCGCCAGCAGCGGCACCCGCGGCCGCTTCCGCACGTTCGGGCGTGGGCCGTTCAGCTTCACGGCGGCGTTCGCGTCGTGCGCCGGCGGCACCCGCGTCGTGCCGATGTCGCACGTGTCGAACAGCCGCGTATTCGACGCCATCGCCTCGCTGGATCCCCACGTGTTCATCCACATGGGCGACCTGCACTACTACAACATCACCGGCGCGCCGCGGCCGCTGGCGCCGATGACGGCGCGCTTCCGCCGCTCGCTCGATCGCGTGCTGTCGCAGGAACACCAGGCGCTCTTCTACCGCCGCACGCCGATCGTCTACATGTGGGACGACCACGACTACGGCCGCGACAACTCCGACGCCGCGTCGCCGACGCGCGAGGCGGCGCGCGCCTTCTACGCCGTCGACGTGCCGCATTACCCGCTGCCGCTGGCGCCCGAGGCCGACGGCCCGATCGCGCAGGCGTTCGACATCGGCCGCGTGCGCTTCCTCGTCACCGACGGGCGATCCGAGCGCGTGCCCGCGCAACGCACCATGCTCGGCCAGAAGCAGTTCGCGTGGATGCTCGCAGAGCTGGAGCGCGCGGCGCGCGACGGCACGCCGCTCGTGGCCTGGGTGAACCCGGTGCCGTGGATCACGACCGACACCGACCCCGAGGGCTGGGGCCCGTTCGCCGCCGAGCGCGTCGCCCTCGGCGATCGCATCCGCACGCTCGGGCTGTCGTCGCGTCTCGTCATGCTGAGCGGCGACGCGCACATGCTGGCTTTCGACGACGGCCGCCACAACCCGCACGGCGGCTTCGTGGTGGCGCAGGCGGCGCCGCTGGATCGCTTCCTGCGCCGCAAGGGCGGTCCGTACTCGCACGATCCGCGGAAGCAGTACAACGGCCAGTTCGCCACGCTGCAGGTGGAAGACACGGGCACGACGCTCACCGCCACGCTGCAGGGCTACCGCCACGACGAAGGGCGGGCTGTACCCGTGCCCGAAACACGCCTGCGCCTGCGCTGCACGGGCGGCGCCTGCGCGCTCGTGCCCGCGACCTAGCGGCGCGCTCGCACGTAGTCGACGAGCAGGGGCAGCGCCGAGACGCGCGGGCAGTCGGCGTCGGCGTAGAGATCCGCGGGATCCACCAGCACGGCGTCGGCCAGCGCGGCCGCGCGCGCCCCGACGACATCGATGTGGAAGAAGTCGCCGACGTGCACCGTCGACGTCGCCACCGCGCCGCTCGCCTCGAGCGCGAGCTGGAACAACCTGGGATCGGGTTTCTCGACACCGAAGTCGTGCGAGTCGAGCACGACGTCGAAGCGGCCGGCCAGGCCGACGCGGTCGAACATCGTGTGCAGCTTCCCGTTGGCGTTCGACACCACCACCAGACGCACGCCCAGCGCGCGCAGCGCCTCCACCGTGGGCACGACGTCGCCGGGCACGTGTTCCCACACGTTGTGCACGTCGTGATAGGCGCGCACGTCGGCCAGCGCGGCACGGGCGCGGTCGTCCACCGGCACACCCGCGTGCCGCAGCACCGCCTCGAAATAGATCCAGCCGCGCTGTTGATCGTTGGTGCGCGCCATCAGGCTGCCCAGATCCATCTCGCGCTTGGCGTGTGGCTCGGCGGCGAAGAGCGCCGCGGCATCGACCGTCGTGCCGTGCTGCGCCAACGCCGCGGCCACGCGATGCCAGTTGGGATGCACCAGCACGCCGCCGGCGTCGAGGAACACGGTGTCGATCGTCATGCGCTCACTGCGCGGCGACGGGAGGGGCACCGCGCACCCCGCGCAGGTCCACGGGCGGATCGTCGGCCGGCAGCGACCGATGGTACTCGACCAGCGGACGGTCGTCGGTGAGATGCGGACCGTCTGCGACGAAGCGTCGCAACTCGTCCGGTCCCGCCGTGTACCAGGAGAGCAGCGTGTCGAAGCTGTCGAGTCCCACCTCGTCGAGCGCCGCGCGCGTCTCGTGGTGCCGCCGCTTGTGGTCGACCAGCGCCGGCGTGAGCGTGAGCGGCCGCTTCGCGCCCACCATCAGCTGGCCGTCGAGCCACAGCGTGGTGTGCGGGAAGACGTCGAGGAACGTCCGCATGATCAGCTTGTACTGCGCGTCGGACCGCTGGCCGATCCACTGCAGGGCCAGGCCGTCGTCCTCGAGCGCGTCGCGGACGAGCGTGAAGTACTCGCGCGAGTAGAGGTGGCCGGCGCCCGCGTGCACCGGCTGGATCAGATCTGCCGTGACGACGTCGTAGCGCTCGGCGGCGGTGGTGAGGAAGTTGCGGCCGTCGTCGACGCGCAGTCGCACGTTGGGGCGGCGCAGCAGGTCGTAGTTCACGTGGCGGAAGAACTCAGACCCCTTGCGCACCGAGTCCGACAGCTCCACGACATGGACGTCGGTGGCGTGCTGACTCACCGCTCCCGGTGTGGCTCCGCCGCCGAGACCGACGACGAGCGCCCGCTTCGGCTCGGGATGCAGCACCATCGGCAGGTGCCCGATGAGGCGATGCAGGCGCACCATCTCCGGGGCATCCGACGCCTGGTGCAGGCCATCGAGGTACATCAACCAGCCACGGAAGGCCCCCGTGTAGATGCTGACCGAGGTCTGCACGCCCTCCTCGTACCAGTGCAGACGCTCGCCGGGCCCGTGCCGGCGCGTCAACGTGACCTGGAAGGGATCGGGCACGAGACGCGCCGCGCCGGCGAACGCCGCCACCAGCACCACCGCCCCGGCCCAGCGCCGCCGCGGTACGAGCAGACCCAGGCTCGACACGAGGAACACGGCGGCGAGGACGACCAGCGAACGCCGGCTGCCCAGCCACGGCAGCAGGACGAATCCGCCGACGAGCGCGCCGGCGATGCTGCCCAGCACGTTGGCCGAGTAGAGGCGTCCCACCGGCCGCGCGGCACCGTCACCGCGGATCCACAAGGCGAGGGCCAGCGGGAAGGCGTAGCCCATCAGCGTCGACGCCGGCAGGATCGCCGCGATGGCCGCCGGCGCCAGCCCCGATGCGGTCCATCCGGCCTGATACGACGCGCCGAGCACCGCGAGCGACAGCAGCACGACGACGCTCGTGATGCCCTGTGTCCACGCCAGCGTCTCGACCCGCGCCGGTCCGCGCGACAGGCGGCGTGCCGCCAGCGCGCTGCCCACGGCGATGCCTGCCAGCACCGTGGCCAGCATCGTCGTGAACGCGTAGGTGGTGGCCGGCAGGAACTGCACCAGCACCCGGAACCACACGATCTCGAGCGCCAGGGCCGCGAAGCCCGACGCGGCCATGACGGCCACGAGTGGCCGGGCGGCCTCGGGTGGTGCCAACGACGCGCCCGGCGCGGACGGCGTGGGTTCAGCCGCGGCCACCGTGCCCTCGGTGCGCCGCGCCAGCCACAGGGCGCCAGCGGCCACGATCACGTTGGCCGCCGCAGCCACCAGGAAGGTCCGCTGGATGCCGAGCGCGCCGATCAGCACGTATCCGGTGACGAGGGCACCCGTGAGGGCACCGGCGGTGTTCACGGCGTACAGCGCGCCGAGGCGCGCTCCGGCCGCCTGGCGCACCATCGCCGCCTGGCTCAGCACCGGCAGCGTGGCCCCCATCAGCACCGTCGGCACGATCAGGACGGCCGACGACGCCACGACGCGCGCCACCGTCAGCAGGGGCAGCGAGTCGGGCGCGGTGGTGGCGAGGGGGCGATACAGGAGGGCCGCCACGTCGAGCAGCCAGGGGGTGGCCAGCGCCGACACGGCGATGCCGCCTTCGAGCGCGGCGAAGACCCGCAGCGGGTGGCCGCGGCGGGCCAGCCGGTCGGCCAGCCAGGCCCCGAGGGCGAGGCCGGCCATGAAGCTGGCGAGGACCGTGCTGGCGGCGTGCACGGTGACCCCGAACACGAGCGACAGCAGGCGCAGCCAGAGCACCTGATAGGTCAGCCCGCACGCGCCGGACAGGAAGAACAGGCAGGCAAGCAGCGGCAATCCGAATCGGCTACGCATGGACGGTCGGGGCTCCCGCCGCCATTGGACGCCGTACGGCCCAGCTTGGATCCCGCGCCGGGATGCCGTCAGTCCTGGCGCAGCGCGATCATCGGCTCGACTCGGGAGGCCCGCAGGGCCGGGAGCAGTCCGGCGGCGAAGGCGACCAGTGCGAGCAGACCGGCGCTCGACACGAGCACCACCGGGTCCCAGCCCTGCAGCTGGAACAGCAGCGACTGCGCACCGCGCCCGAGACCGACCGCCATCACCAGACCCACCGCCGCGCCGATGCCGGTCATGCGCAGCACCTGCCGCAGCACCAGGCCGCGCACCATGGCGCCGTCGGCGCCGAGGGCCATGCGCAACCCGAACTCGCGCGTCCGCTGCGCCACCGTGTAGGCGAGCACACCGTAGAGCCCGATCGCCGCGAGCAGCGTGGCCAGCACCGCGAACGCCGTCGACAGGGTGCTGATCATGCGATCGAGGAACACGTTCTCGCGCACCTGCTGCGCCATCGTCTTGGTGTCCTCGACCGGCAGATTCGGATCGAGCGCCCGCACGGCCTCGCGCACCGCGGTCAGCAGCGCCTCGGCGTCGCCGGTCGTCTTGGCGTAGAAGGTGATGCTGCCGGTGTCGTCGTCCTGCCGGTACGGCGTCACGTACACCGGCGGCACCACGTCTTTCACCTCGCTGTATTTCGCGTCCTTCACCAGACCGACGATCTCGACGTCGAGCGGCGCGTCCGCCGTGGCGCGCAGACTCATGCGGGCGCCCACCGCCTGATCGCCCAGATGGAACTTGCGGGCGAACGCTTCGTTGACGATCGCCACCTTGGGCCGATCGGCGGCGTCGGCGCGCGTGAAGTCGCGGCCGCGCAGCACCGGCACGCCGAGCGTGGTGAAGAAGCCGGCGCCCACGGTGCTGGTCGACGCGCCGATGTCGGTGTCGGGTCCGGCCTCGAAGCCCTGCACCTTGACGCCGTTGCCCCAGTTGCTGCCCGAGATGAGGGGCACCGACGAAGCCGACACCGAGGTCACGCCGGGCAGGGCGCCCACCGCGTCCTCCACGCGCTGGTAGAACGCCAGGGACTGCGCCTGCGCGTAGCCGTTGCGCTTGGGTGACACCGAGAAGGTGACCAGCTGCTCGGTGCGGAGGCCGAGATCGACGCGGCTCACGTTGGCCAGGCTCTTCACGAAGAGACCAGCCGCGACGAGCAGCGCCATCGACAAGGCGATCTGCGCCACGGCGAGCGCCGAGCGGAAACGCGACGCCGCGCGGCCGCCGCCAGGCTGTCCGGCCTGCGCCTTGAGCGCCGACACGAGGTCGGGCCGCGTGGCCTGCAGCGCCGGATACAGTCCGAACAACAGCCCGGTGCCAAGCGCCAGCGCCAGCGCGAACAGCAGCACCGTGGTGTCGAGCGTGGCCGGCACCGTGGGCGCGGCCTCGGGCGGCAGCATGGCGGCGATGCCGCTCAGCGTGACGCGGGCCACGAGCAGGCCCAGCAGTCCGCCGGCCAGCGACAGCGTGCAGGCCTCGACGAGCAGCTGCGCCAGGATCGATCCGCGTCCGGCGCCGATCGAGAGACGCACGGCCATCTCGGTGGTGCGGCCGGCGCCGCGCACCAGCAGCAGGTTGGCGACGTTGGCGCAGGCGGTGAGCAGCACGAGGCCGGTCACCGAGATGAGCATCAGCAGGGGCGTGCGGGCTTGGTCGTCGACGCTGCTCTGCCCGGCGGCGCCGGCGGCCATCTCGAGCGGCTTGGCCTTGAAGCGCTGCATCGTCTGATCGCTCATGCCGGTCTGCAGCGGCGCCTCGACGTCGGTGACGATCGAGCGATACGGCACCTCGAGCGCCGCCTTCGCCTGCGCGAGGGTCACGCCAGGTTTCAGGCGGCCGAACACGTACACCCAGTAGGCGCGCCGGTTCTCGAAGTTCTTGAACCCGGGCTGCAGCACCGCCCGCATCGACAGCGGCGCGAAGAGCGACGGACGGGTACCGAGGGTCGTGCCCTCGAAGCCGCGCGGCGCCACACCGACGATCGTGAACGACGTGCCGTTCACGATGATGGCGTCGCCGACCACCGCCGGGTCCTGCGCGAACGTCGAGGTCCACAGCTCGTGGCTCAGCACGACGACGGGATGCGCGCCCGGCGCGTCGTCGTCGGCCGGCGACAGCAACCGCCCGGCGGCGGGCTGCAGGCCGAGCGTCGGGAAGTAGCCGCCCGACACCATCTCCCCGCCGTGGCTGCGGGTCTCGCCGCGCGCCGAGACGTTGGCGCCGAACGACAGATGGCCGGCCAGTCCAGTGAAGCTCGTCTGCAGCCGCTCGAGGTCGCGGAACATCGGGTAGCTGAAGACGTCGGCGCAGGGCCCGGCCTGCCCGCACTGCGTGGAGCCGGGCTTGGGCCCGGGCGCCGAGAGATTCACGAGCTCGTGCGGCGCCGGCACCGGCAGCGGCCGCAGCAGGAAGCGATCGAACAGCGAGAAGATCGCCGTGTTGGCGCCGATCCCCAGCGCCAGTGACGTCACGGCCACCGCCGAGACGAATGGCGTCCGCGTCAACGCCCGGATCGCCAACCGCAGATGACTCAGCATGCAGACTCCTGGCCCGGTTGGACGGAACCGGGCCGGGAATGGTTGACTCGCGCCGGGCTGGATTGTCGATGGGCTGGGATGGACTCAGGGACGCGGACGCCGGCCCCACGTGGGCGGCGCTGGCTCGCTGCGGCGCCGGTCGGGCGGCTGCGCCTTGAGCGCCGCCAGGGCCACCTCGACGGCGCGCTCGAGCTGCGGATCGCGTCCGGCGATGACGTCCTTCGGCCAGTTCTCGACCTCGATGTCGGGGGCCACGCCCTCGTTCTCCACGGCCCACTTCCCGTCGCGCGTGAAGAAGCCGCCGCGCGGCGCGATCATCGTACCGCCGTCGATGAAGGGCGGCGTGTCGGCGGTGTGCACCAGACCACCCCACGTCCGCGTGCCCACCAGCTGCCCGATCTTCCGCCGCCGGAACATGTACGGCATGAGATCGCCGCCCGAGCCGGCCATCTCGTTCACGATCATCACCTTCGGTCCCCAGATGCCGGCCGAGGGACTGGTGAACGGCACGCGATCGCCGGCGACGTTGTTGAAGTAGCCGTCGAAGTCGCGGCCCAGCACGTCGATGATGTAGTCGGCCGCCGATCCGCCGCCGTTGTAGCGCTCGTCGATCACGGCGCCGGCCTTGTCCTGCTGCGCGAAGTAGTAGCGATTGAAGCTCACGTAGCCGGGCTGGCCGGTGTTGGGCACGTAGACGTAGGCGAGCTTCCCGCCCGAGAGCTTCTCGACCAGGCGGCGGTTTCCTTCCACCCACGCGCGCGTGCGCAGGCCCTGATCGTTGCCCACAGGTACCACGGTGACCTGCCGCGCGCCCGTCATCGAGGGCTGCGCGTTCAGGGTCAGCACCGTCTGCCGGTTCACCGTGCCGTCCAGCAGGCGATACAGGTTGTCGCTGCCCTGCAGCTCGACGCCGTTCACGGCCAGCACGTAGTCGCCGACGCGGGCGTCGATGCCGGGGCCGGCCAGCGGCGCGCGCAGGTCGGGATTCCAGCTCTCGGCATCGTAGATGCGCGTGAGACGGTGGCGGCCGTTCTCCACGGCGGTGTCGGCGCCGAGCAGGCCGACGCGCGTCGGCGGCACGTCGGGCAGATCGCCGCCGCGCACGTACGAATGCCCGATCGCGATCTCGGATCCCATCATGTCGACGAGATACGTGAGATCCGCGCGGTGCCGCACGTGCGGCAGCAGCGCGCCGTACATCGTCTTCATCGCCGGCCAGTCGCTGCCCTGCTGGTTCGGCACGTAGAGGTAGTCGCGCTGATAGCGCCAGCCCTCGTTGAAGATCTGGCGGAACTCGGCCTTCGGATCGAGATCGGTCGCCAGCGTCACCGCGAGGCGGCCGGCGCCGGGCTCGGGCACGCGGCCGTCCGCGTCGACCAGGTGCAGCGTGGGGGGCGCGGCCGTGCCGCCGCCCTCGGGCGCGGGCGGAGCGGGCGTGCGATACACGAGCTTCTTCCCGTCGGCCGACACGGCGTAGTCGGCGACGTTCGACGCGAACGCCACCATGGCGCGATCGCTGAGCTTGTAGCGGCGGAGGCCGCTGCCGGCGCTGGGCGGCGGACCGCCGCGTTCAGCGACTGCCGGCGCTTCCAGGAAGAACACGGTGCCGGCCGTGCCGGCGGCGAGCCGCGAGTACTGCCGTTCGGGCACGCCAGACACGGCCAGCGTGCGCGACGCGAGCCCGTCGAAGTCGATCGTCACCGGCTGCGACGACGCGGTGAGCGGCGTCGGCTCCACCTTCGCGCCGATGCCGGCGTCCTCGTCGCTCTGCGGCAAGAGTGGGCTCGGATCGCCCTTGCGGAGCACGGCCACGTACAGCCCGAACGTCTGCAGCCGCTCGTACGACGTCATGTCGAGCCACTGCGAACGCAGGCCGAGGTCGGTGGAGGCGAGGAACCAGAGATAACGGCCGCTGGCGTCCCACACGGGATACATCGCGTCGGCAAGGCCGTCGGTGATCTGTCTCGATTCGCCCGTCTCGACGTTGGTGACGACGATGGCTCGATACAGCGTGTCGAGGCGCGTCGCGAACGCCACCCAGCGGCTGTCGGGGCTCCACGACGGGGCGAGCGTACGCGACGGCACCATCCACGGGTCGCGGCCGACGATCTTCGCGGCGCCACTCGCGATGTCGAGCACCCACACGTTCAGGTTGGTGTCGCTGTAGAGCAGCTTGCGGCTGTCGGGGCTCCACGCCGGCGAGTAGTAGCGCGTCGGCTTCTGCAGCGCGATGGTCCGCGGCGGCGTCACGCCGTCCTGCGACTCGACGACGAGCTGGTACTCGCCGCTCGCGTCACTGAAGTAGCTGACGAACTTGCCGTCGGGCGACCACGCCGGCTCGCGCTCGGCGGCGCCGCTCGTGTGCGTGAGGTTCCGCACGTCGCCCTTGTCGGCGGGCACCGTGAAGATCTCGCCCCGCGCCTCGACCACCACACGCTTGCCGGTCGGCGAGATGCCGAGATTGGTCATGCGGGCGGTGACGTCTTCCCAGTGCGGCATCATCCACGGGAAGTCGCCGCTCACGGTGATCGGCACCACGTTCGCCTTCCCCGCCTTCGGATCGAACAGGTGCACGTAGCCGGCCTGCTCGAAGACGATCGCGCCACCGCCGGCGCCGAGGGTCTTCACGTCGAAGTCGGTGAACCGCGTCACCTGCGTGAGCTGCTTGCTGGACGGCGCGAACGACCACACGTTCGACACACCGTCGCGATCCGACAGGAAGTACACGGTGTCGCCGAGCCACACCGGATCCATCTCCTTCGATCCGGTCCACGGCGGCGTCACCACGTCCCACGTCTTCAGATCGGCGATCCAGATCGCCTTGTTCTGGCCGCCCTTGTAGTTGCGCCGCTCCTCGTCCCACGAGCTGTTCATGCGATACGCGATGCGCGTGCCGTCGGGCGACAGCTTGCCCTGATACGCGCGCGGCAACGCCAGCGGGGTTTCGGCGCCGCCGGTGGCGGGCACGGTGAAGAAGCGCGTGGTGGGCGTGGGCGCCGCGGAGGCCCGCGACGAGGCGAACAGCACGCGGGCGCCATCGGGCGACCAGCCCTGCACCACATCGGCGCCGGGATGCCACGTGAGGCGCGTGGGTTCTCCGCCGGCGGCCGCCACCACGTAGACGTCGGGATTTCCCGCGTAGTCGGCGCTGAACGCCAGCGTCTTACCATCCGGCGAGAACTGCGGATTCGACGCCTGGCCCTGGAAGCTCGTGACCCGCCGCGCCGTGCCGCCGGCGCGCTCGACGATCCAGATGTTGCCGGCGTAGGCGAACGCGATGTGCGTGGCGCTCACCGTCGGCTGGCGCAGCAGCCGCGCGCTGCCTGTGGGATCGTCGGCCGTCGACACGGCCCGCGGCGACACGGCCGCGACGACCAGCGCGGCGACACAGATGGCGAACGAGCGAAGACCGTGGGCAGGACGCGCGCGCATGGAACCTCCGGGCCGCCCGGACGAGCGGGCGCCGTATGGTTTCACGAGCGGCGGCGGAAGGCTACCCCGTCGCTGTCCCGACGACCGCCTCGGCCGTATCGATGAGGGAGAGGCCGTCGCGGGACGCAGGCCGCTGCGTCCCGCGGCGCAGGAGTGTCTAGCGGAAACGCGCCTGCAGCTTGTCGAGCTCGGCGCTGCCCGGGCACAGCTGATTGAACGGCAGCGTCGTGAGCGCCGCCTCGCCCAGGTCGTTCTGCTGCGCCATGTCGCGCGAGTCGCCCGACACGTAGAGCAGGCCGGTGAGCACCTCGCCCGCCTTCTGACGTTCGCGGATGTAGGCGTAGGCCGCGTCGCGATCGGTCGGGTCGTAGTTCTCGGCGACCTTGCGGAACGTCACCCAGCTGCCGTCGTGCATCATCACGCACTTGGCCGTGCCAGCCTCCTGTTCGGAGGTGATCTCGTCGCGCGTGGGCACGAAGTCGGCCTGCACCACTTCCACCTGGTGCTCGCGCGTGTAGGCGTAGCTCTTGGTCGAGCCCTCGTGGTCGTTGAACGTGACGCACGGCGACACGACGTCGATGAACGCGAAGCCCTTGTGCGACAGGCCCGCCTTGATGAGCGGCACGAGCTGCGCCTTGTCGCCCGAGAAGCTGCGGGCGACGAAGGTGGCGCCGAGGGTCATCGCCAGCAGCACGCTGTCGATCGACTCCATCGTGTTGGTCTCGCCCTTCTTGCTCATCGAGCCGGGGTCGGCCGAGGCGGAGAACTGCCCCTTCGTGAGGCCGTACACGCCGTTGTTCTCGAGCACGTACAGCATGTTCACATTGCGGCGAACGGCATGGCACAGCTGGCCGAGGCCGATCGACAGCGAGTCGCCGTCGCCCGACACGCCGATGAGCGTCAGCGTGTGGTTGGCGGCGCCGGCGCCGGTGGCGATGGCCGGCATGCGGCCGTGCACGCTGTTGAAGCCGTGCGCTTCCTTCAGGAAGTAGGCCGGCGTCTTCGACGAGCAGCCGATGCCCGACAGCTTGGCCACGGTGTGCGGCGCGATGTCGAGTTCCCAGAAGGCGTGCACGATGGCGGCGGTGATCGAGTCGTGGCCGCAGCCCGCGCACAGCGTGGTGATGGCGCCTTCGTAGTCGCGGCGCGTGAGCCCCAGCGCGTTCTTCTTCAGCGAGGGGTGGTGAACCTTGGGCTTCGCGATGTACGTCATGCCGCCTTCTCCAGCTTCGCCTTCACGCCCGCGATCACATGGTGCGCGCTCATCGGGAAGCCCGCGTAGTAGCGCACCGATTCCAGCTTGGTCAGCGGCGTGCCGGTGTCGAGCATCAGCAGGCTGCGCAGCTGCGCGTCGCGGTTCTGCTCCACCACGAACACCGTCTCGTGCTCGTCGAGGAACTGCCGCACCTCGTCGCCGAAGGGGAACCCGCGCACGCGCATGTAGTCGAGGTGGATGCCGTCCTTCGCCAGCGAGTCCATCGCCTCGACGCAGGCGGCGTGGCACCCGCCGATCGTCAGCAGGCCCATCTTCGCGCCGGGCGTCTTCTTCACGATCGGCGCCGGCACCGCCTTCGCCGCGCCCTGGATCTTGCGGGCCACGCGGTCGACGACTTCCTGGTACTCGTCGGCGTCCTCGGTGTAGGCGCCGAACTTGTTGTGGCCCGATCCGCGGGTGAAGTACGCGCCCTTCGGATGCACGCCGGGCAGCGAGCGCTGCGGGATGCCGTCGCCGTCGTGGTCGTAGTAGCGGTAGAAATTCTTCGCCGCGTCGAGCTCGGCGGCTGAGAGCACCTTGCCACGATCGGGCGTGTAGGTGTCGTCCCAGGTGAGCTTCGGCACCATCCAGTCGTTCATGCCGATGTCGAGATCCGTCAGCACGAAGACCGGCGTCTGGAAGCGCTCGGCCAGGTCGAACGCCTTCGACGCGAACTCGAAGGCTTCCTTCGGATCACCGGGGTAGATGCAGATGTGCCGCGTGTCGCCGTGCGACGCGTAGGCGCAGAGCATCAGGTCGCACTGCTGCGTGCGGGTCGGCATGCCGGTGGACGGCCCGGTGCGCTGCACGTCGAAGATCACCGCCGGCACCTCGGCGTAGTACGCGAGTCCGATGAACTCGTTCATCAGCGAGATGCCGGGACCCGACGTCGGCGTGAACGCGCGGGCACCGGCCCACGAGGCGCCGATCACCATGCCCACCGCGGCCAGTTCGTCTTCGGCCTGGATGATGGCGAAGCGGTTGGTCTTGGTCTCCTTGTCGACGCGGAAGCGCTGGCAGAAGCCCTTGAACGCCTCCATCATCGAGGTCGACGGCGTGATCGGGTACCACGCGCCCACCGTGGCGCCGGCGTAGACGCAGCCGAGGCCGGCGGCGGTGTTGCCGTCGATGAGGATGCTGTCTTTCGTCTCGTCCATGCGCTCGAGACGAATCGGCAGCGGGCACTGGAAGTGGTCCTTCGCGTAGTTGTAGCCGAGCGCGATGGCCTTCTCGTTCGAGGCCAGCAGCGCCGGCTTCTTCGAGAACTTCTCCTGTGTGAGCTGCCGGATGACCTCGGTGTCGATGCCGATGAGCGCGGCCAGCGCGCCGGCATAAGCGATGTTCTTCATGAGGATGCGCTCACGCACCCCCTTGAACGCGCCGTTGCACAGCTCGGCGAGCGGCACGCCCAGGTACTGCACGTCGGCGCGCTTCAGCTTGTCGTCGAGCGGCCACGTCGAGTCGTAGAGCAGCCAGCCGCCGGGCCGCACCTCCGCCACGTCCTTGGCGTAGGTCGCCGCGTTCAGCGCGATCATCAGGTCGAAGACCGGAGTGCGCGCCGTGTAGCCGTGCTTGTTGACCCGGATCTCGTACCACGTGGGCAGGCCCTGGATGTTCGACGGGAAGACGTTCTTCCCCGTCACCGGGATGCCCATGCGGAAGATGGCCTGCATGATGAGGCCGTTCGCGCTGGCCGAGCCGGTGCCGTTGGCCGTCGCGATCTTGAAGGCGAAGTCGTTCACGCGTTCCATTCAGCTGGTTCCTTTGCGAGCTGGCGGCAGTCGAGGCGCTAGCGCGCCATCGCGGGGGCCTCGACCTTGTCGGCGTGCGGCCACGACAACACGAACTTCCGCATGTCCCACGCGTAGGTCGGGCAGCGTTCGGCGCAGAGCCCGCAGTGCAGGCACACGTTCTCGTCCTTCACCATCACCCGCGCCGTCTGCTTCAGCGGGTCCGAGACGAACAGCGCCTGGTCGAGGTTGTCGGCCGGCGCCATCAGCTTCGTGCGCAGCTCCGGCTCGGGCGCCGCCGGCACGATCGTGAGGCAGTCGACCGGGCAGATGTCGATGCAGGCGTCGCACTCGATGCAGAGGTTGTCGGTGAAATGCGTCTGCACGTCGCAGTTCAGGCAGCGCTGCACCTCGGCCCGCGTCTGCGGATCCGTGAAGCCTTCCTCGACCTCGATCGTCATGCCGCCGAAGCGCGCCGGCATGTCGACGTGCTTCATCTTGGCGCGCTGCTCGGCGCTGTAGTTGTTGCTGTAGGCCCACTCGTGCAGGCCCATCTTGGTGCTGCTGAGCGTCATGCCCTGCGGCGGCCGCTCGGTGACCGGCAGCCCCTGGCATGGCTGGTGCACCGAGATGGCGGCCTGGTGACCGTGTTCCACCGCCCAGATGATGTTGGCGGAACCGAACGCGGCGTCGCCACCGAAGAACACGCCAGGACGCGTCGACATGAACGTCGTGCGATCCACGATCGGCATGTCCCACTTCTTGTCGAACTCGAGGCCGATGTTGCGCTCGATCCACGGGAAGGCGTTGTCCTGGCCGATGGCCAGCACCACCGTGTCGCACTCGAGGATTTCGCGGCCGGCCGGCGTCTGCACCAGCTTGCCGTCCTTCTCCTCGCTGTGGAACTTGTCGAACTCCATGCCGGTGAGCTTCCCGTTCTCGACGATGAAGCGCACGGGCTGCAGGTTCTCGAGGATGTGGATGCCCTCTTCCTCGGCGTCCTCGAGTTCCCAGGGCGAGGCCTTGAAGTACTTGCGGGTCTTCCTGGCGATGACCTTCACGTCGGTGGCGCCGAGGCGCTTGGCCGAGCGGCAGCAGTCCATCGCCGTGTTGCCGACGCCGATGATCACGACGCGCTTGCCCACCGACTCGACGTGGCCGAAGTGAATCGACTCGAGCCACTCGATGCCGATGAAGATCTGGTCGGTGTCGTGGCGGCCGGGGATCTCGAGTTCCTTGCCCTTCGGCGCGCCGCTGCCGACGAACACCGCGTCGTACTCGTTGGTGTCGAGCAGCGCCTTCAGGCTCTCGACCGGCGAGTTGTAGCGGACGTCGACGCCCATGTCGACGATGTTGCCGATCTCTTCATCCAGCACTTCGGCCGGCAGGCGGAACGACGGGATGTTCACGCGCATCAGGCCGCCGGGCCGATCGAACTTCTCGAAGAGCGTCACGCTGTAGCCGAGCGGCATCAGGTCGTTGGCCACAGTGAGCGAGGCCGGGCCGGCGCCGATGAGCGCCACCTTCTTGCCGTTCTTCTCGGTGGGCGCCTTGGGCAGGCGCGCCTTGATGCCGTCGGTCTTGTGATCGGCCGCGACACGCTTGAGCCGGCAGATGGCCACCGGCTTGCCGTCGACGCGGGTGCGGCGGCAGGCCGGCTCGCACGGGCGGTCGCAGGTGCGGCCGAGGATGCCGGGGAAGACGTTCGATTCCCGGTTCACCATGTAGGCGTCGTCGAAACGGCCCTGCGCGATGAGACGGATGTACTCGGGAACGTTCGTGTGGGCCGGGCAGCCCCACTGGCAGTCCAC
Organism: Vicinamibacterales bacterium; assembly: GCA_046331325.1. Taxonomy (GTDB): domain Bacteria; phylum Acidobacteriota; class Vicinamibacteria; order Vicinamibacterales; family UBA2999; genus CADEFD01. Next base: position 1,198 of record JAXLRB010000002.1, on the reverse strand, counting down.
TACCTTGTGGTAGTAGGCCGGGTCGTTCGTGTTCGTACGCGGCATGGACCCCTCTCGGCGACGGACCGGCACGCGAGATGTCGTTGCCCGAACCCGTGCTTGCCTGCGGCGGATTATAGTGCGTCGGGAATGCAGTCCAGCTCGCATATACATGCCGCCATGACATCGAATCGTCCCGATTCGAAGATACTGAAGGCTCAGCCGTCACCGTGCCCCCGGGCCGCGGTTCGTTCGGCGGCCTAGCGCATGTCCGCCCTTGCCTTTGGGCCCTTCCGCCTCGATCAGAAGACCGCCACGCTCAGCCGCGACGGCGCGATGGTGGCGCTGTCGCCGCGACTCGCCCAGGTGCTGGCCTGCCTGGCCGACGCCAGGGGCGGGCTGGTGACGCGGGAGCTGCTGCTCGACCGTTTCTGGCCCGACGTCATCGTCACCGACAACACGCTCACCCGGGCCATCGCCGACATCCGCAAGGTGCTCGACGACGACCCGGCCACGCCGCGCTACATCCAGACGCTGGCCCGCCGCGGCTACCGCTTCATCGCCACGGTGGTCGACGACGCGTCGGAGCCAGGCGCGGCCGCCGGATCCGTCCCCATCGGCCAGCCGCTGGCCGGCCTCGAGCCGTTCATCGCCTGGGAACGTGGTCGCGCGGCGCTGGAATCGCTGGACGTCGACGCGCTGCCGGGCGCGGCGGAAGCGTTCAGCCGCGCGGTCGAGGGCGCGCCGTCGTACGCCGCGGCCCACGCCGGCCTGGCCAACGCGCACATCTTCCGCTTCGAGTCGACGCGCGTGGACAACACGCCCGATCTCGCGGCGCTGGCCTCGGCGGTGGCCGCCGCCCGGCGCGCCACCGAGCTCGAGGCCACGCTGGGCGAAGCGTGGGCGGCGCTGGGCCACGCGCTGGCCGGCGAGGGCCACGTGGAAGAGGCGCGCGCGGCGCTGCGTCAGGCGCTCGTGGTCGAGCCGCGCAACTGGCGGCATCACTACCGGATGGCCGTCGCCACGTGGGGCGAGGAGCGCCTGCGATCGGTGGAACGCGCCGAGGCGCTGCTGCCCGGATTCCCGGGCACGCAGACGCTGGCCGCCATGGTGTGGCTGGCGCGGCAGGCGTTCACGGCGGCGGCCGAATCCGCCACGCGCGGGGCCGACGCGCAGGCCGCGCAGACGGATCACGGCCTGTATCCGGCCAACGGACTGC
>JAXLRB010000001.1:0-346880 GCA_046331325.1 Vicinamibacterales bacterium | reverse complement strand
GTGGCGCTGTGGCCGCACCAGCCGGGACGCGCCGCCGGCGTGGTGGGCGGCGTGGCGCTCATCGCGCTCAGTTACAAGGCGATCGTGGCCGGGGTGTCGGGCCTGTGGGCCGGCGCGCCGGAAGGCCTCCCGCCGGTCGAAAACAGGCCGGATTTCACGAGTTCAGTAGATGGCGCGGACGAGGCCCCGGAGGCCGTTCCGGCGCGGCCACCAGCCCCGCGCGGCTTCGTGAAGTTTTTCACAAGGCATGCTATACTCGCGGTCGGCGCATACGTTATGATTGCGCGTTTCGAGTTCGACCCCATGGCCATGCTGGCGGGAGTCACCGCGCCGGCAATCGCCGCAACCGTCGAAGTCGTGAGAACAGTTCGGGCTCGCCAGGGCGGACCCCAATCCAGGTAAGGTTTTCGTAGGAGGGTGTGTTGAAGACTCGGTCAATCCTGTCTGCGTTCGTGATGCTGCTGGTCGCGGGCCTGCTCTCCCCGGTCTACGCCCAGGGTGCTGAAGCCGCCAACTCGGCGCTCGTGCAGTGGTCGATCATCACGGCCGGCTTCGCTCTGGCCATCGCGGCCGCGGGCGGCGCCCTTGGTCAGGGCCGTGCGGTCAGCTCGGCCACCGAGGCGATCGCGCGCAATCCCGGCGCGGCGGGCGAGATTCGTGGCGCCCTCATCCTCGGCCTCGTGCTGATCGAGTCGCTCGTCATCTACGTGCTGCTCATCTCGCTGATCCTGTTCTTCCTGAAGCCGTTCGGCGGCTAACCTCCCGCCTGACGGCGGGCGGTGTTCGAGGGGCACGTCACACCGGTGACCTGCCCCTCGTCGTCTGTACGGCCGTTCGTCATCCGATGAGCCTGTCGTGACCGCGACCCGATTCGGCGTGCTCGATGCGTTGCTGGTGCTGGTGGTGGCGTCGTGGGGCGCCAACTTCTCGGTGATCAAGGCGGCGCTCGACGAGTTCCCCGTCCACACCTTCAACGCGCTGCGTCAGGTGGTGGCGGCGCTGTCGTTCGCGATCGTGCTGTGGCGCATGGCGCCGGGCGAACGTCGCGTCGCGCGCGGCGACGTGGGTCGCGTGATCTTCCTCGGCATGATCGGCGGCGCCATCTACCAGCTGATCTTCGTCTCGGGCGTCACGCGCACCAGCGTCGCCAACTCCGGCCTGATCTTCGGGCTCACGCCGGTAGCCGTCTCGATCCTGTCGTCAGTGCTCGGGCACGAGAAGCTCGGCGTCACGCGCTGGCTCGGCGCCGTCGTGTCGATCGTGGGGCTGTATTTCGTCGTGGGTCACGGCGCGGAGGTGTCGAGCGACACGCTCGTCGGCGACGCGCTCGTGCTGGTGGCGATGATCTGCTGGGCGATCTACTCCGTGGTGTCGCGTCCGCTGCTCGGCCGCTACTCGCCGATGATGCTGACCGCCTGGGCGGCGGTGATCGCCGCGCCGCCGTACGTCGTCGCCGCGATGCCGTCGATCGTCGCCACCGACTGGACGCGCGTGACGTGGTGGGGTTGGGCGCTCGTGCTGTGGTCGTCGCTCTTCTGCCTGGTCGGCGCGTACGTGGTCTGGTACACGGGCGTGCAGAAGCTCGGATCGACGCGCACGTCGGCGTACAGCAACCTCACGCCGATCTTCGCGATGCTCGTCGCGTGGCTGTGGCTGGGCGAAACGGTGTCGGTGGGGCAGATGGTCGGCGCGCTCGCCATCTTCGCCGGCGTGTTCCTCACCCGTCTGTCCCCGGTCGTCCTGACCTCGGTCGATCAGAATTAGTCTGGCCCAGGCTTGAATAGGGACAGGTCGGGGCCGGGTCCCGACCCGGCCCCTCCGCCGGCTCGACGATGCGAACGTGAGCCAGGTCAGCAGCTTGCGGCGATGAAAGCCGCGAGGCCTGAACATTCGTTCAATGGAATCAGCGACTTGCGGGGGATTTGTCCGCGAATGTCGCTGTTGCCTTTTCGTCCCTGTGTCGCGTAACCTGCACCGCTACGTGAGCGATTCAGCCCCGGCCGTTTCGCCTGCGGTGTAACTCGTTTGACTTCGGTCGCGTGCGGCGCGCCAGATGCCGTGCGAGATCGTTCGAGGATCGGGAGAGTGACTGGGTAGCGGGTGACTCCGCGCTCCACGCCCGGGGATCGGGCACCGCGTTCGCGCCGTGCCCGACGCCCCACTCGTCTTCCATCCGATTGCAGTGCCCGGCGCGCGTTCGTGTAGCGCGACGGTTGTTGTCGTTGTGTCGGAAGCACGGTCAGAGTGGCCGGCCTGCCCACAGGCCGCACCCCACAGGCCATGGAGGATACGAAATGAAGCGATGGATCAGCGGGCTGCTCGCCGTGGCGTTCGCCGCGGTGACCGCCACGAGCGCGTTCGCTCAGGGCGGTGGCGCAAGCAGCACTGGTACGATTCAGGGCAAGGTGACGGACGCGCAGGGCGCGGTGCTGCCCGGTGTCACCGTCACGGCCACCAGCTCGTCGGCGCTCGGCGCGCAGACGGCGGTGACCTCGGAAACCGGCAACTACCGTTTCCCGGCGCTGCCTCCCGGCAGCTACACGGTCACCTACGAGCTGGCGGGCTTCAACACGGTGAAGCGTGAGGGCATCCAGCTCTCGCTCGGCTTCACGGCGAACGTGAACATCGAACTGGCGCTGGCCACCCTGCAGGAGACCGTCACGGTCACCGGCGAGTCGCCCGTCATCGACACGTCGGCCACCCGTATTCAGCAGAACTTCAAGACCGAGCAGCTGCAGTCGATCCCGAACGGCCGCGACATGTGGTCGCTGCTCGCCGTGACGCCTGCCGTGCAGATGACCCGTATCGACGTCGGCGGCAACCGCGCCGGCACGCAGACGGGCTACTCGGCCTACGGCTTCACCGGCCAGGTGCGCGTGCTCATCGAGGGCATCAACACCACGGAAGGCACCGGCGGCGCCGGCTTCTACTTCGACTACTCGTCGCTCGAAGAAGTGTTCCTCGGCACCACCGGCCAGACGGCCGAGATGCCGAACCCCGGCGTGCAGAGCCAGTTCATCGCCAAGTCGGGTGGCAACACCTTCTCGGGCGAGTACTACCTCGACTGGTACAACAACTCGCTCCAGGGCTCGAACCTGCCCAACAACTACACGACGCCGGTCGCCCAGGGCGGCTTCGGCTTCCGTAAGGGCGCCAACGAGATCGACCACTACTACGACACGGCCATCAACACCGGCGGTCCGATCAAGAAGGACAAGATCTGGTGGTTCGGCACCTACCGCCAGCAGAAGAACGCGGTGGCCCAGCCGCTCTTCTCGTTCGACAAGACGTTCGACACGAAGCTGTGGAACCCGGTCGGCAAGCTCACCTACCAGATCAACCAGAACAACAAGATGATCGGGTACTACCAGTGGGGCCAGAAGCTCCAGCCGAACCGCCTGCCCAACGGCGGCTACACCTACGCCAAGGAAGGCAGCACCAACAAGCAGAACTCGGGCAGCTGGGTGTACAAGGCCGAGTGGAACGGCACCGTCAGCGACAAGCTGTACCTCGAGGCGCGCTTCGGCGACTTCGGCTACTACTTCCCGCTGCTCGCCAACGGCACCGACAACTTCTACTTCCGCGACACCACCAACCTCACGGTGGATGGTTCGAACCAGCGCTGGCAGCTCGATCGCGACCGCAAGCAGTACAACCTGGCCAGCACCTACTTCATCGACACGGCGAAGATGGGCACGCACACCTTCAAGGCGGGCATGGAAGTGCTGCGCGAGAAGGGCTGGGAAGGCTACGAGCAGCGCTTCGGCGGCAACATCGAGACCACCTACGCCAACGGCGTGGGCAACACGGTGACCTTCGCGTTCCCGACGGCCTCGGGCGCGGTGGGCAGCCTCGACGCCCACGACTCGCTCACGTCGAAGTCGGCCCTGAACGTGTTCGGCGCCTTCATCAACGACACCTGGAGCTGGGGCAAGCTGACGACCAACCTCGGTGTGCGCTTCGACAACTACCGCGGCTGGCTGCCCGAGCAGAACCAGCTCGGCTTCACCAACGGCCCGGTGACCCTCGCGGCGAAGACGTTCGCCGAGAAGGACATGTACACCTGGAAGTCGGTGGCGCCGCGCATCGGCATCATCTACGACTTCTCGGGTCAGGGCCGCTCGGTGCTGAAGGCCAACTACGGCCTCTTCTGGCACAACCCGGGTGTGGGCCTCGGCAGCGACGCCAACCCGAACATCCCCGAGAAGATCGTCACCTACAACTGGACCGACACCAACGGCAACCGGAAGTACGATCCCACCGACACGCTCGGCGCGATCACGACCAACCAGACCGAAGGTTCGATCCTCTTCAACAGCAACATCAAGCAGCCCTACACGCACGAGGCCGGTCTGTTCTTCGAGCAGCAGATCACCGACACCCTCGGCGCGCGCGTGGGCTACGTCTACAAGACGGAAGACGACCTGACCGGCGCGACCTTCCAGGGCCGTCCGCTCAGCGCCTACAGCGTGCCGTTCAACTACGTCGACGTGGGCCCGGACAACGTCCGCGGCACCAGCGACGACCAGAACATCACCCTGCACGGCATCCCGACCGCCAGCCTCGCCAACTTCCCGGCGACGCAGACGATCGACAACGTCCCCGGCCGCAAGTCGCGCTACCAGACCTACGAGGCGTCGCTGAACAAGCGCTTCAGCCAGAAGTGGTCGGGGCAGCTCGGTGGCAGCTGGACCAAGCAGAAGGACTTCCCGGAGGCGGTGACCGCCAGCTATCCGCGTAACCTCGACCTGCCGGGTCTCGAGAACCGCACCTTCTGGAGCATGAAGGCCACGGCGAGCTACGAAGCGCCCTTGGGCATCCGCGTGTCGCCGGTGGTCCGTCACCAGTCGGGCACCAACTACGCCCGCACGATCGCCGTTCCCGGTTCGGCCGCGCCCGCTGGCGTGACCTTCCCGGCCTCGACGATCTACGCCGAGGCGGCCGACTCGCGCCGCGAGCAGAACATCTGGGTGTTCGACACCCGCTTCGAGCGCACCTTCAACGTGACGAACCGCATCCGTTTCCGCGGCTTCCTCGACTTCTTCAACATCACCAACAGCCACGCGTCCGAGACGATCTCGCGCGCGACGGGCGCGTCGTTCCTGCGGCCGACGGCCATCCTGGCGCCGTTCACCTCGCGCGTCGGGTTCCGTCTGCTCTGGTAGGTTCGGGCATGGGGCGGGGGGGAGACCCTCCGTCCCCTCCCCAAGCCCCGTGCCCCCACGGTTCGACTCCTGTGGGGGAGTCTTCGAGGCGATCGGTCCGCCGCGCTAGCGGGCCGGTCGCCTCTTTTTCTTGTACGCGTTCGTCCCCGCCTGTCGTTGATTCGTCATCTTCTGTTGCCTTTCATCCCTGACATGCCGTAGTCTCCCCAGCCAACCCGCCAGCTGACCCCGGCGGGCGTTCGGAGGCTTGTCTTGTAAGGACTCGGTGTCAATCAACGTCCTTCGCGCGTGCCCACCACGCCCGACAGGACCGGGAGGATGGCATGAAGCGACTGTTGGTCGGGCTGTTCGCCGTGGCATTCGCAACGGCGGCCGCTACCAGTGCCTGGGCACAGGGCGGAGGCGCTAGCAGCACCGGAACGATTCAGGGCCGTGTGACGGACGCGCAGGGGGCCGTGCTTCCAGGAGTGACCGTCGTGGCGACGAGTCCCTCCGCCCTCGGTGCGCAGACCACCGTCACGTCAGACACCGGGAACTACCGGTTCCCCGCGTTGCCGCCCGGCATGTACGCGGTGAGCTACGAGCTGGCGGGCTTCAACACCGTGAAGCGTGAGGGCGTGCAGCTCTCGCTCGGTTTCACCGCCACCCTCAACGTCGAGCTGTCGCTCGCGACGCTGCAGGAAACCGTCACCGTGACGGGCGAGTCGCCCATCATCGACACCTCGGCGACGCGCGTCGTGCAGAACTTCAAGCTCGATCAACTGCAGTCGATTCCGAACGCCCGCGACATGTGGGCGCTGCTGGCGGTCACCCCGGCCGTGCAGATGAGCCGCATCGACGTCGGCGGCAACCGCGCCGGCACGCAGACCGGCTACTCGGCCTACGGGCAGACCGGCCAGGTGCGCGTGCTGATCGAAGGCATCAACACCACGGAAGGCACCTCCGGCGCCGGGTTCTACTTCGACTACTCGTCGCTCGAGGAAGTGTTCCTCGGCACGTCGGGCCAGTCGGCCGAGATGCCGAACCCCGGCGTGCAGAGCCAGTTCATCGCCAAGTCGGGCGGCAACACGTTCTCGGGCGAAGGCTACGTGGACTGGTACAACAACACGCTGCAGGGCTCGAACATCCCCAGCAGCTACACGGCGCCCACCGCGTTCCGCAACTCGCCGATCCGCGCCCACAGCAACGAGATTTCCAAGTACTACAACTACTCGCTGAACGTCGGCGGTCCGATCAAGAAGGACAAGATCTGGTGGTTCGGCACCTACAACAACCAGTTCAACGCCATCCAGCAGCCGAACTTCACCTTCGACAAGACGTTCGACACCACGCTGTGGAACGTCGTCGGCAAGGCCACCTACCAGATCAACCAGAGCAACAAGCTGATCGGCTACTACCAGTGGGGCCAGAAGATTCAGCCCAACCGCCTGCCGTTCGGCACCTACACCTACACGAGCGAAGGGCCCACCAACAAGCAGGACTCGGGCAGCTGGGTCTACAAGGGCGAGTGGAACGGCACGCTGTCGCAGAAGCTGTACGTGGAAGCGCGCTACGGCGACTTCGGCTACTACTTCCCGCAGATCACCAACGGCACCGACAACTACTTCTTCCGCGACGCCGGCACACTCGAGATCACCGGCTCGCACCAGAAGAACCAGAACGACCGCGACAGGAAGCAGCTCACCGGCGCCTCCACCTACTTCCTCGACACGTCGAAGGGCAGCCACACGCTGAAGGTCGGCGGCGAGATGCTGTGGGAACGCCAGTGGTTCGGCGTGCTGCAGGGCGTGGGCGGCAACATCGAGCACGTCTACAACAACGGCGTCTCGAATCAGGTGATCTTCCGCATCCCGACGGCCACGCAGGTCGGCGGGCTGAAGGACAGCGACGAGGGCCACCTCACCACGCAGAACGGCCTGCGCCAGCAGTCGCTGTTCCTCAACGACACCTGGAACTACGGCCGCCTGACGATGAACGCCGGTGTGCGCTGGGATCGCTACAACGGCTGGCTGCCCGAGCAGAACCAGCTCGCCGCCACCGTCGGCCCGGTGGTGCTGCAGGCGAAGACCTTCGCCGAGCAGGACCTGTTCTCGTGGAACCTGTTCGCGCCGCGCGTCGGCTTCGTGTTCGACTTCGCCGGCGACGGCAAGACGGTGCTGAAGGGCAACTACGGTCTCTTCTGGCACAACCCCGGTGTGGGCGTGCCGAGCGACGTCAATCCGAACACCGGCACCAAGTCGGCCACCTACGGCTGGAACGACATCAACGGCGACCGCCGCTGGCAGCCCGGTGAACAGACCACGCTGCAGAGCGCCTCGCTCGAAGGCGCCATCAAGCTCGATCCGAACCTGAAGGCGCCCTACACGCACGAAATCTCGACGTGGCTCGAGCGTCAGCTGACGACCACGCTGGGCGTGCGCGCCGGCTACGTCTACAAGACGGAAGACGACCTCATCTCGCTCTACATCCCGACGCGCGGCGAAGACGTCTACAAGCAGTTCGGCGTGCCCTTCACGTTCATCGACAACGGCGTCGACGGCGTGCGCGGCACCGCTGACGACCGCACGCTGAGCTACCTCGGCCTGCCGTCGGCCAATGCCGCCACGCTGTTCCCCACGACGCAGGTCGAGATGAACCTGCCGCAGTTCTCGCGCTACCACACGGCCGAGATGTCGTTCACCAAGCGCTACAGCAGCAAGTGGTCGGCCAACCTCGGTGGCGCGTTCACCTGGTCGAACGACTTCCCGAACGGCTACCCGCAGAACCCGGCGCAGCCGGGCGCCGAGAAGCGCACGTTCTGGAGCTTCAAGGCGTCGGGCAGCTACGACGCGCCGTTCGGCATCCGCCTGTCGCCGGTGCTGCGGCACCAGTCGGGCGCCAACTACGCGCGCACCAACACGCTGGCGTTCCCGACCGGCATCACCGGCTCGGGCACGACGATCTACATGGAGCCGATGAACTCGAACCGCGAGGACAACGTGTGGGTGGTCGACATGCGGGCCGAGAAGACGGTGAAGCTCGCCAGCCGCCTGCGCGCGCGCCTGTTCCTCGACGCGTTCAACATCACCAACAGCCACGCGTCGGAAACCATCAGCCGTGCCACCGGCACGGGCTTCCAGAAGCCCAGCGCCATCCTCGCGCCGTTCACGACGCGCATCGGCGTGCGGATGCTCTGGTAACAGCCGCGGCACCGGGCGGGGCCACGCGTCCCGCCCGGCGTCCTCTCGAGTTCGGCTCCTGTGGGGGAGTCGTTCGGGGCGACGGGTGGGCAAGCGCTAGCACGCCGGTCGCCCCCTTTTTCTCTCTGTAACGCCCCTGCCCCCACCGGCACGCGGCCTGCGCCGCTTCCGTGCCAAACGGGGCAGGGCGGAATGGCACAATGCTCGTGCCATGGATCGCGCGGTCACCTACAACTCCTACCTGAAGATCGACGAGCTGCTCACGCTGCAGCAGCCGCGGTCTGACGGACCTGAGCACGACGAGCTGCTCTTCATCGTCATCCACCAGGTCTACGAGCTCTGGTTCAAGGAGATCCTGCACGAGCTGGATCACGTGCGCGCGCTGCTCGCCACCAACGAGTCGCACCGCGTGTCGCACACGCTGACGCGCGTGCTGACGATCCTGAAGGTGCTCGTCGCGCAGCTCGACATCCTCGAGACGATGACCCCGCTCGAGTTCCAGTCGTTCCGCGCGCGCCTCGAACAGGCCAGCGGCTTCCAGTCGGATCAGTTCCGTCAGCTCGAGTTCGTGCTGGGCCGGCGATCCGCCGCCGCGCTCGAACGCTTTCCCGCCGGCAGCCGCGCCCGCGCCGCGCTGGTGGTGCGCCTGCACGAGCCGTCGCTCTGGTACAGCTTCCTCGGCTACCTCGAGCGCGAGGGGTACCCGATTCCATCGTCGGCGCTCTCGGTGGATCCCACGGACCCCATCACGCCGAACGCCGAGCTGCAGGACGTGCTGGTGCGCGTCTACAAGACGGATCCCAAGAACTCGGAGCTCTGCGAGCGCCTCGTCGACCTGGATGAGGGCGTGCAGGAATGGCGCTACCGCCACGTGAAGATGGTGGAGCGCACCATCGGCACGAAGACCGGCACCGGCGGATCGTCCGGCGCGGGCTACCTGCGCACCACGATTGCGCCGGTCTTCCCGGATCTGTGGGCGATCCGCGCCCAGCTCTGACGGCATTCAAGGGATAATCGACGGTTGAGCCCGGCCTCGCGTCCGGGTCCCTGTATGCAGACCTGGATCGTCACCGGCGGCGCCGGTGTCATCGGCAGCAACTTCGTGCGGCGGACCGCGGCGGTGCGTCCCGACGTGCGGCTCGTGGTGTTCGACAAGCTCACCTACGCCGGGCACCTCGAGAGCCTCGACGGACTCGTCGATGGCGTGCGCGTGGCGTTCGTGCGCGGCGACATCGCCGAGCGCGACGACGTTCGCGCGGTGGTGGCGGCCGAGCGGCCCACGGCCATCCTGAACTTCGCCGCCGAAAGCCACGTCGACCGCTCGATCGACGGCCCCGGCGAGTTCGTGCGCACCAACATCACCGGCACCTTCGAGCTGCTCGAAGCCGCCCGCGCGCACCTGGCCTCGGCCTCGGCCGACGAGCGGACGGCGTTCCGCTTCCTGCACGTGTCGACCGACGAGGTCTACGGCTCCCTCGGACCCGAGGGCGCGTTCACGGAAACCACGCCCTACGCGCCGAACTCGCCGTACTCGGCCAGCAAGGCGGCGGCCGATCATCTCGTGCGCGCGTACCACGAAACCTACGGCGTGCCGACGCTGCTCACGAACTGCTCGAACAACTACGGGCCGTACCAGTATCCCGAGAAGCTGGTGCCGCTCATGATCATGAACGCGCTCGACGGCAAGCCGCTGCCGATCTACGGCGACGGATTGAACCGGCGCGACTGGCTGCACGTGCTCGATCACTGCGACGCCCTGCTGCGCGTGATGCAGGCTGGCGTGCCGGGCGGGAAGTACAACGTGGGCGGCATGGCCGAGCGCGCCAACCTGCAGATGGTCGACGCGCTCTGCGACGCGCTCGAGCGCGAGATGCCGGCGGCGGCCAACGCCGCGCTGCGGGCGAAGGGCGTGGCACGCTATCACGATCTGAAGAGTTTCGTGGCCGACCGGCCGGGGCACGACCGTCGCTACGCCATCGACCCGTCGAAGATCGCGCGCGAACTCGGGTTCCGGCCTACCCGCACGTTCGAGCAGGGCATCGACGAAACCGTGCGCTGGTACCTCGCCAACCGCTCGTGGTGCGAGGCCGTCACCCGCGGCACCTACGAACGGCAGCGCCTCGGCCTGCAGGGCACCACGCGATGAAGGGCATCATCCTCGCCGGCGGATCCGGCACGCGCCTCTATCCCGTCACGCTCGGCGTGTCGAAGCAGCTCGTGCCGATCTACGACAAGCCGATGATCTACCACCCGCTCACCACGCTCATGTGGGCGGGCATCCGCGACATCCTCGTCATCACCACGCCCGAGGATCAGGCGTCGTTCCGCCGACTGCTCGGCGATGGCTCGCAGTTCGGCATCTCGATCACCTACGCCGAACAGCCGCGGCCCGAGGGTCTGGCCCAGGCGTTCCTGATCGGCCGCGCGTTCATCGGCGGTCAGCCGGTGGCGCTGGCGCTCGGCGACAACATCTTCTACGGCGACAGTTTCCCCGCCACCGTGCAGCGCGCCGCGGCGCGCGATCACGGGGCGACGGTGTTCGCCTATCAGGTGAAGGATCCGGAGCGCTACGGGGTGGTGTCGTTCGATGCGTCCGGCCGCGCCGTCGCCCTCGAGGAGAAGCCGAAGGCGCCGAAGTCGAAGTTCGCCGTCACCGGTCTCTATTTCTACGACGCCCGCGTCGTCGAGGTGGCGGCGGCGTTGAAGCCGTCGGTGCGCGGCGAGCTCGAGATCACCGATGTGAACCGCCAATACCTCGAGTGGGGCGACCTGAGTGTGGAGATCCTCGGCCGCGGCATGGCCTGGCTCGACACCGGCACGCACGAAGCCACCCTGCAGGCCTCCACCTTCATCCAGGCCATCGAGGCCAGGCAGGGGCTGAAGGTGGCGTGTCCCGAGGAAGTCGCGCTGCGCATGGGCTATGTCGACGCCGCCACCGTGCGGCGCGCCGGTGAGCTGATGGCGAAGAACGACTACGGCCAGTACCTGCTGCGCCTGCTCGACGAACATCCATGACCGTCACGTCCGGCCCGCTCGACGGGATCAAGGTGATCCAGCCCGCCGTCTACCGCGACGCGCGTGGCTTCTTCCTCGAGACGTACCACGAACAGCGGTACCGTGCCGCCGGCATCGACGTGACGTTCGTGCAGGACAACTTCTCGCGCTCGTCGCGCCACACGATCCGCGGTCTGCACATGCAGGTCGCGACCGCGCAGGCGAAGCTGGTGCGCGTGGTCTCCGGCGCGATCTTCGACGTGGCCGTCGACGCCCGGCCCGCGTCCCCGACCTTCGGCCGCTGGTTCGGCCTCGAGCTCTCGGCCGAGAACTTCACGCAGCTCTTCATCCCCGCCGGGTTCGCGCACGGCTTCGCCGTGACCACCGCCGCGGCGGAGATCGAGTACAAGTGCAGCGCGTTCTACGATCCCGCCGACGAGGTGGCGATCCGCTACGACGATCCGGCGATCGGCATCGAGTGGCCGGTGACCTCGCCGGTGCTCTCGGCGCGCGATGCGGCGGCGCCGCGTCTGGCGGACGTGCGACGGCGCCTGGCGCCGTGAGGCCGCATCGTGAACGCTGACGGCTGGCGCGCCCGCCTCGCGCCGTTCGTGCAGGTCGGCCTCATGTCGGGCGTGGCCGGCGTCGTGCTGGTGCTGCAGGACGCGCTGCTGGCCTCGCGGTTCTCGACCGGCATCGCCGTGGACGTCTACCAGCTCGCCATCAGCGTGCCCCAGACGGCGCTGAACGTCTTCGCGGGCGGCACGCTGCTCGCGGTGCTCGTGCCGCGGCTGGCGCAGGCGCAGCTCGACGGCCGGACGAGCGTGCCGGCGCTGCTCGCGATCGTGCGACGGCGACTCGGTGTGCTGCTCGCCGGGCTGTCCATGCTGTGGCTGCTGCTCTTTCCGTTGGTGGCCTCGGCGCTGCGACGCGCCGATCCGCCAGGCACGACCGAGCTCGGGTGGCGGCTGCTGGTGTGCCTGTCGCCGGTGCTCGTGCTGACCGGCCTGACGGGCGTCGACGCGGCGGTGCTGAACAGCCGACGCCGCTTCGGCCTGATCTCGCTGCTGCCGCTGTTCAACCCGCTGGGGGTGGTGCTGCTGGTGTTCCTGGCGGCCGGCCGCATCGGCATCTACGCCGCGGCGCTGGGCCTCACCGCCGGCAGCGTCGCGCAGTGGCTTCTGCTGCGTGCCGTCGTGGGGCGCGCCGGCGATGCGATCGGCACCGCCGGCCCGCCGTCCCGCGAGGTGCTCGCCGGACTCGACAGGCAGTACCTCACCGCGGCGGCGTCGGCCGCGCTGCTCGGCGGCATTCCTCTCACCGACACGTTCGTGGCGTCGACGCTGGCGCCGGGCAGCACGGCGACGCTCGGCTACGCGTCGCGGCCGGTGATCCTGCTGCTGGCCTTCGCGACCACCACGGTGGGCAACGTGCTGCTGCCGCATGTGTCGCACCTCGCGGCGCGCGGCGAGCTGGCCGCCGTGCGCCGTCAGTTCCTGACGTGGAGCGCCGTGCTGCTGGCGGCGTCGGTGCCGGCCGTGGCGGTGTGGTGGTTCTTCGCCCCCGACCTCGTGCGGCTGCTGTACGAGCGCGGCGCCTTCACCGCGCAGGAAACGGTCCGCGTCGCCGCGGCCCAGCGCCTCTACGTGTTGCAGATGCCGGTGTACCTCGTCGCCATGGTGGGCTGGCGCGTGATGAACAGCCTGCAACGCCACGGCACGCTGCTCGCCATCACCGCCACGGCGTTCCTCGCCAATCTGGGCATCGACACCTGGCTGGCGCCCCGCATGGGCCTGGCCGGTGTGATCTGGGGCACGATCGTGGCCTTCACCCTGTGGGGCGGCCTCACGGTGTCGAGCCTGCTGCGGCATGGCCGCCCGCCGGCCGGCGCCCCCCAGGGGCTCGGGAGCTGAGTGTGTTATCGTCGGACGGCCCGAAGTCCCTCGGCCGAGCCGTGCTCGCCAGGCCCCCTCGCTTCGGTGCTGGCGACGCGCCGGCTATGGACGCACCTCCCGACACCGCAACCGGCTCGATCACCACGGCCCAGTACTGGGACGACGCCTGGAACGGCCTCGAGCTGCCGGACCCCATCGATCCACAGGGCACGGCTCCGATCAACCACCTCCACCGCCAGCTCCATCGCGAGTTCGACGCCCAGTTCCGTCATCGCGTGACGCCGGGCCGCCGGCTCGTGGAGATTGGCTGTGGCGCCTCGCAGTGGCTGCCGTACTTCCACCGCACCTTCGGCCTCGAAGTCTCGGGCATCGACTATTCGCCCGAGGGCATTCGTCGCGTGCAGCAGATCCTCGCCCGAACCGGCACGCCGGCCACGGTCGTGCAGGCCGACATGTTCGCGCCGCCGGACGCCTTCGTCGAGGCGTTCGACGTCGTGGTGTCGTTCGGCGTGGTCGAGCACTTCACCGACACCGCCGACGCCATCCGTGCCTGTGCGCGGTTCCTGCGACCCGGCGGGCTGATGATTACCGAGGTGCCGACGATGAGCGGCCTCTACGGACTGGCGTATCGCACGCTGCGACCCGCCATCTACGCGAAGCACGTGCCGCAGACGCGCGAACGCCTCGCCGCCGCGCACGAACGCGCCGGGCTGCGGGTACTGCGCAGCACCTACCTGCTGGGCGCGCCGGTGCCCCTGTCGCGTCCCGCGCCGCAGGCGTCGTCGTTGGCGCGGCTGGGATTCATGGCCGCCCGCGGCTATTTCTCGCTCGAAGATCGCGGCCTCGGGGTGCCACCGAACCGCCTCACTTCGCCTTACGCACTGTGCGCGGCCGAGCGGCCGGCGACGCAGTGAGACCGGACCGGCCCGTGTCGTCCCGCCACTCTCTCGTCGATGCCCTCGGACCCTGGCTGCTCGCGGCCGGGCTGGTGTTCTCGGTGTCGTCCCAGTTGCGCGTGCCTGGCGTCGGACTCGGTCCGGGCGAGCTGCTCCTCGTCGCCTGGCTCCTCACCTGGGCGCTGGGTGAGCGGGTGATGCGCCCCACCCTGCTGGCGCCGTTCCTCGGTTTCTGGGGCGTCGCCGCGCTGCTGCTCGCCGCCGGGCGCGCCTTCGGCACGTATCCCGCCGACACCCCACGGCCCGGCGGATTACACGATGCCATGGCCTACGGGCTGTGCGTCGTGCTCGGCATCGCCTTTCTCGGACAGACACGCCAGGCCATTCGCCGGCTGCCGGAGCGACTGCTGGCGATGTATCTGGCCAGCGCGGTCGTCGCGTTCGGGCTCGGCATCGTGCTGCGATCGGCCTCCGGCATCGACGCCATGTATTACGGCGTCCGCTGGCAGCACCTGTCGAACAACCCCAACCAGTTCGCGCTGATGGTGCTGCCGGTGCCGTTCCTGGCGCTGCGGGCGCTGCGCCAGGACGGCGCTTCCTCCTGGCTACCGGTCACCGCCTTCGTCGTCGCCATCGGGCTGGGCCTGTACAGCCACAGCGACGCCCTCTCGCTCGCGTGGCTCGGCGGCAGCGTGCTCATCGGCGCCGGCTGGTGGTGGATGTCGGCGCAGGGCTGGATGGTACGTCCGGCGGCGCGCAGCATGGCGTCGGCGCTGCTCGTCGTGATGCTGGTGTCGATGGCGTGGCAGTGGCGATTCCTGCTGCCCGGCGTCGTGCGCAGTACCCAGGCCGATGTCGCGACCGACACCGCGGCCGCGGCCGCGTCGGCCATTTACAAGGCGCAGGTGGCGGGCGGCCCGATGCCGAAGACGGCCGAGACGGCGAACTTCGACGCCGATCAGAGTCAGGCAGGCCTGCGCGTGCGGTTGTGGCGACACGGCCTGCAGGCGGCCAGCTCGAGTCCGATCGTGGGTCTGGGGCCCGGCCCACACTCGGGATACGTCAAGGCCTTCGACGGCGTCGAAGCCCACAACTCACTGCTCGACTGGGCGACGCAGGCCGGTGGCCTCGGCGTGCTCGCGCTGCTCGTCTACGCGGCGATCCTGGGTCGGGTGCTGCTGACGCGCGGCGGCCCGGAGGCCATCGCGATGGTGGCCAGCCTGGCGTGCTTCTCGCTGTTCCACTTCACCATGCGGCAGCCGCTTTTCTGGTTGATGCCGCTGCTGGCCGTGCTGCTGCCCGGCCGCGTCGACGACGACGCGGCGTAGGGCCGGAACATCAGCGCGCGACAGCGCGCGCCGCCTGCGCAATCACGATCAGGTGGTCCATGGTGCCCACCGCCAGCAACCAGCCCAGCGCGACGAGTGTGGGCGCGTGCACGGTGTCGCCGCGTGTCACGTGCAGCAGCGTGAGCAGTCCGAGCAGCACGAGCGGAAACTGCAGCAGGTAGTCGTACAGGTACGGGTGGATCGTCAACGCCTGCGCGAAGAACACCACCGTGAACAGGTACGGCGCCAGCATCAACACCAGCGATGCGGGCAGCCAGCGGCGTGCGGCGGCCCGCCCGTCGGCGCTGACCAGCGCACACGCGAGCCCCACGGCGAGGATGGTGAGCGGCATGCGCAGCGCCTCCCAGCCCGTTCGGTGGATGTAGCCCGGCATCGCCGGGCCGTAGTTCACGAACGGATCCCACATGGCCGCGAGCATCGAGCTCAGATACGTGCGGTCGCCGTCGAGTCCGGAGCGGAAGGCCCAGCTCGAGTTGTCGGTGGTGTAGTGCAGCGCCGTCGCGACAGCTCGCGGCCCGAACCAGCCCGCCATCGCGATCGCGAAGATCATGGCGGCGCCGGCGACCAGACGGACCGTGCCTTCGGGACGTCCGTTGGCCGCGAAGAGCACGACCAGCGTGGCCAGCACGATCGGCGTGTAAATCGGGCTGGCCAGCGCGAACGCCGCGCCACCGACCAGGGCGGCGCGGAAGAGCGCCGGCCGGCGTTCGATCACGAAGGGCAGCAGGATGGCCAGGCAGGCGATCGCGAGCGGATACGGATCGTCTGGCTGCACCACGTAGAACCCGCGCCACAGCGACGGCGCGGTCATCAGGAAGCCGAGCGCCAGGACGAACAGCACCTGCCGCGGCCAGCGCCACGCGCCGGCCGTGAACTCCGCGGTCCAGGCCAGCCAGCCGAAGATGGCGGCCAGCGCGCAGGTCTGGACGAACGGAATCAGGTTCGTGGAATAGCCGAGCGCGCCGCCCCAGAGGGCCTCGGACACCCGCGCGACGACGTACCACGCCACCAGCATCGCCGGCGGGTGCCCCGTGTAGACCTGCCCGCGGTTGAAGGCCTCGATCGACAGGGCGCCGAGGAAGCCGTGCACGTGCACCGCATGGGTCTTCCAGATCGGGAAGATCACGTCGGCCAGGCGGTCGTAGCGGATGCCGCCGGCGGCGACCAGGGTGCCGACGCCCGCCTTCCACAGCACCGCCAGCCAGGCGGCCGTGGCCACGATCACGAGCAGCCCGAACGGCCACGCGCTCGAACGGGTGGCGGACTGCGGTGGCGGTGACGCGCGGAACGACATGTGGCGCGCACATCTTACCGCTCCAGCGCCGCTGCGGGCCCGGTGGTATGCTGGCCCCGCGCTCGCCCCGCTGCATCGGCGCGGCCGCCATCTCGCCTGCGATCCATGCGCGTCGCCATCGTCCAGTCGAACTACATCCCCTGGAAGGGCTACTTCGACTTGATTCGTTCGGTCGACGAGTTCGTGCTCTTCGACGACGTGCAGTTCACGCGGCGCGACTGGCGCAATCGCAATCGCATCAAGACGCCGCAGGGCCTCACCTGGCTGTCGATTCCGGTGCAGACCAAGGGCGAGTACCTGGCGCTCATCAAGGACATCGAGATCTCCGACGCCGCGTGGGCCGAGCGGCACTGGAAGACCATCGCCGCCGCCTACGGCAAGGCGCCGCACTTCCGCTGGTTCGCCGACCGCTTCGAGCCGCTCTACCGCGAGACGCGCGAGGTGCGGTTGAGCGCGATCAACCGCCGCTGGCTCGAGGCGGCGTGCGCGGCCCTCGAGATCCCCACGCGTCTCACCTGGTCGATGGACTACGCGGTGGCGGCGGGGAAGACCGAGCGGCTGGTGAGCATCTGCCAGCAGGCCGGGGCGGACACCTACATCTCGGGCCCCTCGGCGCGCGACTACATCGACGATGCCGTGTTCGCCGCCGGTGGCGTGCGGCTCGAGTACTTCGACTACGCCGGCTATCCCGAGTATCCGCAGCTGCACGGACCCTTCGAGCACGCGGTCAGCATCGTCGATCTGCTGTGCCACGCCGGCCCTGAGTCGCCGCGATATCTGGTGCGCGCATGACGCCGGCCCTGTCGATCGTCGCCACGCTGTACCGGTCGTCGTCGACGCTGGCGGCGTTCCACACCCGCATCTCGGCGGCGGCGGCCGGGCTCGCGCCGGACTACGAGATCGTGTTCGTGAACGACGGCTCGCCCGACGACTCGCTGGCCGTCGCGCTGGCGTTGCAGGCCGCCGATGCCCGCGTGCGCGTCGTCGACCTGTCGCGGAACTTCGGCCATCACAAGGCGATGATGACGGGCCTCGCACACGCGCGAGGCGCGCTGGTGTTCCTGATCGATGCCGACCTCGAGGAACCGCCGGAGCTGCTCTCGTCGTTCCATGCGGCACTCGGGGCGCAGCAGGCCGACGTCGTCTACGGCGTGCAGCCGGTGCGCCGCGGCGGCTGGTTCGAGCGCCTGAGCGGCTGGGCCTACTTCAAGGTGTTCAACTGGATCTCGGACGTGCCGATTCCGGTGAACGTCGTCACCGTGCGGCTGATGACGCGCCGCTACGTGGAGGCGCTGCTGCAGCATCGCGAGCGCGAGACGATCATCGCCGGCCTGTGGGCGATCACCGGCTTCGCGCAGGTGCCGCAGCCGGTGACCAAGGGCGAGAACACCGGCAGCTCGTACAGCCTGAGCCGCAAGATCGCGATCCTGGTGAATTCGATCACCTCGTTCAGCGATCGGCCGCTCATCGCCATCTTCTACCTGGGTGTCTTCATCGGCTCGGTGGCGTCGCTGGCTGCCGTCTACCTCGTCATCCAGCGCACGTTCTTCGGCGTGGCGTTGCCAGGCTGGCCGTCGCTCATCGTCTCGGTGTGGATGCTCGGCGGCCTGATGCTGGCGAGCCTTGGTATCATCGGCATCTACGTCTCGCGCATCTTCATCGAGACCAAGCAACGACCCTACACGATCGTCCGACAGGTGTATGAGCGAACCGGATCCGGCGACACGCCAGGCCCTGCTGCAGACGGTCGAACGCTACTACGCTGACCGGCTGCGCGAGTTCGGCGCCACCGCTCGTGGTGTCGACTGGAACTCGGCCGAGTCGCAGGCGCTGCGCTTCGCGCAGCTGTTGCACGTGTTGCCCGCGGGGGCCGACGCCTCGACCAGCCTGCTCGATCTCGGCTGCGGCTATGGCGCCCTGCTCGACACCCTCCGCGCACGCGGATCGGCCGTGAGCTATCGCGGCTACGACATCAGCGCCGACATGATCGCCGCGGCCACCGCGCGCCACGGGCACGACACGGCGGCCCGGTTCTCGACCGAGCTGGCCGCGTTCGGCCCGAGCGACGTGGCGGTGGCGAGCGGCGTCTTCAACGTGAAGCTCGACACCCCGGTCGACACGTGGCACGACTACGTCTGGGCCACCATCGACACGCTGCACGCCGTCTCCACCCGCGGCTTCGCCTTCAACATGCTGTCCACCTACTCGGATCCGGACCGGCGGAAGGCGTCGCTGTACTACGCGGATCCGTGCGCGGTGTTCGACCGCTGCAAGCGCACGTTCTCGACGCAGGTGGCCCTGCTGCACGACACCCCGCTGTTCGAGTTCACGATAGTCGTGAGAAAGTAGGCGCGTATGGCCGACCTCGTCGTGTTCGGCCTGGGCGACATCGCCCGGCTCGCGAATTTCTACTTCTCGACCGACTCGCCGCACCGCGTCGTGGCGTTCACCGTCGACGCCGCCTACAAGACCGCCGACGAGTTCCAGGGCCTGCCGGTGGTGCCGTTCGAGGATGTCGAGCGCGCGTATCCGCCCTCGACGCACCAGATGTTCGTGGCGCTCAGCTACGCGCAGATGAACGCGCTGCGGGCGCGGAAGTACGACGAGGCGAAGGCGAAGGGCTACACACTGGCCAGCTACGTGAGCAGCCGCTGCTCGTTCATCTCACAGCACCCCCCCGGCGACAACTGCTTCATCCTCGAAGACAACACCGTGCAGCCGTTCGTGACGATCGGCGCGAACGTCACGCTGTGGAGCGGCAACCACATCGGCCACGACGCCGTCGTGGGCGACCACTGCTTCATCAGCTCGCACGTGGTCGTGTCGGGCCACGTCAGAATCGGCACGCATTGCTTCCTCGGCGTGAACGCCACGCTGCGCAATGGCATCACCATCGGCGACCGCTCGCTCATCGGCGCCGGCGCGCTGATTATGAAGAACACGCCGCCGGGATCGGTGTGGGTGCCCGAGCGCACCGCGAAGTTCGCGAAGACCTCGGATCAGGTGGATCTGTAACCGATGGCCTGGACCACGCGCGGGCGGATCGTGGTGCCCGACGGCCAGGCGCCGTGGCTGGGCACGCACGCGGCACTGCCGGCCGTGCTCGATGTGGTCGATGGCCATCGCGTGTACTTCAGCTCGCGCGACGCCGCCAATCGCTCGCACATCGGCTACGCATCGATGCCGCGGCTGGCCCCTGAAGCGCCGGTCGCGTTCTCGCGGGCGCCGGTGCTGTCGCCCGGCGCGCTCGGCGCGTTCGACGACGCCGGCGTGACGATGTCGTGCGTCGTGGCGCACGGGGGGCGGCACTGCCTTTACTACACCGGGTGGGCGCTCGGCGTCCGGGTGCCGTTCTATCTGCACGCCGGGCTCGCCGTGAGCGACGACGGCGGCGAGACCTTCACCCGCGTATCGAGCGCGCCGCTGCTCGATCGCATCGACGTCGATCCGTATCTCAACGCGTCGCCCTGGGTGCTCGTCGACAACGGCGTGTGGCGGATGTGGTACGTGTCGGGCACCGGCTGGATCGACACGCCGTCAGGTCCGCAGCACCGCTATCACATCAAGTACGCCGAGTCGCGTGATGGCCTGCGATGGACGCGCACGGGCCACGTCTGCCTCGACTACGCCGGCGCCGACGAATACGCGTTCGGCCGTCCCTGCGTCGTGAAGGACGCGGACGTCTATCGAATGTGGTGCTGCGTGCGCGGCGATCGCTATCGCCTCGGTTACGCCGAGTCACCGGACGGGCTCGTGTGGACGCGCCACGACGATCGCGCCGGTCTCGATCCGTCGGCCGATGGCTGGGACAGCGAGATGATCGCGTATCCCCTCGTACACGACGTCGGTGCTCGCCGTGTGCTGCTCTACAACGGCAACGGCTACGGGCGAACCGGCATCGGACTCGCCGACCTCGCGTGATCCGCACGTGGCGCCAGGTCAGCGCCCGGTCGGCCGCGTGGCCTCCATCATCCAGTGTGTGTAGGGCACCCAGCGCCGATGCCGCAGCACGCCGGTGACGGAGGGAAAGACCTGCCGTAGCAGCGAGACGTAGGCGTCGCGCGACCGCACGTGCTGTCCGCGGTCGCGGGCGATGAGG
The DNA here is from genome assembly GCA_046331325.1 of Vicinamibacterales bacterium. Taxonomy (GTDB): domain Bacteria; phylum Acidobacteriota; class Vicinamibacteria; order Vicinamibacterales; family UBA2999; genus CADEFD01. The sequence continues at coordinate 326,009 of JAXLRB010000001.1, read as the reverse complement.
TAGCGCGCCACCGGATGCTGCCCCGGCTCGATCACCGGGTCGATCGACACGAACCGGCCACCGCTTCGGACGGCGGCGAAGGCCAGACGACCGAACGCGACCACCTCGCCATCGTCGAGGTGGTGCAGCACACCGGACGCGATCACTACGTCGTAGGGCGCCGTGGCGTGGACGTCCTCCTCACCGAGGAGGCCCGTATGGAACCGGCCTCGAGCGCCGAAACGCTGACGTGCCGCGTCGATGTAGTCGGAACTGGGATCCCATCCGTCGTAGACGACGCCTTCCGGCAGGTAGCCCAGCAGATCGCCGGTGCCGCAGCCGACGTCCAGCACGCGCATGCCGGCCCTGGCGCGCACCATCGTGGTGGCGAAGTCGGTGCGGCCGACGTGCCCGCCCATCAGGCGTTGGAACGTGTCGTAGACGCGCGGGCTCGACAGCACGGCGCGCAGGCCGGTGGTGATCTGGCTCATGGGGTCAGGCCGAACGCACGATGTGGCACGACAGCGCCGGGTGGGCCGATGGTGGCAGCAGCGCCGTCATCCGATCGAGGCGCAGGCCTCGTACGATGCCGGCCGCAGCGTGCATCGCGGCGCTGTGTCGTCGCTGGAAGGTCGGGGCGTCGAGCGCCCGGCGCAGGAACGTCGCGGCGATGCCGCGATCGAACACCGGGACGAGGCCGGCGGCGCGGCCGGCGCGTCGTGCCGAACCCACGCAGATCCAGTTCAGCGACGCCCAGGTGCCGGCCGGATCCGCCACCACGGGCGACGCCAGGATGCGCCGTTCGAACACGCGCCAGGTGCGCGCCTTCGTGCCCAGCGTCGGGATGTTGAAATGGGGCTCGAAGGGGAACGTGTAGTTCGGGCACACGAAGTGATAGCGCCCGCCGGGCCGGAGGCTCGCCACTACCCGTGGCAACACGGCCTCGGGATCCCCCACGTGTTCCATCACGTTGATCGAGAACGCCAGGTCGAAGGCCCCCGGCGCTCCGGTGCGGAGTTGCTTGGCCGCATGGTCGATCCAGGCACGGATCACTGGCCGCGACGGGATGTCCGCCGACACGGCTGCCACGAGGGTCGGATCAGCGGAGCCGGCGGAACAGCACCTGGCTAGAACGGCGGCGACGAGACACCGCGGACGGACACCTCTTTGCGGAGCAGGGAGAGGTTGATGGCGTTGCAGGGCACGAGGAACCCGGGGGCATCGACGTTATGACTCGCGCCCGATTGCAGGTCTTCGACGAAATACACGGTGCTGGCGAACGGGTCGGGCGACGTCGACGTCTGGAACGCCGCGAACTTGATTGTGACGTGCACGGGCACGGCGTTGTTGTTCTTCAGCACGCCGGTGACGTGACAGCAGCAGGCCGTGGTGTCGTTGGCCAGCGTGGGCCGCAGCCCGACGTTAGTCAACGGGGTGTCGGCCAGCGACGGGCCGGCCGGCGTGCCCTCGCAGGCCGCGAAGAGGCACCCCGACACCACCAGCGCGCCGAGCAGTGCGGTGAGGTTCGTCACGCGTCGCATGGCGGTCCCCAAGGCGCCTACTTGCCGAACAGACTCAGGTCGAACCCGACGAACGCCGTCGTCGACCCGGTGAGTCCGGTGTCGTTCAGCGGGAAGAGCACGCCCGCGGTGAGCAGCCACTTGCCGGCGATGTTGTACTTCACGGCGGCGGCGCCGCGCAGCACCGACACCGACCCGAGGTCGAACACCGGCTCCGAGGCCTGGTACGTGACCTGCACCGGCTGGCCGCCGAGCGAGCTGTTGAGGCGAATCGGGCCGTTCTGGATCTGGCTGATGCCGTTGATGGCCTCGGACAGATACTGACCGAAGAACTCCACCGAGGCGGTCAGCTTCCGGCTGCTCAGCAGCGCGGCGTCGAGCGCCACGCCGTAGTCGCCCTCGCTGGTCAGCCCGCCGGTGCGATAACCGCCGTTGGCGTTCAGCGACACCGTCGAGGTGATGGCGGCGGACGCCGACAGGCCGGCCCGCACGCTGGCCTTGCCGGTGCCCAGGAAGTTGTCGGCGTCGCCGGTGGGCAGCCGCGTGTCGACGATGAGCGCGGCGCGCTGCGTGGCCGAGCCGAATGCGTACTTGGCGCGAAGCGTGATGTCGCCGACGCCCGAGGCCGAGACGGTGCCGGTGTTCGGGTTGCCGTCCTGCGGCACGAAGCCGGTGCCCTTCGGCTGGCCGGCGTAGGCGGCGCGCTCGGCCCCCGTCAGGAACGGGAAGCTGCGCGAGATGTCGTAGTCCCAGTAGCGTCGGGCGTCGATGTCGATGGTCGAGAACGGCACCACGATGCCGACATCCAGCGACCGCGTGAGACCGTACGACGCAACGGCATTGAGCGTCGAGACTTTGGGCGTGACCGCGATGTATTCGGTGATGAACTGCTCGAAGTTGGTGTCGAGGAAGCGGACCCGGTTGTCGAAAATCTGAATGCCCCGCGTGTTCAGATCGTCGCCGAGGAACTTCTCGTAGTTCACGTAGGTGAAGTTCGCGCCGACGTTGAAGACCCCCTTGCCGTTCGTGAGCGGGCGCTCGACGAAGAGCGGGCCGAAGCTCTGGCTGCGCAACGTGCGCTCGCCGGTGGAGCGATCGAATTCGTAGGTGAAGCCGGCCGACGACGCCCCCACCGGCGCGGTGGCGACGCCGATGGCGATGCTCTTCGAGAACTCGTCGATCAGGTCCTGCGTGCGGCCGCCGGCCCCGGGTGCGCCCTGGCTGTCGATGAGGCGGTTCGAGATGAGTTCGGCGAAGAGGGCCTTGGCCGTTCCGGGAGCGGGACCCTGCGCCGCCGCCCGTGAGGCAGGCAGCGCCAGCAGGGCGAAAGCGGTGAAGGCGACCCGTGCGAAGTGTCGACCGTCAAGGATCCGGGCTGTCATAGGAGTCCGCTCCGAAGCTTGGAGAAACGCGCCCGCCGTAGGCGGCGCTGCATCATAACACCGGGATTACCGTCGATTCTCGACGCCCACGATTGCCCACCCCGTCGCCCGACGCGCGAACCGGAAATGGTGCGTGCGTCCCTCCGTAGTAGCGACGTTCGAGCGAAGTTCCCTCAATTCGACCGACGTGCGCACGTCGGCCTCGGCCTCGTCGCCGTCCATCGAGACGTCCACGCCCTGTAGCCGCCAGCCCAGCCGGCTGTAGCTCTGGAAGACGTTCCGGTAGGAGCTCTCGACGTTGCGCGGCATCGACGGCCAGACCCGCTTCAGCTCGTCGACGTCGCGCTCCTGGTAGGCCTGGCCGAACCGCGCCACCAGCCCGCGGATCACCGTTTCGTCGGCCTTGGCGAGGATGGAGTTGTCGCCGTCACTCGGCCGCGGCCTGAACGGCGCCGGCTCCGGTTTGGGATCGGCGGCCGGCGGCTCCTCGGCCGGCGTCGCAGGACGTGTATCCGTAGGGGCCGGGGGCACGGGCGTTCGTTCGGACTCGTTCCGCGTCGCGGTCGCCCCGGGTGTGGGCGCAGGCGGCGTTGCCTCCGGCAGCCGGAAGACGACGGTCACCGTCAACAGTACCGGGGTCGGCGTGCCGTTGACGATGGGCGGCGCATAGCGCCACTGGCGCACGGCCTCCAGTGCCGCCTGGTCGAGGCCCGGGACGGAACGGACGACCCGCGACTCGCGCACCGTGCCGTCGGTGCCGACCTGGATCTCGGCGGTGACCGTGCCCTGCACCCGGGCGCTCAGCGCGGCGGCCGGATATGTCGGCTCGACGTGCTGCAGCTTGCGCGGCGCGTTGACGGCGCCGCCCACGCGCACGGGTGTGACGGCGGTGCCGTCCGGTCGCGGCGCTCGCGGGTCGGGTGCGGGCGGCCTCGAGTCGTTCACCGGGGCGACCGGGCCGCCGGGCCCTCCCGGGCCCGTCGAGGGCAGGGGGGATACGGGCTCGCCCGGCGCGGACGTACCGCCGGCCGATTCGGGAGACGGCGTGAGGTTGCCCTGCCGCGGCGCCGGGTTGTCAGCCGGCCCGTCGGCAACCGGGGTGGTTACGCCCGGCGTCTCGGCAGGCGGGGCGTCCGTGCTCGTGGATGACCTGGCAGGCCAGAGCCATACCGCCAGGACGCCGGCCGCGGCCAGTCCGGCCCCGGCCTGCACCGCGCGGTTTCCCGCCAGGCCGCGAAGGCTCGCCGACAGCGCGGCCATCCGTTGGCGGCGCGCCTCGGCGCGCTCTGCCTCCTGGATCCGCGTCGACAGAGCCGCTACGTCGGCGTGGCTTGGGTCGGCCGGGGCCAGCGCCTGCGCGGCCTCGGCGAAACGACCGGCCTCGAGGTGCGCGGTGGCGGCCGCCAGAGCCTGCATCCGCGCCTGCTGGCGGCGACGTCCCTCGGCGATGGCGGTCGTCAGCGCGGCGGCGCGGCGGTCGCCGGGCCTCGCCGCAGTCACTTCGGCGGCTCGCGCCGCAGCGGCGTCGAACTGCTCGCCCGCGAGCTGGCGCTCGCCATCGGTGAGGGCGTCGTCGAGCGCCTTCTGGCGCGCCGCTTCGGCCACCGCGGCGTCGATCTCGGACTTCAGGGCGGCGAGGCCGGGCTCGTCGGGTGACAGCGACGCGAGCTCGGTGACGGCGTCGCGGCGGGCGGCCGGGGCCGCGTCCTTCCGCTGGGCCCGGGCCCGCAGGTCGGCGATGCGGGCGGCACGGGCCTTGGCCTCGCGCTCGCGGGCCTCGGCCTCGCGCTGCAGGCGTTCTTCTTCCCGGCGCTTCGCCTCGGCCTCGCGGCGCGCCGCCTCTTCCCGGGCCCGCGCTTCGGCCTCGGCGCGGCGCTGCGCCGCTTCCGCCTCGCGGCGGGCGGCCTCTTCCTTCGCGCGGGCCTCGGCCGCCTCGCGGCGCTGTTGCTCCTCGGCTTCGCGGCGCGCTTCGGCCTCGCGCGCCGCCGCGGCCTCGGCCTCGCGCCGGGCGGCGGCCTCCTTCTCGCGCTGCTCCTCGGCGGCGCGCGCCGCGGCCTGCTGCTCGCGCGCCTCTTCCTCGGCGCGGTCGATCTCCGCCTGCAGCCGCTGCACGCCCGAGTGCTCCGGACGAATCAGCACGGCGGTCTGCGCGAGCTCGCGGGCCTTGTCGAAATTCAGCGCGTCGAGCTGCTCGCGCGCCAGCACCACCGTGCGTTCCAGCCGTTCGAGATCGGCGGCCCGGGCGTCGACGTTCGAGACCAGCGTGCGCACGGTCGACGAGCCGGGCGCGAGCGTGGCCGCTTCCTCGAGCGCGTGGCGGGCATCGTCGAGGCGGTCGGCGGCCAGCGCCTCGCGGGCGCGTCCGAGCTTCGAGTCGAGCCTGGCGCGTTCGCGGGCGGCCCGCGCCCGATCCAGCAGGTCCTGCGCCGAGACGTTCACCGACTCGAGCGCCAGGGCCTGTTCGGCGAAGCGCATCGCCGAGTCGAACTGGCCGCCGGCCATGGCCGCTTCGCCCGAGGCGAGCGCGGCGCCCAGGGCCCGCCGCGTGTCGGGGCCGGCCACGCGCGGCTGCGCGTCGGAGGCCGGGGCCGCCGGCACCACCATCGTCTTCTCGACGTCGAGCGGCACGATCGTCTCGGCCGGCTCGGCGTCCTCGTCTTCGAGCGGCCGGCGCAGGCGGGCGAGATCGCGCTTGAGCTGCAGCAGGTCCTGATAGCGATCGGCGGGCGCCTTCGCCAGGCACTTGTTGACCACGGCCTGGAACGCCGGGTCGAGGCCGGGGCAGTGCGTGGCGAGCGGCTCGGGCTGCCCGTGGACGATGTTGAACATCGCCGTCGTCAGGTCGCCCTTGAAGGCCTGATCGTAGGTGAGCAGCTCGTGCAGCACCGCGCCGACGGCGAACACGTCGCTCCGGTGATCGACGGCCTGGCCCGTGATCTGTTCCGGCGACATGTAGTTCACCGTGCCGACGATCATCCCCTTCTGCGTGCGGTCGGTGCCGCGCATCTTGGCGATGCCGAAGTCGAGCACCTTCACCATGCCCGACGTGGTGACCATGAGGTTGGCCGGCTTCACGTCACGGTGCACGAGCTGCGCCTTGTGTGCGTGGGCGAGGCCCGAGCACACCTCCTCGATGAGCCGCACGCGACGCGCCAGCGGCAGCGGCACGCGCCGCTTCACGAGGTCGGCCATCGAGTGCCCGGCCACGTACTCCATCGCGATGTACGGCCGCTGCTCGTGCGTGCCGTACTCGTAGATGGTGACGATGTTCGGGTGGGTCAGCCTGGCGACGTTGCGCGCTTCCTCTTCGAAGCGCAGGCGCAGGTCTTCGGTGTCGAATCCTTCGCGCAGCAGCTTGATGGCGACGAGGCGATCGAGGCGTTCGTCACGGGCGAGCAACACCTCACCCATCCCGCCGGCCGCGATGGGCTGGACGACGACGAAGCGGGAGATGTGCTGCGGTGTGCTCACTGGCGCGACGGGGACGCGAGCCCGGGACGTCCGCCGATTGTAGTCGTTCCGGCCCGTTCCGGACACGGGCGGACGCCGGTCGAATCGGCGCACCGAATCGGTGCTAACGTGACGGAGGATGACTCAGGGACTGGAGCCGAACGTCACGCCCGGCGCCATCGTCGCGCACGGCCTGACCGATGTCGGCCGGGTGCGCGCCACCAACGAAGACAGCATGCACGTCGATGTTGCGGCCGGCATTTTCGTGGTGGCCGACGGCATGGGCGGACACCAGGCCGGCGAGGTGGCGTCGAGCCTCGCCGTGACGACCATCGTCGACTTCTTGACGCGCAGCCGGCTCGACGATGGCCTCACGTGGCCGTTCGGTCTCGACGCCGGCCTGTCGCTCGAGGCGAACCGTCTCGCGACGGCCGTGCGGATCGCCAACCGGCGCGTCGTGGCGGCGGCCGCCGAGCAGCCCGAACGCAGCGGCATGGGTACGACCGTGGTCGCCGCCGTCGCCACCGACGATCTCGTCACGTTCTGCGGCGTGGGTGACAGCCGCCTCTACCTCGTCCGTGAGGGCGTGCTGTCGCAGCTGACGCGCGACGACACGTGGCTGGCGGCCGTCCTGGCCCAGAACGCCGATGCCGATCCGGCCGCCCTCGAGCAGCACCCGTTCCGGCACATGCTCACCGAGGCCATCGGCACCGTCGAGAACGTCACCGTGCACGTCCAGGAACATCGCTGGCAGCCGGGGGATCGCCTGATGCTCTGCAGCGACGGCCTGCACTCGATGGTCGCCGACGACGAGATCGCGCGGCGCCTGGCCGAGACCGCCGGAGCCGGGCCCGAAGCGGCCTGCGCCGCCCTCGTGGCCGCCGCGCTCGACGCCGGCGCCCGCGACAACGTGACAGTGTTGGTCATCGAACGTCGCTGACTGTCGACGTGACGGCTTTTTCCGGTCGCCGGCCAGACCGCGGGGCGTCGCCCCGTCGAACGCCTCTGCTACAATTCGCCGCCGTATCGGCGCCGATCCGCCCGCGGACACGGCGTCGGGAGGACGCATGACGAGAACCTACGTGAGTGCCCTGGGGCGTGTCGTACGCGCCGGCCTGGTGATGTGGGCGCTCGGGCCGTTCCCCGTTGCTGCCCAGACGGCGCCCGCGGCGCCGACGCCCGCGCCGGTGGTGGCGTTTCCGCCCGCCGGCGTGCCGCTCACCGAGGCCGTGCGGCTCACTATCGACCATCAGGCCGCCATCGATCTGGCCGAGGCCGCGGTGACGCGTCAGGAAGGCGTCGTGCAGGAGCAGAAGGGCGCCTTCGACTGGACGCTGTCGTCGCGCCTCTTCTACAGCTATCGCCAGCAGGAGCTGCCCGAGGCGCGCAAGGAGATCGAGCGCAACAAGCGGGCGCAGATCCGCAAGGCCGTGGAGGAGAACCGCACGAACGCGGCGCGGGCGCAAACGCTCATCGCCGGTCTCGACGCCATTCCCACCAACGCCGCCGCCACCAACGCCCAGATCGACGCCATCGCCGCCATCGATCAGCCGCTGGCGTCGCAGCTGCGGATCCTCGATGCCCTGGTCGCCAGCAACACCAACGCGCAGGCGGCCGCCGCCATCCGCGCCGAGCGCAACACGCTCATCGCCAGCGCCCGCACGCAGCTGCGCTCGGGTCTGTCCGACTTCGTCAAGAACTACCAGGACGCCGAGACCGCGCTCGCCAATCTCGGCGAGGCCCCGAGCGACGAGCTCTTCTACCAGTTCAACGGATCGGCGCAGCTCAGTCGCGCCTTCCGCAACGGCATCGCGGTGACGCCCTTCCTGCAGGGCACGATGGAAGGCACCAACTTCCTCGACAAGCCGCGGTCGTCCGACTTCGGCGGCAAGGGCGTCGAGCCGATCTACACGGTGCGCGCCGGGCTCGGCCTCACCATTCCGTTGCTGCGCGGCCGCGGGTCGAACGCCACCGGCGGCGCCGAGCGGGCCGCGAAGATCGAGGTCGACGCCACGCGCCTCGCGCTGCGGCACCAGTCGGACGTCAGCGCCCTCGAGACGGCGCGCGCCTACTGGGATCTGCGCGCCGCGCAGGCGACGATGGAGATCGCCGAGCGCTCGGTGAAGAACCAGCAGCGGCTCGTCGAGCTCACGCAGGCACAGGCCAAGGCCGGCACGCTGCCCGGCATCGAGGTGTCGCGCGTGCAGGCCAGCGAGGCTCGCGCCCGGGCCCGCCTCGACGACACCACGCGCTCGTTCCACGAAGCCCAGCTGCGCCTCGTCGACGCAATGGGCCTCGGCGCCTCGGACGATCCGGCGACGTTGCCGCGCGCCGCCGACGACTTTCCGGCGACGCCGGCCACGACCGACCTCGGCGCCGCGTCCGTCGCCGCCCTCGCCACCGCCGCGGCCGCGCGGCGCGCCGACCTGCAGGCGGCGATCGTCTCCGAGCAGGCCGGCCGCGCCCTGGCCGACACGCTGCAGACCTTCACGCGCTCGCGGCTCGACCTGACGACCAAGGTGTGGTGGACGGCGCTCGACGACCTCGTCAATTTCGTCGCCGATCCCGCCGACCCCACCGGCGTGAAGCGGGTGCGCCAGGAAGAAGGCTACGGCGGCATCGTCGACCGCTGGGTCGGACCGAGCGTCGAGACGTCGCTCGAGTACGAGAAGCCGCTCGGCAACAACGCAGCCAACGGCCGCCTCGCCCAGCAGCGCGCCGAGCTGCGTCGCCGCGAACTCACCGCTGCCGACCTGCGGCGCACGGTGCGTCTCGGCGTGATGCGCACCGCGCGCGCCCTGGCCGAATCGGTGTCGCGCGTGCGCAGCGCCGAGGACGCCGTGAAGTTCGCCGACGCCACCGTGCAGGGCGACTTCGAGCGCTTCCGGTCCGGCGACGTGACGCTCATCGACACCATCCTCACCGAAGAGCAGCAGTCCGACGCCATGTTGAGCCTGGTGGCGGCGCGCCGCGACGTGGCCCGGCTGCTCGCCGAGCTGCGGTTCGAGTCGGGGCAGCTGCTCACGCACCTCGAGGGCAAGGCGCCGGGCGTCGATCGCTCGGCGTTCACCACGGTGCCGACGGCGGCCGGAGGCCGGTGATGTCGGCCCGTCGTTTCGCTCCCGTCGCCCTGGCCGCGCTCTGCTGGACGGCGGCGCCGGCGGCCGCGCAGGAAGTGCGCGTGCCCGGCAGCGACTACCTCGCCCCGCAGACCGACATCGCACCGGCGCCGACGCTCACGCGTCCTGCGATCTCGCTGGCCGACGCCGTGCGCTTCACCGTCGAACAGAGCCCCGAGGTGCGCAAGGCCCGGCAGGCGCTGGCCGTCACCACCGCCCGCGCCCAGCAGGCGCGCGGCGCCTTCGACGCGCTGGTGCGGGCCAAGCCCGGATTTCGCTATCTGTACTCGGAGATCGCGCCGTTCATCCGCAGCAGCGAGGACGACAAGCGCCGGCAGCTCACGCAGACGTTCCTCGCCTTCGACGATCTGAACCGCCAGCTGCTGGCCCAGCTCCAGCAGCTCGGCCAGCGCACGCCGTCGTGTCCGATCGGGTTCACCGTGCCGGGTCTCGACGACGATCCGTTCCTGCTCGATCGCCTCGACCCGGCCGAGACCGGCCTGCGCGGCCTCGAACGCGACCTGCAGTCGCCGGCCGGCGCGTCGCTCGAAGCCTCGCTCGGTATCGTCCGGCTGCGCGACATCTGCAACCCGTCGCCGTACGTACCGGTGGTGCAGCCCGAGCTGTTCCTCGACTTCTGGCGCGCCGTCAACGGCATCTCGGGACTGAACCTCAACAACATCCTCGACACGTTCGCGCAGTTCCCACGCGAGAACGTGCAGCATGCCTACGAGATCTCCGAGGCGGTCTCGACGCGCGCCCTGCTCGGACTCGAGCGGCTCGGGGCGCTGCCGGAGGACGAGGTCCGCAAGAATCCGTACCTGGAACTCGGCTGGAGCAAGCAGTTCCGCTCGGGGCTCAACCTGAGCGCGCAGGGGCGCTACGAAGCCGAGGAACGCAACTTCCACGAGAAGTCGCTCGACCCGGCCTTCGGCGGCTTCACCGTGAATCCGCGCTTCCCGTCGAGCGTGTCGGTCACCACCACCATGCCGCTGCTGAAGCGGCGGGGCGCCACCTCGAACGCCGCGGCGGAACGGGCCTCGCGGCACGCCATCGACGCCCAGCGCGCGCAGCTGCGCTTCACGGTGGCGAGCGAGGTGTTCCGCGTCGTGCTGTCGTACCTCAGCCTGCAGGCCAACCAGGCGTCCGTGCGGCTGCTCGAGGAATCGGCGGCCCGGCAGGCGCAGCTCGTGCAGCTCACCGAGGCGCGGCTGCGCTCGGGCGACGTCGTGCGCATCGACCTCGATCGCGTCCGCGCCCGGCAGGCGCGCGTGGCCAGCAGCCTTGGCGGCGGCGCGTGCCAACCTGGTGTCGGCACAGATCGCGCTGGTGCGCGCCATGGGCGCCGACCTCGATCCGGCGGCACCGGCGCCGTCGGCGGCCGAGACCCTCACGCCCGCCTCGGCGCGGGCGATCACCGCGGTGACCGCGCCGCTGGCCCCGGCGCTGGCGGCGCGCCAGGATCTGCGCAGCCTCGATCGCCTGCGGCTGGCCTCGCAGAGTCTCGCCGATGGCGCGGCGTCCGATCTGAAACACACGCTCGACTTCAGCCTCACGGCGGGCTTGAGCACACTCTACGAGAGTCCGTTCTACCGCTACTTTCCCGACGAGACCGATCCGATCCTGCTCGACCCGCGCATCGGCTTCAACACCGAGGACATCAAGCCGACGACGCCGCGGCAGTCGCCGGTGCGGTACTTCAGCTGGCAGGGCTTCGTGCGGTCGATGCGATCCGAGTGGCAGCCGTTCGTGCAGACCTCGCTGTCGCTGCGTCTGCCCTTCGGCAACAACACCGCCCGAGGCCGGTTCGGCCAGGCCCGGGCTTCGTTGAGCCAGAGCCAGATCCGCCAGGCCGACACCGATCGCCGTATCCGCGCCACCGTGGTCGCCACGCGGAACGTGGTCGAGCGCGCCGCCCGCAACCTGGCTCGCATCGAAGAGAGCCAGGGTTTCCAGCAGACGACGCTGAACGGCACGCTCGAGCGCTTCCGCCAGGGCGACGTCACGCTGATCGACACGCTCACCACCGAGGAAGATCTCACCCAGGGCCAGATGCAGCTGGTGCAGGCCTGGCTCGGCTACGCCGGCGCCCTCGCCCGGCTGCGCTTCGAGTCGGGCAGTCTCGTGGTGTTCGACGATCTCGATCAGCCCGGCGAGTCGCTGCGGTTCGACCCGGCCCAGTTCCTGTCGCGGTGATCCGCGGGCGAGCGCGCGTCCGATGAGCGAAAACAACCCGCTGTTCCGCAAGTCCGCGCTCGACAAGCTGTCGTCGCCCGAGCGACTCGACGTGCTCATGCAGGTGACGTCGCCCAAGGGCTGGCTGGCCCTGGCGACGATGGGCGCCCTGCTGGTCGCCCTCATCGTGTGGAGCGTCGTCGGCTCGATTCCGACGCGCCTCGAGGGGCAGGGCATGTTGATCCGCGGCGGCGCGCTGCGCGAGATCAAGGCCGCCGGCGCCGGCACCCTCGAGGAGCTCTCGCTCACCCAGGGCGGCACCGTCACCGTGGGGCAGCTGGCGGGACGTATCCGCCGGCCCGACGTGCGGGCCGGCACCGACGAACGCGCCAGCGCCGCCCGCCGCCTGCAGCTCGAAGCCGAGGCCACCAAGGCCGAACACCGCGCCACGCAGGGCGGACTGCGGGCGCAGATCCAGAGCACCGAGGAGGAGATCAGCCGCACGCAGAGCCAGCTGGCCAAGGCCGAGGAGGAAGTCGCTCTCCGCCGCGATCAGCTGTCGCGCGGTCTCGCCACCCGCGTGCAGGTGTCGACCGCCGAGCAGCAGGTCGAGTCGATCCGCGCCCGCATCTCGTCGTTGCAGGGCCAGATCCGCCAGAACCGCGCGCAGATCGCTTCGCTGGATCAGCAGATGCGCGCCGCCGATCTGCGCTATCAGGCCGCCGCCGGCGAGGTGAAGACCGGCGTGGTGGCCGAGAAGCTGGTGTCGGAGATCACGAGCGAGGTGGCCGGCCGTGTCATCGAGCTGCGCGTGAAGCAGGGCGATGCCGTGCAGCCCGGTCAGACCATCGCCATCGTCGAGCCGCTCGACGCCGCGATGCAGACCATCGTCTACTTCGACTCGCGCACGGCGCGCCAGATCCGCGCCGGGATGGAGGCGCAGATCTCCCCGACCGAGATCAAGCGTGAGGAATTCGGCTACATCAAGGGCAAGGTGATCGAGGTCGGCGCGGCGCCGGTGACGCTGCAGAAGATGCAGTCGGATCTCGCCAACCAGGCGCTGGCGCAGGAACTCTACGGCAAGGTGGCGCCGATCGAAGTGCGGGCCGAACCGGGCGCCAACACCGCCACGCCGTCGGGCTTCGACTGGTCGACGTCGGGCGGTCCGCCCTTCGCCATCGCCGGAAACTCCCGCATCAACGTCTCGGTCGTGGTCGAACGCCGGGCGCCGTACACCTACGTGCTGCCGATGATCAAGTCGGCGCTCGGCGCTTCGTAGGCGATCGGCCGTGAGTGACGCCGCCGCCACCGTCGCGCCAGCCGAGGCGCCGAAGGCGCTGCCGAAGCCGCCGCGGCGGCGCGTCCGTACGCCGACGATCCTGCAGATGGAAGCGGTGGAGTGCGGCGCCGCCGCGCTCGCCAAGGTGCTGGCGTACCACGGCCTCTACGTTCCGCTGGAGGAACTGCGCCAGGAGTGCGGCGTGTCGCGCGATGGCTCGAAGGCGAGCAACGTGCTGCGCGCGGCGCGCAAGTACAAGCTCGACTCGAAGGGCTACAAGTACGACTCGCTCGACAAGCTCTACGAGCTGACGTTCCCCGTCATCCTCTTCTGGAACTTCAACCACTTCGTCGTCCTCGACGGCTTCGATGGGCAGAAGGCGCACATCAACGACCCGGCGCAGGGCCCGCGCGTGGTCTCGATCGAGGAACTCGACAGCTCGTACTCCGGCGTCGTGCTCACCTTCGCGCCCGGCAGCGAGTTCCAGAAGGGCGGCGCCAAGCCGAGCATGCTGGCGGCGCTGCACCGGCGGCTCACCGGCTCGGAATCGGCGCTGCTCTACGTCGTGCTGTGCGGCCTGCTGCTGGTGATTCCCGGCCTCGTGATCCCGACGTTCACGCGGGTCTTCATCGACGACTTCCTGGTCAACCACCAGCAGTGGATCGTCCGGCCGCTGCTGCTCTTCATGGGCGGCGCCATCCTGGTGCAGGGGGTGCTGACGTGGCTGCAGCAGTACTACCTGCTGCGCCTCGAGTCGAAGCTCTCGCTGGCCACCTCCAGCACCTTCTTCAACCACATCCTGCGCCTGCCGGCCGCCTACTTCGGCCAGCGCTACGCCGGCGAGATCGGCTCGCGCGTGGCGATCAACGACAAGGTCGCCGACGTCGTGTCCGGCAAGCTGGCGACGACGGTGATCGACGGCCTGATGACCGTGTTCTACGCGGCCCTCATGATGTGGTACGACGTGCCGCTCACCCTGGCCGTGATGGGGGTCGCGCTCTTCAACGTCGGCGCGGTGCGCTTCGGCGCCCGCCTGCGCACCGACGCCAGCCGCCGGCTCACCCAGGACAAGGGCAAGCTGATGGGCACCGCCATGGGCGGCCTGCAGATGGTCGAGACGCTGAAGGCCACCGGCTCGGAGAACGAGTTCTACGGCCGCTGGGCCGGCTACCACGCCAAGGCGATGAACACCGAGCAGGAGCTCGGCTCGCTGTCGCAGTGGCTGAACATCGTGCCGCCCTTCGTGCAGACGGCCTCGGTCGCCACCGTGCTCGTGATGGGCGGCCTGAAGGTGATGAACGGCGAACTCACGGTCGGCATGCTCGTCGCCTACCAGACGCTGCTGCAGAGTTTCACCCGGCCCCTCAACAGCTTCGTCCAGTTCGGCACCACGCTGCAGGAGCTGCAGGCGGACATGAACCGCCTCGACGACGTCCTGCGCTACCCGCAGGACAAGCAGTACCGCCAGGACCCGTCCGCCGTGACCTTCGACGCCAAGGTGCTGAAGCTCTCGGGCCGTGTCGAGCTCAAGGACATCACGTTCGGCTACAGCCCGCTCGATCCGCCGCTCATCGAGGGCTTCAACCTCACCGTCGAACCGGGCCGGCGCGTCGCCCTCGTGGGCGGCTCGGGCTCGGGCAAGTCGACGGTGGCCAAGATGGTCTCGGGACTCTACGAGCCGTGGTCGGGCGAGGTGTTGTTCGACGGCGTGCCGCGCCGCCAGATTCCGAAGACGCTGCTGTCGAACTCGATCGGCGTGGTCGACCAGGAGGTGTTCCTGTTCGGCGGCAGCGTCGCGCAGAACATCTCGATGTGGGATCCGACGATCTCGGCACAGCGGGTCACCGCGGCGGCCTCGGACGCGCAGATCGACGAGGTGGTGGCGGCGCGCGAGGGCGGCTACCAGTCGCTCGTGCAGGAAGGCGGCGGCAACTTCAGCGGCGGCCAGTGTCAGCGCCTCGAGATCGCCCGCGCCCTGGTCGGCGAGCCGTCGATCATGATCCTCGACGAGGCGACGAGCGCCCTCGACCCGGCCACCGAGGTGGCGGTGACCGAGGCACTCGGCCGCCGCGGCTGCACGTGCATCATCATCGCCCACCGGCTCAGCACCATCCGTGACTGCGACGAGATCGTCGTGATGCACCGCGGGAAGATCGTGCAGCGCGGCACGCACGACGGCATGAAGGACGTCGAGGGGCCGTACAAGGCCCTGATCGCGCACTGAGGACGTCTGCCGTGCCGTTCACCATCCGCATCGTCCAGGCCGCCGACAGCCGCCGCGTCGGTCAGCAGATCGTCCTGACCGGACCGTCGACCCTTGGCCGCGATGCGGCCTGCGCCGTCGTGCTCGACGACGCCACGGTGTCGCGGCGGCACGCGACGATCGACGCCGAGGGCGCCAGGTTCACGGTACGCGACCTCGACAGCGGCAACGGTGTCTGGGTCGACGACGCGCGGGTCCGCGAGGTGGTGCTCGGTCCGGGGCAGACCTTCCGCGTCGGCGCGACGGTGTTCGAATGCGTCGCCGAGGGCGCACCGGAGGTGGCCGAGAACGATCGCACGGTGGTGCTGCCGCGACCCGTGCTCGACGGCCCGCCGAACCGGGTGGCCACCGCCGTCGAGCGCATCGTGCTCCGCGTGGTGCGCGGCGGCGACCGCGCGCCCGGCAGCGAGGTGGTCATCGACGCGGCGTCCGGCTCGGTGGGACGTGCCGTCGACAACGCGCTCGTCATCAACGAACGCGACGTCTCGCGCAAGCACGCCGAGCTGCGGCTCATCGCCGGCGGCCTGCTGGTGACCGATCTCGGCGGCTCCGGCGGCACGTGGGTGGGCAACCGGCAGGTGTCGGCCGAGGTCGTGCGTCCCGGTGGCACCTTCCGCTTCGGCGCCGCCGTCGAGTTCGAGTACGTCGGCACGCCCGAACAGGTGGCGGCGAGATCTGCCGCGTCGGCGCCCGCGGCGCCGGCGCCAGTGGCCCCCGCGGCGCCCTCGCCCACGCCCGTCGAGGCGCCGCCGCTCGACACGTCACTTCCCCTGCCCCCCGCCGCACCGCCCGCGGCGCCGGTGCCGCCCCCGTCGGTCCGGCCTCCGGCCCCGGCGCCGACGCCGACGCCGAGCGCCACGCGCGCGCCAGTCAGTCCGAGCGCCACGCGGGTGCCGGCGGCCGCGGGCACGCCCTCGCGATTCACGCGGGCGTTCGCGCGGCCCGAACCGGCCGACGCGTTCGCCACCGCGATGCTGCCGGCCACCGAGGCCGACTTCGCGCGCACCGTGTTCATGCCGGCGGCGCCTGTGCCGACCGCACCGGCGGCCACTCCGGGGCTCGAGGCCGAAGGCGAGGCGTTCGAGGTCAGCGCGCAGGAGCCGTTCCTGCTCGACGACCCCGAGGTCTGTCATCTCGTCGTCAGCGGGGGCCTGCTCATCGTCACGGTGCCGCTCGAGAAGGGTCAGCCGGCCGGGATCCGCACGCACTTCCTCGCGCTGCTGCCCGGCCAGTGCGCCTTCGGATTCGACCTGCGCCAGCACGCCACCGGATTCCTGGCGGTGGCGCGACCGGGCACGACGCTGCGTCGCGTGCCGCTCGCCCGCGTGCGGCAGATTGCGGCGACACCGGCGCGCGGCGCCGCCGTTGCCGGCCTGGTCGACACCTGGGTGACCGGCCTCTCGACGTCGCTGCTCCGCGACTTCAACCCGCCGCCCGGCAGCGAAGTGAAACTCGCCGCCGGCGCCGCCGTGACGTTGAAGGCCGACCAGCGCGGCACGGCCGCCGCCGGCGTCGTGTGGATCGACGTGCCGAGTCGCGGCGTGCTCTTCGACGAGCTGGCGTCGCCCGACTTCGCGCGCCGTACGCTGCCGTTCCCGGTCACGCCGCAGTCGTGGGTGCAGCCGGTGTCGCTCGAGTTCGGCGATCTCGCCGTGAAGCCGGTGGCCACCCCGGCGCTGGTCGGCCAGGCCGATTTCTGGGAGGGGCTGGCGGCCTTCCATGCGGTGGTCTGCGAGTGCGAGTTCCTCAGCAAGAAGCTCGCGGCCCTTGATGAATACGAGCGGCAGCTCGAGAAGGCCCGTCACGCGCAGGCCGCCGAGCGCGCCGGCTACGCGGCGATCGGCGCGGTGATTCGCGGTGATGCCGACACCCCGAAGGAGTTCCTCGTCGCCGCGGCCGCCGAACCGGTGCTGCGGGCCTGCCAGCTGGTCGGGCAGGCGCAACACATCGTCGTCAAGCAGCACCCGACGGCCGACGAGGACGCGCTCTCGTACGACGAACGCATCAACGCCATCGCCAGCGCCTCGGGTTTCCGCACCCGCGTGGTCGCGCTGCGTGATGACTGGTGGCGCCGCGATCACGGGCCGATGCTGGCGCTGGCCGACGCCACCAAGACCCCGGTGGCGCTGCTGCCGAAGGGCTCGAGCGCCTACGAATACGTCGATGCCAGGTCGGGCGCCCGCGGCGTCGTCACCGACGAGTTCGCCGCGTCGCTGACGCCGTTCGCGCACACCTTCTACCGGCCGTTCCCGCCGGGCCCGGTCAGCGTGACCGGCCTCGTGAAGTTCGGCGCCGGCGAGATCGCCCCCGATCTGCGGATGGTGGCGCTGATGGCCGCCGTGGTCGGCATGTTCGGCACCGTCACCCCGTACTTCACCGGACAGATCTTCGACGTCGCCATTCCGCAGGCCGAGAAGGGCATGCTGATCGGCTTCGGCGTGGCGCTGGTGGCGTCGGCGCTGACCTCGTCGCTCTTCAAGCTCGTGCAGGGCTTCGCCATGCTGCGCGTGCAGGCGAAGATGGAGCACGCCATCCAGTCGGCGGTCTGGGACCGGCTGCTCAACCTGCCGACGGCGTTCTTCCGGAAGTACTCCGCCGGCGACCTGTCCGACCGCGCCGCCGGCGTCGATCAGATCCAGGGCCTGGTGTCGGGCGCCGGCGTGGCCGCGATCCTCGGTTCGATCAGCGGGCTGTTCTACGTCGTGCAGATGTTCACCTACAGCCTGAAGCTCGCCGGCGCGGCGGTGGTGCTGACGGCGATCTTCGTCACGGTGAACTGGCTCGGCAACTACCTGCAGCTCACGCACCAGCGCACCGAGATCGCGCTGCGCGGACGCCTGCAGGGCCTCGTGCTCAACCTGATCTCGGGCGTGAACAAGCTGCGCATCACCGGCGCCGAGAACCATGCGTTCCGTATCTGGGCGCAGCAGTTCGCGACGCAGAAATCGATCAGCCTGAAGTCGGGCGTCGTCCAGGCGGCGATGAGCGTGTTCAGCGCGGTCTTCCCGGTGATCTCGTCGGTGGTGCTCTTCCTGGTGATGATCATGGAACTGCAGGCCGCCGCCGAGGGCGGCCCGCGGCCGCTCAGCACCGGCGAGTTCATCGCGTTCAACGCCGCCTACGGGCTGTTCCTCGCCGCCATGCAGGCGCTCGGCGACGCCTCGATGAGCCTGCTGCGCGTGGTGCCGATCTACGAGCGGCTCAAGCCGATCCTCGAGGACGAGCCCGAGGTCGATCCGTCGCGCGGCTTCCCCGGACGGCTGAGCGGCGACATCACGATCTCGCACGTGTCGTTCCGCTACAGCGAGGACGGGCCGTGGATCCTCCGTGACCTCTCGCTCTCGATCAAGCCGGGCGAGTTCGTGGCGTTCGTCGGCGGCTCGGGCTGCGGCAAGTCGACGCTGATGCGCCTGATGCTCGGCTTCGAGCGGCCGTCGTCGGGCGCGATCCTGTACGACAGCCAGGACATGGCGTCGATCGACCTGCGACTGCTGCGCCAGCAGATGGGTGTCGTGCTGCAGCAGAGCCGCGTGATGCCCACCGAGATCTACCGCAACATCACCGGCACCTCGTCGCGCACGATCGACGACGCGTGGGCGGCCGCCGAACAGGCCGGGCTCGCCGACGACATCCGCAACATGCCGATGGGCATGCACACCTACGTGTCGGAAGGCGGCGGTACGCTGTCGGGCGGCCAGCGGCAGCGGCTGCTCATCGCCCGCGCCATCGTCAACAAGCCGAAGATCATGTTCCTCGACGAGGCCACCAGCGCCCTCGACAATCGCGCGCAGGCGATGGTGACCGAGAGCATGAACCGCATGAAGGCGACGCGCATCGTCATCGCGCACCGCCTCAGCACGATCATCGACGCCGACAAGATCTGCTATCTGGAGGGCGGCAAGGTGGCCGAGATGGGCACCTACGCCGAGCTCATGAAGAAGAACGGCCTGTTCGCCGAACTGGCGCGCCGGCAGGAAGCCTGAGCATGGCGCCCGACGCGGCCCGCGTGGCCCGGTTGCGGGCGGCCGGGGCCGTCGACGCCGTCGTCGACGACCTGCTCGTCTACGGCCGCAGCCTCGCCGAGACGACCGGCCGGCCGGCGGCCGTCTTCCTGGCCGACGACGAGGCGCACGTCGTCGCCTGGCGCGACTACGCCGCCGAGGCCACGGCCGCCGGCGCGCTCGACGTGCTGCGCCGGCGCTTCGTGCAGCTCGCCTGCCCGGTGGCGGCGGGCCTCAGCCAGGATCCGGGCGCTATCGCGCCGCCACGCGGCAGGGGCGCGTCGCCGAGGCGCTCGCGCTCGGACCGGCGCCGCCTTTCGAACGTCCCGACGGTCTGCATCTGTCGATCGCCGATACGCTCACCGGCCGCGTGCCGGTGGTGGTGGCCGACGCGCGCGCCGACTTCGAGCGCCTCGTGCAGTGCCTTACGGCGCGCAACGAACTGGAGATCGTCCCGCCCGGCATGGGCGCGTGCCTCGTGTCCGGGCTCGTGAACTGGGATCGCGTGCGGCGGCACGAGGCGGCCTGGCGTGCCGCGCATCCCACCGCCGACGAGGCCGACTGGCAGGAGGAATGGCGGCGATTCTCGTCGGACCGCGCCGCCTATCAGGATCGGGTGCTGCTGCTCGGCACCGGACCGTACAGCGGCATCCGGCCGGCCGGCATCGACCCGGCCGAGTGGCTCGTCCGGTCGCTGGTGATTCGGCGCGAGCACGAGTGCACGCACTACGCCACCTTCCGCGCCTACGGCGTCGTGCGCACGCACGTCTTCGACGAGATCCTCGCCGACTTCATCGGCCTGCTGCGCGCGTTCGGCCGCTACGACGGCGCGCTGGCGCGCCAGATCCTGGGCATCGACGCGGCGGGCCGGCGTCTGGGCGGCCGCCTCGAGAACTACCGCGGAACGCCGCCGCTGTCGGAGGCCGCGTTCGACGTGGTGGCGGTACTGGCGGCGCGCGCGACCGCCGCGCTCGAGTCGGCGTGGGACTCGGCGGGCGCCGCCGTCACGAACGGCGTCCTCGTCCGCTGGGTGCGCGTGCTGTGCGAGCTGCCGCTCGACGCCATCGGATCGCCGGCGCTCGCCGCTGCGCTCGCCGCCGATGGCGAAGGTGCCGCACGATGACGATGCGGACGACGTTGCGCGAGGCCGGCACGCTCGACGGTCTCGGGCGTCTGCTCACGGCCCTCCGCAGCTTCCTCACCGTGAGCGGGGTGACGGCCTCCGACCAGCGTCTCGTGCATGCCGCGGTCGACGAGCTGCTCGCCAACGTGATCCTGCACGGCGGCGCCGAGGCGACCGCCGGTGGTCTGCTCGCGCACGTGCGGTGCACGCCCGACGAGGTCGAGGTGGAGCTGATCGACGGCGGCGCGGCGTTCGATCCGGCGACGGCGCCCGCCGATGCGCCGCACGCGCTCACGCTTGGCGGCGTCGGCATCCGGCTGGCGCGGCACTGGATCGACGATCTGCGCCACGAGCGCCGCGGCAGCCACAATCACGTGACGTTGCGGCGGCGCCTCCGTATCGCGCCGACCGAGGAGACGCGTGCCTGATCCGCGCGTCACGCTGATCGCATACGGCACCCACGGCGACGTCGTGCCCTATCTGGCGCTGGCCCGGGCGCTCGCCGCTGGCGGCGTGGCGGTGCGGCTCGCGGCGCCCGCGGCGTTCGACGATCTGGCGCGCCGGCTCGACGTGCCGTTCGAGGCCCTGCCCGGCGATCCCGCGCGGCTGCTCACCGAGCCGGCGACGCGGGCTCGACTGGTCGCCGGCGATGCGCTCGGCGTCGTCTCGCTGGCGCGGACGCGGCTGGCGCCGCACATCGACGCGCTGGCCGAAGCGGCGCGGGCGGCGGCGCGCGGGGCGTCGCTCGTCGTCGGCACGTCGGTGACCTCGCCGCTCGCCATCGCCTGCGCGGCGGCCGAACACACGCGCCTCGCGCTGGTGGAGCTGTCGCCGCTGACGCCCGACGCCGTCGGCGTCACCTCGGTGCTCGCGCCCGCCGACGACGCGCGCGTGCGTCAGCGCTGGGGTCTGCCGGCGCCGCCGCCGAACCCTGACCGCGAGGCCCGCGCCGCCGGCGTGCCGATGGTGCACGCGTTCAGCGCGCACCTGCTGCCGCGACATCCGAGCTGGGGACCCTCGCATGTGGTCAGCGGGGCGATGGCGCTCGCCCTGCCGGCGCAGCTCGCGTTGCCGGGCGCGCACGCCGACGAGCCCTTCGTTCGCTGGCTCGAGGACGGCCCCGCGCCGCTGTATCTCGGGTTCGGCAGCCTGCCGGCGACCGACGTCGACGATCTGGTACGCCTGGCAACCGGCGTGGCCGGCGCCCTGAAGCGGCGCGCCATCGTCAGCGTCGCCTCGAGCGCGCGCTCCTGCCGATCAGGGGCGCACGGCGACGACGTGTTCCTGGTCGGCGCCTGCAGTCATGGCTGGCTGTTCCCGCGCTGCGCGGCGGTCGTGCACCACGGCGGGGCCGGCACCGTGCATGCCGCGATGGCCGCCGGGGTCCCGCAGGTGATCTGCTCGGTGTTCTCGGATCAGCCGTTCTGGGGCGGCCTCGTCGAGGCACGCACGCTCGGCGTCCACCTGCCGTTCCGCGCCCTCGACGCCAGCCGTCTCGGCGCGGCGATCGACACCGCCCTCGGCTCCGCCTGCGTCGCGGCGGCACGCGACATGGCCGGGCGGGTGGCGGCGGAACCCGGCGCCGCCGGCGCCGCCGCGCACCTGCGCGCCGTCACTGCTTCGTGAAGAAGCCGTGGCACTCGTGGCCGGCCAGGAGCGGCACCACGCGTTCGGGCTTGTCGGCGAGGAACTCGTCGGCGGCGCGCTTCACGCCGGGGAAGAGGCTCCAGCGGCACGGCACCTCATCGGGGTCGTGGTAGTCATCGAGCACGACGATCGCGCCGCGGCTCAACCGCGGATACACCGCCGCGAGCGCCGTCGCCGTCGACGCGTAGAGATCGGCGTCGAGGTGCACGAAGGCCAGCGCGTCGGGCAGGTCGTGCAGCGTCTGATCGAACCAGCCCTTGTGCACGACCGGCGGCCGCAGGCCGAACCGGGCGAACGTCTCGTGCAGGCGGGCTTCGGCGACCGCCAGCTCGCCGGCGCGCGTGACCGGGGCCTCGCCGCGCGCGTCCTCGGCGGTGGGGGGCGGCAGGCCCTCGAACGAGTCGAAGACGTGCAGCTGCCGTCCGCCGCCGGTCTCGTCGATCGTGTGCTGCAGCAGCGCGGCCGTCAGGCCTTCATGGCAGCCGAGCTCGGCCACCTCGCCCGGCACCGCGGCGGCGAGCACGGCGCGCAGCAGGTGCCAGAGGTTCACGGCCTGCTCTTCGCTCGTCATGAACCCGTGCAGCATGTGCTCCTTGGCCCAGAACGGGTAGGCGTCGCGGATGCCGTGCTCGTCGTTCAGCGCATCGAAGGCGAATGACATCCTGACGAGCGGATTGCGCTGGTTGAAGGCCTTGAGTTCCTCGGCCATGGCCGCGAAGTCGGCCGGCCGCATCGCCGCCAGCCTGGCGGCGCCTTCCGCGTCCATGGCCAGCTCGGGGCGGCCGAGCCGCTGGAGGTGCGCCGCGAACGCCGGCCACGTGGCCGACGCCTGGCGGGCGCGCATCTGCCGGATGAAGCGCATGTCGTGTCTCCCTACGATCGCGTCAGCGCCACGAGCGTGGCGTCGTCGCCCAGCGCCTCGCCGCGTACGAAGGCGCGCACCGCGCCCATGACGCGCTCGACGATGACGGCGGGCGCGCTGCCGGACGCCGCGAACGCCGCCGCGGCGCGGTCGAAGCCGAAGAGCTCGCCGGCGGCGCCGCGGGCTTCGGTGACGCCGTCGGTGAGCAGCAGCACCGTGTCGCCCGTGGCGAACGCGGTGCGATGGGTGGTGAAGGTGGCGTCCGGATCGATGCCCAGTGGCGGCGCGCCGCTCTCGCCGGCAGGGCGCACCGCGCCGGCGGCGTTCCTCACGAGCGGCAGCGGATGCCCGGCCGTGGCGATGTCGATCGTCCCGGCGGCGCTGTCCACCATGAGCAGCGCGATCGTGACGAACATCCCCTCAGCGTTGCGCCGCGACAGCCGCTGGTTCAGCTCGCGCAGCACCACGGCCGCCTCGACGTCGGCGCGCACGAGGCCGCGCCACTCGGTCAGCACCGCCGCGGCGTAGATCGCCGCCGCGATGCCCTTGCCCGACACGTCACCGATGGCGACGGCGAGGCGCCCGGCGCCGAGCGGCCGCACGTCGTAGAAGTCGCCGCCGACCGCCAGGGCCGGCACGAAGGCGGCGGCACAGACGAGGTCGTCGCATGCGGGCTGCAGTTCGGGCAGGAACTGCTCCTGCAGGCGGCGCGCGAGCGCCAGATCGTGCGCCAGCAGATCCTCGGCCAGACGCGCTTCGTGCAGCGCCGCGTAGGCAAGCGTCGCCGCCACCCTGCGACGCCACGGCCATCAACAGGCGCAGATCGGCTTCGCCGAACGCCGCCACCGACGCCGTGGTGTCGGCCTGGATCACGCCGAGCACGCGGTCGTCGAAGGTCAGCGGCGCGCACATCACGGCGCGCACCGCCGTCACCCGCACCGACGCCGCTTCGGCCAGCGCGCCCTCGGTGCGGACGGCGCTGTAGATCAGGCCCTCGCGCTGGCCGAGGGCCCGCCGCAGCAGCGTGCGGCTGGCCGCGATCCCATCCGATCCGCTGCGCACGCTCGCGGCGGCGAGCACCATGGCGTCGGCCTCGGTGCCGCGCATCACGAACACGCGTTCGGCGCCGGGCAGGGCATCGAGCAGGCGTTCGGCCACGAAGGGCAGGAGCGTCGCGCTGTCGAACGACTCGGTGAGACGGCGGCGCAGGTCGTCGAGCACCGCGCCGGCGGGCGCCGGCCGGCCGCGCGCCGGGACGGCCAGCAGCACCTGCGTCTCGCTGCGTGCCGCCACCGGCACCGAGATGGTGGCCGGGCCCGGCGCTTCCGGCACCGCGGCGTCGAACTCGAGCAGCACGTCGCCGAGGCGCAGCATGTCTCCCGGCTGCAGGCGCACCGGCGTGACGACGCGCCGCTGATTGACGAACGTGCCGTTCTGGCTGCCGAGGTCGATGACGAACGTGCCGGCGTCGGTCACGCGGACCAGCGCGTGCCGCGACGAGACGCCGCGATCGGGCAGGTGCAGGTCCGCGGTGCGGCTGCGGCCGATGAGCGTCGACGCGCCCAGCACGCGGTCGGGCACGCCGGCGGCGCCGCGGTGCACTCGGAGCCGGGCCATCATGCGCCTGCCGTTCCGCGCGGTGGCATCACCGCGCCAGTGCGTCGAGCAGCGCCGCGGTCACGGCCGAGCGCGCCCCCCCGGAACCTGCCAGCGGCCGCACCCGCACGCCGGGCACGGCGCGACTCACCGCCGCCGCGACACGGCGCGTCAGCTCGGACGTCCGCCGGCGCGACGGCCACGCACCGCGCCAGGGCCTCTTCGCGGGTGACCGCGGTGTGGAAGTGGTGGGCGAGTCCGGCCACCGTGAACACCTCGGTGACGTGGGCGTTCAGCGCGCAGAGCCACAGCGCGCCACCGGCGGCCTTGAGACGGCGATGGGTGGTGACGAGGACGCGGATGCAGGCGCTCGTCAGCAGCTCCGCCGCCGCGAGATCGATCACGAGGTGGCGCCGGCCCTCGGTGGCCGTGCGTACCTGGGCCTCGAACTCCCGCGCCGCCGGCGTGTCGAGCACGCCGCCGATCTCAAGGACGACGGAGGCGTCGTGAGGAATTGACCGCGCTTCCACCCGCAGGCTCCTTCGCCGCCCCCGGCGGCGTCCAGGCCGACTTGAACATCACCTTGGCGTCGCCGATCCAGATCACGTCGCCATCGACGAGGGCGTGCGTCGCCACCCGCGTGCCATTCACGAACGTGCCGTTCTGCGAGGCGAGATCCTCGAGCACGAAGCCCGACTCGCCGAGGCGGATCACCGCGTGCCGGCGCGACACGCCGGTCTTCACGAGGCGGATGTGGTTCTCGGCCGAACGCCCGATCGAGGTCTCGATGCCCAGGCGGAAGTGCTCGCCGTCGGTGCTGTCGTCGACCGGTTCGAGCGTGGCGTCCGGCACGTGGAACGTCTGGGCGCCGGTCGCCTCCGGCATCGGCGTCGCGGCCGGCGCCGGCGGGGCGGCCGGGGCCGGACGCTGGATGATCGTGACGGCGCTGTGGTCGGAAGGCGGCGCCGGTGCTGGTGCGGCGGCGGCCGGCGCCACGCGCGGCGGCGGCGCCGGCGGCAGCAGCACGTCCTCGGAGGGCACCACCGCCACGAACTTGGCCTTCAAGCCGATCACCGCGTCGAGATCGATCTGCAGGCGTTCGATGACGCCGTCGGGCTCGGCGATCCGCGTCTGCAGTTCGCCCTCGTCGAGTTCGCCGACGGCATGCCGGAACTCGAGTTCCTCCTTGGCGAGCCGGGCATCGTTGTACGCCGACTGCACCTGGCGTTCGAGCGCCAGCAGCGCCTGGTACTGAGCGCGCGCCGTCGCGGTGAGCGGCGCGGCGCGCGCATCGAGTTCCGCACGCTTGCGGTCGTAGTCGTCGAGCACGCGCCGGTAGACGACGCCGTCGACGCGATCCTTCAGCAGGTCGGCGCGGGCGCGGAAGCCCTCGAGCCGGTCGCGGTCCTGCTTGATCACGCCGAGTTCGGCCACGCACGTGACGTCGATCTGATCGATGGAATCTGCCATGACTGGCCCTTCCTCAGACCCTGCGGAACACGGTGGCGACCCGACCGAAGCGCAGGGCGGCGCCTTCGCGCACTTCGATTTCCTGCGCCGGCTCGACGCGCACGTCGTCGACGAACGTGCCGTTCGCGGTGGGCTTGTCCTCGACCACGAACAGGGCGCCGTCGCGACGGACGAGGCGGGCGTGGCGCCGTCCCACCGTCTTCTCGGGATCCACCGGCGTCAGGTCGACGTCGGGCGTGATGCCGGCCCGCGGGTCGATGCGGCCGACGGCGATGACGTCGAGATCGGGCAGCGCGAGCATGGTGCCGTCGGCCGTGATCTCGAGACGCGCCTGCCACGCGGTGGGCGCCGGTTCGGCGGCCGCGGCCGCGGGAGCCACGTAGGGGTCGCGCGCCTGGCGCGCCAGCATCAACGCGCCGATCTCGGGCGCCTCGGCGATCACCTGGTCGAAGGCGGCGCGGTCGAGGCGGAAGAGCCGGGTGGCGGCGGTGGCGCGGGCGGTGACGTCGCGGACGACGCGGTGGAAGAACGAATGGGCGCCGAACACATCGCCCGGCCCCAGTTTCTCCACCACGGCGCCATCGACCAGCAGCTCGATCGCGCCATCGTCGATCACGTAGAGATCGCTCGAGTCGTCACCCTGGGCGAAGACCGGTTCCCCGGCCTTGCACGTGCGGGTGTAGGGACCGATGTCGTTCAGATCGAGACGGGGAGGGCCCGGGTGTGACATCGCAGTCGACAGTGGTGAGCGACGCCGGCGACCGGCCGTCCCGGCCGGCGCCGCGTGTCAGCTGCATTCTGGCACGCGCGCGCCGGCGGCGGCGACGCCCGCCGCGCCTAGAAGGCGTAGTCCAGGCTGACGAGGGGACGCGCCTTCGAGCGCAGGCCCTTGTCGGCGATGGGCAGGATCACGCCTGCCGTGAACAGCATGCGCGTGCCGGCACGCATCCGCACGCCGGCCATGCCCAGAACCCGATGGACCATGCCGCGGCCATCGGCGACGAGTCCATCGGCGCCGATCCCGTCGCCCACCGAGAAGCGCGAGCCCTTCAGCAGCGTGCGGCCCAGCACCTCGGCGTCGAATGTCATACACGGTGCGGCGTCGATGGAGGCGCCGCCCGCGTAGTCGACCTCGTCCGACAGCGTGCGCGACACCCGCGCCGAAACGGCCGGGTCGAGCGCGCCCTGCCAGGTGGACGCCTGCGCACTGCTCGAGCCCTGCGAGCGCGTGTAGCCGGCGTTGAAGAACGGACTCACGGCGCCGCGATCGCCCGATGCCACCAGCCCGGCGCGGACGCGCGTGCCGCCGGTGCCGAGCAGGTTGTCGGCGTCACCGGTCGGCAGCGCGGCGTCGACGCTGAGCGCGAAGGCGCTGCTCGACGTGCGGCGCAGGTTGAACTTGCCGCGCACCCGCACGTCGCCGATGCCGGTCGCGGTGCCGCGCCGTGAGATCGTGCGGTTGGCCAGATCGACGCCATCGAACGAGTGCACCGTCGGCGTCGGCGGCGCGGTGGTGCCGATGCGGATGATGCGCGCGGTGATGCGCGTGTCGAGATCGACGCGCACGAGCGGCACGACGGCGCTCACGTCGAGGCGGCTGGTCAGGCCATAGGTCATCGAGAAGGCGGTGATGCTCTGGCGCAGCTCGATACCGAGGGTTTCCTGCAGCACGTCGCGTTCGAAGGCCGGCGAGCCGTCGCCTGCCTGCGCGGCGTTGGCGCCGGTGCCGCAGCAGTTGTTGTGCGGGGCGTAGAGCACCAGCTCGCCGCTGTCGAGATCGAGACCCGAGATGGCGTCGGCCTTCGAGCGGTGGAACGACACGCCGCCGGCGAAGCGTCCGCGGCCGAGCGTGGTGCCGCGCTCGGCGACGATCGGCGATCGGGCCGACAACGCGGCGACGCCCGTGCCCGTAGCGCGCGCGCCCTCGAAGCCGAACGTGCCGGCCGGCATGACGATGGGGAACGCCGTGGCCTGCGCGGCCAGCGCCTGCGTCAACTCGAGTCCGGCGATGGTCGTCTGCAGGCCGCGCACGAAGTGCAACGTGTGGTCGCCGTCGCCGGGTGCGTTGTACGCCATGTCGGTGAAGAACGCGGGCAGCATGCCGGCGAGCGGGCCTTCCCACCTCGTCGACGACGGGGCGGTGGGAGAGTTCGGCGTGTTGGGCGCCGCCGGGACGCCCTGCGCGTGTGCCGCGCCGGCCAGCAGCACGCCGGCGAGCACGAACGCCAGCCTCACCGGCCGGCGGATGGACCGAGGCGGAACGAGCGAAACGCGGGTGGTCATGAGGGCAGCCAATTCTACAACCCGAGGCCGGCGGGCACCGGAGGGGCGTCCACCCGCAGGCCGGTCTTCATCGTGCCCCGGGTTTCACCGAAGAACGTGCCCCACTTCGCACAGCGCCGTTTCACGAACTCGACCATCCCGGTGTACTCGATCGGCGTGATGAACATGCACGTCCGGCAGGTGCCCGACGCCAGCAGCCGTCGCAGCGACTCGGTGTAGAGCGGCAGGATCCGGGCCATGCCGCGCATGTCGCCGCGCATCCAGCTGCAGGTGAACCGCACCGTGTCGGGGCTGACGCGATGGTTGATCACCCAGCCGGCCAGGCGTCCCTTGTGGCGCAGGCCCACCGACGAGGTGGTGTCGAAACCGGTGGCGTCGTGCCGCCACGGCTCGAGGCCCACCGGAATCCAGTGCTCGGCCTGCTGCTCGTGCATGAGCGCCTCGCGCTCGTCGGCGCGGACGTCGGTCCACGACAGGATCTCGAACTCGTCACCGGGAAACCGCAGGCGGCCGAACCACGGCGTCGAGAGCGCCTGTTCCGGTGAGAAGCGGACGATCACGGCCCGGGCGGTCGGCGCCTGCCAGCCCGCCGCGGCGAAGATGCGCTCGATGGCCGCGATCTCGGGTTTGCCCGTCGTGTAGACGGCCTGCAGGCTGGGGAAGCCGTGCACCGCCACCTCCCGTTCCAGCGCGCTCACGAGGGCCCGCGCCACGCCCTGCCGCCGCGCCGATTCCACGACGAAGAGCGAGAGCAGCTCCGGTGCGCCGTCGGACGTCGTCGGCAACTCGGCGAGTGCCAGGCCCACGGCCCGGTCGCCGTCCCATGCGGCGATGCCGATTGGCTGGATCGGCCGCGCATCGCCCTGCTCGGGATGGCGGGGCACGGCGTCGAGCGCGAGCAGGTGACGATACGCGGGGAACGTCATCGAGGACACGGCCGCGCGGTCGTCGGGAGTGATCGGACGGAGCTCGTAGGTCATGGACGGCATCCTCAGGCAGAGGGGCGGACGGGTGACGTGGACTCGAAGGCCAGCACCGAGGGCAGCGTGTCGGGCGCCGCGGCGCGGAGCAACACGTAACCGATGCCGGCCAGGCCGCGGAAGAAGCCCGGATCGGCGACGCGGTAGTCGACGCCGGACGCGCGCAGGCCGTAGGCCTGCCGGCGTGAGGCGCGATCGGCGACACGGCGCACCAGCGCCCGCGCCTCGTCGGCCAGCGCCGCGCGTCCGGCGGCGCGGCTGGCGGTGAGCAGGATGTCGGCGCGTCCGAGGTTGCCGCAGCACACCTGATCGAGCGCCGAGAGGCTGGCCGCGGTGGTCTGGGCCAGGGCGAGATCGGCGTCGGCGGCGAGGGCGGTCGACGCCGAGCCCGGCATCGCCACGCGTGAGAGCGCGATGCCGGCGGCGCCGTGGCACCAGGCCGTCATCACCGAGTGCCCGCTGCCGGTCACCGGATCCAGCGCGCCGACCACCGGCCAGTTGCCCAGCGTCGGGGCGAACAGCGAGCGCTCGTGCGTGCACGCCCGCAGCGCCGCCGTGTGGTAGCGCGCGTCGCCGGTCGCCGCGGTCAGGCGCGCGAGTGCCAGGGCGATGCCGGCGCTGCCATGCGCGAAGCCGGCGATCGGGCGGCCGCGCCGCGCCGGCCAGCCCGCGCCGTCGACGCCGGTCTCGACCGCGGTCTCGAGCAGGCGCTGGCCGAACGGCCGCGCGCGATCGGCCCAGCCGCCATCGCCATCGATCGCGTCGAGCGCGAGCAACGCCAGCACCGATCCCGCGGCGCCGCCGGTGACGTCGAACGTCGTGGCCGCCGCCGCGACCTCGGGCGTGAGCCCGGCGGCGACGCGGCGTGCCGCGGCGAGGGCCGCGCCGTCGCCGGTCAGCGCCGTCAGCAACGCGAAGCCGTAGACGATCGAGCCGGCGCCCGATCCGCCGCCGATGCCGATGGCGGACACCGCGCCGAGCGGCGCGGTCTCGGCCAGCGTCCGCGCGTCGCGCGCGATCGCGGCGGCGCGCTCCGCGTAGGCCCGATCGCCGGTGACCCGGGCGAGCGCCGCGAAGAACACCGCCGTGCCGAGCGTGCCGTCGTAGACCGTGTGCCGCGCCCAGCCGTCGGGCATCGCGTCGAAGCGTGTCCAGCCCCATCGGCCGTCGCCGCGATCGGCGCGCCGCGTCAGTTCCCGGGCAAGTGACTGGGCCTCGCCCACCAGCCACGCCGACTCGCCGACCGCGTCGCCGGGCGGCCCGTGCAGCGGCACGTCGAGCCTGGCGCCGACACCGTCGTTCAACGCCTCGCGCAGTTGCGCCGCCTGCGTGGCGAGGTCGCCGTCAGCGAGCTGCCCCACCACCGCCATCACGCCGTCGATGCCGGGGCGAACGAAGTAGGCGACGTCGATCGGACCGGCGTCGGCCCGCACCGCGGTGCCGTCGACCGGCACGGTGAACCGCGGCAGGTCGAGTGCGTCGAGGGCCTCGCGCTCCGCCGTCACGACCGGCCAGAGCGACGGCCGCGCGTCGTCGAGGTTGAACACGCGGTTCAGCGTGTCGAGCGCGCAACTGCGCAGTGCGCCGCTGGTCTGATACGCGGGGGCGGCCAACGCGTACTGCACGCTGCCGTAGTGCTGACTCGGGCGGAACAACACCCGGCTGCGGGCCGCGCGCAGCCCGCGCAGCGGGCCATCGGTGGCGGCGAGCGAGTCGCGATGCGCGAGCAGGAACCGGTAGGCGCGCGTGAAGCCGTCGAGCAGGGCCACCTGGTGGTCGCGCGGATCCTGCAGCGCGCCCTCGAGGAGGACGCGGTTCGCGGTGGGCGCCGTGACGAGACGCGAGGTTTCGACCGCGAGCGCCGCCGTGTCGACGCCGTGCCAGTGCCGGCGGCCCAGGGCCGTGGGCGTGACGCCGTCGCCGCGCAGGCCGCCGATGTCGAACACGGCCTCGGCGGGGCCGACGTGGGCGGTCGTGACGAGGCCGCTCGTGAGCACCGACTCGACGCGGGCGCGTCCAAGTTCGTCGACATCGACGTCGCGGGTCGGCGGTGCGCACATCTCCGCGTCGATGACGACGGGACCGGCGGTGGTGGCGACCACGTTCTCCATCTGCAGATCCCGCGCCCGCACCACCCAGGCCAGCGCGGCGAGGGCGCCGGCGGTGCGGTAGTACTCGGTCACCGCCTCGCGCGACGTGAAGGTCGCCGTCGCGGCGAACGCCGTCCAGCCGTAGCCCTCGCGCACGATCGTCCACAGCGCCGGCGGCGCCGGCGACAGGCCGGTCGCGCGCGCCCAGGTCGAGCCAGGCCGACCACGCGGCGTCGAGGGCGCAGGTCGCGCGGCTTGTAGACCACGCGGCCGCCGGCGAACGTGAGGATGGCGACGCGGCGGCGTCCGTCGTGCGGGTCCGACAGCGCCGGCGTGACGTCGATCCATTCGCCCAGCGCGCCGGTGCGCGCCTCGATCGCGGCGCGATCGGCGTCGAGCCGCGCCAGCAGCTCCGCCGTGGCCGTGCACCACGTGCCGGCGATCGTCGCCGCATGGCGCGCGGCCACCGGATACGCGAGCCAGTGTTCGATGAGCCCGCCGCGCAGTTGCGCGCGCGCGAACGCGTGGTAGGGCTCGCCGTCGCGGCTGGCGGCGCCGTCGCGCCACGCCTCGAAGCGCGCCAGCCAGCCCAGCTCCGTCACCGTCGCCAGCTCGCGCAGCACCTGACGGCGGAACGCGTCGCGCACCGTCGTCGCGAGCGTCGTCCACGCCGGCGCGGCCGCGGCGAGCCGGTGTTCGGCGGCGCGGGCGAAGGGCGCCAGGACGTCGAGGAATGGCGGGCGGTCGCCGTCGAGGAAGAGCCCGCGCTCGGGAAGGCCCGACAGATCCGTGGAGATGTCGCGGGCGACACCGGTGGCGTGATCGAGGGCCTCCGAGAGCCAGGGCACCCAGGTGGCGATCGGCAGATCGTCGGGCAGCTCGGTGACGTCGGCCACGACGGCCTGCAGGTCGTCGAGACCGAGACCATCCCAGGCGAGTCGTGCTTCGAGGGCGTCGGCGCGTCCGGGCGAATAGGCCTGCAGCCAGGTCCGCAGCAGCGCACCGATCCGCTCGCTGCGATCGGTCGCCGGCAGGGCGCGGCCGTCGAGCATCGCCCGCCGTTCGAGCAGGCTGGCGGCGCGGAACGTCAGGGCGCGCGACTCGAAGGGCGACAGCAGGGACATGGCAGGCGGGCAGCAGGCCGGCCCCGGGCCGCTGGCCCGGAGCCGCCTTGTGGGCGTCGTCTAGAGGTTGATCTGGACGAAGGTGTTCATCGCGCCCGGGCTGTTGTTGCAGTTGGCGGTCTTGTCGAGGAAGCCGCCGGCCACCTTTTCGAGGTCGGCGTCGCTCAGCTCGCCTTCGCCGGGCGTGTGGGGCACCACCACGTAGATGGTGTCCGCCGTCTCGACGACGGTCTTGATGTTCACCGAGCCGAGGCTCGTCTGCAGCTGCTTCTCGATCACCGACTTCGGGTCGGTCATGAGCGCCTGCCGGTACTTGGGGTTGTCGGCGGCGAACTTGGCGACGAGGTCCTGGATCTGGCCACGGCTGACGGTCTGCGACATCGGTCTTCTCCTTCGGTGGTGTGCCGCGCGTCACCACGACGCGCGGCCTGACAGAGGGCGGAACGCGGGACGTCCTGGCGCCCCGCGACGGGTCATGCCGCGGCGTCGACCGGCGGCCGCCCGTCCTTGAGGATCACGAGATTGCGATCGAGGTCACAGCGCGTGCGCACCACGCCGCCCTGCGGATTGCGCGACATCGAGTGCGCGCCGTCGGGCACGTACTCGGCGATGAACGCCTTGCGCACCTCGGAGGTGAGATTCGGGCCGGTGGCGTGCGGCGCGAGCGACGACATGACGACGATGTCGCCGGCCTTCGCCGGCACGGTGACGACGTCGTCGGGTTCCTCGTCGGTGCACACGAAGCCGAGCGGCGTCAGCTGGTGCCGGTAGGTGCCCTGCTTGTGGGCCCCGGGCACGACGCGCGGGCAGCCGTTCTCGGGCGTCGCGTCGGTGAGGGCCACCCAGCACGTGACGTACTGCTGCGGGTCGACGTAGGAGTAGCCGTTGTCCTGGTGCCAGGGGAACGGTTCCTTCACGCCCGGCTTCTTGTAGACCGCCATGTCCCAGTAGAGCCGCACGTCGGGGCCGAGCAGGTCGAAGCAGAGGTCCTGCATCACGCGGCTGGTGACGAACTGGCGTACCGCCGGGGCGTTGGCGGCGAGGTTGGTGGTGAACGTGATCTCGTCGGCGCGGGCGATGAACACCTTGCCGCCCCGCGAGCGGAGGAATTCCTCGCCGGCCTTTTCGAACGGCGCGATGGCATCGATGAGCGTCTGGCATTCCGCGGCGTCGAGCGCCTGCTCGAGGACGAAGAAGCCGTGGTCGTCCCACGAGCGGGCGTGCGCTTCGGTGAGACGCCGCAGCGGTCGCTGCGCGCCCTGCCACTGGAACTCGGTGTTGAACTCGTGCCGCTCGAACTGCATGGTGCCTCCTGCCGTCCCGCCGCCCGTCATTCCGGCGACGCGCTCCCCGTGTTCAAGGGCGGTGCCATCGGTGGTTCTGGCGGGTTTCCTCGAAAATCGCGTCCGGCCGCCCGCCTGCCCGCGGTTCGTGCGGGCCATGGCTCCATCGTTCGGAGCGGTGGCTCCATTCCGGGCCCGGCCGCATCAGATAGCGCCACTTCGCCGGAAGGTCCCGCACGGCCGGGCCCGCCGAGGCGGTGCCTTGACACCCCCTGAGGGGAACGCAAGTATAGCGACGCCTCTTTACGGCATGGCGACTTTCCCAGGCGCGCGCGGCCAGGGGGCACGTTCCCCGACCGAGGAAGCCCGAACCCCTATGCGCATCGACGTGGCAGGGCTGCTGGCGCCCGTGGCCCAGCGCCTGCACGATCTTTCCATCGCCCGCTGGGGCGACCAGCGCGCAGTGCACCTGGTGGGGCATTCCGCGCCGATGCTCGCCCTGCAGGCGAAGCTCGAGAAGTTCGCGCGCTATCAGGAGCCGGTGCTCGTGGTGGGGGAAAGCGGTGCCGGCAAGGAGCACATCGCCCAGGCCATCTACCTGCTGAGCCGGGCGGCCGCGGCTGGCGCGCCGTATGTCTCGGTGAACTGCCCCCAGTTCCAGGACGGCACCGTCACGGTCAGCGAACTCTTCGGACACACTCGTGGCAGCTTCACGGGGGCGGTTGGCGACCGCCGCGGCGCTTTCGAGGAAGCCGACGGCGGCGTGATCTTCCTCGATGAGATTGGCGACCTGCCACCGCCCGCGCAGGCGATGTTGCTGCGCACGCTGGCGACCGGCGAGTTCAAGGCACTCGGATCCGACCGCCCCCGCGTGGCGAACGTACGCGTGGTGTCGGCCACCAACCGTCCCCTCAACCAGCTCATGCTGGAAGAGAAGTTCCGCGCCGACCTGTTCTTCCGCCTGCGCTACTTCCAGATCGACGTGCCGCCCCTGCGCGATCGGGGCGACGACTGGCGGCTCCTCATCGACTACTGCCTGCGGCGGCTGGCGGTGCGGTACGGCGAGCGCAAGACCTGCTCGAAGGCCGCGTGGCGCTTGCTCGAGGGCTACGACTGGCCTGGCAACGTGCGGCAGCTCGTCGGCGTCGTCAACACCGCCTACGCGATGGCGGACGGCGACGTGATCGAGCCGCAGGACTTCGAGGGCCGTCTCGCCGCCGCGGCCGAGACCGGGTCGTCGATCGACGACCTCTACGAGCGGATCGTCGCCGGACAGGCCGACTTCTGGGCCGATGTCCACCAGCCGTTCCTCGAGCGCGACCTCAATCGCAGCCAGGTTCGGGCACTCGTGCGGCGCGCGTTCGATGCCGCCCACTGGAACTACCGCCGGCTGCTCGAGGTGTTGCGGTTGCCGACCGACGACTACCAGCGGTTCATGGATTTCCTGCGGCACCATCGCCTGAAACCCGGGCACGACGAACGGCCCGACTGAGGCGCCGCGGGCGGTCGCGGCCGGGTTGCGCGGATCGGTCCGGGTCCGTAGACTCGGTAGTCCACGGCCGTGAGACCCCACGTCGCCAGGAGCCACGTCCATCAGCGCTGAACGCATCCGCGTCGTCCGCATCATCGCGCGCCTCAACATCGGCGGTCCGGCCATCCACGCGACCCTGCTGCACGAGCGGCTCGATCCCGCGCGCTTCTCGTCGACGCTCATCACCGGCACCGAGGAGGCGGGCGAGGGCAACTACCTCGAGCTGCACGGGCGATCCGCGAACATCGAGGTGATCCCCGATCTCGGCCGCGAGATCCGGCCGTGGCGCGACGTGCAGACGCTGCGCCGCCTGGCGGCGCGCATGCGCGAGATCCGGCCGCACGTGGTGCACACGCACACCGCGAAGGCTGGAGCCGTCGGGCGGGCGGCGGCGATTCTGGCCGGCGTGCCGGCCATCGTGCACACGTTCCACGGACACGTGCTGCGCGGCTACTTCTCGCCGGCGAAGACGGCGGTGTACCGCACGATCGAGCGTACGCTCGCCCGCAAGACGGATCGTCTGCTCACGGTGACGCCGCGCGTCCGCGATGAGCTGCTGGCTTTGGGCGTCGGCACGGCCGCGCAATACACGCCGGTGCCGCTCGGGTTCGACCTGGCGCCGCTGCTCGCCGCCGAACGCCGCAAGGGCGAACTGCGCGCCGAGCTCGGCGTGGGCGAGGCGCCGCTCATCGGCATCGTGGCGCGTCTGGTGCCGATCAAGGCGCACGAGGTGTTCCTGGCGATGGCGGTGCGCGTGCGTCAGGGGTTGCCGGCGGCGCGGTTCCTGATCGTGGGCGACGGCGAGCTGCGCGGCGCCCTCGAGGCGCAGGTGGCGTCGCTCGGTCTCGGCGACACGGTGCGATTCCTCGGCTGGCGCGCCGACCTGGATCGGCTCTACGCCGACATGGACGTCGTGGTGCTGACGTCGCGCAACGAGGGGTCGCCGGTGGCGCTCATCGAGGCGATGGCCGCCGGCGTGCCGGTGGTGTCGACCAACGTCGGCGGCGTCGCCGATGTGGTCGAACACGGCGTCAGCGGCTGGCTCGCGCCCATGGACGATGACGCCGGCCTCGCGCATCACGTGCTGACGGTGCTCGGCGATCCCGCGCGTGGGCGGGAGATGGGGCAACAGGGGCGCGCCAAGGTGGCCGCCACCTACGATTCCGGCCGCCTGGTCCGCGACATCGAGGGCCTCTACACCGATCTCGTCCGCGAGAAGTCTGGCCCCGCCCAGAAAGGGGACAGGTCGGGGCCGGGTCCAGACCCGGCCCCGATCGTTCCGAGACGCAGGATCTCGCGGCGCTGCGCGGCGCGGTATCCTCTCGTCGATCCCCATATGATCCGCGGCGTCCGCCCCCTGTTCGTGGTCACGATCCTGCTCGCCGCGTCCGCGTGGGTGGCGGCGCTCGGGCAGTCGGCGACCACCCTGGCGCCGGCGACGGGCCCGGCCCCGACCCGGCCCCAGGCCGGCCCGCGACCAGCGCCCCGCGGAGGCCATCGCCACCCCCGGACCCTCGCCTGACTACGTGGGCTCGGCGGCCTGCGAGCGCTGCCACACCGACGCCTACGCGCGCTGGAAGGCGTCGCTGCACATCCAGATGACGCGTCCCGTGGCCGAGGCGACGATCCTCGGCGATTTCTCGCGCGACGCGCGATTCAGCGCGCACGGACGCAGCTACGAGTTCGGCACGAAGGCCGGCAAGCCCACGGTGACGGTGAAGATCGAGGGGCGCGCGCCCGAGACCTTCACCGTCGACTACACGCTGGGATCGAAGCGCTTCCAGGGGTATCTGTCGACGCTGCCCGACGGTCGCATGTGACGTGCTGCCACTCTTCTGGCAGGTCGAGGGACGCCGGTGGCTCGACTGGAAAGAGACGACGCCGATTCCCGACGGCGCGCACGACCTGCGGCAGATCTGGAACGTGAACTGTTTCAACTGCCACGCCACCAACCTCGATCGCGGCTTCGTGCCCGCCACCAACGCCTACCGCACGTCGTGGACCGAGCTCGGCATCGGCTGCGAAGCCTGTCATGGCCCGGGCAAGCCGCACGTGACGCTGATGACGTCGTGGGAGAAGGATCCCGCGTCGATTCCCACCTACAGCTCGCGCGCCGACAACCGGCAGTTGAGCGACACCCTCAGGACCTTCTCGCCGCGCACCGCGCTGGCGCGCCGCACGTTCGATACCTGCGGCTACTGCCACGGCAACAAGCGCAACGTGTTCACCGACTTCGAGGCCGGCGATCGCTACGAGGACCACGCCGTGCCGTTCCTGCTGAGCGAGCCGCTGCCGGAGTTCGATGCGCAGGGCGAGTTCTGGCCCGACGGCCGGCCCAACCGCTTCAACCGCACGCAGGCGCTCACGCTCACCGGCTGTTTCAAGGCCGGCGCGATCACCTGCACGAGCTGCCACGTGGCGCACGCCGCGACGTCGCACGATTTCTCGCTGAAGGTGGACGTGAAGAAGGGCCGCGACGGCGATCGGCTCTGCACGCAGTGCCATCAGGGACCCGCCGACGCCGCAGCGCCCGGCGAGCCGCAATCGCCGCTGGCCCGGATCACCAGCCGCACCGTGGACGTGAGCGATCCGCGCGCGGCGTGGTCGGACGAGGAGCTGGCGCGCCACTCGTTCCACAAGGCAGACTCGCCCGGCAGCCGCTGCGTGAACTGCCACATGAGCGACGTGAACTGGCGCCTGCTGATCCGCCGCCGCGATCACACGTTCCAGTCGCCGGTGCCCGAGACCACGGCCGCCTTCGGCGTGCCCAACGCCTGCACGACCTGCCACGACGACCGCACGCCCGAGTGGGCGGCGCGGCAGATGGATCAGTGGTGGGGCGACGGCGCGCGTCGCGCCAGGAGCGTGAACCTCGCGCGGACGATGTACGCGGCCGGCACCGGCGACGCGTCGGTCGTGCCCGCGCTGGCGTCGCTGGCGGTCGATCGCAAACAGGGCGCGGTGATTCGCGCCAGCGCCGTCGACTACATCGCGCGGCTGGCCGGCGCCACCGTCACGGAGACCGCCGCCACCGAGAGCCAGACATCCACCGCGCGCGAGCGACGTCAGACGCCGGTGGCCGGCGCGTCGGCGGAGGTGGTGACACCGCGCGTGTTCGGCGCGCTGCTCGGCGCGGCCGCCGATCCCGAGCCGATGGTGCGCGTGCAGGCGGTGCGCGCGCTGGGCGGACTCGGCCGTCGCGACGAACGCGTCATCGCCGTGCTGATGGCGCGCGTGGTCGACGAGACGCGCGTGGTGCGGGCGCGCGCGGCCGAGGCGCTGCTGGCACTCGACGTCGTCACCGTGCCGGGACGCGCCGGCGAGGCGCTGGCGAAGGCCCAGGCCGACTACGCCGCCAGCCTGCGGTCGTTCCCCGAGTCGCCG
Source organism: Vicinamibacterales bacterium (assembly GCA_046331325.1). Lineage (GTDB taxonomy): Bacteria > Acidobacteriota > Vicinamibacteria > Vicinamibacterales > UBA2999 > CADEFD01. Next base: position 287,468 of record JAXLRB010000001.1, on the reverse strand, counting down.
TCGGGCATGGCATCGCTGGCGTGGCTGCACGCGCTCAAGGGCGAAGACGCCGACGCCACGCGCGCTGTCGAAGCCGCGCTGGCGCTCGACGCGAATGTGGCGCGGCCCTATGTGATCCGCGGCGTGCTGGCCGCGCGCGCCGGCAAGCTCGCCGACGCCATCGCCGCGTGGAAGAAGGCGCGCAGCCTCGACGCCACCACGCCGAACATCGACAGGATGATCGACGAGGCCAGCCGCCGCCTCGCCGGCAACCCGCCTCGCTGACCGTACAAAGCAAGACCGGCGGCCCCCGTGAGGGAACCGCCGGTCCGAGTTCTTCGCCGAGCCCCGGGACCCGAGCCCCGAGCCGCTCGTCCTAGCCCTTCTTGAGCTGCTCGATGAGCGCCTTGGCCTGCGCGGCCTCGGCCGACATCGGCTCGACTTCGATCACCTTCTCCATCATCTGGATGGCGCCGGGCGAATCGGCCTTCTGCAGCTTGCCGAGGCCGAGCTTGAAGTAGGGCTTGGCCCACTTCGGGTCGAGGTCGACGGCGCGCTGGTAGGCGGCCATCGCGGCGTCGGTCTCGCCCTTGGCGAACTTCACCTCGCCGAGGTTGTAGAACACCTCGCGCGACGCGCTCAGGTTCTGCGAGGCCTCGGTCAGCGCCGCATCAGCGGCGGCCAGGTCGCCCTTCTCGAGGTTCGTCATGCCGATCTCGACCTTGGCCTTGTCGAGGTTCGGGTCGCCGGCCGGGATCTTCGCGTAGGTCGCGAGGGCGCCGGCGTAGTCCTTCTTCATGCGCTGCGCGCGGCCGACCTGCAGGTAGAGCGCCGTGAGCTGCGGCACCTTGGTGATGAGGGCGGTGTAGCCGGCGATGGCGCCGTCGAAGTCGTTGGCCTGCATCTTGGCGTCGGCCGCCGCGAGTTCGGTCTGCAGTTCCTTCGTGTTCACGCCGGCCATGCCGGGCATGGCGCCGGCGCCGGGGGCGAGCACGAACTCGACCGGCGGGTTCGGCTGGCCGATGGTGCGCACCGGCACCTGGCCGACCGAGGGCGAGAAGCCCGGCGCCGAGGCCGTGAGCTTCCAGTTGCCCGCGCGCAGGCCGATGATCGAGAACCGGCCCTTGTCGTCGGTGGTGGACGTGAACGAAGGCGGCGACGCCGACGGATTCTCGGCGACCACGGTGGCGCCCTTCAGCGGCTGGCCCTTGTCGTCCTTGACCACCCCGCCGATACGCCCGGTCTGGGCGAACGCGGGAAGCGCGCCGAGCAGCACGACCACGAGGGCCGCGAGCGACAGCTTCAGTCTTTCACGCATCGTTGTGCCTCTCCTCGAAAACCGGAAAACCTACGGAGTATATGCTAACAGCCCGGTAAGCGTCCCGCCATGTCCTCGACCGTCCACGACCTCCTGCCCCATTAGACGCAGGGCCGCCATGTCCAGTCACTTTCTCGCCGCCTGCCTCGCCCTCGCCACCCTCGCCGCGCCGGTTTTCGCGCAACCCGCCCGCCGCCAGGGGGTGCCGTCGCCCACGGCGGCAGGTTCCGGGGCCCGCACTGTCCCGGGATGGGACACGGCCCGGCTGGACGAGATCGATGCCGTCATCGCCAAGGGCATCGCCGACAAGCGGATGCCGGGCGCCGTGGTGGTGGTGGGCCGGGGCGACACCGTGGTCTTCGAAAAGGCCTACGGGCAACGGGCGGTGGCGCCGCTGGCCGAGGCCATGACCGTCGACACCATTTTCGACATGGCGTCGCTCACCAAGGTCATCGCCACGACCACGGCGGTGATGCAGCTGGTGGAGCGCGGAGTGGTGCGGCTCACCGATCCGGTGGCGATGTGGGTGCCCGGCTTCGAGAAGTACGGCAAGGCTGGCATCACCATCCGCCACCTGATGACCCACGTGTCGGGCCTCAGACCCGACGTGGATCTTGGCGAGCCGTGGAAGGGCTACGACGCCGCCATCGAGCTGGCGAAGGACGAGGTGCCACAGTCGGCGCCGGGCGAACGGTTCGTCTACAGCGACATCAACTACTTCCTGCTCGGGCACATCGTGGGCCTGGCGTCGGGCGAGCCGCTCGAGCGCTACACCGCGAACCACGTGTTCGGTCCGCTCGGCATGACCGACACCGGCTTCCTGCCGCCGATCGAGCGCGTGGGCCGCATCGCGCCCACCGAGCGCTGCCGCTTCCTCGACGCGTGGCCCTGCAAAGCGCCCGACGTCGAGCCGCTGCGTGGCGTCGTGCACGACCCGACGGCGCGCCGCATGGGCGGCGTGGCCGGACACGCGGGCCTCTTCAGCACGGCGCGGGATCTCACGCGCTTCGCGCGCATGCTGGTCGGCGGCGGCGCCATCGGGCCGCGTCGCGTGCTCTCGCCGGCCACCGTCGCCAAGATGATCGCGCCGGCGACGCCGGCCGGCATGACGTCGGTGCGCGGGCTCGGCTGGGATCTCGACACCAGCTACTCGTCGAACCGCGGCGAGCTGCTGCCGATCGGGTCGTTCGGACACACCGGCTTCACCGGCACGTCGATCTGGGCGGATCCGCGATCGAAGCTGTGGGTGATCTTCCTCTCGAGCCGTCTGCATCCGGACGGCAACGGCGACGTCGGCGCGGTGCGCGCGCGTGTCGCCACGCTGGCGGCCAGCGCGTGGACCGGCGCCACGCTCGACACGTTCGCCGGATCGACGATGACCGGCAGCGACTTCGGCGCCGCGGCCGAGCCCGGACGCGCCGTCCCCGGCGTGCCCACCACCCGCGTGCTGCCCGGCATCGACGTGCTGGCGCGCGACGGCTTCGCGCTGTTGAAGGGCCGCAAGGTGGGCCTCGTCACCAATCAGACCGGCGTCTCGACGACCGGCGCGTCGACCATCGACGTGCTGCACCAGGCGCTCGGCGCGTCGCTCGTCGCGCTCTTCAGCCCCGAGCACGGCATTCGCGGGCAGCTCGACATCGAGAACGTGCCGTCGGAGAAGGACGCGAAGACCGGGCTGACGGTGCACTCGCTCTACGGCGACACCCGTCGCCCCACTCCGGAGATGCTGCGCGGCATCGACACGCTGGTCGTCGACCTGCAGGACGTCGGCGCGCGCTTCTACACGTATCTCGCCACGCTCGGCTACGTGATGGAGGAAGCGGCGAAAGCGAAGATCAAGGTGGTGGTGCTCGATCGGCCGAATCCGATCGACGGCTGGCACGTGGAAGGCCCGCTCGCCTCGCTCGACCTCCTCGGCTTCATCGCCTACATGCCGATGCCGATCCGGCACGGCATGACGATCGGAGAACTGGCGCAGCTGTTCAACGCCGAACGGCAGATTGGCGCCGACCTCACCGTGGTGAAGATGGACGGCTGGCGGCGCGACCAGTGGTTCGATCAGACCGGCCTCACCTGGGTGAACCCGTCGCCGAACATGCGCAACCTGAACCAGGCGGCGCTCTATCCCGGCATCGGCGCGATCGAGTACGCCAACATCTCGGTGGGCCGCGGCACCGATCAGCCGTTCGAGCAGATCGGCGCGCCGTGGATCGACGGACCGAGGCTGGCGGCCGCGCTGAACGCACGCAACCTGCCGGGCATCCGCTTCTACCCGGTGCGCTTCACGCCGGCGTCGAGCGTGCACGCCAACGTCGCCTGTCAGGGCGTGTTCATGGTGGTGACGAGCCGCGACCAGCTGCAGCCCACGCGCGTGGGGATGGAGATCGCGTCGGCGCTCTACAGACTGCACGGCGACCAGTTCGACGTGAAGACCAGCGAGCGCCTCGTCGGCACGCCGGCGGCCCTCGCCCGCGCGAAGGCGGGCGACGATCCGGCCGCGATCGTCGCGTCGTGGGCCGGCGCCGAGGCCGGCTGGCGCCGCCTGCGCGCGAAGTACCTGCTGTATCCCTAGGGGCGGTCGCCCGGCCGCGAGTCGGCGGACATGGGCGAAACAGGCCCAAAAACGCAATGTTACCGTGACGTCCCCCCGCGTCACTTCCACGGTGAGCCCTCCCTCGGGCCAAATCCGTTCGATCGGATAGCAGCCCCCACGCGTTCGCCAGCGTGCACCGGGGTCCGATGGAGGATGGTATGGCTCGCACGAACGACCCGCCCGCGACGGACCGGCGCCGGCCTGCAGGCGCCGTGGCGGCACGGCTGCTGTTCACGGTGGCCGGCGGGCTGCTGGTCTGGACCTGGGCGGCCCCGCCGGCATCCGCCCGTCAGGTCACCGTGGCGCCGGCCCGGCGCGTCGACCGCTCCGTTGACGTTCAGCCCGCGGCAGCCGTGGCGGTGGCGCCGGCGGCCCGCGTCAGCGGCAACGTGGCCAACACCGACTAGCGGCCGTCAACGCGGACGCCACGTCTGCAGCAGCTTCACGTAGTTGCCGCGCTCGTAGGCGGCGGGATCCGGACAGCGTTGCAGGCTCATGCTGCCGCGCATCTGCGCCACCGACGCGTACTCGTGCTCGACCATCCAGTGGTCGATCTCGCGACGCAGGATGGCGAGCTGTTGCGGGCCGTGCTGCAGCAGCGTCGACACGAGTTGCACGGCGTGGGCGCCGGTCATGATCGCCTTGATGGCGTCGGCGGCCGTGTGCACGCCGCCAGACGCGGCGAGCGAGCCGTCGAACTGCCCCGACAGGATCGCCAGCCAGCGCAGCCGCAGCAACAGCTCCGAGGAATCCGACAGCTTCAGGCGTGGCGTGACGTCGAGCTGCTCGATGTCGAGATCCGGCTGGTAGAAGCGGTTGAACAGCACCAGCCCGTCCACGCCCACCGACTCGAGGTCGTGCGCCAGGTGCGCGATCGACGAGAAGAACGGCGAGAGCTTCACGGCCACCGGGATGGCGACGGCCTCCCGGACCAGGCGCGCCGCTTCGATCACGCGCTGCTCGATGGCGCCGCCGCTCATGCGCGGGTCGGTGGCCACGGCGTAGACGTTCACCTCGATGGCGTCGGCGCCCGCCTGCTGCATGCCGCGCGCGTAGCTCGTCCAGCCGTCGCCGGTGACGCCGTTCAGCGACGCGATCACCGGCACCGACACGGCGGCCTTGATGCGACGGATCTGCTCGAGATATTGGTCGGGACCGAGCGCGTAGTCGGTCTGGCGCGGGAAGTACGAGCCGGCCTCGGCGTTGATGTGGGCGTGGGCGTCGAACTGGTCCCACATCGCCTCGCGGTCGGTCGCGATCTGCTCCTCGAACAGCGAGTGCATGGTGATGGCGGCGGCGCCGGCATCCTCGAGCTGTCGCACCACGTCCATGTGATCCACCAGCGGCGAGGCGCCGGTGATGAGCGGGTGCGCCAGCCGCAGTCCGAGATACGTCGTGGTCATGTCCATGGCGGTGTCGGTCCTCAGCGGGCGGGCGCCGGCGGCTCGCCGCCGCGTTTGAGCCACGCGTCGTAGATCGCGAAGTGCCGCTGGATGTCGGCCTGGCCCTGCGCCAGCAGCGTCTTGAAGCGCTCGGGGTCCTGCTGCTCGACCAGGCGGAAGCGCGCCTCGTTGCGGGTGAAGCGGCCGAGGTCGCCCTTGGGCGGCGCCGAGTCGAGCGTGAACGGATTCTGGCCCTGCGCGGCCAGCCGCGGGTCGTAGCGGAAGAGCGGCCAGTAGCCGGTCTCGACCGCCAGCTTCTGCTGATCGAGGCCGTGCTCCATGTCGTAGCCGTGCGCGATGCAGTGGCTGTAGGCGATGACGAGCGACGGCCCGGGATACGACTCGGCGTCCTGCAGGGCCTTCACCGTGTGCGTGTCTTTCGCGCCGAAGGCGACACGGGCCACGTAGACGTGGCCGTAGTCGATGGCCATGGCCGCGAGATCCTTCTTGCCCGTGGCCTTGCCGGCGATGGCGAACTTCGCCGAGGCGCCGAGCGGCGTGGCCTTCGACTGCTGGCCGCCGGTGTTCGAGTAGACCTCGGTGTCGAGCACCAGGATGTTCACGTCGCGGCCCAGCGCCATCACGTGATCGAGGCCGCCGAAGCCGATGTCGTAGGCCCAGCCGTCGCCGCCGACGATCCACAGGCTCTTCTTCACGAGGTAGTCGGCGAGCAAGGTGAGCCGCGACGCCTCGTCGGTCGCGAGGCCGGCGAGGCGCGCCTTCAGTGCCGACACGCGCTCGCGCTGCGCGGCGATGCCGGCTTCGTCGTGCTGATCGGCGTCGAGCAGCGCGTCGACGAGCCCGTCGCCGAGCGCCGGACGCATTGCCGTGACCAGCGCGCGCGCCTGCGCGATGTGCTGGTCGAGCGACAGCCGCAATCCGAGACCGAACTCGGCGTTGTCCTCGAACAGGGAGTTCGCCCACGCCGGACCACGTCCATCGGCGTTGGTCGTGTAGGGCGTGGTCGGCAGGTTGCCGCCGTAGATCGACGAGCAGCCGGTGGCGTTGGCGATGATGGCGCGATCGCCGAAGAGCTGCGTCATCAGCTTGATGTACGGCGTCTCGCCGCAGCCCGAGCACGCGCCCGAGTACTCGAAGAGCGGCTGCAGGAACTGCGTGCCCTTCAGATCGAGCTTCACCTGCGTGCGATCCGCTTCCGGCAGGCCGAGGAAGAACGCGTAGTTCTCGCGCTCCTGATCGCGCAGCGCCGCCATTGGCGCCATCTCGAGCGACTTGTGGCGCGGGTTGGCCTTGTCCTTGGCCGGGCACACCTGCACGCACAGCGTGCAGCCGGTGCAGTCTTCCGGCGCCACCTGCACCGTGTAGGCCATGCCCTGTCCGTACTCGCCCTCGCGTGTCTTGAAGGGCACCGACTTGAACGACTCGTGCGCACCGGCCCGCGCCGCCTCGGGATACACCTTCACGCGGATCGCCGCGTGCGGACAGACCAGCGCGCACTTGTTGCACTGGATGCAGATGCCGGCGTCCCACGTCGGGATGTCCTGCGCGATGGCGCGCTTCTCCCACTGCGACGTGCCCACGGGCCACGTGCCGTCCACGGGGAAGGCGCTCACCGGCAGCAGATCGCCCTGGCCGGCCAGCATCACCGCCGACACGCGCGACACGAAGTCGGGCGCGTGCGGCGCGACGATCGGCGCGCGCCCGCGGCGTGCAGTGACGGCTGCGGGCACGTCCACCTTGTGCAGGTGCTGCAGCGTGTCGTCGACGGCCGCGAAGTTCTTCTGCACCACGTCGGGCCCGCGCTTCGCGTAGGTCTTGGCGATCGCCTGCTTGATCCTGGCGATGGCTTCGTCGCGCGGCAGCACGCCCGACAGCGCGAAGAAGCACGTCTGCATCACGGTGTTGATGCGCGTGCCCATCCCGTTGGCCCGCGCCACCGCCACCGCGTCGATCGTGTAGGCGGTGAGCCCCTTGTCGACGATGGCCTGCTGCACCTCGCGCGGCAGGGCGTCCCACACGGCCTCGGGCCCGTAGGGTGCGTTCAGCAGCACCGTGGCGCCGGGCGCCGCGTATTGCAGCACGTCGTAGCGGTCGAGGAAGTTGAACTGGTGGCAGCCGACGAAGCCCGCCTGCTGGATCAGGAACGGCGATCGGATGGGCCGCGGCCCGAAGCGCAGGTGCGAGATGGTGATGGCGCCCGACTTCTTCGAGTCGTAGACGAAGTAGCCCTGCGCGAACGCGTCGGTCTCTTCGCCGATGATCTTGATCGAGTTCTTGTTGGCGCCCACGGTGCCGTCGGCGCCGAGCCCGAAGAACACACTGCGCGACACCTCGGCCGGCTCGAGATCGAGAGCGCGATCCCAGTCGAGCGAGCTGTGGCTGACATCGTCGACGATGCCGATGGTGAAGCGGCGCTTCGGCGTGGCCTTCGCCAGTTCCTCGAACACGGCACATGCCATGGCCGGCGTGAATTCCTTCGACGACAGCCCGTAGCGGCCGCCGATCACGGTGACGTCGGCCGGCAGCGCCACGCGGCCGGACGCGCGTCCTTCGTACAGCGCGGTCACGATGTCCTGATACAGCGGCTCGCCGACGGCCCCGGGCTCCTTGGTGCGGTCCAGCACGGCGATGGCGCGCGTGGTGGCGGGCAACGCGGCGAGACACGCGTCGATGTCGAACGGCCGGTACAGCCGCACCTTCAGCACGCCCACCTTCTCGCCGCGCGCGTGCAGCCAGGCCGCGGCCTGGTCCGCCGTGTCCGTCGCCGAGCCCATCAGCACCACCACGCGGTCCGCCTCGGGATGCCCGACGTAGTCGAACAGGTGGTACTGCCGCCCCGTGATCGCGGCGAACTGGTCGAACGTGCGCTGCACGATTGCTGGCGCCGCCGCGTAGAACGGCGCGCACGCCTCGCGCGCCTGGAAGTAGGCATCGGGATTCTGCGCCGTGCCGCGCAGCACCGGCGCGTCGGGTGTGAGGGCGCGGCGTCGATGCGCGGCCACGAGATCGTCGGGCAGCATCGCGCGCAGGTCGTCGTCCGAGAGCGGCTGGATCTTGGCCACCTCGTGCGAGGTGCGGAAGCCGTCGAAGAAGTGCAGGAACGGGATGCGCGAGGCCAGGGTGGCCGCCTGGCCGATGAGCGCGAAGTCGTGCGCCTCCTGCACCGAAGCCGAGCAGAGCAGCGCTACGCCCGTCTGCCGGCAGGCCATGACGTCGGAGTGGTCGCCGAAGATCGACAGCGCGTGCGTCGCCACCGTGCGCGCCGCCACGTGGAGGCAGAACGGCGTGAGTTCCCCGGCGATCTTGTAGAGCGTCGGGATCATCAACAGCAGGCCCTGACTCGCCGTGAACGTGGTGGCGAGCGACCCGCCCTGCAGGGCGCCGTGGCAGGCGCCGATGGCGCCGGCCTCCGACTGCATCTCGGTCACCGAGGGCACGTCGCCCCAGATGTTCGGGTGGTGTTTCGCCGTCCACTCGTCGGCCAGCTCGCCCATCGCCGACGACGGCGTGATGGGGTAGATGGCGATGACGTCGTTGACGCGGTGGGCGACGGAGGCCGCGGCCTCGTTGCCGTCGATCGTGACCCAAGCAGCCATGGCGGGGGCAGTGCAACTGCCGGACCAGCCGGATTCCGGCCGGAATCGCGCCAGCGGCGGGGCGAAGCGCGAGGGATTCCGTCGGGGCGCCGGGAAGGATTCCGCGCCCGGCGTCGCGGTTCGCTCAGGGCGCCGGCTGGGCGGCGACCGCGCCTGGGAACACGGCGTCCACGGTGAGATTCGGCACCGCGTCCCAGACGGCACGGAACTCAGGCGCGCGGCGGATCGGATCCAGATCGTGGTCGACGACGATCATCGCCGCGCCGGGATCACGCCGGGCGATGGCGTCGAGCAGGAAACGCGCCGCCCGCCCGGCCTCGCCGATCGCCGCGTAGCTGGCGCCGACGGCATACGGATACTGCCGGCCCAGCACCGGCTCGACCGCAGCCAGCTTCGCCAGGGCCTCGTCGTGGAGGCCCGCCAGATGCGCCAGTCGGGCCTCAGCCAGCGGCAGTTGCGGCAGCGTCGGCATCGCGGACCGAAGCTTCGCCACGTAGTCCGCAGCACGAACCGTGTCGCCCGACTGCATCCACAGGCCGGCGCGCAGCGGCAGCCACGCCGGGTTGGCCGGCGCCATGGTCTCCAGGTCGTCCACCATCGCCAGGGCTTCCTGCGGACGCGACAGCACGCTCAGGGTGAAGATCAGCTTCATCCGGATCGCCAGGCTCATCGGGTCGAGATCCTTGGCGCGACGATACTGACGCTCTGCCTCGGCACCGTGCCCGGCCAGCAGCAGGCCGCCGGCGTACGCCTCGATGGCCTGCGGCGACAGGCTCAACGCGCGCTGATAGTGTTCGCGCGCGGCCGGCCAGTCGTAGTCGAACTCGAACGTCATGCCGGCCAGGTTGGCGTGCGCGAGCGCGTCGTCAGGGTCGTGGGACAAGGCGGTGTCGAAGTCGTCGCGCGCCTCCTGCAGCCGCGTCGCGTCGGGCACACCGCCGACCGCGGAGAGCGTCGCGTAGCGCGCGATGCCGAGCAGCGTGTGCGCGCGCGCGAACGACGGCTCGAGACGGATGCACTCCGCCGCGCCCCGCTCGGCTTCGCGATAGCCGTCGAGCGTGGCCGTGCGGTACGCGGCGAGGCCGCGAATGTAGGCGTCAAAGGCGCGCGGGTTGCGCGGGCGGACACGGCTGCCGATGGGCGTGGTGACGGTGAGCTCGGGATCGATGGCGTCGGCCACCATGCGGGTGACGCTGGCCTGCACCTTGAAGAGGTCGTCGGCCGGGACGACCCACGATCGCGACCACCTCGCTGGCGTCGTCACCGCGTACGAGCCGCGTGGTGACCTTCAGGCGGTCGCCGTCTTGCTGCACACTGCCTTCCACGAGGTGCGACACGCCCAGCGACGCGCCAACGCGTCGCAGGTCCTGCGCGGTGTTGCGGAACACGAACGCCGACGACCGCGCCGTCACCCGCAGCCCGGGCACGCGCGCGAGGCCATCGGTGATCTCGTCGGTGAGGCCATCGACGAACGCGTCCCTGGCAGGGTCGCCGGTGAGGTTCGCCAGCGGCAGCACGGCCAGGTGGCCGCCGGCGTGCGGTCGGCGTCGCGTGAGGCAGACGTCGGACGCGCGGTGGTGACGATGGCCAATCCCGCCAGGCCGGAAAGCGCCACGCCGAAGAGGACGGCGTAGGCGACCAGCGCAGTCGGGGCGCCGTGGCGACCGAGCGCCGCGTGGCGACCGGCGCCGCCGCGACGCCGACCGGCGGGTGCGTCTGCGCCACGTCGGTCCCGCTCGTCGTGGTGACCGTCGCCGACCGCGAGGCGAAGGCGGCCCTGTAGCCGCCGCGGGGGACGTCGATGACGAGCGGGTCGGCGGCCCCCTCCGCGTCGTAGTAGCGCCTTCAGGCGATCGCGGAGACGGCGGGCCTCCACCCGCACGATGTTGTCGACACGGGGATCGAACGTGCCGGCGTCGCGGCCGAAGACTTCCACGCCCAGGGTCAGTTCCTTCAGCGGTTCGGCGTCCGTGCCCGTGAGGTGGTGGTGGACCACGGCCGCCAGGAACGCCCGGTGGCGGGGCGAACCGGCGAATGTCTGGCTGGCCAGGACCCGCCCGAGGGCGGCCGAGACGTCGGCGGGCGAGGGCGCGGCGACGGGAGCGGCGGGCAGTGCGGGCGCGGACATCCGAGCTGACTCGACAATTGTAGGCGCGGATGGCGCCGCGGTCGCCCGTGCCAGCCTGAATGTGGCCGTTTGTTACGGTAACGTCACCCCCCGTCACTGGTGTCCGTGCAGCGTTCGGCCGCCCAATGCCTCCCGGAGCGCGTGTTCTCCGGGAGCAGAAGACATGGCAACGACCGGATGGCGTGGGCAGAGGGACGGACGGGCGCGGGTGGGGCGCTGGCGCCGCGTGGGCGCCCTGGCATTGGTAACGGCCCTGGCAGGGGGCGTCTTCTCGGCGACCGGCACGGCCGGACCGCAGGTGGTCCAGCCGTCGGTGGCCAGCACCACCACCTCCTCAGGCTCGGGAGGCGGCGCGACCGGACCGGTGGTGTTCGGTCCCGAGGACTTCGTCCGGACCACGGCGCTGCCGCTGGACGTCACGCGGACCTTCCGCGTCACCTCGGCCGACGGGCCGTTCACGCTCTGCGTCGACAACGGCGGCGCCCGCGACCAGTTCCCCTTCGTCAGCCGCGGTGAAGTCGAGCTGAACGACCGCTACGAGCTTCAGGGCCCAGACTTCGCCGCCCGGCCGCCGTTCATTGGCCGGGCCGTGCGCGTCAGGCCTGGACTGAACACGATCGAGGTCGAAATCGAGAGTGCCCGGGGCACCGGGTTCACGGTGAGCGTGGTTCGCGGCACCGGCGATGCGTGTCCCGGCATGGGCGGAAGCGCCAATCGGGCCCCGAGTATCACCACCAGCGCGATCACCAGCGCGGTGGTCGGGCAGGCGTACACCTACGACGTGAACGCCACCGACGCGGACAACGACCCGCTGACCTACGCGCTGACGACCTCGCCCTCGGGGATGACGATCGTGCCGGGCACGGGCGTGATTGCCTGGACGCCGAGCGCGGCCGGCACGTTCCCCGTAGTGGTGAGCGTCAGCGATGGCCGCGGCGGCGTGGCGACGCAGAGCTTCTCGATCGTGGTGCCGCAGCCGAATCGCGCGCCGACGTTCACGTCAAGCCCGGTGCTGACCGGCGCGGTGAATCAGGCGTATGCCTACGACGCCGACGCGACGGACGCCGACAACGACCCGCTGACGTACGCGCTGACGACGTCGCCTGGTGGCATGACCATCGTGGCGGGCACGGGCGTGATCGCGTGGGGCGCCGAGCGCGGCGGGCACGTTCCCGGTGGTGGTGAGCGTGAGCGACGGCCGTGGCGGCAGCGCCACGCAGAGCTTCTCGATCGTCGTGCCGCAGCCGAATCGCGCGCCGACGTTCACGTCGAGCCCGGTGCTGACCGGCGCGGTGAACAGGACTACGCCTACGACGCGGACGCCACCGACGCGGACAACGACCCGCTGACCTACGCGCTGACGACCGCGCCCGGCGGGATGACCATCGTGCCCGGCACGGGCGTGATTGCGTGGACGCCGAGCGCGGCGGGCACGTTCCCCGTAGTGGTGAGCGTGAGCGACGGCCGTGGCGGCAGCGCCACGCAGAGCTTCTCGATCGTGGTGCCGCAGCCGAATCGCGCGCCGACGTTCACGTCGAGCCCGGTGACCACGGGCACGATGAACCGGGCGTATGCCTACGACGCCGACGCGACCGACGCGGACAACGACCCGCTGACCTACGCGCTCACGACTCGCCCGGCGGGATGACGATCGTGCCCGATACGGGCGTGATCGCGTGGACGCCGAGCACGGCCGGGACGTTCCCGTAGCCGTGAGCGTGAGCGACGGCCGCGGCGGCAGCGCGACGCAGAGCTTCTCGATCGTGGTGCCGCAGCCCGAATCGCGCGCCGACGTTCACGTCGAGCCCGCTGACCACGGGCACAGTGAATCGGGCGTACCTACGACGCCACGACGACCGACGCGGACAGCGACCCGCTGACCTACGCGCTCACGACCGCGCGCCCGGCGGGATGACGATCGTGGCGGGCACGGGCGTGATCGCGTGGACGCCGAGCACGGCCGGCACGTTCCCGGTGGTGGTGAGCGTGAGCGACGGCCGCGGCGGCAGCGCGACGCAAGGCTTCTCGATCGTGGTGCCGCAGCGCACAGCCGAATCGCGCGCCGACGTTCGTCGAGCCCGGTGACCACCGGCGCGGTGAATCAGGCGTACCTACGACGCCGACGACTGACGCGGACAACGATCCGCTGACCTACGCGCTGACGACGTCGCCTGGTGGCATGACCATCGTGCCCGGCACGGGCGTGATCGGCGTGGACGCCGAGCGCGGCGGGCGTTCCGGTGGTGGTGAGCGTGAGCGACGGCCGCGGCGGCAGCGCCACGCAGAGCTTCTCGATCGTCGTGCCGCAGGTCTCGACCAACCGTCCGCCGACCGCGGTCGACGATCACTATGTCGTGCCCGTCGGGCAGACGATGAACGTCCCTGCTTCCGGCCTGCTCAACAACGACAGCGACCCGGACGGCGACCCGATCACGGCGTCGCCCCTCGCAGGCAGCGCGCCCGACAAGGGCACCCTCAGCGGTCCGAATCCTGACGGCAGCTTCACCTATGTGGCGCCGTCCGGGCCGACCGGACCGCCGTTCCAGCCGGTGGTTCGCTACAAGGCGCGCATGGACGGCGGCTACCTTGGGCACTACGAGGTGGACGTCACCGGTGACGGCGTGCGCGACGTCGTCGTGAAGACGTTTGGCGGCTTTGCGGCGTTCGACGGGCCGACTGGTACGCCGCTGTGGTCGTTCGCCGGCGGATTCGGCGGGGTGTTGCCAGCGCCATACACGCAGCCGTGCCGGGCGAGCTCCGATCTCGAGGGATGGGCGGTGGGCGACATCGACGACGACGGGATTCCGGAAGTCGTCACCACGGCGAACTGCGACCCGTCGGTCTATGACGACGCCGACCACCTGATGGCGTTCGACGCGCGCACGGGCGCCGAGAAGTGGGTGAGCCAGCGCCTGTCGGTCACCCGCAACCCGGCGGCGCCGGGAGTCGGCTTCACCTACACCAACCCCGGGGCGGCGTCGGCCGCAGGGGTGACGATCGCGCGACTCACACCGAACGACGTGCCGGTGATTCTGTTCGGGAACTCCAGCAACGCCAACGACTGCTCGTTGTACGTCGAACAGGCGCCAACCGGTGTCGTCGACTGCCGTCGCGTCACCATCGTCAATGGCCCGACCGGTGCCAAGCGCCGCACGATGTACTCGATCGGCGCGGCGATCAACAACCGGGCGGCGAACGGCGACCGGAACGAGCAGCAGAACTTCCAGCCGCCGATCGTCTTCGACCTCGATCGCGACGGCGAGGTCGAGATCGTCTATGGCGGCGTCGTGTTCGCGCTCGACGGCAGCCCGAAGTGGGAACTGCCGGTCGGCACGCCGCACATCGCGATCGGCAACCTCGATGACACGCCTGACGTCGAGGTCGTGGCCATCACCAGGCTGGCCCCGTACGGACGGCTCGGCAATCTCGAAGCCTACAAGTCCGACGGCACGCTGCTGTGGCGCTATCCCCTCGGCAACGGCGCCACGAACCTGTTCACGAATCTCACGGTGGCGGATGTCGACGGCGACGGCTTCGCCGACGTCCTCTTCCCGTACTTTGACTACGGGCTCGGCCTCGACATGCTGCTGGCCGTCGGGCACGACGGGCGGCTGAAGTGGCTCACGGCCGGACCGGCCACGGCGTATGGCCCGGGGTACGTCAGCGCGAGGTCACGCGTGGCGGTCTTCGACCTGGATGGAGACGGCGTGCCGGAGGTGATCAAGCAGCACACCGACGCCCTGTATTTCCTGAACGGCGTCGACGGGTCGGTCAAAGCGACGGTGCCGTTCGCCCAGTTCGGCGACGCTGGCGGATCGCGGTTCGTGCCGTCGGTGGCCGACCTCGATGGCGACGGCCGGGCCGAGGTCGTGATCGTGAACGCCGGGCTCTTCCAGCCGGACTACGGCATCTGGGTGCTGACGTCGGGAGGCAGCCCCTGGCGTGGCGTCACCGGCGGTCTCTCGCAGATGTCATCCGGTGGCGCGGCCGTGTCGGTCAGCGGTCGCGTGCCGCTCGACTACGGCAACCCGTTCGCCGATCGCCGCACCAACGTGTTCGGCACCGTGGCCCCGGAGCCGCTGCCGGGCAACGGCAACAAGCCGAACCAGACGTCGTTCCTCTACACGGTCAGCGACGGGTCGCTTTCCAGCGTGGCGAAGGTGACGATCGACATCGCGCCGAGCAATCGCCCGCCGGTGTTCACCAGTACGCCGCCGCAGGTGTACACGCCCTTCAGCGGCTTCTCGTACGCCGCCTTTGCCGTCGACCCCGACGCGGGCGACACCGTGACCTACCGTCTCGGCGCCGTCTTCGACCAGGACTTCGTGGCCCTCGGAGGCCCCGGGTGCAGCATCAACGCCGCGAGTGGACTGCTCTCCTGCGGCTTCATGGACTACAACTCCAGCAAGAGTCCTCTCGTGCAATTCCTGATCATCGCCACCGATGGTCACGGCGCGTCGAGCTCGCAGCTGGTCAGCGTGGTGCCGAGCACCGGCGCGCCACGCGTGCCGAACGTCATCGGCCAGCAGCAGGCCGCGGCGGTCGCGGCGGTCACGAATGTGGGCCTGCAGGTCTGGGCCGTGTTCCCGGTGCCGAGCGCCTTCCCGGCCGGCCAGGTGATCAGCCAGACCCCGGCAGGCGGCACGGTCGTCCCGGCAGGCGGCATCGTGTCGCTGGTCGTCTCGGCGGGGCCGCCGCCGGCAGCCGTGCCGAACGTGGTCGGCCAGACGCAGGCCGCCGCGCAGGGGCAGCTCGTGAACGCGCGCCTCACGCTCGGGGCCGTCACGCTGGCCACGAGCGCCACGGTCCCCGCTGGTGAGGTGATTGCGCAGACGCCGACCGCCGGTTCGTCGGCGGCGCCGGGTTCGGCCGTCGACCTCGTGGTCTCGCGCGGCAACGGCCTCCTGGCGTCGCTCGCCACGAGCATCGTGAACGCCGGCGATCCGGTCAACGTGCGTGTGCAGGTGGTGGATACCGCAGGCACGCCAATCGTTCCCACACCGGCAGTCACGATTGACGTGCTCGGACAGACGGGCGAGTTCTCCGGCCCGCTGCCGATCGTGGCCGGCGCCCAGGTGACCACCGTGTCCGCCACGCGCGGGCTCTTCACGGTGCGCGTCACCGAGCTGGCGAGCGGCGCGGTGGTGGACCTGCCGCTCGTCGTCACCAACGACACGTCGTCCGGCACGCAGCAGGTGGTGTTCAGCCAGCTCGGCGCCGCGGTGCAGCGCACCACGGAGACGATCGAGGCGCTGGCCTCGGCCGTTGCCGCCAACGATCTCGCCGCCATCCAGACGCTGAAGAACACGCTGCAGGCCACGCGCAATGGGCTGGATCTCGAGGACCTGCGGCGCAGCACGCCGTTCGCGCCCACGGGTGGCTTCCTGCCGACCCCCGCGCAGCTCGACGCCGCCGGATACCACGAGGCGCCGGTGGACGCGCAGTGGGCGCAGGCGCTCACCGATGCCAACGCCAAGTTCGCCGAGGTCGAGGCCTACGTGCGGCAGATGCGGCTGGTCTCACCGGTGAACGACGACGTCCGGTTGGCGTCATGCAACGCCCAGCTCGAGTCGGTGATCACGCAGGTGGAAGCGCTGACGCCAACCCTGCACGGCACCGTGAAGTACGGCAGCCTCATGAACCACCTGCTGTCGGTGCGCGTGCCGAGGCTGCTCGACGCGCAGCTGGAGCGCCTGATCTCGACGCTGCAGCAGCAGGGCCTGGCGGCGTCGGCACGGCCGGCGCTCGATGGCTACCTCGCGGCGCTGGACGCTTCCGCGCCGACCATCACGCCGTCGGCGTTCTACGCGCAGGCGGTTGCCACCGACTACAGCCTCGCCGAGGTTGCTGTCGAGCATGGGCATCCAGGGCCGGCTCATCCAGAAGGCCTACGTGCCGACGATGGGCCTGGTCGCGAGGAGCAGCGTCATCATGGTCGCCGGCAGCCTGCTGCAGACCTATGGCGGCACAGGTGCCCTCGATGCCGTCATCACCACCGGGTCCGTCAGCTTCAACTTCTTCGACCAGCCTGGATCCGTGATCGAAGGTGAGGGGCTCGACCTCCGCGTGCCTGACGGCAACGACGTCTACATCGTCGGTCCGGACGCGCTCACGCCGGTCCTCAATCTGCTCGGTCAGATCGACACCAACCGGCCGAAGGACAAGGACGCGCTGAAGAAGAAGCTCGATGGTCTCAAGTCGGCCGCCAACGCAGTGGTCGACGCCTACAAGGCGGCCAACCAGCGCCCGGACGGCACGGCGGCTGGCTGCCTGTTCAACGGCTCGCCGCAGTGTGGCCAGATCGTCTACAGCAAGGGCTTCGCGACGGTCTACAAGAAGGTGGCCGGCACGAGCAGCCTGCCGGCGCCGGTGCTGGTGATCGTGCACAACGTGCTCACCGGCGAGTTGAAGCAGACGATCGTGTCGTTCTTCCCGACGCCATAAGCAGCGGCGGGCGTCCGTGGCTACTTCGCCGCGGGCGCCTGCGCCACCATCTCGCGGACCAGGGCGATCGGTATCGCGAACCCGATCCCCTGGCCCACCGTGACGGCCGCACTGGCCACCGCGACGGCCCGCCCCTGCACATCGCAGAGCGGGCCGCCCGAGTTTCCGGGGTTGATCGCCGCGTCGGTCTGCACCAGCGCCGCCTGCGGTCCGGTGCGGCCCAGCGCGCGGCCGGTCGCGCCGATGATGCCGATGGTGGCCGTGGGGCCCAGGCCGAACGGATTGCCGAGCGCGATCACCCACTCGCCGACGCGCGGATCGCCGTCGCGCAGCGCCAGGGCCGGCAACGCCCGCCCGGCACTCACGCGCAGCAGCGCCAGGTCCTGTACCGGATGACGGGCCGCCACCCTGGCGGCGAGGCGGGTGCCGTCCGCCAGCGTGACGGTGAGTGCTGCCGCGGCATCGACCACGTGCGCGTTGGTGGCGACGAGGCCGTCGGCACGCACGACGAAGCCGCTGCCGATGGCGCCGCCGGGCCCGGCGATCGACACGACCGACGGCTGCGCGCGTTCGACGACGTCCGTCACCGCCGGCAACGCGGCGGCCGCCGAGGTCTGACGCGCGTACACTCGCGGCGGCGCGACGGCCACGCTCAGACCCAGGGCGATGAAGACGCCGGCGATGCGACGCATGACCCAGGGCCCGCTGTTCAGCCCGCCACGGGCGCCGGCGCCTCGTCCGCGATCGGCACGCGCGCGGGCGCGCCGGTCGGGCGCTCGTCGATGAACATGCGGTGCCACAGCTCGAGCATCAGCAGGTTCCACAGCTGGAAGTGCCACAGGGCCTGTCCACTGACGTGCTCGTCGTAGATCCGCTGCACGGCGTCCATGCGCACGTAGCCGCGTCCCGCGAGGCGGCCGTCGAAGAGCACGTCGCGCAGCGTCTCGCGCAGGTCCTCGCGGAACCAGCGATCGATGGGCACGCCGAAGCCCTTCTTCGGCAGCGTCAGCAGCGTCGGCGGCAGGCGGCGCCGGGCCAGCTGCCGCAGCAGCCACTTCTTCTCGCCGCCGCGCAGCTTGAAGCGCGCCGGCAGCGACGCCGCGAACTCCATCAGGTCGTGATCGAGGAACGGCGAGCGGCCCTCGAGGCCGTGCGCCATGGTGGCGATGTCGACCTTCACGAGCAGGTCTTCCGGCAGGTAGGTGCGGACGTCGACGTCGAGCGTGCGCTCGAGCCACGTGGTGGCGTCCGAGCCGGCGAACGCCGACTCGAGATACGAGTAGCCGTGTTCCTCGGTGGCGGCGAGGAACTCGGGCGTGCACAGCGTGCGCTTGAGCGACGGCTCGAAGTGCAGCACCCAGCCGGCGTAGCGACGCTCGGGCGTGTCGGCGAGGCGGCGCGCGAAACGGGCGCCGCGGCGCAGGGTGCGGTTCGGCACCGCGGCGGCGATCGCGGCCGACACGGCGGCGCCCGTTCGACGCAGCGATCGCGGCACGGCCTCGAGCCGGTTGGCCATCACCATGGCGCGGTAGCGGTCGTAGCCGGCGAAGTTCTCGTCGCCGGCGTCGCCGTTGAGGGCCACGGTGACGTGACGGCGCGTCAGCTCCGACAGCACGTAGGTGGGCAGGGCCGACGAGTCGGCGTACGGCTCGCCGTAGTGCCACACGAGCTGCGGCAGCAGGTCGGCGGCGCGCGGCCGCACCACGAACTCCTCGTGGCGCGTGCCGTACTTCTCGGCCACCATGCGCGCCGCCGGCAGTTCGTTGTACGCCTCGTCGTCGAAGCCGATCGAGAACGTGCGCACGGGCGTGTCGAGGCACTCGGCCATGAACGACACGACCAGGCCCGAGTCGATGCCGCCGCTCAGGAACGCGCCGAGCGGCACGTCGCTCACCAGCCGGCGGCGCACCGCGCGGCGGGTCTGCTCGATCATCGCCTCGATGGCGTCGTCGTCGGAGATCGCGGTCTGCTGACGCGCGTACGACAGCCGCCAGTAGCGACGCACGTCGACGCGGCCGTCTTCCACCACCAGCACGTGGGCCGGCGGCAGCTTCTGCACGCCGGCGAACGCCGAGAGCGGCGCCGGCACGTACTGCAGGCTGAGGTAGTCGGCGATCGCCTGCGGGTTCACGCGCGCCTCGAATCCCGGGTCGGCGAGGAACGCCTTGGGCTCGGACGCGAAGGCGATGCCGTCGCCATCGATGCGGTAGTGCAGCGGCTTCTTGCCGAGGCGATCGCGGGCGATGAGCAGGCGGCGTCGCGGCGCGTCCCAGATCGCGAAGGCGAACATGCCGGCGAGCTTCTCGACGCAGGCGTCGCCGTACTCGCGATACGCCGCCAGGATCACCTCCGTGTCGCTGTGCGAGCGGAAGCGATGGCCGCGCGCCTCGAGGGCGTCGCGCAGTTCCTGGAAGTTGTAGATCTCGCCGTTGAAGGTGATGACGACCTGGCCGTCGTCGGTCTGCATCGGCTGGCGGCCGAGCGGACTCAGGTCGATGATGGCGAGCCGCCGGTGGCCGAAGCCGATCATGCCGTCGCAGTGCACGCCGTGCCCGTCGGGGCCGCGATGGGCGATGAGATCGCACATCGCGCCGACGACGCCGGCATCCACCGGCGCGCCGCTTGCGAAGTTGACCCGTCCCGCGATGCCGCACATAGCCCTGGTTCCGTCCTTATCCGAGGGCCGCGTGGTCGGCCACCAGGGCGCCCCACAGCAGCGGCAGGTAGATGATCGTCGCGAAGAAGAGGCGCCGCGCCGTGACGTGCGTGCGCGTGGCCGCGAACTCGAACGACAGCCACAGCACTACCGCGCCGAGCACGATGGCGGTGATGAGATACCGCGGGCCGGCGAGTCCGATGAGCGTCGGCAGCAGGCTCACCGGAATCGTCGCCGCCGCGTAGAGCAGGGCCTGCCGTCCGGTGCTGTGGCCGCTCGGCTCGAGCACCGGCAGCAGCGGCATGCCGGCCTGCGCGTAGTCGTCGCGGTGCATCCACGCGATGGCGAGGAAGTGCGGCATCTGCCACAGGAACACGATGGCGAAGAGCACCCAGCCGCCGGTCGACAGCGAGTCGGTGGCGGCGGCCCAGCCGATGAGCGGCGGCAGCGCGCCGGGCACCGCGCCGACGATCGTCGACAGCGACGACTTCAGCTTCATCGGCGTGTAGACGATCACGTAGCTCAGCACCGTGGCCACGGCGACGAGCGCCGAGAGCAGATTCGCCGATGTTCCATGCCGCCGCGAGGCCCGATCGTGAGCAGCACGCCGAACCACAACGCGGGCCCCGCCTGCAGCCGCGCATCGGGCAGCGGCCGCCGGCGCGTGCGCCGCATCAGGCGATCGGTGTCCTTCTCCCACACTTGGTTCAGCACCGACGCGCCACCGGCGACCAGCGTGGTGCCGACCACCGTGTGCACCATCAGCATGGCCGGTGCGTCCGCGCGCATGCCGAGGTAGTAGCCGGCCCACGTCGTCACCACCACCAGCAGGTTCAGCCGCGGCTTGGTGAGCTCGAGGTAGTCGGACCACGCCTTGCGCACGCGCGCCTGAGCGGCGGGCGGCACGTCGGTGGGCGTGGTGGCCGTGGTCGACATGGTCGGGCTCACGCGGCTGGCGCCTTGCACGAGAGCGACAACGTCGCGGTGCCTTTCGCCGACACCGTCGCCGTGCCGCTGGTGGTGCCGCCGGCTTCGTGCCACGCCTCCACGGCGTAGGTGCCTGGCGGCAGGTTCGGCAACGAGAACTCGCCGGTGGGACCCGTGACCGCGAAGTACGGATGATTCACCACCCCGACCCACGCGTTCATCCACGCGTGCACGTCGCACTTGATCGGCACCATCACCTCTTCGGTCGAGAAGGTGTGGTTGTAGCGCACGCCCTGCACCGGCTGGCCCTGGTTGAAGGCCTGGTTCACCTCGGCCTGCGCGCGCACGTTGTGCAGCAGCGGATCCGAGTTGAGCACCTGGAACGACTGGCCCACGCGCACGCCGACGACACGCGGCGTGTACCAGCACTTCTGCTGATCGAGGATCACGGGCTCGGCGGGCACCGGGAAGCTGCGCCCTTCGAGGCCGGTCTTCACGTAGACGAACACGTTCGCGAGTCCGCCGCCGTCGCCGACCACCCACGTCTCGGTCTGACGCTGGGCGCCGGGCACGAGCGTGGCGCACGTCTTGTCGCCATCCACGCGAATGGTCTGCGCCTTCGGTGGCGTGCCCTCGAGCACGACGCGGCCGGTGATCGTGCCCGTCGTGGCCGGATCGACCGCCGCGTTCGCCGGCGACGACGCCGGTGCGCTGGTCGTGCCGCCGCCACACGCGGCCGTCGCCACGATCGCGACGAGCGCAACGGTGGCAACGCCGCGTGGAGTGAAGGGGCGCATCACGCTACTTCCCAGCCGCCGGCGCCGTGCCGCCGGCCTCGCGGATCTTGCGGAACACGCGATCTTCCATCCAGTGCGGATCCCAGAACTCCACAGGGTTCACCTGCACGCCGCCGACCAGCATCGTGAAGTGCAGGTGGTCGCCGCCGGCAAGACCGGTGGTGCCCGAGTGGCCGAGCGTCTGGCCCTTGGTGACGGTATCGCCTTCCTTCACGTCCATCGACGACATGTGCGCGTAGAGCGACTGCACGCCCAGGCCGTGATCGACGATCACGCAGTTGCCGTAGATGCCGAGGAACGCCGCGTGCACGACGACGCCGGCGTTCGACGACGTGACCGCCGCGTGCGCGGTCGACGCCAGGTCGAAGCCGAGGTGCGTCTGCTGGTCGACGTCCTTGCCCTGGTAGACGTAGGTGCGGTGATCGGCGAAGCGCGATTCCACCTGCGTGTTGCCGAGCTGCGCGAACGCCTCGGTCCACAGCATCTTCGGCGCCGTCTTCGCCGCCAGCGACGCGATCGTGGCGTTGTTCTTCTGGCGCAGGTCGCGGTTGATCACGAGGAAGGCGTCGAGCAGCTTGCTCGCGTCGACGCCGAGATCCGGCGTGTTCGACACGATCGGCGGCACGACCTTGTTCAGGAAGGCGTCGTCGATCGGGATGCGCGATCGCTGGAACACTTTCGGGAACGCCTGCCGTTCCAGCGCGGCGACCGCTTCGTTGGCGCCCTCGTCGCGCGCGAACACGGTGACCGGCGTGGCGGCGTCCTGATCGAAGGGCAGCGCGAAGAACGCCACGCGCAGCGCCGGATCGCTCAGGCCCACGGCGCTGCCAGGGAAGGCGCGGAACGTGGTGTTGCCCACTTTCACGCCGGCCTCGACGTCGTTGGGCGTGGCGCGCATGACGACGAACTCGGAGCCGCCGAGGTTGAGGAAGTGGTGGATCGAGACCACCGCCACGCGCGGCGGTTCGAGCCGTACGGTGACCTCCTTGGTCGTGGTCGACACCGCCTCGCGATAGCCGAAGAGCACGGGCCGCGCTGCCGTCACCGTGATCGTGGCCTTGCCGGCGACGAGACCGGGCTGCGTGGCCTTGCCGATCGGACGAATCACCCACAGGCGATCCGACGAGGCCTGCTTCACGTCGCCGGCGGTGCCGTTGGCGTCGTCGAGCGCGAACACCGGCATCGACTGGCCGTTCTGCGACACCGTGGCGGTGAGCCGCGTGAGCTTGCCGGCGGGTGCATCGACGAAGAGCTCGAGCGTGCTCTTCTGGCCGATGGTCGTGGCCGGGCTCTTGATCTCGATCGTGGGGCCGGCCTCGCGGCCGGCGAGCACCCAGGCGGCGCCGGCGGCGCCGAGGGCGAGGACGACGAGCACGACGAGCGCGCGGCGAACGAGCTGCATCCGTCGATTCTAGTGTGACGCGACGGGCAGCGGGCAGCGTCGTCGCGACCCGTGCCGGCGGGAGCGGCGGAGAGGTTGACAGTGCCCGAAGCGGACGGTAATGTTAGAGGTTCCTGACGGCGCCGACCCTGCCGCCAGCGTGTGCCGGTATCGTCTAGGGGTCAGGACACGTGGTTCTCAGCCATGGAACCGGGGTTCGAATCCCCGTACCGGTACCACCCCTTCCTTTCGCGTCGGGCCTTCCCGTTCCCTGAATCCGCTCCCGTCCGCGTCACCGTGTGCCGGACGCCTGCGCCCGCACCGCCCGCGCCAGCAGCCCGGCAAGTGCGTCGATGCGATCGAGCCGCGCGGCCAGCGCCGCGAGGTGCGCGTCGTTCAGGCTGTCGATGAAGGTGAACGAGAACCTGGGGAAGTCGACGAACCAGTGCCGTTCGTCTTCCACGCCCACCCACACTGCGCCGTGCGCCACCGACACGTGCGTCACCGGGTCATCCGCTGCCACCGCGCGTAACGCGCGTTGCACGTCGGACGTGAGCACGGCGCGCGCGAACGGCTCCCAGTTGGTGATGACGCGATAGTCGGGGTCGAGGTCGAAGTCGGTGATCGCCGCGCTCTCGGCCGGCGCGGGCACCTGCTGATCGAACTGGCGTCGCGACTTCACCACCACGTGGAAGTCGTGATCGAGCTCGCGCAGCGGGGCGCGGGCGAGCAGGCCCACGAAGTGCCGGTCGACGCTGGCCGAGTCGTCGCGCGTCACGCAGTGAATGGCGTAGCACTCGAGCGCGAGGTCATCCGTGGACCACTGCAGGCGGTTGCCGCTGGTCATCAGCGCCCACCGCGACAGGCGAGAGTGTTCGAGATATTCGCGCGGCGCTTCGGCCCGCGCGTCGAAGCGGGCGCCGGGCCGCAGGGAGGCCATCACGGCCGGCATGATCTCGTCGACCAGGCGCGCCCACGCCTGCTCGGCCCGGGTGGTCTCGGGCGCGGCGAACGAGGCGCCGATTTTCCAGGTGATCCAGAGCGCCACGGGATAGCCGGCGAGGGCGGCCAGGGTGGCGGGCTCGTGCCACCAGTCGGGATTCCAGTCCGAGACGCGCAGCAGCCCCCACGCTCCGGCGATCGCGACGGCGATGACGGCGACACACCCGGGGGCGCCGGCGCGGGCGGCGATGTTCATCTCGGCGCGGATGCCGGCGATGGTCGCCGCGTGCGGGGCCAGGGTGGGACTGGAGAACGGCACGGGGCGACAGGATACGCCGGCCGGCCGCCAGCCTCGGCCGCCGCTGCGACATTTCGTCGCAACGTCCTGGGACGCGATCCGCCGTCTGCCTGACGCACGTAGGATCGGGCGACGTCCGGACAGACGCCGACGCCATGCCGCTCACCGCTTCTTCGTCGCAACCGGCCCGCGCCTCGCTGGTGGTGCTGCCGTGGCTGGTGCGCCTGCGCTGGGCCTCGCTCGTGGGGCTGGCCCTCGGCCTCGGCGCCACACCGCTCTTCGGCATCGAGGTACCGCGGGCGCCGATCGCGGTGCTGCTGGCGGCCCTGGCCGCGACCAACGTGGTGCTGGCGCTGCAGCTGCGATCGCCCGAGCCGAGCCGCATGGTGATCGGCTCGTCGCTGCTGCTCGATGGCGCGCTGCTCACCGGCATCCTGTACTTCGCGGGCGGACCGATGAATCCGTTCAGCGTGGTGTATCTCGTGGGCATCACGCTGGCCGCCGTCACGCTCGGGCACCGCTGGGCCCTGGCGGTGTCGGCGGTGTCCATCGGCGCCTACGCGCTGACGTTTTTCTGGTACCGGCCACTCGAGTTCACCGATCCCGACACCAGCCAGTACGCCATCACGCTGCACCTCGGCGGCATGTGGGTGGCGCTCTCGGCGGCCGCGGCGCTGATCGCCTACTTCGTCGGACGCGTCTCGGAAGCGCTGGCGCAGCGCGAGCGTGAGCTGCTGGCGGCGCGCGCCCAGGCGGAACGCAGCGAACGGCTCGCCGCGCTGCTGTCGCTCGGCGCCGGGGCGGCGCACGAACTGGCCACCCCATTGAGCTCGGTGCGTACGCTGGTGGGCGAGCTCGAACGGGCGTCGTCCGGCGGCACGCTCGACGACGCCACGTCGCAGGAGATGCTGCGGGTGATGCGTCGCGAGATCGATCGCTGCACGCTGGTGCTCGATCAACTCAGCGGACGCGCCGCCTCGGCGTCGTCGGCGGACACCCAGATTGCGCCGGCGGCACTGGCCGCGGACGTGCGCCTGCGTCTCGGCGAAGGACGCGCCGCGCGCCTCGACGTGCAGCTGCCGGCGTCGCCGCGGCCGATCGCCGCGCCGGCCGAGCCGCTGCGCCAGGTGGTGGTGGCCCTGCTGCAGAACGCCTTCGACGCCTCGGCGCCGGCGCAGCGCGTGGCGCTGCGTGTCGAGCAGTCGCGGGGCGTGCGCCTCGAGATCGTCGACGAGGGCCATGGCATGAGCGATGAGCTCACCGCGCGTGTCGGCGAGCCGTTCGTCACCACCAAGCCCGACGGCGCCGGGCTGGGCCTGGGCCTGTTCCTGGCGCGCGCGTTCGCCGAGCAGATGGGCGGTGCGCTCTCGGTGCGATCGGCGCTGGGCCGAGGCACCTCGGTGGTGCTGGAGCTGCCGGCGTCATGAAGGAGCCGGGCCGCATGCAGCCCACCATCCTCGTCGTGGAAGACAACGACGTGTTCCGCTCCGTGCTCGTGAACGCGCTCGAGCAGCGCGGCTACGACGCCGTGGGCGTGCCCGATGGCGCCTCGGCGCTGGCCGCGGCCACCGCCGACAGCCCGGAGATGGCCGTGGTGGACCTGCGCCTGCCCGACATGTCGGGGCTCGACGTGGTGCGCGAGCTGAAGGCCATCGACGCCACCACCACCGTGGTGGTGCTGACGGGCTATGGCAGCATCGCCACCGCGCTCGAGGCCATCCGGCTCGGCGCCGCGCACTACCTCACCAAGCCCACGGACGCCGACCGCATCCTCGACGCGTTCCAGCGCGGCCTCGATGCCCGGCCGCGCGAGCTGCCCGTCGATACGCCATCCCTGGCCCGCGTGGAATGGGAGCACATCCAGCGGGTGCTGGCCGATTGCGGCGGTAATATCTCGGAGGCGGCGCGGGCGTTGTCGATGCACCGGCGCTCGCTGCAACGGAAGCTCGGGAAGTATCCGATGCCGCGCTGACGGCGGCCGGACGAGCTGGCGGACGCGTCAATTCGCCGCAGGGCCCGCCAGTCGCGGGCCCCTATCGTATCGGGACGGAGGAGACAGCCATGACGAGACGGATGGCGATGGGCGTCGCCGCGGTGCTGCTGATGTCGTTCAGCGTGACCGTGCTGGCCCACATGAAGCTCACGAAGTCGCTGCCGGCGGCCGACGCGGTGGTGGCGGGCAAGCCGGCCAAGGTGCAGATCTGGTTCACCGAGACGCCCGACAAGGCCGTCAGCAAGATCACCGTCACCGGTCCTTCGGGCGAGGTGAAGCTGGGCACGCTCGCCATCGAAGAGAAGTCGATGTCGGCGTCCGTCGATGGCGCGACGCCCGACGGCAGCTACAAGGTGTCGTGGCAGGCGGCCGGCGACGACGGCCATCAGCAGAAGGGCGAGTACAGTTTCAGCGTGCGCCAGACCCGCTAGCGCCGCCGTGTCCGGCGGCTCGACGCGAGCCGGCCGGATCCGCGCGTCATGGGTGACTCGCTCACGCTGGAATCACTGCCGAAGATCGTCGCCTACATGGCGACGCTCTCCTACGTCGGCGCCGTGATGGCGGCCGCGCTCGCGCGGTCGTCGTCCGGCGCCGTGTTGTTGCCGCGCGCGGCGCGGGTGGCGCGCGTGGCGGCCGCGGCGGCGCTCGTCGCGGTGGCGGCGCGCGCGTGGGTGCACGCCTCGATCGTCGCGGACGGGTGGCCCGATCGCGAGACGCTGACGCGTGTCGTGCTCGAGAGCCGCTGGGGCGGACGCTGGCAGTGGCAACTCGCGGCCACGGTGGCGGCGCTGGCCGTGGCGTCGCTCGGCGCGGTCGCCCGGGGCGTGTGGATCGGGCCGGCGCTCGTGGCCGTGGCATGGAGCCTGGCAACGCCGCTGCTCGGCCATGGCGCCGTGACCACGTGGCAGCAGATCACGCACGCGGCGCACGTGCTCGTGACCGGCGCGTGGCTCGGCACCGTCGCTGTGCTGGCGCTGTCGACGCACGGACCCGGCGCGGACCTCGCGGCCGTGGGCCGCGTCGTGGCGCGCTTCTCGCCCATCGCCCTCACGTGCGCGGCCCTGGCCGGTGTGTCGGGCGGCGTGCTGGCCGTGACCTACGTCGGCACGCTCGCGGATCTCATCGGTTCGCCCTACGGACGGTGGCTGTTGCTGAAGCTGGCCGCGGTCGCAGCGGTGGGGGGCTGCGGGCTCGTGAACTGGCGTCGCTCGCGCGCCGACATCGCGCCGTCGCCGGCGTGGCTCCGAGCCGAGGCCGTGGCCGCCGTGCTGGCCGCCGTCGTCACCGCCATCCTCACCGAGACCGAGCACCCGGCGCTCTGACCGGCCGCGGCTGAGGTCCGATGGCTCAGGCACGGATCCCGTCGGCGCGGTCCGGCGTCTTACCGGGGCGGCGCTTCGCGGCGATCCGCGAGTAGGATCAATCCAGCCGGACGGCTCGCGCGAGGCCCGCCGGCGTGTTTTCACGAGGAGTCCCCGAATGCGTGCTGTGTCCCTGACCGTCCTCTCCGCTGCCGCCGCCCTGCTGCTGCAGGTGTCCGCTCCCTCCGCCCAGACCGCCCAGGCGCCCACGCTGAAGGTGGGCGACATGGCCCCCGACTTCACCCTGCAGGGCACCGACGGCAAGACCCACAAGCTGTCGGAGTACCGCGGCAAGTCGGCCGTGGTGGTGGCGTGGTTCCCGAAGGCGTTCACCCAGGGCTGCACCATCGAGTGCAAGTCGCTGGCGGAGAACGGCGACAAGATCCGCACGCACAACGTCGCCTACTTCATGGCCAGCGTCGATCCGCTCGAAGACAACATCAAGTTCGCCAAGGCCACCTCGGTGAAGCTCGGCGACACGATGGTCGAGAAGAAGGAAGCCGACTTCCCGATGCTGAGCGATCCCACCAAGGCCACCGCGAAGGCCTACGGCGTGCTGAACGATCGCGGCGTGGCCACGCGCTGGACGTTCTACATCGACAAGGCCGGCAAGATCGCCGCGATCGACACCGCGGTGCGTCCCGCCACCTCGGCCGAGGACATGATCGCCAAGCTCGACGAGCTGAAGATCGCCACGCGCTAGTCAGCGCGGCCAACCCGAACACGCGCCCGAGGGCGCAGCGAAAGCCGGCGCGGATCCTCCGTGCCGGCTTTCGTCGTTTCCGGCGCGGCGCCGCCGGCGATCCGCCGCGGTGACGGCGGTGCTACACTCCGCGGGCCTCACCATCCGCGAACCATCTTCAAGGGGGGATCGTCGTGACCCGAAGACTCGAGCGTGCACTCGTGACCGCGGCGATCCTGCTGGC
Organism: Vicinamibacterales bacterium; assembly: GCA_046331325.1. GTDB lineage: Bacteria > Acidobacteriota > Vicinamibacteria > Vicinamibacterales > UBA2999 > CADEFD01. Next base: position 258,726 of record JAXLRB010000001.1, on the reverse strand, counting down.
CGCATCAACCGCCGGCGCCCAGACACCACCCGTGCCGGCCGTCCACATCACCCCGGCCGAGATCGCCCGCATCCTCGAAACCGGCATCGCCTCGAGCACGGTGGATCAGCCCATCAAGGGCGTCGACGTTCACGGCGGTCGTGCCCTCGTCGCCATGCTGCACCGCGACAAGGCCGAGGCCGGCGGCCTCATCCACGAGCGCGTGACCGAGACGTATTACATCCTGCACGGCAGCGGCACCATCGTCACGGGCGGCACACTCGGCAGTCCCACGCCCACCGATCTCACCCGGCTCGGCGCCGGTCCCAGCCTGCAGGGAACACGGCAGGGCGGCGAGAGCCGCCGCGTCGGTCCGGGCGACGTCATCATCATCCCGGCCGGCACGCCGCACGGCTTCGCCGAGCTCGACGCGCCGATCAGCTATCTCGTGTTCCGCTTCGACCCGCAGAAGTAGCAGCCCGACGGCGTAGAGTGGTGACGTCCATGGAGGAATCATGAACAGACGACGGATGATGACGACCCTCGCCGGCAGCGCGGTGGCTGCCAGCTTCGCGGAACACGCGGTGGCGGGTACGGTGGAGCAGGCCGAGGGCGGCGCCCTGCCGGTGGCGAGTTCCCCGGCGGCGAAGGACTTTCCCGGCGCGAAAGAGCGGCCGATCCCGGCCACCGACTACAAGGTGGTCTTCTCGGTGTCGGCGCAGGTGAAGGACAACGAGATTCACCCGACGCTGAAGATGATCGGCCTCTACCTCAACACCCTCGCCCAGAACGGCGTGCCGGCGAAGAACCGCCACATCGCCGCGATGTTCCATCAGGGCGGCGGCGACGCGGTGTTCGCCAACGACGTCTACAAGGCGCGCCACAACGGCGTCGACAACCCGAACATCGCCGTGCTGAAGGAACTGCACGAGGCCGGTGTCGAGCTGCGCGTGTGCGGTCAGGGCCTGATGGGCAAGAAGGTCGAGCCCTCGCAGCTGCTGCCAGGCGTGCAGGCGGATCTGTGGGCGCTGGTGACGATGGTGAACCTGCAGGCGCGCGGCTACGTGCGCGTCGGCTGATCGATCAGTCTACGTAGGCGTAGGTGTAGCCGCGCTCCTGGGCGCGGCTCACCGCGACGATGCCCGCCGGCACCAGGTGGCCGTTGGTCACCATGTTCTCGGTGAGCTCCTTGAAGATGGCGTCGGCGTTGCCGCCACCCTTCTGCGCCGCCAGCTGCGCGGTGGCGCGCGTCGAGAGCCCGCACACCGCGAACCGCACGCCGCGCTTGGCCATCTGTTCGATGGTCACGTTCCCATTGCGCAACGCATCGCCGTAGCTCGACGCCAGATAGACGTTGATCGCCGGCACCTGTCCCGACTTCGGGTCGACGAAGTCGGCGGAGCGCGCCGACAGGGCCGCGCCGTACTTGGCCCACATCGCGTCGTTGAACGCGAACGACGTCGATCCGTGGCGCAGACAGATGATCTGCGCGACGTCCGCGTCCGTCAGCTTGTAGCCACTGGCATTCGCCGCGAAGACGTTCCGGGCGAAGAACAGCGCCTGACCGCACGCGCCTGGCGTCGTGGTGTCGAGGAAGAAGCGGTGTCCGGCGGAGGTCTGGTCGAACCAGTCGTCTTCGGCGTGCTTCGCCGGCGCGAACGGCGAGCGGGCCGCGACGCCCGCCGGCTGCGCCGACGCGGGGGTGGCGCCGGCGAAGGCCGCGCCGAAGGCGCCGGCTCCGGCTGCGAGCCGCGACAGGAACGAACGGCGGGCGGTGGCGGCTGAACGGCTGTGTGTCATCGTCGGTGTCTCCTCGGCCCTGCGGGCGGTGTCGCGTCACCTTAGCGCGGGCCATGACCGGTCGTCCACGTCGCGCTGCGACAACGTGTCGCGGAGTCCGCGCCTGGACATTTGCCAGCATGGACCCGGCGCCGCGCACCGCTCCGAGTCGGTGCGCCCGTGCGCGGGAAGGCGAGCGCGACGTGCGGCAGGCGGGATGGCGGGCACTGGTGATCGTGACGGGATGCGCGCTTGCGGCGTGCCGGCAGGCGCCGCTGCCGACGGCGCGTGAGGGCCGCGTGCTCCCTGGCGGCCAGCAGTTGCGCCAGCTGTCCTGACGACAAGGGCCACGGCGACGGCGCCGTCGCCGCCACGCTCGAACCAAAGCCGCCCGACTTCCATGACGTCAGCGCCTTCCAAGAACGGCTTCGAGGTGCAGGCCATCGCCACCACGATCGCCGAGGGCATTCTGCAGCACGCGGCGCCGGCCACCGGCGCCACCGGCGCGCCCGTGCATCACCAGCAGGGCATGCCGAAGTTCCCGCACCTCTCCGAGGTCGAGCGCCAGTCGCTCGCCTTGTACGTCATGTCGCTTCACACGCAGTCCACGAGCCGTTAGGAGTCCACCATGTCCCAGCGCACCTTCTCAATCCTCACCGCCGCCATCGCGGCCGTCGTGATCTCTTCGTCGCTCGCCCTCGCCCAGACGCCGGCCGTGACGGTGCATGACGCCTGGGTGCGCGAGCCGATGGGTGGCCGCAACATGACGGGCGCCTTCGCCGTCGTCGAACTCGAGCGCCACGACCAAGGCGATCGTCGCCGCCTCGTCGACATCTCCGACAAGGTCGAACTGCACGAGATGAAGAACGAGAACGGCATGATGAAGATGTCGCCGGTGAAGAAGGTCGACGTGCCGGCGAAGGGCAAGGTGGAGCTGAAGCCCGGCTCGTTCCACGTGATGCTGTTCGAGGTGAAGAAGAAGATCGCCGACGGCGAGAAGATCTCGCTCACCTTCACGTTCGACGACGGCTCGAAGGTGACCACCGAGGCCCAGGTCCGCAAGGCCGGGACGATGCAGTGACGCGGCGCACGGTGCTGCGCGCGGCGGCCACGGCCGTCGCGCTCGCCGTGTCGGCGGCGTGCCAGTCGGGGCCGGCGGCGCCGGAACTGCCCGTGCTGCCGATCGGCGGCGACTTCGCGCTCACCAACCACGACGGCCAGCCGTTCGCGCTGCAGTCGCTGCGCGGCAAGGTGGTGCTGATCTTCTTCGGCTACAGCTCGTGTCCCGACGCCTGCCCGACGACGTTGTCGAAGCTGTCGAGCGTCGCCCGGCTCGGCGACGACCGCGCGAAGATCCAGGCGCTCTACATCTCGGTCGATCCGGAGCGCGACACGCCGCCGGTGCTGAAGGCCGACATGGAGAACTTCTCGATCGGGGCCATCGGCCTCACCGGGAAGAAGGACGACATCGACAAGGTCGTGAAGCAGTACGCCGCGGCCTACGAGATCGTGCCGACACCGGAATCGGCGGCGAAGTACACCATCTCGCACACGACGAGCGTCTACGCGCTCGACGCGCAGGGCCGCGTGCGCATGACCTTCCCCTACGAGGCGACCGTGGACGAGGTCGTCACCGGCATTCGGGAGATCCTCGCCCAGAAGTCGTGAGCGCGAGGCCGCGGCGCGATCAGGCGAATACGAGGGGCACGAACGCGGCCGGCACGTGGAAGTCGGGGGCCGGCGTGTCGGTCGGCGAGTACGTGAGGTACTGCCGCCTGCCGTCGAGGCGGCTGATGCGGAACAGGTTGGCCCGCCACGTGTCGCCAGCCGCGGGCACGACGCCGAAGGCGCTGAACGGCATCCGCATCACGGCCCGCCATGTGCCGGCGGCGGTGTCGATCGCGGCGGCGGTCTCCATCCCGCTTCGCCACGTGATGTCGACATGCACGCGCGGCTCGTGGATGGCGAGGTCGCACCACTGACCGGTGGGCGCCACCTCGAATTCCTTGTAGCTCGTGTGACGCGGCTCAGCCGGGCACCAGACGAACGCCTCGCACACGTCGCGCTCCCACAGCGCGACGCGTTTGGTCGTGACGTCGATCGCGGGCCCGGTGTCGGCGTCGAGCTCGGTGTAGCCACAGGTGAAGGCGACCCACAGATGCGTGTCCGACCACGCCAGGCGCGCCGTGGTGCGCAGCGCCGCGGGCGCGTCGTCGCCGCGCCAGGTGGTGGCGAGCGTCCTCGCGGGAATCTCGCGCCAGGCGTCGGCGTCGATCGCCTCGCCGAGTTCGGGGACGCGGCGGAACCGCGCGGCCTCGAGCGTCATGCCCGCATGATACGCGTCGCGCCGACCCGGCCGTAGGTTGCAACCCGTGACGCGGTGGCCACGGGACGTGCCGGTATCCTGTAGGGCCTCGATGCGCGTCGTCCTCACCCGCACGCCTTGCCGCCTGCTGCCCCTCGTGTGGGTGGTGACGCTCGTCGTCGCCAGCGGCGCGGCCACGCCGCGTCTGCGCGCGGTGCATCGCGAGTCGGCCACCGCGCGCCTCGGCGCAGCGCTGAGCGCGATGGGCGAGCGCCCGCGGGCGATCGCGCCCGATCCCGATCACGGCGCGCTGTCGAGCCACGCCGGCACCGGTGGCGAACCGCGCGGGCCGCGCCGACTGGTGGCCGTGGTCCCGCCCGCGGTGGCGCTGTGGCGGCCGGAGGCGGTGACGGCCGGGCGACCCACCGCCGCTGCCGTGCTGCCGCCCCACTGGTCGACGCGTCCCCGGCCGGCCCGTGGTCCTCCTGCCTGACGTCCGCCCGCTCCCAGTGCCGCAGCAGGCCGTTTGCCGCCGCGCCCTCCGTGTGGGCGCCAGCAGGCCGGCGCTGTCGGCGTGCCGGATGTACGTCATAGTCAGGAAGGTCCGAGACCCATGAAAGCCCATACGTTCGACTCGCAGGCGACGATTACGCCCCATCGCGCGCTCGAGATCCTCAAGGAGGGGAACGAGCGCTTCGTCAGCAACCTGCGGATCAACCGCAACCTGCTGCAGCAGGCCAACGAGACCCGCGACGGGCAGTTCCCGTTCGCCACCATCGTCGGCTGCATCGACAGTCGCCACCTCGGCTACGAGCTGATCTTCGACCAGGGGCTCGGCGACATCTTCTCGGTGCGCATCGCCGGCAACGTCATCAACACCGACATCATCGGCAGCCTCGAGTTCGCCTGCCACGTGGCCGGATCGCGGCTGGTCGTGGTGCTCGGCCACACCTCGTGCGGCGCCATCAAGGGCGCCTGCGATCACGTCGAGATCGGCAACCTCACCGAGCTGCTCTCGAAGATCCAGCCGGCCGTCTACGAGGAGAACCAGACCTCGAATCCGGCGCTGCGCAACTCGAAGAACACGACGTTCGTCGAGAACGTCGCCGACCTGAACGTCCGCCGGTCGGTGCGCGCCATCGTCAACCGCAGCTACATCCTCGAGCGGCTGATCGAGGCCGGCAAAGTGGCCATCATCGGCGCCAAGCACGACCTGCCCAGCGGCGAGGTGACCTTCTTCGACGACACCTGGGTGCACGACGTGGCGTCGATGCGGCAGATCACCGGTCGCGCGGCCGACAACAGCGCGAGTTCATCGACTGAAGGCGTGTAGCTCCGCTCGCCTCGGAGCCGCCTCCGGGGTATCCTGCCAGCCATGCTGGCGCTGGCCCTCGAACGCACCGTGCTCGACGGCGTCGTCCCCCGGGACGTCGCCGCGCGCACGTGGCGCGAGGTGCGCGACGACCTCCCCGAGGCCGGGCGCGACGAGACCCGCGCGCAGCTGACCCTGCTGCGCAACGCGCCCCACGACTTCCGCGATCGCCAGGTCTACGTGTGGATCGACGGCGAGGCGGTGGGCAAGCTGCGCTACGGCGTGCCGCTCAGCCTCGAGATTCCGCCAGGTCCGCACCGCATCAAGGTGCACAACACGCTGTTCCGCGACACCTTCGAGTTCGTGGCCGCGCCCGGTGAACACGTGCGCGTGAAGTGCACCAACGGCATTCCCACCGGCGGCTGGGTGATGCTGGCCTTCCTGCACATCCGCGCTCAGCGTGAAGCTCGAGCGCGACGCGTGATGACGTCCCGCGCGCGATCGCTGGGGGCGCTGGCCCTCGTACTCGGGTTGTGCGCCGTAGCGGGCGCACAGCCATCGCCGTCGCTCGTGCGTCGCGACGCCGCCGACAAGGTCGCCCGCGCCGCGCGCACGGCGCCGCTCACCCTCGACGGCAAGCTCGACGAGCCGATCTACACGACGGTGGCGCCGCTCACCGACTTCCTGCAGCAGGAGCCGCGCGAAGGGCAGCCGGCCACCGAGAAGACCGAGGCCTGGATCCTCTTCGACGACACCACGCTCTACATCGCCGCGCGGCTCTGGGACTCGCATCCCGAACGCGAGGTGGCCAACGAGCTGCGGCGCGACAACGGCAACATCCTCGGCAACGAGAACTTCACGTTCGTCATCGACACGTTCCACGACAAGCGCAACGGCTATCTCTTCCAGACCAACCCGCTCGGCGCGCTGCGCGACATGACGGTGACCGACGACCAGCAGAACTCGGCCTGGAACGGCATCTGGTACGTGAAGACCGGCACCTTCGACCAGGGCTGGACGCTCGAAGTGGCGATTCCCTTCAAGACGCTGCGCTACAAGGGCAGCGGCCCGCAGACGTGGGGTATCAACCTGCGCCGGCTGGTGAAATGGAAGAACGAGTTCTCGTACCTGTCGCTCGTGCCCGCCGCGCTCGGCACCACCGGCGTGAGCCGCATGGCCTCGGCGGCGACCATCGAGGGCATCGAGACGCCGGCGCAGTCGAAGAACCTCGAGATCAAGCCATACGTGCTCGGCACCTCCACGGCCGTGCGGCGGTCGGGCGCGCTCGATTCGGCGTTCGGGAAGAACGCCGGGCTCGACTTCAAGTACGGGCTCACGCGCAGCCTGATCGTCGACGCCACCTACCGCACCGACTTCGCGCAGGTGGAGGAAGACCTGCAGCAGATCAACCTCACGCGCTTCAGCCTGTTCTTCCCTGAGAAGCGCGACTTCTTCATCGAGGGGCAGGGCATCTTCGATTTCGGTGGCGTGCAGGCGGGGAACAGCCCGGGCGACGTGCCGCTGATGTTCTACAGCCGGCGCATCGGTCTCTCGAACGGTCAGGCCGTGCCGGTGACCGGCGGCGCGCGGCTCACGGGCCGGCAGGGCGCCTACAGCATCGGCCTCCTCGACATCCACACCGAGGACGCCCCGGCGGCGGGCGCCGCGGCCACCGGCTTCACCGCGCTCCGCCTGAAGCGGAACGTGCTGCGCCGCAGCAACGTGGGCCTCATCGCCACCCGTCGCGGTCCGGCCGCCGTGTCGACGCCGGCGAATCCGGGCAGCGGCGACGCCAGCTACACCATCGGCGCCGACGCCACGCTGCTGTTCTTCAAGTCGATCAACCTCACGGGCTACGGCGCGAAGACGCGGGCGCCCGATCGCACCGGCCGCACCGTCGATGGCGCCAGTTATCGAGGTCGCGTCGACTACACCGACGATCGCTACGGGCTCTCAGCCGAGCACATGCTGATCGACGCCGGCTTCAACCCCGAGATGGGCTTCACGCGCCGCACCGACGTGCGCCGCAGCTTCGCGCAGGCCCGCTTCAGTCCGCGGCCGAAGCGCTCGAAGGTGGTGCGCAAGCTCACCTGGCAGACGAGCGTGGATTATCTGACCGACGCGAAGGCCGCCCAGGTGCAGGCGAAGGAGCAGAGCGCGCTCTTCCGCCTCGACCTGCAGAACAGCGACAACGCGCAGCTCGAGTACTCGCGCGAGTACGAGTTCCTGCCGGCGCGCTTCACCGTGTCGCCCGGTGTGGTGGTGCCGGCCGGCGGCTACAACTACGAGACGACACGCGCCACCTACAACATGGGGCAGCAGCGCCGGGCCTCAGGCCGGATCTCGCTGGCAACAGGCACGCTCTACGGGGGCACGCGTCGAGAAGCGACCTACAGCGGCCGTTGGGGCGTGCTGCCGCAGTTCTCGATCGAGCCGTCGCTGTCGCTGGTGCGCGCCGAGCTGCCGTACGGCCACTTCAACGCGCGCCTCGTGAGCTCGCGCCTCACCGTGACGCCGTCGGCGCGGATGCTGATCAGCAGCCTGGTGCAGTTCAACGTCGACGCGCACACCGTGTCGAGCAGCGCGCGCCTGCGCTGGGAATACACCGGCGGCAGCGAGTTGTTCGTGGTCTACAGCGATGGCCGCGACACCCAGGCGGTGGCCGGCGCCGGCCTGCAGAACCGCACGTTCGCGGTGAAGGCCACCCGCCTGTTCCGCTTCTAGTCAGCGCCACTGCGGCGCAGCGGACCCCAGGGCCTTCAGCGCCGCTTCCACCGCGGCCAACCGCGACTCGAGCGCCAGGTTCTGCGCCTTCAGCATGTCGTTGGCCGCCGTCTGCCGTTCGAGACGACGCGCCAGTTCCTGCGTCGCGGAGACGTTCAGCATGCTGATGGCCTCGTAGTCGACGACGCGGAAGTCCTGCACCTCGCGACCGTAGACGAACACCTCGGGGCTGGCCGGATCGTCGAGCGCGGTGCGAAAGCGCCCGGGCTCGACGGCCATCACGTCGTACACCATCTGCTGGCCGGCCCTGGTGACGAGCCGGACTCGCTCGCCGACCTTGAGGTCGGTCGCCAGGCTGATCCAGCCCTCGTGCTGCGGCGCTGTCGCGAAGATGTCGGGGACCACGCCGGTAGTCTGCGACACGGCCTGGGGAAACACCTGCTCGACCTGTTGCGCCACCACCTTCTTCTGCACCGCCCGGCCCTGCGCGACGGTGTCCTTGAAGGTGTAGTCCACGATCTGGACGGCGTTGAGCGTGTCGAGGTCGGCCGCGGCGTTCGAGCGGCCGCGCACCAGCTTGATGCGCGCGTCGGAGATGGCGCCGATGCCGCCGCCGATGATGTAGTTGCTGGCGCGAATCGACACCCCGAAGAAACTGCCGGTGTATCCGGAGACGAGGGCCGACGAGCCCGGCGTGAAGTAGGCCGACGTGGCGCTGTTGCTCACCAGGCTGCTGCCGCTGACATCGAGCCTCACATCGGGGGTGGTCGTGCCGATGCCGACGTTGCCGGTGCTGTTCTGCACGAGCAGCGCCGCTGGACCGAGCTGATTGACCCGAGTGAAGGTCAGGTCGTTGGTGGAGGTCTCGCTGCGCAGGAGCCACTGGCCGGCGCCGTTGTTCAGCAGACGTACGCCCGCGCCACCGCCGGCCGCATCGATGTCGATGGTGGAGACGCCCGACGTGGACTTCACCCGCAGGCCGACCAGCGTGTTGTGCTGCACGTCGAGCCTGTACTGCGGCGACGTCTGTCCGATGCCGACGTTGCCTGACGCATCGACGAGGAAGCGCGACGTGCTGCCGGTCATGAAGTTGATCGACGGCGTCGGCGAGAGGTTGTTGATGCGGTACTCGCCGGTGGCGTTGTTGTAGCCCTGGAACTGCCGCAGCGCCCCGGTGTGGTCGTAGAAGAGCATCCCGGAATACGACGTCGCCGTGCTGCCCAGGTTCTGCACGGCGTACCCGGTGAGCGACCCGACCGTGTTGGTGAACTGCACGTGCAGCTTGTCGAGGGGCGAGGTGGTGCCCACGCCCACGTTGGCGCCGTTGTCGTACACCTGCGAGCTCCCGAGGTCGATCGCGTTGGTGAACTTGCTCAGGAAGTTGACGCTGCCGTTGACCACCAGCGGCGCCTGCGCGGTTGCCGGGGCGGCACCGCCCGCAGCCGCAGCGGTGTCTCGACGGCTCGCCGCCGGTGTGAGCTGAAAGTCGGTGGCCGGACGGCCCGCCAGGGTGGTGGCGTTGGCGGCCGACACGGCGTACGGCACCGCGGCGAGCAGCGTGCGGGCGCCGAGCGGCCCGCTCTGGCCGTCGACCGACAGCCAACGCGGCGCCCCACTGGCGAACACCTCCAGCGGCAGGCCGTCGGCACTGAGGGCGCCGAGATAGGCTGTGTACTGACCGGCCGGGTCGACGACGACGGTCTGCGTTTCCTGCCAGACCACCTCGCCGCCGCTGCTGGCGTCGTAGATGGCGAAATGCAAAGTCGTCTGTTGGCCCGCGGCGCCAGGGGCCGCGCCGTTCACCCGAACGACGCGGTCGGCAGAGGGGGTGGGCTGGGCGGTGGCCGACGCGGCCAGCAGCACCGCCAGCCCCGCCAGGCAGAGGATTCGAGAAGACATGCGCGCGCTCCGTGGACGGCCACGCGCTGGTCATCAGCTCGGGGCTCCCGGTAGCACTAGCGGAGTCGGCCCCGGAAGTCGGTCGTCGACCGCCGGCCCTCGATCCGGCGACTGCGGTCGGCCTTGTGTGGCGACTAGCGCCGCTGCGCGGTTGAGGCCGCCAGCGTCTTCAGCGCCGCTTCGACCACAGCCAGCCGCGATTCCAAGGCGGCGTTCTGCGTCTTCAGCGCGTCGTTCTCCGCCGTCTGCTGCTCGAGCCGGCGTGCCAGCTCCTGGGTCGCCGAGACGTTCAGCATGGAGATCGCCTCGTAGTCGACGATCCGGAAGTCCTTGACCTCGCGGCCGTAGACGAACACCTCGCCAGCCTCTTCCGCGAAGTTGGTGCGGAAGCGGCCGTCGGCGACCTCCAGCACCTCATGGGTGGCGCGTTGCCCATCCGGCGTGATGAAGCGGACGCGGTCGCCGACCTTCAGGTCCGTCGCCAGCGACACCCAGCCCTTCGCGATGGGCGCCTTCGTGAAGATATCGGGCACGACCTCGGTCGTCTGCGAGACGGCCTGCGGATAGACCTCCTCGACCTGCTGGGCGACCACCTTCTTCTGGCTGTTCGCGCCGTGCAGCACCGTGTCCTTGAACAGATAGTCGGTGATGCGGATCTTTCTCAGCGTGGCAAGATCCGACGCCGAGTCGGATTCACCCGTGATGGTCTTGATGCGGGCATCGGAGATGGCGGCGAAGCCGCTGCCGACGAGGAAGCCGCTGGCGCGAATCGAGACGCCGGCAAACGGCCCCGTGTAGACGCTGGAGAGCGTCGTCGAGGCGCCGTAGAAGTACGCCGACGGGGTGGTGTTGGGGAAGACGTCGGTGCCGAGGACGTCCAGCATCACCTGCGGTGTGTACGTGCCGATGCCGACCTTGCCGGTGTCGGTGATCGTCATCCGTTGCGCCAGCGTGTTGGTGCCGTTCCGCGTCGTCCAGAACTGCAGTTCGGTGCCGTTGTTCGCCGCACTCCAGTCTTCCGTGGCCATGAATCGCATGAGTCCGGTGGCGGTCGTGAAGTAGAAGCCGTTGTAGCCCGCGCCTTCGAGCTGGAGCAGCGCCGAACCGGTCAGCACCGGCGTGGGGTTGGCGACCGAGTTGCCGTGGCGCGAGCCCCTGATGGCGGCGCCGTCGGTATCGTTCGAGAAGATGTTCAGCTTGACGCTCGGCGGACGGTTGCCGGCACTGAGCCCGATGGCGCCCGACTGCGTGACCCTGAACTTCGACTCGCCGTTGAGCATGAAGTTGATCTCGCCGTTCGGTGCGATGTTGTTGATGCGGTACTCGCCGGTGCTGTTGTTGTAGCCCTGGAACTGCCGCAGCGCGCCCGTGTGGTCGTAGAACAGCATGCCCGAGTAGGCCGCGGCCCCGCTGCTCATGTTCTGCACGGCCAGACCCGTCAGGGCGCCGGTGTTGTTGGTGAACTGCACGTGGAACTTGTCGAGCGGCAACGTGGTACCAAGACCGACGCTCGACCCGTTGTCGTACACCTGCGAGTTGACGAGGTCGACGTTGTTGACGAACTTGCCGATGAAGTTGGCGCTGCCGCTGTTGACGAGCGGCGTGGCGGCCCCGGCCCCGGTGGTGTCGCCGGAGGCGGCGTCCTTACGGCGCGCGGCCGGCGTCAACTGGAAGTCGGTGACGGGCCGGCCGGCCAGCGTGGTGGCATCCGTCGCCGTGGCGGCGGTGATGGCATAGGGCACGGCGGCGAGCAGGGTGCGTGGGCCGATGGCGCCGCCCGGGCCTTCCACCGCCAGCCAGCGCGGCGCGCCTCCGGCGAAGACGCTCAGGGGCAGGCCGTCGGCGCTCAGCGCACCGAGGAAGGCCGTGTACTGACCCGCCTGGTCGACGGCCACCGTCTGCGCCTCCTGCCACAGCAGGGTGCCGCCGGCCTCGGCGTCGTAGATGGCGAATCGAAGGGTCGCCTGCGTGCCGGCAGCCGCCGGCGCGGCGCCGCTCATCCGGATCACGCGTTCGGCGGGAGGGGCGTTCTGAGCGAAGACGGGTGCCGCCAGCACCAGGGCGATCACGGCAGCAGCCAGAGTACGCGGTCGACGTGGCATCGTGCTCTCCTCTTGGGAGGGTCGCGGTGCTGTCGGCCTCCGGACCGCGGTGGACCTTCCCACCTTCAGTAAGCGGGCGAGTCCGGTGATACAGCTCACCGGTCGTGCCTCGCGACCACGGGCGTGTGGAAAACGAAAAAGGCCCGCGCTCCCTGAGGAGCGCGGGCCTTTCGTGGCAGTCCGTGCGCCGGTCTACTGGCGATTCTTGGCAGCGTTCAGCGCGTCGATGGCGGTCGCAAGCGCCGCACGCAGCTGGGCGACCTGATCCTTCAGCTCCGCCGTCTCGGCCGTCTGCTGTTCGAGACGGCGGGCGAGTTCCTGCGTGGCCGAGACGTTCAACATGCCGATGGCCTCGTAGTCGACGACGCGGAAGTCTTTGACCTCCCGGCCGTAGACGAAGACCCGGCCGGCCTCTTCCGTGAAGTCCGTGCGGAAGCGGCCGTCGGCCACTTCGAGCACCTCGTGCACGGCCTTGTGGCCCTGCTGCGTCATGAGCCGCACGCGATCCCCGACCTTGAGGTCGGTGGACAACGACACCCAGCCGTTCTTGATGGGGGCGTTCGTGAAGATGTCAGGCACGACCTCCGTCATCTGCGATACCGCCTGGGGGAAGACCTGCTCCACCTGCTGGGCGATCACCTTCTTCTGAGGCGCGCTGGTGTGCTCGACAGTGTCCTTGAAGAGATAGTCCGTAATCTGGATCCGGTTGAGCGTGTCGAGATCCAGTGCAGAATCCGAGTGGCCCTTGACGTTCTTGATTCGCGCGTCGGAGATGGCGCCGATGCCGCCGCCAACGATGTAGTTGCTGGCGCGAATCGTGACAGCGAAGAAGTTGCCCGTGTATCCGGTGGTGAGCGCGGATGACGACGGGAAGAAGTATGCCGATGTCGAGCTGTTGTTCACGACATCCGAACCCGCCACGTCAAGCGTCACACCGGGAGTGGTCGTCCCGATGCCAATCTTGCCGCTGTTGTCGATGGCCAGTCGCACGAGCGGGGACGTCGTTCCGTTGGCCGTCGTGGCGAAGTTGATCTCCGTGCCATTCGCGGCCGAGTTCCAAGCCTCGGACGAGACGATCTGCAGATACCCGCGGGCCGACGTGAAGCTCGTGCCGTCGTAGCCGCCGCCCTCGAACCGGAAGAGATTCGCGCCAGTTCCCGTGGCGGTCGGACTGGCGAGGGTGCCGCCATGCCGCCGGCTCAGGAAGGTGACCTCGTTCTGGGTCGTGCCGTAGTTCTCGAGTCGCTGCGTCAGCGACAGGCTGCCGGCGCCAAGGCCAATCCCGCCGTTGGATACGACTTTGAACTTCGAGTCGCTGGCCAGCATGAAGTTGATGGAGCCGCCGGACGCGATGTTGTTGATGCGGTACTCGTGCGACGAGTTGTTGAAGCCCTGGAACTGGCCGAGGGCGCCGTTCTGGTCGTAGAACAGCATGCCCGAGTAGGCGTTGGCGCCGCCGCTCAGGTTCTGCACGGCATATCCCGTCAGCGAGCCGGCGCTGTTGGTGAACTGCACGTGCATCTTGTCGAGCGGCGAGGTGGTGCCCACGCCGACGCCCGAGCCGTTGTCGAACACCTGCGAGTTGATCAGGTCGACGTTGTTGAAGAACTTGCCGATGAAGTTGGCGCTGCCGTTGTTGACGAGCGGCGTGGTGGCCGCGGCGGCGCCGGTGTCACCGGCTGCCACCGCGTCGGCACGACGGGCCGCCGGCGTCAGCAGGAAGTCGGTGGCCGGACGCCCGGCCAGCGTCGCGGCGTTGGCGGCGGTTACAGCGTAGGGCACGGCGGCGAGCAGGGTGCGGGCGCCGACCTGCCCATTCGGACCCTCGATCGCCAGCCAGCGGGGGGCCCCGCCGGCGAAGACGTCGAGCGGCATGCCGCTGGCGCTCATGGCGCCGAGGAATGCCGTGTACTGCCCCGATCCGTCGACGGCGACGACCTGGGTCTCTTGCCAGAGCAGCTTGCCGCCTTCGTTGGCATCGTAGATGGCGAAGTGGACGGTGGCCTGCTGGCCGGCAGCGGCGGGCAGGGCGCCGTTCATGCGGACCACACGTTCAGCGGGCGGGGCGTTCTGGGCGAACAGCGGTGCGGCCAGCAGCAGAGCTGCGAGCGTCAACGCCAGATTGCGGACTCGGACGGTCATGGCGACTCCTTGGGGAAGGCGCAGAGACCATACCTGAGCTGGGCTCGGACTTCCACCGATCATCACTAGCGACTTTTCCGGAAGAGCTGTCTCACGGCCCGGCTGGACGTCATCGGGTTGACGTTGTGGCGCGTCTCCTGACACCCTGACGCGCGATGACTCGATGGCTCGTGGCCGTGGGCGGTGCGCTGGCGTCCGTGCTGGTGGCCAGCGCCCTGGGCGCGCTGCCTCTGCTGCAGACGCTCGAGCTGAAGACCTACGACGCCCGCATGCGGGCGGTGGCCACGGGCGAGGGCGCGTCGCCAGCCATCTCGATGGTGCTCATCGACGATCACTCGATCCGCCAGATGGAGTCGATCGTCGGCCGCTGGCCGTGGCCGCGTCTGGTGCACGCGGTGCTCGTGAACTACCTGAAGCGTGGCGGGGCGAAGCTCGTCGTCTACGACGTGCTCTTCTCGGAAGCCGACCGCGAGAAACACGACGTCGGCGGCACCGAATGGACCGGCGCCGAATCGGATCAGGCGTTCGTCGACGCCGTGAGGGACGCCGGCAACGTGATCCTCGCCGCCGAGGCGTCGAGCGAAGGCACGGTGAACGGCGACGACACGCAACCGCCGCTCACCGGCATTCCCGCGCTGGGCACCCACTGGCCGGTGGACGGCTTCGCCGAGAAGCGCCCGCTGCTGGTGCCGCCGTTTCCCGCGCTGGCGCAGGTGGCGCGCGGCATCGGCCACGCACGCACCGCGCTCGACCTCGACGGACCGCTGCGCCGATCGATCCCGTTCGTGCAGGCGGGGCGCCACATCGTGCCGTCGCTGCCGATGGCGGCGGCACTGCTCGCGGGCGACACGCCGGCCACGGCGGTGAGCGCGTCGCGCTCGGCGCTCAGGATCGGCGACCGGCGCGTGCCGTGGATCGAGCAGGTCGTGCCCGACTACTACGGTCCGGCGCAGACGGTGTGGCGGCCGCTGGTGCCGTTCCGCGGGCCCACGCTGAAGGCCGACGGCCAGCCCACGTATCGCTCGTACTCGTTCCAGGATTTGTTCCTCGCCGAGCAGCAGATCCTCGCGGATGAGAAGCCTCATCTGGATCCGGCGACGTTCAAGGATCAGATCGTCGTCGTCGGCGTGACGGCCGAAGGATTGCGCGACCTTTTCACGACGCCGCTCGGCGAGGGCCGCATGCCCGGCGCCGAGGTGCACGCCAACGTGATCGACGGCCTGCTCTCGGGCCGTGCGATCGCGCCCGCTGACGGCTCGACGCGCCTGGTCGCGGCGCTGACGCCGGCCCTGGGCGTGGCCGTGGTGGGCGCGCTGGCCACGCCATGGATCACGGCGGCGGCCGCGGCGCTGGTGGCGGCCGGGCTCACCTGGTACGCCACGCGGGCGCTTGGTGACGGCGAGTGGCTGCCGCTGGTGGTGCCGCTCGTGGCCGTGGCGCTGACGTTCCTCACCGATCTCGCGTGGATGTACTTCGTGGAAGGGCGCGAGAAGCGTCGCGTGAAGCGCCTCTTCTCACGCTACGTCTCGAAAGACGTCTACCAGCAGCTGCTGGCGAGTCCCACCGACGCGGTGCTCGGTGGCGAACGCCGCGAGATGACGGTGCTCTTCTCCGACATGCGCGGCTTCACGACCCTTTCGGAGAGCGGCGAGGCCGAGGATCTGGTGCGTCAGCTGAACCAGTACTTCACGCGCATGGTCGACGTGGTCTTCGCGCATCGCGGCACGGTCGACAAGTTCGTCGGCGACATGGTGATGGCGCTCTACGGGGCGCCGCTCGACGACCCGGATCACGCCGATCATGCCGTGCAGACGGCGCTGGCGATGGTGGAGGAGCTGCAACGCCTGAACAAGGTGTGGGCCGTCGAGGGCCGGGCGGCGCTCGACATCGGCATCGGCGTGAACACCGGCGAGATGATCGCCGGCAACATCGGCTCGGCGTCGATCATGAGCTACACGGTGATCGGCGACAACGTGAACCTCGGCGCCCGCCTCGAGTCGCTGAACAAGGACTTCGGCACGCGCATCCTCATCTCGGAGTCGACGCGGCGGCAGCTGAAGGGCCAGTACGATCTGCGGCCCCTCGGCGACGTCCTGGTGAAGGGGAAGACGAAGCCCGTGCAGGTGTTCGAGGTGCGTGTGCCGTCGCCGCTGGCCTAGGGCCGCGCCGGCGGCGGCGCGAAGTCACGGGCCAGCACCGCTTCGCAGGCCGCCTCTTCGCGATCGAACCACTCGGCCGGCGCCCACGCGGCCCAGCGGCTCGGTGTGGGCGGGCCGACGATGCCGACGAGCGGCGCCGGATCCACGTCGTGCCAGCCGATGGCGCCGAACACCCGCCGCAGCGTCGGCACGGGCTCGGCCACCAGCGACTCGTAGGCGATCGACACGTCGGCGTGCTGCACGCCCGCGGCGTGCGACAGACGCCACAGCAGATAGAAGAGCCGGTATGGGTGCGGCGTCCGACGCGGATCCAGACACGGGAACTGCGCCGCGAGATCGCGAGCCCACGGCAGCAGATAGTAAAAGTCGAGATTGCGGAAGCCCTCGATGTCGAGGTCGCGCGACACCGCCGCCGGGTCTGCCAGGCACGACAGCCACTGGTCGCGCGGATGGCGGTAGAGGTGCACGATCCGCGCGTCCGGATAGTGGCGGCGCACCCATGGCAACCGGAAGTCGATGTGGTTGCACTGCAGCACGGCGCGTCCGCGAGCGTGCGCGACGAGCTGGTCGAGGTAGGCCCGCATGTCGCCGTCGACGGCGCTCGCGTCCATCGCGAGCCGCGTCGTCGCCCAGCGGGCGTCGAACCATTGGTCCAGCGCCTCGAGCCCGGCGTACTCGCGCCAGTAGTCGTGCACGCCGCGATGACTCGGGTCGATGCGGCGATCGAGGTGCGCCTGGTCGAACCAGCGCCGCGGGTTGTGCGGTTCGTAGTAGGCGGTGGCGCCGGGCACGTGCCTGAAGAGGTGCCACAGCAGCGTCGATCCTGAACGGAAGCGCGCCGTGATGAACACCGGGGCAGGCGGCGCGGTGGCGCCGGCGCCGACCGGCGCGTAGGGATGAGGCGGGAGCGCGATGGGCGCCGCGGGGCCAAAGCCCCGCACGGCGTCGAGGAGCACCCGACGCCCCTCGTCGCTCGTGAGCAGGTGATCGAGCGCCCGATACACGGGGCGGCGCGCTGCCAGGCGCGCCTTCCGCGCCAGCCTGCGGAGGCCTCCGGACATCGGGCGGATGGTATCACGCGCCCTTCGCCCGTCGCGGCTGTCGATCCGTGCTTGAACCGCGGCGGACCGTCATCGATAATCGAGGCCCCCTCTCGGACTGCGCGAACCATGATTGCAGCCGTGCCGAATCCCGCGTCGCGTTTCACGATCCTCATCGTGGGATACCGCGCGTACCCCGAACTCGAGCGCTGCCTGGGCTCGATCGCGCGCCACGAGCCGCACGCGCCGGTGGTGGTGGTCGATCACGAGGCCGACGCCTCGTTGGGCCGGACCATCGCCCAGCGGCAGCCGCACGTGACCTACCTGCCCGACGCCCGCAACCGCGGGTTCGCGGCCGGCGTGAACGCCGCGGCGAGGCACGCCGCGCGAGGCTCGCATCTACTCGTGCTGAACCCCGACTGCGTCCTCACCGGTGAGGTGTCGGGCGACCTGCTCCACGCCCTGGACGCCCACCCGGCCGCGGGCGTCGTCGGCGGCGTGCTACGCGAAGCCTGGACGCCTGCAGCAGTCGGCGCGCCGCTTTCCGGATCTCACCACCGCGGTGGCCGGCCGCACCGCGTGGCTGTCGCGCCGACTGCCCGGCAACCCGCTCAGCCGGCGGAACCTGGCGGCACGGCCGGTCGGGGCGACCCCGGTCGACTGGGTCACCGGCGCGTTCGCGTTGATTCGGCGCGAGACGTTCGACGCCCTCGGCGGATTCGACGCCAGCTTCTTCCTCTACTGGGAAGACGCCGACTTCTGCCGTCGCGCCAGGAACGCCGGCTGGTCGACGTTGTACGTGCCCACGCCGGCGGTGGTGCACGGCACGGCGCGATCGTCGCGCTTCGTGCCGGTGCGCTCGCTGTGGGCCTTCCATCGCAGCGCGTGGCGCTACTACTGGAAGCACGGTTCATGGCTGGCCCGCCTGGCCAGTCCGGCCGTGCTGCTCGGCCTGCTCGGACGGTTCGTCCTGCGCCTGGTGTCGCAGGGCCCGCGCCCGCTCGAGCCCGTGGGCCATGCGACGCCGGCCGGCATCACCAATGCCCGGGCCTGACGCGCCGAGCCGCCCGTCACCCGCGAGCCGCCCGGCGCGCGCCTCGTGACCGTCGGTCTCGTCGTCGTCACCTACGACAGCGCGGCGCTGGCGCGGCGTCTGGTCGAGTCGATCGCGGCGCAGACGCGACGTCCCGACCGCCTGATCGTCGTCGACAACGCCAGCCGCGACGGCACGGCTGACGCGATGCGTCAGGCGCTCGCGGCGACGACGTTACCGGCGGAGTTCGTGGCGCTCGATCGCAACACCGGATTCGCCGCCGCCAACAACCTCGCGGTGGCCCGCCTCGACGGCTGCGACGCGGTGGTGCTGCTGAATCCCGACGCCTTTCCCGAGCCGGCGTGGCTGGCGCGCCTCGAGGCGGCGGCCCTGCGGCATCCCGACGCCGCGTCGCTGGCCTCGCGTCTCATGCGCGACGGCCAGCCCGGCGTGCTCGACGGCGCCGGCGACGTCGTGCACGCGAGCGGCATCGTGTGGCGCCACGGACACGGTCGCCCGCTGGCCGATGTGCCCGACGCGCTCGTCGAACGCGAGGTGTTCGCGGCCTGCGCCGCCGCCGCGTGGTATCGCCGCGACGCGTGGGTGGCCGCCGGCGGCTTCGATGAGCGGTTCTTCTGCTTCGTCGAGGACGTCGACCTCGGCTTCCGCCTGCGTCTCGCCGGCGCGACGTGCTGGTACGTGCCGGATGCCGTAGTGTCGCACGTGGGCTCGGCGGTCACCGGCGTCGACAGTCCCTTCGCGATTTATCACGGGCATCGCAACCTCACGTGGATGTTCGCCAAGGACATGCCGGCGTCGTTGCTCTGGCGTTGGCTGCCCGCGCACGTCGGGGCCGCGCTCGTCGGCGTGCCCTGGTTCGCGCGCCGTGGGCGGCTGGGCCCGTATCTGCGCGCCAAGCGCGACGCGCTCGCCGGACTGCCGGCCATGTGGCGATCGCGCGACGCGGTGCGGCGGGCGTCGCCCGAGGCGCGGGCGGCCATCGCGCGACTCGTCGACCGCCGCTCGCTGGCAACGCGTGCGCGCGAGCGCTCGCAGGGCGCCGCCGGCGTGTCGACCACCGCGTCGCTGCTCGATCGCGCGGCGTTCCAGCTCGCCTGGCGGTTGAAGCCGCTGGCGCGCGCCGTCGTGCCAGGTGCGGCACGGCAGCGCATCGCCACGACGCTCTTGACGCGCGCCTATCGCCCCGAGGCGCGACGCACGGCGCCGTCCACGTCGTTCACGTCGCGCCCGCGCGGGCTGAACGTGCTGGGTTATCTGCGGGCCGAGTCGGGGGTGGCCGAAGCGGCGCGCACCACGCTGCGTGCGTGCCGTGCGGCGGGCGTGCCCGCCTCCGCCATCGACTACGCGCGGCAGGCGCCGTCGCGTCTCGGCGAGGTCGCGCCCGACGGCTGGCCGTCGACGGCCGAGTACGGCGTGACGCTGGTGCACCTGAACGCCGATCAATGCGCATTCGCCGTGGTCGATCACGCCGACGCGCTCGACGGCCGCTACCGCATCGGCTGCTGGAACTGGGAGCTGCCCGAGTTCCCCGATCGCTGGCCCGAGGCCGAACAGAGCCTCGACGAGGTGTGGGCGCCGAGCCGCTTCTGCGCCGAGGCGTTCTCGCGCCGCCTCAAGCTTCCCGTGACGCACATGCCGTACGCCGTGGACGTGCCGGTGCCCGCGGGCCTCGATCGCCCGGCGCTCGGCCTGCCGGCGGATCCGTTCGTGTTCCTCTTCGTCTTCGACGCCTTCAGCGTGCCGGCGCGCAAGAACCCCGAGGCGGTGATCGAGGCGTTCGCGCGCGTCCGGGCGGCGACGTCCACGCCGGTGCACCTCGTGTTGAAGGTGATCAACGCCGCGTCGCAGCCGTCGCTCGCGCGCACGCTGGCCGACGCGCGCGCACGGCCCGGCATCACCGTGATCGATCGCTACCTCGATCGCCGGGAACTCAATGCGCTGTTGCACGCGTGCGACGCCTACGTGTCGCTGCACCGCTCGGAAGGGTTCGGCTTCACGATGGCCGAGGCGATGGCGCTCGGCAAGCCGGTGGTGGCCACGGGCTGGTCGGGCAACATGGACTTCATGAGTGACGCCGCGGCGTGTCCCGTGCGCTACCAGCTGGTGCCGCTCGCCGAGTCATACGGTCCGTACGCGGCGGGGCAGACGTGGGCCGATCCCGATGTGACGCATGCCGCCGAGCTGATGACGCGGCTGGCGACCGATCGAGCGTGGGCGGCCGGCGTCGGCGCGCGAGCCGCCGCCCACATGCGCGCGCAGTTCGCGCCGCAGGTGGTCGGGCGTCGCATCGGCGACCGGCTCGACGCGATCTACGCGGCGGCGGCCTCGCGTTAGCGAGGCGCCGCGGGCGTCGCGTCGAGGCGCAGCAGCCGCCGCGCGAACGGCTCGCGCACCGCGCCAGGCGCCAGCGCGTGCGGAGCGTAGGCCGCGCGCGCCCGATCGGCGGCGTCGCCCGCCGGCGTGAATGCCTCCGGCAACGTCGAGACCACCTCGTACCGGTTCGTGGCGGCGTCGTAGTCGGCCACCACCAGCCGGTCGTACGGGATCTCGGCGCGTCCGGCCGTGGGACCGCAGCGCGCGTTCGTCCGATTCACCGCCACCTCGCACACGAGGCGATCGGCCTCGGCGTGGCAGGTGGTCTCTTTCAGCGGCGCCACCAGCGACACGCGGCACATGTCCCACAGGTCGCTGCCGAGCAGGCCCGCCCAGAAGCGCGCGAGGTACGGCACCTGCGTGGCCACATAGGCGCCGGGATCGGCGTGTCGCGTCAGCACGAGGTGCGCCGGCGCCGGCGGCAGCGCCTCGGCCAGCGACGCCAGCTCCACGCGGTGACGCGTCCACGCGTCGCGGAAGAACACCTGCCGCTCGACGCCGCCAGCGATGCCGGTGCCGAGGAAGAGCACGGCGATGGCCACCGCCACGCGGGCCTGACGCACGCCCTGCCGCGCCAGCCACGCCAGGCCGAGCGCCAGCGCCATCGACCACCACACCCGCGCGTGCACGTGCGTCCGGTAATACAGGAACGCGAGATGCACGCTCATGTAGGTGGCGTTGGCGAGCACCGTGCACGTCGCGAACACGCTGGCCATCGTCATGCCCCGCCACGGGTCGTCGTCGTGCGAGCCGGCCGGCTGACCGCGCAACCAGCGGAACACGACGGCCGTGGTCGCGAGGCCCGTCGCCACGGCGACGATCGTGTGGCCGAGGGGCGGCCACGGCATCGGGCCGAACCACTCGCCGCGCGCCCACGCCCAGCGCCACGGCGTGACGTTGTGCAGGACGAGCAGCGCCAGGCGGGCCAGCCGGTGCCACCACGGGCGATCGAGCACGGCGGTGGCGGCGTAGGAGTCGGTGTCGAGGAGGAACGCGACGAACAGCACGTAGTACGGGACGGCCACGAGCCACCACGTCCACGCCAGCCGCGTCGCCCGGCGGCGACCCGCGTCGTCATCGGCCGCGAGGTAGCCCAGCAGCGGCACGATCGGGTACACCGTCGTGGCGGCGTCGATCGTCCAGAGGCTGGCCGTGCCGCAGACGAGCGCCGCGGCGAACGCCAGCCGCCCGCCGAACCGGGCCCAGCGCAGCAGCCCGAGCACGCCGCTGACGAAGAGCAGCACCGCCATCTGGTAGCCGAGAGCGACGGGGCTCGCGGTGAGCCAGTCCGAGGTGGCCGTGATGGTGAGCGCGCCCGCGAGGAACGCCCACGGCCACGTCACCAGCGCCGCCACCCGCGTGATCGCCATGGCCACGAGCGCCACACCGAAGGGCAGCAGTTCCGTCAGCAGCAGGATGCCGTCGAGCGTGTCGGGCATGCGCAGGGCGATCGCGTACGGCGTGCCCTGCAGGCGCCGGGTGGCGCTGGCGATCGGCTGCCAGACCTGCGCCAGGAACGTCGGCTGGTGCCGCACGTCCCACAGCACCTGCGCGTCGTCCTGGAAGAGCCCGCGGTCGAACGTCGTCCACGCGGTGGTGCAGAGCGCCAGCACGGCCAGCGCGGCGATGGCGACGAGCGGCGCGGCGACGCGTCGGCCGGGCAGTCGGGCGGGGATCATCACGGGGCTGGCGGGCGGCGCCATCATAGCAGCCGGCCGTCGCGCGTCCGGCGTGACCAGAACGGCCACCGTTTCACGCTATGGTGAGAGAACGGTCGGATTGTTTCCGCGGCCCGCTCGGTCCGATACCATGCGGGACGTCCGATCCGGACTTACGGAGCAGCGACATGCATCGACGAGCACTCGTGGCGGTCACCCTCGGCACCCTGCTGGCCTTCGCGCCGATGGCGGCCCAGGCGCGGCAGCTTGGCAAGCTGGGCGGCGCGCTGAAGAAGGCGCAGCAGCTCAAGGACATCGAGATGACCGAGGCCGAAGAGGCCCAGCTCGGCAGCCAGGTGAGCCAGAAGGTCCGGGCCCGCTACGGCGTGGTGCAGGACGCCGCCGTCCACAAGTACGTCACGCTGGTCGGCACGGCGCTCACGCAGGTGAGCACCCGCCCGAACATCAAGTGGCAGTTCATCGTGCTCGACACCGACGCCGTGAACGCCTTCGCCGCGCCCGGTGGCTTCGTGCACATCACCAAGGGCGCGCTCGCCAACCTCAAGACCGAATCGGAACTCGCCGGCGTGCTCGGCCACGAGATCATCCACGTCACCGAGAAGCACACCATCCGCGCCATCCAGAAGGGCAAGCTGGTGCAGATGGGCGCCGACGAGAAGATGTCGGGCGCGCTCATGAACAAGCTGGCCGACAAGGCCTACGAGGTGATCGACTCGGGCTTCGGCCGTGGCGACGAACTCGAGGCCGACGAGAAGGGCATCGTGCTCGCCAACACCGTCGGCTGGGCGCCCACGGGCATGAACGGCTTCCTCAACATGCTGATCGCCCGCAACAAGGCGGCCGGCAACACCGACCGCAGCGGTCTCTTCGCCTCGCACCCCGAGACGCAGGAACGCATGGACAAGATGACGAAGCAGATCGCGTCGGCGAAGCTGACGTCGACGGCGACCAACGGCGAACGCTACGCCTCCAGCATCTCCTACAAGCCGGTGCCGATCACCGAGGTGGCCAGCATCGAGGCGGGGTCGGCCGGCGCGGCGGGCGCGACCAAGCCCGTGGAAGAGCCGAAGAAGAAGGGCCTCGGCGGTCTTGGCGCGGCCCTCAAACCGAGCGGCGGCGAGAAGAAGTCGGCGCAGGTCACGGGCTCCGGGGCCGCCCGAGGGGCCGGACAGGAATCGAACGCCAAGGGCGGATCGAACCCGTCGCTCGTCACCGTCACCGTGAGCGCCGCCGACGTCACCGCCTTCAAGAAGGCGGGCGGACTGAAGTGACGCCCGAACAGCGGCCAGGGACCAGCGGCTAGCGGCCCGTCCAGTCACCGACCAACGTGCAGCTTCCTCTCGCCACCGGGGCCGCGCTGGCCGTCGCACTGACGGCGCTGGCGGCCGTCACCAACCGCTTCGTGCGCGCACGGCTGGGCTTTGCCGCCGTGCTGCTGATGGTGGCGCTGGGCTTCGACCTGGCGCTGTCGCGCGGCGTCGGCGATCCGGAGCTCGTCGGTGGCCTGGCGCGCCTGCTGCTCTGGGCCGGCGGCATCGTCGCCGGCGTCAGCCTGCTGTTCAACCCGTGGCGCGCCGATCGCGTGTCGGAACGCGTGCCGGCGATCGTGCAGGACGTGATCGTCATCGCGCTCTTCGCGCTGGCGGCCACGCTGCTGCTCGACGAGAAGTTCCTCACCACGTCGGCTGTCGGCGCCGTGGTGGTCGGCTTCGCGCTGCAGGACACCCTCGGCAACCTGTTCGCCGGCCTGGCGATCCAGATCGAGAAGCCGTTCCGCGTCGGCCACTGGGTGAAGATCGGCGACTACGAAGGCCGCGTCACCGAGGTCACCTGGCGCGCCACCAAGCTGCTGACCAAGTCCGGCCAGTTCGTCGTCGTGCCCAACAGCGTGATGTCGAAGGATCCGATCCTGAACCACTCGGAGCCGACGATTCCCACGCGCATCGACGTCGAGGTGGGCGCCAGCTACGACGTGCCGCCGAACGACGTGAAGAAGGCGCTGCACGAAGCCCTCGACAACGCGCCGCTGGTGCTGCGCGATCCGCCGGCCGACGTGCTCGTGCACGACTTCGCCTCGTCGTCGATCACGTACCGCGTGCGGTTCTGGATCGACGACTACGGCCGCGACAACACCGCGCGCGATCAGGTGCGCAGCAACATCTGGTACACGTTCCGTCGCTACAACATCGAGATTCCGTATCCGATGCAGGTCGAGTTCAGCCGCGAAGAGAAGCATCCGCGGCCGCCCGAGCACCTGCAGCGCCTGGCGCAGAAACTGGGCGCGCTGGATCTCTTCGCCGGCCTCGACGACATCGAACGCCTGCGGCTCGCCGAGGCGTGTCCCGAGCATCTCTACGGCGAACGCGAACGGATCGTGCGGCAGGGCGACGCCGGCGAGTCGATGTTCCTCGTGCTGCAGGGCCGCGTGCGCATCACGCTGGAGCCGTCGGGGCAGGAAGTGGCCGTCACGACCGCCGGCGGGTTCTTCGGCGAGATGTCGATGCTCACCGGCGATCCCCGCACCGCCACGGTGACCGCCGCCGAGGACTCGGTGCTGCTCGAGATCTCGTCGGGCCGCTTCCGCGAGCTCGCCGTGCGCCGGCCCGGCCTGGTGGAGCAGGTGAGCGCCGTCGTCTCGGCGCGACGTCAGGGCCTGGCGCAGGCCCAGGCGGCCGCCGACGAAGCCCGCGGCACGGTCGCGGCGCCGCAGTCGCTGCTCGCGCGCATCAAGTCGTTCCTGAACGTCTGAGCCCGCGGCGCGGTCAGCGCGTGGTGATGAGCACGCGGTCGCCCTTGGGCGACTCGGTCTCGAGCACGATCCCGGGGCCGTAGCGCTCGAGGTCCTTCGCCGACAGCTCGACCAGGCCGCCGGGTCCCCACCGTTCGAGATCTTTCGCCTGCAGGCCGGCATCGGCGCTGCTGTCGGCGTTGCTGCCGAGACGGAACGTGCCCGCCTTCATTCTCACCAGCCAGAACGGCAGTGTGATCGTCGCCATGTGTCCGTCGTCGGGATTCCACGCCAGCACGTGCACGGCGTCGATGGCGCCGGGATTGGCGCGGCCCTCGATGTCCGGCGCGATGCGGGTGCGCCGGTCGTCGCCGACCAGCATCATCGGCCGGGGATCTGTGAAGCGGGCCTTCTCGGCGGCGAACGCCGCGTCGGCATCGGCGCGCGACGTGCCGGGCCGCATCTCGACCTTGTCGCGGAACCACAGCACCGACGCCACGCCGATGCCGGCCACCACGACACACAGCAGCACGAAGACGCCGGCGACGATCGGCCACCAGCGGCGCTTGCGCGGTTCCGTCATGATCTGCCAGACGACGGCGCGCCGCGGAAGGTTCAGAGGTCGAGCGTCGTGCCGGCGCCGGTCTCGACGGCGCGGCGATAGACCAGGTCGGCGGCCACCACGTCCTCCACGGCCATGCCGAGCGACTTGAAGATGGTGATCTCGGCCTCGGCCGTGCGCCCGGCCAGCCGGCCGGCGGCCACGGCGCCCAGCTCGCCGGCCACGTGCGCGTCGGTGAACAGGCCGTCCCTGATGCCGAGCACGACGTCGCCCGATTCCACCACCGCCGCCGCGCGCGAGTCGACGACGAGACGGGCGCGGGCGACCAGCGCCGGCGCCATCTCGCGCTGCGTGGGCCGGCAGGCGCCCACCGAGATCACGTGCGTGCCAGGCGCCACCCATGCGTCGTCGATGACCGGCGTGGGCGACGAGGTCACCAGCACCACGATGTCCGCCCCGCGCACCGCGGCCTCGGCGGTGTCGGTGGCGGTGAGGCGGGCCGGGGTGTGACCGGCCATCTCGCCGACGAAGCGCTGCCGGCTGGCCGGATTCGGGCTCCACACGCGCACGTCCTTCAGCGGCCGCACGTGTGCCATGGCCTCGAGGTGGCTCTTCGCCTGCACGCCGGATCCGATGATCGCCATCGTCGTTGCGTCGGCGCGCGCCAAGTGACGGGCCGACACCGCCGACACCGCCGCCGTACGCGCCTCGGTGATGTAGCGGCCGTCCATCAATGCCACCAGCGCGCCGGTGTCGGGATCGAGCAGCAGAATGGTGGCGAGGTGCGAAGGCAGGCCCTTCGCGTGGTTGTCGCCGAACACGGTGACGATCTTGGCGCCCAGCTGCGCCGGCGACGGCACGTAGGCCGGCATGAGGCCGAAGTAGCCCTGCTGTGGGCCCACCGTGAGTACCGTGCGCACCGGCTGCAGCACCTCGCCGGCCGAGAAGCGCGCCAGCGCGCCCTCCATCGCGGTGATGAGATCGCCCATCGGCAGGAGCGACGCGACGTGGGCTTCGGTGAGCAGGCGGAAGCGCTGTGACATGGCCGCCATGCTCTCACAGGTCAGGCGGCGGCGCGCCAGCGCACCGCGTGGGCGGCCGCCTCGGTCACGGTCTGCAGATGGATTCGCACGATGTCGTCGATCGCGGGCGCGTAGCCGCCGCTCATCGCCACTGCCACCGGCACGCGCGCCTCGAGGCAGCGCGCGAACACGAAGGCGTCGCGACGGCGCAACCCGTCGAAGGTCAGCTTCAGGCGGCCGAGGCGGTCGCCCTCGTACGGATCGGCGCCGGCGAGATAGAACACCAGGTCGGGCTCGTGATGCGCCAGCACGCGCGGCAGGTGCGAGGCAAGGGCCTCGAGATAGCCGTCGTCGCCGGTGCCGTCGGCCAGCTCGACGTCGAGGTCGCTCTGTTCCTTGCGGAACGGGAAGTTCTTCTCGCCGTGCATCGAGAAGGTGAACACCGACGGGTCGTGGCGGAAGATGGCGGCCGTGCCGTTGCCCTGATGCACGTCGCAGTCGACGACGGCGATGCGCGCGGCCCGCGCCTCGCGCTGCATCACCCGCGCCGCGATCGCCACGTCGTTGAACACGCAGTAGCCTTCGCCGCGATCGCTGAACGAGTGGTGCGTGCCGCCCGCCAGGTTCACCGCCACACCGTCGTCGAAGGCGGCGCGGGCCGCCGCGATGGTGGCGCCGGCCGAGCGTCGCGATCGTTCGACCATACCGGCCGACCACGGAAAACCGATGCGCCGCTGGATGTCGGCCGCCAGTGTGCCGGTGGCCACCGCCTGCACGTAGGCGGCGTCGTGCGCCAGGCGCAGCTCGTCCCAGGTCGCCGCCGGCGCTTCGAGCAGGTCCGCGGGCGCGATGATGCCGTCGGTCAGCACGCGCGCCCGCAGCCGCGCGTACTTCTCCATCGGGAAACGGTGCCCCTCGGGCAGCGGCAGGACGAAATGATCCGAGTAGAACGCGCGCACTACTTGCAGCTGTCGAACCCGGTGTCGCTGAAGCCGGGCGTGACGGGCAGGAACTCCCAGTCGTAGCGGCCGTCGCCGAGAATCATCTTCAGCACGCCGTAGCCCTCGTAGCGCGCGGCGCTGTTCGGCTTCACCGAGGCGAACTTGTAGAGCAGCGCGCCGCCGCCGCCCGAGATGAACTGGCGGATGCCCTTGTCGCGATCGAGCTGGCCGTCGGGGTTCATCGGCAGGAAGCGCTCGTACAGGTGGTCGTGGCCGTTCAGCACCACGTCGACGCCGTTCTGGTAGAGCAGCTCCCACAGCGGGCCCGTATTGGGGTTGTCGAGGTTCGGCCCCGACGTGAACCGCGGGTGGTGCCAGAAGGCCAGCGTGCACTTCGACGGCGTCTGCAGCTCGCGCTGCAGCCAGATGTATTGCGGCGAGCCCCGCTGCATCTCGATGTTCGAGTTCAGGGCGATGACCCGCCAGTTGCCGAGCGTGAACGCGTAGTAGCCGTCGCCCGAGGCCCCGGCCCGGTCGCCGAAGTAGTCGTAGTACGGGCCGCCGCCCGCCGTGAGGTACTCGTGGTTGCCCGGCACGGGATGCGTGCGCGTCTTGAAGCGGCCCCACGTGGGCGCGTAGCAGTTCTGGAACTGCTCGGCGGTGCCCGAGAGATACGCGAGGTCGCCGAGCGCGAGCACCGGCCCGGGATACTGGTCCACGATCGTCGCGGTCTGCTCGGCGGCGGTGAGATCGGCGCACCAGCCGATGTCGCCCGCGGCCACGATCGTGACCGGACCTGCGGGCGTGCCACCGCCGCCGCCGGGCCCGGTGGGACTCGGCGTGGTCGGCGAGCCGCTGCACGCGCCCACGAGCGCGAGCAGCACCAGCCCCGGCCATTTCAATTTGCTCACCACTGTGGTACGGTCGCTCGCTGAAATCTTATCCCGCTTCCAAATCTTCGCGCATGGACGATTCCGGTCAGATCGAGCGACGGCGTGAAGGCCGTTCCGCGGGTATCGGCAACGCCCTGGTGTTGTCGCCGCGGCAGCCGCTGGTCGCCGGGGCGGGCGCCGAAGACTTCGAGTCCTCCGTCAAGCGTCTGCTCGGCCAGGGACACCGTCTTCTCATCGCCGACCTGAACGCCGTCAACACCATGGACAGCGCCGGCATCCGCGCGCTGGTCCGGGCGCACAGCAGCGCCAACCGCGTCGGCGGTTCGTTCCGGATCGCGCGGCCCACCGAGCGCACCCGTGAGCTGCTGAAACTGGCGCGGCTCGATGGAGTGCTGAGCATCCACGACTCGATCGCCGAAGCGAAGCACCAGCCGATCGACTGGAGCGAGTGGGGCCGTCTCTTCGTCGGCATCCTCGCCTGCCTGCTCATCGCCTTCATCGGCCTGCTCTGGCGCACGCCCGAGGTGGGCAAGCACGCCAGCGGACTCACAGCGTCCGACGGCGTGGCGCCAATCCTCTGGTCGACGCCGTGGGGCTATCCGTTCACCGAGCTCGTGCAGCTGATGTCGGCGTCGGTCATCGCCATCTTCGTCACCCACGTCCAGAAGCGGCATCAGTCCGACCGGCCGATGAACCGCTCGATGGAGCAGGCGCAGGTGCTGCTGGCGGTGTCAGGCTCGCTCATCATGATCATCATCGGGTCGTCGCTGGCGCGCGCCTTCGGCATCGCCGGCGCGGCGGGCATCATCCGCTTCCGTACCCCGGTCGAGGACCCGAAGGACGTCACGGTGCTGTTCCTGCTGATGGGCCTCGGCATGGCCTGCGGCATCGGCGCCCTGCCCGTCGCGGCGCTCGGCGCGCTGTTCCTCGCCGCCGCGATCGTGGTGCTCGACAAGCTGGTGGCGGTGAAGCCGCGCATCATGCTGGTCGAGGTCACCGCCACGGGCCGCGAGTTCCCGCTGGCGCACGTCGTCAGCGTGTTCGCCAACTACGGCATCACGTGGGAGCCGCTCGAGTTCGCGCAGGACGACGAAGCCGAGATGACCTATCGCACCACGCTGCCGCCGCACGTGCTGATCGACGAGGTGACCGAGGCGCTCGTCGGCGACGGGAAGCTGGGGCTGTCGTCGGTGTCCTGGGAGAAGCCGAAGAAGTCGTGACGCACGATCGCGTGGTGATCGCGCCGGCGGAACGACGGGCGGCCGTGCTGCGCGTGATCGGCGGGGCACGCCGCCGGCTCGGGCTCACGATCTTCCGCTGCAACGACCCGCTGGTGCTCGACGCGGTGAAGGCCGCGGTGGCGCGCGGCGTCGAGGTGGACGTGCTGCTCACGCGGCGGGCCAGCGGCTGGCGGCGGCGCCTCGACCGTCTGCGCGCGTTGCTCGAGCACATGGGCGTGCGGGTCACCCCGCACGGCGCCCGCGCCACCAAGCATCACGCCAAGTACATCGTCGCCGACCACGGGCCGCTGCTCGTGGCCTCGTACAACCTGACCCGCAAGTGCTTCCACGACACCTGTGACTTCGCGGTCGAGACCACCGATCCCGACGCGGTGGTCGACGCCTGGCGCCTGTTCGACGCCGACCTCGCCCGCCGCGGACTGCCGCAGTCGGCGGCGGCGCACAGCCGCCTGGTGGTCGGACCCGAGTGGGCGGGGGCGACGGTGCGCGGCCTGCTCGCGGGGGCCGAACGTTCGATCGAGATCATCGATCACAAGCTCGACGACCCGCGCGTGAAGCGCATCCTCGCCGCCAAGCAGCGCGAGGGCGTGCGCGTCGATCACCTGGCCACCCGTCTCATCGGCGGTCGCACCGCGCACGGCAAGATCACGATCGTGGATGGCAGGGTAGCGCTGGTGGGCAGCCTGGCGCTGTCGGCGTCGAGCCTGGGGTTGCGCCGCGAACTCGGCATCCTCGTGACCGAGACGGCGGCGGTGCGCCGCCTGCACCGCTTCGTCCGCGAGGCGCTGCGAACGCCGGCGCCGCCGGCGTCCGCCGCGGAGGCCGACCCGGAGACGGACGAGGACGCCTGACGCGCGCCTAGTTGCAGGCGACCGGTGTGCGCGACAGGTTCGCCACGGTGCAGCGCACGAAGTCGCTGCGCCGCCGGGCGAACAGCCGCAGGCCGTCCACCGCGGCCTCGAATTCGTCGTTCGAGTACGACTTGTTGGGGTCGGCGACGACGAGCGGCTGCACCAGCCCGTAGAGCCGTTCCACCTCGCGGGCCAGCCAGCCGGTGGACGTGTCGGCGCCTTCCTGGCCCTCCGACGCCGAGTTCGCCACGTCGACCAGCTGATCCAGATAGGCCTGGCGCACGTCGGGCAGCGCCATGGCCCGCCGCGTCAGTACGTTCTCGCCCATGCGCGAGAAGATGTCGTTGTTGAAGCGCCAGAAGGTGTAGTCCTTGTCCCAGGTGATCACCTGGAAGCGGCCGGACGGGCGCCGGTAGAGGAACAGGTTGTTCATGCCCCAGAAGCCGTTCCAGCCGTCGTCGTCCGAGACGAAGTTCTCGAGCGCCCAGTGGCGGGCGACGGCCTGCAGGTCCAGGTACGGCGCCATCGCCGACGGGAAGGAGTCGTCGTCGGCGTCGTTGGCGGCCCGCACCATCGCCTCGATCGGCGAGTAGAGATCGAACGTCGACTTCGACGCGGTGCTCTGCGCCTTGAACATCGTGTAGTTCTCGAGCGCCGATCCGCGGTGCTCGAAGTAGTAGTAGAACGTCCAGTCGTACTCGTACAGCGGGCCGCTCGACTCGCCGAGCGTCCGCTGCAGGAACGGCGCGGCGACGTCCTCGACCACCGCGTAGAGGCCGACGAACGTGTTGTTCACGAACAGCCGCACGAACGCCTCGCGCGACGCCGGCAGGCCGACGCGCTGGAAGAGCTGCATCGCCAGCATCTCCTTCATGGTCGACGGGTCCTGCTTGAGGTTGTCGAGCACGAGCGAGCTCTGGCCGGCGAACGTCTGCCCGGTGGCGTACTTGTCGAAGCGCAGCAGCAGGCCCGGCTTGTCGGCGCTGCGGCTGCCGCGGCCGCGCGAGCGCACGCCGACGTTGTAGACCGTGCTGCCGTTCCAGGTCATGTCGGCCGGATAGAACGTGTTCTCGCGGAACGTCGCCTTCAACGCGGCCCAGTCGGCCGAGTGCAGCACCAGGCGCAGATCGCGCACGGCGCTGCTGTCGAACAGGGTGTCGGCCGACTGCGCGGCGGCCGGGTGAACCGCCGCCGCGGCCAGCAGCGCGAGGACGAGAACGGAGCGAAGGGCGACGCGCATCTCAGGGGCTCCTAGAACGCGAACTGCAGGCGGGTCACGTAGCTCCAGTACGTCGCCGTGCCCTTGATGGGGGCCCGTTCGGCGTCGAGGAACGACTCGTGGATGGCGTTGCCCTGCAGCTTCACCCAGCGGTTGAGGTGCCAGGCGAGACCCAGGGTGAGGACGTCGTCGTGGTTGCGCGCCAGGTTCTGGCCGCGCGGGCTCGTGGACGCCGGCTGGCCCGACGAATCCGCGCTGCCGAAGAGCAGGCGCTCGCTGCGGGCCATCACCTCGACGGCGCCGAACCCGCCCTGGAAGAGCGGATGCTTCGGAATGGTGCCGTCCTTCTTCTCGCCGGTGACGAGCCAGCTGCCCTGCACGTACCAGCCGCGGCCGAACACCTTCGACAGATCGATGTCGCCCACGCCCTGGCCGAGCCGCTCGTCGGCGCTGTTGATCCATTCCGCCTTGAGACTGGCCGGTCCGGCCACCAGGGCCACGTCGGCGCCGGTGACCATTCGCGTGCCGTCGACGTACACCCGGTCGAAGAACTTGTAGCCGAACACCGACTTGCCCTTGATGCTGTTCTCGCCGCGCGGCACCGTCGACTTCGCGGCGCTGACGCCGAACTCGAGATTGCGCAGGCCGCGAGGCAGCGACTTCATCCGATCGAGCGGCTGGACGGTGACGCGGCCGCTGAGCACACGGTCGAATGCCGCCGCGCCCTGGTCGTCGTCGAAGAAGGCGGGATCGGCCGCTGCCGCGGTGGACGGCGCGTTGAACGCGCCGAAGGCGTAGGTGACGATCGAGCCCTTGGCCTGGCCGTGCACCATGCCGCCCACCTCGCGGCCCGGCGCCAGCAGGCGCGTGCCGAGCGAGCGGAAGATGAAGTCGTGCGAGGTCGACCCGGTGGAGTTGTCGAGGCCGAACGGCGCCTTGAACTTGCCGCCGCGCACCTCGAGCAGATCGTGGGCCTTGACGTTCACGTAGACGTCGCGCCAGGGCTCCTGCTCGTCGCCGAACTCGCGCTCGACCTCGAACGACACCCGCTTGAAGAGCTCGCCGCGCACGCCCAGCCGGCGACGGCGCCACACGAAGCCCTCGTCGTTGCTGTCGACCACCGGGCTGAACTTCGCGGTGTCGCCCTGGAACTTGGCGCGCAGCTCGATCGAGAGGTTCTTGCCGTCGGAGAGGCGCGGCCGCGGCGACCAGCGGCCCTGCAGGGCCTCGGCGGCCTCGGGCGCGCCGGCGGGCAGCACGAGCCCGCTCGCGGGAGGCGGGGCCGGTGAGGCAGGCGTCTGCGCCAAGGCGGCGCCCGCCGCCCACAGCGTGAAGATCCCGGCCAGACAGTTTCGCGTCACGGAGTCACCGCCCTTGCCCCCGGAGGTGGCGTCAGCTGGAAGTGCCTGACAGAATAGCGCGGAAGTCTCGCCGGTCCGTACCCATGATTCATCAGATCCGCACCATCGATGCGCACACCGCGGGAGAGCCGTTGCGCCTGGTCGTCGACGGCATGCCGTCGCCCGAGGGGGCCACGATGCTGGCCCGCCGTGAATGGGCGCGCAAGCACCTCGATCACCTGCGACGCGCGATCATGCTCGAACCACGCGGCCACGCCGACATGTACGGCGCGCTGCTCACCGAGCCGGTGACACCCGGCGCGCACGCCGGCGTGCTCTTCATGCACAACGAGGGCTGGAGCACGATGTGCGGTCACGGCGTCATCGCCGTGGCGACGATCGCGGTGGAGCGGGGCCTGATGTGGGACGCGTCGACGGCCGGCGGTCCCACCGTCGACATGGTGCTCGACGTGCCGGCGGGACCGGTGGCGGCGCGGGCGCGGTTCGAGACGATCGACGGCCGCACGCGCGTCACCGAGGTGGCGTTCCAGAACCCGCCGTCGTTCGTGCTGGCGCCCGGGGTGCCGATGTCGCTCGGCGGCCGCACGTTCACCGTCGACGTGTCGTTCGGCGGCGCCTTCTACGCGATCGTCGACGCCGAGGCCGTGGGCCTGTCGATCGACGTGGCGAAGCTGCCCGAGCTGCGCCGCGCCGGCATGGCGATCGCGCGCGAGGCCGAGAAGCTCGTGAAGGTGGTGCATCCGGCCGAGCCGGGCCTGGCCGGCATCTACGGCACCATCTTCACGGCGCCGCCGCAGACCGCCGGCGCGCATCTGCGGAACGTCACGATCTTCGCCGACGCCGAAGTGGATCGCTCGCCGTGCGGCAGCGGCACGGCGGCGGTGATGGCGGTGCTCGACGAGATGGGCGTGCTGTCGAGCGGCGACGGCCCGTTCGTGCACGAGAGTCTGATCGGCACGCTCTTCCAGGGACGCGTGGTGCGACGCCTGCGTGTGGGCGAGCACGCGGCCATCGTGCCCGAGATCGCCGGCAGCGCCTGGATCACCGGCGAACACACCTTCCTCGTCGACGCCGACGACCCGTTGCGGGCGGGCTTCAGGATCTGATGCGCTCACCCGCGCTGCTTCTCGCGTGGCTCGCGCTGACCGCCGGGTGCTCGGCGCCGCCGGGCCTGCTGACGTCCGGGGCGGCGCGCGGACGCAACGTGCTGCTCGTCACGATCGACACGCTGCGCCGCGATCGCGTGGGCGCCTACGGGCATCCCGGCGGGCTCACGCCGGCGCTCGATCGCCTCGCCGCCGAGGGCGTGCGCTTCACCGCCGCCACCTCGCACGCGCCGCTCACGTTGCCGGCCCACGCCTCGATGCTCACCGGCCGCGTGCCGCCCCATCACGGCTTGCGGGTGAACGGCGCCGCCCGCCTCGGCGACGACGTGCCGACGCTGGCCACGGTGCTGCACGACCACGGCTATCGCACGGGCGCGTTCGTCGGTGCGTTCGTGCTCGATCGACGCTACGGACTGGCCCGTGGCTTCGACGTCTACGATGACCGCTATCCGCAGGCGGCCATCGGCCGCACGTTCGGCTTCGCCGAGCGCCGCGGCGACGCGGTGGTCGATGTGGCAGGTGCGTGGATCGACGCGCAAGCGGCTGGCACGCCTTGGTTCGCCTGGGTGCACCTCTACGATCCCCACGCGCCGTACGAACCGCCGGCGGAGTTCGCGTCCGGCCGCGCGCCGTACGACGGGGAGATCGCCTACGCCGACGCGATGCTTGGCCGGCTGATCGCGCGGTTGCAGGCGGCCAGGCGCTTCGACGACACGCTCATCGTCGTGACGGCCGATCACGGCGAGTCGCTCGGTGCGCACGGCGAGTCGACGCACGGGCTCTTCGCGTACGACGAGACACTGGCGGTGCCGCTGGTGCTGCGCGGTCCGGGCGTGGGACGCGGTACGATCGACGCACCGGTGGGGCACGACGACCTTATGCCCACGGTGCTCGATCTCGCGGGCGTGCCGCCACCCGCCGGCATCGACGGCATGGCGGCGTCGCGTGGCCTGCCGGCGGATCGCGCGATCTACTTCGAGGCGCTCGAAGCCCATCTCACGCGCGACTGGGCGCCGCTGACGGGAGTGACCGACGGCCGCTGGAAGTACGTCGATCTGCCGGAGGCCGAGCTCTACGATCGGCAGCGCGACGCCGCCGAACACACGAACCTCGTGGCGTCGGAGACCGGGCGCGTCACCGCGCTCGATCGCGCCCGGCGTCCGTTCCTGCAGGCACCAACCGCCGCCCCGGCCGCGACCGGCCGCGACGCCGACCGACGCTTGCGCGCGCTGGGCTATGTGAGCGGCAGCGCCTCGGCCACCGCCGCCTCGCGGACCTACACCGCGGCCGACGATCCGAAGCGGCTCGTGGCGTTGCACGAGCGGTTCACCGCCGCCCTCGACGCCTTCGGCCGCGGGCGCGCCGATGCCGCGATCGAAGCGCTGACGGGCGTGCTGGCGGCGCGTCCAGATTTCGCCGTCGCCCGCACCACCGCCGCCACCGTGCTCGCCTCGACTGGCCGCATGCGCGAGGCGATCGACCTGTTGCGGGCGGCCCCCGTCGGCACGCCGCAGGACGCCGACGTCCAGGCGAAGCTCGGCGCCATCCTGTCGGCGGGCGGTGATGCCGCTGGCGCCGTCGCCGCGCTCGAAGGGGCGCGGGCGGCGGGCGTCGCCAATCCCGAGTTGCGCAACGATCTCGGCGTGGCCTACGCCCGCCTCGGCCGCGCCGCCGATGCGCGCGCGCAGTTCGACGCGCTGCTGGCGATCGATCCCGACGATGCGTCGGCGGCGAGCAACCTCGGCCTGCTCGAGCTCTCGGCCGGGCGCGGAACCGAGGCGGCCGCGGCGTTCCGGCGGGCGGTGGCGAGCGATCCGGATCGCGCCGAGGCCTGGCAGGGACTGGGCGCGGCACTCGTGGCCAGCGATCGCGGCGCCGCCATCGACGCATGGATGCGCGCGGAGCGCCTCGCGCCGCGCGACTTCGACCTGCTGTACAACCTCGGGATGATCCTCGCGGGAAGCGGCCGCCAGACCGAGGCCACGCCGTACCTGCAGCGCTTCGTCCGCGAGGCGCCGCCGGCGCGCTACGGGCGCGACATCGCGCAGGTCCGGACGCTGTTGCAGCGGAGCCCGCGATGAGACCTGCCCTGCAGACCCTCGTGGCTCTGGCGGGCGCGCTCGGTCTGACGGCGTGCCAGTCCGCGCCGGCGCCCGCGCGCGAGGCACCGCCCGCCGCGCCGCTCGCGCGCGCCAACGTGCTGCTGGTGACGATCGACACGCTGCGCGCCGATCGCGTGGGCGCCTACGGACACGCGGGCGGCCTCACGCCCACCATCGATCGTCTCGCCCGCGAGGGCGTGCGCGTCGCCGACGCGCATGCGCACGTACCGCTCACGCTGCCGTCACACACCGCGCTCATGACCGGCGCCTATCCGTTCGTGAACGGCGTGCGCGACAACGGGTCGTTCCGCTTCGACGGATCGCGCCCCACGCTGGCCAGTGCGCTGAAGGCCGCCGGCTATCGCACCGGCGCGTTCGTGTCGTCGTTCGTACTCGACGCGCGCTTCGGCCTCTCGGCGGGCTTCGATCGCTACGACAGCGCGCTCGGATCGCGCGGCAGCGCCGGCGGCGCGGTGCAGGTCGAGCGTCCGGCCGACGCCACGCTGGCGGCGGCGTCGGCGTGGATTGGCGGCGCCGAGGCGTCGTCGCCGTGGTTCGCGTGGGTGCATCTCTACGATCCGCACGAGCCGTACGCCCCACCGGCGGCGTTCCGCGCCCGGGCGACCGATCCCTACGACGCCGAGATCGCCTACGCCGACGCCGCGCTGGGCAACACGCTCGCGGCGCTCACGGCGAGCGGCCGCCTGGCCCACACGCTGGTCGTCGTCGCCGCCGACCACGGCGAGGCCCTGGGCGATCACGGCGAGCGCACGCACGGGCTCTTCGCTTACGAGGCGACCTTGCGCGTGCCGCTGGTGCTGTGGGCGCCGGGGGCGGTGCCGGCGCAGGTGCTCGAGGGGCCCGCGCGACTCGTCGACGTGCTGCCGACGGTGCTCGACCTCACGGGAGTGAACGCGGTGCCGAGCGACGGCCGCAGCCTGTGGCCGGCGGTTCGCGATCGCCGGCGGCTCGACGACGTCGACGTCTACTTCGAGGCGCTGAACGCGAACCTCACGCGCCACTGGGCGCCGCTCACCGGCCTGCTCGCGGGCCCGACGAAGTTCGTCGACCTGCCGATCCGCGAGTTCTACGATCTCGCGGCGGATCCAGGCGAGCGGTCGAATCTCTACGAGACGCGACGCGCCGACGCGGACGCGATCGCGCGCCGGCTGTTCGCGCTGCGCGCGAAAGGGCGCCCCGCCGCACCAGCGGCCGTCGACGCCGACACCGAGCGGCGCCTGCGCTCACTCGGCTACGTGACGCAGCCGGCTGGATCGGCAGAGCGTTCCTACACGTCCGCCGACGACCCCAAGACGCTCGTGCCGTTGCACGCGATGCTCGAAGACGCCCTGGCGGCCGGCACCGCCGGACGACACGCCGAGGCCGAGCGGCTGTTGCAGCGTCTCGTATCGACGCGCCCGGACTTCACCGTGGCCTACGACCGCCTGGCGCAGCTCTACCACGACACCGGCCGCCTGCCGCGGGCGATCGCCCTGCTCGAGACGGCGGCGACCAGGGGCGTGGCCGACGCCACGACGCTGGCGGCGCTCGGCGGCTATCTGCAGGAGGCGGGGCAGGTGCCGCGTGCGGTCGAGGTGCTCGAGGCGGCCGGGCGGCTGAATCCCTCGGAGATGGAGGTGTTCGAGAAGCTCGGCGTCGCCTACACACGCGCCGGACGCTTCGACGACGCCCAGCGGATGTTCACGCAGGTGCTGACGGTGTCGCCCGACAGTGCGGCCACGCTCAACAATCAGGGCTCGATGTATCTCGCGCAGGGACGCTGGACCGACGCCATCGCCAGCCTGCGTCGGGCCCTGGCCGTCGATCCGTCGCTGGCCAACGCGCACAACGGACTCGGCGTGGCGTTCGCGCAGCAGGGCGACTTCGCCGCCGCGATCGTCGAGTGGCAGGAGGCCCTGCGCCTGCGTCCCGATCTCGCCGACGCCCGCGACAACATCGCCCGCGCCCGCGAGCTGATGCGGCGCCGGTAGGCGGCGACGGCCCGCGCCTTCTCTTGCGCCATCACCTCAAATGAGAAGGGCGGCCCGGTGTGCACCGAGCCGCCCCTTCAGCCGTTCGTGACCGAGCCCCGACCCGGGACCCGATCCCCGGCGATCTAGAACTCCAGGCGCAGGCCCGCCTGGAACACGCGCGGATCGAGCGTGGCGATGACGCGCTTGTAGCTCGGGCCGAGCGTCATGTTGAAGTTCGTCACCGCGTCCTGGTTGAGGACGTTGTAGACGTCGAGCATCGCCGTCCACTTCAGGTGGCCGGTGCGGATCGACTTGTCGAAGCGCAGGTTCAGCAGGCTCACGTTGTCGGATCGGTTGTCGCTGAGGTTCTGCAGGAAGAACGGCGCCCCGAAGTTCGACAGGTTGAGGCCCGGCGAGGTGTCGCCGTCGGCGACGATCGGCGAGTACGGGAAGCCGCTCTGCAGACGCCAGTTGGCGGCGACGCCGATCTCGTACGGGAAGGTGTAGCGGCCGAGGAACTGGTAGTGCCACACCGTGGTCTTCTGCCGGTTGGGCGCCGCCGGGTTCGGCGTGAAGTAGAAGTTGATCGGGATCGGGTCGGCCGACAGCGGACTGGTCGTCACGCCACTCGCGTCCCGCAGGTCGTCGCGCTTCTGGTAGTCGGCGCTGGTCTGCACGAAGAAGTTGTGGATGCGCTTCGTGTAGGCCACCTCCACCGTGTCGTAGTGGAAGTTGGCGTCGGGGTAGTTGCCGTACAGGCCGTCGGTCTTGTCGGCGACGCTGTTGGGCACGTCGAGCAGGCTGATCGTCTGGCCGGTGGCGCCGATCGTCTGGCGCGTCGGCACGTTCACCTGGCCCACCCACGCCGAGACGAGGTTGGTGCCGTAGAACGACGCGAAGTCGTAGTGGTTCTTGCGCACGTAGGTGAGACGCAGTGAGGACTCGCCGGGCAGCTGCAGTTCGCCGCTGGCGCTGATCTCCTCCGTGCTCGGTGTCTTGAAGCCCTTGTCCACCGGTGTGCTGTCGGCGCCGACGCGCAGGCGCAGCGTGCCCAGTTCCGACGGCCCGTCGTAGCGCTGGTTGCGGTTCTGGTCGAGGAAGTTGTACTCGGCGATCGACTGACCGCCGGGGTTGATGGCCGAGAAGCCATCGGCGAGGTTGTTGTAGTAGCGGCCGTAGAAGGCCTTCAGCACGAATTTGCCGTCGCCCTTCACGTCATAGGTCATGCCCAGGCGGGGCGCCACGTTGGTGTTCGAGAGGATCGTGGCCGCCGAGACGTTGGTGCTCACAGGGAAGATCCGCGTGCCGTCGGGCGCCACGTCGGTGATGGCCGGCTTGCGCGTGGCGTCGCCGTAGCCCACCTTCTGGTAGTCGATGCGCACGCCGGCCGTGAAGGTCAGCTTGCTGTTCGGGGCCCAGCGGTCCTGCAGGTAGCCGGCGTAGTGCAGGTCGGTGTTCGGACCCACCGTCCAGCCGTTGCCGTAGTCGCCGGCGACGCCGGTGTCGACGAAGCGGATGCGGTCGGGCGCGCAGGTCGTGTCGCCGCAGGGATACGAGTAGCGAATCTGCCCCGACGTGCCGTTGTGGCCGTAGCGGTACGAGTCGAGGATGGTCTCGAAGCCGAACTTGAAGTCGTGGCTGCCGGCCTTCTCGGGCAGGAAGTAGGTGAGCTGAGCCTTCACCTGCGGCTTCTTGCGCGCCGTGGTGAAGGCATTCCAGCCGGCGCCGGCCACCGCGCCGGTGGCGCGGAACGTCTTCGGCGGGTTGGTGGCCGGATCGACCTTGACCGCCATCGGCCAGTCGAGCGTGAAGTTGCCGACGTTCATGTTGAAGAACGCACGGTCGCTGACCACGTGCTGGAACTCGCCCTTGTACATGCGCGAGGTGGAATCCTGCGCGCGCACCGATTCCGGCGGCAGCAGCGTCGACAGGCCTCGCTTCGGCTTCTGCTTGCGCCCCTGCTGGATGTAGCCGATGAAGGTCGAGTTCTGGCCGGCCTTGGCGGTGACCTTGGCCGTCTCGTTGTCGAAAATGCCGAGGTCGGTGGCGATGCTCCGCGCCACGCCCGACACCTGCTTGTCGATCTTGAAGTGGTTGTAGGCGGCGTAGAACCAGATCGAGTCGCGCTTGATCGGCCCGCCGAGGTCGGCGTGTCCCTCGTAGAAGATCAGGTTCGGGTTGTTGCACGAGGGCTTGCCCGTCCCGTCGTTCGGGCAGGTGTAGCCGCGCTTGGTCATGTCGGCCGGCGCCGCGTTGGTGCCCACCCACGCGCCCGGCTCGTAGGTGAAGTTGTAGAGGCCCTTGAACGCGTTGCCGCCGCTCTTGACCGTGGTCACGATGGCCGCGCCGCCCGAGTTCATCTCGACGTCGGCGCCGAGGGCGCTCACCGAGACCTCCTCGTTGGCGTAGTAGTCCTCGTAGAAGCCGGTGCCGCCGACGCCTTCGGTGTGATCGATGCCGTCGGAGACGACGCGCGCCTGGTTCTGGATGCCGAAGCTCTCGTACCCCGACTGCTGGCTCTTGTGGCTGCCGCCGACGTCGAAGCCCTGCATGCGCACGCCAGGCGCCTCCGACAGCGCGCCCCACACGTCGGTGGAGTTGGGCACGGCGACGAGTGCGTCGCCCTTCAGGCTCGTGCCGATCTTCGTCGTCGAGGTGTCGATGATCGGCGAGTCGCCGGTGACGGTGATGCTTTCCTGCAGACCGCCGACTTCGAGCTGGGCGTCGAAGGAAATGGTCTGGCCAAGGGTGACGTTGAGATTGTCGCGCTCGACCTTCTTGAAGCCCGCGAGCTCGAACGTGAGCTTGTAGACGCCGGTCGGCATCGCGGGGAACATGAACTTCCCATCGGCCTGCGAGACGGTGGTCCGCACGCCGATGAGGGCGGGTGAGGTCGCGGTGACCGTCACGCCGGGCAGTACGGCGCCCTGCGTAT
This sequence comes from Vicinamibacterales bacterium, assembly GCA_046331325.1. Classification (GTDB taxonomy): domain Bacteria; phylum Acidobacteriota; class Vicinamibacteria; order Vicinamibacterales; family UBA2999; genus CADEFD01. Next base: position 217,245 of record JAXLRB010000001.1, on the reverse strand, counting down.
CCGCGACAGTGCCGGCGATTCTTCCTTGAGTGATCTGCGCTATTGCGGGAAAGGCGAGTCCAAGGGCCATGACGGCCGCGAGGACGCCTCGTCTAAGGCGAGCTGACATCCGATCCTCCTGACGCGAACCAGAACGGTTTCTTGCAAAGGGGCGGACGAACCCGGGGATCCTACTTCCGGGGCCCATCGCTTGAAAGCCTCAAGTGGGCCTCGATGCGCAGATTCGTCATCGATGCCGCGACCCTTTCGCCTGCGACGCGCAGCTGGTCTTGCACGCGTGACAGGAAGCCAGCGGCCGGCGCGCCACGACGAGGTGTAGAATCCCCGCGCGCATGACCGCCGCCACGCTGTGCCGCGGGGCCTTGGTCGCCGGCGTGGTCGTCGTCGCCGCGGTGGCTCGACCTGCGATCGCGGCACGCCAGACGGCCGCGCCGACGTCGACAGCGAGTGCCGCCTCGGCGTGCGGCGCGTGTCATGCGGAGCAGCACCAGGCCTGGACCGCCGGTCGCCACAGCCGCATGATCCAGCCGGCGACGGCCGCCGCGGTGCTCGGCGATTTCACACGACCCGCGATCACGCTGCGGGGCAAGCCGTACGGCCTGCGGCGCGCCGACGGACGCTACTTCATCACCGAGTCGACGCTGAGTGGCCGGGCCGTCGAGCGTCGCATCGACTACACACTCGGCAGCCGTCGCATCCAGCATTACCTCACGACGCTTGCCGGTGGACGGATCGTCGTGCTCACGCCGACGTGGGACGTGCAGCGCGCGCAGTGGTTCGACAACGTCGAGATCATCCGGCCCGATCAGAGCGACGAGTTCCCGGTGCAGGTGTGGAATCGCAACTGCGTCGGGTGCCACGTGAGCCGCGAAGATCGCGGCTACGTCGCCAGCGCCGGCACCTACGACACCACGTGGCGAGACTTCGGCACGTCGTGCGAGCGGTGTCATGGCGAAGGCGAGGCGCACGTGGCGGCGGCGCGCGCGGGCACGCTGGCGAAGCCCGGCGCCGATCGCGGCATCGTGGTGCCGACACGTCTCGATGCGGCGCGGGCGCCCGCGGTGTGTGCGCAGTGCCATTCGCTGCGCGACGTCGCCGCGCCGGGCTTCGCGCCGGGCGCCGCCTACGACGACTACTTCGTGGCGAAGCTCGAATACACGCCGCGCAAGGAACAGGATCCCGTGTACTGGGCCGATGGCCGGCCGCGTCGCTTCTCGAACGACGCGCTGGGCTTCTGGCAGAGTCGCTGTTACCTGCAGGGCGGCGCCACGTGCGCGACCTGCCACGATCCGCATACCCCCAACGTCGATCGGCACCCGACGCTCGCGGCCGACAACCCGGCGCTCTGCACGCGCTGCCACGATGCGATTGGCCGCGACGTGGCCGGCCACACGCACCATCGCGAGGGCGGCGCCGGCGCGTCGTGCGTCGAGTGCCACATGCCCAAAGAGGTGGTGAGCATCAAGGCGACGATGCGCGATCACACCATCGGCGTGCCGACGCCCGAGAACACCGTGGCGTTCGGCATCCCGAACGCCTGCACCACGTGCCACACGACGAAGCCGGCGACGTGGGCCGTGGCGCAGATGCAGGCGTGGTGGCCGACCGGACGGCGGCAGGCGATGGTGGCGCGCGCCGAGGCGTTCAGTGGCGGGCGGGCCGGGCGCGCCGATGCGCTGCCGCGCCTCATCGCCCTGGCGACGAATCACGAGGCGGCGCCGCTCACGCGTGCCAACGCGCTTGGCTACCTGCGGCGTTACGACGATCCGGCGGCCGTGGATACGCTCACCGGAGCGGTGAAGGGGGGAACGCCGATCGAGCGGATGGTCGCGGCGTCGAGTCTGTCGCAGCCGGGCACGGCGGCGGCGCTGGTCGACGCCCTCGCGGATCCCGTGCGATCGGTGCGGCTCGCCGCGCTGGTGTCGCTGGTGAACCAGGGCACGGCGCCGTCGACGCCCGCCGCGCTGGCGCGGATTCGGTTCGTGGCGGAGGAGTTCGCGACGCAGGCCGCCCTGCACGAGGACGACGCCGTCACGCAGGCGGACCTGGGGATGGTGCGGCTGGCCGCCGGCGACGCCGACCGCGCGGCCATCGCGCTCGAGCACGCGCTGGCCCTGGCGCCGGCCGACGCCAAGGCCACGTTCCTGCTCGGCCTCACCCGCGAAGTGCAACGGCGCGGGGACGACGCGCGGGCGCTCTTCCGCCGCGTGCCGCCGTCCGCGCCGTTCTATGCCGCGGCGCAGGCGCGCCTGCGGCAGCTGACACCGCGCTGAGGCGCTACTTCGGGGCCGGTGCCGACGGCGCCGCGGCGGCGAGGGCGGCCAGCTTGCCGGCATCGACCTTCGCCGCGAACTCCTGCAGCTGCTTCACGTCCGAGAGGCCGTTGCCCTCGACCGACACCAGGAAGCGCTTGGCGACGACGATGTTCACCTCGCCGTCCTTGCGTTCCGAGTTCCACTTCTCGAAGCCGGGGTTGCCGCCGACGGTCGTCGACTTCTCGTAGCCGTCGTCGGTTTCCTTCTCGTAGCCGGCGGTGAGGAACATCGCCCACGGCGCCACCAGGATCTGGTTGAAGGCCGAGTCGACGATCTTCACGTCGACCGACTGCTCGCCGTTCTTGTAGCGCACCTCGGTCTGGCTGAACGCCACCGGCGAGGTCATCTTCTCGCCCTTCGGCTTGCCCATCTCCCAGCCCGACACGGTGGGGAAGGCCGCCTGCATGTCGCGGAAGCTCACCGGCTCCGAGACCTTGTTGGCGTTGTTGCCGAGGGCGTTGGCCATGCCCTGCATGGCCTTCGCGAAGTCTTCCATGCCCTTGGCGGCCTGTTCGCCGGCCGCCTGCGTGCCCTGCTGCGCGGCCGAGTTGGCGGCGGCCTCGCCGGCCTTCGCCATCTGCTCGCCAGCCTTGCTCATGTCGGTCGCCGCCTGCTTGAGGGCCTCGGCCGCCTTCTCGTCGGGCGACTTGCCACACGCCGCCGGCAGCACCGCCAGCCCCATCACCACCGCCACCGTCAGTGCCTGCCGCATGTGTCGCATCCTCCCACGCCCGTTATCGGTGGGCGCATCCGTGGATGATAGCGTCCGCGCGCGGCGCCGGGCCTCACCGCCGGTGTGCGAGTCCGTGCAACGCCCGCCTTCACGGGCGTGGCCATTCAAGTTCCGTCGCCGGCTGCCGATTCCGGCTGCATGCCGGACCTCCGCCCGCGGTCGCACCGCCCCATGCCCGTGCTGATCCTGCTGGCCGCCAGTGCCTCGCTCGCGTCGTTCTCGCACGGCCAGGGGGTGTCGGCCACCGATCCGCTGCTGCGGCTGAAGGCCGGCAACGAGCGGTTCGTCCGCGCCGTGGCCGACCATGCCCCGATCACGCTGCCGTCGACGCCCGTCGAGGGCGCGCCGACGGCCGCCGTGCTCTCGTGCGCCGACCAGCGGGTGGCGCCCGAGGTGATCTTCACGGCCGCGCCCGGCGAGCTGTACGTCGTCCGCAGCCTCGGCGAGGTCGCCGATCGGGCCGTGGTCGCCAGCCTGGAACACGGCGTCGACACCGAGAAGGTGCCGCTCGTGGTCGTGCTGGGGCACGACAGCTGCTCGGTCGTGAAGGCGGCCGCCGACACGCGCACCACCGCGCTGAGCGTCCACATCGACTATCTGCTGAAGGCGATTCGCGCCGGCCTGCCGCCGAGCGGGCCCGACAAGCAGGACGTGCGCCGCGCCGTGCTGGCCAACGTCGAGCAGGTGATCAACGACGTGCTCGGCGCCTCGCCCTCGATGCGCACCGCCGTGCAGGGCGGACGCCTGACCATCGTCGGCGCCTACTTCGATGCGGCGACCGGGCAGGTCGTCTTCTCCGAGCCCGTCGGGCTCACCATCACGGGCTGGCACTGAGCCGTGAAGTCACGGTCGAGCCAGCCGATTCAACCGTCATGACCATCCGTCCCCGTCCGCACGCCGTCGCCGCCCGCGTTTCGCTCGTGGTGGCCGCCCTCGCTCTCGCCACGCTCGCCCCGCGCGCGGCCGAACCCGAACAGGCCGCCGGCCTGGCCCGCCTGCGCGCCGGCAACGATCGCTTCGTGAAGAGCGCCACCGCGCCGATGCCGGCCGGCGCCGCCACGCGGCAGTCGCTCGTGAAGGAACAGCATCCGTTCGCGATGGTGCTCTCGTGCGCCGACTCGCGCGTGCCGCCCGAGTACATCTTCAACACCGGCCTCGGCGAGCTGTTCGTGGTGCGCGCCGCCGGCGAGGTGGTGGACAAGTCGGTGATGGCGAGCCTCGAGTACGGCGCCGAGCACCTGCACATCCCGCTGCTGGTGGTGATGGGCCACGAGTCGTGCGGCGCCGTGAAGGCGGCGGTGGAATCCGAACACGGCGAGGGGCCGAACCTCGACTACCTGGTGTCGCACATCCGCGCCGGGGTGCATTTCAACGCCGCCGAGAAGCTGGAACTGCGCACCGCGATCCTCGAGAACGTCGAGGAGGCGATCAACGACGCCATGGCCGGCAGCCAGATCCTGCGCACCGCCGCCACCAGCGGGCATCTGCAGATCGTCGGCGCCTACTACGAGCTCGGCAGCGGCCACGTCGAGTTCTCGGAGCCGGTGGGCCTGGCTACCCACGCGGACCACAAATGACCACCCGCGTCCTGTTGCTCGTCGGCGTGCTGATGGCGTGGCGGCTGCCTGCCGCCGCGCAGTCGCACGCCCCGGCGTCCGAGAAGGCGCCGGCGCCGCACGCCGAGGCCGCTGCCGGGAAGGCGGCGCCGGCGGCGGACGCGCACGGTGCGCCGGCGGCGGAGGGCGAGGCCAAGGCCACGGCCGCGAAGATCGAGCCCGAGGGCGCGGCACATGGCGCCGCCGAAGCACCGAAGAAGAAGCCCGTGGTGTCGAGCGTGGTGACCGCGCCGGCGGCCGGCCATGCCGAGGCGGCCGCCGCCGCGCACGAGGCCCCGAAGGAATCGGGATACGTCGCGACCGGATCGAAGCCGAAGGCCGCGTCGTCCGCCGGCAAGAAGAAGCCGATGGTGTCGGGCGCCGAGATCCTGCAGGACGCCGAGCCCGCGCGTGGCGCGACGGCCGCGAAACAGACGGCGCCCGTGACGCACGGTGAACCCGCGCGCGAGGCGCCGGTCGCCGCGAAGGCCGAGGTCCACGCCTCGCCGGCGCCGGAGGCGAAGGCCGCTGGCGAACCGCCCTCCGCAGGCGCGAAGCCCGCGCCGGGACCCGCCAAGCTTGCCGACGTGCACGAGCGGATCGCCGCCGCGCTGGCCGAAGCGCGCGCCCAGTCGAAGCCCGAGAAAGCCGAGAAGGGCGAGCGATCCGAGAAGTCCGAGCCGGGAACGAAGACCGCCGCGCGCAAGGAGTCGTCGCGCGGCTCCGCCCCCGCGTCGAAGGTGCCGCGCGTCACGCTGTCGTGGCCGACGCCGCGCTGGACCGTGGCCTGGCCGGGCCAGGATCGCATCGCCGTGAGCTGGCCCGTGCCGGCCACGCCGGTGCCCGCGACGCCCGCGCCGGTCGCCCCGCCGGCGGTGCCGCGTCAGCCCCAGCGCTGACACGATTCGCGACACGGCCTGCCAATTCGGTGGGCCGCGGGTCGTCATCGCCGCGCCGCCCGGCGCGATTCCCTCGCAAAACCTGATGATCGTCGCCGTCGCCCCTGCGGCAAGGACTTTGCGAATCGGGGACGTTATGCGCGCCCGCCATTCCGGATTGCTCGTCGCGGCACTGACTCTCGCCACCGCCGTGTCGCTCCGCGCCCAGACCGCGCCGGCGATCGGCGGCGCCCTGCCGCCCCTGTTCCCCGTCGACAACTGGTGGAACCAGGACGTGAGTCAGGCGCCGCTGGCGCCCGAGTCGGCCGCGATCCTGAGCTTCATCAACAACGGCGGCAACCGCCGGCTGCATCCCGACTTCGGCGGCTACGCGGGTACGGGCACCGACACCTACGGCATCCCGTACGTGACCGTGCGCGGCACGCAGCCGAAGCGGCAGGTGCAGTTCTACTACGCGAGCCAGAGCGACGGCGTCGGAGTGCCGTCGTATCCGATTCCCGACGAGGCGATCACGCAGCCGTACTGGATCGAGGGCGGCGCGCCCGGCAGCAGCGCGCCCGGCGGCGATCGCCACATGCTGATCGTCGATACCGACAACAGGAAGCTGTACGAGCTCTTCGATCTCAACTGGGACGGCACCAAGTGGACCGGCGGATCGGGCGCGATCTTCGACCTGACCTCGAACGCGCGCCGCACCGACGGCTGGACCTCGGCGGACGCCGCCGGCCTCGCCATCCTGCCAGGGCTCGTGCGTTACGACGAGGTCTACGGTCCGAACGAGATCACGCACGCGTTCCGCGTCACCGTGCGCGACTCGAACAGCTTCTACGTGTGGCCGGCCTCGCATCGCGCCGGCAGCAACACGAGCGCGCCGCCGATGGGCACGCGCCTGCGGCTGAAGGCGTCGAAGGACATCTCTGGCTATCCGGCGCCGATGCAGAAGATCTTCCGCGCCATGAAGAAGTACGGCCTCATCGTGGCCGACAACGGCTCGGACATGTACATCACCGGCACGTTCGATCCGCGCTGGGACAACGGCGTGCTGAATCCTGCGTTCCACAGCCTCTACGCCAACGACTTCGAGGTGGTGCAGCTCGGCTGGACCGGCGGCACCGCGCCGCCGCCTCCGCCGCCCGCGTGCAATCCGGGCGTGCCGTCGAACCTGTGGGCGACGGTGAACGGCTACGCGGTGCAGCTCGGGTGGACGCCGCCGGCCACCGGCTATCTCGGACACCTGCTCGATGTGGGATCGGCGCCGGGCCTCACCAACATCACGTCGATTCCGATCGCCGCGCCTGGTGCGTCGCTGGGGGGCACCGTGCCGGCGGGCCGCTATTACGTGCGCGCGCGAGCCGCGATGGCCTGCGGCACGGGCACCGCGTCGAACGAAGTGGTCGTCGACGTGCCGTCAGGATGCGCCGTGCCGACCGCGCCGGGCACGCTGTCGTTCAGCGTGGCGAATCGCGGGGTGTCGCTCGCGTGGGGCGCCGCCGGCAGCGCGACGTCGTACGTGCTCGAAGCCGGATCGAGCAGCGGCGCCGCCAACATCCTCAGCACCAACGTCGGCGCGACGCTGTCGATCGGCGGACCCGTGCCGCCTGGCACGTACTACGTGCGCGTGCGCGGCGTGAGCTCGTGCGGACAGACGGGGCCGGCATCGAATCAGGTCGTCGTGGTGGTGCCCTGACGCGGCCGGCGTGATGCCGGCTGTCGGGCCATCGCGAGCCCGTCGAGCACATCGGCGGTCACCTGCCGCGCCACGTCGGTCGGCGTGCCGTCGGCGACGCCCATCCTGAAGGCCGATCCGCTCATCAGCAGATCCGCGAGGCCGTGCACGGTCGACCAGGCCGCCAGCGCCCAGCGCAGCGGCGGCCCTGGCGGAATCTGGCCGGTTGTCTGGCACGCGCTGATCGCGTCGAGCAGGATCTGGAACGGCTGGCTCTTGGCCTCCACGTACGCGGCCTCGAGACACGTGTCGGCCACCGGCGCGTGCATCAGTCGGAAGTGCGAGGGATGCGCGACGGCGTACTCCACGTAGGCGATGCCGATTGCCTGCAGCCGGGCCCGCGGATCCGCGAGCCCCGCCTGGCGCGCCTGCATCGCCGCGCCGAGTCCCTGGAATCCCTCCTGCGCCACCGCCACGAGCAGGGCATCGCGATCGGCGAAGTGCCGGTAGGGCGCTGTGTGCGTCACGCCGACCACGCGTGCGGCCTCGCGCAGCGTGAAGCCGTCGGGCCCCTGATCCTCGATGAGCTGCACGGCGGCCCTGATCAGGGCCTCGCGCAGGTCGCCGTGGTGATAACTCGGCCGCCGGCCGGCCGGTCGGCGCCCGCCCGGGAACTTCGGCCGTCCGCGCCGCGTCCTTGTGGATGTTGACACAAGACACATTGTAGCGCTATCAATGTTTACAGTGGTAACACCGACCGGTAACGACTGACATGGCCCCACTCGCCTGGCGCAACCTCTTCCATGATCGTGTCCGCCTCGGCGTGACGCTCACGGGCATCGTGTTCTCCGTGGTGCTGGCGGCGATTCAGCTCGGGCTGTTCCTGGGCTTCACGACCGCCACCGCCGACGTGATCGATCACTCCGGCGCGGACCTGTGGATCGTGTCGGCCGGCGCCACGCACCTCGAAGGCGTCACCGCCTTCTCCGAGCAGCAGGCCTACCGCGCGCTGGGTACGCCGGGTGTCGCCCGCGTCGAAAAGCGCGTCGTGCAGTTCAGCCAGTGGAAGCGCGCCGACGGCGCCGAGGAAGGCGTGCTGCTCGCGGGCTTCGAGCCGGCCGGCGTGCTCGGCCGGCCGTGGAACGTGGTGGCCGGGGACGTGCGCGATCTCGAGCATGCCGACACCGTGTTCATCGACGAGCTCTACGCCTCGAAGCTCGGCGTGACACACCTCGGCCAGGTGGCCGAGATCCGCGGCTACCGCGCGCGCGTCGTCGGCTTCACGCGCGGCATCCGCACCTTCACCACCGCGCCGCCGGTGTTCACGTCGTTCAAGAACGCCCAGAACTACTTCGGCCTGCGGGAAGACCAGGTGCTGGCGCTGCTGGTCGGTGTGACGCCCGGCGCCGATGTCGAGGCCGTGCGCGGGGCGCTGCAGGCGCGCCTGCGCGACGTCGACGTGCACACCACCGCCGAATGGAGCCAGCGGCAGCAGCGCTACTGGATGTTTGGCACCGGCGCCGGCATCACGGTGCTGATCGCCGCCGCGCTCGGCCTCATCGTCGGGGTCGTCGTGGTGGCGCAGACGATCTACGCCGCCACCGTGGACCACATCCGCGAGTTCGGCACGCTGAAGGCCATGGGCGCCACCAACGGCTTCATCTACGGCGTGATCCTCGTGCAGGCGCTCACGAGCGGCGTGATCGGCTTCGCCGCCGGCATCGGCATCGCGCTGGCGGTGGCCGCCGGCAGCCAGCAGGGCACCACGGCGATCCTGGCGCCGCCGTGGCTCGTCGCGCTGCTCTTCGTGCTCACGCTCGGCATGTGCGCGCTGGCCTCGATCGTCTCGATCAACAAGGTGACGCGCCTCGATCCGGCGATGGTGTTCAAGGGGTGAGTGATGGCGCTGCTGGCGGTGGAAGGCGTGACGAAGACGTACGACATGGGCGGGCAGGCGGTGCACGCGCTGCGTGGCGTCGATCTGGAAGTGGCGGCTGGTGAGGTGCTGCTGTTGCTCGGGCCGTCGGGCAGCGGCAAGACCACGCTGCTGTCCATCATGGGCTGCATCCTGCGGGCGACGAGCGGCCGCGTCGTGGTCGACGGGCGAGACGTCGCCGGCCTGCCGGAGCAGGCACTACCGGCGGTGAGGCTGCGGCACTTCGGGTTCGTGTTCCAGGGCTTCAACCTGTTCCCCGCGCTGACGGCGTCGGAGAACGTGGGCGTCGCGCTGGAGCTCAAGGGCGTGCGCGGCCGCGCCGCCCGTGCGGCGGCCCTCGACGCGCTGAGCGCCGTGGGCCTCGCCGACAAGGCGGACAGCCTGCCCGCCAACCTCTCCGGCGGTCAGAAGCAGCGTGTCGCGATCGCGCGGGCTCTGGCCGGCGATCCGTCGATCATCCTCGCCGACGAGCCCACCGCCGCGCTCGACTCGTCGAGCGGGCAGCTCGTGATGGACCTGCTGCGCTCGCTGGCCACCGAGCGGCGGCGCGCCGTGGTGGTCGTCACCCACGACAACCGCGCGTTCCGCTACGCCGATCGCATCGTCACCATCGAAGACGGCCGCCTCGCCGCAGCGAGGCGGCCGCGTCCGTCGCCGGCGTCAGTCCGTCGCGATTCGGGCACGCCCTCGCAGGAGCTCACGCATGATCATTCGTCTTCGTCCCGTCGTCCTCACGCTCGGCGTCCTCTCGGTCGCGGCCAGTGCCGTCGTCGTGCGGAGCCAGACCGCGCCGGCGGCTCCGGTGGCCGCTGCCGCGACGCCAGCCGCGCGCGTCGTCGGTCCCGGACGTGTGGAGCCGGCATCCGAGGAGATCGCGATCGGCGTCGAGGTCGGCGGGCGCGTGGCACGTGTGCTGGTGGAGGAGGGCGCCGAAGTGGCCGCCGGTCAAGTGCTGGCGGAGCTCGACAACCGCGACTACCGCGCGGCGCTCACCGCCGCCCGCGCCCGCCATGACGACGCGCGCGCCGCCCTGCTGCGCATCCGCAACGGCGCCCGCCCCGACGAGCGGCGCGAGGTCGCGGCCGTCGTCGCGCAGGCCGAGGCCGTGCTGGCGCAAGCCGAGATCGAGGCGACGCGGCGCGCCGGGCTGGCCGCCGAGGGCGTGATCGCCCGCGAGGATGCCGACCGCGCCGTCCGCGATCGCGACGTGGCCCGGGCGCGGCGCGATGAACTGCGCGCCCGTATGACGCTGGTGCACGACGGTCCGCGCCAGGAAGACCACGTCCAGGCCGAAGCCGCACTGGCACTGGCGACCGCGGCGGTGGACGAGGCCGAGGCGCGCCTGGCCAAGACGGTGATCCGCAGCCCGATCGCGGGGGTGGTGCTGCGCCGCGACGTGCGTGGGCGAGACCGTCTCGGCCGAACGTCCGACGTCGCCGCTCTTCACGGTGGCCGACGTGTCGCGGCTGCGCGTGCGGGTCGAGGTCGACGAAGTCGATGTCGCCCGTCTCGCGATGGGCGCCCCGGCCACCGTGACGGCGTCGGCCTACGGCGACCGCCGCTTCACGGCCCGCGTGATTCGCATCGGCCGTGCGCTCGGGCGCAAGCGGCTCTTCACGGCCGAGCCCCGCGAGCGCATCGACACGAAGGTGCTCGAGACGCTGCTCGAGCTCGAAGACGGCGCCGTGCTGCCGGTGGGCCTGCGCGTCGACGCCGCGATCGACACCGCGCGCTGACGGCCGGTGTTTACCAGCCGATGGCGAGGCCGTCCTTGCGCACGTCGGATCCGCCGAGCAGCACGCCGGTCTTCGGGTCGATCATGATGCCCTGGTAGCCGCCCATCTGGCCGCGGCCGTCGCGGATCCTGTGACCGCGTGTTTCGAGCGCGGCTCGCACGTCGGGCCCGATGCCGCGTTCGAGTGCGAGCTCGGTGCCCATGTGCCGCATGCGGGCGACTTCCCCGGCGGCCTGCACGTGCATCCCGAAGTCCACCAGGTTCATCACCACCTGGGCGTGGGCCTGGGCCTGGTTGTCGCCGCCCATCACGCCGAACGACACCCACGGCCGTCCGTCCTTCAGGATCATCGCCGGCACCAGCGTGTGCAGCGGCCGCTTCCGCGGGCCGATCTGGTTCGGGTGGCCCGGCGTGAGCACGAAGCCCGATCCGCGGTTGTGCAGCGCGATGCCGGTCTCGCCGGCGACGAGGCCCGATCCGAACGACGAGAAGAGCGACTGGATGAACGACACCACGTTGCCTTGGCCGTCGGCGGCGGTGAGGTAGATGGTGTCGCCTCGATCGCGCCCGGCGAAGTCGGGCGCCGACGAGCTGCCGCCCGGCAGCACGCCGGCGGCGTAAACGCCAGTCTTTGCCATGTCGATCTCGGCGCGGCGCTTCGCGGCGTACTCCTTCGACAGCAGCGCGGCCAGCGCGTCCCTCGGCACGAAGGCGCGATCGGCGAGATGAGCGCCTCGGTCGGCGAACGCGATCTTCTTCGCCTCGGTCACGACGTGCAGGTAATCGGCCGTGTTGTGCCCCAGAGCCTTGATGTCGAAGCCCTCGAGCACGTTCAGCATCTCGAGTGCGACGAAGCCCTGCGTCGAGGGCGGCATCTCGTGGACGTCGTAGCCGCGGTAGTTCACGCTGATCGTGTCGACCCAGTCGACGGTGTGCTCGGCGAGATCCAGCGCGGTGATGAGACCCTGGCGCGCCTGCATGTCGGCGGCGATGGCCTGCGCGATCGGACCGGTGTAGAAGACGTCCCTGCCGCCCTCTGCGATGAGCTCGAGGCTCCTGGCGAGGCGCGGGTTGCTGGAGATCTCGCCCATGGCCGGCGACGTGCCGTTCGGCAGGAACGTCGCCTTCGTGTGCGGATCCTTCGACAGGCGCTCCGCGGCGTTCTGCCACTCGGCCGCCATCAGCTCGGCCACGGGGAAGCCGTCGCGCGCGTAGCCGATCGCCGGCTGCAGGGCGTCCTGCATCGAGATGGTGCCGAAGCGCGCGAGCAGCGCGTCCCAGCCGCTCACGACACCCGGCACGTTCACCGCGAGCACGCCCTCGCCGGGCATCTCGGTGATGCCGCGCCGCGCGAACTCCTCGGGCGTGGCCGCGGCCGGCGCGCGGCCGCTGGCGTCGAGCGCATGGACGCGCTTCGTCGTCGCGTCGTGGACGATCGCGAACAGGTCACCGCCGATGCCGGTCATCGACGGCTCGATCACGGCGAGCACCGCCGCGGCGGTGACCGCCGCGTCGATCGCGTTGCCGCCATGCTGCAGCACGCGCAGGCCGGCGGCCGAGGCCAGCGACTGGCTCGTCGCGATCATGCCGTGACGGCCCACGGCGGGCGACCGCGTGCCGGCGATGTTGCCGGCGGGACGATCTCCGGGAGTCTGCGCGATGAGAGTGGTCATGGCGGTGACGACGGTGGCGGCGGTGATGACAGTGATGACAGTGATGACAGGTCGGCCAGGGGGCCTGCTGGAACGCGTGATTTTACGGGTATTTGACACACGGCGGAGCTGGATCGGCGAACTCTTTCCAGACCGCGCCGTCCAACCCGATAGACCACATGGCCCGACTCCGGGCCGGGTGGTCCCGACTGGAGGTCGTGATCATGTTCCGCGTGCTGTCCTGGAACTTCTCTGAAACCGCCGAGCCCGTGGTTGCCGGTCTGCTGCTGGCCACCCTGCTCATCGCCGCCGTCATCCGGTGACGGCGAGCCTCGTCGACTGACGCCGCCCGGCGTGCCGCGTATCGACCGCGGCCGCCGGGCGGCTCGCATGGCAGCCTGTCGCGGCTCAGTGGTGCTTGATGACGCCGGTGAAGGTCATCGCCGGGCGCGGCGTGGCGGCTGAGGCGGTGGCTTCGGTCGACGCGAGGTAGCTGCGGCGAGCGCGGATGGTGACGCCGGGCTTCTTCGCCCGCACGTCGAGTTTGTGCACCTTGCCGTCGAGCGTCTCGGGCGCGAAGCCGAGCAGGTACTGGCTGCGCAGCTCCTGCGCCACCCGCGTGAACGTCGACGCCAGCAGGTCGGTCTTCTGCAGCTCGAACGAGCCGCCGCCGGTCTCCTCGGCGATCTTGCGCAGGTTCTTGTCGGGCCGCGAACGCACCTGCCGCACGCCGTTGAAGTACTCGGTGGCGAGCCCGATGCCGTAGACCATCACTTCGTCGTCGCGCGCGCGATCGACCACGTCGCCGAACCGTGCCTTGCTCGCGGTGTCGTCGCCGTCGGTGAACAGCAGCACCACACGGCGGCCTTCGGTGCCCTTGAACGCTTCCATGCTGAACATCAGCGCGTCCCACAGCCGCGTCGCGTTGCCGAACTGCAGATCGCGCAGCGCCGAGATCAGCGCATCCCGGTTGCTCTCGAACTCGCCCGAGAGCTGCAGCTTGTCGTTGAACGCGCCCACCTGCGCCTTGTCAGTCGGCAGCATGCGGATGATGAACTGCTCGGCGGCCTGGTTCAGCAGCTTGAGGTGCTCGGTCATGCTGGCGCTCGTGTCGAGCATGACCACCGCGGTGAACGGCTGCGGGTCGTTCGAGAACGACGAGATCGTCACCGGCTTCAGGTTGTCGAGCACCTCGAAGTCGTCCTGCGTGAGGTCGGCGACGAGGCGGCCGTTGGCGTCGAGGGCGGTCGCGTAGATCGGCACCGTGCGCACCGAGGAACGGAACACGGGCTGGTCGCTGGCGAGCACCACGACGGAGCTGGCCAGGGCGAGGAGGGCGCCGAGAACACGAGTCATTGGATCGCGAAGGGTAGCAATCAGCGTTCCACGGAGCAACCCCACGGCTTTTCCGAAGGATTTCGCTCGAAATCCCGGCCCATCCGTCCCGCGGCGAGGACGTTTTTTCACGTGTCTGGAGTACGATCAAGTCAGGACGTGGCCCGACTTTCCTCCATCGGATTGTGCGAGAACTGCCGCCATGTCCGCATGGTGCCCGGACGCCAGTCCACCTTCGTGCTGTGCACGCGCGCCCTCACCGACCCGTCGTATGCGAAGTATCCTGTGCTGCCGGTCGTGACGTGCCCGGGCTTCGCGCCGCCGGCGCCGGAACGGCCGAGGGAATCCTGATGACGCGTGCCCTGCTCGTGCTCGTGGCCGGTCTCGCCGTCGCCGCGCCCGTGCTGTCGGCGCAGGACGCCGAGCCGCGCCTCGACGACGTCGTCGCCCGCGCGTCGGCCTACGTGCGCGACTACGAGGATCGCTTCTCGCTGCTCGTCGCCGACGAGTACTACGTGCAGGAGATTCGCCGCCCCGACAACAACCCGGTGGCCGGCAACCTCTCGCGCAGCAATCCGGGCGGCGGCTTCTCGAGCGGTGGCGGCGTGCGCAAGCGCCTCGTGCTGAAAAGCGACTACCTGCTCGTGCAGCTCGGTCCCGGCGCTGGCTGGATGCCGTTCCGCGATACCTACGAGGTGAACGGCAAGAAGGTGGGCGATCGCGACGATCGGCTGGCGCGGCTGTTCCTCGAGCCGAGCGAGACCAGTCTCGACGTGGCGTCGCGCCTGATGGCCGACAGCACGCGCCACAACCTGGGCTCGATGACGCGCACGGTGAACATCCCGACGCTGGCGCTGATGTTCCTGCATCCCGACGTGCGCGAGCGCTTCACGTTCACGAAAGTCGGCGTCGACACGCTGGCCGGCCGTCCGGCGTGGCGCCTCGAGTTCTCGGAGCACCAGCATCCCACGCTGATCAAGACGACGCGCGGCCGCGACCTGCCGGCCACCGGCCGGCTATGGGTCGAGCCCTCGACCGGCGTCGTGATGAAGACGCAGATGGTGGCGGCCGATCCGCTCGTGCGCGCCATGATCACCACCACGTACCAGCGCGACGCCGCCCTCGACATGTGGGTGCCGGCGACGATGGAGGACTACTACAAGTCCGATTCCGAGGTGGACGAGGTGACCGGCACCGCCACCTATGGGAAGTTCCGTAAGTTCAACGTGTCGACCGATGCGGTGATGCGCCGGCCGCCGCAGTAAGCTTGATGTTTCGCAGGGAGCTGGCATGACGCAGGGAATTCGCAGCGGACTCGTGGCCCTCGGTGTGGCCGCACTCGGCATCTCGGGATGCGCCAACGCGCAGAGCGCGCCGCCGCAGGCGCCGGCGGCCGGCACCGGCGACGCCCAGCAGGTGGTCGCGAAGGTGGGCGACAAGACGTTCACGCTGAAGGACGTCGAGACGCAGTGGCAGAAGGACGACCCGGCCGAGCGCGCCCGCGTCACGCAGCTGCTCTACCAGCACCGGCGCCAGAGCCTGGACTCGCTGGTCGGCGACTACCTGATCGAGCAGGCCGCGAAGAAGGCCGGCACGACGAAGGAGAAGTTCGTCGAGGCCGAGCTGACGAAGCGCCGCGGCGCCATCACCGACGCCGAGATCCAGAAGGTCTACGACGACAACCGCGACCGCGTCGGCGCCTCCACGGTGGCCGACCTGAAGGACTCGATCACGTCGTTCATCACCCGCAACCGCGACGCCCAGAACCTCGCCGCGCTCGTGAACGAGCTGAAGGCCGGCGGCCCGGCGGTGTCGGTGTCGCTCGACCCGCCGCGCTTCGACGTGCAGATCGCCAAGGACGACCCGGTGCGCGGTCCGGCCGACGCGCCGATCACGATCGTGGAGTTCTCGGAGTACCAGTGCCCGTTCTGCGCCCGCGTCACGCCGACGCTGAAGCAGCTGCAGGAGAAGTACGCGGGCAAAATCCGCATCGTCTACAAGGACTTCCCGCTGCAGAACCACCTGCAGGCGCCCAAGGCCGCCGAGGCCGCGCATTGCGCCGGCGACCAGGGCAAGTACTGGGAGCTGCACGACCGCATGTTCGCCAACCAGTCGCAGCTGCAGGTGGCCGACCTGAAGAAGCACGCCGCCGCCATCGGCCTCGACCAGGCGAAGTTCGACCAGTGCCTCGACAGCGGCACGCACACGGCGCGCGTGCAGGAAGACGTGACGCTCGGCACCGAGATGGGCGTCTCGTCGACGCCCACCCTCTACATCAACGGCCGCCTCGTGAGCGGCGCGCAGCCCCTGCCGGTGTTCGACGCGATCGTCGCCGAGGAACTGGCGCTGAAGTCGGGCGGCAAGTAGCTCACATCGTCAGCACGATCTTGCCGCGCGCGCCCGGGGCCATCACCCGGCGCTGCGCGTCGGCGGCCTCTGCGAGTGGCAGCTCCGCGCCCACCACGGGCCGGAGCGCGCCCGAGGCCAGCGCGAGGCCGATCGCCTCGTGGCCGCGCGCCACCTCGTCGGCGCTGAGGCCCCACAGCGCGAAGCCGGTCACCACCGACTGCTTGCCCATGATCTTGCGCGGGTCGATCTCGATGCGGCCGCGGTTGCCGATGACGACGATGCGTCCCTTCGGCGCGATCATCGTCAGGTCGTGATCGAGGTTCACGTTGGCGAGCATCTCGAGGATCACGTCGGGGCCGCGGCCGTTGGTCAGCTGCACGATGGTCTCGACCTGCTTCGGATCGCGGTGATCCACGGCGTAGTGCGCGCCCTCGGCCCGCACCAGTTCGAGGCCGTCGTCGGTGCCCGCGGTGCCGATCACCGTGAGGCCCGCCGCGCGCGCCATCTGCACCGCCGCGAGACCCACGCTGCCGCTGGCGCCATGCACGAGCACCACGTCGCCGGTCACCGGCCGAGCGCGCTCGAGCGCCGTGTGCGCCGTGAGACACGGCACGTTCACCGCGGCGCCTTCGGCGAACGACACGCGATCGGGCAGCGCGTGCACCTGTGACGCCGCGCAGACCACCACCTCGCGATACGCGCCGTACGACTGGTGATCGGCGGTGCCGCCGGTGTAGACGCGATCCCCCACTCTCACGTCAGTGACGCCCGCGCCCACCGATGCCACCACACCGGCGCCGTCGCATCCCGGCGAGTAGGGCAGGACCGGCTTGATCGCATAGGTGCCGGCCAGCATGTAGGTGTCGAATGGATTCACACCGGCGGCGTGCAGCCGCACCGTGACCTGCCCCGGCCCGGCCGTAGGCGTCTCGATCTCGTCGAGGCGAAGCACGTCTGGCCCGCCGAATTCATGCGCGCGGATGGATTTCATTGCGCCAAGAGTACTCGCGGCCAGGGGCTGGCGGCTAGCGACCAGGTGGCGCGATTCAGGGAACGACGCGACGGGATGTCGTCTCCCCGCCGCTGGCCCCTGGCCGCAAGCCGCTATAGTCTCTTCGCATGGACTGGCTGGCCCGACTCGAGTCGCCGCAGAACGCGCTGGCGGTGCTCACCGCGATGATCACGCCGACGGTGCTGGTGTCGGCGTGCGGCGCGCTGATCTTCTCGACCAGCACGCGCCTCAGTCGCGTCGTCGACCGCGTCCGCGACACGGCCACCCGCTTCGAGGCGCTGGTCACCCATCCCGAAGCCGACGACATGGCCGAGGATCGCCGCCAGCTGCTCTTCGCCCAGCTCGATCGCTATACCTCGCGGGCGCGGCTGATCCAGCGGGCGATGATGGCGTTCTACACCGCGCTCGGCCTGTTCATCACGACCAGCGTCGTCATCGCCGTCGTCGGCGCCTTCTGGCGCAACTACACCTGGGTGGCGGTGGCGATGGGCGTGCTCGGCGGCGTGTTCATGCTCTACGGTGCGGTGCTGCTCGTGATCGAGTCGCGCATGGCCATGGCCGCGATCGCCTCGGAGATGGACTTCGTGTGGAAGGTCAGCACGAAGTACGCGGGCGGCAAGCTCGACGAGGCGCGCGGCGGTCCGGCCACGTGGCTCGGCAAGAAGATCGGCTGACGGTCCGACGGCGCGCCGGTCAGTGCGGCCGTTGGCCGTGACGATAGATCGTGCTGCGGTTCACGCCGAGCAGGCGGGCGGCGCGCGAGACGTTGCCGCCGCAGGCATCGAGGGCGCGACGGATGGCGTCGTCGGCCAGCGCCCGCAGATCGCCGGGCGCGGCGTCAGTGGCTGACGCGGCGCCCGCGCTCGCCGTGGCGGGCACACGCGGTGCGACGCGGGCGCGAATCTCCGGCGGCACCGCGTCGAGACCGACACTGTCGGCGGCGTCCGGACGCAGGTCGGCCAGCACGCGCATCGCGCGCAGCGTGGCGGTGAGCTGACGGAAGTTGCCCGGCCACGCGAACGAGGCCAGGGCCAGACGGGCGTCGTCGTCCAGCACGGGCGCTGGCGCATCGGCTCGCCGCCACAGCGTGTCGACGATCTCCGCCCGCGCCTCGAGGTCCAGCGTGCGCAGCGGCGGCAGCGTGATGCGGTACTGGGCGAGCCGGTAGTAGAGATCCTCGCGGAACGTGCCGGCCTCGACCATCGCGGGCAGGTTGCGGTGCGTGGCGCACACGACGGCCACGTCCACCGGCACCGGGCGGCTGCCGCCGAGCGGCGTCACCTCGCGTTCCTGTAGCACGCGCAGCAGGCGCGCCTGCAGGGCCGGGGGCATGTCGCCGATCTCGTCGAGCAGCAGCACGCCGCCGTGGGCCTCGCGTAGATAGCCGCGGGCGCCGTGGCGGCGGGCGCCGGTGAAGGCGCCTTCCTCGTAGCCGAAGAGCTCCGACTCGATCAGCGAGTCGGGCAGCGCCGCGCAGTTCACCGCCACGAAGGGGCCGAGCCGTCGGTCGCTGTCGGCGTGGATGCGGCGGGCCGCCAGTTCCTTGCCGGTGCCCGTCTCGCCCTCGATCACCACCGGAATGCCGGCGTTCAGCAGGCGCGTGGCCTGGCCGATGAGCGTGCGCGTGGCGTCGCTGAACACGGGCTCGACGCGATGCGTGTCGCGAAGGCCATGCCCCGCGGGTGTGGCGCCGCGCCGGACGCCGCCGGGCGCCTGCACCCGCGCGTGCAACACGGCGCCGCTGCTGGTCCGCAGGCGTGTGCCGGCGCGGGCATCGACCATGTCGCCATCGAAGATCTCGCCGTAGCGCGCCGTCTGCACGGCGCCCCAGTCGAGGCCGAGCAGCCCGAGACCGTAACGATTCGCCGCGGCGAGGCGCCCCTGCGTGTCGAACACCAGCACGCCCTCGCGCGCCGTGCCGAGTAGGGCTCCCTCGGTGTGGCAGCGCACGACGTGATGCGCCTCGAAGCCGCGATCGAAATAGCGGTGCTCGATCTGATCGACGGCCAGCGCCACCAGGCCGAGCGCGTGCGAGTGCGGCACGGCGGAGTGCCCCGTGAGATCCAGCACGCCGAGCAACTCGCCCTGCGGGCCGACGATGGGCGAGGCCGCGCAGGTGAGGATGCGGTGCGGCTCGAAGTAGTGCTCGGCGCCGTGTACGAGCGACGGGGCGCGCTCGAGCAGGGCCGCGCCGATGGCGTTGGTGCCGGTGTGGGGTTCGGCCCAGGTGACGCCGGGCCGCAGCGCCACGCGCGCGGCGCGATCGCCGAACTCGGCGCTGCCGACCGATTCGAGCACCAGGCCCGAGGCGTCGGTGAGGATGACGATGCTGTTGGTGGCGGCCGCCTCTGCGTGCAGCACCTGCATCTCCGGACGCGAGCGTCGCAGCAGCGACTCGTGGCGATCGAGCAGGTGGCGCAGTTCGCGCGTCGTCATCGGCTCGATCGCCGGCACGGCGCTGGCGTCGAGGCCCAGACGCGCGCAGCGTTCCCACGACCGCAACACCGGTTCCCGAACCGCGTGTGCCGGAGGCGGTGCACCGTGGAAGAACCGGCGGCGCGCGTCGATGAGCGCGCGTGATGTGGCGGTGTGCGCCATGGCGATCTCCCGCGGGTGTTGCAACTTGCAACACCTGCAACAGCCGGGTCGGGTCGGCCGATCCGCAGCATCGCACACGGTCCCGCGAAATTCGAGATCAATCACGAATTCGCCGGCGCCGCGCGTGTTGGCACCGGCGCTGCACTGCGGGAGCGCGCACGTCACGTCCGTCTCGCAGAGGAGTCGCCACATGAGCACCGCCCAGAGCCCCAGCCGCACGACGCTCGGCCAGCCGCCATTCCCCGCCCGCTACGACAACTACATCGCCGGCACGTGGATGCCGCCGGTGGCCGGCAAGTACTTCGAGACGGTCACGCCGATCACCGGCAAGAAGCTCTGCGAGGTGGCGCGGTCGGACAAGGACGACATCGAGCGCGCGCTCGACGCCGCCCACGCCGCGAAAGAGATGTGGGGACGCACGAGCGTGACCGAGCGCTCGAACATCCTGCTGCGCATCGCCCAGCGCATGGAAGACAACCTGGAACTGCTGGCGACGGCCGAGACGTGGGACAACGGCAAGCCGATCCGCGAGACGCGCGCCGCCGACCTGCCGCTGGCCATCGATCACTTCCGCTACTTCGCCGGCGCCATCCGCGCCCAGGAAGGCTCGATCGGCGAGCTCGACGACGACACCGTGGCCTACCACTTCCACGAGCCGCTCGGCGTGGTCGGCCAGATCATCCCGTGGAACTTCCCGTTGCTGATGGCGGTGTGGAAGCTCGCGCCCGCCCTCGCCGCCGGCAACTGCGTGGTGCTCAAGCCCGCCGAGCAGACGCCGGCCAGCATCATGAAGCTGATGGAGCTCGTGGGCGATCTGCTGCCGCCAGGTGTGCTGAACGTGGTGAACGGCTTCGGCCTCGAAGCGGGCAAGCCGCTGGCGTCGAGCCCGCGCATCGCCAAGATCGCGTTCACCGGCGAGACCACGACCGGCCGGCTGATCATGCAGTACGCCAGTCAGAACCTGATTCCGGTGACCCTCGAGCTCGGCGGCAAGTCGCCCAACATCTTCTTCGACGACGTCGTCGCCGAGGACGACGACTTCTTCGACAAGGCCGTCGAGGGCTTCGTGCTCTTCGCCTTCAACCAGGGCGAGGTGTGCACCTGCCCAAGCCGCGCGCTCGTGCAGGAGTCGATCTACGACCGGTTCATGGAGCGCGCGATCAAGCGCACCGAGGCCATCATCCAGGGCAACCCGCTCGACGCGGCCACCCAGGTGGGCGCGCAGGCCTCGAGCGAGCAGCTCGAGAAGATCCTGAGCTACCTCGACATCGGCCGACAGGAAGGCGCGGAGGTGCTCACTGGCGGCCACCGGAAGGTGCTCGACGGCGATCTGGCCGGCGGTTACTACGTGCAGCCGACGATCTTCCGCGGTCACAACAAGATGCGTGTCTTCCAGGAAGAGATCTTCGGACCGGTCGTCTCGGTCACGACGTTCAAGACCGAAGAGGAAGCACTGGCGATCGCCAACGACACGCTCTACGGCCTCGGCGCCGGCGTGTGGAGCCGCCTGGCCAACCGTTGCTACCGCTTCGGCCGCGCGATCAAGGCCGGACGCGTCTGGACCAACTGCTACCACGCCTATCCCGCGCATGCCGCGTTCGGCGGCTACAAGCAGTCGGGCATCGGCCGCGAGACGCATCGCATGATGCTCGACCACTACCAGCAGACCAAGAACATGCTGGTCAGCTACAGCCCGAAGAAGCTGGGGTTCTTCTGATGGCCGACATCCTCGCGCGCGTCACCGCCACGCCGGCCGCGCTCGAGCTCGTCGCCCGCCTGGTGGCGCAGCACGGTCCCGTGCTGTTCCACCAGTCGGGGGGCTGCTGCGACGGCTCGTCGCCGATGTGCTACCCGCAGGGCGAGTTCCTCGTCGGCGACGGCGACGTCCGCCTCGGCGCGATCGGCGGCGCGCCGTTCTACATGAGCGCGTCGCAGTTCGAGCACTGGCAGCGCACGCAGCTCATCATCGACGTGGTGCCCGGCCAGGGCGGCATGTTCTCGCTCGAGAACGGCACCGGCAGCCGCTTCCTCACGCGGTCGCGCTGGCTGACGATCGAGGAACACGCGGCGCTGCCACCCGTGCACACCGGCGGCCACTGACCCGCCGGGCCGCCCCGGCGGCGCGGTTGTTGGGCTATCCTTCCGCTCGCATGCGCCCGAGCCGGACGGAGGTCCACCGATGAGCTTCACCCGCCGCGAGTTCCTGGCGACGTCCGCGTCGTCGCTCACCGCCGTCCGCCTGTTCGCGCAGGCCCCGGCGGCCCAGGCGCCGCCGGCCGCCGCCTTCGCCGATTTGCGGCGCGGCGTCGGCGTGTTCACCTCGAGCGGCGGCACCATCGGCTGGATCGTGAACGACGCCGGCGCGCTCGCCATCGACAGCCAGTACGCGAACACCGCGCCGCTCGCCGTGGCCGGCTTGAAGGAACGCTCGCCCAAGGGCATCGAGCTGCTGCTCAACACCCACCATCACGCCGATCACACCGGCGGCAACCAGGTGTTCCGCGGCGTCGTGCGCCGCATCGTCGCGCACGAGAACTGCCTCCTCTGGCACAAGCGGACCGCGGCCGACACCCATAGCGAAGCGCAGACCTCGTTCGCCGACACCACCTTCAAGGACACCTGGAAAACCGGGTTCGGCGACGAGACCGTGCAGGGCCGCTACTACGGGCCGGGCCACACGAGCGGCGACGCCGTCTATCACTTCGAGAAGGCGAACGTGGTGCACATGGGCGATCTGCTGTTCAACCGCGCCCATCCGAACATCGATCGCCCGGCCGGCGCGCGCATCGACAACTGGATCGCCAGCCTCGACAAGATCGCCAAGGCGCACACCGCCGACACCATCTACATCGCCGGCCACGGCAAGGAGAACAACGTCCGCTGCGCGAAGGCCGACGTGCAGCACTTCCGCGACTACCTCACCGCGTGCCTCGACACCGCGCGCAAGGCGGTGAAGGCGGGGCAGTCGAAAGAGGACGTGCAGAAGATCACGTCGCTGCCGGGCTTCGAGGACTTCGCGCTGCTGAACGCGCGGCTGTCGCAGGGCTTCGTGCTCGGCGTCTGTTACGAAGAGATCGCGGGTTAGGGCCAGGACACATCGACGCCATGAAGCAGCACACGCTCTCGCTCACCACGCTTGGATTCGTCGCGCTCGCCGCCATGCTGTCGGCGCAGGCGCCGCCGGCGCGCACGCCGGCGATGACGGAACGGCCGCGCGGCAACGGCCCGCTCGATCGGCTGGCGTTCCGGCAGATCGGTCCCGGCGCGCCCTCCGGACGCATCGACGACTTCGCCGTGCTCGAAAGCGAGCCGTCCACGTTCTACGTGGCCACGGCCACCGGCGGCATCCACAAGACGACCAACAACGGCGTCACCTTCACGCCGGTCTTCGATCACGAGGGCTCGTCGTCGGTGGGCGACATCGCCATCGCGCCGACGGACGCGAACCTCGTCTGGGCCGGCACCGGCGAGAACAACAACCGCCAGTCGTCGTCGTGGGGCGACGGCGTCTACAAGAGCGCCGACGGCGGCCGCACGTGGAAGAACATGGGCCTGCGGTCGTCGAAGCAGATCGCGCGCATCCTCGTCGACCCGGTCGACTTCAACGTCGTGCACGTGGCGGCGCTGGGCGATCTCTGGGCGGCGGGCGGCGAGCGCGGCGTCTACAAGACCACCGACGGCGGCCTCACCTGGAAGCGCACGCTGCACGTCGACGACGACACCGGCGCCACCGAGCTGGTGATGGATCCGACGAACAACAAGGTGCTCTACGCCGCCACCTATCAGCGGCGGCGCGCGCAGTGGGGTATGAACGGCGGCGGCCCCGGCAGCGGCGTCTGGAAGTCGACCGACGGCGGCGAGACGTGGGCGAAGATCGAGCGCGGTCTCCCGGCCGGCCCGAAGGGCCGTATCGGCATGGACGTCTACCGCAAGGATCCGCGCGTCGTCTACGCGCGCGTCGAGCACGCCACGGAAAGCGGCGTCTACCGCAGCGACGACGGCGGCGCCAACTGGCGGAAGCTGAGCAGCGTGAACCCGCGGCCGATGTACTTCAGCCAGATCCGCGTCGATCCCACGACCGACTCGCGCATCTACGTGCTGGGCGTCGGCCTGCACGTGTCGGACGACGGCGGCCGCACGTTCCGTGAGGACGGCGCCGAGCGCATCCATGTCGACCACCACGCGATGTGGATCGACCCGGCGAACCCGAAGCACCTGATGATCGGGAACGACGGCGGCGTCAGCCTGTCGTACGACCGCGCCGAGACCTGGCAGTGGCTGCCGAACCTCGTGCTGGCGCAGGCGTATCACGTGGCCTTCGACTTCCGCACGCCCTTCTACCACGTGTGCGCCGGCCTGCAGGACAACAACACCTGGTGCGGGCCGAGTGCGGTGCGCACCAATTCCGGCATCGCCAACGACGACTGGTACGTGATCAGCGGCGGCGACGGCTTCCAGCCGCTGATGGACCCGACCGATCCGAACATCGTCTACGGCGAGTCGCAGGACGGCCGCATGAGCCGCACCGATCGCCGCACCAACGAACGCACCACCGTGCGCCCCGAGCCGCTCGAGGCGAAGGACGGCGAGCCGTCGTCGTATCGGTTCAACTGGGACACGGCGATGCAGCTCTCGCCGCACGACCCGGCGACGATCTACATCGGCTCGCAGATGCTGATGAAGTCGAGCGATCGCGGCCGTTCGTATGCGCCGATCAGCCCGGATCTCACCACCAACACGAAGCGCGAGACGCTGTCGATCATGGGCGTCGACGACAAGGGCACCGACATCGCCAAGCACGACGGCGTCACCGCCTGGGGCACCATCGTCACGCTCGAGGAATCGGCGAAGAAGGCCGGCGTGATCTGGACCGGCACCGACGACGGTGTGGTCAGCGTGACGAACGACAACGGCAGGACCTGGAAGAACGTCACCGCGAACTTCGCCGGCGTGCCGAAGTGGACGTATGTGTCGGATGTCGTGCCGTCGCAGCACGCCGACGGCACCGCCTACGTCACCTTCGACGGCCATCGCGGCGGGGATTACAACACCTACGTCTTCGCGACCACCGACTTCGGCGCGACGACGAAGTCGATCGTGAGCAACCTGCCCAAGGGCGAGGTGGCGCGCACGATCGCCGAGGATCCGAAGATCGCGGACCTGCTGTACCTCGGCACCGAGACCGGGCTCTGGGTGTCGCACAACCGCGGCGGCCAGTGGACGCGCGTGTCGGCGAACCTGCCGACGACCCCCATCTACGAGGTGAAGATCCACCCGCGTGACAACGACCTGATCCTCGCCACGCACGCACGTGGCGTCTGGATCCTCGACGACGCCGGCATCATCCAGCAGTGGGCGAAGGCCGAAGCCGCCGGCACGTTCGCGTTCGATCCCGAGCCGGCGACGGCCTTCAACCAGGCCAACGACAAGATGAAGGGGTTCGAGGGCGACATGCAGTTCCTCGGACTGAATCCGGCGCCCGGCGCCACGCTGGCCTATCGCATTGCCAGCGACGCCAAGCAGGTGAGCTGGGTGATTCGCGACGGCAACACCGTCGTCCGCGAGCTGTCGGGAGACGACCTGCGCGGCCGCACGTCGGCCGGCCTGCAGATCGTGAAGTGGGACCTGCGCATCCAGCCGCTGAAGCCGCTGCCGCCGCCTCCGGGCGCGCCGGCCGGCGGCGGGGGTGGCGGGGGCGGTTTCGGCGGTGGCGGCAACAACGGCCCCTTCGTGCTGCCCGGCACCTACCGCGCGACGCTGCGCGTCGACGGCAAGGACATCCAGACCGTGTCGATCGCGGTGAAGGGCGACCCCGAGATCGCGATCACCGACAGCGATCGCCGCACGTGGTTCGACGCCGCGAAGAGCCTGCACGAGCTGCAGGCGAAGGCCAACGACGCCGCCGGCATCGTGCAGAACGCCAGCGCGCAGATGCGCCTGCTGGAGCAGCAGACGCGCGGGGCGACGATTCCGCCGAACGTGAAGAAGTCGATGGACGACCTGTCCACCGAGCTCGGACGCCTGCGCGGACGCCTTGGCCTCGGCGGGGGCGGCGGAGAAGGCGGCTTCGGCGGCGGCGCGCAGAACGTCCGCGGACGAATCGGTCAGCTGAAGGGCGCGATCATGGGCTCGACGGCGGTGCCGACGGCGACGCAGACGGCGCAGATCCGCGAGGTGCGGTCGGCGTTGCCGAAGGTGATCGACGATGCCGAGGCGGCGGGGAAGAAGATGCCCGGCCTCGTGCGCGATCTGATCGGCGCCGGCGTGATCTTCACGCCGGTGAAGTAGCGCGATCGACGGCGGGACCGGCGGCAGCCGCCGGTCCCGGCCGCGGCGTCACGACGAGCGCTTGTCGAGGTTGCCCGACCAGAGGTACTCCGCCGTCTCCTTCACGATGACGCCGTTCAGCGCCAGCAGCGAGATCAGGTTCGGGACCGCCATCAGGCCGTTCGCCACGTCTGAGAAGCTCCACACCGCCGTCAGCGTCGACACCGAGCCGACGAACACCGCGATCACCCACAGCAGGCGGTAGGGCATGATGACGCCGGTGCCGAACAGGTACTCGGCCGCGCGTTCGCCGTAGTAGGCCCAGCCGAGAATCGTCGAGAAGACGAACGTCAGCAGCCCCACGGTGAGCACGATCGGACCAACGGTGGGCAGGTCCTCGAACGCGAACTTCGTCAGCGCCGACCCGCTCAGGCCCTGCTGCCAGCCGCCGGAGTTCACGACGACGAGACCGGTGAGCGCGCAGACCACCACCGTGTCCCAGAAGGTGCCCGTGGCCGACACCAGCGCCTGACGCACCGGGTTCTTCGTCTGCGCGGCGGCGGCCACGATGGGGGCGCTGCCGAGTCCCGACTCGTTCGAGAAGAGGCCGCGCGCGATGCCGAACCGCATCGCCTGCAGCACGCCGGCGCCGAGGAAGCCGCCCACCGCGGCCTGTCCCGAGAAGGCGCCGCCGACGATGAGCGACAGCGTCTCTGGAATGCGCTCGGCGTGCATGCCGATCAGGATCAGGCAGCCCATGATGTAGAACGCCGCCATGAACGGCACCAGCTTCTCGCACACGGTCGCGATCGACGAGATGCCGCCGAGAATCACGATCGCGGTCAGCACGGTCATGACGCCGCCGGTGACGTACGGCGACACGCCGAAGGTCTGCTGCGCCAGGCCCGAGATCGAGTTCGCCTGCGTCATGCAGCCGATGCCGAAGGCGGCAATGGCCGTGAGCGCGGCGAACAGCACGCCGAGCGCCTTGCTGCCGAGGCCGCGCTCCAGCGCGTACATCGGGCCGCCCGCCATCATGCCGTTCGGCATCCGCACGCGGTACTTCACCGACAGCACGGCCTCGGCGTATTTCGTGGCCACGCCGAAGACGCCCGTGAGCCACATCCATAGCACCGCACCAGGGCCGCCGGCGGCGACCGCCGTGGCCACACCGACGATGTTGCCGGTGCCGATGGTGGCGGCCAGCGCCGTCGTGAGGGCGCCGAATTGCGTGACGTCGCCGTCGCCTTCCTTTTCGCGCGAGAACGACAGACGGATCGCCTGCGGCAGATACCGTTGGATGAACTTCAGCCGCACCGTCAGGAACAGGTGCGTGCCGAAGAGCAGGATGAGCAGGGGCGGCCCCCACACGAAGTCGCTGGCCTGGGCGAGGAACGTCTCGATGGTCTGCATTGGCAGCAGAGTGTAACAGCGCGGCGTCCGTTCTCCCGACGCGCCCGCTATAATCGCGCCGTGTCGTTGGCCCCCGGCGCACGTCTTGGCCCGTACGAGATCGTCGCGCCCCTGGGTAGCGGCGGCATGGGCGAAGTGTACCGGGCG
Source organism: Vicinamibacterales bacterium (assembly GCA_046331325.1). GTDB lineage: Bacteria > Acidobacteriota > Vicinamibacteria > Vicinamibacterales > UBA2999 > CADEFD01. The sequence goes on along the minus strand of JAXLRB010000001.1, from coordinate 189,593 downwards.
CGCGACAGCCGGCTCGACCGTGACGTCGCCATCAAGGTGCTGCCCGGCGAGGTCGGCGCGCATCCCGAGAAACTGCGGCGATTCGCGCAGGAAGCCCGCGCCGCCGCCGCGCTGAACCATCCGAACGTCGTCGCCGTCTACGACGTGCACTCCGAGGGGGCGACGCCGTACGTCGTGTCGGAGCTGCTCGAGGGCGAGACGCTGCGCTCGGCCCTGCAGCGCGGCGCGATGCCCGTGCGGCGGGCACTCGAACTCGCGACGCAGCTCGCCGCCGGCCTCGCCGCCGCCCACCAGAAGGGCATCGTCCATCGCGACGTGAAGCCCGCGAACATCTTCCTCACGCCCGACGGTCGCGCCAAGCTGCTCGACTTCGGCCTGGCGCGCGTGGTCGAACCAGGCGACACCGACGACGAGTCGACTCGTGTATCCGACGGTCCGGCGACGCGTCCGGGCACCGTACTCGGCACCGTCGGTTACATGGCGCCGGAGCAGGTGCGCGGCGAGGCCGTCGATTCACGCGCCGACGTGTTCGCGCTGGGCGTTGTCTGCTACGAGATGCTGGCGGGACGTCGCGCGTTCGAACGCGACTCGGCGGTGGAGGTGATGGCGGCGATCGTGCGCGACGATCCGCCCGACCTGCCGGAACGTGTGCCGGCCGCCGTGGCGCGTGTCGTGCGCCGCTGCCTCGAGAAGGCGCCGGCACAGCGTTTCCAGTCGATGACCGACCTCGGCTTCGCGCTCGAGGCCGTGGCGGCCAGCTCGATGACGACGTCGCCGGCGTCATCCGAAGCGCTGCCCTCGTCGATCACGCGGGCGCCGCGCCGGCCGTGGCCCCTCGTGCCCATCGCGGCCGCCCTCCTCGGGCTCGCGCTGGGCGCGGCGGCGATGTTCACCGTGGGCGGACGCGCGCCCGCGCCGGTGTCCGTCACCTACGAGGCCAAGACGTTCGATCGCCTGCCGGTGATGAACGCGCGCTTCATGCCCGACGGGCAGACCATCGTTTACAGCTCCGCCGGGCGCGGCTTCGCGCCATCGCTGCACGTGATCAGTCCCTCGGCCGAGGCGCCGCAGGACCTCGGCGTGCCGAACGCGCACCTGCTTTCGGTGTCGAAGAAGGGCGAGCTGGCGCTGGTCGTCAACGCGCGCTACCTCTCGCAGCGGCTCTATGCGGGCACGCTGGCCCGCATGACGCTCGGCAGCTCGCCACGCGCCGTACTCGAATCGGTGCGCGAGGCCGACTGGGGGCCCGACGGTGAGTCGCTGGCGATCGTGCACGACCTCGGCAACGGCCGCGACCGGCTCGAGTATCCCCAGGGCACCTCGCTGCACGAGACCACCGGATACCTCAGCGATCCGCGCGTGTCGCCCGATGGCTCGCGCGTGGCGTTCGTGGCGCACCAGTGGCGCTTCGACGATCGCGGCACCGTGATGGTGATTGGCCGCGGCGGCGGCGCCCCGCGCGCGCTCACGCCGGAGCTGTGGTCGGTGGAAGGCCTGGCCTGGACGCCCGACGGCCGCACGCTGGTGTTTTCAGGTAATGAATCCGGCGGCTCGGTGATGCAGCCGATGGCGGTCGCCGCCGACGGCAGCGCGCCGTATCACGCGGTGGTGCACGTGCCGGCGCGGCTGCTCGTGCACGACGTCGCCGCCGATGGCCGCTGGCTGGCCGTGCGCGAAGACCTGACCATCGGCGTCAAGGTGCGGGTGCCCGGCGATGACGGCGAGCGCGAACTCGGCTGGCTCGGATCGTCGAACGCGCGGTCGCTGTCGGCCGACGGGCGGCAGCTGCTGATGGTCGACATCGGTCTGCGCAGCGGCCCCGACTACGGCGTGATCCTGCGCGACACGGCGGGCACGGGCGCCGTCCGCCTGGGCACCGGCAGCGCCGAACGGCTCTCGCCCGATGGCCGGTGGGCCGCCGCGATCCTGGCGTCGCCGCCCGAGGTGGTGCTGTATCCGACCGGCGCCGGCGCGGCGAAGCGCTTCGCGCGCGGGCGGTTCGATCCGGTCATCTCGGTGCAGTGGTTCCCCGATTCGCGGCACCTGCTCGTGTGCGGGGCCGAGGCCGGCGGATCGCCGCGCTGTTACCGCAGCGATCTCGACGGCGCGTCGATGACGCCCGTGGCCGAGGCCGGTGTGCAGGTGGAGCTGGCGCCCGACGGCGTCACCGCGGTGCTCACCGGCAACGATCAGGTGGCCCGCCACGCCCGCCTCGGCGACACCACGGCCGTTCCCGTGCCGGCGTTGACGCCGTCGGATCGCATCGTCGGCTGGAGCCGCGACAGCGCGGCGGTGTTCGTGCAGCCCGAGTACGCGACGCCGGTGCGCGTGGATCGCGTGCAGCTCGCCACTGGCGTCCGCACGGTGGCGCAGACGCTGGCCACCGGCGCTCTCGGAGAACCTGCCAGCGTGCTGGTGGCCGACTGGGCCGACGAGGGACGGGCTTACGCCTACAACTACTCGGTGTCGCCGTCGGTGCTGTTCCTCGTGACCGGGCTGCGCCCGTAGCCGACTACTCGATCAGCAGCCGGATTGGCTTGCGCGGGCTGGCCTCGAAGGCGTTCAGCGAGAACTTGAGGCCGAACGGCGCGCCCAGCACGTTGGCGCCGTAGGGCGGCGGACCGCCGGCCTCCGCGTACGACCATCCGAGGCCGCCCACGAGCAGGCCGCCGCCGTCGTGGACGAACCGGTCGATACGCGGCACGTGCGTCGTCGCGAAGTCGGCCGGCGGGTACCAGTCGCTCAGGTACCACAGCACCGAGGCACAGGTCAGGTCGCGCTCGAGCGTCTCCGGTCCCGTGACCACGAACTGCCAGCCACGGCGGGCGATGAACTTGCGGACCGCCATCACCTGGTCGGATGCGACGTAGGTGCCGGGCCAGAAGGCGATGGTGGTCGACGCCGGGCAGCCGGCCGGTGTGCCGGCGCCGTCGAGCCAGCGCAACGCGTTCTCCGCGAACGTGAGGTTGTCGGCGCCCGACACCGCGATCTCGCTGTCGCGGAGCAGGCCATCGTGCGCGTACGCCAGCACGTGGCCGTCGCCGTAGTCGCGCGCGGCGATGAAGTCGCGCGACTCCTCGCCGTCGGGCGCCGAGAGATTCTCGATGTCGTCGGGGATGCGGCCGATCGAGAACCACGCCTCGCCATCGCCATCGCCGGCCGGCGCCGAGGTGCAGAACGGATAGAGGCAGAGGCTGCCGGCGTTGCCGGTGCGCAGCGACAGCGTGAGCGACGAGAACAGGCCGCGCACCGCGCGCGCCTTCTCGGCCTGCGCGCGATCGGCTTCCGATTCCGCGCGGGCTTCCTCGGTGCGGGCGCGGTCCGCCGCGGCCTCGGCGGCGGCCTGCTGCGTGAGGGCCTCGGCGGCATGCCGGCGCGACTGCAGCGCGAACACGAGGCTGGCGGCGGCCAGCGCGGCCATGCCGATGGTGATCGCGATCGTGGCGTAGCGCGCCCGCCGGCGGCGGCGCAGCGAGCGATCCGCGAACGACAGCTCGGCCGCGTTCATCCACGGCGCTTTGGCCTGTACCAGCGGCGCCAGCAGGGCGCTGCGGGCCGGGTCGCTCCACAGGAGCGCCTGCTTCTCGCCGCCCTCGGGCGTGGCCATCCACTCGAGCGCCACGCCGGCGAGCTTCTGGCGCAGCGGCAGCGGGAAGGCTTCGCCGTTGGCGGCCTGCATCCAGCGGATCAGGGTCGTCCAGCCGCGCACGAGGGCGTCGTGCGCCGGCTCGGCGTAGCCGTCGCCGCCGCTCTCGCGGCCCTCCACGACGAGGCGCGCGTCGGTGAGCCGCTTCAGCACGGCCTGCGTGCGGGCACCTTCGGCGGGGTCGGCGAACGTGAGCTCCGCGTCGCTCACGCGTCGCTTCACCAGGCTGCCGGTGGACCCGGCGGCCATGCGCAGCATCAGGTGCTGCATCGACAGGCGATGCGCCTCGTCGAGCGCGTCGAACTCTGCGTCGGCGCGGGTGCGCAGGGCCCCGACGACGCCGCCGATGGCGTCGTAGTCGGCGCGCGTCAACGCGCGATCGGTCGACTGACGGCCGAGGTAGTGCAGGAACATCTCGCTCAGCGCGAACGACAGCAGTGGCAGGCCGCCGGGCGTGCTGACGACGTCGTCGAGCAATTCGTCGACGAGCGTCGGCGGCTCGAAGTACAGCACCCGGGTCCACGCCGGCTGCTCGATCACCGCCTTGAGGTCGGCGCGGCTCATCGGCGGCACGACGAAGCGCGCGTCCTTCCAGCCGGCGGCGAGGGCCGAGCGCTCGACGTCCGGTTCGAAGTCGGTGCGCAGCGTGAGCACGAGCGTGAGCTGCAGCGGGAACGCCTCGAGCAGGTGCGCGAGCACGGTCAGTGTGGCGTCGCCGTCGTCGCCGCGCGCCATCGTCACCAGTTCCTCGCACTGATCGACCACGATCAGCAGGCGGGCGCCGATGTGTGCGTCGCACCACGCCGTGATCTGCGCGTCGAGGCGCGACGCCGTCGGGGCCTCGCCCGGCGCCAGCGTCGCCACCGCCTGGGCGAGGGCGTCGAGCGGCGCGGTGCCGGGCCGCACCACCGGCAACAGATGCCAGCGTTCGTCGGCCTCGAGCGCCGGCAGGACGCCCGCCTTCACCAGACTCGACTTGCCCGTGCCCGACGCGCCGAGCACCACCACGAACGGCCGCTGCTCGATGGCCTCTTTGAGGGCCGCCGCGGCCTCGGCGCGGCCGAAGAAGAGGCCGGCGTCGCCCTTCTCGTAGGCGGCCAGGCCCCGCCACGGATTCGCGGCGGCGTCGAGGGGCGGCGCCGGCGGCAGCTGCAGCTCGCGCCCGGGCACGGTGAAGACGAACTCGCCCTTCCCATGCTTCGTGAGCGGCCAGAGCAGCGGTTTCTGCTGCCGTTTCGCCTCTTGTGCCGCGGCCTGCAGCCGGTCGTCCACGTAGACGTAGAGCTCGTTGGCCGTGATGAGCGCATCGCCGCCATCGCGCGGCATCAGGTCCGCGAGGCCGCCGAGGCCCTCGAAGAGCGCCACGGCGAACGGCGAATGATCGCCGTCGCCATCGCGCTGGCCGAGCGTGCCCGTCGCCAGCTGATCCAGTGCTTCCTGATCGTGCGACGCCGACGTCAGCACCTGCCGGGCCGGTGAGGTGACGAAGCGCTCGTAGCGCTCGCGATGCACCACCTCGAGCGGCGCGCCGCCGCCGCGCGTGCCGCTCCATTGGAACGCGCCCGAGAAGCACGAGTCGAGCACGATGAACATGTGCCGGCAGGGCAGCGCCAGCAGCGCGTCGTGCACGAGCGGCATCGTCAGGTAGGTGGATTCGTCGCCGCGGTTCGCGTCCACCGGCAGCAGGTAGCCGTTGGGGCCGTCGTGGCCGTCGATGGCCACGCCGTGGCCGGCGAAGTAGAACAGCACGCGATCGTCGGCTTCGATCCGTGCCGGCAGATCGTGCGTGAGGAGCTCGACGAGACGCGCGCGCGTGGCCTCGGCATCGAGCATCGCCGTCACGTCGTAGCCGTGCTGACGCGCCAGCACGTCGCCGAGGCGGCGCGCGTCGTTCACCGCCGTGCGCAGCGTCGGAATGCCGTGACCGTACTGGTCGATGCCGACGACGACGGCGATCGAACGACGGAACGCGGGCGTCGCCGCGGCCTCGGGCATGCCGCATGCTCCGCGTACGCGGCAGTGATGTCAAACCTTTCTGTTACACTCGCGCGCACACCGGCTCATGTCGAGCCGCGTGCACCGAAGGAGCATCGATGCCGAAAGACGAGAAGCCGAGAGGCATGGCGGGCAAGCGCGGCGCCGCGCCGGCCACCGCGAAGAAGGCCGTGAAGAAGACGGCGAAGAAGACCGCGAAGAAGGCGGCCAAGAAGGCCGCGAAGAAGACGGCGAAGAAGCGCTAGCCGTCAGTCGATGGGCAGCGGATCCAGCGCGATCCGGTGCCACCCGGTGGCCTTCGAGAGCGCGAGCGCGCGGTACTCCGCGGCGTCTTCGTTGGCCACCGTTTCATCCGACGCCTGCAGGTACGAGGCGTCGATTTGCGCCTGCCGCACCGGCTTGTAGAAGATCGACGTGCCCTGGTGATCGCGGGTCTGGCTGTGGTGCCAGCGCACCAGCCGCCCCTGCACCACGCGCCCCAGCGCCACCGCCGCCGCGCTCACCGGATCCCCACGCAGCGCCGCCAGGCGCGTGCACATCGTCGGCACGTCGAGCAGGGCCGGATCACCGGGCACGGCCGCGCTCTCGGGTGATCCCACGCGCGAGGCTTCGAGCGCCTTCGCGCAGGCGCGAGCCCGCGCCGGATCGGTGCGGGCGGCGCCCAGCGCCTCGGCCAGCGCGCCGAGCTTCGCCGCCACCTCGTCCATCGCCGACAGATCGAGCAGCGAGAACGGCACCGCGTGGAATCCCGAGCGGTTGTCGGCTTCGTCGAGATACGCCGCCAGCGCCTTGGCCACGCCGAGCCCGGCGTCGAACGACGTCGAGTCGGTGGTGAGCGATGCCATGAAGCCCTTCCAGGGCCAGGCGCCGGTGGCCGGGGCCAGCGCCTGCGTGGCGACGACGAATTCCGCCGAGTGCCGCAGCTGATACGCGGCCTCGAGGCAGTTCATGAAGCAGTCCCGGAACACGATCACCGAGGCCTTGCGCCCGGATTCGCGAAACGCCCGCACCAGGCCAGGCAAACGCAGGATGTCGTGCGCGGTGGTGCCGTGCGCCACGTCGGAGAACACGCCGAGCGGCCCGGCGGCGTGGCCGAAGAACGACACCACGTAGCGTGCCGCGGGGCACTGTTCCTCGCCGAACCGCAGGAAGGCCTGCAGTACGTCGGCGTCGGCGGCGTTGAGATCGGTGGCGTCGCGCTGCACCGTCACGCGCGTCGCGTCGAGGTCGACGCCCGAGAGGATGCGCTGCCAGAGCTCGTGCTTCGAAGGATCGGCCAGGTCCTTGAAGCCGCGGCTCGGCGCCGACAACTCGGTGAGCGCCCCCCGATACACCCCGCGCGTCTTCTGGAAGTCGACCTGGGCGGCCACGCTCACCTGACGGAAGTCGGCGGCGTCGCAGATCGCCTTCAGCTCCATCCGCGCCGAGATGTCGAGCCGGCTCGATTCGGCCGGGTCCTCGGCGATGGTGTACGCCAGCACGGTCCACGACTTCTTCGGCGGCGCGGTGGACATGGCGGCCTCAGCGCTCGAACTTGATCTCGCCTCGTGAGGAGCTGAACTGCAGGCGCGTGGCGTCGAGGCGCACCGTGTGCTTGCCGTCGAGCGCCGCGATCACCTGGGTATCGAGCGGGGAGCTGGTGCACACGGCCTTCGTGCAGGCCTGCAGGCTGAGCGTGATGACGTCGTTGTCGAGCCGGAAGTCGCCGGCGCAGGTGTTGCAGTCGGCCTTGAACAGGGCGCGGTCGCCCGACAGCGTGAGGCCGAAGCGATTGGCCGTCTTCGCCTCGGTGAGCGACAGCGTGCCCGCGGTGAGCGACACCAGGTTCCAGCTGCCGTCGACCTTGGCCGCCGAGGTCGGCGCCGTGAGCAGATCGCCTTCGCTGCAGCCGGCGGCCGCGAGCACGACGAGGAGGGTGAGGGTGCGGGCGCGCATCGGCGGATCCTACTTCTTCTCGTCGGGTTCGGCGGCCGACAAGAGCGGCATCCCGTCGCCGCTGCCGGCGCCGATCAGGCCGGTTTCCGTGTAGACGCGCAGTTTGTCGCGCGTGTCGATGATGTCGAGGTTGCGCATGGTGAGCTGACCGATGCGATCCTGCGGCGTGAAGAACGCCTCGCCCTTCTCCATCGTCAGCCGTTCGGGCTTGTACGTGAGGTTGGGGCTGGTCGTGTCGAGGATCGAGTAGTCGTTGCCGCGACGCAGTTCCAGCGTGACCTCGCCGGTGATGGCGCGGGCCACCCAGCGCTGCGCCGTCTCGCGCAGCATCATCGACTGCGGATCGAACCAGCGGCCCTGGTAGAGCAGGCGGCCGAGCCGACGCCCGTTGTTGCGGTACTGCTCGATGGTGTCTTCGTTGTGGATGCCGGTGACCAGGCGCTCGTAAGCGATGTGCAGCAGCGCCATGCCGGGACCTTCGTAGATGCCGCGGCTCTTGGCTTCGATGATGCGGTTCTCGATCTGGTCGCTCATGCCCAGGCCGTGGCGTCCGCCGATGGCGTTGGCCTCGGTGAAGAGCGCCAGCGCGTCGCTGAACGTCCGGCCGTTGATGGCCACCGGCATGCCGTCTTCGAAGCGGAGGCTCACCGTCTCGGCCTTCACCGTCACGTCGTCGCGCCAGAACGCCACGCCCATGATCGGCTGCACGATGGTAATGCCCTTGTTGAGGAACTCGAGGTCTTTCGCTTCGTGTGTCGCGCCGAGGATGTTCGAGTCGGTCGAGTAGGCCTTCTCGACGCTCATCTTGTACTCGAACCCGTTGGCGATCATGTACTCCGACATCTCCTTACGGCCGCCGAGCTCGTCGATGAACCGCTGATCGAGCCACGGCTTGTAGACGCGCAGGTTCGGGTTGGCGAGCAGGCCGTAGCGGTAGAACCGCTCGATGTCGTTGCCCTTGAAGGTGCTGCCGTCGCCCCACACGTCGACGCCGTCTTCCTTCATCGCCACCACCAGCATCGTGCCGGTGACGGCGCGGCCGAGCGGCGTGGTGTTGAAGTAGGTGCTGCCGCCGGTGGAGATGTGGAACGCGCCGCACTGAATCGCGGCCAGGCCTTCCGCGACGAGCTGATGCCGGCACTCGATGAGGCGCGCCAGTTCCGCGCCGTACAGCATCGCCTTCTTCGGGATGTCGTCGTAGTCCTTCTCGTCGGGCTGACCGAGGTTGGCGGTGTAGGCGTAGGGGATGGCGCCCTTGGCGCGCATCCAGTGCAGCGCGGCGCTCGTGTCGAGGCCGCCAGAGAACGCGATGCCGACTTTCTCGCCGACCGGAAGTGCCTGCAGGATATTGCCCAACGGATGCTCCTTGTGAACGCTCTATGATACTTGCGCGCGGCGCCGCCCGCCCCCACGGCGCCGGGAGGGATGCCATGTCCCGATGGATGCCGCCGGCCCGCGTCATGCTGGCCGCGATGGTGCTGTGGGTCGCGTTCCCGACGGTCGGATGGGCGCAGGACCTGCTGGACGTGGTGTACGGCGACGACGCCGGCGCGAAGCATCTCGTGCGCGTCGATTCCGAGGGGCCGCGGGTGGTGTCGTCGCAGACGCTGTCGGACGCGGACGCCGTGTGGGCCCGAGGCTCGGCCACGTCAGACGGACGTTTCGTCATGTCGCTGGCCAGCGAGCTGCAGACGCAGTTCCCCGAGCCGTTCAGCATCTTCTTCCTCGTCATCCGCGATCTGCTGACCGGCGACACCATCCGCATCGACCGCGGAAGGTCGTTCGCGAACTTCGCGCTGCACCCGCGCCGCACGGAGATCGTCTGGTCGAACGGCGGCGGGCCGGCCGTGCTCGATGCGGCCGGCTGGCGGCCCCTTGGGGTCGCCTACGCGTCGGCCGGCTCGCTGTCGGCCAGGTGCCCGGGCTGTCATCAGTGCTGTCGCCGTTCGGCTACATCGTCGTCGATGTCGACACCGGCGTGGTCGCGGCCGATCTCGGCCTGTCTGGCGGCCCTTATCCGGTGCTGAGTCCCGATGGGCTCGATGTCTACGACATCGTCAACGGCGGGTGCGCCGGCGCTCCGTGGCCACGGGCGCGGTCGTTGCCCAGACGCCCGTGCCGGGCGAGGGCGCGAACTCGATCGACACGATTCACGCATCACCGCACGGGCGAGGTGTTCGTCGTCGGTAACGGGATCAGCGTGTTCGATGGGCGAGCCTCGCGCCGTCGCGCGTGCAGCCGGCGCCGTGGGGCGGCCGCACCACGGTGCCGAGCGGGTCTTCGACGCCGACCGTCCGCGAATCTACACGGCACCTCGGTCAAGGCAGGGCCGGCTTCTGGATCGTCGACAGCGACACGCTGCAGGCGACCTTCTCGGCGCTGCTGCCGAACAGCACGTGGATCCCGACCGTGCGTCGCGTGCCTCGACCCGCGCGTCCGCAGCAGCTCGCCGCCACGGTGCAGGGGGCGTCGGTGGCGCTGACGTGGACGGAAGGCGTGTCCGTCGCGCAGACGTTGCGCTATGTGCTCGAAGTCGGCTCGGCGCCAGGCCTCAACAACATCTTCAGCGGCCTCGACGTGGGATTGCAGACGTCGTTCGGCGCGAGCGGCGTGCCGCCGGGCACCTACTACGTCCGCGTGCGGGCAGGGAACTACACCGGGCTGGGTGCGCCGTCGAACGAAGTGGCGGTGGTGGTGCCGTGAACGCGCGAGCGCCGTCGCACGATCAGTGCGCGACGCCCGTCGCTTCGTAGTGCGCGATGCGGCGATGCCAGTGCCACGTGAGCACGACACCGCACACGATGAGGCCGGTGGAGAGGCCGAGCCACAGGCCCCACACGCCAAGGCCCAGCGGAAAACACAGCGCGTACGCGATCGGGAGGCCGAGCAGCCAGTGCGCGGCGAGGTTCACCACCATCGCCATGCGGGTGTCGCCCAGGCCGCGCAGCACGCCGGTGGCCACGGCCTGCAGTCCGTCGAACAGCTGGAACACCGCGGCGATGAGCAGCAGCGACGCGCCCAGCTCGATCACCGCCTCGCCGGGTGAGAAGAGGCCGATGAGCGTGCGCGGCACCGCGAAGAAGAAGAGCGCCATCGCCAGCATGAAGCAGGCGCCGAGCAGGATCGCGGTCCAGCCGGCGCGCGCCGCGCCACGCGGATCGTTGGCGCCGACCCGGTTGCCCACACGGACCGCGCCCGCGGACGCCACGCCCAGCGGCACCATGAACGACGCGCCGGCGATGTTCAGTGCGATCTGATGCGCGGCGCTCGACACCGGATCGAGCCGTCCGGCGAGCGCCGTGGCGAGGCCGAACACGCCGACCTCCAGCGTGACCTGCGAGGCGGCGGGAAAGCCGAGATGCCACAGCCGTTCGAAGCGCTCGCGTGAGAGCCGCGTCGAGACAGCCGCGAGGCCGGTGTCGCGCGAACGATCGATCCACCACGCGGCGACGACCAGCACCGCCAGCATGTAGACGCGCGAGATCACGGTGGACCACGCGGAGCCCGTCACGCCAAGCGCGGGCATGCCGACGTGTCCATGGATCAGCGCCCAGTTGCCGAGTGCGTTCAGCACGTTCGACGTGACCAGCGCGAACGCCACCGGCAGCACCACGTGCATCCCCTGCAGGTAGCGGCGCACTGCCGCGTAGAGCAGCAGCGGCGGCGTGCTCCACAGCAGCACGCCGAAGTAGTCCCGCAGCAGTGGCTCCACGTCGGGATGGAAGCCGAAGCGCGGGATGCCCCACCACACGACCGCGCACGCGAGCGTCACGGGCACCGTCACCGCCGCGCCCATCACCGCGCCGTGCACCAGCCAGCGGTGGCAGTCGCGATGATCGCCGGCGCCGTAGGCCTGCGAGACCAGCGTGTCGAGACCCAGCAGCAGGCCCATGCCGAACACGGCGAACGCCACGTGCACCCCGGCGCCGATGCCGGTGGCGGCGATGGCCGACGGGCCGAGCGGCGCCACCATGATCGTGTCGACGATGCCCATCGCCATCCAGCCAAGCTCGGCCAGCACCACCGGCAGCGCCAGGCGCAGCATCGGCGCGAGTTCGGAACGAATCGACGACATGGGAAGCCGCGATCGTATACGCGGTGGCACGAAACCCGTGCCAACGGGGCCGGGTCGGGGCCGGGTCCTGTGGAAACCTGTGGAAAATCCAGTCTGGACGTTGCACGAATCGCGTCGGTGAACTGCGCCGAAATCGCACATGGCGGCTTGTGACGGACCACGCCACCGCACGCGGTTGCTCATCCTGCCGGCGGGCGGGCCGATTGCACGGCAGAGCTCCGAATCAGCGCCCGGATGCGCAGGAGGGTCCCCCCTTGGTCCGTCGCCTTGCCGTCGCCGTCGTCGTCGCCGCGTCTCTCGTCAGCCTGCTGCCGGTCCGCGCCGCGGCCCAGCCGCTGACCACGCATCCCCGCATCTGGATCCGCCAGGCCGATCTGCCGCGCCTGCGGTCGTGGGCGGTCAGCGGCAACCCGCTCTACCAGGACGGCATCCGCGTGGTCGCCACCACGTTCAAGACCAAGCAGGACGACGGCTCGCTGCTCGCCGGCGACGCCGGCACGACCTACGGCTACACGCAATACCCGATCGAGTGGGCGGCGCAGGTGTTCGCGTTCATGTCGCTCGTGGAGAACGACCCCACGGTGCGCGCCGACTACGCCAGCCGGGCGCATACGCTGCTGATGTACATGATGAACAAGGCCGTGCTCGGTCCCATCCAGGGCGACGGCGACTTCCGCGGCCGCGTGTTCTCGACCGACATGCGGTCGCTCTTCTACGGCGACGCGTTCCCGACCACGGTCGACTGGATCTATCCCTCGCTCACGACGCAGGACAAGGCCACCATCCGCACGGTCTTCCTGCGCTGGATCAACGAGAACCTGACGGCCACGACCACCGGCCTCGATCACCCCGAGCCGGTGTGGGTGCTGAACTCGAGCCAGCTGCTCAGCGACAGCAAGCGCGTGAAGACCTCCGCGAACAACTTCTACAACGCGCACATGAACCAGATCGGGTTGATGGCGCTGTCGCTCGATGCGGCCGACGACGTCGGCGCGCCCGACAGCCGCGGCCACGGCGTGCGCGACTACCTCGACAACGCCATCGGCGCGTGGCTCTACGTGCACCACCACATGATGGAGACGCTCGAGAAGGGCGGCATCCCGCCGGAAGGCATGGCCTACGGCCCCACCGGTCTCGGCCGCGCCGCCGAGTTCATGCTGGCGCTGTACACCTCCGGGAACGCCGATCCGAACGTGCGCGGTCAGCAGGTGCGCATGGACACGCCGTTCTTCGACGACGTGCTCGCCGCCTACATGCACGCGTCGAGTCCGAAGAAGGTGATCGTCGATCCGGCGGAAGCCTACAAGGGCACCGTGCACTTCGTCGCCGATCACGGCGACACCTACAAGCTCTACTACCAGGGCATGACGACGCTGCTCGGCACGATGGGCGTGCACGCGCAGCTCTCGGGCAACGCCACGCGCCTCAACGCCATCCGCTGGATGGAAACGCACATGCCGGCCGGCGGCGCCGCCAAGCTGACCGAGCGCGCGCGCGACATGAACTACGTGCGCGACTGCCTCCTCACGTTCCTGCTGTTCGATCCGGCCGGCGCCACGCCCACCGATCCGCGGCCGTCGCTGCCGCTCTCTTGGTACGCGCAGGGGCCCGGGAAGATCCTGGCGCGCACGTCGTGGAGTGACACCGCGTCGTGGTTCACCTACACGCTGCCCTGGCTGGGGATCGACCACCAGTTCGGCGCCGCCAACATGTTCGAGTACTACCGCAAGGGCGAGTGGCTGACGAAGCAGTGGGCGGGCTACGGGATGATCGTCGCCGGGTCCGACTACAAGAACACGATGGCGCTCGAGAACTCGCCGCTCTCGAACTCCGCGATCTCCTTCTGGAACAGCAACTACGCCCACCGATCGCAGTTCCTCTACGGGCCGGGCGGCGATCCGACGCTGCGCAACTACAGCCTGCAGACCGACTACGTCTACGCGCACGGCGACGCCACCACCTCGTACAACAACCCGGGCTTCTCGGCGAACGACATCCGCGAGGCCACGCGCGCCATCCTGTGGGTGAAGCCCGACACGATCTTCGTCTACGACCGCGCCGAGTCAACCACCGCCGGCCGCGAGAAGCGCTTCATGCTGATGCTGCCGTCGGCGCCGACCTTCAACGGATCGCGCACCACCGTCACCACGGCCACGCAGCAGCTCGTCGTCGACACCCTGCTGCCGGCGAGCCCGCTCATCACCGTCGACGCGCAGATCCCCAACGGCAACGGCTACAACGAGACCGCTGAATACGAGAAGATGACGCGGCGCCTGAAGGTGGACGCGCCCGGCGGACCGGCGTCCGCGCGCTTCCTGCACGTGCTGCAGGGCGCCGATACCGGCGCCAGCGTGGCCGCGTCGCAGCTGGTCACCTCCACTGCTGGCACGGCATTCCAGGGCGCGGCCGTCGGCAGCGTGCTGGCGATGTTCCCGGTGAGCTCGACGGCGACGTTCGTCGGCGTCAGCTATCCGGTACCGAACGGCGTGACTACGCACTACATCACCGGCCTCACGCCCGGCGGCCGCTACGACGCGGTGGTCAACGGGGGGACGATGACCATCACGCCGTCGGCGAACGGCATCTACGCCGACAGCGGCGGCGTGCTGCGTTATCCCGGCGGCGCCGGTGCGCCTCCGCCGCCTCCGCCTCCCGCCGGATCGTGCGGCACGCCCGGCCTGTGCGCGCAGGTCAGCGCGTCCACGGTCGCGGCCGGCGGCAGCGTGCTCGTGAGCGCGGTGATGAATCCCGGAGCGCTCACGTCGCCGGTCGACGCCTACGTCGTGGTGGCGACGCCGAACGGCCAGCTGCTGTCGCTGCAGCTCGACGGCCGTCTGCTGCCGGGACTCGTGCCAATCGGTCGCGGCTTCGTGCCCTTCGCCTACAACGGGCCGATCTTCCAGATGACCTTTCCGCCGGGCTCGGCGCCCGGCGCCTACGTGTTCTACGCAGCGCTGGCGTCTCCCGGCACGTTGAACCTGCTGACCCCGATCGCGACGGCGGTGATGACCGTCACGCCCTGATCCTGCTACGCTCGCGCCGCCATGACACACCTCACGCGGCGGCGGGTGCTTCAGACACTGGGCAGTGCGTCTCTCGGGGCCGCGGCGCTCCGGCCGTGGCCGGCGTGGAGCCAGCCGGCGGCTGATGCGCCCTACGGCCTGGGCACGCTGCCCGCCGGTATCCGCTCGCGGATCGTCCCCGGCGTGAACGGCATCGGCATGCACGTGCTCGAGGCCGGGTACGAGCCGGCGGGCCGCCCCGCGCTGCTGCTCGTGCACGGCTTTCCGGAACTGGCCTACAGCTGGCGCAAGGTGATGCGGCCGCTGGCCGACGCCGGCTTCCACGTGATCGCGCCGGATCAGCGCGGCTACGGCCGCAGCGGCGGCACCGACGTCACCTTCGACGACGACCTCACGCCGTTCTCGACGCTGAACCGCGTGCGTGATCTGCTGGCGCTCGTGCACGCGCTCGGGCACCGCGAGGTGGCCGCCGTGGTGGGCCACGACTTCGGATCGCCGGTGGCGGCATGGTGCGCGCTCACGCGCCCCGATGTGTTCCGTGCGGTCGTGATGATGAGCGCGCCGTTCGCGGGCGCGCCGCGCCTGCCGTTCGACACGGCCAACCATCCGCCAGCGCCTGCCGCGCCGCAGCCCGACATGGACGAGGGGCTCACCCGGCTCAATCCGCCGCGCAAGCATTACCAGACCTACTACACGACGCGCGACGCCAACGCCAACATGTGGAAGGCGCCGCAGGGCCTGCACGCGTTCCTGCGTGCCTACTACCACGCGAAGAGCGCCGACTGGCCCGGCAACCATCCGGCGCCGCTCGCCGGCAACACGCCCGCGGAGTTCGCGAAGCTGCCGCGCTACTACGTGATGGATCTCGCCAAGGGGATGGCGGAACAGGTCGCCGCCGACATGCCGACCGCGGCGCAGATCGCGGCGTGCCAGTGGCTGCCGGACCGCGAACTCGCCGTCTACGCCGCCGAGTACGGCCGCACCGGCTTCCAGGGCGGCCTCAACTCGTACCGCGTCGGCCGCGTCGCCCGCTTGTCGGCGGAGCTGACGCTGTTCGCGGGACGCACCATCGACGTGCCGGCGTCGTTCATCTCGGGCAAGGCCGACTGGGGTGTCTTCCAGCGCGCCGGCAGCTTCGAGGCGATGCAGCAGACCGCCTGCACCCGGTTCGTCGAGGCGCGGCTGGTCGACGGCGCCGGCCACTGGGTGCAGCAGGAGCAGCCGCAGGCGGTCGTGGACGGCGTGCTGCGTCTCGTGAGGGGATCCCGCGCCTGATTGCGCATACCTTACCGCGGGCCCGTTTCGGGTCCCGGTCGCGGCGCCCTCCGCCGCGCAAGGAGTATGCGATGCCGAAGTACCTGGCGAAGGCCCGCTACAACGCCGATGGCGCCCGGGCCCTGATGAAGGAAGGCGGGTCGGCCCGTGTCGAAGCGGTGAAGAAGGCCACCAAGACCGCCGGCGGGAAGGTGGAGAGCTTCTACTTCGCGTATGGCGGCGACGACGCCTTCGTGATCGTCGACATGCCCGACGCGGCTGCCGGCCTGGCACTGAGCCTCGCGGTGAACGCCTCCGGCGCGGTGTCGCTCGAGATGGTGCCGCTCATCACGCCCGCCGAGATGGACGCCGCCGCGCAGACCACCGTGAAGTACCGCGGACCCGGCCAGTAAGCCCCCTCCCGGGTGCGGCGCCGGGGACTGGCCCGGCGCCGCGTTCGTTCCCGCCTCGAAATCAGTTGCGCCCCGTGCGGACGGGACACTACAGTCCCGCTCGATCGTTCCCCACGGAGGCGTCATGTCGGATCGTCGCGAGTTCCTGAAGTACCTGGCGGCCAGCCCGCTGCTGCTCGGCACCCCCGGATTCGTCGAGGCCTTCACGCAGGCGGCGTCCGGCCAGTCCGCCGAGGCCGTGCTGAAGAGCGCGGCCGACGCCGTGGACGTCTTCGAGCTCGAAGCGCACGCCCGCCGCCTCGTGCCGCCCGCGCACTGGGGCTACATGGCCACCGGCGTCGATGGTGAAGCCACGCTGCGCGCCAACTCCGACGCCTATTCGCGCTACCAGCTGCGCGTGCGGCGCTTCGTCGACGTCAGCAAGATCGACATGTCGATGACGCTGTTCGGCCAGATCTACGCATCGCCGGTGTTCCTGTGTCCCGTCGGCAGCCAGCGCGCGTTCCACGCGGAAGGTGAGCTGGCCGTGGCGCGCGCCGCCCAGGCGGCGAAGCAGCTGCAGATCCTGTCCACGCAGTCGTCCACGCCGATCGAAGAGGTGGCCAAGACGCGCGGCCCCGGGCTCTGGTATCAGCTCTACACGACCAACAGCTTCCCCAACACCACGAAGATGCTGCAGCGTGCCGAGGCCGCCGGCTGTCCGGTGGTCACGGTCACGGTGGACCTGCCCGGCGGACGCAACACCGAGACGGACCGCCGCATGGCGCGCGAAGACAAGCGCGTGTGCGCGAGCTGCCACGGCGCCGAAGGCCCGGGCGGCAACGGCCGCGCCGCCGGCACCAAGCCGATGTTCGAGGGGCTCGACATGAAGGGCGTCACGCTCACCTCGGCGACCCTCACCTGGGACTTCGTGAAGCGCGTGAAGGACGTCACCAAGATGAAGGTGCTCGTGAAGGGTCTCGAGAGCGGCGAAGACGCCGCGCTGGCCGTGAAGGCCGGCGCCGACGGCGTGCTCGTGTCGAACCACGGCGGCCGCGCTACCGAGACCGGGCGCGCCACCATCGAGTGCCTGCCGGAAGTGGTGCAGGGCGTCGGTGGGAAGATCCCCGTGCTGGTCGACGGCGGCGTGCGTCGCGGCACCGACGTGTTCAAGGCGCTGGCGCTCGGCGCCACCGCCGTCGGCATCGGCCGTCCCTACATCTGGGGCCTCGGCGCGTTCGGGCAGGCCGGCGTCGAGCGCACGATGCAGATTCTCAACACGGAACTGCGCCTGGCCATGGTCGGCACCGGCACGACGAAGATCGCCGACATCTCGGCGAAGTCGATCATCGACACGCGCCGGATCTAGCGGGCGCCGGGCTTCGGCGGCATCTGATCCTTGGCGAAGCGCGGCAGCTTCTCATCGCGCATCGCCAGGTGGTACACCGCCGTGGCGATGGCCATGGCCGACTGCTGCGCGTCGCTCTCGATGACGCGCTCGTAGGTGTCGAGGTTGGTGTGCCAGGTGTGCGTGCCGTACTCGATCGGATCCTGGCCGACGCCGATACCGGGCAGCCCGATCTCGTTGAACGACGTGTGATCGGATCCGCCGCGCGCGCGTGACCGCGTCGACGTCGCGCCCATCACGCCGTTGCCCTCGAACGGCGCCAGGATCGGCCGCAGGACATCGGCGGCGGCCGGCGGACCGAACACCGTCATGCCGCGCGCCCGGCCCGTGCCCGAGTCGATGTTGAAGTAGCCGGCGAAGTTCGCGTACTCGGGTGTCGGGTTCTCGAACGTGCCGAAGTGCTTCGCGACGTAGGCGACCGAGCCGCGCAGGCCCTGTTCCTCGCCGCTCCACAGCGCCACGCGGATCGTGCGCCGCGGCTTCACGCCGATCGTCTGCAGGATGCGGATCGCCTCGAGCATCGTCGATACGCCGATGGCGTTGTCGGTGGCGCCGGTGGCGGCGTGCCACGAATCGAGGTGGCCGCCGAGCATCACCACCTCCTGTGCCTTGTCGGTGCCGGGGATCTCGGCGACGACGTTGTACTGCGTCTTCCCTTCGGGATAGGTCTGGTTGACGATCGTCGCCTCGACCTCCACGGGCAGCCCGCTCGCCATGATGCGGGCGATGCGGCCGTAGTCCTCGTTCCGCATCACCACGGTGGGCACGGCCTTGTTCACGTCGAAGTTGCGGTTGTTGAAGGCGCGGATCTGTCCATGTTCGCGGCCGGCGTCGTTGATGCGCAGCGCCGCGCCCTGATCCTTCAGGAACTGGTTCAGCTGATCCTGGAACTGGTCGTTCGTGAGCGGCGCGAGCTTCGGATCGGCGGGCGGCGCCGGTGCGGCGGCCGGCGCGGCGAAGGGCGACGCCGGGGGATTCGCCGAGAACTGCGCGCGAGCCTCGTTGTCGTCGCGGCGCTTGGCCGGCGGATCGATCGTCACGTCCAGCACCGCCGGCTGGCCCACCAGCACCGCGCGTCCCTTGAGGTTGCCGCGCAGCCGATTGAAGAAGCGATCGGCATCGGCCTGCGTGGGCCGCTCCGGCGGCGTCACGATCACCGTCGAGGCCTTCACCGTGCCGTTGGTGCCGGGCGTCCACGCCAGCGCCTCGACGACCAGCGCGTCCTTCACCGGCGACACGAGATGCACCGAGATTTTCTCGTTGGCCCAACCCGGTGCGCCGAAGTCCCATTCCTCCAGGTGGGCGTTCTTCAGGCCCCAGCTGGTCGCGCGCTGCACGATCCAGTCCTGCGCCTTGCGCAGGTTGGGCGAGCCGGTGAGCCGCGGACCGTAGACGTCGGTCAGCATGCTCAGCGTCCGCATGATCTGGGAGTTGTCGGTGGCCTCGCGGCGGATCTTCCAGATCACGTCCTGGTCGAGGCGCTCGGCCGGCGCGGCCGGGCGCGTCTGTTCGCCTTCCTGCGCGGCGGCGGTGGTGAGGAGCCCCGGCACGGTGGCCAGGGCGCCGATCAAGGTGGCGGCAAGCAGGGCAGTGCGCATGCGCGGGACTATACAACGGCCCCGGGCCCGCGGCCCTGTCGGCCGACCCTGCCGGGCGCCGCGCGCTCGCACCCCGCCGCCGCCGACGTTCAGGGAAGCGTCATCGCCTGCGCGGCCGACGGCGAGCTGGCGCCGCAGGCGTTGGTGGCCAGCACGGCGAACGTGTACGCGCCCGACGGCAGCGGCACATCGAAGAGGCGCTGCAGACCCACGGGGAAGTCGCCGGCGATGGGACCCGTGACACGCACGACATAGCTCGACGGTGCGCCGCCGCTGGCCGCGGGATCCCAGATCAGGCCGAGGCGTCCGCCGTTCCGGTAGGCCAGGAACCGCGTCGGTGTCGCTGGAGCGCTGAGGCAGACGCCCGCCGGGAACTGCAGTGTGACCGGATTCGACGCGGCGCTCGCGCCTGCGTCGTTGGCCGCGCGCACCCGGAAGGTGTAGACACCCGGAGGTACGCCGGCGAAGGAGAACGCCTCGGCCCCCGGCACTGTCAGGCTCGCCGTCGCCGCGCCGGTGACGTCCAGCACGTAGCTTGACGGAGCACCGCCCTGGAACGTGCGTTTCCAGGTGAGGCCGAGCGTCGTGCCGTTGGCGACACCGGTGAGTGCCTCCGGGGTCGACGGGGCGGCGGGAACGCCGACAATCAGGGGCAGTTCGGCGGAGGGCACGCTGAGCCCGGCGGTTGTGCGGGTCCGCAGCCGGATGTAGAAGGCGCCGCGAGGCACGTCGAGGGTCAATACCGGCGGGGCCGCCGGCAGATCGAGCGCCACGAACGGCTGGCCCGGCGCCACACCGCCCTCGAGCACGTAGCCCGTCGCGGCGAGGCCGCCCGCAGGCGGCTCCCAGCGCATCGTCACTCGACTTCCCGTCACGTCGGCGACCTCGAACGAGGTTGGCGGCTGGGACGACGGCGCCACGTCGTTGTCGGCGATGGTGACGACGGCCGTGCTCGCGCCTCCCACGCTGTACGCAGCCCCTGGGGCCACGGTGACACTCACCGTTTCGGGTCCTTCCACCAGCAGGTCGTCGATCGGCGTCACCGCCACGGCGGTACTCGACGCGCCGGCCGGAATCGTCACCGTCGTGGGCAGCGTGACGTAGTCGGCACCGGCCGTCGCGGTCCCGCTGGCGACGATGGAGACGGAGAGCGGCACGGTAGTAGCGCCGCTGCGGGTCACCGTCACGGAGCCGGCCGCTCCACCCTCGGCGGCGTTGGCCACGGTGGCGGCGACGCTGACCGTGGCGGGGACCGCCGTCAGCGTGCTGAACACGAGGTCGTCGAATGGCGCGACCCCCTGGTTCACCCCGTTCGAGACGTTGGTCATGCGCAGTTGGTGGATACCGGCCGCCGTGATCGTCGTGGACGACGCCGCGCGGCCCTGTCCGGGCGGCACCGACGGCACGACCGCGGTCGTGATCACGGCACCGTTCATGTCGAGCGCCTCGATGGAGATGCCGTTCAACTCGCCGACGGGCGATAGTGCCGGGTTGGTGAAGGTCACCAACGACGTCGTGGCCGGTACCTGCGGATTCGCGGGATCCACGAATGTGAGGAGGTGCACCTGTTGCCCCAGACGCACGTAGTTGGGGAGTGAGGGGATGGTGATGGCGTTGAAGGTGCTGTTGCTCACGAGGAATCCGCCGTCGAACACGACGCCACTCGCCGCGAGCTCGTTGGTCAGGAGCGTGCCGTTCGCCACGGTGTCGAAGTTGACGGTCACCAGACCGACCGCGCGCGGATCCGCCGCGCTGCGGTCGGCATCTCGGCCGAGCGCCCCGATCGACGATTGCGACGCCGCCGCGAACGCGGCACTCATGACAACGGACAGCCACCTGGACGCGCGCATGTGCCACTCCTTGTCGGGGGCCGGCGGCGCGTCCAAGATGCACGCGCCATCCCCTGCTTGTATGTGAGGCACGTCCCAGCGACTTTGCTCACCGCCCACCCGCCTTGCGGCGTGTCGCCGAGCTGGAACACTCTTAGGGGCCGTTCCGCAGCCCCCCAGTGCCTCCACCTCCGTCATCGCCCCGGGCCACGGCCACCGACGCCCGGTTCGACGCCCTGATCGCGCAGTACGGGCACCTCATCGCCGCCGCCATTCGCCGCGTCGGCGGGGCGACGGTGGCCGCCGAGCACGACGACATCGCGCAGGCCGTGCGGGTGGCGCTGTGGAAACGACTGGCGGATGAGCAAGCCATCGATCATCCGGCCTCCTATGTGTACAAGGCCGCCGTCCGCGAGACCGTGCGGGCGGTGGCACGCATCCGCGCCCGGCAGGTGGCGCCCCTCGACGACCTGCCGACCGAGCCGCCCTCGCGGGCGGCGGATCCCGATCGCCTGGTGGCGTCGCGGGAACAGCGAGAGGCGCTGGCGGAGGCGCTGCGACGGCTCACCCCGGATCGGGCGCGGGCGGTGCGGGCCCATCTGGCGGGACTGACGGTGGACGAACTGATGCACCTGCGCGGGTGGAGCTACCAACGGGCGCGGAACCTGATCGCCCGCGGGATGGCCGATCTGCGCGCGCGACTCGCGGAACGAGGATGGCCATGACCGACCAGCGGGACGCCATGAATGACGACGCGATGCGCCGCGCCTACGGCGCCTCGATCGCCGAGGCGGCGGGACCGCACATAAGCGAGGACGACTGGGTGCGCCTGGCGTCCGACGATGTGCGCGACGACGAGCGTGTCGCATTCGCGGATCACATCGCGCAGTGCGCCGCCTGCGCCGACACGTGGCGCGCGGTGTCCGAGGTGCGGGCCGGCGCATCCGCGTTCGATCCGGCGGCCCCGCGGCCGACGTCCGCGCGCGCCGTCTTCGCCGTCGGACGGTGGGCCGGCCTCGCCGCGGCCGCGGTGGTGGTGCTGGCGGTGGCAGCCACGCTGCAGCGACGGGATCCGGCGTCGTCCGTCTCCGAGGCCCCACAGTCGCCACCGGAAGGCGCCGCGCAGGCCCCGGCCGAGCCGCCGCCGGCGCCTGCGGTGACACCGCGGGCGTGGGCGGCCCTGCCGGCCGCGCCGGCGGTCACGCTGCCGGCGTCGCTCGCGTTGACCACCCGTGGCACATCGCCCGACGCCGACGCGTTCCTGGCGGCGTTCGGTCCGGCGATCGCGCCGTATCGTGCCGGACGCTACGCGGAAGCCGCGACAGCGCTCGAGGCGCTCACCGCGCGCGCCGGCGGCGTGCCCGAGGTGTGGTTCTACCTTGGCGTGTCGCGCCTGCTGTCCGGGCAGGCGGCCGAGGCGGTCCCGGCGCTCGCGCGCGCGTCGACGTCCGACGCCGTTGGCGCACAGGCGGTGTGGCTGCGCGTGGTGGCGCTCGAACGTGCGGGCCGTGTCGACGAGGCCACAACCGCGCTGCGTGCGTCGTGCGCGACGGCGACGCTTGACGCGCACCGCGCCGCCTGCGCCACGCTCGCGCCCACGCGCTGACCCGTACAGCACGCGGGCCCGACGCGGTGGCGCCGGGCCCGCATGATTCCGTGGTGCGCGGGCGTGTGGCCCGCGCGCCATCCTCAGAGGTGCCCGTCGACTACGGCGTGGTCACGCCGCGCACGCGCTTGTCGAGGAACTCGAACGCCGTGTCGCCCACCGGCCGGCACAGGTTGGCGCCTTCTTCGACCGCGGCGCGGAAGTGCACGCCGCCGAGCACGCGCGCCTCGGCGCAGTCGGTCTCGAACGCCGTGAAGGTGTCCCACGGGCCGAGCACGACCGTCGACGCCGGCGTGATGCCCGGCTCGATCAGCGACGAACCCGCGGCCACCGGAACCGCGAGACCGAACGCATCCGACTTGAAGTAGCGACGGCTGGCCTGCGCGTGCGCCGCGCAGAAGCACGCCGATCCCGACGGGTACTCGGGATGGTTGCCGGTGTTCAGGTACGAACGCCACTCGCGCGCCGGCAGGTCGGTGACGATGCCCTTGCCGGGCCCGGCCCAGCCCGTGATGCTGCGGTTGCCGTACAGGTAGTGAATCGCCGTCGTCGGCCGCACCGTGTCGAAGCGGTACTTCTCCTTCCACGTGGCGATGCCGGCGTCGAACGCGGCCATGTTGGTGAGGAAGTCGTAGATCACCAGGTCGTCGAGCGACAGGTTGCGCGTCTGGATCATGAAGAACGACGCGAGCCCGAGACTGTTCAGCTTGTGGTCGAAGAACTCGGCCATCGCCTTCTGGGCGTCGGTGAGGTTCGCCTGGGCCGCGATCACCTCGTCGGCCTGCGCCTTGTAGGCGCCGAAGTTCCTGACGTCGGAGGCCGCCGGACGCGGCACCCGCATCCGGGCCGGCGACGCGTACGAGTAGGGCCGCGTGCGGCCCCACTGCGGCGTCACGAAGATCTGCGACTGGAACTTGCCCAGGCCGTTGTCGCCGATGAGCGGCTGCCAGCGCGACGGGTTGAACAGGAACTGCGGCGTGTTCACTGGCGCGTAGCCCGTGTAGTCCTCGTAGGGATGGCGGTTGTAGCGCTGCCCGCCTTCGTCGCCCAGCTGGTTCATGCCGTCGTGTTCGCGATCGGCCGCCACGCGTCTGCCCGCCACGTTGCCGATGCCGACCGCGGTGGTCAGATCCTCGCTGGTGTCGTCGGGGTTGAGGCCCGCGGCCAGCACCATCGAGCGCCACAGGCCGGCGTACTGCGGCAGCAGGCTGTTCATCACGCGGTACGACGAATAGACCATCGCGATGTTCTTGTTGCGCTGCGTGCGCTCGCTGGCCGGGCGCCGCGGCAGGTTCGACGACACGCCGATCGCGGTCGGGTGATACGGCGCGATCGCGTCGTACCACGAGTGGGCGGCGATGGTGGTGTGACGCAGGATGATCGGCGCGTCGTTCGGCGTCGTGGTCTGCAGCAGCGCCTGCACGACCATCGGCGCGATGATCTCGATCGGCGCGATGCCGGTGTCGAGGTTGAAGGACGGCGGCGTCTGCGCGGCCGGGCGCGGCGCGCCGGCGGCGATCGCCGCGACGACCAGAAGGGCAGCAGGGAGTCGGTATCGCATGGGCATGAACGGCCTCCAGTGGGTGGGTGGACGAACGGATCCGGGGGCGGCACCGGCAGGTCGGGACGTCCCCTGACAGAGCAGGAGGTCGGTGATGGCGAGTTTGCTCACGGCTCGCTGACGCCGCCCGCCGCCCGCTGCTACGCTTACCCCACCGGCCGCTGGCCGGGGCCCGACGCGCGCGTGACGCCCATCCCCCACCCTTCCGGTTCCGCGTGGCCCCACAGCGTGGTGGTCACGACGTGCGCGCTGGCGATATTCGCCCTTGTCGCGGGCGCACGTCCCGAGGCGCAGGAAGCCGCTACGGTGCGGGCCACGCTCGAGCGTGCCAATGCGCTCGTGGCGGCGGGCCGCGCCGACGAGGCCGACGCGGAGTTCGATCGCGCGGACGACCAGCTGGCCGCGGCCAACGATGCGCGCGGCCAGGGCAGCCTGCGGCTGTCGCGCGGGCTGCGGGCGTTCAACGCCCGTCGCGTCGACGAGGCCGAGCGCCTGTGGCTCCGCGCTCTCGACGCATTCGAACAGGCCGGCGACCTCGCGGGGCAGGCGAGCACGCTCCGCGACCTCTGCTTCCTGCCGCGCACTGGCCTGGACGCGCGCCTCGCCCTCGCCGCGGAGGCCGTCTCGCGCGCGGCGGCTTCGGGCGATGCCGAGGTGGAAGGGGCGGCGCGCCACATGCGATCGGACCTGCTGTTCGCCGCCGGCAACCTGTCGGCCGCGTGGCAGGAACTCAGGGAGGCGCTTCGCCTGCTCGAGCCGCTGCCGCCCTCCACGCGTCTCGGGAACGCGTTGACGAGCGCGGGACGCCTGTATCGCGTGCTCGGACGGCCGTCCGATGCCATCGCGATCCACCAACGGGCGGCGGCCCTGCTCGAGGGGATCGGCGATCTGCGCGGAGCGGCCCAGGCACTCGATGCCGCCACGCGAGCACAGGCCGACCGGCCGTCGGGGTTGACCACGGAAGTCGCCATGGCCACGGCCGCGTTGTCGATGGCGTGGCGCAGCGGTGATGCCTACTGGATCGCGGCATGCAGTGGCCGCCTGGCCCGAGTGCTCGCCCTTACCGGCCGGGCGCGCGAGGCGCTGGCCGTACTCGATCGGCCCGGCGTCGATCCCACGCAGGACGTGCTCGGCTACCACAATGGCCGCTCCACGGCCCTGAGGGCATTGGGCCGCTTCGCCGAGGCCCTGGCCGAACTCGACGCCGTGGTCGCCGCGAACCTGTCGCTGACGATGAACGATCAGGTCGTGCTGGCGTCGAATCGCTCGACGCTGCTGCGCCTCGTCGGACGCGAGACCGACGCCGTGGCTGAATCGCGACGCGCTCTGAGCCTGCTCGACACCAT
Organism: Vicinamibacterales bacterium; assembly: GCA_046331325.1. Lineage (GTDB taxonomy): Bacteria > Acidobacteriota > Vicinamibacteria > Vicinamibacterales > UBA2999 > CADEFD01. The sequence goes on along the minus strand of JAXLRB010000001.1, from coordinate 163,925 downwards.
GGCGGCACAGTTGCTGCCGGACGATGCCTCCAAGCGAGGCTTCTTCGACCAGGCCGGCAGCCTGTTCGACAACCAGATCGGGTTGCTCGGCCGGCTGGGCCGCGCCGAGGACGCGCTGATGGCGTCCGAACGGGCGCGATCGCGGGCGTTGCTCGATCTGCTCGTCTCGCGCCGCATTCCCGCCGGTGACCCGATGCGGCCGGCGCAGGCAGTACGCGCGCCGGCGGATGGACTGATGCCATCCACCAGCGTCCGCGCGCTGTCGACTCCGTCACTCGACGCGCTCCTCGCGACCGTCTCCCGGGCGCGTCCCGCCGTCGAGCCCGAGGTGCCCAGCCCCGGTGTCGCGCCGCCGGCCACCATCGCCGGCGTGCGCGACGTGGCCGCCGACACCCACTCGACGCTGCTCGCCTACTGGGTGACCGACGCCGACACCTGGATCTGGGTGGTCGGACCGGACGGCACGACCACGATCACCCGCAAGGCCGTTGGACGCGCGCGGCTGGCGACACTGGTCCGCACCGCCCTGGGACCCGGTCGCGACGCCCGCGCGGCACTGCGCGCGCTCTACGACGCGCTCGTCGCGCCGGTGCGGGCGCAGTTGCCGTCGACACCGGGGGCGCGCCTCACCGTCATCCCGCATGGGCCGCTCTTCCGCGTGTCGTTCGCGGCGCTGACGGATGTCCGCGGCCGCTACCTCGTCGAGGACTACGCGTTGCACTACGCCTCGTCGATCGGCGCGCTGGCGGCGACGCCGCGGCCGCGACACGTCGCTGGAGCTGCGCTGGTCGTCGCCGATCCCGAATCGCCGGCGGGGCCGCCCGACGCACCTGCGGGCACGAGGCTGCGGCGCCTGCCCGCTGCCGCCGCCGAAGCGCGTGCGTTGTCGTCGCTGCTGCAGCCGCGTGCCGTGCAGGTGCTGACGGCACATGGCGCCACTGAGGCGCACGTCAGGGCCGCGCTGCCCGGAGCCTCCGTGATTCACCTCGCCACGCACGGCGTCGTGTCGGACGACGCTCCGTGGGCCTCGTTCCTCGCCCTGCGTGCGGAAGGCGCCTCCCCAGAGGATGACGGCCGGCTCACCGCGGCCGAGCTGTACGACCTGAAACTCTCGGCCGACCTCGTGATGCTCGGCGCATGCCGCACGGCCGTCGGGCCCGAGACCGGCGATGGCCTCACCGGACTGACGCGCGGCTTCTTCGTGGCCGGCGTGCCGAGCGTGATCGCGTCGTTGTGGGACCTGCCCGACGACACCACGGCCCGCCTGCAGCCGGCGTTCTACCGGCAGTGGCTGCGGTCGGGATCGCCCGCCGAGGCGCTGCGCGCCGCGCAGCTGTCGCTGCTGCGCGACCTGCGGGCGGGGCGTGTCGTGACGCAGACCGTCGCCGGCCCGGTCGTCGTGCCCGAGCATCCCTCCGCGTGGGCCGGGTTGGTGGCGTTCGGGCGACCCTGAGTCGACGCCGGGCGGGACTCGTCGCCGCCGCCCGGCACCGGCCACTCAATCGCGCGCCAGCCGCATAGGATTGGTGAGCCCCGCTCCCGGCTCGACCTCCGCGGTGATCCACGTGCCGTCGGGGGCTTCGTACTGAATCGCGAGCCAGTAGGCCTGCGCCCTGGGCAGGCGTCGCGGCACTTTCAGCTGGCAGCGCTCACGCAATCCGTGCTGCGCGGCGCAGGGGGCTTCGGCCAGCACGGTCGCGGCCAGTGGCGAGGCGTCGGACCACAGCTGCACACGCGCCTGAGGCACGGCCTCGCTCAGCGTGAAGCGCACGGGCAGGCGGCGCCCGGGCTCGATCTCGCCGTCGTCGGGCAGCCAGACACGCGTGAGGCGCGACAGCGTGGTGAACGTGCCGGTGATGGTGTACTGGCCCAGCGAACCGTAGATGGGATAGCTCGTCGGATCGAAGCTGGCGCGAATCCGCAGGTAGTGCGGGCCCGGCGGCAGCGTGGCGGTGAGCGTGGCCGCCGTGGCATTCACGTCGTCGGCACTCGCGACGACCAGACCGGCGGCGTCGACGATCTCGGCCGCCACGTCGAGGTTGCCGCCGTCGGTCAACTCGCCGGCACGGAACGGCGTGACGTCGATGCGCACCTGATTGCCCGGCGGCAGGGCGTAGACGTCGACGTCACTGGTCGTGCCGATGACGCCGGTGGCGGGCAGCGTGAGCGGCGTCGCGGTGGCGATGGTGTCGCCGACGTCGTCGACGCGCGCGCCGAACGTGCGGGTGATGTGGGCGATGTCGTCCTGGCTCGGACCACACAGGAAGCCGATCGAAGCGTCGGGATAGCCGCCGGCGCTCCACTGCGTCACGTTGCGCTTGACCGGGCTGCCCATGATCGGCCCCCAGCTGGTGGGGCCCGTGCCGTGACCGGCGTAGTACTGCTGGAAGCTGTTGCCGAACATGAAGCCGTCGTGCACGAGGCCGAGCACGTGTCCGGCTTCGTGCGAGACGGTGTCGGCGATGAGGTCGTGATCCGCCGGGGTCGTCGTTCCCCAGAACGTGAAGGTCGGCTGACCGAGGAAGCTGCCCGAGACGCCGCAGAGGTTGATGGCCGCGGCGATCCCGTACAAAGAACCCGCCGGGAAACCGATGGCGGTCTCGCTGCGCGTCACCAGGTTCCACAACACCCGCCCACCACCCCAGGGGTTGGTGGCGAACGCCGCGGGGCGCTCCGTGGTGACGTCGACGTCGAACGGCGCGTAGTCTTCGGCGACGCGCGCCCAGATGCGCGACACGAGCAACTGCTCCTCGGCGTTGAACGTGGCGCTGTCGGCGTCGAGGGTGAGGCCCTGTGTGACGACGAACGGCGTCCGCAGGCCGAGCATGGCCCGCATGAAGGTGTGCACCGGGATGCTCTGTGACTGCACGTCGATGAACAGCGTCCAGGGCGCCCCGGGTTTCGAGTGGTGCAACGGCAGGCCGTTGGCCGCGAGGGCATCGGGATCCGGCACGGTCTCGGTGGGCGCCGTCGTGGCGGCCGGGTCGGGTGTCGCGGCGGCGGCCGCTGCCGCGGCGACATCGTCGGGATCCGCGGCGTCGAGGAACACCAGGTGCCCCTCGGGGCCGACCGCGAGCGAGGGGTCGGTTGCGATCGCGCGGGCCGCGACCTCGGGATCCTCGCCGCGGGCGCGAACACGGTCGCCGAGCGCGCCGCGCAGCGCGGCGATGGCGTCGTCGCCGGTGCGGAGGTCGCTGTCGGTGGTGGGCCTGGCGCGCAGGGCGCGGCGCCCGGATTGACCGGGTGTGCCGCGACCCATGCCGCGTTCGCGTCGAGATTCCTGCCCGGTGGCTGGTTGCAGGCCGAAGGTGACGAGCGCGGCGACCAGGGCGAGGCCGCGGACGATGCGAGAGGTCATGGGAGGCTCCGTGGGGCCGGGGATCGTGAGCCGGCTCGACTGATACAGAGGCGGCCGAGCGGCGGATTGCTCACGCGCAGCCTCGGCCTCGCTCGTACCTGCGTGGAACGGTCGCCGGCCGCCGTCGCCGGTAGACTCCTCCCATGCCCACCGTCGAGACGTCCACCCCAGCCGGCACGCCCACCCCCATCGGCCCGTACAGCCACATCGCTCGCGTCGGCACGTGGATCACCATCGGCGGCACCGCGGGCTTCGATCCGGCCACCGGCATGCTCGCGGGGCCGGACGTGGCGTCGCAGACGCGGCGGATTCTCGAGTCGTTCCGCGTCATGCTCGCCTCGGTCGATTCAGACCTCGCGCACGTCGTGCACGTGCACGTGTTCCTGCACGACATGTCGGACTTCGAGGCGATGAACGCCGCCTACGTCGAGATGATGGGCGCGCATCGCCCGGCGAGGACGGTGATCGGCGTGGCCGAGCTGCCCAAGCCCGGCGTCCGCGTCACGATGAACCTCACCGCCGTGACGCGAGACTGAGGTTCGGGGCCGGGTCCGGACCCGGCCCCGACCTGTCCCCTTTCAGGGCGGGGCCAGACAACGCGCAGGTTCCGCAGCAGATCGCAGATCCGGCGTGTCCCGACCGGGATCAGGGGACAGCATTGCCTGGCACGCGATCGACGCCATGGGGGTGGCCCCGAGACCACTACAATGCGCGGCATGCGACGCCTTGTCCTGCTGCTCGCGCTGATGCTGGTGGCGACGCCGTCCGCGCGTCAGGCGGCCGCGCCCACCGGCGACCTCGTCATCGAGAAGAACGTCCCCGCGACGATGCGCGACGGCGTCGTGCTGCGCGCGGACGTCTATCGACCGCGCGGCGAAGGGAAGCGGCCGGCGCTGCTGCAGCGCACGCCGTACTCGAAGAATCCCGGCGCGGCCGACAGCCAGTTCCATCGGCTCGCGCGCGCCGGGTTCGTGGTGATCGTGCAGGACACGCGCGGACGCTATACCTCGGACGGCGTCGCCGTGCCGCACGACGAAGGCGCCGACGGCTACGACACGATCGAGTGGGCGGCGCGGCTGCCGTATGTCGATGGACGCGTCGGCATGTTCGGCGGCAGCTACAGCGCCACCGTGCAGCTGCTGGCGGCGCCGATGAAGCCGCCGCATCTCGTGGCGCTGTTCCCGTCGGCGTCGTACGCGAGTCGCTTCGACATGGTGTTCCAGGGCGGCGCGTTCTATCTCGGCGACGGCCTGAGCTGGAGCCTCGGCCAGGCGAAGGACGTGCGTCGCCGCATGCTCGATCCGAAGGCCGATCGCGACGGCGAGCTCGGCCTCACGCCCGAGGAGCGTCAGCAACTGCAGCGCGAGTGGTATCCGCACCTGCCGCTCGACTCGATCGAGGCGCTTCAACTGCGTCGCTACGCGCCCGGCTACTTCGAGCTGCTGTCGCACCCCACGTACGGCCCGTTCTGGACCACGTTCGACGTGCGCGCGAAGCACGCGCAGTTCGAGGTGCCCGCGTATCACCTCACCGGCTGGTACGACAGCCTGCTGAATGGCACGCTCGCGAACTTCTCGGGGCTGCGGGCCAACGCCGGCACCGAACGTGCGCGCCGGAATCAGCAGCTCATCGTCGGCCCGTGGACGCACGCGCGCCCCACGAGTGCCACCACGAAGATCGGCGACGTGGACTTTGGTGCCGACGCAGGCTTCGACTCCGAGGGCCTGATCGTCCGCTGGTTCCAGCACTGGATGCCGCAGGATCTGCCATCCGTCGGCGCCGGCGCCGACAAAAGTCAGGGCAGCGGCGACATGGGGCCGGGTCGGGGCCGGGTCCCTTCCGACTGGCCCGCCGCGCCGGTGCGCCTGTTCCTGATGGGCGAGAACCGGTGGCGCGACGAGCAGGAGTGGCCGCTGGCGCGCGCGAAGGCGACGCCGTACTACCTGCACGGCACGAAAGGCGCGCGGACGTTGAACGGCGACGGACGCCTGAGCCCCGTCGCGCCGACGAACGAACCGCCCGATACGTTCACCTACGATCCTGCGAATCCGGTGCCGACCGGACGCTTCGGCGCCTACTCGCGCATGCCGGTGGATCGCCGCGAGTTCCAGCAGCGCGACGACGTGCTCGTCTACACCACCGACGCGTTCACCGTGCCGATGGAAGTGACCGGGCCGATCCAGCTCGTGCTGCACATCGCGTCCTCGGCGCCGGACACGGACTTCACCGCGGCGGTCAGCGACGTGCAGCCCGACGGCGCGGCCCGCGCGCTCACCGACGGCATTCTGCGCACGCGCTATCGCAAGAGCATGACGACCACCGAGCTGATGACGCCTGGCACGCCGTACGAGATCACGATCGACGTCGGTGCCACCGGCAACGTGTTCCTGCCAGGGCACCGCCTGCGGCTCGAAGTCTCGAGCAGCAACTTCCCGCGCTACGACCGCAATCCGAACACCGGCGCGCCGTTCGCCACCGACGCGCGCACGGTCAGTGCGCGTCAGACGATCTTCCACGACGCGACGCGGCCGTCGCGCCTCGTGCTCCCGGTGATCCCGCGATGATCCGATCGGCATTCCGTTCGCCCCTGATTGGCGCGCGCGCCCGACGCGTGGTGCGCACATGTTCGCTCGCCGCCGTGACGACGGCGCTGACCGTCGCCTGCGGCTCGTCGCCCGCGAGTGCGCCCGCGCCATCCACACCTGCGACGACCACGCGCACGAAACTCGGCTACACACCCGCGTCGTCGGCCGCGCAGCAGGATCTCGAGACGCGCTTTCGCGCCGGCGTGTCGGCCGAGTCGATGTCGGCGCTCCACAAGCCGCTCACGGAACGCCCGCATCCCGCCGGCTCCGAGGGTACCAAGGCGGTGGTGGCGTATCTCGAACGCACGCTGAAGGGCTTCGGGCTCGACGTCGAGACCCACGAATACCAGGTGCTGCTGGCGAAGCCGCGCGTGGTCGAGATCGCGATGACGGCGCCCACGGCCATACCGATCAGCGTCGCCGAGCCGGCGATCGCGTCCGACCCCACCTCGAACGACCGCGAACTCGGCGGCGGCTACGTCGCCTACTCCGCGTCGGGCACGGCCATCGGTCAGGTCGTCTACGTGAACTACGGACTTCCCGCCGATTACGCCGAGCTCGCGAAGCTCGGCGTGACGCTGAAGGGCAGGATCGCGCTGGCGCGCTACGGCAGGAGCCATCGCGCCGTGAAGACGCACACGGCGGAGCAGGCCGGCGCCCGCGCGCTCGTGCTCTACAGCGATCCCGCCGACGACGGCGCCACGAAGGGCGCGACCTGGCCCGACGGCTACTACCGCGGCGCCGCCATGCTGCAGCGCGGCAACGCGAAGTACTCGTGGTACTGGCACGGCGATCCGCTCACCCCCGGCGTGGGCGCGACGGCCGATGCGCCGCGCATTCCGGTCGCCACCGCGCCGACGCTGCCGAAGATTCCCGTGGTCGTGGTCAGTGCGTCGCAGGCGCGCACGTTGATGGCGGCGCTGGGCGGTGCCGATGCGCCGGCGCGCTTCAAGGGCGGACTCGACGCGCCCTACAAGGTCGGACCGGGCCCTGCGGCCCTGCGCGTGCACGTCGAGATGGATCAGGGACTGCGTCCGATCTACGACGTCGTGGCCACGCTGAAGGGATCGGTGGCGCCGAATCGGCAGGTGCTCTTCGGCGGCCATCACGACGCGTGGACCTTCGGCGGCGTCGATCCCGGCACCGGCACGACGGCTTTGCTCGAAGTGGCGAAGGGCCTCGGCGCCCTCGCGAAGACGGGCTGGCGGCCCGCGCGCACGATCGCGCTCGCGTTCTGGGACGCCGAGGAATTCGGACTCGTCGGCTCGACCGAGTACGCCGAGGCACTGAAGGCGCGGCTGCGCGACGAGCTGCTGCTCTACGTGAACATCGACATGTACATGAAGGGCCACTTCGATCCGGGCGGCGTGCCGTCGCTCGCGGCGTTCGTCACCGACGTGGCCAAGGACGTGCCGCAGGGTGGCTCCACGGTGTTCGCGGAGTGGCAGAAGCATGAAGCAGCACGCGTCAAGGCGGATCCGGCCACGTTCACGCCCGACATCAAGGCGCTCGGCAGCGGCGCCGACTTCGTGCCCTTCCAGGATCACCTGGCCGTGCCGACGATGGCGATCGAGTTCATCGGCGACAACGGCTATGCCTACGGCACGTATCACAGCAACTACGACTCGCGGGCCTACGTCGAGCAGGTCGCCGATCCCGGCTTCCAGCAGGGCGTGCTGATGTCGCAGGTGCTCGGCACGATGGCGCTGCGCATGAGCGAAGCCGACGTGCTGCCGTTCCGCTACTCGCACTACGCCGCGAAGCTCACGACCGCCATCGCCGACGCGGAGGGCTGGGCGAAGGACGCCGGCGTGGCCGTGGATCTGGCGCCGCTTCGCGCCGGTGCTGCCGCGGCGGGGCAGGCGGCCACGGCGTTCGAGGCGGCGGTGGACCAGGCGCTGGCGTCAGGCCGATTGACGCGCGCGTCGGCCACGGCGTTGAACGATCGCCTCGGCCGCATCGAGCAGGCGCTGGCCGACGACGACGGGGCGCCAGAGTCGAAGTGGTACCGCCACGTGTTCGTCGGCTGGAACATCTACTCGCTCTACGACGGACAGCCGTTCCCCGGATTGCTCGAGGCGTTCCGCGTGAAGGACGCGGCGCGCGTCACCCACGAAATCGGACGCATCCAGCGCGCACTGACGCGCATGACCGCCGAGCTCGACGCCGCGCGGGCCGAGGTGCACTGACATGCCCAACCGCTGGCGCATCCCGCTCGGCGCCGTCCTCGTGCACGTGTGCATCGGCTCGGTGTACGCGTGGAGCACGTTCAACCGGCCGATCCAGGCGCTGTTCCCCGACGCGCCGTGGTGGTTCAGCCCGCCCTACACGACGTTCACGACGGCGCTCGCGCTGCTCGGCCTCAGCGCGGCGTTCGGTGGGCCGTGGGTGGAACGCCGTGGTCCGCGCGTGGCCGCCACCGCTGCCGCCTGCTTTTTCGGCGCCGGCCTGCTGATTGGCGCCGCCGGCCTGGCGCTGCGGCAGTCGGTGCTGGTGTTCGTCGGACTCGGGATCGTCGGCGGCATCGGCTGCGGCCTCGGCTACATCTCGCCGGTGAGCACGCTGGTGAAGTGGTTCCCCGATCGCCGCGGCATGGCCACCGGCATGGCGATCATGGGCTTCGGCGGCGGCGCGTTCGTGGCCGGCTACCTCAACGTGTTCTTCATGGATCGCCTCGGCGTGGCCGGCACGATCGGCCTGCTCGGCGTCGTCTACTTCGTGGTGATGCTCGCCGGATCGCGCCTGATGGTGGCGCCGCCGCCGGGATGGACGCCGCCGGGGTGGACGCCCCCCGTGCGCGTCCACCGCCTGATCAGCGTGCACAGCGTGAGCCGCAACGCGGCGCTGCGCACACCGCAGTTCTACCTGCTGTGGACGATCCTCTTCATCAACGTCACCGCGGGCATCGGCATCCTCGCGCAGGCGTCACCGATGATGCAGGACATGTTCGGCCGGACGCCGCTCGAAGCCGGTGCGATCGTGTCGCTCATCAGCCTGTTCAACGCCGGCGGCCGCTTCGCGTGGGCCTCGGCGTCGGACTTCATCGGCCGCCGCAACACCTACACGATCTTCTTCGTGGCGCAGCTCGCCCTGTTCCTGCTGATTCCGGGACTGGCCGCGCGCGGCAACTGGTGGCTCTTCCAGGTGAGCCTGTTCGCCGTGTTCACGATGTACGGCGGCGGCTTCGCGACGATTCCCGCGTTCCTCGCCGACATCTTCGGGCCGATGAACGTCGGCGCGATCCACGGCGCCGTGCTCACCGCGTGGTCGGCGGCGGCGATCGCCGGTCCGCTCGTCATCACCGAGCTGTCGAATCGCGCCAGGGCCGCGCTGCCGCCGGGGGCGAACCGCGTCGGCATCTACGATCAGCCGCTCGAGGTGCTGGCGGCGTTGCTCGCCGTTGGCGCCGTGGTGACGCTGTTCGTGCGGCCGTTGCCCGACGACCCAGTGCCGCACGTCGAGTCGACGGCGGACTGACGCGCGCGGCACCGCTCAGCGCGGCGATCCGGCGGGCGGGGCCTCGTCGGCCGCGTCGTCGTCCGACTCCCGATCCCCGATCTCCTCGGCGTCGCCGTCAGGCGGCGGCAGGTCGTCGGCGTCGTTGATCTCGCGCTCGGGACTGCGCAGCCGCGCCCCGGGATCGGCGACCTCCAACGACAGGCCGAGCGCGCTCGCGATCTGTCCGGCGGCGGCGATGGCGTCGTTCCGTGCCTCGAGTTCCAGCACGCCGATCTCGAACGACGGCTGCACGCCTGGTTCGCGTGCCAGCAGGCGAATCTGCTGGCAGTACACCGGCGCGCCGCTGTTGTCGGAGTTGTTCGACTCGTCGTTCAGGGGCTCGGCGGCCACCCGCACCGCGCGGAACAGCGAGGCCGCGAGGCGCGTCTCCTTCCGGCCCAGCCGGTAATCGAAGACCTCGACGATCGTCGGCCCCTGCGGATCGATCACCAGATAGCGGCGTCCGAACGACAGCCACCAGCCGAGCGGCAGCAGCATGAACGCGAACAGCGCCGACAGCCACGCCTGCAGCGCCGCGGTGAGCGCGGCGTCGACGCCGCCGATGCGCACGCCCTCGATCACCGCCGTCACCACCGCCCACGCGAAGAGCGCGCCGGCGACCGTGAGCGGCAGGCCGAGCACCAGCCGGGCCACCGGCACCATGCGGTTGTGGACGGCCAGGCGGCCGTGATCGCGTTCCAGGCGCAGGGTGAGTGCCATGCGAATGCCTGCGGCACGGTAGCACGGGGCCATGCGTCACACGCTCGTGCATTTCGCCGCCCCATGCGCGCGGCAGTCGTGTAGGCTGGGGCCCCATGTCGCGTCGCCTCGCCCTCGTGTCGCTGCTCGCGCTCGTCCTGGCGAGTCCCTGGATCCACGGTCAGACGGCGCCCACGCAGGCGCCCACCGCGCCAGCGGTCGATCCCGGACCCATCGGCCCGAGCCCGTACGACATCGTGCGCGGCTGGCACAAGCCGTTCGCGGCGCCCGGCTTCGCCTTCGGCGGCAACTCGGGCGTGTTCGCGGAATCGCCCGATCGCATCTTCGTGGCGCAGCGTGGTGAGTTCCGCCTGCCCGATCCGCTGCCGGCCGGCTATCTCGGCTTCGCCGGATCGCTCGGCATGAACGTGCTCACGCTGGCGGATCGGCGCGTGTGGCAGCACTGCCTCTACACGCTCGATCGCGACGGCCGCGTGAAGGAATTGTGGACGCAGTGGGATCGGCTCTGCGAGGGCAGCGACGGCCCCGGCCCGCATCGCCTGCGCATCAGCCCCTACGATCCGGCGCGTCGCGTGTGGGTGATCAACGAGACGTTCCACACGATCTACATCTTCTCGAACGACGGCAAGCAGCTGCTGACGACACTTGGCGAGAAGGGTGTGCCCGGCGCCGATCGCACGCATTTCGCCAAGCCGCAGGACGTGGCGTTCCTGCCCGACGGCCGCGTGCTCATCGCCGATGGCCTCGACAACCATCGCGTGATCATCCTCGACAAGGACCTGCGCTACCTCGGCGAGTTCGGCGGCAAGGGCTCGGGGCTCGGCCAGTTCAACGGCGTGCACGCGGTGGCGGTGGGGCCCGGCGGACGCATCTTCGCGCTCGATCGCACGGGCGGCCGCGTCAACGTGTTCCGCACCACGGCCGATCCGGCGAAGGTCGACGCGGTGGCGTCGTGGCCGGGCTTCTCGCTGCCGCTGGATCTCATCGTCAACGACGACGCCGTGTGGATGACGGATCTCAAGCCGTTGAGTTTCATCAAGCTCGACTTCAACGGCAAACGTCTCTACACGTGGCGCGTGCCGCCGGAGATGCCCGACGGCTATCTCGAAGTGCACACCTTCAGCGTCGATCGCGAGGGCAACCTCTACGGCGGCGACAACCAGTTCGGCCGATCGCAGAAGTTCGTGCCGAAGGCCGGCGCCGATCCGGCGTTGCTGATCCGCGCACCCTGGGTGGCGCGTTAGACGCGGAGGCGGCGGGTGAGTCTCACGCCACGTCGGCGTGCACCGGCGTGGCCAGCAGCTCCGATTCGAGCGCGTCGGGGATGCGCATCGTGAACGTCGAGCCGTGCCCCTCGCGGCTCTCGGCGGTGAGCGTGCCGCCCATCATCCGGCAGACGCGCTGACTGATCGCCAGGCCCAGGCCGGTGCCGCCGAAGCGGCGGGTCGTCGAGGCGTCGCCCTGTTCGAACTCGCCGAACAGGCGCGCCATCTGCGTCTCGTTGATGCCGATGCCGGTGTCGCGCACGTCGGCCACGAACCACGCACGTTCACCGGTTCGCTCGACGCGGGCCGCCACCGTCACCTCGCCGTGCGACGTGAACTTGCAGGCGTTGCCCACCAGGTTCAGCAGCACCTGCCGCACCCGCAGCGGGTCGGCGTGGAACGGTCGCGACGCGCCGTCGATCGCGGCGTCGAGGCGGTTGCCGTTCCTCACCGCCGCGGGCTGGCAGGTGCCGGCGACGTCGCGCACCAGCGCCGCGAGATCGATCGCCTCGGTGTGCAGCGTCATCTTGCCGGCTTCGATCTTCGAGAAGTCGAGCACGTCGTTGACGAGGCCCAGCAGGTGCTGGGCGGCGGTTTCGATGCGGGCGAGGTCGCTCAGCTGTGCCGCGGTGCCGGCGTCTTCCGCCTCGTCGCGCAGCAGTCCGGCGTAGCCGATGATGGCGTTCAGCGGTGTGCGCAGTTCGTGGCTCATGTTGGCGACGAACGCGCTCTTCGCCAGGTTGGCCGCCTCGGCGGCGTCCTTGGCGCGCTGCAGGTCCTGCTGGGCGCGGCGCCGGTTGCGCGCCGCGAGCGCGAGCGACGCCAGGTCGGCGAGGGCCGCGGCCGCGTGCTGATCGTCGACGCTCCACGCTCGCGTGTCGTCAGTGCGCGTGAAGGTGAGCAGGCCCACCGTGTTGCCCGCGTGCCGCAGCGGCGCGTGCAGCACCGTGGCCGGGGCCACGCCGCTCCAGGCGTCGGGCAGCGTCCACAGCCGCGTCCTGGCGCGGTCGGGCGTGGCCAGCACCACGCGATCGGCCGCGGCGGAGAGCAGGCCCGGCAGGCGCGCCAACGCCACCCGCGGGAGCACCGTGTGCGCGCCGAGGCGCGGATCGAAGGCATCGACCGAGACCAGCGCGTCGTGCTCGATCAGCCAGAGGTCGGCGCGCGCCACGTCGAGCAGCCGGGCGCCGGCGGTGAGCAGCACCCGCGCCGCGGCGTCGATGTCGCCCTCGTGCAGCGCGCGGTCGCGGCCCAGTGCGGCCAGTGCCGCCTGCACCTGCTCGGCGCGCGCCGAGCGTTCGCGTTCCTGCCGTTCCCGCCGCACGCGATCGCGGATGTCGAGCGCGACGATCACGGTGTCGGGTGAGCCCTGATCGGTCGTGCCGAGCGGCGCCGCCGAGCTGAGCACCGGGATCACCTCGCCCGTGCGCATGCGCAGCAGCTGTTCACGCTCGCGCCCCGGTCCGTCGGGCTCGACCGCGTCGCGCCCGCGACTCGGCGGCACCAGCACGCAATCGGCGGGCAGGCCGACCAGTTCGTCGACGCCATACCCGAGGGCGGCCGCCGCCGCCGAGTTCACCCGCGTGATGATGCCGTCGTGCGAGACGACGAAGAGCATCTCGCGCATCGATTCCAGGATGCTCTGCGTGTAGTCGCGGGCCTGGCGCAGCCGGCCCTGCTCGGCGGTGATGCGGCCCAGGTACACCGTATACGCCTTGTAGGTGAGGGCCAGCGGCAGCGAGACGAGGGTGAGCGCCAGCGGCCCGTGCTCGGCGGCCAGCGCGACGCCGCCGCCGACGACCAGGGCCGAGATGAAGTAGCTGGGCGCGCTCCACAGGAAGCCGTCGTGCCACACCTGCCACACGCCGCGCCCGTTCGAAAGCGCGACGGCGGTGGCGACCACCACGGTGTTCACGAAGAAGTAGGTGACCGCCGCGGCGGTGAGCGGCACCAGCAGCGGATCGACGCGTCCCGCTTCGCCGCCGAGCGCCGCGAACACGCCGCCCGCGGCTTCGATCGTCAGCGCTCCGCAGGCGACGCTGAAGACGCGGCGCCGCAGATCCATCGACGGGCCCATGCGGTAGCTGCACTGCACCCAGATGCCGATGGCGACGATGACGGCCGTCGGCTGCGGTCCGAGCAGCAGCAGCGACGCGAACCCCACCGCGACGCCGAGCGTCAGCGTGGCGTCGCCGCCGGGCAGCGCGATGTTGACCTTGTAGAGCGACGCCGCGATCTCGGCTGCCAGCAGCGCGATGAACCACGCCGCCGGTACGGACGCCAGCGAGGGCAGGCTCGCGAGGACGAGTCCGCCGCCGGCCGCAATGACGGCCGTCGTGTACAGGGTGAGGCGATCCACCGGCATGCGCATCGCGATCCGGACGCCCCGTGCTGGGAGCGGACGGATGAGGGCTATGTCTCTAATCGGCACGCGGAGGGGCTGCGGCAGCCCCGGATCGCGGTGCAAACCCGTCACCAGCGTCGCCGGACGGCCAAGCTCCGCCGTATCAACGACTTGGACACGTCGCTCGACGTCCCTCGCACGCCGGCGTGTGCCGTTGCGTGACACGGCTGTCCCGCGTCGCGACACACCCTCGGACCGCGGCCGCTTCGCGCCGTCAGGCCGGCGACGGTGTCTGCACGATCGGGCGCGGCGGATCGCGGTGGGCGGTGAGTCGCGACACCAGTGGCAGCAGTACCAGTCCGGCCACGGCGGCCACCGTGCGGAACGGGAAGCCCTCGGGATACGGCAGCAGGGCCGGAATGCCCAGCAGCGGCTCGCCACCCCCGAGACGCAGCACCGCCGAGACGGCGAACGCGGCCATCGAGCCGGTGCGGTTGGCGCGCGGATCGAAGAGCGCGGCGACCAGCTGCGGGAAGAGCAGCACGAACACCAGGTCACTCGTGAAGAACCACAGCGCCTGCACGCTCTGCACGCGCATGGCGAGCGCGAACGCCACGGCGCCGAAGAAGAGAATCGATCCGCGGATGGCGCGACGCATTCCAGGCACCGACATCGATGGCCACACGAGACGCGCCAGGCAATTCCACGAGAACATCGATCCCGCCGAGAGGATCGACGAGCTGAAGCTCGACGTCACCGCGCCGACGATGGCGGCGAGGCCCAGGACGCTGATGGCTGGGGGCACCGCGTGCGCGAACAGCAGCGGCATGGCGTCGGCGGGGGTCGCGGCCAGCCGTGCCCTCGACGCCGCGTCCCACGGATAGGCGAACGCGCCGAGGCCCATGAGCAGCGGCGGCACCGTGAGCGCGATCGTCATCACGCCGGCGAGATACGAATGCGACGCCGCGTCCTTCGGCGAGCGGCACGACAGCACGCGCTGGAAGTACGAGTTCCACGGGATGCCGCCCAGCACCAGCATCAGCGACGTATCCCACCACGAGAACGCCGCGCCCGCCGGCCACAGCGCCGACGCCGTGACCGGGGGCGCGAGACCGGCGCCGTCCGGACGCGCGGCCACATAGGTCTGCCACACGTGCGCGAGTCCGCCGGCGCCGTCGAGCACGTAGGGCAGCGCGGCGGCGAGACCCAGCGCCACGAGTCCGAGCTGCACGACGTCGGTGTAGGCCACCGACCACATGCCGCCGACCACGGTGTACGCGGTGGTGACGACGGCCGAGAGCAGGATCGCCGAGCCGATCGGCAGGTCGAGCAGCACGCCGAACGTGGCGCCGAGGGCCACGAGCAGCTCGGCGCTCCAGAAGAGCTCACCCGCGAGCGCCGGCAGGAACAGCACGGCGGCCCAGCGCGAGCCGAACCGCTGGTCGAGCGGATCGATGAGGGTGGTGTAGCGCGCCTCGCGCATGCGCCGCGCGAAGAAGCGGCCGCCGAGGATCAGGCTGAGGCCGAAGCACACGCCGCCCTGCAGTCCCAGCTGCAGCGACGACTTGTAGACGCCTTCGGTGGTGCCGAGCAGGTAGCCGCCATCGACCCACGTCGCGGTCATCGTCAGTGCCGCCACCCAGAGCGGCATGGCGCGGCCCGCCACGATCAGATCCGCGGCGGTGCCCTCGCGTACCTTCCGCGCCGCCAGCCACCCCACCACGAGGAACGCGGCGTACATCACGATCACGGCGGTGACGGCTGCGCTCATCGGGCGCCTGATTGTATGCTCTCGGCGGAACGGAGGCGCGATGCGCAGGCGATGGCAGACGGTGGTGGGTGGCGTGGCGTGTGTCGCCGCGGTCGTGGCGGGCGTGGGTGTCCGCGCGCAGGCGCCGGCGGCGTCACACGTGGTGCTCGTGACGCTCGACGGCACGCGCTGGCAGGACATGTTCGGCGGCATCGACCTCGACGTGCTGAAGAGCACGAGCGGTGACACGCCGGTCGAGCAGACCGACACCTACAAACGCTTCTGGGCGCCGACACCCGAGGCACGGCGTGCGAAGGTGATGCCGTTCCTGTGGTCGCGGCTCGTGGCGAACGAAGGCGTGATCTTCGGCAACCGCCGCGCCGGCAGCCGCATGCAGGTGGCCAACACGATGAAGTTCTCGTATCCCGGTTACAGCGAGCTGCTCACCGGCGCGCCGCACGACGACGAGATCACGAGCAACGACAACAAGCGCTACGGCTTCCTGACGGTCCTCGAGTGGCTGCGCAAGGACCTCGCGCTGCCGAAGAGCGGCGTCGCCACGTTCGGATCGTGGGAGACCTTCAACTTCATCGCCGAGCGCGAGGAAGGCGCCATCACCATCAACGCCGGCTACGAGGACTTCGCCTCGGCCGATCCCGAGATGAAGACGCTGAGCGCGCTGCAGCACCTCACCCCGAACGGCTTCCACGGCGCGCGTCACGACGTCTACACCTTCCGCTTCGGCTTCTCGCACCTCACCACGGCGCGGCCGCGCGTGCTGTACTTCGCCTACGACGAGACCGACGACTGGGCGCACCTGAAGCGCTACGACCTCGTGCTCGACACATTGAATCGCGCCGATCGCCAGATCGAACAGCTGTGGACCTGGCTGCAGAGCGACCCCGAGTACCGCGGTCGCACCACGCTCATCGTCACCGTCGATCATGGCCGCGGCCGCACCATCGCCGACTGGACCGATCACGGCCAGAAGACCGACGGCGCGGAAGAGACATGGCTCGGCTGCTTCGGGCCCGGCGTCACCGCGCGCGGCGAGTCGCGCGAGGCGGGGCCGATCTACAACCGCCAGGTGGCCGGCACGATCGCGGCGATCCTCGGCCGCGACTTCCGCACGGCCGTGCCCGACGCCGGCGCGCCCATCGCCGCCTGTGTGGGCGCGCGCTAGCGCGTCCCTCCGTTTAGACTGTTCACCGTCATGCACACCGGCTCCTACGTCAACGGCACCTGGTACCACCCCTCCGGCGAGGTCGTCCGCAACGTCAATCCCGCCGACACCTCCGATGTCATCGCCGAGTTCCCGATGGCGACGGCCGCCGACGTGCGGAAGGCCATCGACGCCGCCACGGCGGCGTGGCGCGGCTGGAAGAAGACGCCCGGTCCTGAGCGCGGCCGTGTGCTGTGGCGCGCCGCCGACATCGCGCGCCGCCGCGTCGACGAGATCGCGCAGACGCTCACGCGCGAAGAAGGCAAGGTGCTGCGCGAGGCCAAGGGCGAGGTGCTGAAGGGCATCTCGCTGCTCGAGTACTACGCCGGCGAAGGCTACCGGATGCACGGCAAGACGCTGCCGTCGGAATCGCGCGACTGCTTCACCTACACGGTGCGCCAGCCGCTCGGCGTCGTCGGGCTGATCGCGCCGTGGAACTTTCCGTGGGCGATTCCGGTGTGGAAGTCGGCGCCGGCCCTCGTCGCCGGCAACTGCGTGGTGTTCAAGCCGTCGGAGCTCGTGCCCGCCACCGCCGCGCTGCTCACCGAGATCTACGAGGAAGCCGGCATGCCGCCGGGTGTCTTCAACATGCTCGTCGGCAACGGCCCCGAGGTCGGCGAGGCGATGGTGCACGCCCCCGAGCTGCGCGCCATCTCGTTCACGGGCTCGAACCGTGTCGGCGGCGACCTCTACGTGAAGGCGGCGAAGCGCGGCGCCAAGGTCACCTGCGAGATGGGCGGCAAGAACGCGGTGATCGTGATGCCGGATGCCGATCTCGACAAGGCGGCGACGGCGATCCATGGCGGCGCCTTCGGATCCACCGGGCAGCGCTGCACGGCCACCTCGCGCGTCATCGCGCATCCCGACGTGAAGCGGGCGCTCGTCGAGCGGCTGGTGGCGTCGGCCGAGAAGATCAAGGTGGGGCCGGGTCTCGATCCGGCGATGGACATGGGCCCGTCGATCGCCGACAAGCAGTGGCAGTCGGTGCTCAACTACATCGAGGCCGGCAAGCAGGGCGGCGCGCGGCTGCTCACCGGCGGCAGCCGTCCCGAGCACCTGGCGGCCGGCTACTTCATCGCGCCGACGATCTTCGACGACGTCACGCCCGGCATGAAGATCTTCCAGGAGGAGATCTTCGGACCGGTGCTCTCGGTGGCCACCGCCACCAGCCTCGAGGACGCCCTGGCCAAGGCCAACGCCGTCGAATACGGCCTCACCACGTCGATCTTCACCCAGGACGTGAACACCGTGCTCCGCTTCATCGAGGACGTCGAGGTGGGGATGGTGCACGTCAACGAACCGACGGTCGGCGGCGAAGCCCAGCTGCCGTTCGGCGGCACCAAGTCGACCGGCGTCGGCGAGCGCGAGATGGCGGAAGAAGGCCTGCACTTCTTCACCGAGATCAAGACCGTGTTCATCAACTACGGCGGCAACGCCGGGCCGACGCTGACGCGCTGAGCCCGGATCGGGCACGTGCGGGCCGTTTCCGGCGTCTTTCCGGATGGAGACGCCGGGCCCGGCACGCGGCCGGCGAATCGCATAGAATCATGGGTTGAGCACCACGCATGAGACTCCTTCAGGCAGCCTCGACATCGGTTGGTTCGAAAATCCTCATCGCTCTGACGGGCCTCGGGTTGGGCGTGTTCCTCATCGCCCACCTGGCCGGGAACCTGCTGTTCCTGGCCGGACCTGACGCCTTCAACGAGTACAGCCACAAGCTCACCAGCAACCCGCTCATCTTCCTGGCTGAAGCGGGCCTGCTGGCGATCTTCGTGCTGCACATGCTGAAGACGGTGGGCGGCTTCCTGGCGAACCAGGCGGCGCGTCCGCAGGCCTACGCCACGAAGCGCTGGGCCAAGACGAAGAACCCGAAGAGCCGCAAGTCGTTCGCCTCGTCGACGATGATCGTCACGGGCACGATCACGCTGCTCTTCGTGGTCACCCACCTCATGACCTTCAAGTTCGGTCCGGTCTACGAGGCGCCGAACGGCTTCCGCGACCTCTACCGCCTGCAGGTCGAGGTGTTCAGCAACGCCGGCTACGTCGGCTTCTACATGCTGGCGATGGGCGTCATCTTCTTCCACCTGTGGCACGGCCTCTCGAGCGCCGCGCAGTCGCTCGGCATCGACCACCCGAGCTGGACGCCGCGACTGCTGCTCACCGGCCGCGTGCTCACGGCGGCCATCGCCGGCGGCTTCTTCGTCCTGCCGATCATCACCTTCTTCGTTTCGCGGGGCGCCCGATGACGCTCGATTCCAAGATCCCGGGCGGTCCCATCGCCGAGAAGTGGGACCGTCGCAAGTTCGAGAACAAGCTGGTCAACCCGGCGAACCGGCGCAAGTACGACATCATCGTCGTCGGCACCGGCCTGGCTGGCAGCTCGGCGGCGTCGACGCTCGGCGAGCTCGGCTACAAGGTGAAGCTGTTCGGCATTCACGACAGCCCACGCCGCGCCCACTCGATCGCCGCGCAGGGCGGCATCAACGCCGCCAAGAACTACCGCAACGACGGCGACAGCATCTACCGGCTGTTCTACGACACGGTGAAGGGCGGCGACTACCGCGCCCGCGAAGCCAACGTCTACCGCCTGGCGCAGATGTCGGTGAACATCATCGACCAGTGCGTGGCGCAGGGCGTGCCCTTCGCGCGTGAATACGGCGGCCTGCTCGACAACCGCTCGTTCGGCGGCGCCCAGGTGTCGCGCACGTTCTACGCCCGCGGCCAGACGGGGCAGCAGCTGCTGCTCGGCGCGTATCAGTCGCTGATGCGTCAGGTCGATGCCGGCAGCGTGGATCTCTACCCGCGTCGCGAGATGCTCGACCTCGTGATGGTGAACGGCCAGGCGCGCGGCATCATTACCCGCAACCTGGTCACCGGCGAGCTCGAGTCGCACTCGGGCGCGGCGGTGCTGCTCTGCACGGGCGGCTACGGCACGGTGTTCTACCTGTCGACCAACGCCGTGAACTCGAACGTCACGGCGGCGTGGCGCGCCCACAAGCGCGGCGCCTACTTCGCGAATCCCTGCTTCACGCAGATCCACCCCACCTGCATCCCGGTGAGCGGCGACCACCAGTCGAAGCTCACGCTGATGTCGGAAAGCCTCCGCAACGACGGCCGCGTGTGGGTGCCGAAGAACAAGGGCGACAAGCGTCCGCCGTCGCAGATTCCCGATGCGGATCGCGACTACTACCTCGAGCGCCGCTACCCGAGCTTCGGCAACCTGGTGCCGCGCGACGTCGCGTCACGCGCCGCCAAAGCGGTGTGCGACGAGGGCCGCGGCGCGGGCGACTCGGGCCTGTCGGTGTATCTCGACTTCGCCGACGCCATCAAGCGCCTCGGCGCCGAGACCATCAAGGGCCGCTACGGCAACCTGTTCGACATGTACAAGCGGATCACCGACGAGGATCCGTATCAGGTGCCGATGCGCATCTACCCGGCCGTGCACTACACGATGGGCGGCCTGTGGGTGGACTACAACCTGATGTCCACGCTGCCGGGCCTGTTCGTGCTCGGCGAAGCGAACTTCTCGGACCACGGCGCCAACCGCCTCGGCGCCAGCGCGCTGATGCAGGGCCTGGCCGACGGCTACTTCGTGGCGCCCTACACGGTGGCGAACTACCTGGGCGGCACGGCCACGCCGGCGGTGTCGACCGACCACGATGCCTTCAAGGAGGCGAAGGCCACGGCGCAGGCACGCATCGACAAGGTGCTCGCGGTGAAGGGCAAGCGCACCATCCGCGACTTCCACCGCAACATCGGTCAGCTGTGCTGGGACTACGTGGGTATGGCGCGCAACGAGGACGGCCTCAAGGGCGTCATCGAGAAGATCCGCGGCCTGCGCGACGAGTTCTGGCAGAACGTCTCGGTGCCGGGCGAGAAGACCAACCTCAACCCGGCCCTCGACTACGCGGGCCGCGTCGCCGACTACATGGAGTTCGCCGAGCTGCTGGCGCTCGACGCGCTCGAACGCCGCGAGTCGTGCGGCGGCCACTTCCGCGAGGAATACCAGACGCCCGACGGCGAAGCCGCGCGTCGCGACGACGAGTTCTCGTACGTCGCCGCGTGGGAGTTCCAGGGCGTGGGCAACCGTCCGACGATGCACAAGGAAGAGCTCGAGTTCCACGAAGTGCATCCGTCGCAGCGCAGCTACAAGTAAGGGCAGGGACGTCCAATGTCGATGACCGTCACGCTCAAGGTTTGGCGTCAGGCGAGCCCCACCGCTCAGGGGCGGCTCGAGACGTACAGCGCGAAGAACGTCCACCCCGACATGTCGTTCCTCGAGATGCTCGACGTGGTGAACGACGACCTGGTCCGCGAGGGCAAGGAGCCGATCGCGTTCGACTCCGACTGCCGCGAGGGCATCTGCGGCAGCTGCGGGCTCGTGATCGACGGCATCCCGCACGGGCCGGATCCGGGCGCCACGACGTGCCAGGTGCACATGCGCCGCTTCAAGAACGGCGACACCATCACCATCGAGCCGTTCCGCGCCAAAGCGTTCCCGGTGCTGAAGGATCTGGTGGTCGATCGCAGCGCCTTCGACCGCATCATCGCGGCCGGCGGCTACGTGTCGATGAACGCCGGCGGCGCCGTCGACGGCAACGCCATCCCGATCGCCAAGGACGTGTCGGACCTGGCGATGGACAACGCGCAGTGCATCGGCTGCGGCGCCTGCGTCGCGGCCTGCAAGAACGCGGCGGCCCATCTGTTCACCTCGGCGAAGATCAGCCACCTCGGCCTGCTGCCGCAAGGCGAGCCCGAGCGGCTGCGTCGCGCCGAGCGCATGGTGACGCAGATGGACGTCGAGGGCTTCGGCGCCTGCTCGAACGAAGGGGAGTGTGAAGCGGCGTGCCCGAAGGAGATCTCGATCTCCAGCATCGCGCGCATGAACCGCGACTTCCTCAAGGCCGCGCTGAGCCGCTAGCGCCGCACGGTCGGCACTTTCACAACGGCGCGCGGGCCACACGGTCCACGCGCCGTTCGCTTTGTACGCCCGACCGCGGCGCTCCCGACGTGGTTTCTCCTGCCGCTCCACCCTCGCACGGCGCGGCTGTCGGTACGGTCCGTGGGTCACGCGCCGTTGCTCGGAGTTCCGCGGCACGAGACACCACGCCGGAAGCACCGCTCACCACGGCCTCGTCGCATCGTGAGCGAAGAACCTAGAGTTCGCGGCGAAATTATCTCTGCATCCGCCTCGACCACGCCGCCGTCTCATCAGCAGGAACAGAGAGGAGGCGCATCATGCAGAGTCGCCGGAAGTTCATTGCACTGACCGCGGCCGCGATCTCGGCCAGCCCGCTTCACGGCATCGGCGAGACCGTCGTGGCGGCGATGCCGAAGGATCAGCGCGACAAGCTCACGCCCGCGGATGTCGTGGCGCTGATGAAGGCGGGCAACGAGCGCTTCCGCCAGGGCGTGCGCGTGAACCGCGACTTCCTGCGCGAGCAGCGCGATCGCGCCAGCGGCCAGTATCCCGCCGCCGTGATCCTGAGCTGCATCGACTCGCGGGCGCCGGCCGAGATCGTGCTCGACCTGGGCATCGGCGACGTCTTCAACTCGCGGGTGGCCGGCAACGTCTCGAACGCCGACATCCTCGGCAGTCTCGAGTTCGCCTGCCAGGTGGCCGGCGCCAAGGTGGTGCTGGTGATGGGGCACACGGCGTGCGGCGCCATCAAGGGCGCGATCGACGGCGTGCAGCTCGGCAACCTCACCGGCCTGCTGGCGAAGATCGCGCCGTCGGTGAAGGCGACCACTTTCGAGGGGCCGCGCACCTCGGCGAACGCGGCGTTCGTCGACGCGGTGGCGGCGACGCACGTGCGGCTCACGCTCGAGGCGATGCGTCGCGACAGCGGCATCCTCCGCGAGCTCGAGGCGAAGGGCGCCATCGCGATGGTGGGCTCCGTCTACGACATCGGCACGGCGGCCGTCACCTGGCTGCCGTCGCACTGACGATGTTGGCGCCCGGACGTATGTTCCGGCCGCCGTCCCGGGCCGCGCGCTGTCGAGGCGGCGCGGGGGGGGGGCCCCGCCCGCGCGTAGAATCGCGCGATGCGGCATTACCTGTTCGTCACCGTTGTCGCCGTCGGCACCAGCCTGGTTGCCGCGTACGCGCAGCCGGAACGCGGGCAGGCGTCGTTCGCGCGCGCCGAGGCCGCGATCCGCGACGAGATGCAGAAGGCCGGCATTCCCGGCGCGGCGGTCGCGGTGGTCGTCGGCGACCGCGTGGTGTGGACACAGGGCTTCGGCGTCGCCAACGCGGAGACGCAGGCGCCGGTCACGCCTGACACGCTGTTCCAGATTGGCTCGGCGACCAAGTCGTTCACGGCCGCGGCGCTGCTGACCGCGGCGTCGGAAGGGCGGCTGGCGCTCGACCGTCCGGTCTCGACCTACGTGAAGGGCCTCGCGGCATGCGTCGGCGCGCCAACGCTGACGCAGCTGCTCTCGCACACCGGCGGGCTCATCGACGAGCCCGACGAGTTCGGACCGCAGGGCGAAGACGGGCTGGGCGCGTATCAGCGCACTTGGACCAGCGAGTACTGCATGCTGCCGCCCGGGCGCGCGTTCTCGTACTCGAACTCCGGCTTCTCCCTCGCGGGACTGGCGCTGCAGGAGGTGGACGGCAAGCCGTTCGCCGAGGTGATGAAGACACGCGTGCTGGCGCCGCTGGGCATGACGCGCACGACGTTCCGCCCGACCGAGGCGATGACCTGGCCGCTCGCCGTCGGGCATCGCAGGAACAAGGACGGCGCGTTCGAGGTGGTGCGTCCCCTGGCCAACGACGCGCGGTTGTGGCCCGCGGGCACGCTGTATTCCAGCGCGAACGAGATGGCGCGGTTCCTCGTGGCGTTGATGAACGATGGACGCGTCGAGGGCAAACAGGCACTGCCTTCCGGCATTGCGCAGGCGATGCGCCTCGCGCGCACGTCGATCCCGACAACCCGCCAGGACTACGGTCAGGGGCTCTTTCGCGACCTCGGCGGCCGTTGGAGTCACGGCGGCACGATGACCGGCTATGTGGCGCTGCTGGCGATCGACCGGCAACCCTCGATGGGCGTGGTCGTGCTGACGAACGCCGACGGCGTGAACCCTGAGCCGCTGGCCAGCCGGCTTCGCGACGCGATGCTCGAGGCCGAGCCGGTGCGGGCCGTGTTCGAGGCCATGCAGCGCGAGGCGGCGCGGAGCGGCCCGCCGCCCCCGCCTGTCGTCGATGGCCTGCGGCCCGCCGACACCGAACGTCCCCTCGCCGCCGAGGCCGTGGCGGCCTTCATCGGGGCGTATCGCAATCCCCGTCGCTTCACGGTCGAGGTCGTCAGGCGCGGCGAGATGCTGGTGCTGAAGCGTTTCGGCCGCGACTTCCCCATGCGCGCGCTGCAGGCGCGAGGCGAGTTCCTCGTTGACCTTCCCAGCGGCGGCACCGAGAAGATCGTCTTCGGCCTCGGTCCCGACGGCCGCGCCGACTACCTGCAGATGAACCTGTGGGCGCTGGCCCGCGTGCCCTGACGGCGACCCGGCCGCGACCGGGCCACGTCGTCGCCCGAGGCGCGAACCTGCGGGTATGCTGATGCGCATGCTCCCCGGCCGCCGGTTCGCGTGCGTCGTGTGTCTGCTGCTCGTCTCGCCGCGGCCGGGCGCCCCGCAGTCGATCGACGGCCCGATGGCTGCGGCGCTGGCGACGGCGGCGCGGGGACCGGAGGGCCATCACCTCGGGCCGATCGGGCTGACGGCCAGCGGGCGGCGAATCGCGGCTCTCGAGCCCGCGGCGCCGGCGCTCGCCACCCAGCCGCGGATCGTCATCGTCGGCGGGCTGGATGGCTCGGTTGAAGGCGCGCGTGCCGTGCTCGACGTCGTGTCGTGGCGTCTCGCGGCCGACCCGCCCATCCGGCAGCGTCGTAACTTCCAGCTCGCGGCCGTGCCGTGCGTGTTCGCCGATCGCTGTGACGTCGACGCGCCCGCAGCCACCGCCGCGCCGATCGCCGCGACGTTCCCGCCCGACAAGGGCTTCTTCGACGCGGCCGACCTGCGCGAGACGCGGTATCTCTGGCGCTGGATCACGATGCTCGGCCCCGACCTCGTCATCGACGTGCGCGCGGGCAGCACGCTCGAGTGGCGCGCGAACGCGCTCGGAACGCCGAAGCAGCCCGAAGCGCAGCCGGCCGCGGCCGACTCCCTGGCCGGCGCCCTCGGCGCGCCGAATGCCGCTGGACTCGCCGGGGTCGCGGCGCTGCAGATCTCGGGGCCGCGCGCCGCCGTCGTCGACGCGCTGCGTGATTTCCTGCAGGTGAAGGTGCTGGCCACGCCGTCGCCGATGCGTCGTGCGCTCGGCATCCGTGAGTCGCGGGCGCCGCTCGGCATCGCGCGGCTGCTGGCGGCGCGCTATCCGGCCAGCCCGATCATGAGCTACATCCCGGCGCTGTCGTGGAGCGGCGCGCTGCGGCTGTCGCAGCTCACCGGCGAGTCGCAGTATCGCGATCGCGCAGTGGCGCAGATGACGCCGTTCCTCACCGGCGAGAAGCCGGCCATCGCCGAGCCGTTCCTGCTCACCAGCCTCGCCGGGCATCAGGCGTTCTTCGACCTCGCGGAGTTCGAGTCGAACGCCCAGGCCGACGCGCTGGCGAGGAAGGCCGCGGACTTCATCCTGGCGCAGAAGCCCGACGAGATCGTCCGCTTCGCCACGTCGTGGACCGACGACATGTTCATGGCCACGTCGGTGCTGGCGCGGGCGGCGAAGCGCACGGGCGACGCGCGATACGCCGACGCCGTCGCCCGGCTGCTGACGACCTACGCGACGAAACTGCAGCGGACCGATCGCGTGTTCATGCACGCTGAAAGCGGCCCGCACGCCTGGGGCCGCGGCAACGGCTTCGCGGCCTTCGGCCTGATGGAAGCGCTGACGCACCTGCCCGAGTCGTGGCCCGCGCGGCCGCAGGTGCTCGACGCGTTCCGCCGGTTGATGGATGGGATGCGACGGCAGCAGGCGCCCGACGGCTCGTGGCATCAGGTGGTGGACGAGCCGGGCACCTATCGCGAGTTCACGGTGACGGCCATGACCGTGGCGGCGATGGCGCGCGGCATGCGCCTGGGCTGGATCGACTCGAGCTTCGACGCCGTGGTCGATCGCGGCTGGCGCGCCGTGGCCTCGCGGGTTACCGAGGCCGGCGAGCTCGTGGATGTCTGCAGCGGCACCGGCGCCGGGCAGAACGCCACGCGCGAGTACTATCTCAACCGCCCGGCCATCGTCGGCGCCGACGATCGCGGCGGTGCCATGGCGCTCACCGCCGCCCTCGAGATCCACGCCCTGCGTACCCGATAGGAGTCTCCGCATGCGTCGCCTTGCGTCTCTCGCTCTCGCCGCCGCCATCACGACCGCCTGCACCGCGCAGGCGCCCACGCGCGACAGCGCCACGGCCGCCACGCCAGCCGCTACGCCGAAGGCGCCGGCCTCACTGCAGGCCCTCATCGACGCCGAGATGCCGACGATTCCCTCGCGCGCCGGGATCTGGGTGAAGCACCTCACGACCGGCGAGGAGGCAGCGTTCCACGCCGACGACGTCTTCAACTCAGCCAGCGTGATCAAGATCCCGGTGGCGGTGCTGGCGCTCGAGATGGCCGATGCCGGCACGCTGAAGCTGGCGAATCGGCTCACCATCCGCGCCGAGGACGTACGCGGCGGCTCGGGCGTGTTCCGCTATCACGATCCCGGACTGCAGCCGACGCTGCGCGACGTGCTGCTGCAGATGATCATCACGAGCGACAACACCGCGACCGATCTGTCGATCGCGCAGGTGGGTGGCGTCGCGAAGGTGAACGCGTGGCTCGCCGCGCACGGCTACGCCGACGGCATGAAGCTCGTGCAGACCACCGGCGAGCTCTTCGCGAAGTACGCCGCGCTGGCGCCGTCCGACGATCGCAACGCGAAGACCAACGGCGATCACGCCTACTGGCTGGGCGAGCTCACGCCGCGGGCCACCGGCCGCATGCTGGCCGCGATCGAGGCGCGCACGCTGCCCTCGAAGGCCGGCGCCGACGAGCTCGTGCGGATGTTCCGGGCGCAGCAGTCGGGCGCGCGCCGCCTGCCGCACTTCCTGCCGCCCGAGGTCTCGGTGGGCCACAAGACCGGCGACTTCCCGCCGGTGCTGGCCAACGACGTCGGCATCGTCTACGCGAAGAGCGGTCCGATCGTGGTGTCGTTCTTCCAGAACGCCATCACCGAGCCGTACGGCGAGGCGGAAGACCGCATGGGCCGTCTCGCCGCGAAGATCGTGGCGTATTTCGACAAGTAACCCAGGGCCGTGGCGAGCGAGGGGGTGCCCATGAGGCGGCCCCTCGGGATACCCTGTAGGGATATGTCCCTGACCCGTCCCGCTTCCCGTGGCGCCGCGCGCCGTCTCACCCTGTCGGGGGCGCTGCCCCTGGTGCTCGTCGCCGCCGCGTGCGGCAAGACCGGTGGCGCCGCCACCACGGCGGCGCCGTCGGCCACGGCCTGGGCGGTCGTCGACGGCCGCGAGATCTCGGCGGACGCCGTCGAGAAGGCGTATCGCCGCACGCTGCCACCCAACGCGGCGCCGTCGAACGAGGAAGCCCTCACCGCGAAGCTCAACGTCCTGAACGAGCTCATCGTGCAGGACCTGCTGCTCGCCAAGGCCACGGCGCTCAAGATCGAGGTGCCCGAGACCGAGCTGAACGCCGCGTTCGACGGCATCAAGAAGGACGTGCCCGAGGCCACGTTCAACCAGGAGCTGTCGCGCCGTCAGCTGACGCCCGCGGACATGCGCGAGGGCCTGCGTCGCGAGATCCTGGTGCAGAAGGTGCTCGAGAAGGAAGTGTCGGCCAAGGCCGCGGTGAGCGATCAGGAGATCACCGACTTCTTCAACGCCAACAAGGCCCAGTTCAACCTGCCCGAAGAGTCGTATCACCTGGCCCAGATCGTCGTCACGCCGGTGCCCGATCAGGGGCTGAACAACCGCTCGGGCAACGATGCCACCACCCCCGAACAGGCCGCACAGAAGGCGCAGATGCTGATGCAGCGCCTGCAGGCCGGCGCCCAGTTCGCCGACCTCGCCCGCGACTTCTCGGAAGACACGCAGTCGGCGCCGCGAGGCGGCGACCTCGGCTTCGTGCCGGTCTCGGCGTTGAAGGACGCGCCGGCGCCGCTGCGCGACGCGGTGCTGAAGTCGCAGGTGGGCACCGTCACCGGCGTCACCGTCGGCGGCGCGCACTCGCTGGTGCTCGTGGTGGCGAAGGAGCCGGCCGGCCAGCGGGATCTCTCGACGCCCAACGTGAAGGACGGCATCACCAACCAGCTCAAGCAGCGCAAGGAAGCGCTGATGCGCACCGCCTACCTCACGGCGATCCGCTCCGAGGCGAACGTACAGAACGTGATCGCGCGCAAGGTGCTCGACGCGCCCGCCGGCCAGCTGCCCGGCGTGATGCCGAAGGCGCCGGGCCAGCCGTAAACGCTCGTGGATCCGGTGCGCAGCCACCTGCGCACCGGATCGTCGCCCCTCAGGGCCGGTTGCAGCCGGTCACCGTCAGGAACCAGCCCCGGTCGTACTCCCCGCCCGCGTTCGTCCCCTCCGCCAGCACCTGTCCCGGTCCCTCGGCCGCGCGCCGCGGAATCCTGATCACGACGTCGAGGCCGCCGTTGGCGTCGGTCCGCCCGCGTTCGAGCTCGAAGCGGCGCCCGCTGACGTCGACGAAGCCGAGCGTGATACGCGTCCGCGGCAGGAACGCCCCGGCGTTCACGTGCACGAGCACCGGCGCCTCGGCGTCCGCCGTCGTGATCGGCGTCGTCCGATCGCGCGGATCGAACAGCGCGCCGGCCACGGTGGGCGGGCGCACGATGGCGTTGAAGCGCGTCGTCGCGAGATTCCCGGCGCGATCCTCCGCGGTGCACGTGATCGGCCAGGCGCCGTAGCCGAGCTTCGCGCCGCTGCCAGGCGTGCAGACCACGGGCACCGCGCCGTCGCGGCCGTCCTTGGCGGCCGGCGTCGAGAAGGGCACGATGGTGACGCCCGTGCTCGCCATCTTCACCTCGACGATCACGTCGGACACCGCCGCGAAAACCGGCGGCGCGGTGTCGATGTCGTCGTCGACGATGGTGAGGATCGCGTCGGTGACGGGCACCTTGGCGTTGGTCGCCGACGTGATCCTGAGCGTGAACGTCTCCTTGTTCTCGATCACCTTGTCGGGAACGATCGCCAGCGCGATCGACTGCGCGATCTCACCCGGCCGCAGCGTGACCGTGCCGGCGGTGAGCGAGACGTCGGCCGCCGTGGCCGTGCCGGCGATGAGCGCGTAGCTCACGATCACCGGCGTCGACGACGGCCGGTCCATCGTGACCAGCACGCGCGCGGGGATCGCCGTGCCGGTGCCTTCGATGAAGCGCTGGTCGGCGATCGTCAGCACCGGCGGCGGATCGTCGTCGACGATCGTCACGATCGCGGTGCCCTGCGTCACCGTCGCGTTCTGCACCGCCGTGAGCGACACCGTGAACTGCTCGGCCGGCTCGTCGATGGCGTCGTCGGTGATCGGGATGTCGATCGTCGTCGTGGATTGCCCCGCCGCGAAGGTCACGGTGCCCTGCGTGGCGACGAAGTCCGCCGCCGATGCCGAGCCCGGCGCCGTGGCGAAGGCGACGGTGGCCGTGCCAGCCACTGGCGTGCGCGTGAGGGTGACCGTGGCGAGTCCGCCGGACTCGGACACGCTCGTCGAGCCGATGCTGACGGCGCTCGTGACGTGCGCCTGCACGAAGGCGGTCATCGCCGCGCCGTCCAGCGCGCCGACGTGCCGATCGAGGATCGTGCCGTCGGGGCCGACGAGCAGGTAGGTCGGGTACGCCGGCGACAGCGCGCCCGCGATCAGGTCCGCGGCGCGGGCGAGGGGCGAGCGGAGATCGCCGCTCGCGTGCAGCGCGATCCCCGGCAGCGCGAAGGCCTGTCGCCAGGCCACGGCGTCGGTCTGGGTGGAGGCGGTGCCCGGCGACGGTCCCTCGCGGAGCACCGGTACCAGGTCGACGTCGATGCCCTGCGCGGCCAGCGCCGCCAGCGTCGACGGGATCTGCGGCGCCACGAGCGCGCAGGCCGAGCACCAGTTCGCGCAGACGTCGAGAATCAGGAAGCGACCCGGCGTGAGCAGACCGCGCAGCGTGCGTGCCGTGCCGGTGTCGTCGACGGCCGCCGCATCGGCGAGCTGGTCGCCGGGCCTGTAGCCTGGCGGCAGATTCAGCATCAGCATCGACACCGGGGCCGGCGCGCCAGGCGCGGTGGCCTGCAGCCAGTAGAACCCGCTCGTACTCGAGGCCGTGCCGGCGGTGCGCGCGAAGCCGGTGGCGTCGGTGACGACCACGGTGTCGTCGAGCAGGATCGTCGGCTCGGTGAGCGGCGCCGTCATGGTGACCGGCACGCCAGCCATCGGGTGGTTCTGCGTGTCGACGACACGGAATCCGAACGGCTGGAAGCGTCCACCCGGCGGGGCTTCGGCGCCAGCCATGAGCGCCTCCGGACGGCCGTTCGGCTGCAACGCCCCGATCGCCGGCGCCGTGTTCGTGAGCGCGAAGCGCATGGTCGAGGGCACGCCGGCCACGCTGCCGACGACGTCGTACGCGCCGGGCGTCGCGTTGGCGCGGACACTCACCGTGGCGGTGCCGTTCACCGTGAAGACGCGCCCTCCGCCCGGGAACTCGAACGCCGGGCTGCTGGTCGTGCCGCTGACCGTCCCGAGGCCGGCGCCCGTCGACGGCCCGGCGAATCGCACGGCCACGCCGGTGAGCGGACTGCCGTTGGCGTCGGTGACGCGCACCGACAGGCTCGCCGCGTTGCCGCCGATCACCAGCGTTTGTCCAGACCCGTTCGGGTTCGACATCCCGCCCGGCGCCGTCGTGAGATTGCTGAGACGGATGCCCGGCGAACCCACGGTGCCGCCGCCGGGGAACGGCGTGGAGGCGAACGCCGTGTGCAGCCCGGCCGTGCCGTTCGCCGTGGCCGCGGCGCTGGCGCGCCCGAGGGCATCGGTGGTCACGGCGCCGCCGAAGGTCGCGGACGCGCCGGTGGTGGCGCCGGCGAACGTGATGGGGACGCCCGCCACGGGGTCGCCCGCGAAGTCCCGCGCCTCGACCACGATCGGGTCCGCGAACGGCGTGTTGACCACCGTCGACTGGTGGCTTCCGTCGATGACGGCCAGGGACCGCACGACGCCGCCGGCGTTGGTCACCTGGAAGACCACCGGCGGCAGGCCGGGCACCGTCGCCGTGATCTGGTAGCTGCCCTTGGCGCCCGCCACCGTCGCCTGGACGAGCGAGTAGCCCTGCTGTTCCTGCGGGCTCGACACCGGCTGGATGCTCGCCGAGGCCCCGCTGGCCGGCACCACCGCCCATTGCACGGGTGGGAACGGCACCGGCGTGCCCTGGGACGTGACCAGCACGGCGAGCACCTGCGGTGTGCCGTCGACGAGGGTGAGCGTGGTCGGCGAGGCCGGGTCGATGGTGTTCTGCGCGGCGGCGAGCGCCGGCAGGCACGACAGGATCAGGGTCAGCAGGCGGGTCCGGGCCATGGGGAGGCTCCTCGCTCGATCTAGAGGCGCCGGGTCGCCCGTTTGCTCAGCCTGCGCTTCCAGGCGAGCGGCGTACACTTATCCGCCATGTCCCACGTGATCCGAACCTGTCTGCACGCACTGCTCGCCCCGGTGCTCGCCACGGTCCTGGTGGCGCCCGCATTCGCCCAGACCCAGGACGAGCCGTTCTGGCCCGGCGCTCAGTACGACCCGAAGATTCCGACCCTGAAACAGGTGGTCGGCCACGACCACGGCGCCGAGATCTCGTCGCCCGATCAGATCGGAACCTATCTGCGCGCCCTGGCCCAGGCGGCGCCGGAGCGCACGCGTCTCGTCGAGTACGCGCGCACCTACGAGGGCCGTCCGCTGTGGCTGCTCGTCGTCGGCAGCGCCGACCGCATCGCCCGGCTCGATCAGGTGAAGGCCGACATCCGCCGCGCCGCCGATCCGCGCGGCCTCGCGCCGGCCGACGCCGAGAAGCTGGTGGCGTCGCTGCCGGTCGTCGTGTGGCTCGTGCACGGCGTGCACGGCAACGAGATCAGCTCGGGCGACGCGGCGCTGCTCGAGGCGTATCACCTCCTGGCCGCGCGCGGCGACGCCGGCGTGGAAGCGGTGCTGCGCGACGCGCTCGTGCTCATCGACCCGATGCAGAATCCCGACGGCCGGGCCCGCTTCCTGTTCCAGAACCTGCAGGGCCGCGCCGCCACGCCCGATCCGGCGGCCTACAACGCCGAGCACGACGAGCCGTGGCCGGGCGGCCGGTCGAACCACTATCTCTTCGACATGAACCGCGACTGGTTCGCGCAGTCGCAGCCCGAGACGCGGGGCCGCATCAAGATCGCGCTCGAGTACTTCCCGCAGGTGAACGTCGACCTGCACGAGCAGGGCGGCAACAACAGCTACTACTTCGCGCCGCCGGCCGACCCGATCAACCCGTACCTCACGAAGGCCCAGCGCGACGGCTTCGATCTCTTCGGGCGCGCCAACGCCGCGCGCTTCGACGAGCGTGGCTGGGCGTACTACATCCGCGAGGTCTACGACGCGTTCTATCCCGGCTACGGCGACAGCTGGCCGATGATGCACGGCTCGATCGGCATGACCTACGAACAGGCCTCCGCGCGCGCCTTGTCGTTCGCGCGCACCGACGGCACGGTGATGACCTTCCGCGACGGCGTGATGCACCATTTCAACGCCGCCATCACCACCGCGGTCACGGCGGCCCGCAATCGCGAGACGCTGGTGCGCAACTTCATCGAGTTCCGGCGCAGCGCCGTCACCGAGGGCGAGAAGAGCAGCGTGCGCGAGTACGTGCTGCTGCCTGGCCACGATCCGTCGCGCGCCGCCGCATTGGCCCGCAACCTGGCCACCCAGGGCATCGAGGTGCGCCGCGCCGACGAGGCCTTCACGATGGGCGCGCGCAAGGTGCCGGCGGGGGCGTATCTCGTGTCGAGCGCGCAGCCGGCCGGACGCTTGGTCCGCAACCTGCTCGAGCCCGACACGAAGCAGGACGCGCCGTTCATCGCGCGCCAGGAAGAGCGCCGCAAGCGCCGGCAGCCCGACCAGATCTACGACATCACCGCGTGGAGCCTGCCGCTGATGTTCGACGTCGACGTCGCCACCAGCGCCGCCGCCATCACCGCCAGGGCCACGCCGGTGCCGTCGGCCTACGACGCACCGATGCCGGCGCGCACGGTCGCTGCCGGCAAGGTCGGGTATCTGGTGCCGTGGGGGGCGGCGGCCGCCGCCCTCACGGTTGACGCGACCGCGCAGGGGATCCGCGTGCACAGCGTCGGCGGGTCGTTCGTGCTGGGCGGCCGCACGTATCCAATCGGCACGGCGCTCATCCGCACCGCTGGCAACCCGGCCGATCTCGCCCAGCGCATGTCGGCGCTGGCCACGAAGCACGGCGCCGAGGTGGTGCCCATCGATTCCGCGTACATCGACTCTGGCACCTCGCTCGGCAGCAACGACGTGGCGTTCGTGAAGGCGCCGCGCGTGCTGCTCGTGTGGGACGCGCCCACCTCGTCGCTCTCGGCCGGCTGGACACGGTGGGTGCTCGAGCGCCGTTACGGACAGAAGACCACCGCCGTGCGGGCCGGGTCGCTGGGCCGCGTGAACTTCGCGGACTTCGACGTCGTGGTGCTGCCGTCGGGCAGCTACGGCGACGCCATCGGCGGCGCGGTGCTGAGCCGGATGAAGGACTGGATTCGTCTCGGCGGCACGCTGGTGACGCTCGCCGACGCCACACGCTGGGCGACGACGAGCCAGGCCGGCCTGCTCGACACCAACGCGCTGCTCAAGGACGGCAAGCCCGACGTGCCGCCGTCCGGCAACAACACCAATGCGGGCGCGTCGGCCACCCCGGACTTCGACAAGGCGATCCAGCCGGATCGCGAGCGGCCCGACGTGCAGCCAGGCGCGTTGCTGCGGGCGACGGTGGACGTGGACCACTGGCTAAGCGCCGGCGCCGACGCCGAGACGCAGGTGGTCATCGAGGGCTCGCGGGTGTTCGCGCCCATCAAGCTCAACGCCGGCCGCAACGTCGTCTACTACGCGGACAAGGAGCACCTGGTGGCGTCGGGCCTCGTCTGGCCGGAAGGGCAGGATCTGCTGGTGCGCAAGGCCTACCTCATGCACCAGCCGCTGGGCCAGGGACACGTGATCGGCTTCGCGGAAGACGCCACCTATCGCGGCTACGCCGAGGCGACCATGCTGCTCTTCATGAACGCCGTGCTGCTCGGACCGGCGTACTGAGCCCGTCCGCCGGCCGGTGCCGGCGGCCGGACCCCGGTGTAGACTGCTCCCCGCCGCGCACGCCTGTCGCGGCGGGGAGACTCCAGATGAAGCTCGGCCTCTCGCTCGCGGCGGTCACGGTCGCCGGCGCCTCGTTCGTCGCCTTCTCGCACAATCCCGTCGCTCCGGTGGCGTTGCACGCCGCCGAACAGGCGGCGGCGGCCGTCTACTATCCGCCCGCCGGCGCCTGGGCGAAGAAGTCCGCCGCCGAGCTCGGAATGGACCAGGCCGCGCTCGATGCCGCCGTCGCCTACGCCAAATCGCACGAGACCTCGCGCGAGATGGACTTCAGCGATCAGGAGCGCATCTTCGGCACGCTGCTCGGCTCGGTGCCGAACATCCGCGCGCACACCAACGGCGTCGTGATCTACAAGGGCTACGTGGTCGCCGAGTTCGGCGATCCGACCTGGGCCGATCCCACCTACTCGGTGGCCAAGAGCATGCTGTCGACGGTGGCCGGCGTGGCCGTGCGCGACGGCAAGCTCACCGATCTCGACGCCCCCGTCGGCCGCACGGTGAAGGACGGCGGCTACGACTCGCCCCGCAATCAGCTCATCACCTGGAAGATGCACCTCCAGCAGGAGAGCGAGTGGGAAGGCACGATGTTCGGCAAGAAGGACGACTTCATCGGCAAGGAGGCCTTCGGCGAAGGCGAGATGAAGCCGCGCGAGCAGAAGCGCCCCGGCACCTACTACGAGTACAACGACGTCCGCATCAACCGCTTCTCGCTGTCGCTGCTGCGCACGTTCGCCGAGCCGGTGCCCGACGTGTTCCGCCGCGAGGTGATGGACCCGATCGGCGCCTCGAACACGTGGCGCTGGATTCCGTACCACAACAGCTTCGTCGACCTGAACGGGAAGAAGGTGGCGTCGGTGAGCGGCGGCACCCGTTGGGGCGGCGGCATGTGGATCAACGCCATGGACATGGCCCGCTTCGGCTACCTGTGGCTGCGCGGCGGCAAGTGGGGCGACAAGCAGATCGTGCCGCCGGCCTACGTGAAGGCCGCCACGACGCCGAGCGCGCACGGCCCCGACTACGGCTACCTGTGGTGGCTGAACACGCAGGGCAAGAACTACCCGGGCCTGCCGCCCACGGCGTTCGGCGCCAAGGGCGCCGGCAGCAACACCATCGTCATCCTGCCCGAGCAGGATCTGGTGGTCGTGTGGCGCTGGCACGCCGGCAACGAAGCCGAGTTCGCCAAGCGGGTGGTGGCGGCGATCAAGCCGTCGTCGATGATGCGCTGAGGGCTGGCGGGAAGGGCTCGACGGGGCCGCGGCCCCGTCGGGGAGAGCAAGACTGCAGTAGTGCGTGGTGCTAGCGGACGGCCCAGACGACTTTGGTGCTGGGGGCACTCACCAGATCGTTGGCCCGGGCGTGCTGTGAGGTCGGCATGCTCGAGGCTCCTGACATGGCTGTCGTTCGGCCCCTGCGTCGCAATCGGCGTACCCGGGCGGTTCCTTACTGATTTTCAAGGGATTTCGCGGGGCCGCACAGGACGCGCGGCGGCGGGAGGCGGAAATTACACGGGCCCGTGGCATCGATCCTTACACGATGCCGACGGGCCCGTTGGTCGTCGGGGCGGATCCGAGGGCCGGCTAGGAGCGCCGGCCGCCGGTCAGCACGAGAGGCACTTGTGGTTGTTCTTCGCGCCCAGGTCCTCGAGGTACTTCAGCACTTCCGGCCAGGGCTGCACACGCTGCACCGGGCCGTTGGCCATGTCGGCCGTGGTCTGGCCCTCGCGGTTCACCGCCTTGGGGTCGGTGCCCTTCGAGACCAGGTACTTCACCATCTCGAGGTCGCCGCGCGCCGCCGCTTCGTGCAGCGCGTTGTTGCCCTCGTGGTCGCGGCCGTTGGGATCGGCGCCCGCCACCTCGATGAGGAACTTCACGCCGGCCAGCATGCCGCCGGGCGCGAAGCGGTGCGAGTTGCCGGCGAAGCCCTCGCCGTAGCCGTAGCCGGCCGCGGCCAGCAGCGGCGGGATACCCGGGCCCGCCACCGGCACCGACGGCACGCCCGACACGTCGTTGATCACGCGCCGGCCGGCGTCGCCGAACTCACCGCGCTCGGGCGGCTTCACCGTGGGGATGTGCGGGTCGGCGCCGTACGACATCAGGAGCTTCATGGCGTCGACGTCAGCGGCGTAGGCGGCGCGCCAGAACGCGGTGGAGCCCGTTTCCTCCACACCCGACTGGTCGAAGTTGTAGTTCGAGTACCACACCTTCTTGTTCACGCGCTGGTTCGGGTCGGCGCCCTTGTCGAGCAGCGCCTTCATGAACTCGAGGTAGCCGATCTTCTGGTTGAGATGCGCGCGCGGCTGCGGGTAGCCGGCGCGGGGCGCCCACTGCAGGTTGATGGCGGCGTAGAGCGGCGCCACGCCGTTCTCGGCGAACAGGTTCGGGTTGGCGCCGCGGTCGAGCAGCATCTTCGCGAGATCGAAGTTGCCGTTGACGGTGGCGGCGAGCATCGCCGAGACGTTGTCGCCCTTCTTGCGCTGGTTCACGTCGACGCCGGCGTCGATGAGGGCCGAGGCCACTTCGGTGTAGCCCTGGCGCGCCGCGAAGAGCAGCGCCGTCATGCCGCCCTGCGTGTGCACCTGCTCGTTGATGAGATACCCGCGCTCGAGGCCCGGAGCGCGCGGCTTGCCGGCCGGACGCGCCGTGCGGCCCGACGTCTCGGGCTTCACCGCGAGGTTCCGGCCATCGGGGTTCTCGCCGTTGGCGCTGAGCGCCATCAGGTCGGTGACCCTGGTGGCGGCGTTCTTGTCGGCGCCCTTGGCGATGAGCAGCTTCACCGCGTCGACGCGGTTGGCGGCGGCGGCGAAGATGAGCGGCGTCTGTTCACGGTCGCGTTCCTTCGCGTTCACGTCGGCGCCGGCGTCGATGAGCGCCGAGATCGACGCCACGTCGCCCGCGCCGGCCGCGAACATCAGCGCCGTGGCACCGGTGTTGGTCTTCGCGTTCACGTCGGCGCCGGCCTTCACGAGCGCCGCCACGATCGTGCCCGCGCCGCGTTCGGCGGCGAGGTGCAGCGGCGTGATGGCGCCGAAGCGCGTCGTCGCCTTCACGTTGGCGCCGGCGAGAATCAGCGTGTTCGCCAGCTCCTCGTGGCCCTGACGCGCGGCCCAGTGCAGGCCGGTGACGCCGTCGCCCTGCGCCGCGTTGACGTCGGCGCCCGACTTGAGCAGCGCGCGCACTGTCGCCACGTCGCCGGTCATGGCGGCATCGGGCACGGTGCCGCCGGTGGCGCCGAGCGCCACGGTGAAGGCCCACGCGGTGAACGCAGCGGCCGGAAGAATCCAGTTCAGTCGTCGCATCGTTGCTTCTCCTACTCCGCTGCCGCGGCCGTGGTGTCCTGCACGGCGTTGAGATCGAGGGCGCCGCTGCTGTCGCCGAACGAGGTGTCGTCGCCGCCCAGCTTGTGCAGCACGTCGAGGAAGGTGTTGGCCATCGGCGTGCCGTCGGCCGCCTTGATGTGCAGCCCGCCCTTCAGCTGACCGCCGGCGTGGCCGGCGAAGAGCAGCGGGACGCGCTTGTGGTTGTGCACGTTCGGGTCGCCCATCGGCGAGCCGTAGATGATGAGCGTGTTGTCGAGCAGCGTGCCGTCGCCCTCGGGCATGCGCTTGAGGCGCTCGATGAAGTACGGCAGCAGGCTGACGTGGAACTTGTTGATCTTGGCGAAGTCGCGGATGCGGTCTTCGCGGGCGTTGTGGTGGCTGGCGTTGTGGAAGCCGGTGGTGACGCCGGTTTCCGGCCACACGCGGCCCGACACGTCGCGCGACATCTTGAACGCGAACACGCGCGTGATGTCGCTGCCGAACGCCAGCGCCTGCAGGTCGAACATCAGCTTCACGTGCTCGACGTAGGAATCGGGCACGCCGATCGGGGCGCCGGGCAGCTCGCGTTCCTGGCCGCTCGAGTTGAACGCCTCGACCTTCTGGATGCGGCGCTCGATCTCGCGGACGTCCTCGAGGTAGTCGTCGAGGCGCTTCTTGTCGGCGGCGCCGAGCTGCGTCTTGAGGCGGCCCACCGAGCTCGTGAGCCCGTCGAGGATGCTCTTGTCCTCGCGGCGGCGCTGCGCGCGTTCTTCCTTGGTGGCGCCGACGCCGAACAGCTGATCGAACACCGTGCGCGGGTCGCGGATCATCGGCAACGGCGTCTCGGCGTTGGCCCAGCTCACCGAGTCGGTGTAGACGCAGGAGTAGCCGTATTCACAGCCGCCGGCCTGGTCGACCGGCTCGATGCACAGCTGCATCGACGGAATCGGCGTGTCCTGGCCGACGCGCGACGCATAGAGCTGGTCGAGCG
Organism: Vicinamibacterales bacterium; assembly: GCA_046331325.1. GTDB lineage: Bacteria > Acidobacteriota > Vicinamibacteria > Vicinamibacterales > UBA2999 > CADEFD01. The sequence continues at coordinate 125,542 of JAXLRB010000001.1, read as the reverse complement.
AGATGCCGGCGCGGACGTCCGAGCCCATCGTCTGCTTCGGGTGCGACTGCGTGAGGAACACCGCGCTGGCGCGGAAGTGGTCGCCGCCGATTTCCGGCGTCGTGAACGCTTCCGCCATCCGCAGGTCGGTGTTGCTCACGATGGTGATGTGCTGCCGCACCGACTCGAGCGGCTGCAGCGAGCTGGGCGTGAGGTCGAAGTTCCGGCCGGTGGCGGCCGGCGACCACAGGTTCGCCTTCAGCCCGTAGGTCGAGCTGCCGGCGGCGCCGTGCACCATCTCGATGGCGGCGAGCCGCACCTTGCCGGCGGCCGCGGTCTTCGCCTGGGCGGTGGCGGCGGGAATCATCGCCTCGAGCAGGGGCAGGGCCGCAGTGGCTCCGATGCCCTTCAGGACCGTGCGGCGCGAGAGGTGTCGCTTCGTAATCAGCATGGCGTCTCCGTGTCTGTCCTTCTGCTAGCGGGCGGCGACTTCGTTGGTGGTGGCGGCGGCCGGCTGCGGCTTGCTCATCCGGAAGGGCTGGCTGCGCACCACCCCCTGCACCAACGCCGAGATCTTGTAGTCCTGCTTCGCGGCGTCACGCACGATGGCGCGCAGCGCCGGCATGTCGAACGACTCGACGCGGCGGCCGAGCGCGTAGGTCATGAGGCTCTCGGTGAAGCTCGTGAGCATCGCGTCCTTCTTGCCGAGCAGCGCCTGGCGCAGGCCTTCCGCGCCCTGCATCTTCGTGCCGTCGTACATCTCGCCGTTGGCGTCGACCGGCACGCCGTTGTCCTTGATGCGGTACTGGCCGGTGACGTCGAAGTGCTCGAGCGCGAGGCCCAGCGGATCGATCACGCGGTGGCACGACATGCACGCCGGGTTGGCGCGGTGCTGTTCCATGCGCTCGCGCACCGACAGCACCTTGCCGTCCTGCGCGGCGGCGGTGGCGTCGAGGGTCGGCACGTTGGGCGGCGGCGGGGGCGGCGGCGAGCCCAGCATCACCTGCATGATCCACTTGCCGCGCTGCACGGGCGACGTGCGGTCGGCCACCGACGTCATCATCAGCACGCTGCCCTGGGTGAGCACGCCGCGGCGCGTCGGCGGCAGCTGCACGCGGCGGAAGGCCGCGCCCTTCACGTTCGGGATGCCGTAGTGGCGCGCCAGCCGCTCGTCGACGTAGGTGTAGTCGGCGTTCAGCAGGTCGAGCACGCTGCGGTTCTCGCGGATCAGGCTGGCGAAGAAGAGCTCGGTCTCCTTCTTCATCGAGTCGGTCAGCGACTGGTCCCACTGCGGATAGAGGATGCCGTCGGGACGCACCTTCGACACGTCCTGCAGCCGCAGCCACTGGGCGCCGAAGCGGGTGGCGAGGGCCTCGGCCTTCGGGTCGGCCATCATGCGCGCGACCTGCTTGTCGAGGCCGGCCGGCGTGCGCAGCGCGCCCGAGGTGGCCGCCTTGATGAGCGCGTCGTCGGGCATCGTGCCCCAGAGGAAGAACGACAGGCGCGAGGCCAGCTCGAGGTCGCCCACGCGGTAGATGCCGGTGGCGTTGGCGGGCTGGTTCTCGACGCGGAACAGGAAGCGCGGGTTGGCGAGGATGCCCTGCACGGCCATCCGGATGCCGCTCTCGAAGTCGCCGCTGGCGCGTCCCTGATCGTAGAACTTCATCAGGTCGGCCATGTCAGCCGCGGGCACCGGACCGCGGAAGGCCTGCGTGGCCAGGCGGCGAACCGTGTCGGTGGCGCACGGGCGTTCCTCGGACGGCTCGGTGGGCCGGCACTGGAACACGCGGCGGCGGCTCGGCGTCTCGGAGACGCCGGTGGTCTTCATCGGTCCGGCCACCACCAGATCCTGCAGGTGGGGCAGCGAGGTGATACCGAAGCCGGTGCCGATGCGCAGGTCGATCAGGGTGTGGTCGATCGGCGCCATCAGGTCGTCGACCGGACCGACCATGCGCGGCACGAAGGACGCGGCGATCTTCTGCGGGCCCGCCTTCACGTGGATGGCCGGCGATTCGACGATGAAGGCGTTCTCGCCGGCGTCGCTCATCGTCGCCGGCACTTCGAGCACCGCGGCACGTTCGCCGTTGATCGTGATCTCGATGAGCTCGTTGCTGCCGGCCATGAAGATGCCGGTGTTGCCGAAGAGCTCACCGCTGATGGTGTGCTGCAGCATCACCTTGAACTCGTAGTCGCCGTCGGCGGGGAAGACGTGCGTGACGGCGAGGCCGCCGCGGGCGCCGAACGGCGTGCCTTCGACGTTCGCCATCTGCGATTCGGTCTGCAGCACGCGGTAGGTCGTCGATGACGGCGCGGCCGTCTTGTCGCCGAGCGCCAGGCGGCTCACCTGCGACGCGGCGCGGAGATAACCGTCGAGCAGCGCCGGCGAGAACGCCTGCGCCTCGGCGATGTTGTCGAAGCCGTGGGCCTGCGTGTCGGCGGGCAGATACGGCGTGACGTCGACCTCGACGTCGAGCAGGTCGCGCACCGCAGCGCTGTATTCCGCGCGGGTGAGGCGCTGGAAGGGACGCCAGCCCGGGTTCGGGTTGCTGGCGGCGAATTCATCCATGCGCGCTTCGAGCGCCTGCGTGAGGCCGGTGATGGCGGCGGCCTCGGGCTTCTTCGCTCCGGGCGGCGGCATCATGCCGGCGCGCAGCTTGCGGATCATCTTCTCGACGATCGCCGGGTTCTCCTGCGCCTTCATGGCGTCCCAGTTGGCGAGCGACAGGCCGCCGGCCTTGCCGCGTTCGCTGTGGCACGTCGCGCAGTACGTCGTGACGAGCTTGGTCTGCTCGGCGGCGACCATCGTCGGCACGGCCGGCGTGGGGGCCGACGTGCGGGCGATGCGCGGCGCCGCCGTGGCAGGCGCGGCAGGTGCCGCGGCGGTGGTGCGTGGTGCGGCCGCGCGCGGCGGCGTCGTGGTCTGTGGCGCGCGCGCCGAGAGTCCCAACCCGAGCAGCGTCACGCCAACTGACGCCAAGAACACGTGTCTCATGGTTCCCTCGCTGGGCCCCCGCGGGCCACGAGTCAAGTAGGTCGGCCCGCACGGACTGGGGCCGCCAGTGCCGGTCATTATGCCGCAAGAAAGCGCGGCCGTAGGTCGTCCATTGCCGGTGTTTCCGAGATGTCTCGCGGTGTCACGTGTCGTGAATGACGTGCGTTTTCCGCATGGATTGCATTCATGACTCTCACGGCTTCCACGCATGAGGTTCCCGCTACAATCGCGGGGCCGTCGCGGTCGCTCTAGCGCCGTTGTCCCCGTAAACGTGAGCGCCGCCGGCGTGGAGGCATGTACCGATGAAACACCTACGTTTGGCCGGCGCGCTGTGGGCCCTGCTGGCGTGCCTGACGCCGGGGCTGGCGTCCGCACAGACCACCACCGGCACGATTCTCGGTGAAGTGAAGGACTCGTCGGGCGGCTCGATGCCCGGCGTCACCGTGACCGCCGTCAATCAGGCCAACGGCCTGACCCGTGAGACGGTCACCGACGAACGCGGCAACTACCGCTTCGCGGCCATGCCGGCCGGCGACTACACGGTGAAGGCCACCCTCACGGGCTTCAAGGAGGCGTCGCGCAGCAACCTGCGCCTCGCCATCAACTCGCAGGTCACCGCGCCCTTCGTGCTGGAGGTCGGCGGCCTCGAGGAGACGATCACCGTCACCGAGCAGGCGCCGCTGGTCAACACGACCGAGAACGTGGTGCGCACGCTGCTCGACACGCAGCAGATCGCCAACCTGCCGCTGAAGTCGCGCGACTTCCTCGACCTGACGATGCTGGCCCCCGGCGTGGTTTCGGACCAGGGCTCGGCGTCGGGCGGCCAGACCGACTCGATCTCGTTCGGCGGCATGAGCGAGAACTACAAGTCGGTGTGGCTCGAGGGCGTCGACTTCAACGACGAGGTCACCGGCGGCGGCAGCTCGCTGTCGTCGGCCACGCGCATCGCGCTGGCGCAGGAAGCCATCCAGGAATTCCAGGTGATGGCCAACTCCTACTCGTCGGAGTTCGGCCGCTCGGCCTCGGGCGCCATCAACATCCTGACCAAGTCGGGCGGCAACAGCGTGCACGGCGCGGGCTTCTACTTCCGCCGTGACGACGCCTTCGACAAGCCGAACTACTTCGCGGTCACCGTGCCCGACTTCAAGATCGAGCAGTATGGCGCCACCGTCGGCGGCCCGATCAAGCAGAACAAGCTCTTCTACTTCGGATCGTGGGAGCGCCGCGCCAACAACCGCTCGGCGTTCGTGAACATCCCGACCTCGATCGCCGCGTATGTGAAGAGCCTCGGCTACGACACGCGCACCGAAGTGCCCGTGACGACCGACGAGCAGAACGTGTTCGGCAAGGTCACGTACCTGGCCTCGCAGCACCACACGCTGAACACCACCTACATGTACGACCACCGCGATCTGTTCAACCAGCAGACCGGCGGCGACAGCGCCGGCGACCACGGCTACGACGACCAGCGCCGTGCGTGGTTCGTCGTCGGCAACCTCACCTCGGTGCTGCGCTCGAACATCGTCAACGAGCTGCGCGTCAGCTTCTCGCATCAGGCGCTGGACCGCGTGCTGCCGGCGAGCGCCGACAACAAGCCGGAAATCCGCTTCCCGACCGTGCAGTTCGGCCGCGCCAGCAACGTGCCGCAGGCGCGTTCGCAGGACAACAAGATCGTCACCAACGCCACGACGATCAACTTCGTGGCCAAGGGCACGCACGACCTGAAGTTCGGCTTCGAGGCCAACCTCGTGCCCACCACCAGCACCATCAACCAGTCGTTCAACGGCCTGTTCGAGTTCTCGGCCGACGCGCCGGTGGTGGCCGGCAACGCCGCCTCGCTGCCGTTCCGCTTCACGCAGGGCATCGAGCTCCGCGGCAAGCTGGCGGCGATGTCGCGCGACGTCAACATCTTCTCGGCCTTCGTCAACAACCAGTGGCAGCCGCGCAGCAACCTGACGATCAACCTCGGCGTGCGCTACGACTGGCAGTACTGGCGCGGCGACCTGAACGGCCAGGACATCCCGTCGAACATCCCGATCGAGCAGTTCTGGATCAGCCACGTGACCGGCACCCTGAAGGGCCAGAACTTCAAGGCGGCGCCGAACGACCTGAACAACATCGCGCCGCGTCTCGGCCTCACGTGGGACCCGATGGGCAACGGCAAGACGGTGTTCCGTGGCGGCTACGGCATCTACTACGACCAGATCAACACGACCACGATGCGCGGCATCGTCGCCGGCTACCCGGGCTTCATCACCAGCCAGGTGGCCAACGACTCGCGCTCGGGCGCGCGCATCCCGAACGACTTCTTCCCGAACCTGCCGCCGGCCAGCCTGGTGCTGCCGGAATCGGTGGGCGCGTCGTTCCGCATTGCCAGCGCCACCGCGGAATCGCCCTACACGCACCAGATGACGTCGGGCTTCACGCGTCAGCTGGGCACCAACTACGCGTTTTCGTTCGACTACGTCTACATGCGCGGCGAGCACTTCCCGCTGACGCGCAACGTCAACGCCCGCCGCGATGACGGCACCTACCCGATCCTGGCGTCGGGCCTGCGCCTGCTGCTCTACGACGACAGCGCCCCGATCCGCATCCACCAGGCGCAGTTCCGCCTGCAGAAGCGCTTCGCCAACAAGCTCGGCTTCCTGCTCGGCTACACGCTCGGCAGCGCCAAGACGATCGCCGACAACGGCACCCCGGTGAACAAGTACGACCTGATGTCCGACTGGGGCCCGACGTCGAACGACGTGCGGCACCGCTTCGTGAGCAACGTGATCTACCAGCTGCCCTGGCAGATCCAGCTCGGTGGCATCGTCACCGCCAACTCGGCGCCGCCGTTCAACATCACGACCGGCACCGACGTGAACCGCGACGGCGACAACAACGATCGCCCGGCGGGCGTCGCCTACAACGCCGGCCGCGGCGACAAGTACTTCCAGGCCGACCTGCGCGCCTCGAAGAAGATCACCATCGGCAAGATCTCGGGCGAGCTGCTGTGGGAGATGTTCAACGTGTTCAACACGGTGAACCTCAACAACTTCAACGGCAACCAGTCGGCGGCCGCCGGCGTGACCGCCAACGGGCGTCCGACCGGCTTCGGTCAGGCCCGTCAGGCGTTCGACCCGTTCCAGGCGCAGCTTGGCTTCAAGCTGACCTTCTAGACCGCCTTCTAGACGCTTTCCGCGACATCGCACGGGCCGGGGCGCCAGGCGCTTCGGCCCGTCGTCTGTACGGCCGCGAGGGTGGATTCCACCGCCTGCCGCTTCCTCTCTCGGATGCGCCCGGGCGAGCTTCCCCAGCCGGCGACGGCGTGTCCAGGGAGGCCGTCGTGTCCTTGCTCGCCACCGTCGCCGCTGGAACGCGGCCCGCATCGCCCGCCTTGTTCTTCCGGGGCCGATCCCCGATAATGCCCGACTCGGCCGCCGGCCCCTCCCGCATGTCACGCCGTTCGCCACGTCCCCTCCGTGGTCGCGAGCAGGCGCCCCAGGCGCCGGCCCACGACCTGCCGCACGACGTCGCGGTGGCGGCTGCCCGCCGGCTGCTCGAGGAGTCCTACGATCAGGTCGTCGAGACCGTGCGCTACGTCGCCGCCCGGAACCGGCTGACGCGCGACACGGCCGACGAACTGCGCAGCCGCGTGATGGTGCACCTCACCTCGAACGACTACGGCGTGCTGCGCCGGTGGCGCGGCGACAGCACGCTGCACACGTACCTGGTCACCGTCGTCGGCAACGTCTATCTCGACCTGCGCAATCAGGAATGGGGCAAGGCGAAGCCGCCGGCCGTGGCGCGTCGCGAAGGGCCGGTGGCGATGCTGCTGTGGCGCCTGACGCACCGCAAACGGCTGTCGTTCGACGAAGCCGTGAGCCTGATGCTCACGCAGTACGAGGTGACGGCGACGCGCGAGGACCTGTGGGCGATGTTCCAGCAGTTCCCACCGGCGCGCGGCCGCTACTTCGTGGACGTGAACGAGCTGGCCGACCGCGAGCAGCCCGGCGGCGAGGCCGACGTGCTCGTGCAGCAGCGCGATCTCGACACCCTCGCGAGCCGCGTCGACCGTGCCCTCGCCAAGGCCCTCGATGGCCTGACCGCCGACGACCAGCTCATCCTCAAGCTCTTCTTCTGCGACGGTGTGACCCGGGCCGGCATCGCCCGCATCATGCAGCTCGACCAGCAGCGCCTGTATCCGCGGTTCCTGAAACTGCTCGAGACGCTGCAGCGGGCGCTCGAGGCCGAAGGGGTCGGTGCGCAGGATGTCCGCCGCCTGACCAGCGCCGAGGCATCGGCGACGATGCCCGCCTTCGCCCGGCTCAAAAACCTGCCCGTGGGGCCGTCCCAACAGGTGGAGGGCGGTTCACCTCCTGCCCCTCCAGGTCGAAGGACATCCCAGACGTGACCACTGCCGACAGCCCGACCGGCCCCCGGCCCGTGCCCGCAGTCGGCGTGCCCACGCCGTGCCCGTCCCCCGCTGACCTGGCCAGGTTCGTCGACGGGGCGATGCGCGACGACGAGCGGGGACGCATCGTGTCCCATCTGGTCATCTGCGACGACTGCCGCGAGGTCGTGGCGATGGTGGCCGAGGCACCGATGCCCGCCTCTGTCGGTCCGGTCGACGACCACGCCGTCGGCCGCCCGCGAACCGTGGTCTACGGCGCCCTGGCCCTGGCGGCGAGCGCCCTCCTGGCGGTGTGGGTGATGCGTCCGGTCGCGCCGGCGACGGTGACGGACGTCACCGACCCGTGGCCGGCCATCGACGCCGCGACGGGGCCGACGCGACCCATCGAAGGTCGCCTGAGCCTCGTCACCCGATACACCCCGTTCGCGGCGCCGTCGCGTTCCGCGACCGGCGCGTCCGCGTCGTTCGCCGCCGAGGCGGTGGCGTCACGCCTGGCCGGAGCGGTGGCGGTCGCGCCCGCCGGCGCGCGGGCCGAAGCCGAGCATGCCGCGGCGGTCGCCGCGCTCGTGGCCGGGCACCCGGCCGACGCCGTCAGCCGGCTCGATCGGGTGATCGCCGACGCGCCGGGGTCGGCGATGCGGCAGAGCGATCTCGCCGTGGCGCATCTGGCGCTCGCCGCGATCGAATCGCGCGTGCACTTCACGGCCGCGCTCGAAGCCGCCGACGAGGCGCTGCGCCTGGCCCCCGCCCTGCACGCCGCGCGCTTCAACCGCGCGCTCGCCCTCGAGGGGCTGGGACGGGTCGACGAGGCCCGCGACCAGTGGCGGGCGATCGCGGCCGACGCCACCGACGATTCGGCGTGGCGCGCGGAAGCCACGCGGCACCTGCAGCGCCCGCCGCGCTAGGTGCTAGGCTTTCGGGCGGGCGCGTCCCGCCCTGCCTGCCGTGGCTCCTCGAACGTCATCGCCCCGCGTGCCGCTGCTCCCGGCGCTGGCCTGGTGGACGGCGTGCGCGCTGTCGGTCGGGGCACTCGTCGCCAGCGTCCGCCCGGACGCGTCGCCGCTCGACGACCTCTGGGCCGCCCTCGCGGAGCGTCCGATCGATGCGCGCCTCGCGTCGATGCCGTACCTGACACGTCGGCCGGTGGTGCGAGGTGAGACGGGGACATCCACACCGCCGTGGCGCGTCCTGGCAGCGGCGGCGCGTGCCGATGACGACGCGCGCGCGCGGCCCGCGGCGACATCGCTCATGCGCCTCGGCGAGGCCGCGCTCGTCGCCGGGCGCGTCGATGCCGGTGTGCAGGCGCTCGAAGATGCGGCCGTGGCCGATCCCGCCAGTGCTGCGATCCTCGCCGATCTCGCCGCGGCCTACCTCGCGCGCGGTGCCGAGGCCGGTCGCGCGATCGACGTGGCGCGTGCCTACGAAGCGGCGGCACAGGCCCGTCGCCTGAGTCCGCACCTGCCGGCGGCCGCGTTCAACGAGGCGCTGGCGCTCGAGCGATTGCACCTCGATGGCGAGGCGGCGCGAGCCTGGGCCAACGCGGCCGCGCTCGAGTCCGACACGTCGGGCTGGGCCGGTGAGGCTCGCTGGCACGCCGAGGCGCTGACGCCTCGGTCGGACGGGCTCGACCCCTCGCGCGTGGCGATGGCGGCGCTCGGGGCCTGGGCCGACGCCGAGGCGCGGGCCGGCGGCGCACCGTGGCCGGCGCTGCCCGCGACCGATCCGTTCTTCGCGGCGATTCAGGCCGACGCCGTGGCCGCGTCAGGCGACGGACGACGGGGGCTCGCCGTGGCCGTGCGCGCGCTGGTCGACGCGGAGTCAGCGCTCGCCACGCCCGACTACGGCCTTGCGGACCGTCTCGCGGCCGGCGTGGCCGCGGGACATTGGCCAGAGGCGTCGCCGATCGCGCTGTGGGCCGAGCGGCTGCGCCTCACCGTGGGCTTCAATACGGGCCGCGGGACCGACGTGCGACCGCGGGCCGAACGCCTCGCCGCCGCGGCGGCGCAGCGCGGGTTTCGCGCGCTCGAAGCCGATGCCCGGCATCGACTCGCCGGACTCGACTACGTCGGCGGCCGTTACGATCAGGCCGTCGCCGGCTTCGACACCGCGATGCGGTTGCGCCGCGACGCGGGCAATCGCCGCGGCGAGGCCTCGTCGCGTCTCGCTCTTGGCGACGCGCTGCGGATGCTCGGCCGCGATCCGGAAGCGTGGACCAGCATTTGTCCATCGGGGCGATGGGGCGCCTCGATGACGCCGTGTGATCGAACACGCGCGTCTCATCAACCCCGCGATCGCCAGCCTCGACAGCGGCAGGGCGGCCACGGCCCTCGCCTTCGCGCGCGAAGCCGTGCGCCACGCCGAGGGCGTCGGTCACGCCGGACTGCTGACGACGGCGCTCTACATCGAGGCACGGGCGCAGGTGCGGCTCGGCCACGGCGACGCCGCGCGCGCGACGATGACACGCTGCCACGAGGTGTTCGCGACGCTCGGCGACACCAGCATCCGCGAGCGCTACCTGGCCGACATCACGCAGGCCGACGCCGAAGTGCAGGCCTTCCCGGCGCCGGCGGACGCGATTCGTCTGGCCCGCGAGTCGCAGACGCGCTTCCTCGCCGTGCGCGCCCATCAGCGCCTGCTGGCGCTGGCCGTCACCGAAGCCCGCGCGCACCGCGCGCTCGGCGACGTCGACGGGGCCCGCGACGCGTTGTTGCGCGGCGTAGCGATCGTCGACGCTCAGCAGTCGCAGATCGCGCGCGGCGATTTCCTGCCGTCGTTCGTCGATGCCAGCTGGGACGTCTTCTCGGAGCTGGTCGATCTCGAAGCCGCCGCGGGCCGGGCGGAGGCCGCGCTCGACTCGCTCGATCGCGGCTACGACATTCGCCGACGCTGGTCCGGCGGCCCGGCACGCTCGCTCGCGTCGGTGTCGCAGGCAGGCCCGGTCGTGGCCTATCTGTCGCGTCCCGACGCGCTGTGGGTGGGTCGTGCGCGAGGGCCACGTGCAGCAGCGGCGTCTCGCGGTGCCGCGCACGGAACTCGCGCGCCGCGCCGCCCGGCTCGCGCACGTGCTGACGCTCGACCCCGGCCACGACGCCGTCGACGACGCTGTCGATGCCGTGGCCCGCGAGGCGTGGTGGCCGATCGCGCCGCTGCTCGGGGATTCCGTCGACGGGCGGCTGGCGCTGGTGCTCGACCCGGTGCTGCAGCGCGTGCCGTTCGCGCTGCTGCCGTGGGATACCTCGGGTGGGGCACGCGTCGTCGACCGGGCCGCCGTGGCCCTGTGTCCGTCGATACGCGCGTGCGCGGCGGACGGCGAAGGACGGTCGGCCGTGATCCGGGTGGCCGCGCTGCACGCCGGACAAGGCGGCGACGGGCTCGCGCGCCTGCCGGAGGCGCGCGTGGAGGCGGAGCGGATCGGGCGGCGCTACGCCGGCGCCGTCGTCGACGTCGCCACCGAGGACGCCCTGACGACGGCGCTCGCGACCGACGACCTCGTGCACTTCGCGGGTCACGCCGTACCCGACGAACGCTATCCCGGGCGCTCGCAACTGCTGCTGGCGTCTCCGGGCGGTGACGGCGTGCGCGTGCCCCTTGCACGGCTGCTCGCACCCGGCGTGCGCGCGTGGCTGGTCGTGCTTTCGGCCTGTCGCACCAGCCGCGCCGAGGCGCGCCGCGGCGACGGCGGGGCGGGCGTTGCCGGCGAGTTCCTGCGATCCGGTGTCTCGCAGGTGATCGCGTCGCAGTGGGACGTGCGCGACGACCTCGCGGCCGATGCGATGGACGACGTGCACGAGGCGCTCGGGGCCGGCGCCGCGCCCTGGGACGCCGTGCGGCTGGCGCAGCAGCGCCTGCGCGCCCGCGGCGTGGCCGCACGCGACTGGGCCGGCTACGTCGCCTACACCACGCCGGCTCGGCGCTAGAATCTCTGCACCGCCGGCGGCTCCCCGGTGGCGCCCCCTCGAACGGAGACCTCATGAAGCTCGTCGTGTCGTTCTACGGGATGTGTCTGTGTGTACTCGAGGGGCAGAAGGGCAATCGGGCCCGCCGCGCCACGGTGCTGCTGCTCAACAGCGCGGCGCCGCCGCGCACGGCCTCGCGCGCGTCCAGCCGTCCGCGCCTGCCCTACCATCACCCGCTGCTCTTCGTGCCGGCCGCGCACGCCGACGTGGCGCGTTCCACGTTCTCGCCGGTGCCGACGGCCGATGCTCTGGTGGATGCCGACGGCCTGATGCGCGGGCGGCATCACGGGTGGAGTCTCGCCGGGCTCGATCTCACCGTCGGCGCCGGTCGCGGCGTCACGTTGCACGAGAACCAGGCGGTTGATCCGGCCACCGGCCTGCTCGCGGATCCCGCGAGCACGCGCGACACCCAGGCGTTCCTCGACTGGCGGCGCATCCCGAACCTGGGCCAGATCGTGCGCGGGGCGCGCCTGCGGGCCGGGTTCGATGCGATCGGTGCCAACGTGATCGGCATGGTGCGGGTGAATGGCGGCGAGCTGCGCGGCGGCGCGCCGAAGAACGCGGCGGGCAACGCGAAGGCGTGGCGCTTCAGCGACACCTACGCGCAGGTCGTCACCGATCGCTTCGAGTTCCACTGCGAGCTGCCGGGCGCCGATCTCATCGCGACCGGATTCGCCGGCTCGCGGCCGCAGACGGTGCGAATCAAGGGCGCGGCCGGCAAGACGGTGCGTCTGGCGGTCGTCCACGAGGCCACGCCGCACGATGCCCAGGTGCACGGGATGGTGCGCGCCGACCTGGCGGCACGCGACGAGGCGCTGCCGCACTACACGGCCTTCTACGACGCGTTGCAGGGACCGGCGGCCGCGGCCTTGCCGCCGCCGCGTCCGACGGAGCGTGGCGTGCCGGGTCCGGCGCCGGTGATCGACAACCCGAACTGCCCGCCGGCGCTCATCTCGGTGCCGTGACGCTGCGCCGTTACGCGCACCGGTTCGGCGGCTCGGGCACGATCGTGACCCTGGCCGACGGCCGCGCGTGCACGGCGGCTCATTGCATCGCCGCGGCTGATGGACTGCGCGGCACGCTGATCGCGTCGGGGCACGCGGTGTGGCGCGTCGAGCGGCGATGGTCGCCGGCGCGCCGCGATCTCGCGCTGCTGGTCGCCGAGACGCCGCGGCCGCGACGCTCGCGCATAGTGTGGGCGCCGCGGGCCCTGCTGAGGCGCGGTGTCCGCGTGGCGATCGCCGCCTGGACGGGCCGACGCTTCGCGTGGCGCGCAGCGATCGTGCGCGAGGTCACGCGTGACGGCTTCGTCGCGGATCTCGAAGGACGCGCCGGCGTTCGCCCCGGCGACAGCGGTGGCGCGGTGATCGTCGGGTCGACGCTGGTCGGCGTCGTCACACACCGGACGGGCCGCGCCGTGTCGGCCGAGGCCGCGGCGTCGGTGCGCGGCGCCCGGGTCGACACGCCCGACGTGCGACTGGCCCTCGCGCGGTTGCGTCGTCGCGCGTCCTGACCGCCGTCGTACACGACAGCGCCGGGACGGGGAGGAACCGTCCCGGCGTGTCGATCCGCAGCGGCACTCATGCGGTGCCGGTGCGGTCGCGCGTCAGCGAACGTCGGCGTCGCGTCGACGGGTGACCTGGTCCCACACGGTGGCGGCGCCGCCGCCGAGCAGCCCGCCGATCACCGCGCCCTTGCCGCCCTTCACCAGGCCGCCCACCACCGCGCCGGCGGCGGTGGAACCACCGATGATGGCCACGCTCTTCTTCACCGAGCGCGGCCGCTCGATCGAGCGCGTGTCGTAGGACGCCGTGCGCGCGCGCGGGCGGTAGACCTCGACCGGTTGCGTGATGACGGCCGGGCGCGCATATGGCCGGTCGTCGACGTCAGCGACGCGCACGACCTGCGGCGCCGCAGACGATGCGGTGTAGGTGTCGCCCGCCACGCGCGCGACCGGACGTGCGTCGGTGACGCAGGTGACGCGCGACGCGCGGCCGGCCGTGGCGGCGTGCACGACCGCGCGCTGGCCGGGTTCGCATTCGACGGCGAGTTCGTCGGTCGTGTTCTCGGTCGCGACCACCGCCGTCGTTGCCGCCAGCGGCGCCTCGACCGTCGCGCGCTCCGCCACGGCTCCGGCGCTGACGCGGCCGCCGAGATAGAACGCGCTCACCAGCGCGCCGACTCCAAGTGCTCCAGCCACCCATCCAGGCATCGTCCTCATGGCCACGTCCTCCTGCGCACCTGCAGATCACGAAGCGTGCCGCCATGGATTCGCCCGTATCTCCCCGCGAAATCACGCCGTGCGGACGAGGTGCACTGAAGTGAGGACGACGGCTGTCTATAATCGCCGCATGCGGCAGTTGCGCCTCGTGATCGGGCTCGTGGCGTGCGCACTGGCCTGGCCGGCGCACGGACAGGAGGCGCCGGCGTGGCGCGTGCGGATGCGCGACGGAGTCGTTCAGCCGGGCGATGTCGTGCGAGTCGAGGTCACGCCGCCGGCGGCGTCGAGCGCGGTGTCGGCCACGTGGCAGGGACGGACCGTGCCATTCGTCGCTGATGGCACGAGCTGGAACGCGTTGATCGGCATCGATGTCGATGCTGCGGTCGGCCGTGAGCTGCTGCACCTCACCGGGATGCCGACGCACGGCGTGGCGTCGACCTACGAGGTGCCGATCACCATCTCACCCAAGGCGGTGCGCACGCGGCGGATCCGCGTGAATCCGAAGTTCGTGAATCCGCCGAAGGCCATGCTGCCGCGCATCACGCGCGAGACGGCGCTGCTGAACGCGCTCTTCGAGAAGACCTCAGCCGAGCGCCTCTGGCGTGCTGGCGCGGTGCGTCCGGTGGAAGGCGTGGCGGTGAGCGGCTTCGGCGTGCGCAGCGTGCTGAACGGCGAGCCGCGTGGCCCGCACACCGGCCTCGATCTCGCGGCCGGCACCGGCACGCCGGTGTACGCGCCCACCCCGGGCGTGGTCGTCTACGCGCGCGAGTTCTACTACTCGGGGAACACCGTGATCCTCGATCACGGGCAGGGCCTCTACTCGATGATGGCCCATCTGTCGGTCATCGGCGTGACGGAAGGGCAGGCCGTGGCGCAGGGCGCGCGGCTCGGCGAGGTCGGCGCCACCGGACGCGTGACCGGCCCGCACCTGCACTGGGCCGTGCGCCTGCACGGCGCCCGCGTCGATCCGCTGAAGCTCGTCGAGGCGCTCGCTACGGCGTCCCGTCCAGCCCCTTGAGCGTCGCCGTCGACGGCCCGCGCTGCTTGCGCAGCTCGGCCGAGACGCGATCAGCCTGCTTCCACGCCCGCAGCACGTTGCCGCCGATCACCTTCTTGATGTCGTCGTCGGAGTAGCCGCGCTTCAGCAGCTCGGCGGTGACAGCCGGGTACTTCGACACGTCCTCGAGTCCCTGCACCACCTCGGTGATGCCGTCGAAGTCGCCGCCCATGCCGATGTGATCGATGCCCGCCACCTTGCGGATGTGGTCGATGTGGTCGGCGACCTGCGCCACGGTGGCGCGCGGTCCGGGGTTGGCCTTGCGCCACGCGTCCATGCCGCGATTCACGGCGGCCTCGTCGTTCGGCGTGGCCTGCTGGAGTCGCGTGCGCTCGGCGCCGGCGCGCTTGTCGTAGTCCACGACGGCCTGCGACGTGAAGCCGGGCACGAAGCTCACCATCACGACGCCGCCGTTCTTCGGGAGCTGGCGCAGGATCGCGTCCGGCACGTTGCGCGGCACGTCGGCCACGGCGCGGGCCGATGAGTGCGAGAAGATCACCGGCGCCTGGGCGACACGCAGCGCGTCTTCCATCGTGTCGGGCGATACATGGCTCAGGTCGACGAGCATGCCGAGCCAGTTCATCTCGCGCACGACCTCTTCGCCGAACTTCGTGAGGCCGCCGTGTTCCGGCTTGTCGGCCGCGGCGTCGGCCCACGGCGTGTTGTTGTTGTGGGTGAGCGTCATGTAGCGCGCGCCGAGCGCGTGCATCATGCGCAGCGTGGCCAGCGAGCTGTCGATCGAGTGCCCGCCCTCCATGCCGATCATCGAGGCGATGTGCCCCTTCTTGAAAGCGCGCTCGACGTCGTCCGCGGTTAGCGCGAGTTCGAACGTCTCGGGCCACTTCTTCAGCATGCGGTGCACGATGTCGATCTGCTCCATCGTGGCCACCACCGCCTCGGGCGCCGGCATCGTCGACGGCACGTAGACCGACCAGAACTGCCCGCCGAGCCCTCCGGCCCTGAGGCGCGGGATATCGGTCATCAGCGCCGGCACGCTCTTCGTGATGTCGGCCTTCGCCAGATCGCGCCCGGGATCGAGGCCGCGCAGCGCCCAAGGGTAGTCGTTGTGCCCGTCGATGAGCGGCGCCTGACCGTGCAGGGCCTTGGCACGGGCGAGCAGATCCTGCTGGGCCGAGAGCGAAGACGTGTTCATGAGGATGGCGGCCGCCGCGGCCGCGCCGAAGAACGTGAGGGCCGTACGCATGCCCGGATTGTAGCGCCTCAGAGGCGCAGCAGCGTCTCGCGCAGCACCTTGGCCTGGAGCCGGCTCACCGCGAGCTGCTGGCCGTTGGCCATGGTGACCTGATAGGTGCCTCCGGGCATGGGACTGACGCGCTGGATCTGATCCACGGCCGCCAGCGTGCCGCGGCCGAACCGCACGAAGCGTCGCGGGTCGAGCTTCGCCTCCAGCGCATGGAGCCGATGGGTGATGGTGTAGCGCTCGCCCGCCGTCGTCGTGATCACGAGCAGCTCGCCGTCGGCGACGATCGAAGTGACGTGACGCACGGGCAGGATCAGCGTCTCGTCGCGCCTGCGGACCGGGATGCGCTCGAGGAAGGTGCGCCGCGTGGCCGTGTCGTAGGCGCTGGCCGCGGCGGTGACGGAGCGGGCCCGCTCGGCGGCCGACGCGCGCTGCCGCGCGCGGGCCCGTTCGATGGTCGCGGCGAGCCGCTCCCTCTCGACGGGTTTCAGCAGGTAGTCCACGGCGTTGAGCTCGAAGGCCTGCACGGCGAACTCGTCGAACGCGGTCACGAAGGCGATCGCCGGCATGGCGCCGGAAGAGATCATCCGCGCCGCGTCGAGCCCGCCCAGTTCGGGCATCTGCAGGTCGAGCAGCGCGAGGTCGGGCCGCTGCTGCTCGATGAGGGCGACGGCCTCGCGTCCGTTCGACGCTTCCCCCACCAGCGACACGTCGGGCAGCTCGGCGAGGAGATTGGCGAGAAAGCGCCGGGCCGGACGTTCATCGTCGGCGATGAGCACACGCAGCGATGCCATGATCATCCGGCCGCGAGGCGCGGCGGCTCGCCGGTGCCGGCCTGGGCGCCGGCCCGCATCGGCACGCGGACCTCGGCAGTGGTGACGCCGTCACGTGCCGACAGCGACAACGACGCGGCCGCGCCGTAATGTCCGAGCAGCCGGCGTTCGACGTTGGTCAGCCCGACCCGCGTGCTCTGGCTCGTGGCCGGTTCGCCCAGCGGCGCGCCGGTGTTCCGCACGGTGATGAGCAACGCGGCGGCGTCGCCGCTGCCCACGAGCTGCGCCGAGACGTCCACCACGCCACCGCGGACGGCCGGCGCGACGCCGTGTTTCACGGCGTTCTCGACCAGTGGTTGCACGATCAGCGTCGGCACCGCCAGTGGGCGCAGGGCCGGCGCGACATCGAGGCGCACCTGCAGCCGTTCTTCGAAGCGTTCCTTCTCGATGTCGAGGTAGTGCTCGACCATCTCGAGCTCCCGGCCAAGGGTCGTCATCTCGCCGTCCGACTTCAGCACCGCGCGCAGCAGCGACGTGAGCCGCAGCAGGGTCTTCAGCGCCCGGGGCGGGGCCGACTCGATCAGGTAGCCGATGGTGGTGAGGGCGTTGAACAGGAAATGCGGGTTGATCTGGGCCCGCAGCGCCCGCAGCTCGGCCTCGGTCGCCAGGCGCTCGATCTCCTCCTCGCGCAGGCGCTGGTCGAAGCGTTCGAGCATCAGACGCAGGGCGTCGATGCGGCGGGCCGCCAGCAGGGCGGCATGTTCGAGGAACGCGCGATCGTCGGAGAGCAGGCGGCGCCCCCCCACGAGCGGTCCGAGCCGCAGTACGAACCGCGGCGCCTCGGTGGTGGCGATTTCGACCTCGGTACTCACGACGCGACCGGCCGACGGGAGCGCGGCCGCGGTGTCGCACCAGGCGCGCTCGGCGTTCATGGCGGTGGCGGCGAGCGTCGCCGTGCGATCGAGCACGCTCTCGACGGCATCGCAGGACTGCAGCTGATGCGCGAGCTGGCCGCGGAGATCGGCGAAGTCCTGACGCCCGAGCAGCGCCGAGTCGACGAACCGCGAGATGCCCGCGCGCAGCCAGGGATACGCCACGGCGGTCGTCACCCAGGCGCCGACCAGCGCCCCCACGGCCACGGGTCCCGGTGGCAGCGAGGCGATGGCGGAATAGGTGGCGACCGCCGTGGCGACCAGGGTGAGCAGGGTCAGCGCACGCTTGAGGAACAGGTCGGCGAGTGCGAAGCGATACTCCTGGTAGAGGATCGCGAAGGCCAGCGGCAGCACCGCCTGATGGCCGACGAGCTCGGCCAGCCAGCCGCCGGCGTCGTTGTGGAAGTGGCCCAGGTGGTTCGCCGATACCGCGAACAGCGAGAGCGCCAGCATCCACAGCGCGCGGCGCCCGTTGGTCTGATTGCGGGTCAGCACGGCCAGCGGCACGACCAGCGCGCCGAAGACCACGGTGAGCATCGTGAAGGCCAGCGCCGATGGCCGGGTGTTGCCGAGCGCGAGCGTGCGGACCTGCAGCACGATGGCGGCGGCGCTGCAGGTGTACGCGATGCCGATGAGCCAGCGTCCGCCGCGCACGTCGCGCGCCACTGAATGAACCACCACCGCCGCCAGCGTCGCCAGTGCCGCGAACGAGATGGCGCTCAGCCACGACTCGGGGCCGGCGATGCCGACGCGGCTCAGGAGGTAGTCGCCCAGCTCGCCGAGGTTCCAGGCGAGACCCAGGAGCGCCGTGAAGAGCGGCAGGCGGTCGCTGCGATCGGCCGACGCGCGGCCCTGCCGCACCAGCACGAGCAGCATCGCGCACAGCACGGCGCCGGTCGTGAATCCGACCAGATTCAGCAGTTCCGCGGCACTGGCGCCACCCACAGCCGAATTGTAGACCTCGCCCCCGTGCCGGCGCGCGGCCCGACCACGAGTGGGCGCCCGGGGCGTGCCGGTGGTCGCTTCGCGGCGATGACCGGTGCGACGACATGACGCCGCGGCATGCGTGGCCCGCCTTGTCCGAGTCGGTGGGGAATCGGTGCATAATCCGCGCATCTCCGGGCTCTTCGCGTGCGTTCGTGTCGCGCCGCCGCCCCGACGAGGAGGATGGAATGACCCGTAAAGCAGTGCTCTGGATGGTGGCGACGGGCTGCGCCGTGGCCATCGCCGCCGCCGTGCCGCAGGCCGGACAGCGCCCGGCCCCGGCCCCGGCCCCGGCCGCGAAAGCGCCGGCGGCCCCTGCCGCCAAGGCCGACCCGCGCGTGCAGGCGCTCAAGGACCAGGTGCTGGCCGACGTCTCCTCGCCGGCGATGTTCGACCTCGGCCAGGTGATGACCGACACCGTCTTCAGCTACGGCGAGCTCGGCTTCCAGGAATTCGAGACGCAGAAGTACCTGACGGGCGTACTCAAGGGAAACGGCTTCTCGATCGAGACCGGCGTGGCGGGCATTCCCAGCGCCTGGGTGGCGAAGTGGGGGAGCGGCCATCCCGTGATTGCGCTCGGATCCGACGTCGACTGCATCCCGCAGGCGTCGCAGAAGCCCGGGGTCGCGTATCGCGATCAGATCGTCGAGGGCGCGCCGGGCCACGGCGAGGGCCACAACTCCGGCGTGCCGCTGAACATCGTGGCCGCGCTCGCGGTGAAGCGCATCATGGAGCGCGAGAAGCTCCCCGGCACGATCGTGATCTGGCCCGGCATCGCTGAAGAGCAGCTCGGCACCAAGGCGTATTACGTGCGCTCGGGCCTCTTCAAGGACGTCGATCTCGTCATGTACAACCACGTCGGTTCGAACCTCAGCACGAGCTGGGGCGACAGCGGCGGCAACGGCCTCATCTCGGTCGAGTACAACTTCGAGGGCGAGACCGCGCACAGCGCTGGCGCGCCGTGGCGCGGTAGAAGCGCGCTGGACGCGGTGGAGCTGATGAACGTGGGCTGGAACTACCGCCGCGAGCACCTGCGCCTGCAGCAGCGCTCGCACTACGTGATCAACAACGGCGGCGACCAGCCGAACGTCGTGCCGCGCAACGCCGGCGTCTGGTACTACTTCCGCGAGACCAACTACGAGAACATCAAGAACCTGTGGGACATCGCCGACAAGATGGCCCAGGGCGCCTCGCTCATGACGAACACGACGTTCACGTCGCGCGTGCTCGGATCGGCGTGGCCGTCGCACATGAACCGCACGATGGCGGAAACCCTGCACGCGAACATCAAGCAGGTGGGCCTGCCGACGTGGAGCGAGGCCGATCTCGCCCTCGCGACCGCGACGCAGAAGGAGCTGAAGGTGCCGGTCGTCGGGCTCGTGAAGGACATCCGTGAGCTGCGCGGGCAGGAGATGATCCCCGACGACGACAAGCGCGGCGGCGGCTCCGACGACATCGGCGACATCTCGTGGAACGTCCCCACCGTGTCGCTGTCGTTCCCGGCGAACTTCCAGGCCGGTCCCGGCCACAACTGGGCCAATGCCATCCCGATGGCGACGCCGATCGCCCACAAGGGCGTGAACTACGGCGCCCGCGCGCAGGCGATGACGCTGCTCGAGTTCATGATGCGCCCTGAGCTGGTGCAGGGCGCGAAGGACTATTTCCAGAACGTGCAGTTGAAGCAGCGGCAGTACACGCCGCTCATCCGGCCGGGCGATCAGCCGGCGGTGCACCTGAACAAGGGCATCATGGACAAGTACCGCGCCGAGATGAAGAAGTACTACTTCGACAACACGAAGTACAAGACCTACCTCGATCAGATGAAGGCGCAGTTCGGCTACAGCTACCCGACGGTCCGCACGGGCACCAGCACGCAGCCCTGATCGTTCCGACGCACCACGCGCGATGGGGGAGCCCGCGGGCTCCCCCATCGTCGTGTACGGCCGCCGTCCCCCATCGGCCACACCAGATGGCGCGCGCTGGGGACAGGCGTGGGACGCATCGCCCGTTTTGGGCCGAAACCCGTGGATGCCTCAGGCGGCATTCGGCTTGCTATGAGGTTCCACCATGTCCACGCCCGCGAATCGCCATCGCCGTCACGCCCTGCGCACGCTCGGGGCCGCGTTCGTCACCGCGCCGCTCGGCGCACTCGGATGTTCCGGAGGCTCGTCGCCGACCTCGCCGACCTCGACGACGACGTCGTCTTCGTCCACCACCGGCGGTTCCGGTGGCACCGGCACCACGTCGGGGCAGTGCGTGGTGTCGGCCGAGGAAACGCGCGGGCCGTATCCCGATCAAGTCGGGATGATCAGCAACCAGGCGTTCTATCGTCAGGACATCCGCGAGGGCCGTGCCGGCACGCCGCTGACGGTGACGTTCACCGTGGTGAACACCCGCAACAACTGCGCGCCGGTGGGCAACGCGTCGGTCGAGATCTGGCAGTGCGACGCCGACGGCCACTACTCCGAGTACGCGCAGGGCAACTACGACGGACGTGGCCAGACGTTCCTGCGCGGGCTGCAGGTGACCAACGCCAGCGGACAGTGCACGTTCGTCACGATCTATCCCGGCTGGTACCAAGGGCGCGCCACGCACATCCACATCGACGTGACGGTGAGCGGACAGCGCGTGAAGTCCACGCAGATGGCGTTCCCCGAAGACGTCAGTTCGCAGGTGTACGCGCAGGGCGTGTATGCGTCGAAGGGACAGAACTCCACGACGAACGCGCGCGACAACGTGTTCTCCGACGGCACGTCGACGGAGATGGCGTCGCTGAGCGGGAGCCCGGCGGCCGGCTACACGGCGTCGCTGCAGGTGGGCGTCGCGATCTGACGAGCGGGTCGCGAGGGGCTACTGCTCGGTGCGCTTGCCCGTGAACGGCGCGACGCCCATGCCGTAGTCCATCTCGCCCTTGATGTCGTCGCCGGTCACCGTGCCTTTGGTGGTGATCGTCATCGGCCCCTGCGGACCCGACATGTCGAACGTGAACGTGATGGCGCCGTCCTTCACCGACCCGGTGAACGCGGACTCGCCCATCTCGCTGGCGATGGTGCCCTTCAGGGCCTCGCCGTCGACGTTCAGCATCAGGCCGACCTTCATCATGCCCTGCGGGCTGTCGACCTCGAGGGTCCAGTGGCCGGCCACGGAGTCCTGCGCGAAGGCCGTCCAGGCAACGAGCACGAAGGCGCTGGCGAGCGCCACGACACGGTGACGAAGGTGGGTCATGAAGCGGAGCCTAGCACAGGCTCCGTCAGTCGGACAGTTTCACCTGCACATCGCCATCCACGACGCGCACGTCGTGCTTCGAGACGCCGACGCGCGGATCCTGCACGAGTTTCCCGGTGCGGATTTCGTAGCTCCAGCCATGCCACGGACACGTGACTTCGTCGCGCGCGTCGATCGGCCCTTCGCAGAGCGGACCGGCGTGGTGCAGGCACAGGTTGTCGAGCGCATGGAATCCGTCGGCGAGACGGAAGAGCGCGACGTGCCGGCCTTCCACTTTCACGAAGTGGCCGCCGGGGCCGAAGGTCTCGGCGCGACCAACGCTGACGAACTGTCCTGACGGCATCTACTTCCTCGCCGCCGGCGTGAGCGTGGTCTCGCGTCGCTCGGTGCCGCGCATGTACACCAGCTTCACCGGCTGGCCGACCTTCAGCACTTCGAGCGCGTAGGTGTAGTCGTAGATGTTGGCGATCGTCTGCTCGCCAATCTGGACGATGACATCGCCTTTCTGCAGCCCCGCCTGCTCGGCCGGGCCTCCGCCGATCACGCCTCCCAGCAGGAGGCCCTTCACGTCCGTGGCGTAGTCGGGGATGGTGCCGGTGAAGATGCGCACGCCGGCGCGGCCGCCGCCCGAATCCTGCGCCTGCTGCACCTTCACGAACGCCAGCGTGTCGGGCTGTTCGCCGACCCGGCTGGCGATGGCCACCGCGAAGTCGACCACGCGATCGAGATCCTCGTAGTTGATCTTGTCGGCGGTGTCGCTGGGCTTGTGGTAGTCGACGTGGGTGCCGGTGAAGAAGGCCAGGCTCGGCACGCTCACCGAGTTGAAGCTGGCGACGTCCGTGGGCTGGTAGGGATCGTCCTGCAGCACCAGCTCGAAGCCGGCGGCCACGTTGGCCTTCTCGATGATCGGCTTCCATCCGGCGGAAGTGCCGACGGCCTGCACCGTGAGCTTGTTGTCCTGCATGCGGCCCACCATGTCGAAGTTCAGGTAGGCGGCGAGCTGGTCGTTCGGCACCGGCGGCGTCGTGACGTAGGCGTTCGAGCCGATCAGTCCGATCTCCTCCGCCGACCAGAATGCCAGTATCACGTGTCGAGCACGTGCCCTTCGCGCCGCCAGTTCGCGTCCGGCGGCGAGCACCGCCGCCGTGCCGGAGGCGTTGTCGTCGGCGCCGTGATGGATCTGGCCCGCCTCGTCCTTGGGCGCGAGCGAGTTGCCATGGCTGCCGCGGCCCAGGTGATCGTAGTGCGCGCCGAGTGCCACCCACGGTTTCGGCAGCGCGATGCGCGACGTGGCCGGCAGGTAGCCGACGACATTGAAGCCCTGCTGCGACTGGCGTACCACGTTCGTCCTCACGGTGACGTGGACGTTCGGCAGCGCGAATCCCGCCGTGTGCGGGTTGCCCGAATCGAAGTCTTTCTGGATGTCCTCCAGCGTCTTGCCGGGCACACCCGCGAACAGCGTCTTCGCCACATCGGCGCTCACGCTCGCCGCCACGATGCCCGACCCGGCGAGCGCCGTGTCGAAGCTCATCGGAATCGTCTCACCGGCGTTCGGCGACCTCGGCCCGGTCACGACCAGCAGCGCTTTCGCTCCGCGCTGTCGGGCCTGCATCGCCTTGTAGCGGAGGTCGGCGTAGCGCGACAGGATCTGCCGCGTCTTCTGATCGGCGTCCTCCGGGAAATAGCGGAACACGACGACGACCTTGTCCCTGACGTCGAGCGTCGTGTAGCTGTCGTAGCCGAAGTTCTGCGAGTCGGGCACCACCAGCCCGTAGCCGGCGAAGACGACGTCGCCCGAGACCTCGGCGTTGTCGGCGAACGAGAGCGCCTGCACCTCGCTGCGCTGCGAAAAGGTGCGACCGCCGGCCGTCAACGTCGTGCCGCCGTCCTTCACGCCGGCCGTGAACGTGAACGGCAGCCGGAAGTCCTTCTGTCCGGGCAGGGGCTGCGCGCCCATCTTCCTCAGCTCGGCCACCAGATGATCGGCCGCGAGCGCGGCGCCGGGCGAACCGGCCTGCCGACCGTCGAGGCGATCCGAGGCGAGCAGGGTGACGTCAGCGCGCGTCTTCGATGGGGGCTGTCCCTGCGCGTGCGCGACTGGAATCGCGACGATCGTGCCGAGAGCGATGAGTGAGATGGCGGGAAGCGAACGCGGCATGGTCACCCTCACTTCTTCCGCAACGGCGCGGCCTTCACGGCGGCCAGCGCGGCCTCGTGGTTCCACTGCGCCAGGAAGATCTGTCCGGCGCCACCGCCCGAACGGGCCGACGTGAACGCGATCTGCTTCCCGTCGGGAGAGGGCACGGGCAGGCCGTCGAAGCCATCGGAGTAGGTCACGCGCACGGGTTCCTTCGTGCCGGCCGCGTCGACCATGAACACCTCGAAGTTCTCGAAGCCGAGCTTGTTCGAGGCGAACAGGATGTACTCGCCCGACGGGTGCATGTAGGGCGCCCAGCTCATCGCCTTGAAGTCGGTGATCTGGGTCTTGCCGGTGCCGTCCGGGTTCATCATCCAGACGTCGGCGATGAGGCCGCTCTCGTCGAAGCGCCGCCAGAGAATCTTCTTGCCGTCCTGCGTGAAGAACGGGCCCCCGTCATAACCCGGTGTGGTCGTGAGGCGCTTCTGCTCCGTGCCGTCGGCCTTCATCACGTAGATCTCGGCGAACCACGACGGGTCGGTGGCGAGTTGCTTCTGCTCCTTCTCGTCGAGTGCGTGGTCGTAGGCCAATCGCGTGGAAGAGAAGACGATCCACTGGCCGTCGGGCGAGTAGCCGCCCTCGGCGTCGTAGCCCTTCACGTTGGTGAGGCGCTTGTAGGTCTTCGTCTTCTCCTGGTACGCGTAGATCTCCATCTCGGGGTCGTAGTCCCACGCGTAGCGGCGTTCCTTGCCCGAGGCGCGGAAGGCGAGCTCTTCGTCCTGGTACTGCTTCGATTTCGGATCGTGTTGCGTCGACGCGAACATGATCTCGTCCGAGCCCGGACGGAAGAACCCGCAGGTGGTCTTGCCCTGCCCGGGCGAGATGCGCGTGGTGTCGCCAGACGACAGGTCTATCACGTACTGCTGGTAGAACGGGTTGCCGGGTTCGCGTTCACTCTGGAACACCAGCCGCTTCCCGTCGGGCGACCAGTAGCCCTCGCCAGCGCGCCGCCCCTCGACCGTCAACCGACGGACCCGTGACATGAACTGACGTTCCTGGTTGGCGGCGTCCTGGCCGCTGAGGGCGGCTCCGAGCGCGAGCGTGAGCAGTGCGGCGGCGGTGATGCGCATGGTCGTCATTCTAGTGAGGGGGCGTTGCCGCGGGGGAGCCGGATCGGGCGCCGGTTGCGCCGCGGTCGTGGCCTCAAAGATGAGACAGGATCTCACTTTTTGCTTGACCGACCAATTCGGTCGCCAATAGGATGGTCCGAACTTGAGACTGGTTCTCAAGATGTGCGCCATGGAACGCCTTCGGACCTGCGTGTTCTGGACTCATCTCGCACTCGGCGTCGCGGCCGGTGCGGTCATCCTCGTGATGTGCGTCACCGGCACGGCCCTGACGTACGAGAAGCAGCTCCTCGAGTGGGCCGATCGCCGAGCGACCACCATGTCGTCCCCGGCCGGCGCGCCACCGCTGTCGCCAGAGACGCTGCTGGCGGCGGTGGTCACCGCCGTGCCGGGGACGGCGCCAATCGGCCTGACGCTGCGGGCCGATGGCGCCATGCCCGCTACGGTGGCTGTCGAGGGCGGCCGAGCGTTGCTTGCCGACCCGACGTCGGGCCGTATCGTGAGCGAGGCGTCACCGGGCCTCCGCCGGTCCTTTCGCGTGATGACGGACTGGCATCGTTGGCTGGCCTTCGATGGCGCGAGACGCGCTCTCGGCCGGTCCGTGACCGGCGTGGCCAACCTCGTTTTTCTCTTCGTCGTCCTGAGCGGCCTGTACCTGTGGATCCCGCGGACGCCGACCTGGCCCCTGCTGCGCCGCACGCTGTGGTTCCGCGGCGGGCTTCCGCCGAAAGCGCGGCATTTCAACTGGCACAACGTCATCGGCGTCTGGTCGGCTCTTCCGCTGGCGCTCCTCGTCACCGGCGCCCTGCCGATCTCGTTCGGGTGGGCGGGCGACCTGGTCTTTCGGCTCGCCGGGGAAGCGCCACCGGTGCGCGGGGGGACGCGGCCGGCTGCCGTCGCCGTCGGCGACCGCCCCGGAAGGGGAGCGGCGCTCTCGACGGCGGGTGTCGATGACGCCGTGGCGGCCGCGGTCGCGCTCGTGCCCGGCTGGCGGACGGCGAGCGTGCGGCTGTCGGCGCTCGACCAACCGCTGACGGTCGTCGTCGACGCCGGGTACGGGGGCCAGCCGCAGTACCGGACGACGTTCACGATCGACCGCGCCACCGCGCGTATCGTTCAGCGCGAGCGCTTCGATGATCTCAGTGCCGGCCGCCGCTGGCGCAGCTGGCTTCGATTCGTACACACCGGCGAGTACTACGGTCTCGCCGGGCAGACCCTCGCGGGACTGGTCTCCGCGGGCGGCGCGGTACTGGTCTACACGGGCGTGGCGCTCTCGCTTCGCCGATTCGGCGCGTGGCGGCGTCGCCGCGCCGGGGCCGCCGGATTCACCGCCGGCGCCCGCGGCATCGAGTTGTCCTGACCCGCGGCCGTCCGGCCTCGGGACGTTCGTCGTTCGTCAACAGCGTCAGAAGGGAATCGTGTGGAGGAATGCGATGTGATCGATTCGTGATGGCGCGGCGGATGTCGACAGCCGTGTTGAACCTGCTGCTGCTCGGCCTGGTCGCGCCAGAGGGCGTGGCCGCGCAGGCCACGGTGCCGCGGGAGCCGTCGGCGACGCTAACGGTGGAAGTCGTCGATGCCACAGGAGCGCCGCTGCCGAGTGCGCTTGTCCGCATCGAGCGCGGAGCCGCCGCGCCACAACCGGTACCGCGGGACGGTGGAACGACAGGCTTTCGTCTGGACGGCCTGGCGCCAGGCCAGATCGCGATCGTCGCCGAGCGCGACGGATTCTCGCCGGCACGGACCGTCGTGCGCATCCAGCCAGGCGAGACTCGCGCAGTACGGCTCGTGCTGCACCCCGCGTCCATCGTCGAGCAGGTGCAGGTGACGGCAGGCAGCGCGTCGGGCGGCGAGACGGCTCTGCGCATGTCGGCGGTGGCGGTGGACGTGCCGCGCAGCGTGACCGTGCTCGGTTCGGATCGCCTCCGCGAGCAGCAGGCGCGATCGGTGAGCGAGGCGCTCGCCTACGTGCCTGGCATGGCCGTCAACAGCTATCGCACGGGCAGCTATCACTTCTACTCGCGCGGGTATCGGATGGGCCCCGAAGACACACGCGTCGATGGCGTCGTCGGGCTGAACGCAGGCGGACGTTACGGCGGCTCGATGTTCGGGATCGAAGAGGTGGTGTTCCTGCGCGGGCCCGCCGGCATCCTGTACGGCTCCTCCGGTGCGCCGGGCGGCCTCGTGAACCTCGTCTCGAAGCAGCCGACGCCGACGCCGATGACAACGGTCGACCTGCGGTCGAGCACCTACGCCGGACAGGGCATCGCCGCGAGCGACCGTGTGTCGATGGCCGTCGATATCGACAGCACCGGACCGCTCGCCGGATCGCGACGCCTGCAGTATCGGGCGATGGCGACGGGTGAGCGGATGCGGTACTTCACGAGCGGCGTCGACGACGACAACCGCTACGCCGCCGCCCTGCTGCGCGCCAACCTCGGTCGCGACGGCCTGCATGTGCTGACGCCGGCGGTCACGTGGATGCGATTCGACCGTCCGCACGGCGGTGGGCTGGTGGTGTCGCCCTCGACGTCGCTGTCGACGAACGACGGCCGGCGCGGCCCCATCAACACGGCGGACCTCACGCCGCTGTCGGTGAATCATGCGTCCGGCGGTGGCGTCGACGGCGTGCTGCAGGCGGGGACCGAGGCACGAGGCGTCCTCGCCGGGCGCACGCAGTACACGGCGTCCTATCGTTTCATCGCCAATGACACAGACGTCGACCAGTTCGTGCCTCAGGTTGATGTCGGGCTGCTCCAAAGCGCGTTCGTGTTGCCACGCGTGCAGTCGAAGAGCCGGACCGAACGCCGCTATCACAACGTCGACGCACGTCTCGATCGCGATCTCGTGACCCGCGACGCGTGGCGCACTCGTCTGCAGATTGGCGTCACCGGCCGGCGCGCCTCCACCCGCGGTACGGTCGCCCTCGGATCCGTGCCTGGCGCGCAATCACCGGTGGACATCTACACGGGCACTGCGGCGTCGCCGCTGCAGGACACGTATCCCGCCACGGCATTCCAGTCCTGGACCGACGCCAGTTACTGGACTGCGTATACGCAAAGCCAGACCTCGCTGGGCGGTGGCCGCGTCGTCGTCACGGCCGGCGTCGGCTACGGCGAGAACCGACCGGCGGCGGGGCAGCCCGTGCGCCGCAGCGACGTGATGCCGAACGCCGCCGTCGTCGTGAAGCCGCGCGAGCATGTGTCGCTGTACGCGAGCTACGCGACCAGCTACACGCCATCCGATCCCGCGGCCGAGACGGTGGGTGGCGAACGAGGCACGTTCGACCCGGCGACCGGCCGCAATCTCGAGGCGGGTGTGAAGGGCGACTACCGGCGAGTCACGTGGGCCGCCGCCGTGTTTCACAACGACGTCTCGAACGCGTTGGTGCAGTCAGGCGCCAACGACCTCAACCCGAACGGGAGCCGCTACTACGTGGCGGCTGGCACGCGACGCAGCCGGGGCGCCGAGCTGACGCTGGAGGCGGCGCCGCTGCCGCTCCTGCAGGTGACGGCGTCGCTGGCGTATCTCGACGCCATCTACACCGGCGAAGGGCCGGCGTCGGCCACCCTGGCCATTCCGGGCTCACGCGCGGAGAAGTCGCCCCGGTGGGCGTGGAACGCCTGGACGCGGTATGCGCGCCAGGAAGGACGGCTGGCCGGATTGAGCGGCGCCCTCGGCGTGGTGCATCAGGGAGAGCGCCTGGGGGCGAACGGTCCGCGCACGAGCGCGGCGCCGGATCCGCTCGAGCTGCCGGCGTTCACGCGCGTCGACGTGTCGCTGGGACAGCGCGTCGGCCGCCGGGCGGAGGTGGGCGTGCATGTCGAGAACGTGCTCGACCGCCTCATCTTCGTGAACGCGACGGTTGGCTCGAGCATCGAGGTCGCCGCCCCGCGCCGCATCGCTCTGCGCGTCGGCTACCGGTTCTGAACGATCAGCGGACGACCGACGGCGACCACGCGTCGCGCATGAACACGCGCGCCGGCGTGTCGCCGTCGACGTCCGCCACGTACACGACGTTGCCCTCGTCGGACGGAAACTGGTACAGCAGGCGCGCATCGTCGAGCCACTCGGCCTGATCGTCGATGCTGCGTGTTTCGCCGGCGACGATGTGCTCGACGCCGCTCGCCAGGTCCCGCACCCACAGACGCCAACGCAGGCCGTGCGCGCGCTTGAAGGCCACCCGGCGTCCATCCGGGGAAAGCGATGGACACTCGACCTGGGCGGCGATGACGCGCACCAGGCGATCCACGAGATCGCCCTCGACGAGATACGGCGTGCCGCCGAACGCCAGCGTCGCGTAGAAGTGGCGGCCATCGGGGGCGAAGGTGACGCCCCAGTAGTTCACGTCGGGGCGCGTCACCCGCGCGCCGTCCTGCCACACCGCGAACGACTCGAGGTCGGGCAGCGGCGTGCCCGACGTCATGTCGACGATCGTCGTCCGTGTCGAGAACGTGTCGTCCGCGTACGAGTGCCCCTGCTCGAACACCGTGAACGCGCCCCAGTGGCCGTCGCGCGAGACGCGGGCCCGGCTCGGCGGGCCACTGAGCGGCAGCGTCGCCCGCACCTGCTGATGGTCGTCGAACAGCAGCGCGCGTCCGGCGAGCCCGTCGGCCTGCAGGCACACGCCACGTCCGCCCGCGAAGTACACGCGATCGCATTCGAGCGCGGTGACGTGACGGGGGCCGCCCGGCGTATCGAGCGGCGCAAGCGCCACGTGGCCCCATGCCGTGCCGGCCGTCAGATCCCGCACGGCGATGAAGGGCCGGGCGGGCGGTGCGTCGAGTCGTTGCGTGGCATCGACCGTCGATGCCGTGGCCGGGCCACCCGCGTGACGTGCTCGCCAGATCGAGACCCCGGCGACGACGACGGCGACGCCCACCACCGCCAGAAAGGCCAGGGATCGCGCCCGTCGAGACGTCATGCGACGACTCCGGCGCGGGTGGCGTCGCGCGGCAGGATGGCGGCCGCCGTGGCGGTGGCGATCGCTCCCGTCACCACGAAGCACGCCATCGCCGTCGTCGTCGAAGTCATCGTCCACAGCGCACCGAAGAGCAGCGCGGCGAGGCCACGCGCCGTCGTGGTGCCCGTGGCAAGCAGGCCCAGACCACTCGCGCGCGATTCCGGCGGAAGCACGCGGCTCGCCATCGCCGTGAGGACGCCATCGGTCGCCGCGTAGTAAGCGCCGAGCGCGAGCAACACGACGGCCAACCCTTCTTGTGACGACACGCCGAGCCAGAGCGACAGGTACACGGCCACCAACGCAGCGTGACCGGCGAGGAACATCGTCCGTGCGCCGGTGCGGTCCGCCAGCATGCCGAGCGGACCGGCCAACAGGAAGTACGCGGCCTGCGTGCCGACGAACAGCAGCGGGAGGCGACTTGGCGCGAACGTGGTCTGCTGCTGCACCACGAGATAGATCAAGCCGTCGCTGATGGTCGCGACCGACACCAGGCCCGCGCCCGCCGCGATCCGCCGGAACTCCGGCGCGTGCCACACGGCGTGCGCGTGGTCGCGCAGCGAGACGTGCGACGAGGGCACCGGCGCCGGGGGCTCGACGAGCAGCACCAGGGCGGCGACGCCGATGACCGCGCAGACGAAGCTGACCAGGAACACCTGGTCGTAGCCGCCCGGCACCAGGGCCAGCACCGCGAAGGTCACGAGCGGGCCGATGGCGGCGCCGGCGGCGTCGAGGGCCCGGTGCACGCCGAAGGCCGTGGCGCTGTGCGCTGCTGGGGTCACTGCCGCGATCATCGCATCGCGCGGCGCCGTCCGCAGTCCCTTGCCGATGCGATCCAGCGTCACCGCCGCGAGCAGGGTCGACCACGCTGGTCCGAAGAGGTACGCAAGCTTGGCCAGCGCCGAAAGTCCGTAACCGGTGGCCGCGATCGCCTTGTGGCGCTGCGAGCGATCGGCGACGACGCCGCTCGCCACCCGCACGAGCGCGGCGGCCGCCTGGTAGAGGGCGTCCACCGATCCATAGGCCAGCGGGCTCATCTGCCGGTAGATCACGAGGTACAGCGGCAGCACGCTCGTGATCATCTCGGACGAGATGTCGGTGACGAAGCTGGTGAGTCCTAGCACCCACACGGTGCCGCTCACGTGACGCCAGCCACCCGGCACCCGGGGGCGGGACACGAGGGGAGCCGGCGCCTGTTCGTACATCGCGCGAGGGACGGACCGGCGCGCGCTAGCGATCGTTCAGGCGGATCGAGTTCCCCACGCGATCGAACGCCGGCGCGTAGATCTGCGCGTCGGCGTCGGGCACGACCGTGAGGTAGTAGAACAGGCTGCCGTCGGCGAGGAGTGTCGTGTAGACGCCGACGCGTTCCACCTGATCGAGCGCCGAGCGGCCGACGAGTGTCGTGCCGAGTCCCGATCGCTGCGAGATCCGCACCGCCTGCGGTTCGCCGTTCACCCGCATCCCCGGGTTGCCGCGGAGCAGCGCGTTCACGAAGGCGGCCGTCGACTCCGACAGATCGCGCGACGCCGCCCGCGCGACACCCAGTTCGACGCCGTGCGTGAAGACGCTCTGGCCTTTGTAGTCGCCCAGGGCGTTCTGTGGCACGAACTTCACGGCGTTGTTCCCCGACACGCCGCTCCAGTTCGACGGCACGTTCACCTGGAACAGCTGTCCGCCCTTGGCCGACTTGTACTGCGACGACGGGGGCGGCACGGGCTGCCCGACCGTGCCGATGTTGGTGGGCGTGCCGTTGCCGCCGCCCGAGCCGCCGCCATTGCCGCCACGCGCGAGGTCCGACATCGACTGCGCCGCCGGCATGGACGCGAAGCGACTCTTCGCGGCGGCGAAGCCGCCCGGCGCGGGCTTGTCGGCGATGGTGAGCTTCGCCGCTTCCTGGTTGATGTACTGCACGCGGTTCCCGGGATTGGGATGGCTGCTGAGCCACTGCGGCGGCGTGTTGCCGGCGGCTTCCTTCTCGATCGCTTCGAACATCTTCGCCAGCAGTCGCGGGTCGAATCCCGCGCGCGCCATGATCTGCACCCCGAGCAGGTCGGCCTGCTTCTCGTACTCGCGGCTGTACTTCATCAGCCACGCGCCGAGGCCGAACTGCGACCCCTGGGCGATCGCCTCGCCCCACCCGCCGCCGATCACGGCGCCGGCGATGGCGCCGGCCACCGCGCCGATCTGGAACTTCTGCGCCTTGGTCGCGTTGGCGGTGCCGTGACGCAGCAGCACGTGCGACAGCTCGTGCGCCATCACGCCGATCACTTCGCCTTCGGTCTGCGCCGCGTCGAACATGCCGCGGTTCACGAACATCGGACCGCCCGGCAGCGCGAAGGCGTTGATCTCCTTCAGGTTCACCGGCGTGAACGAGTACTCGTAGACCGGCTTGTTGAGTTCCGGTGGCGCCGCGGCCACCAGCGCGCGACCCGCGCGCTCGAGGTAACCGCTGATCTGATCGTCCGAGATGATCGGGTATTCGCGACGCACCTCCGCCGCGGCTTCGCGGCCGAGCTGCACGTCCTGTTCGGGCGTGTACTTGTTCTTCGGCGGCGTGATCGCGGTCTGCGCGGTGACGACCAGCGCCCCGAGGCTCGCCACGAGCAGCAGCGCTACGGCGGGGGGACGGACGGTCGGGGCAGGCTTCATCGCATCGGCTCCTGGGGGGAGGTCGGCATTCTATCGGACGGATTGCAGGCGACGTGCCAGCAGCCCCCGGACGCGCGTCAGCGCGCGAGGGCGACTTTCACGGCCGCGCTGGCCCCTGCCGCGACGGTGACCTTCAGGGGTGCCGCCTTCAGGGCTTCGTGCCAGATCTTCAGCTCGTAGGTGCCGGGTGGCACGCCGGTGAGCTGGAACTTTCCGTCCGGCCCGGTCACCGCGGCCATCTCGTCGGTGACGACGACGAAGCCGCGCATCCACTGATGCGTGTTGCAGGTGATCCGCACGAGGCCCGGTCCGGCCATGGCCTTGGTGACCACCATGTTGGGCACGGGCAGGCCCACGTTGAAGAGCGTGCGTCCGCCGTCCAGCGCGGCATTGGTCGTGTGGAGCAGCGGATCGTGGCTGGTGGTCTTCGTCGGCGCGCCCGGCTTCGCCAGCTGCACACGCGGCAGGAAGCGGCACTTGTCGTTGGTGATCTGTGGATCGGGCGGGGGCGTCGTCGCCTTCACGCCGCTCAGCGTGACGACGACGTTGGCCAGCACGCCTCCCGGTCCCACCGCGATCGAGTCGTCGGGCACCTCGGTGCCGCAGACCTTCATGTCCATCGTGACGCGGATCGGGCGGGCCGCCGGCACCGCCGTGGTCGCGACGCCGGAGATGGTGCCGGTCTGCGCGACGGCCGGCGAGACCGACAGCGCCAGGGTGGCGAGCAGGAGCGCGGAACGACAGGGTCGCATGTGAAACCCACAGTAGCACGGTCACCAGAGGCATCCGCCGACGCGCCAGCCGTTGCCATTCATCGGCGCCGGACGCCCGCTCGTTGAACTCCGGATGGCGGTCGCGGCGCGCCGCCATAGCGTGGGCCTCCCGGATTCCCAGCCATGCTCGAAGCCCAGGCCCTGACCAAGCGCTACAACGGCGTGACCGCGCTGAACGCCCTGACCCTCACCGTCGCCGCCGGCGACGTCTTCTGTCTGCTCGGGGCCAACGGTGCCGGCAAGACCACCACCATCAACCTCTTCCTGAACTTCATCGCGCCGAGTTCCGGCACCGCCCTCGTGAACGGGCTCGACGTGACCCGCGAGCCGCTCGAAACCAAGAAGCACCTCGCCTACATCCCCGAGACGGTGATGCTCTATCGGAATCTCACCGGCCTCGAGAACCTCGAGTACTTCGCCGCGCTGGCCGGCAAGCCCGACCTCTCGCGCGAGCAGATGTTGACGCACTTCGCCGAGGTCGGGCTGGCTGCCGAGGCGGCCGATCGCCGCGTCGGCACTTACTCCAAGGGCATGCGCCAGAAGGTCGGCATCGCCATCGCCATCGCCAAGGGCGCCCGCGCGCTGCTGCTCGACGAGCCGACGTCCGGTCTCGACCCAAAGGCCTCCAACGAGTTCTCCGACCTGCTGCGCCGCATGAGCGCCAACGGCGTCGCCGTGCTGATGGCCACTCACGATCTGTTCCGCGCCAAGGAATCGGGCACGCGGGTGGGGATCATGAAGCACGGCACGCTCGTCGCCCAGCACACCACCGACGAGTTCGGCCATGCCGATCTCGAGCGCGTCTACCTCGAGCACATGCGCGACTAGCGCCGGGAGCCGCCGATGATTCTCCGCATCGCCAGGAAGGAACTGCTCGACCTCTCGCGCGACGGCCGCTTCCGCGTGCTCGCGGCGCTGGTGCTGCTGGTGTCGGTCGTCTCGTTCGCCGCCGGGTGGAAGACGTACACCGACCTCGCCGCCCAGCACCGCACGGCGCAGCAGGGCACACGCGACCAGTGGCTGAACCAGCCGAAGAAGAATCCGCATTCGGCGGCGCACTACGGTGTCTACGCCTTCAAGCCGGCCAGCCCGCTGGCGATGATCGACACCGGCATCGATCCCTACGTCGGCGTCGCCGTCTGGCTCGAGGCGCACAAGCAGAACGAGATGAAGTACCGGCCTGCGCAGGATCGCACCGCGGTGCAGCGCTTCGGCTCGATGACGGGCGGCGACGTCCTGCAGGTGCTCGTGCCGCTTTTCATCGTCCTCATGGCGTTCTCGGCCTTCGCCGGCGAACGCGAACAGGGCACGCTGCGGCAGCTCCTGAGCGTCGGGGCGCGCCCGCGCGATCTCGCGCTCGGCAAGGCGGTGGGCATCGCCTCGACGCTGGCGCTGATCCTGTTCCCGGCCACCTTGATCTGCGTCGCCGCACTGACGTTGTCCACCAGCGAAGGCCTGCTCGCCGACGACCCGGCGCGCGTGCTCGCGTTGTCGGGTGTCTACCTCGTGTACTTCGCGGCGATCACCGCCCTGTCGCTGTGGGTGTCGGCGTGGGCGTCGTCGTCGCGGCTCGCGCTCGTCGTACTGCTCTCGGGATGGTTCGCGACCAGCGTCGTCGCCCCGCGCGTGGTCTCCGACCTCGCCGCCTGGCTGCACCCCACGCCGTCGGCCGTCGAGTTCCAGAAGACCCTCGAGGCCGACCTGAACGACCCGGAAGAAATGGAGGAGCGGCTCGCGCGCAAGCGGGAGGCGCTGTTCCGCCAATACCACGTCGACTCCGAGGCGGCGCTGCCCATCGCGTTCAGCGGCATCTCGCTGCAGGAAGGGGAGGAGCACGGCAACGAGGTGTTCGATCGCCATTTCGGTGCGCTGTTCGATGAGTACGAGCGTCAGAACCGCGTGGTGCAGTGGAGCGCCGCCCTGGCGCCGACGCTGGCCGCACGCGGCCTCTCGATGGGCCTCGCGGGCACCGATTTCGGCCAGCATCGGCACTTCGTCGCCGCGGCCGAGAACTATCGCCGCGGCATCCAGCGCACGCTGAACGGCGCGATCACCGCCAACCAGAAGCCGGGACAGGTCTACATGGCCGGGCGCGAACTCTGGGACCAGGTGGCGCCCTTCGAGTACGACCCGCCGTCGACCGGCTGGGTGCTGCAGCAGTACACGCCCGCGCTCGTGGTGCTCGTGGGCTGGCTCGCCGCGTCGATCGCGCTGCTGTTGCGTGCCGCATCGACGGCGCTCGTGGACTAGGCGAGGACGGCCGGCATGCTCGCACGCATCATCCGCCACGAGTGGCGAGCCCTGGCCGCCGACGCCACGTTGTGGGTCGTCGGCGCCGTGTTCGTCGCGGCGATTGCCTATGGGGTCTGGAATGGGGCCCGCTGGGTACAGTTCCAGCGCGCCGCGATCTCGACAGCGACGCTCGAGGAAGCCGATCGCTACGGGACGTTGAAGGCGCAGATCGCCGAGCTCGAGCGCGGCGGCAAGGTGTCGCCGTTCAACGACCCGCGGAGTCCGTCGAATGCCGGCGGGCGCCTCGGGCCGCGCTACGCCGTGCTGCCGCCGGCGCCGCTGGCCCCGCTGGCGGTGGGGCAGAGCGATCTGCTGCCGTACTACTTCAAGGTGTCGACCGATTCGCGGGACGCCATCGTGAGCGCCACCGAAATCGAGAACCCGCAACGCCTGCTGGTCGGTCGCTTCGATCTGGCGTTCGTGCTGATCTTCTTCTACCCGATCCTGATTCTCGCCCTCGCCTACAACATGCTGTCGGCCGAGCAGGAGCAGGGCACCCTGGCGCTGGCAATGTCGCAGCCCCTCTCTCTCGCGTCGCTGCTCACCGGCAAGGTGCTGCTGCGCGCCGGCGTGCTGGTGGGCACCGTGGTGCTGTGCACCGTGGCCGCGCTGCTGCTCGGCGGTGTCGACCTGGCCGCGCCAGGGGCGCTGCCGCGGCTGGGGCTGTGGGTCGGCGCTGTCGTGGCCTATGGCGCCTTCTGGTTCGCCGTGGCGATGCTCGTCGCCTCGCTCGGCCTGCGGTCGGCGGCCAACGCCACCGTGCTCGCCAGCCTGTGGCTGGTGTTCGTCGTCGTGCTGCCGGCCATCTTCAATCTGGCTGCGACGTCGATCTTCCCGGTCCCGTCACGGATGGAGCTGGTGCAGGCGGTGCGTGTGGCCTCCGACGAGGCCAATGCCGCCGGCAGCGCCCTGCTCGCCGGCTATTACGAGGATCATCCCGAGCTCACCACGGGGGACGCCGCTCAGGCGATGAACGACTTCAACGTCATCCGCGTGGCCGTGAACGACGACATCGAGCGTCGCGTCCGTCCGGTGATGGGGCGCTACGAGGCACAGGTGGCGGGCCAGCAGCGGTTGGTCGACGGCCTGCGGTTCATCTCGCCGGCCGTGCTGATGCAGAGCGCGCTCTACGACATCGCCGGCACCGGCCACGCGCGTCACCAGGCGTTCCTGCGCCAGGTCGACACCTATCACGCCGCCTGGCGCGGCTTCTTCACGCCCCTGATCTTCCAGAAGGCGCGCTTCACGGCCTACGACACGACGCCGCGATTCGCCTTCGACGAGGAGCCGGCCTCCGCGGTGGCCGGCCGAGTGCTGCCGGCGGTCGCCGGCCTCGCCATTCCTGCCCTGGCCCTGATCTGGATCGCGCTGATGCGTCTCGCGCGGTTCCCCATCGTCTCGTAGAGGAGCCTTCGATGTTGACCCGACTGGCCGCCTGCGCGGTCGCAATACTGGTGTGTGTGCCGGGCGCGTTCGCGCAGACCGTCGCTGTCTCCGGGACGGTGCGCGCCGAGCGCGACAAGCAACCGGTCGCCGGCGCCGTGGTGTCGATCGCCGGCACGACCGCCGAGGCCACGAGCGGCGCCGATGGCCGCTTCACCCTGCCTGGCGTGACGCCAGGCACCTACACGATCGTCGCCAGCCGCGGCGGCTTCGCGCCGGCGACGAGCCAGCTGACCGTGACCGCCGCCGGCATGGCGACGCTCGACGTGCTGCTGCCGGACGGCCTGCTCGTGAACGAGACGCTCACCGTGCAGGGGCGTTTGAGCGACTACGTCGAGACCTCGGCGATGGCGACGCGATCGTCGGCCCGCCTGATCGACGTGCCGCAGGCCATCGCGGTACTGCCGGCGCGATTGCTCGAGGACGTCGGCGCGCTCGACACCAAGGACCTCTACCGTCACATCAGCGGCGTCGTCGACAGCCCCTACAGCTCCACGGTCGTGCGCGGCTTCACGCAGCGCGAAGTGCTCGTGAACGGCGCGCGCGGCAACGCGTTCGGCAGCCTCGAAGGCGACGTGGCGAGCTCCGGCTTCAGCACCAGCCAGTTCCGCCTCACGAACGTCGAGCGCGTCGAAGTGCTCAAGGGGCCGGCCTCGGTGCTCTACGGTCCCGGTGAACCGGGCGGCGTGCTCAACTACGTCACCAAGAAGCCGAAGGACGTGTTCCAGGTGCGCGCCGTCGCGGGCACCGGCCGGTTCAACCAGCGCTACGGCGAGGCCGACGTGACCGGCCCGGCGAACGCCTCGCGCACGTTGCTCTATCGC
The DNA here is from genome assembly GCA_046331325.1 of Vicinamibacterales bacterium. GTDB lineage: Bacteria > Acidobacteriota > Vicinamibacteria > Vicinamibacterales > UBA2999 > CADEFD01. The sequence continues at coordinate 87,618 of JAXLRB010000001.1, read as the reverse complement.
GCCGCCGCCTACTACGAGGATCGCGATCACTTCCGCACCCCGGCCACCGAGCAGAACCTGCATCTGGCGACCGGCCTGACGTGGCGCGTGACGCCGCGCGCGGCCCTGAGCGCCGAGTACGAATACCTGGACCAGGACATGGGCGGACACCGGCTCCGCGGCGTGCCCGTCAACGCCAACGGCGACTTCCTCGCCGACTACCGCTGGAGCGCCACCGAGCCGACCGACTTCACCAACCTGAAGGCCCACGTGGCGCAGCTCCGCTGGGACCAGGCGTTCGCGCGCGGCATCCGCTTCGATTCGACCCTCCGCTACCTGCAGTACGACCGCGAGGAGGCGTATCACGAGCCACGTGGCATCACCGCCGACGGCCTCTTCATGCAGCGTGAGTTCCGCTCGCAGCTGCGCACCAACGACGACGTCTCGCTCAATGCCGTGCTGTCGGTGCCGTGGAGGACCGGAGCGATCGGCCACGACATCGCCGTCGGCGGCGACCTCTACCGCCAGGATCACCTGTTCCGATCGGCGACCGCGCTGCAGCGCAGCCGTGGCGGTCCGGTCGGCAACATCGCGCTGGTGAATCCGGTGTACGGCGCGAGTGCCGCGCCGTACGGACTCACGGCCGCCTCGTACGGCGACGACACGGCAGACATCCTCCGCAGCGGCCTCTTCGTCCAGGATCTGATGTCGCTTGGCGCGCGCTGGAAGGCGCTGGTCGGCGGCCGTGTCGATCATTACGACGACGAGGGCCGCAATCGCGCCATCGCGCTCGAGGCCACGCAGTCGGCGGTAACCGGCCGCGTCGGGCTCGTGTTCCAGCCCACGCCGCAGACGTCGCTCTTCGCCAGCGTCGCCAACGGGTTCCAGCGTCCGGCCATCCTGGCCCAGGCGCCGTCGGCCAACGGCCCGCACGATCCGGAGACGGCGCTGCAGGTGGAAGCCGGTGCCAAGGGCGATCTGCTGCAGGGACGCCTGCAGACGACGGTGGCGTTCTTCCGCGGCCGCAAGGCGAACATCCTGCGGCCCGATCCGGCGCTCGGTCCCACCGGCGCCAACGCCAACGCCGTGCTGTCGGTCGGCGAAGCCGTGAACCGCGGACTCGAGCTCGACGTGGCCGGCCAGATCACGTCACGCTGGAACGTCGCGTTCAACTACGCCTACATCGACTCGGAGATCACGAAGGACGTGCTTGCCTCGGTGGTGGGGAAGCCGCTGCCCAACGTGGCGCCGCACCTGCTCGGCCTGTTCACCCGCCTCGACGTGACGCGGACGACCTCCGTCGCGGCGAGCCTGCAGCACGTCGGCGACCGCGAAGAGCCCTATGCCGGCATCCGCGCCAGGGCGTTCACGATCGCCGACGCACACGTCTACCAGACCATCACCGACTGGCTGCGGGTGCAGGTGCGGCTCGAGAACATCTTCGACCGGCGCTACGCCACCAGTTCCCTCTTCGCGGCCCGCGCCGGTAACTTCCCGGGACAGCCGCGCACGCTCTCGGTGCAGGTCGTGACCTCGTGGGCGCGGCGGTGATCCGGTGATCCTGTGGCGCGTCGTGCGCACCGAGCTCACCCGGCTCGGTCGGTCGGGCACGTTCACCGTGCTTGGCCTTCTGCTGACGGCCCTCGTGGCCACCAGCGGCCTGGTCGCCTGGCGCGCCGAGCGCGCCTACGAAGCGCAGCGGCGCCGCTATGCGTCCACGGTCGACGAGCAATGGGCGGCGCAGCCCGACCGTCACCCGCATCGGGTGTCGCACTACGGCTACCTGCTGTTCCGTCCGCGGTCGCCGTTGAGCGTGTTCGACCCGGGCGTGTCCGCGCACACCGGGTCGACCCTGTTCCTCGAGGCGCATCGCCAGAACTCGATGAACTTCGCCGAGGCGGCGCAAGGCGACTCGCCGCTGCGATTCGGCAGCCTGTCGATGGCGGTGGTGCTGCAGCTGCTGGTGCCGCTGGTGCTCTTCGTCGCCGCTGCGGGCGCCGTGGCGCGCGAACGCGAAGAGGGCACGCTGGCCCTCGTCCGCAGCCTCGGCGTCTCGTGGCCGGTGTGGCTCGGCGGCAAGACGCTGGCGCTGGTGGCGGCGACGCTGGCCATCGTGCTGCCCGGGGTGCTCGTGGTGGCGGCCGGACTGGCGCTCTCCGGCGCCGGCGGCTGGACGGCCGACGCGTGGGCCCGCACGGCCGCGCTCGCCGGGGCGCACGTCGTCTACTTCGCCGCGTGTGCCGCGCTCGGGGTGGTGGTCTCGGCGCTGTGCCGCACGTCGCGCGACGCCACGCTCGTGCTCGTCGGCCTGTGGCTGGTGCTGTGGGTGCTCGTGCCGCGCATCGTGCCGGCCGCCGCGTCGGCTGCGCACGATCTGCCGACGCGGGCCGCGTTCGAGGCCGAGGTCGAGCGGCGCACCCGTGCGCTCGGCGACAGCCACAACCCGGCGGACGAGAAGTTCGCCGCCTTCAGGGCCGACCAGCTCGCGAAGGCCGGCGTGACGCGGGTGGAAGACCTGCCGATCAACTACAACGGCATGCAGATGATCGAGGGCGAGCGCCTGACGACCGAGGCGTACCGCGGCATGCGGGACACCCTTGCCGCCGTGCGGCGGGCGCACGAACGCGCCGCCACCGGTGCGGCCATCGTGGCGCCGTACCTCGCGATGCGACTGGTGTCGATGGCGCTGGCCGGCGCGGATGTCGCCTACGTGGACGACTTCGAGCGCCAGGCGGAGGATTACCGCTACACGCTGGTCCAGCACCTCAACACCCTGCACACCGAGGAAGTCGCGCTCGCGGAGGATCGCTACACCGCGGCCAGCGGCAGCGAGGCTCCGACGCGCAAGCGGATCGAGGCCGAGCACTGGCGTGAGACGCCGGTGTTCGCCTACCGGCCGCTCCCGCTGGGCGGATCGCTTCGCGCCGCCGGTGCCGCCTGCGCCGTGCTGGCGCTCTGGGGGGCCGGCGTCATGCTCGTGCTCTGGCGGATCCGCCCTGAGGTCTCGGCGTGATTCGCACGTTGTGGCGGCTCGAACTGGCGCGCCTGTGGCGCAGCCGTCCCCTCGTCATCGCGCTGCTGGCCTGGGTGGTCGCGGCGGCGGGCGCCACGCTGCACGGGGAGCGGGCGATTGCGCGACAGGCAGCGGCGCTTGCCGCGTCCGAGGCGTTGCAGGCCGAGCAGCACGCCGCGGTGCTGTCGCATCAGTCGGGTGACGCGAATGCCGGTGACCAGCTCTACTACCTCGCCTTCCACACCCGTCACGAACCCTCGTCGTGGGCGGCCCTGTCGCTGGGGCAGCGGGAGACGCGTGCGTTCAACCTCAAGATCCGGATGCTCGCCCTGCACGGGCAGCTCTACGACGGCGACCTCACGAGCCCGGTGCTCGATGCGCTCGGGCACGTCGACTTCGTCTTCGTGCTGATCGTGCTCACGCCGTTGCTGGTCATCGCCGTGGCCCACGACGTCGTGTCCGGCGAGCACGAAGCCGGCACGTGGCCGCTGCTCGGCGCCCAGCCCGTGGCTCCAGCCGTCGTGCTGGCCGTGAAGCTCGCCGTGCGGGTCGGCGCCGTGATGCTGGTAGTGGCCGCCGCGACACTGGCCGCGCCGCTGATGGCCGGCGCGGCGCTCGACGCGCGCGTCGCGCTGGCCGTACTCGCCGCGGTGATCTACGTGGGCCTGTGGGGCCTCGCGGCCTTCGCGGTGAACACGCTCGGGAGGGGATCGGATGTGAACGCGCTCGCGCTGCTCGGGCTCTGGCTGGCCTGGGTCGTCGTGGGGCCGACCCTCGTCGCCACCGCCGCCTCTGCCCGGTTCCCGGCGCCCGAAACGCTCGAACTCACCGTGCAGCAGCGCCAGGGCTATCACGGCGCATGGGACCGGCCGGTGGCCGAGACGATGGCCGCCTTCTATCGCCGGTATCCCGAGTGGGCGGCGACCCCATGCCGACCGACCGCTATTCGAATGCTGGTCGCACGCCATGCAGCAGCGGGGCGACGAGGCCGCCCGCGAGGCCGCGGCCGCGGCCGTCGCGACACTGCGCGCGCGCGACGCCTGGGTGCGGACCTGGTGGTGGGTGTGCCCGCCGGCACTCCTGCAGTCGGCGTTCGACCGCCTGGCACGCACCGATCTGCTGGCGCACCTGGCGTATCTCGATTCGGTGGCCGACTACCACGAGCGTCTGAAGCGCCATTTCTTCCCGGTGGTGTTCTCCGAGGCGCCGATTCGCGACGTGGACTGGTCGGTGACGCCGCGGCACCGGCACGTCGACGAAGGCGTCGCGGCGGACCTGACCCCGGCGCTGTCCGGCGTCGCGGCCTGGACGGTGCTCGCCGCCGCCCTCGCCCTGGTGCGGCGCCGCCGCCTGCAGCGGGCGGCGTAGGCTCGTCAACCATTCATTGGTCGAAATCGACCATTCATGCGAGAACGCGCGGCATCCGGCCGATCGCTCGCTACGCTGGTGAGGTTCCGGAGGCTCCACGTGGCTCGACATACCGCATTTCGCATCATCGTCTTGGCCCTCCTCGTCGGGTTCGCCGGCGCCATCCGGCCGGCCTTCGCCCAGACCGGCTCGCTCTCGGGGAAGGTCACCCGCGCGGGCGGTGACGCGATGGGGGGCGCCGCGGTGGTCGTCGAGGAGCTGCGGCGCGAGACGCGCACCGCCGACGACGGCACGTATCGCTTCGACGGCCTCGCGCCCGGCAACTATCACGTGTCGGTGCGCGCAGAGGGGTACAGCAGCCGCCGCGCCGAGGTGAAGATCGGCGCCGCCGCCTCGACGCTGGATCTCGAGGTTGATCTCGACCTGCACTTCGCCGAAGTGCTGTCGGTGAGCCCGAATCCCAAGGCGCAGTTCGAGTCGTATCAGCCGACGTCGGTGCTGTCAGCGGAGGATCTCGCCAAGCAGCTGCAGGACACGATCGGTGCGACGCTGCAGGCCGAGCCCGGCGTCAACATGCGATCGCTCGGGCCCGGCCCGGCGCGTCCGGTGATCCGTGGCCTCGACGGCGACCGCGTGCTCGTGATGCAGGACGGGCAGCGCATGGGCGACCTGTCGAGCCAGTCCGGCGACCACGGCGTGCCGGTGAACCCCGCGTCCGCGCAGCGCATCGAGGTCGTGCGCGGCCCCGCCACGCTGCTCTACGGCGCCAACGCGATAGGCGGCCTCGTCAACATCGTCACGGATCAGATCCCGACGGAGAAGGTCACCGCGCCCACCGGGTCGTTCACGTTCAACCTCGGCAGCAACTCCACGCCGGCCGGCGCCGCCGGCGACGTGCACATCGGGAACGGCAGGTTCGCCATGCATTTCGGCGGTGGCGGCCAGCGGTCCGACAGCTACTTCACGCCCGAGGGCGAGGTGGCCAATTCGCAGTCGCGCAGCGGCTTCGTGAACGTCGGCGGTGGCTGGACCGGCGACAAGCAGTACGCCGGCTTCAGCTACGGCTACGACGACACGAAGTACGGAATTCCGGTGCTCGAGGAAGGCGCCATCAGCCTCACGCCGAAGCGCCACGCCTTCTCGGCGCGCGCCGGCGGTCAGGGGCTCGACGGGTTCCTCACGTCGTATCGCGCCACGCTTGGCGTGCGGCGGTACCAGCACTCCGAACTCGACGGCACCGCCGTGGGCACCACCTTCAAGAACAACACGGTGGAAGGCGAAGTGCTGCTCTCGCACAAGCCGCTCGGCCGGCTGGCCGGTTCGCTCGGCGGCTGGATGCTGAATCGCGAGTTCTCGGCCGAGGGCGACGAGGCCCTGTCACCGCCGGTCGACCAGAAGGGCGTGGCGGCGTTCCTCTACGAGGAAGTGGCGTGGCCGCACTTCACGTTCCAGTTCGGCGGCCGCGTCGATCGCACCACGTTCGAGCCCACGGGCGGGCTGCAGAGCCGCGACTTCACCGAGTTCTCGACGTCGGTTGGCGCGCTCTTCCGGCCGCAGGCGGCCAACGATAACTTCGTCGTCGCGGTCAGTCTCGCCAGGGCGGCACGCAATCCCGCGCTCGAAGAGCTGTACTTCTTCGGTCCCCACGCGGGCAACCTCACTTACGAGATCGGCAACCCCAACCTGAAGGCCGAGCGCGCCAATGGGTTCGACCTGTCGCTCCGTGGGCGCACGAGCCGCGTGCGGTCGGAACTCACCGTGTTCTACAACCGCATCGACGACTTCATCTTCCGCACGCCGCTCACCGACGAGGAGTTCGCGGCGCGGGAAGAGGAGTTCGACACCCGCTTCAACATCAGCCACGGGGCCGGGGGCGACGGTGGCCACGCGTCGGAGTTCCCGTTCGCGGAGTACACGGCCACCGACGCCACGCTGTGGGGCGTGGAAGGTCACGCCGACGTGACGCTCACGCAGGCCCTGGCGGCCGAGTTCACCTGGGACCTCGTGCGCGCCGAGCGCGTGATCGACGGCCAGCCGCTGCCACGCATTCCTCCGATGCGCCTCATGGGCGGCCTGCACTACACCCGCGGCCGGCTGGAGGTGGGCGGCAATCTCACGGGCGTGGCGAAGCAGGATCGCGTGTTCGGCACCGAGACGCCCACCGATGGCTACGCCCTGCTGCGCTTCAACGCCACCTACACCCTGCAGTCGACGCGCAGCGTGCAGACCATCACGGCGCGCCTCGACAACGCCGGCAACACGCTGTATCGCAACCACCTCAACTACCTGAAGGACCTGGTGCCCGAAGTGGGCCGTCAGTTCCGCATCGTCTACAGCGTCAAGTTCTGATCCCGCGTCGTCGCGGCGCCGGCGGGTCTCGCCCGCCGTCGCCCGACGAGCCGCTCGCCGCCGGAATTAGAATGTCCGGCATGTCCCGCACAGCCGTCCGTCTCCTGGCCGCCGCCCTCGCCTGCGGCCTCGCCGTTCCTCTCACCGCCCAGAGCGCCGACCCGGCGTGGCTCGCGCCGTTCCGGCCGAACGTCGCCCGGCTCATCGCCGCCGCCCAGGCCGATGACTTCGCGTGGCGCCGCCTCGCCGAGCTGACCGACACGTATGGCAACCGCCTGTCGGGCAGCGAGAACCTCACCCGTGCGATCCGCTGGGCCGAGGCGACGATGAAGAAGGACGGCCTCGCCAATGTGCGGGCCGAGAAGATCATGGTGCCGCGGTGGGTGCGCGGGCAGGAGAGCCTCACGATCATCGATCCGCCGGAACACCCGGTAGTGATGCTCGGGCTCGGCGGCAGTGTGGCCACGCCTCCGGCCGGCATCGAAGCCGACGTGCTGGTGGTGAAAGACTTCAAAGACCTCGAGGCGCGGTCCGCCGAGGCGAAGGGCAAGGTGGTGCTCTTCAACGTGCCGTTCACGAACTACGGCCAGACGGTGGCGTATCGCAGCGGCGGCGCGTCGGCGGCGGCAAAGGCCGGCGCGGTGGCTGCGCTGGTGCGCGCGGTGGGCCCGATGGGCCTGCGCACGCCGCACACCGGCAACATGAACTACGCCGACGGCGTCGCGAAGATCCCCACGGCCGCGATTGCGGCGGAAGACGCCAACCGGATCCAGCGCCTGTCCGACCGCGGCCTGAAGGTGCGCGTGCGCCTGAAGATGGAGGCGCACATGGAACCCGACGCCGAGTCGGCCAACGTCTTCGGCGAGATCGTCGGCCGCGAGCTGCCGAAGGAGATCGTGCTCGTGGGCTGCCACTTCGACTCGTGGGACGTCGGCATGGGTGCCTCCGACAACGGCGTCGGCTGCGTCGTGACGTGGGAAGCGCTGCGCCTCATGAAGAACCTCGGCATCCAGCCGAAGCGCACCGTGCGCCTGGGCCTCTTCACCAACGAAGAGAACGGCACGCGCGGCGGCAACGGCTACCGCGACGCCAACATGGCCGCGGCCGGCGACCACGTGTTCGCGCTCGAGTCCGACTCCGGCGTCTTCGCGCCGGCGCGGCTTGGTTTCACCGGGACGCCCGAGGCGCGCAAGTACATCGACGCCATCGCCACGCTGCTCACGCCGCTCGGATTCCCGCCCGTCGGGCCCGGAGGTGGCGGCGCCGACATCGGGCCGATCTCGCAGGCCGGCAAGGTGCCGATGATGGCCTACGACGGCGACGACACGCGCTACTTCACGATTCACCACACGCCGGCGGACACGGTCGATCGCATCGCACCCGAGGAAGTCTCGAAGGCCGCGGCGGCCATTGCCACGATGGCCTATGTGATTGCCGACATGCCGGATCGGCTGCCGAAATAGCAGGGAACAGGGAGCGGAGGACGCAGTGAGCGTACCGGTCGAGACGCTGCGGACGCATTTGAAGTACACGGCGTGGGCCACGACGCGCATCGTCGAGGCGGCGGCCGCGCTGACGCCAGAGGAGTTGACGCGCGATCACAAGAGCGCCGACAAGCACGTGCTCGGCACACTCGTGCACGTCTACGCGGCCGACCGCGTCTGGCTGAACCGCATCGAGGGACGCGCGCCAGAGCCCTTCCTCGTGCCCGAGCGCGACATGCACCTGCAGGTGCTGCAGCACGACTGGCCGGCGCTGCTCGAGCGCTGGCAGGCGTGGGCGGCGGCGCTCTCCGACGCCGGTCCGCTCGCGCACTACCAGGATCTGCAGGGCCGCCCGCACGCCACGCCCCTCTGGCAGATCGTGCTGCACGTGGTGAACCACGCCACGCATCACCGCGGCCAGGCCGCGGCGATGATTCGAGCGATGGGGCACACGCCGCCGCCGCTGGATCTGATCCGCTTCTACCGCGAACAGGTGCTCTGAGCCGGCGCGTCGGCAGTGATCAGAAGTAGCGGGTGAGCCGCGCCGACAGCGTGCGTGGCTGTACCACGCGCGTACCGACGAACACCGACTGGAAGTTGTAGAGCGCCGTGCGATCGAACAGGTTCGCCGCCTGCACCTGCAGGCTCCACACGCGGCGGCCGCCTGTTGTCGTGCGATCGAGGCCCAGCGCGAGATCGGCGATCGTGCGCGGGCGCACGCGCGGCGTCGATGCCGTCAGGTTCACGTAGGGCAGCAGGTCCGCGACATCCGGATCCGCGGCCACCACGATCGGATCCGATGGATTGGCCACCAGCCCGCTGTCGTGTCGCACGGTCGCCCCCATCCAGAACGGACCGGTCGGATCCCACGTGCCGCTGGCGTGCACGCTCAGACGCTGATCGTGGTCGATGGCGAAGCGCCCCGCCGAGAGCAGGTCCACGGCGTCCTGCCCGAGGAAGAGCCCGCCGGTGAACGGCGGCGTCGCGATCGCGCGCGACGAGGTCACGCTGATCGCGCCACTGACGCCGCGGCGGGGCTGCATCGCCAGGCGCGCCTCGGCGCCGCGCACGTGCAGCGCCTGCAACGTCGTCGGGAAGATGATGCCGGTGTCGAAGAAGTTGTTGTTGTCCTGCTGGTCGCGCGAGCGTTTGGCGTAGGCGGCGAGGTCGAGTGTGAACGTGCGTCCCAGTGCGGACTGCAGGCCCGCCTCCACCACGTCTTGTTGCTCGGGGCGGATGACGCGCACGCCGCCGCCCAGCGCGTCGCGCACGCGGGACGGGGCCAGTCTGGCCGCCTCGCGAGAATTCGAGAGCAGCAGGTTCTCGTTGGGCGGCGTCTGGTAGTTGCGGTTGTACGACGCGCGCAGCACGACGTCGCGGCCAGGCACGCGCCACGACACACCGAGCCGCGGCTGCACCTGCCAGCCGCGCACGAGGAAGCGATAGTCGTCGAGGCGCAGCCCGCCGTTGATCGACAGCGGCCCGAGTGGGCCCATCATCTGCACGAACGCGCTCGCGGCGGTGCCGGTGCGGGCGGCGTCGAACGCGAAGGGCGTGCCCCCTCGTGTGAGGTCGTGTGCGAGCAGCGCGTCGTTGAAGCCTGGCGCGCCCGGGGCGTTGAAGTGCGCGTCGGTGATCGCCATCGAGAACCGCTCGCGCACGGGAAACGCCTGGACGTCGGCGCCGGCGCGCAGCTGCCACGGCGCGAGCTGACGTGTGATCCGCACCTGGCCGGTCACCGTCGACAGCCGGCGATCCTGGCTCGCCGTCACCGGCGTGTCGCCGGTGCTCGGCTGCAGCACGGCGGACGTCGTCCGCAGGCCGAGCGTCGACTCGACCGCGCCCGACGCGCCGAGCGTGCGCAGATGACTCGCCCAGATCGATACGTCGCCCAGACGCTGGCGCTGATCCTGACCCGCCGCCTGCTGCGAGCGGCGATTGGCGAGCTCGAAGCGCGACGCGCCGCCCATGCCGTGGACGCGCAGTGTGTCGCGCACCGAGGGTCGCAGGTCGAGACGCGCGTAGCCGCGGGCCATCCGCCCGCCGTTGTGCAGGTTGTCGAGCGACACCGCGTCGAGAAAGCGGTCGGTGTCGAGCGCCGTGAACGACGTGAAGTAGCCGACGCCGCCGCGTTCACCGCCCCACTGCAGCGAGCCCTGCGTCGTGCCGAACCCGCCGGCGCCGAGAGCGATCGAGCCGGTGGACGCGCGTCCCGTGCCCAATCCGCTGCGGCTGCCGAGCACCGCCACGCCCGAGACCTTGCCGCCGAACTCCGCCGGCACGTGGCCGGTGATGAGCTCGGCCGTCTGCACGACGCCGACATCGAGCGCATTCGCGAACGCGCCGGTGAGCTGGTCGCTGATCGGCAGGCCGTCGATCACGAACGTCATCTGGTTGTGCGCGCCGCGGGGATGGATGGCGCCGTTGGCGTTCTGCGAGAAGCCGGGGAAGCCGACGAGGACGGCCTCGAGGCCACGACTGGTGACCGCCACCGGCAGGCGCTCGATGCGCGTGGCGCTCACCGCGTGCCGCGTGCCGGCGCTCGTCTCGTCGATCGCCGCCTCGGCCGGCCGCACCACCACGGCGTCGGTGACGCCGGCCAGCGAGAGCTGCAGGTCGAGGCGCGCGGTCGCGCCCGCCGCCAGGACGAGGCGGGCCGTGGCCGGCGTGAAGCCGTCGAGCATCGCCGTCACCTCGTGCGTGCCGGCCGGCAGATTGGGCAGGGAGAAGTGGCCGCTCGCGTCGGTCGTGGTCGCGCGCTCGAGGCCGCTTGCCGGCTGACGCAGCAGCACGGCCGCTCCGGGAATCGCCGCCTGCTGGGCGTCGGTGATCACGCCGGTGAGCGTCGCCGGTGACTGCGCCCACAGAGTGGGAGGCGCGGCCAGCAGCGCGGCCACCACGGCCGGCAGACATCGATGGCACATGAATGAAAACTGTAATTTTGAATAATCAAAATGTCAAGACGCGTAAGACAAAACCTGTAGGCCTGTTGGTGTCAGGTGCGGTCGGCGGCCGGAGCTAGGGCCGTTCGGGCCGCAGGATGACCTGGACGTAGCGCGTCTCGTCCAGGTACTTCCGCGCCGCGTCGCGCACGGATTCGACTGTGATGCCGTCGTAGAGCCGGCGCGGGTCGATCGCCGTGGCGACGTCCTCGTTGCGGGCCAGGGCCTGGGTGACGCGGCTCAGCCAGTAGCCGTTCTGCTGGAGGTTCGTCTCGAGCTCGCGCGAGGCGGCCAGCCGTCCGTCGGCAATCTGTCCGCGCGACGGGCCGCTGTCCTTGAAGGCCGAGATGACACGCCACATATCGGCCACCAGGCCGTCGACACGCGCTGGATCGCAGCCGAACTCGATCGAGATGCGGTACTCCTGCACGGGCTGGAACCCGAACGTCGGCTGGACGCTCACCCCGTAGGTGCCGCCCTCGTCCTCGCGCAGCGTGCGATGCAGGTTGCCGCTGAGCGTGGCGCCCATCGTGTTGATCAGCAGGCGGTTGGCCTCGGTGTTCTCGAACGGTCCCGAGAACACCACCCGCACCTGGCTTTTCGGCTCGACGCCCTTGCGCACCTCGCGCCTGATCACCGTGGCGGGCGGCCGGATGCCGACGTCGCGCGGCGACTCGTGGCGACCGAGCGACGGCAACGAGGCCAGGTAGCGCTCGACGAGCGGCCGCATCGTGGCCAGATCGAAGCTGCCGACGAACACGAACGTGAAGTCGCTGGCATCGGCGAAGCGGTCCTTGTAGAAGGCCAGCGAGCGGTCGAGGTTCATCTGCTCGACCATGGCCGGGGTGAGCGGCCGCGCCCGTGGATGGTCGCCGGTGAGCGCCGCGGCCACCGTGCGATCGAACACCGCGTCGGGCTCGGCTTCCTGGTTCGCCAGCATGCGCTTGAGGTTGGTCGTGAGGACGCCGAACGCGGTCGCGTCGGCGCGTGGCGCCGTGAAGCGCAGGTGGATCAGCTGGAACATCGTCTCGAGGTCGCCACGCGCGGCGCCGCCGGTGAGCCCTTCCTCGTTCGAGTCGATGTCGGCGCGCACGGCGACGTTCTTCGTCGACAGCGCCTTGTCGAGATCGGTGAGCGACAAGCGGCCGAGGCCGCCTTCCTCCACGACGTCTTCGGCCGTCAGGGCGGCGACGTAGTCGGCGTCGCTCGCCAGCGAGGTGCCGCCCGGGCTGAGGGCCCGGAACAGGATCTCGTCGGCCTTGAACGTGGTGGGCTTCAGCACGACGCGAACGCCGTTCGACAGCCGCCATTCCGTGAGGCCCAGTGCGGCATTGGTCGTCGTCGACGCGACCCGGCCCGGCGTGGGGAGCGGGTCGAGGAGCGGCGCGGTGTTGACGCGATCGACGTAAGCGGTCAGCGCGCGAACGCCGACGCTGGCCAGGGCGCTGGCGAGGGAGGCCTGTGTCGGCACGGCCGCTCCGGCCCGCTCCGGAGCGTTGACCACGACGACCCGATTGCGATCGGGCAGCCACGAGGCGGCGAGCCGGTTCACTTCCTCGAGCGTGATGCCGGGCATGAGCTGCTGGGCCAGGCGCTGCTCGGCGACGATGCCTGGCAGCGGCTCGTCGTTCATCACGTTGCGGATGAACTCCGCGGCCAGTGGCGCCGACGGACTGGTGTCCTTCTCGGCCAGCGCCTGCTGCAGATAGCGCTGGCTGCTGACCTTCTGCCGTGCGAGCTCGGTGGGCGTGAAGCCGAAGCGGGCGACGCGCTCGGCTTCCGCCGCCAGGGCGGCGAGGCCACGTTCGGCACCGCCGTCAGCCACCAGCGCCTGCATCGTCGTGGCCTCCATGGTGCGGACGAACAGGCCGCGCGACGCGCGGGCGATCTGGAACGGCGCGCCCGGGGTGCGCGCGATCTCATCGAGGCGATCGTTCAGCATGCCGGCGAACAGGCGCTCCACCATCTGCTGGCGGTAGACGCCGACGGTGCGCTGATCGCGGGCCGGCATCTTGCCGATGAGGGCGACGGTGGTGGCCCGCGCCTCGCGGTCGGTGGCCACCACGTACTGCGTGCCGGGCTGATCGGGCACGGTGAACGCGGTGCGTGGCCGCGGCGACGCCGGCGCCGGAATCGGGCCGAAGCGCGCCTTGATCTTCGCCTCCATCCCGGCGCGATCGAAGTCGCCCACCGCGATCACGGCCATCAGGTCCGGGCGATACCAGTCGGCGTAGAACTGGCGCAGCCGGGCGTACGGCGCCGTGCGAATCACGTCGGGCACGCCGATCGGCGACCGCTCGGCGTAGCGCGATCCGCGCAGCAGCACGGGCATCACCTTGTCCTGCATGCGCGAGTCGGCGCCGAGCCCGAGGCGCCATTCCTCGAGAATCACGCCGCGTTCCTTGTCGATCTCCTCGGCCGGGAACGTGACGCCGTGCGCCCAGTCCTCCATCATCAGCAGCGCCGTGTCGACGATGGAGGCGTCGGTGGTCGGGATCTGCAGCTCGTAGACGGTCTCGTCGAAGCTCGTGTGCGCGTTGACGTGTGCACCGAAGCGCATGCCGATGCCCTGCATGAAGGTGGCGATGGCATTGCCGGGGAAGTTCTTCGAGCCATTGAAGGCCATGTGCTCGACGAAGTGGGCGAGGCCGCGCTGATCGTCGTCCTCGAGCACCGAGCCGGTCTTCACCACCAGCCGAAGTTCGGCGCGACCGCGCGGCGTGCCGTTCGGCCGAACGTAGTAGCGCAGCCCGTTCGGCAGGGTGCCGATGGTGATGAGCGGGTCGACCGGAACGATCTCGTTGTCGGCCGGCACGCCGGCGGCGGCCGCCCGAGGCGACGGGGGCGCCTGTCCCTGGGCACCGGCGAGCGGCACGGCCGTGACGACGGCACCGGCGAGGAGCAGCGAACGGACGAGACGTGTCGGGGTCACGAGCATGGCTCCAGTATCGCCGCGTCGCCGGCCCGCGGTGCAGCCGAAGCGCGTCGTCGGAGGACGAGCGGCGGGACCGGCGACGGGGCCTGCGGATACACTCGATCGGATGACGACCCCGCAGTCCGTGGCTCCCGAGGCCCTGCAGTTCGGCCTCGACACCTTCGGCGACATCACGCTCGGCCCAGACGGCCGGCCGCTGTCACACGCGCAGGTGCTGCGCAACGTGGTCGCGCAGGCGGAGCTGGCCGACCAGCTCGGTCTCGCGTGCTTCGGCGTCGGTGAACACCACCGTCCCGACTTCGCCATCTCTGCGCCCGAGGTGCTGCTGGCGGCGATCGCGGCGCGCACCTCGCGGATTCATCTCGGGTCGGCCGTCACCGTGCTCAGCACCGACGATCCCATCCGCGTGTTCCAGCGCTTCTCGACCCTGAACGCGATTTCGAACGGCCGCGCGGAGGTGATCGTGGGCCGCGGGTCGTTCACCGAGTCGTTCCCGCTCTTCGGTTTCGACCTGCAGCACTACCACGTGCTGTTCGAGGAGAAGCTCGATCTGTTCGCGGCGCTGCTCGAGAACGGCCCCGTGAAGTGGGAAGGCCGCACGCGTCCGGCCCTCGACGTCGCCGGCGTGTATCCGCCGATCGAACAGGGCCGGCTCACCACCTGGATCGGCGTCGGTGGCAGTCCCGAGTCGGTGGTGCGGGCGGCCCGCTACAACCTGCCGCTCACGCTCGCCATCATTGGCGGCTCGGCGGCGCGCTTCGTGCCCTTCGCGGACCTTTACCGGCGCGCGCTCAACGAACTGGATCTCGCGCCGCTGCCGATCGCCGTGCATTCACCGGGCCACGTCGCCGACAGCGACGAGCAGGCCCGTGAAGAGCTGTGGCCGCACTACCGTGACATGTTCGGCCGCATCGGCGCCGAGCGCGGCTGGCCGCCGGTCACCCGCGCGCAGTTCGATCGCGAATCGAGTCCGGACGGCGCGCTCTACGTCGGCGCGCCCGACACGGTGGCGCGCAAGATCGCGTCGACGATCCGCACGCTGGGGTTGTCGCGGTTCGACCTGAAGTACAGCAACGGCGCCCTGCCGCACGAGACGTGTCTCGAGAGCATCCGGCTCTACGGCACCGAGGTGGTGCCGCGAGTGCGCGCGCTGCTGGCCTCGTAGAGCCCTGCGCTCAGTGCCGCGTGCCGTCGGCGCCGAGCGATCGCGCCATCACGTCGGCGAGCTGATGACTGGCGAACGGCTTGGCCAGGAAGCCCTGTACGCCGACGCGTTCCGCGCGGCCGCGGTCTTCCTCGGTGACGCGTCCCGAGCACAGCACGATCGGCAGCTCGGGCCGCTCGTGATGGATGGCCTCGGCGAGGTCGATGCCGCTCATCCGCGGCATCGCGAGGTCGCTCACCACCACGTCGATCTGCGGTCCGTCACCGCGGAGCGCCTCGAGCGCCTCTTCGGGACCCGAGCAGCCCTGCGCGGAATATCCGAGTCGCGTCAGTTGCTTGCACAGCAGCCCCACGAGCTCCGGTTCGTCATCGACGACCAGGACGTGCGCGGTGCGATGGGCCGGCAGCGGCGCGGCCGCGAAGGCCGGCTCCGGCGCGATCGCCGCGCGGCCCGCCGAGGGCAGGCTGATGCGGAACGTGGTGCCGCGGCCGGGCGTGCTGGTCGCGTCGATCGTGCCGCCGTGCGAGGTGACGATGCCGTGCACCACGGCCAGGCCGAGCCCGGTGCCGATGCCCACCGGCTTGGTGGTGAAGAACGGCTCGAAGACGCGCTCGAGGGTGTCACGGTCCATGCCGACGCCGGTGTCCGACACCTCGAGCACCGCCGCGGCGTTGCCGTCGGCGTGGCGCTCGCCGCGCAGGGCGATCGTCAATACGCCGCCGGCCTCGCGCATCGCGTAGGCGCCATTGGTGCCGAGGTTCATCAGCACCTGGTGCAGCTGCACCGAGTCGGCCTGCACCGCCGGCACGTCGTCGTCGACGATCGTGCGGATCTCGATCATCGCCGGCAGCGTCGAGCGCAGGATGCTCGCCGCCTCCCGCACGATCGGCGGCAGCGCGACGACATCGCGTTGCTCGTCGCGGCGGCGGCTGAACGTGAGGATCTGCCGCACCAGGGCCTCGGCGCGCGACGACGCCCGCTGAATCTGCTCCAGATACGGTCGTGCCGGATGGCCTTCGGGGATGTCGAAGGCCGCGAGGTCGGCGCTGCCGGCGATCAGCGTGAGGATGTTGTTGAAGTCGTGGGCGATGCCGCCGGCCAGCGTGCCGATGGCTTCCATCTTCTGTGAGTGACGCAGGCGCGCCTCGAGCTGCGTGCGCTCGGTCTCGGAGCGCCGCCGTTCCGAGATGTCGCGCACGCCGGCGAGCAGGCGGCCGTCGCGCGAGGGCAGCTCGGTGACCACCACGTCGACCGGCACGGCGTCGCCAGACTCGGCGCGCAGCAGCGTCTCGAAGCGCATCGAGCCCGCGCGGGCGACGTGCGCATCGCGCTGCCGCACCACCTCGGCGGTGGTGCCCACCTCGTAATGACGGATCGACGTGCCGATCAGGCGCTCGTGCGGCACGCCGATCAGGCGGCTGAAGGCGTCGTTGGCCTCGACGATGCGGCGGTCGGAATCGAGCACCAGCATGCCGTCGCTGGCGGCGCGGAACATGGTGTCGTTGCGGGCCGTGGCGGCGGCCAGCTCCGCGGAACGCTCTCGGACCTTCTCGTCGAGCAGGCGCAGCGAGTCCTGCAGGCGCGTCAGCATGTCGCCGAGTTCGTGGTGCAGTGTGCGCACCTCGGCCGGCGCCGAGCTGGCGACGGCCGGCAGCGGCGCCTCGCGGCCACGCCCGATCGACTCGGCCGACCGCGCCAGGGCTTCGAGCGGTTGCGTGATGTGCCACGACACGCGGCTCGCGATCAGGGTGGCCACGCCCAGACAGAAGAGCAGCCAGCCCGCCGAGAGCAGGTAGAACGGCACCAGCGGCGCCTGAATCGAGGCTATGGACCGACGGATGTGAATCTGCCACGCCAGGTTGTCGACGCCGGCGCGAACGGTGACGGTGCGCTCGGGACGCACGCCGTTGCGCGCTGTCGCTGCGTCGTCGAAGGCGGCGGTGGCGGCGTCCTCCGTGGCGCGCACCCACGCCAGATCACGGCCGCTCGCCAGCAGCGGTGGTGCCATCGCGCCCGACGACGCCACGACCCGGTCGTTCTGATCGAGCACGAGGCACGAGATGTCGGACGTGCCGGCGACCCGCCCGAGCCAGGCGCTCAGCTGCACGAGGCCCACGGTGCCCTGCACGATGCCGGCGAAGGCGCCGGACGCGTCGGTGTATGGCGCGCTCACCGCGACGATGGCGTTGCTGTCGGCGCTGAAGCCGCGGCCCAGGAAGCCGCCGCTGCGGAACGGGCGTCCGGTGCGCTTCGCTTCGGTGAAGTACTCGCGCTCGCTCACCGGCGGGATGACGGCCGCCGGTACCACGCCCGAACGCGCCGACACGGCGATCACCCGTCCATCGGCGTCGGTGACGATCATCGCCGAGAAGACGCTGCCGGCGTGGTGCAGGTTCAGGATGCGCTGCACGTCGGACGCCGGGCGCTTGGCCCCCGAGAGACTGCCGGCGAGCGTGACCACGTCGCCATCGGTCGAATTGACGTAGTCGCGCAACCGCCCCGCCACCGTGTCGGCGCGGGCCTGCAGATCCGTGGTGCCCTCGCGCACGAGATGGGTGGCGTAGAGCCGGCCGAGGCCGAGGCCGAGCAGAATCACCGGAATCGCCGAGACCGGCACGAGCGCGCGCGTGATCTGCGTCCGCAGGGGCACCGGCCGGGCGTCGTGCGACGAGGCGCCGAGCAGGCGCCGCAGCGTTCCGGACGCCGCCGCCACCTGTGCGAGCGCGGCGCACAGCGTGCCGTTCACGAGCTGCTTGGCGAGCAACAGCCGGGCATCGACGCTGTTGTCGAGCAGCGGCAGCGCTCCGGAGTAGAACACCGTGGCGACCAGCAGCCAGAACGCGGCGACCGCGACCACCGGCGCCACCCCGCGACCGATCACCCAGCCGGCCAGCAACGGCTCGAGCGCCCACACCGCGCTGTAGGCCGGTTCCGGCGTGCCCACCGTGGCGACGAGCGAGGCCACGGCGCCCCACGGCCCGCCAAGCGTCAGCATGGCGAACAGCACGACTGCTTCGTCGAACCGCAGGTTCACCCCGTCGGCGAGCGCCGGGGCATGGAGCACGAACGCTCGACCGAGGCCGCCGAGCAGGACCGCCGCGACGAGGCGGCGCAGCACGACGCCGATCGACGATTCGGATCGTGGCATCAGGTCAGACGTCCGCCGTCACCCGACCAGTCCGGGCCGGCCGAGCCAGCGATGCAGGTAGCCGATCTGTCCCACGTGATAGCCCTCGTGGAACACGAAGAAGGCAATCGTGCCCCGCATCGACTTGTCGGCGACCGGCCACGATCGCGGCGACGGCGCGTCCCACTGCTCCGCGGGATATGCCGCCAACGCGGCGCTGAGGGCGCCGCTCGTCGCGGTGAGCGTGGCGAGCACTTCGCCAACCGGCGGGTAGCTGGTGGCAGCGGGGCGCGCGTGCCCGCGCATGAAGTCTGCCGTCCACGCCGGTTCGGCCCACGAGGCGCCGAGCATCTTCAGCAGGCCTCCGCGCGTGGCGACGACGTGGGCCGCCACCCAGAGAATCGGATTGCTGCCGTCGCCCGGCTGCCGCACCAACTCGCCGGCGCTGAGGCCGTCGAGCGCTTTGGCAATCAGGCTGGCGTGAACGGAGAGCAGCTGCGCGTGCGACTGGACGATGGCATCCATGACTCAAGTGTACGCGTGTTCAGTGTGGTCGGGCAGGGGTGATTGGCAGCAGACCGCGCTCCACGAGCACTGGCGGCACGCGCTTCGGCATCACGCCTTCCCAGGCGCGGGCGACGCCGAGCAGCTCGGCATCCTGCCAGGGGCGCATCGAGAACTCCAGGCCGAACGGCAGGCCGCTGGCGTAGAACCCGGCCGGCACCACCACCGCCGGCACGCCGATCATGTTCACCCAGCTCGTGGCCGAGTGCGGCCCCTCGCTCACGCGACCATCCTGCGGCATCGACTCGTCGGGCGGGGGCATCTGGATCGCCGGGTAGACATAGCCATCGAGCTTCTCGCGATCGAGCGGCGCGAGGTACGCCGCGAGCATCTCGCGTCGTGGCGCGTGGTAGCGACGTTCGGCGTCGGGATCGGCCGCCAGCACGCGCTGATCGAGCCGCACGCCGCCCATCAGCCGGAAGTTGTCCTCGGTGCCGATCGACGAGGTGTAGAGCGGCCGCCCTACCACGCGCGCGTAGTCGTCGGCGGAGTGATACGCCGCCGGACCGAACTGCGCCAGGAACTGGTTCGTCCCGTCCTTCATGTAGGCGTAGGTGGAGACGCGGCTGGCGAGACGCGCGAAGTCGATCGGCAGGATCGCCGGATCGATCACCACCTCGGCGCCGGCCGCGCGCAGCGTCTCCACCGCCTTCATGAACATCTCGCGCGTCTCGGGCCGCAGCGGCATGTTGGCGGCCGTGCGCAGGCGTTCGAAGTCGGCGGGACGGGCGTCGACGGGGATGCCGTGGAAGGGGATGCCGTCGCCGGCGAGGACGAACGCCGGCACGCCGAAGCGTTTGCCCTTGAGCGAGCCGGCGGCGAGCCACTGCGCCGGCGGCGTCTTCGGCGCCGTGGCGGCGCTGCCGGCCGTGCGCGCGTCGAGCGGATCCTCACCCGTCATCACCGCAAGGGCGATCGCGGCATCCTCCGCCGTGCGCGCGATCGGGCCGGTGTTGTCGAGCAACCAGTCGAGCGGCGCGATGCCGGCGATGCTGACGAGCCCACGGGTGGGAAAGACGCCGACGAGTCCGCTCGTCGCCGCCGGCATGCGGATCGAGTTGCCGGTGTCGGTGCCGTTGCCGAGCACGGCGAAGTTTGCCGTGACCGCGGTGACCGTGCCGCCGGACGACCCGCCGGGCGAGAAGCGCACGTCGTAGGCGTTGCCGGTGCGGCCGAACGACGTGCTGCGATTGGTGTCGCTGTTGGCCAGGTCGGGCATGTTCGAGTGCCCGACGATCACGGCGCCGGCGGCCTTGAACTTCGCGACGACCGCCGCGTCCTTCGGCGCCACCAGCTCGTGGCCGGGCAGACGGAAGCCCTCCCAGCCGGCGGTCGTGATCTCACCCTCGATACTGGTGTTCGCCTTGATGACGATGGGCACGCCCCACAGCGCGCCGCGCGCGTGGGCGGTGCCGCCCTTCGCGGCCTCGGCGTCGAGCGCCGCCGCGCGTGTCAGTGCGCTCTCGCGGAACACGACTTCGATCGCGCCGTAGACGCCGTTGTAGCGATCGATGCGATCGAGGTGCCATTGCACCACCTGCGTCACCGTGTAGGTCTTCGCGTCGTACAGGCGATGCAGCCCCGCGACGGTGACGTCGATCAGATCGCGATCCATCGCCGCCCGCGCGTCGGTGGCGGATGCCGGCGTCGGCGCCGCGGACTGACAGGCGGCGAAGAGCGTCGCGACGAGGGCGAGTGCAGCGGCGTGCGGCGTACGAAGCATGGGCGCGATTGTCCTCCAATCGCGCCCATGGCGGAACGCGTCCTGGCCAGCCGCCAGCCGCTAGCCACCCACCGGCTGCCGCTGGTCTTCCGGCTTCACCGTCACGGGGTTCAGGAACGGCATCATCGCCCGCAGGTCGGCGCCGACCTTCTCGATGGGGTGCTGCTGCTCGGCCATCCGCGTGGCGGTGAAGGTGGGCCGGCCTGCCTTGTGTTCGTCCATCCACAGCGTCGCGTAGCGGCCGCTCTGGATGTCGCCGAGCATCCGCTTCATCTCGGCGCGTGTCTCGGCGGTGACGATGCGCGGCCCGCCCGTGTAGTCGCCGTGTTCGGCCGTGTCGCTGACCGAGTAGCGCATGTAGTTGAGACCGCCGCGATACATCAGGTCGACGATGAGCTTCAGCTCGTGCATGCACTCGAAGTAGGCGATCTCGGGCTGATAGCCGGCCTCGACCAGGGTCTCGAACGCCGCCTTCACCAGCGCACTCGTGCCGCCGCAGAGCACCGACTGCTCGCCGAAGAGATCGGTCTCGGTTTCTTCCGCGAAGGTCGTCTCGAGCACGCCGGCGCGGGTCACGCCAATGGCCTTGGCGTACGACAGCGTCAGGCGCCGTGCGTGTCCCGTGGCGTCCTGATGAATCGCGAAGAGGGCCGGCGTGCCGGCGCCCTCCTCGTAGAGCTCGCGAACGCGGTGGCCGGGCGACTTCGGCGCCACCATCGTGACGTCGACGTCCGTCGGCGGCGTGATGATGCCGAAGCGGATGTTGAAGCCGTGCGCGAACATCAACGTCTTGCCCGCCGTGAGGTGCGGGGCGATGTCGCGCGCGTAGATCTCGCCCTGCGTGGTGTCGGGGATGAGCAGCATGATCACGTCGGCCTCAGCCGCGGCGTCGGCGATCGTGCGCACGCGCAGGCCGGCGGCGCGGGCTTTGGCCGCCGAGCCGCTCGTGGCGTGCAGGCCGACGCGCACGTCGACGCCGCTGTCGCGCAGGTTCAGCGCGTGCGCGTGCCCCTGCGAGCCGTAGCCGATGACGGCGACCTTCATCGCGCGGATCGGGGCGAGGTCGGCGTCGGAGTCGTAGTAGATCGTGGCCATTGAACGGGTCCTTGTTATCTGGTGATCGCGTGATCGGGCGATCGGGTGATCTCGTGATCGGATGATCTGATCGAGTGATCGGGTGATCTGGCGGCGGTGCGGGTCAGACCGAATAGGCGATGTCCGATGTCGCCTCGTCACCGGCGTGTGCCGTGGACGGGGCGTCGAAGGCGCCGCCTTCGCCGCGGGCCATGGCGAGCGTGCCAGTGCGCGCCATTTCCAGCACGCCGTAGGGCGCCAGCACTTCCAGCAGGCGGTCGAGCTTGGCGCCGCCCCCGGTGAGCTCGAGCACGAGCGAGTCGATCGACACGTCGATGATGCGGGCGCGGAACACGTCGGCCAGCTGGAAGATCTCGGGCCGCGTCGACGGCGACGTCGCCACCTTGATCAGCGTCAGCTCGCGCATCACGTTCGGGCGGTGCGTCACGTTGTCGACGCGCAGCACGTTCACCAGTTTGTAGAGGTGCGCCTCGACGTGATGCGCGCCTTCGGCGTCGACGTCGAGCACGATGGTCATGCGTGAGACGCCGCGCGTCTCGGTGTGCCCGACGGTGAGCGACTCGATGTTGTAGCCGCGGCGGCGGAAGAGCGAGGCCACGCGGGTGAGCACGCCGGGCTTGTTCTCGACGGCGACGATGAAGGTCGTCATCACTGGTCCGCCCCCGTTTCCGCCAGCACGCTCGGCCGCCGGATCATGTTGTGCAGATCGGCGCCGGCCGGCACCATCGGATACACCGTGTCCTCCTGCTCGACGCGGAAGTCGATCACGACGGTGCCCGCGTGCGTGCGCGCCGCCTGCACGGCGGGCACCACTTCATCGCGGGTGGTCACGCGCATCGCCTTCAGGCCGAACGCGCCGGCCAGGGCGACGAAGTCGGGACTCGACAGCGGCGTGGCGGCATAGCGGCGTTCGTAGAAGAACTCCTGCCACTGCCGCACCATGCCCAGGTAGCCGTTGTTCACGATGGCCACCTTGATGTCGAGGCCTTCCTGCGCGATGGTCGCCAGTTCCGCCATCGTCATCTGGAAGCCGCCGTCGCCCACCACCACCCACACCTCGGCGTCGGGACGCGCCACCTTGGCGCCGATCGCCGCCGGCAGCGCGAAGCCCATCGTGCCGAGGCCGCCCGAGGTGATGAGCGAGCGCGGCTGGTCGTGGTGGTAGTACTGCGCCTCCCACATCTGGTGCTGGCCGACATCGGTGACGACCACCGCGTTGCCGCCCGTCTCGCGCCACAGGTCGTGGATGACGTGCGCGGCGTAGAGGTGACCGTTGTCCGGCAGGTTCTGGATGTCGCGCACCGCGGCATCGCCCTTCAGCGCGTCGATGTGCGCGCGCCATGCGGCGTGCTGTCCGCGCTCGAGGCGGGGCAGCAGCGCCTGCAGCAGCTGGCCGACGTCGCCGACGAGCCCGACGTCGACCTTCACGTTCTTGTTGATCTCAGACCGGTCGATCTCGACGTGGATCTTCTTCGCGTTGAGCGCGTAGGTCTTGACGTTGCCGGTGACGCGATCGTCGAAACGCATGCCGAGCGCGATCAGCAGATCCGCTTCCTGGATCGCCGTGTTCACCCACGCCTCGCCGTGCATGCCCATCATGCCGAGGTTCAGTGGATGCGACGCCGGCACGCCGCCGATGCCGAGCAGCGTCATCGCGATGGGCGTGTCGATGTGCTCGGCGAAGCGGCGCACGAGATCGCTGGCGCCGGCGGCGATGATGCCGTTGCCGGCCAGGATCACCGGCCGCTCGGCGGCGGCGATGAGCGCGACCGCGCGGTCGATGTCGGCGTCACCGGGGCGCAGGTCGGGGCGATGCCGCACCGGCGCGGCGTCCTCGGGCCACGCGAAGTCGCAGGCCCGCTGCTGGCAGTCCTTCGTGAGATCGATCAGCACCGGCCCCGGTCGTCCCGAGCGCGCGACCTGGAACGCCTCGCGCACCACGTCCGCCACGTCTTCGGGGTTGGTCACCAGGTAGTTGTGCTTGGTGATCGGCAGCGTGATGCCGGTGATGTCGCATTCCTGGAACGCGTCCGAGCCAATCAGACGGCTGCCCACCTGGCCCGTGATGCACACGATGGGCGAGCTGTCCATCATCGCGGTCGCGATGCCGGTCACGAGGTTGGTGGCCCCGGGTCCCGAGGTGGCGATGGCCACGCCCACCTGGCCCGTGGCGCGGGCGTAGCCGTCGGCCATGTGGGCCGCACCCTGCTCGTGCCGCACCAGCACGTGCCGGATCGGGTAGTCGAGCATGGCGTCGTAGGCCGGCAGGATGGCGCCGCCCGGGTAGCCGAACACGCAGGTGACGCCTTCGCGAACGAGTGACTCCCAGAGGATCTGGGCTCCGGTGAGGCGCTTGGTTGTCATCTTATGGACGATCCTATAGATCGCCCATTGAGATATTCAATCTTATAGATTGTTGTATTTGTATAAAAATTTGTTCGATCATGGGCGCCGGCTGATGCCCCTGCCCTGCGCCAGCGTGTGAATCGCCCCCGCCTTCGGGTTGCGCTCGCTCAGCGAACGGTCGATGGCGGACGGCGGTGCCGCGTGGCCTGCTCGTAGGCATAGGCAATGCCGAGCACGGTGCGGTCAGCCCACAGGCGGCCCAGGAACGATGCGCCCACAGGGTAGCGTCCGCCCATGAACCCGGCCGGCACGGTTACCTGCGGCAGGCCGGTGGCGGCGCTCTCTTCGCACGTGCCGGGCTCGCTGCCGAAGCGGATCTGGCCGCCCTCGTGCGTGGCCGGGCGCGCCTGATTGGCGGGGTAGAGCAGCGCGTCGACCTTCGCCGCATCCATCGCGCGCACGAGCAGGTCGCGATACGCCTCGCGCGCGGCGTAGAAGCGGCGCGTGGCTTCGTCGAGGGCGGCACCGCTCGGCGTGGGATCGAGGGCGCCGGCAAGCCGCCGTTGGCCGCCGGGCGCGAGCTTGCCGGAATCGATCAGCTCGCGGATCGTCAGCACGCGGTCGCCGGGCTTCGCGCCGCGGCCGAGATACGCCTCCCAGCCGGCGCGCAGCGACCCCGGCGCCGATCCGCGCGCCTTCGCGTACTCGGCGTCGTAGTCGGGAATCGCCACGTCCACCACCTCGGCGCCGGCGGCGCGCAGATCGCGGATCGCGCGCTCCATCGCCTCGGCCGCCTCGCGCTCGCCCGTCGCGCCGACGAACCGCTGGCGGAACGCGCCGATGCGCACGCCCTTCAGTGTGGCGGACGCCAGCCCCGCGGCGAACGACGGACCCGCGTGCGCCGACGCCTCCGCGGTGGCCGCGTCCTCCGCATCCGTGCCGGTGACGAGATCGAGCGCCATCGCCACGTCGCGCACGGTCTTGCCCATCGGGCCGACCGCGTCGTTGTAGGGATTGAGCGGCATCACACCGGCGCGACTCGTGAGGCCGCGCGTCGTGCGGATGGTGGCGAGCGAGGCGAAGCCGCTCGGGTTCGACAGCGAGTTGCAGGTGTCGGTGCCGAAGCCGAGGGCGGCGAGACTCGTCGCCACCGCGGTGGCGCTGCCGCCGCTCGAGCCGGCGGTCGAGAGCGACGGATCGTAGGCGTTGCCGACGGTGCCGCCCACCGTCGAGACGCCGAAGTCGCCGAACGGGAACTCGTCGAGGTTCGCCTTGCCGAGCACGATCGCGCCGCCCGCCTTCATGCCGGCCGCGACCTTCGAGTCGAGACGCGGCCGATGATCCACGAGCGCCAGCGCGCCGCCGGTGGTCGGCAGTTCGCTCGTGTCGATGTTGTCCTTCAGCACAATCGGCACGCCGTGGAACGGGCCGCGCGCCCGTCCGGCGGCGCGTTCGAGGTCGCGGGCCCGAGCGTCGGCGATGGCGCGCGGACTGAGCGCGAGCATGGCCCGGAACGTCGGTCCATGGCGGTCGTAGACCGTGGCGCGGCGTAGGTACTCGCCCACGACGTCCTCGCTCGTGACGACGCCCCGCGTCATCGCGTCGGCGAGGTCGGCCACCGTCTTCTCGAACACCGTGAACGGCGCCGGGGCCGGAGCGCTCACGGGCCAGTTGGCGATCGCCGCCTGTTGCCGCGGCGTGAGGCCCCGTAGGTCGGGCGTGGCCGCGAGTTGTTTCGCGATCGCGGTCACGCGCGCGATCTCGCTGCCGGCCGCCGGCACTGTCCGATCCGTGCCTGTGTAGGGGGCGCTATACCACGTGCTCAGAAGGCCGCCGTTCCTGATTGGCTCGGGGCCGCCGCGCGGATCGTAGGTCTCGCTCCGGCCCTTCACCACGAACGTCACGAGCGCGCGCGTCTCGCCGGGCGCCAGCGTGAGTCGATAGACGTAGCCGATGTAGGCCGGATCGAAGCCAGGATAGCGATCCGCGAACGGATTCGCGTACATGTCGCCGACACCGCCGCGCACAGCGGCCACCCGTCCCAGCACGTGCGCCGACGGACCGTGGCCCGACGGGCCCTGCATCGGATCGGCGACGCCGCGCGCGTTCTGCATCACCGTCACGAAGGTGTCGGCAGCGTCGATGGTGCGGTCGCCGCTCGAGGTCGTGGCGATGGCCACGCGGCCGCCGTCGTCGTAGGCGCCGGTGGCGCCGCCCCACGCCACCTCGATCGAGCGCGGCTCGGCCGAGCTGTTCGTGAAGCTGTCGTAGTAGCGCAGGTAGTCGGTGCCGGCCGGCGCATAGAGGCCGCGGGCCACCACCACGCCGTCGTGCAGCACGGGCGTGATCGCGTCGAAGCGCTCGCCGTCGTGGGCCAGGCCGAAGCCGTGCAGGTACTGGTTGTCGACCGTCGGCGCGGCAGCCGCGCCGTGACGCACCCGCAGCTTCAGGTAGCCGAAGCCGTTGAACGGATGCGAGCCGCCGCCGGTGGCGATGCCGCCGCTGTCCTGCGCCCAGGGCGAGGTGTCCTGCACGTCCCAGTACTGGCCGTCCGCCGACGTGAGTCGGGTCACGGCCGAGGTGGGCTGCATCAGCAGGGGCGCCGCGAGTACGGCGAGCAGCAGGGCACGAGCGGGTCGCATGCGCGGAGTGTAACGCGCGCGGTACAATCACGAGCTGACGGCGCGACCGCCGCCCGTCCCCAGCCAAGCGTCGGAGGATTCGATCGTGAGAGCTACCCGTGTGACCCTGTATGCCGCGTCCGTGGTCGTTGCCGCGGGCCTCACCGCCGCCTGCGGCGGTGGTTCGCAGCCGCCGGCCGAGAAGCCGGCCGAGAAGGTCGTTCCGCAGCAGGTGGGCGAGATGTCGCCCGAGGAAGCCGGCGGCATGCGCCCCGAAGATTCGTCGGTGAAGGAAGCCGCCTCGACCGCGCCGCACGGCGGCTCGGTGGTAGCGCTCGGCTCGGCCGGGCACCTCGAGTTCGTGCACGACCCGTCGAGCGGGCTGCTCACCGCCTATGTGCTCGACAAAGCCGGCCACGCGGTGATGCGCATCCCGGCCAAGGCGATTGCGGTCGAGGTCACCCCCGCGGGCGGCAAGCCGGTGGCGGTGTCGCTCACGAGCACGGCCAACGGCCTCACTGGCGACACCGTGGGGAACTCGTCGCAGTTCGGCGGTACCAACGCGGCACTGAAGGGCGTGACCGCGTTCGAGGGCGTCGTGAAGGACGCGACCATCGGCGGCGAGTCGTTCAAGGACCTCAAGTTCACCTACCCGCCCGCGAAGTAGACCGTCCGATTCCGGACGGCGTTCGTCCCGTACGACGCGCCTCAGCCGCAGAAACCAGCGGGCCCGGCACAACCCCGGGCCCGCTGTTTCCGTCTATGGCGGCATGACGTCGCCTGCCCACGACCTGCGCCTCGCCCTGCGCGGCCTCGGCCGCAACCCGCTGTTCGCGTCGGTGGCCGTGCTGTCGCTGGCCCTCGGCATCGGCGCCAATACCGCCATCTACACGCTGATCGACCAGATCCTGCTGCGCAAGCTGCCGATCAAGGCGCCCGAGCAGCTCGTGATGCTGTATCAGCAGGGGCCGCACGCCGGCAGCAACATGGGCACGCGGATGCACTCGTATCCGATGTACCGCGAGTTCCAGCAGCGCGCCGAGCCGTTCAGCGAGGTGCTGGCACGTCGCACGGCCGAGATGTCGGTGACGGTGGACGGCGCCACCGAGCGGCTGTCGGGCGAGATGGTGTCGGGCAACTACTTCACCATGCTCGGCGTGCCGGCGGCGGTGGGCCGAGTGTTCTCGTCCGCCGAAGACGATCAGGTCTACGAAGGGCATCCGGTCGCGGTGCTCAGCCACGACTACTGGGTGCGGCGCTTCAACGCCGATCGCGGCGTGGTCGGTCGCAAGATCCTCGTCAACAACTACCCGATGACGATCGTCGGCGTGTCGGCGGCGGGCTTCGCGGGCCTCGACCCCACGCGCTCGCCGCAGATCCGCGTGCCGATCCTCATGAAGCCGGCGGTCGTCCCTGAATGGGGCTGGGTGAAGATGGACGACGAGCGTACCCGGTGGGTGCAGGTGTTCGCGCGCCTGAAACCGGGCTACACCGTGGATTCCGCGGCCGGGCCGATGCAGGGCCTGTTCCTGCAGATCCGCCAGCACGAGCTCACGCTGCCCGGCGCGAAAGACTTCAGCCCCTACGTGCGCGAGCAGTTCCTGAAGGGCACGCTGAAAGTCGCGAAGGCCGACATCGGCTTCTCGCAGCTCCGCAACGACTTCTCGACGCCGCTGCTCGTGCTGATGGCCATGGTGGGCCTGGTGCTGCTCATCGCCTGCGCCAACGTCGCCAACCTGCTGATCGCGCGCGGCTTCATGCGACAGAAAGAGATCGCCGTGCGCCTCTCGATCGGCGCCTCGCGCGGGCAGCTCGTGCGGCAGCTGCTGGTCGAAAGCCTGCTGCTCGCCGCGCTCGGCGGCGCCGCTGGCATCGTGGTGGCGATCGGCCTCACGCGCGCCCTGCTGGCGTTCATCCCGATCGAGGGCGCGCCGCTGCTCGTGTCGCCGACGCCCGACGCGCGCGTGCTCACGTTCACGTTCGTCCTCACCATGGTCACGGGCATCGTGTTCGGCCTATTGCCGGCGCTGCGCGCCAGCCGGCCGGACACCTGGGCCACGCTGAAGGACACGGTGGGCGCGGTCGCCGGCTCCGGCGGTTCACTGGTGCTGCGCAAGGGGCTCGTGGCCGCGCAGGTGGCGCTGAGCTTCCTGCTGCTCTTCGGCGCCGGTCTCTTCGTGCAGAGCCTGCAGAACCTCAAGGGCACCGACACCGGCGTGGCGCTCGACAATCTCGTCACGTTCCAGCTGTCGCCGGCGCTCAGCGGCTACGACGACACGCGTACGCAGACGCTGTATCGGCAGCTCAAGGACCGTCTCGACGGCGCGCCCGGTGTCGTCGGCTCGGCCTGGGCGGGCGTGCCGATCCTGAGCGGCGACGAGTGGGACAGCACGATGTCGGTCGAAGGCCACCAGGCGAAGGACGGCGAGGACATGCAGGCGTTCATGAACGCGCTGTCGCCCGGCTACTTCAGCACGATGCAGATTCCCTTCCTGGAAGGGCGCGACTTCCGTCCAGGCGATGAGGGACCGGTCGACGCCCAGGGCGTGCCCGAGCCGAGGGTGGCGATCGTGAACAAGCAGTTCGCCGATCACTTCTTCCCCGGCCAGAGCGCGCTCGGCCGCCATCTCGCGTTCGGCGACCGCCCGGGGCTGAAGTACACGATCGAGATCGTCGGCGTCGCCGCCAACTCGCTCTACGAAGGGCCGCGCGAGGGCGTCCGCCGGCAGGTGTTCATCCCGTCGACCGGCAAGCAGGGGGCGACGTTCTACGTGCGCACGAAGACGCCGTCGGATCAGGCGTTCTCGATGATCCGTCGTGAGCTCGCCGCGCTCGACGCCGGCATCCCCGCCTACGCCGTGAAGACGGTGGAAGGGCAGCTCGACGAGACGCTGCTCACGGACCACCTGATCGCCTCGTTGTCGGCGGGGTTCGGCTTCCTGGCGACGCTGCTCGCGTCGGTCGGGCTCTACGGCGTGATGGCGTTCGTGGTGGCGCGCCGCCGCAAGGAGCTCGGCCTGCGCCTCGCGCTCGGCGCCGATCCGTCGCAGGTCATCTGGCTGGTGATGAAGGAAGTGCTCGTGCTGCTGGCCATCGGTCTCGCCGTGGGCCTGCCCGCCGCCATCGGCCTCGGCCGCTACGTGGGCTCGCAGCTCTACGGCATCCAGGCCAACGATCCGTGGATGGCCGTAGCCACGACGGCGGTGCTGACACTGGTGTCGGCCGCGGCGGGATTCATCCCGGCCCGGCGCGCCAGCCAGATCGACCCGAACCTGGCGCTGCGCTACGAGTAACCGCGCCGCGGTCCGGCGACGCCATCGGATAATGGCGTGTCGATGCCCGCCGGTTCCGATCTCACGCCCGCGCCGCCCACGCTGGCCTCGCTGTTCGCCAGTGCTCAGCCGCTGCTGACGCTGGCGCCGATGCAGGAGATTACCGACGGCGCCTTCTGGTCACTCGTCCACGCCTACGGCGGCGCCGACGTCTACTGGACCGAGTACTTCCGCGTGCAGGCCGACTCGACGCCCGAGCGCCGCATCCTCGAGGCCATTCGCGGCAACGCCACCGGACGTCCCGTCATCGCGCAGATGATCGGCAACGACATCGCCGGTCTGGTGCGCACCGCGCGCGTGCTGGAAGGCGAGGGCGTGGCGGCGGTGGATCTGAACCTCGGCTGCCCGGCGCCGGTCGTGTATCGCAAGTGTGCCGGCGGCGGGCTGCTGCGCGAGCCCGATCGCGTGGACGCCATCCTTGGCGCGCTGCGCGACGCGCTCACCATCCCGTTCACCGTGAAGACGCGCGTCGGCTTCGCGTCCACGGACGAGTTCGAGACGCTGCTGCCGATCTTCGCGCGGCATCGCGTCGACGCGCTTACCGTGCACGCGCGCACCGTGGCGCAGATGTACCGCCTGCCCGTGCACTATCCACTCATTCGCCGCGCCGTGGACGTGATGCCGTGCCCGGTGATCGCCAATGGCCATGTGCACTCGGCAGCGCAGGCCGCTGACGTGCTGCGCGAGACCGGCGCGCACGGGCTCATGATCGGCCGCGCCGCCATTCGCAGCCCGTGGCTCTTCGCGCAGGTCCGCGATCATCTCGCGGGACGCCCGGTGACGCTGCCGACGGGACGCGATGTGTGGGCGTATGTCCGCGCGCTGTGGGACTCGCAGGCCGTGCCCGGCCGCGAGGAACGCACCCACTGCGAGCGGATGAAGAAGTTCCTGAACTACCTCGGCGAGGGCGTGCCCGGGCTGTTCCTGCACCGCATCCGCCGCGCGACCAGCGCCGCGGAGTTCGAGGCGATCTGCGCGGAGTACCTCGATCACGACCGGCCGATGACGCTCGAGCCCGGCGTGGCCACGTCGCCCGTACACGACAACGGCCCGGAGACGTCGCCGTCTCCGGGCCGCGCGTGATTCGACGAGCGACTACTTGACGACCAGGCCGCAGGCGATGCGGTCGCCGGCGTTGCCGGCCGGGTCGGTCTTCATGTCGTCGGCCTTGGCGTGGATCATCAGCGCCGTGCCGCCGTTGGCGTAGATCGAGTTGGCGCCATCGGCCATCGTCACCTTCTTGTTGGTGATGGTGCCCTTGGCGGCGCCGTCCGCGCCGACGGTGAAGTTCGCCATGTCGCCGGCGTGCGAGCCCTCGGGGTTCTCCATCCCGTGCTTCTTGCCCTCGGGATTGAAGTGACCGCCGGCGCTCGTGAACGGCGCCTCGCACTTGGCCGTCATGTGGAAATGCAGGGCGTGTTCGCCGGGCGGCAGGCCCTTGAAGTCGTACGAGATGCTCACGCCGCCGTCCTTCGCGGCCATGATCATCGCCATGCCCACCGACTTGCCGGTGGCGTCCTTCACGTCGACGTGCGCCATGCCCTGCGCGCCGGCGGCGTACGCGCCCGCTGCCAGCAGAAGAGTCGCGAGCGAAAGTGTCCGAGTCATACAGCTCCTGTGTGTCTGATGGAAGTCGGGAACGGGGATCCCACTGTCATCCTACATCTTGTTGCCGGCCTCGATCAGGTGGAAGCGGTCCTGCCGCCGCAGCACCCAGCTCCACGAGCCGTCGGGCATCAGCGCGGCGTCTTCCTCGAGGGCGAACTGCACCTCCTGCCCGCCCCATTCCGGCACCTTCGCCTTCGCGTTCAGCTCGATGGAATGCCAGGTATTCGGCCGGAACACGTCGTCGCCGCGCACCGGCACACCTTCCTGGTAGTCGGTCATGCCGATCGGCGGCCCGGCGGCGTGGCCGTGGTAGCCGACGGGATGGCAGTAGATCGACGGCGTGAGGCCTTCCTTCATCGCCTGCATGCGGATGTCGCGCAGCGCCTGGTTGCCGGTGCGGCCCGGCTTCGCGAACTGCAGTGTCAGGTCCTGCAGGCGGTTCGCCGCCTTCAGACCGTCGCGCAGGCCCTGCGGCGCGTCGGTCTCACCGGGTTTCAGCACGTAGGCGAGATGCTGCGTATCGGTGGAGAAGCCCAGGTAGACGATGCCGAAGTCGGTGTGCAGCATGTCGCCCGGCTTGATCACCTCGTCGCCGTTGGTGCCGCCCTGCCGATAGATCGTGACCGACGGGTGGAACCACTTGCCGAGTCCCATCTCCACCACGCGCTGGCGCATCCACCACACCACGTCCTCGCTGGTGGTCTTGCCCGGCGTGATGACGTTGTTCGAAAACGCCTCGCGGATGACCATGTGCGCCACCTGCATCACGTGCCGGTAGGCCTCGGTCTCCTCGGGCATCTTGTATTCGAGCCAGCCCACCGCGAGCGCTTCGGCCGACTTCATCCGCGCCGCGTATTTCTCGCCCAGCGCGTTCGTGAGCAGCCGCTTCTCGTTGGCCGTGAGACCGTCGGCGTGGTTCCACGCCTCCGACTCGTCGATGCCGATCACCTTCGGGTCCTTCTGCTCGACCAGCGTCCTGAGGCCCTCCCACTGCGCGTCGTTGGCGGTGGGCACCATCGTGTAGAGCTTCTCGTAGTCGAAGCGGCCGATGGAGTAGCGCTCGACGGGCTTGCCGCCGCCGGGGTTGTAGAACACGAGGATCGTGCGCCGCCGCGACGAGTACGTGGTGAGCGGCGCCATCGACCGGAACACCGGGTCGTCGTTGTACTCGCGCGACACGATGATCCACATGTCGATGCCGGTGCGCGTCATCAGCTGCGGCATCACGGTGTCGAACCGCTTCTGGATCCAGCCCTTCACCAGCACCGCCTGCTCGCGGTGAGTCAGCACGCGCTGCGTAGGATCCGGGTAGACGGGCGCCTGCGCCCGCAGCGGCACGGCGAGGCAGCACAGGCAGAGCACGGCACGGGCGAGGACGAGGAATGGGGCGCGGGACGGCATGGCCAGCAGTGTAGACCGCCCGGCCCGCCGCGCGTTCCCGTGCACCGCCGGGCAGGACGTCCCCGGGGGCATGGTGCCGCACCCGCCTCGTCCGATACGATGGGCACGAGGTCGTTCCCCCGCCTCGAGGACGGCCCAATGCCTCAGTCACCGAAGTGCTGGCGCCGCGCGTCTGCGCGTGCGTCGTCGTTGCTGTGCGCCGCGATCGCGGTGCTCGTTCCTCATGCGCCGCTCCACGCGGCCACCCTCCCTGCCGGCTTCACCGAGATCTCCTACGCCAGCGGGATCTCCAGTCCCACGGCCATGCAATTCGCGCCTGACGGACGCCTGTTCGTGGCCCAGCAGGGCGGCGCGATGCGCGTCGTGAAGAACGGCGTGCTGCTGCCGACGCCGTTCGTCTCGCTGTCGGTCGACTCGCAGGGCGAGCGCGGCATGCTCGGCGTGGCGTTCGATCCGAGCTTCGCCGTCAACCAGTACGTCTACATCTACTACACGGTGCCGGCCGGCAACGGTGTCGTCGTGCACAACCGCGTGAGCCGCTTCACCGCCAGCAATGACGTCGCGGTGCCCGGCAGCGAGGTGGTGATCGTCGACCTCGACAACCTGTCGAGCGCCACGAACCACAACGGCGGCGCCATCAACTTCGGCTCCGACGGCAAGCTCTACATCGCCATCGGAGACAACGCCAACGGCGCCAACGCCCAGTCGCTGTCGACGCGCCACGGCAAGATCCTGCGCCTGAATTCGGACGGCTCGATTCCTAGCGACAACCCGGCCAGCTTCAGCGGACTCGCCGGAACGCCCACCGGCGCGAATCGCGCGATCTGGGCCGTCGGCCTGCGCAATCCGTTCACGTTCGCGCTGAATCCCGGCGGCGTGCCCGGGATGATGATCAACGACGTCGGGCAGAGCGCGTGGGAGGAAGGCAACATCGGCGCGGCCGGCGCCAACTACGGGTGGCCGACGACCGAAGGCGACTTCTCGGGCAACGCGGCGTTCACGCGCCCGCAGTTCGCCTATCCGCACAGCGGCGGCACCACCACCGGCTGCGCCATCACCGGCGGCGCCTTCTACGCGCCCGCGGTGGCGAACTTCCCGGCGTCGTATCAGGGGCTCTACTTCTTTGCCGACTACTGCAGCGGCTGGATCAAGACCGTCGACCCGACGGCGGTGTTCGTCAACCGCAACGCACCGACGATCACGAACTTCGCCTCGGGCATCAGCGGCCCGGTGGATCTGAAGGTCGGTCCCGACGGCGCGCTCTACTACCTGGCGCAGGGCAGCGGCGCCGTGTTCCGCGTCACCTACGGCAGCTCCACGCCGCCCACCGCGCCGACCCTCACGAGCACGATCAACGGCGCGTCGGTGCGGCTGTCGTGGACGCGCGTCGCCGGCGCCCGCAGCTACCGCATCGAGGCGGGCACGGCCACCGGCCAGGCCAACCTCGTGAACACCGACCTCGGCGACGTCGACGCGTTCGAGGGCGTGGTGCCGCCAGGCACCTACTTCGTGAGGATCCGCACGGTGTCGGCCTCGGGCACCAGCGGGCCGTCGAACGAACGGCGCCTCGACGTCGTCACGGCCGCGGCGTGCACCACGGCACCGCCGGTGCCGCAGGGCTTCGCGGGACAGACGGGCGGCGTCTTCGTGAACATCGCGTGGCAGCCGTCGTTCGCCGCCACCGGCTACGTGATCGACGTCGGCACGTCGAGCGGGGTCACCCAGGCCAGCGCGCCGGTGGGCAACGTCACCTTCTATCAGGCGCCGGTGCCGCCGGGTGTCTATTTCACGCGCGTCCGCGCCGTGAACGCCTGCGGCAGCAGCGCCCCGTCGTCCGAGGTGGTGCTGACCGCGGCGTGCTCGCCGTCGGCCGTGGTGCCCGCGTCGTTCACGATCAACAAGGTGGGTGGCATCGCCACGATGATCTGGCAGCCGGCGCTCGGCGCCACGAGCTATCGCTTGCGCGTGGGCACGGCGCCCGGCGCCAGCAACGTGCTCGACACCGACCTCGGCCTCGTGTCGTCGCTCACCGTGCCGCTCAGCGGCGTGCCGGCCGGCACCTACTACCTGCGCGTCGTCGCGGCCAGTGCGTGCGGCATCGGGTCGCCGTCGAACGAGGTCGTGCTCGCGGTACCCTAGACGGCGATGTTCTGGATGGCGCTCGTCGCGTGGCTGGGCCTGTCAGGGGCGCCGGCTGCCGATCCGCCACTCACCGGGCGGTGTCGCGATGGCCGCACGTGGACGACCTCCGCGGGCCAGCAGACGCTGATGCTCGGGCTGATCAACGAAGTGCGGGCGGACGCCGCGCGTCCGCCCGTCATGCGGCACCCGGTGCTGGATCGCATGGCCATGGCGCATGCCGTCGACATGGCCTGCCGCGACTACTTCGATCACCGCAATCCCGAACGGCAGAAGCTCGAACAGCGGCTCCGTAAGGTCGACGACGGCACGCTCGGCGCGTGGGAACACCTGGCCGAGGTGATCGGCACGAGCGACGTCGCCAACCGCCAGCTCGAACGCTGGCTCGGCAGCCGTTCGCACAAGCGCGCGGTCCTGCTTGAGGAACACGACCGCGTCGGCGTCGGCATGGTGCGCATCACCGGCTCGAAGTGGGACACCTACTGGGTGGTCGAGTTCGCGGCCCTGAAGAACCTGACGCAGTAGCGCTATTTCGTGGGCGCCGCTTGCGCCTGCACCACCGCCTCGAGTTCCTTCAGCGTCGCCGGCGCGCCGTGCAGCGGCACGATACGCGCGACGTCGAGCTTCAGCCGCCGGATGTGGTCGAGCAGGTTGGCGGCGTACGGGTGGTAGCCGCCGCCTTCCGGGCTCCACGCGTCCGCCTCGATGAGTACCTTCTCCTTCGGCAGATACGCCATCAGCAGCGTGTCGCTGTGCGGATTCCCCGACAGGTGATACAGCACCATCGAGCGCGTGCCGTCGCTGATCGTGTGCGACGCCGCCACCGTCTGCACGTCGACCGCCGGCGCCGTCACCGACGCCAGCGCATCCGGCTGACGCGTGAAGGGACGCCCCGCCATCGCGGTGACGAAGTCGCGGTTGCCCTCGTGCGTCACGATGGCGAGGCCTTCGGCCAGCGCCGCCCGCAGGCCCGCGGAGTGATCGAAGTGGTGGTGCGTCATCACGAGCGTGGTCAGCGGCGTCTTCGGCGCCAGCTCGCGCGTCTTCGCCAGCACGGCCTTCGTCCGCGCCTCGCTCTGCGGCGCTTCGATCAGCACCGTGCGGTCCTTGAACGCAACGAGCGCGCTGTTGTGCGACTGTCCGGCGAGCAGCCACACGCCCGGGGCCACCTCGTCGCTCGTGACGTTCGGGGCGGTAGGCGTAGGTTCCGCCGCGGTTCGCAGCGCGTCCGGCGCCTCGGTCGTGCCGTCGTTCGCGACCGTGGTCGTCACGATGAACTCGGCGGTGGTGAAGTCGTCGACCTGCGTGGCGATCGTGCCCGGCAGCGTGAAGCCGCCGGCGGTGGCGTAGTTGCCGAAGCGCGTGGTGAGCGTGATGTCACCGAGGTTCGGATGCGCGCCCGCCGACGTGACGCGCAGCGGCCGATGCGTCGCGTCGACCACCAGCGTCACCGGCGTGCCGTCGATCGTGACGTCGACCGCGCGCTCGTCGCCGGTGGTGCGCACGGGCGACACCGTGGCGCCGGCCAGCGCCGCCCGTACGAGCACCAGCGGATGGTGCAGCCGCTCGTCGCGTCGATCGATCGCGGCGGTGCGCGACGCGCGCGTGAGCCGCTCCGCCGTCGCGCCTGCGTAGGCGACGTCGCCGTCGAGGCCGGTCACCGCGGTCTGCGCCTGCGGCCCCTGATAGAAGCTGAAGTTCGGCGTGCGTGTCGTCGTCGTGCGGAGGCGCGGCTGCTGCAGATCGATCACGCGCGTGAACGCGCTCACCGTGAACGTCTGCTCCGCGAGACCCGGACGCAGGTCCTGCCCGAGGTTCCACTGTCGACCCGTGCCGGTGAGGGTGACGAGGCGCGCCGCCTGCACGCGATCCACGCCGCCGAGCGCCGTGGCGACGTCGTGCACGAACTGCTGCTCGGGCGTGAGACGCGTGCACGCGCCCGCGAGCGTCATCGCGCACGCCACCATCGCCATCCATCCGCTACGCGTCCTCGTCCTCATGCCCGAGCCTCCGGGCACGAAGGATACCGCGACGCGCGTCGAGGCCCTCGCGGCCACGCGCGCTAGCTCGGCCGCAGCGTGTGCAGCGGCGCCAGCGTCCACAGCTCGGGCCAGGCGCGGCGAATCACCAGCACCACCAGCAGCACGCCGATGCCGCCACCGACCACCGACGCGATCGGTCCGAACAGCGCCGCCGTGGCGCCGCTCTCGAACGCGCCGAACTCGTTCGAGAAGCCGACGAACACCGACTTGATGGCGGCGACGCGGCCGCGCAGCGCGTCGGGCGTGATCACCTGTTCCAGCGTGAGCCGGATCACGATGCTGATCGAATCGAACACGCCGGTGAAGAAGAGACACAGCAGCGTGAGCGGGAACCAGCGCGACAGACCGAGTCCGATCGTCGCCACGCCGAAGCCCGCCACGGCGGCGAGCAGCACGCGACCGGGACGTTCCCACGGCGGCAGATGCGTCTGTACCAGCGCCATCAGCATGGCGCCGAGCGCTGGCGCCGCGCGCATCCAGCCGAGGCCCGATGGCCCGACGTGCAGCACGTCCTTCGCGAAGATCGGCAGGAGCGCGGTGGCGCCACCGAGCAGCACGGCGAAGAGGTCCAGCGTGATCGCCGCCAGGTAGATCGGCGAGGCCTGCACGAAGCGGAAGCCCTCGAGCACGCCGTCCCACGCCTTCTGCGTCGCCGGTGCGAGCGGCGGCACTTCGGGCAGCCGCAGCAGCTGCGACACGAACAGCAGCTGTCCCGCCGACGCCACGGCCAGTGCCAGCC
The DNA here is from genome assembly GCA_046331325.1 of Vicinamibacterales bacterium. Classification (GTDB taxonomy): domain Bacteria; phylum Acidobacteriota; class Vicinamibacteria; order Vicinamibacterales; family UBA2999; genus CADEFD01. The sequence goes on along the minus strand of JAXLRB010000001.1, from coordinate 49,646 downwards.
ACGCCGTGCCCGTCCACGCGATCAGGAACCCGGCCAGTGCCGGTCCGGTGATCGCCGCGAGCTGGAACGTCGACGACACCCACGCGTTGGCGTTGGCGAACTCGCGCGGCGAGAGCAGCCGCGGCAGGATGGTCTGCACGGCCGGCATGGCGAACGCCCGGCCGGTGCCGATCACGACGAGCAGCGCGTAGATGGGCAGCACCGAGCCGCCGCGCACCGTGGCCAGGGCCATGAGCGCCGTGGCCACCGCCAACACGGTGTGAGCGGTGGCGGCCACCAGGCGGCGGGGCAGGCGGTCGGCCACCGTGCCGGTGACCGGCATCAGCAGGAAGACGGGCAGCAGCTCGGTGGCGCCCACCAGTCCCAGCGCCCAGGCGCTGCCGGTGCGCTCATACAGATGCCACCCGACCGACACCGAAAGGATCTGCAGACCGAGGACGGCCCCGAACCGTCCGAGCGCGAAACGCCGGACGACCGGGTTGCGCAGGGCGGCATACGCATCGGTGGACGGCATCGCGGCGTGCCCTTATCTTATGTAAGCGCCGCCCCCGGCGCCCAACGCGCTGCCGCGCCAGGCAGCAGGAGTCGCCATGTCCCGCTTCGTCCTCGCCCTCGTCGTCGGTCTTGCCGTGGTGCCCGCCGTCTCGTTCGCGCAGCAGGTGGAATACCGCGTGATCGCCACGAACAAGACGTCGACCACCGAGAAGGAGATGAACGAAGCGGCCGATGCCGGCTTCCGCTTCGGCGGCACGATGGGCGGCGAGACGGCGTTCGGCGGGTCCGAGGTCGTGACGGTGATGAGCCGCGAGGGCCGCGGCGACGCCGGCCGCTACGCCTACAAGCTGCTGGCCACCACCAAGACCTCGACGATGCAGAAGGAGATGCAGGAGGCCGGCGACAACGGCTACGAGTACCGCGGGCAGACCGTGTTCAAGACCACCTTCGGCGGCAAGGAGACGGTGGTGATCCTCGAACGCGACCGCGACAACAAGGACAAGAACCGGTACGAGTACAAGCTGCTCGCCACCTCGCGCACGTCGACCATGCAGAAGGAGCTGCTCGAAGTGGGCGAGGCCGGCTTCCAGTTCGTCGGCATCACCGTGGCCGAGACCGCGATGGGCGGCAAAGAAGTGGTGTCGATCGTGCGCCGGGTGCGCAAGTGACGGCGGGGAAGGCGGCGGCGCTCGTTCTCGTGCTAGCCAGCGCGGTCGCGCTGGCGCAGGACGACGACTTCCTCACCTGGAACTCGGCCCGTGTCGAGTCGGTGGTCGCCGGCGCCTTCAACGACGGCAAGGTCGGATCGCGCACGCTGCTTTTCTGGACCGGCTGGGACTCGCGCCTGCTGAAGACCGAGCGCGCGCAGAACTACAAGCTGCGGGCCACGTGGTTCACGCCCGACGTGGTGCGCGCCTCGGCCCGCTTCGCCCAGATGAAGAGCCGCCTGAGCGCCGACGACACGCGGAAGCTCGTGCAGGAGGCCGAAGCCGCGGGCGACACGGTGGTGGTGGTCGACATCGACCCCAACGAAGGCTCGGGCGTCGTGCCGATGGACTGGGAAGCGTTCCTGCGTCCCAAGGATGCGCCGAGCGAGTCGGGACGCTTCGTCCGCGGCGTCATCACCGAGGAGCTGCGAAAGGTGCGCGCGCTGCAGCCCATCGCCCAGCGCAACTACGACTACGACCGTTATTGGGTCGTGTTCCCGCTGAAGACCGAGTCGGGCGCGCCGCTCTTCGGCCCCGGCGACACCACGGCCGAACTGCTGGTGCGGATCTACAACCGGGAAGGCGCCGTGAGCTGGCCGATTCACGGGGACATCCGCGCGCGGCTGACCGCTGATCGCCGTTGACTCAGGCCGGTCCTCGCCGGATACTGCCCCAGCCGTAGTCATACGGCTGTGACATCGTCCCAGGGAGTGCCCATGCCAGCCCGCCTGCTCCGCATCGCGCTCGTCGCGGTGCTTTCCGTCCTGCCTTCGTTCGCCTCCGCCCAGATCGACACCGGCACCATCGTCGGCAAGGTCGCCGATGAGAGCGGCGCCGTGCTGCCGGGCGTCACCGTGACGCTCACCCAGGAGGGCACCGGCGTCACGATCTCCACGGTGACCAATGCCGCCGGCGAGTACGTGTTCCCCGGTCAGCGCATCGGCAAGTACACGGTGACCGCGGAGCTGCAGGGCTTCAAGAAGTCGGCCTACACCGGCGTGCAGCTGAACGTGCAGGCGCGCCTGCAGCTCGACTTCGCGCTCGGCGTCGGCGCCATCACCGAGCAGATCACGGTGACCGGCCGGGTCGAGCTGCTGCAGACGCAGTCGGCCGACATCGGCACCGTGGTCGACGAGCGCCAGGTGCGCGACCTGCCGCTGCTCGGCCGCCGGTACTCCGAGCTGGCCTTCCTCGTGCCGGGCGTCGTCGCGGCGCCGGCCGGCATCACCAGCCGCGGTGAAGACTCGTTCTTCAACGCCAATGGCAACTACGCCACCTGGAACAACTACACGCTCGACGGCGCCGACAACAACTCGTTCTCGACCAACCTGCAGGAACGCAGCCCGCAGGTGGTGCAGCCGCCGGTCGACGCCCTGCAGGAATTCAAGGTGCAGACGCGCACCTACTCGGCCGAGTTCGGCAAGGCCGCCGGCGCCGTCATCAACGCCTCGATCAAGCAGGGCACCAACCAGTTCCACGGCTCGCTCTTCGACTTCGTCCGCGACGAGAAATTCAACGCCAACACCTGGGACAACAACCGCGCGCAGCGGCCGAAGGGCCCGTTCAACCAGCAGATCGCCGGCCTGACGCTGGGCGGTCCGATCCGCCGCGGCAAGACCTTCTTCTTCGGCGACTACCAGGCCACGCGCAGCGAACGCGCCCTCTCGCAGACGGCCACCGTGCCCACGGCGCAGATGCGCACCGGCGATCTGAGCGAGCTCACCGGCGCCATGGTGGCGTCGAATCCGTTCGTCGCGGCCGGCTGCGTCGACGCCGCCGCGCGTCGCATCAACCCGTCGTGCATCGACCCGGTCGCCGCGAAGATGGTGGCGCTCTACCCGCTGCCCAACGTGCCCGGCAGCGGCTTCTTCAACAACAACTTCATCTCGAACGGCATCCTCAACAACGACATCAACCAGTTCGACATCCGCCTCGATCACAACCTGGGCGCCGGCCGCGACAACCTGTTCGTGCGCTACAGCTTCCAGCAGAACGATCGCTCCGAGCCGCCGGTGCTGGTGGATCCGGTGGCCTCGGGCGACTTCTCGAGCAACTACCTGATCCGCGGCCAGAATGGCGTGGCCGGCTGGTCGCGGGTGTTCGGCGCCACGCTCTTCAGCGAGTTCCGCGCCGCCTACAACCGCGTGCGGTCCGACGCCGTGCACCCGTCGTTCGGCATCGACGCCGACACCCAGTACGGCATCAAGGGCGTGCCGAAGGATCCGCGCTTCTACGGCGGCCTGCCCAACACCACCATCGGCCGCGTCACGCGCCTCGGCGGACCATTCTTCCGGCCGCAGTACCAGACGTCGCAGGTGTTCCAGTTCGCCGAGAACCTCACGTGGACCAAGGGCCGCCACTCGATGAAGTTCGGCCTCGAGCGTCGCCGCGACCTCGTCACCTACATCGACCTGCGGTCGCTGAACGGCGAGCTGTCGTTCAACGACGGCCGCTACACCGGCTTCGGCTTCGGCGACTTCCTGCTCGGTCTGGCCAGCTCGCAGCGCCTCACGCTCTTCCATCAGCCCGATCTCTACGCCGATGGCTGGCAGGTCTACGCGCAGGACAGCTGGCGCGTGGCCGACAACCTCACGGTGAACTACGGCGTGCGCTACGAGCGCTTCACGCCGCTGTTCGATCGCGCCAACAAGCTCACCAACATCGACCCCGCGACCGGCCAGGCCTATTACGCCAAGGACGGCTCGGTGTTCGACCGCTCGCTCATCCACCCCGACACCAACGACATCGCGCCGCGCGTCGGCGTGTCGTGGAACCCGGCGTCGCGCCTGGTCGTGCGCGCCGGCTACGGCGTGTTCTACCAGCAGAGCGATCGCTACGGCAGTGAGAGCCAGCTCGGATTGAACCTGCCGCAGCTGGTGGATGCGTCGATCACCGCGAACTCCGGCGCCGAGGCGCCGGCCTTCACCTTCTCGCAGGGCTTCGTGTCGCTCACGCCGAACACGGTGAACCCGACCATCGTGCAGTGGCGCATCCAGGATCCGAACCAGGACACGCCCGTCGTCCACCAGTTCAGCATCGGCCCCGAGTACCAGTTCACCAACACGATCGTCGGCGCGGTCGAGTACGTGGGCAACCGGACCCGCAATGGCCGCCGTCTGCGCAACCTGAACGAGGGCATCATCCAGGCCGACAACTCGGTGGTCTTTCCGTACGCCAAGTACGGCTACGGCAACGCCTACCTCGAGCAGATCGTCACCAACGGCCGCGCCGACTACGACTCGCTGCAGGTGCGGCTGCAGAAGCGCATGGCCGGCGGCCTCGCCTACACGTTCGCCTACACGTGGAGCAAGGCGCTCGGCGACTTCCTGGATCACCTGAGCGCTGGCGGCGGCGCCACCGGCAACGCGCCGGGGTCGACCTACGCGATGGAGAAGGACTACGGCCCGCTGGCGTTCGACATCCCGCACCGCTTCGTCGCCAGCGGCATCTACGAGCTGCCGTTCGGCGAAGGCCACGCGATGCTCAGCAAGGGCGCCGCGGCGGCCATTCTCGGCGGCTGGTCGGTGAACGGCATCCTGACGCTCAGCGACGGCCGTCCTTTCACCATCACCGCCACCGACAACGCCGGCACCGGCGCCGGCCGCATCGCCCGCGCCAACTGCATCGGCGATCCGCTGCCCGACGGGTTCAACCAGACGCTCGACGCCTGGTTCAACACCGCGGCCTTCACCGGCACGGCGGCGCGCACCTACGGCAACTGCGGCAACAACACCGTCCGCGGCCCGAAGTCGAAGTCGATGAACATGAGCCTGTTCCGCAACATCCGGCTCGGCGGTGAGAAGCGGCTCGAGCTGCGCGCCGAGGTGTTCAACCTCTTCAACTGGGTGAACTACGGCTTCCCGGCCGCCAACGTCTCGAATGCCGGCACCTTCGGCAAGATCACCAGCACGCTCGGCGATCCGCGCGAGATGCAGTTCGCGGTGAAGTTCTACTTCTAGCCCCTCGACTCCGCTTTGGGGCTACCCTGAGCGAAGCCGAAGGGTCGGGGCGGAACAGGGCAGGGGAGAAGATGATGCGTCGTGTGTTGATTGCGGCGGCCTCAGTGGCCGCACTGGTCGTCGCGCTGCCGCACGCCCAGACCGTGCCCGTGCAGGATTCGGGCGCGGCCGGGGCGTGGCAGAAGATCCTGAAGGCGCGGACGACGGCGAGCGCGATGCACACGACCGCGCATCCGGACGACGAGCACGGCGGCGTGCTGGCGCGTCTCAGCCGCAAGGACGGCGCGCGCCTGGCGCTGATGACGCTGAACCGCGGCGAGTCGGGCGACAACGCGATCGGCTCGCAGCTCTTCGACGGGCTGGGCCTGATCCGCACCGAGGAACTGCGCATCGCCGACCGCTACTACGGCGTCGACGAGCAGTACTTCACGTCGATGGTCGACTACGGCTTCTCGAAGCGCCTCGAAGAGGCGTTCGAGAAGTGGGGGAAAGACACGGTGATGCGCGATGTCGTGCGCATCATCCGCATGAGCCGCCCGTGGATCCTGCTGTCGCGCTTCCAGGGCAACGAGCGCGACGGGCACGGCAACCACCAGACCGCCGGCCTCATCACGCAGCTCGCCTTCCAGGCGGCCGGCGATCCCAACGTGTATCCCGAGCAGATCAAGGAAGGCCTGCGTCCGTGGCAGCCCTTCAAGGTCTACATGGGCGGCGTGCGCGAGAACGAGAACTGGACCGTGCGCATCGACAGCGGTGAGTACAGCCCCTATCTCGGCGACTCGTACGACAACATCGCGCGGTTCGGCCTGAGCTTCCAGCGCTCGCAGAACAGCGGCCGCTACACGCCGGGCGCCGGCCCGAACTACGGCTACTACACGCGCATGGGCACGCGCCTGGCGTCGTCGCCGGCGAAGGAAACCTCGATCTGGGACGGCCTGAACACCAGCTACTCGGGCCTCTACGCCACGCTCGGCCGCCGCTCGCCCGAGGGCGTCGCCGACCAGCTCGCGCGCGTCGACGGCGCCTTCGGCCGCGCCGCCGCCGACTTCACGATGACCGATCCGTCCACCGCCGTGCCCAGCCTGGCCGCGGCGCTGCAGTTCATCCGCGAGGCCATCGCGAAGAGCAACGGCGAAGACGAGGTGCTCTACGTGCTGCGCATCAAGGAGCGTCAGACGGAAGAGGCGATCACCGCGTGTCTCGGCCTCGAGCTCACCGCCACCGCGCAGCCGGCCGGCCTGGCCGAGCCCACCGGTCCCTTTGCGGCGTTCGCCGCGCCGGCGACGATGAACGCGCCGATTCCCGGGCAGACGTTCGAGGTGCGCGCGCGACTCGCCAATCGCGGACGCCTGCCGATCGCGCCGGCGGAGATCACGCTGCAGACGCGTCCCGGCTTCACGGCGTCGGCCATCGGCGATGGCGGTATCGCACCGACGGTCGCGGGGCACACCGTGCTGCCGCGCCGCTTCTCGGTAGCGGTCGCCGCGGATGCGCCGATCAGCACGCGTCCGTTCTTCCGCCGCGCCGGCCTGCAGGAGAGCCGCTACACCATCGACGACATGTCCGAGTTCGGCAAGATCGCTTCCGGGGCGCCGCTCCTGGCCGTGGCCCGCTACGTCGTGGACGGCTCGCCGGTGACCATCCGCGAGGTGGTGAAGCGTCGCGAGGCCAAGCTGCCCTACGGCGACGTGATGCGCGAGGTGCGCACGGTGCCGCGCATCGGCATCAGTGTGTCGCCGGGCGCGGCGGTGATTCCGCTGGCGAGTCCGGTGAAGCGCGTCGAGCTCACCGTGGATCTCGTCCACAACGCCGAGGAAGCAACGACTGGCGCGGTGAAGCTCACGATGCCTGCCGGGTGGACGTCCACGCCGCCCGAACAGCCGTTCACGTTCGCGCGCAGCGGCGAGCGCGCCAGCTACAAGTTCACCGTCACCGCGCCGTCGATCGACGCGAAGCCGTACCGCGTGGAAGCGGTGGCCACCGCCGCCGGCCGCACCTATCGCGAGGGCTACGAGGTGATCGACCAGCGCGACCTCGAGGTGCGCTACCTGTATCGGCCGTCCACCGTGGACGTGCGCGGCATCGACGTGACCGTGCTCTCGAACCTGAAGGTCGGCTACGTGATGGGCGTCGGCGATCAGGTGCCGCAGGGGCTGCAGCAGCTCGGAGCGCAGGTGACGCTGCTCGGCGAGCGCGAGCTGGCGTCGGCGGATCTGTCGCAGTTCGACGCCATCATGACCGGCACCCGCGCCTACGCCGTGCGCGAAGACCTGAAGACCTACAACACGCGCCTGCTCGACTACGTGAAGGCCGGCGGCAACATGATCGTGCTCTACAACACGGCGGAGCTCGTGCCGAACCAGTTCGCGCCGTACCCCGCCGACAACCCGCGCAACTCGGAAGAGGTGTCGGAGGAAGACTCGCCGGTCACCATCCTGGCGCCCACGCACCAGGCGTTCACGTGGCCGAACCGGATCACCAAGGCCGACTTCGACGGCTGGGTCGAGCAGCGCGGCTCGAAGTTCTTCAGCACGTGGGACAAGGCCTACACGCCGATGATCTCGACGTTCGACAAGGGCCAGGCGCCGCAGCAGGGCGGCTGGCTCACCGCCACCGTCGGCAAGGGCACGTGGACCTACTTCGCCTACGCGCTGCACCGCCAGCTGCCGTACGGCGTGGCCGGCGCGTATCGCGTCACCGCGAACCTGCTCGCGTTGGGCAAGCGTCCGCCCGCGCGCTGATTCGTGTTCGCGTTGTAACCGGGTCTGTCACGGTCAAGAGTTGTCTTCGGGGTCTGTCACCGGAGACACGCGGTGACCGTGACAGACCCCGTTACAACTCTCCACGCCCGGCGCCTCACGTCGCCAGCGCGCGCAGCCTCTCGAAGTCGATCGACGCCGGCTCGCCGTCGAGTTCGGTGGGCTGATGGTCGCGGCCCGACACGAACGCGGCGATGAGCGGCTCGCCGCGCGGTTCCACCGTGACTACCGCCCGCGAGCGCGGCAGCTGCACGAGGCGGATCCACGTGGACGGGAAGTCGTCGCGCTGCCGCAGGCGGCTCACGTAGTCGCCGCGCAGCGTCACCGAGTCGCCGTCGACGAAGCGGACGTACATTACCGGCGGATCGATCACGATGCCGATCGCCTCGTTGACTTCGACCACGCGTTCCTCGACCTCGTCGTCGAGCAGATCGTCGTCCACGCGGGCGCGCGTGCGCAGGAACTCTCGCAGGCTCGTGAACACCGTGCGGCTGACGCCGAACGCGAATGCCGCCACCACGACGAAGCCCACCCAGCGCTCGGGCTCGCTGTCGCCGGTGAGCCAGAGCACGACGTAGAGCGGCAGGCCGACGAACGTCGCCACCGGCACGGTGGCGAGCAGCCCGTCGATCGGCGACAGCGCGAGATCGCCCCACGGAAAGCGCGCCGCCGCGGCGCGCCGTTCAGAGGGCGTCATCGCGCGCCGCCCGACGCCGGCCCGCGCGTCCACGCGATCAGGCCGCCGAGCGGCCGCGGCTGAAGACGAAGTACGCCGCGATGCCGGCCAGCAGGAACGCGAACGAGAACACGATGCCGTCCTGCGGTCCGGTGAGGAAGATGAACAGCCACAGCCCGCCAGACAGCACGGCCGGCCACGGATACAACGCCATCGTGAACGGCTGCGGCACGTCTGGCCGATAGCGTCGCAGCAGCACCACGGCGGCACACTGCCAGATGAACTGCAGCAGGATCTGCACCTGCACCAGCCAGCTCACGATCTGCCCGAGCGAGAAGAAGCAGAACGGAATGGCAATGAGGCCGATCGTGGCCAGCGACACGTCGGGGAAGTGCTTGGTGGGATGCACGTGCGCGAACACGCGGAAGAAGTTGCCGTCTTTCGCCGCCGCGTAGGGCACCCGCGAGTAGCCGAGGATCAGCGCGTAGAGCGACGACGCCGACACGAACAGGATCAGCGCCGTCATGGCCATCCCGGCGAGGCGGCCGGCGTCGGGATCGGTGAACGTGCGTTGGATGAAGAGCGAGGCGATGGTCCGCGACTCCTTCACCTCGGTCCACGGGATCATGCCGACGATCACCGTGGTCATCACGATGTAGATCACCGCGACGAGCAGCGTCGAGAGGACGATCGAGCGCGGGATCGTGCGGCCGGGATCTTTCACCTCGTCGCCGAGGTTGCAGATCTGGTTGTAGCCGCCGTAGCTGTACATCGCCAGGATGGCGGCGGCGCCGATGCTGCGGAAGAGGCGTCCGTCGAAGGCGTAGGCCTCGGGCGGGAAGTCGAAGGCCTGCGCGGGCGAGAAGCTGAACAGGCCGGCCACGATCACCCAGCCCACCGTGAGCAGCACCACGGCCAGCATCACCACCGCCAGCCGGCCGATGCCGCTGATGTGCCGCCACAGCAGCGCCGTGGTCACGACGCACACGGCGCCGGCGACGAGGTTGTGCTGCAGCGGCGACATCGCGGTCCACACGAACTGCAGGTAGTCGGCGAAACCCACCGCACCGCTCGCCACCGACAGCGGCGCCACCAGCAGCGTCTGGAAGATGAACAGGAACGACATCAGGCGGCCGAGCCCGAACGGCTGGAACGCCTCGCGCAGGTAGACGTAGCCGCCGCCGCTGCCCGGCAGCGACGCGCCGAGCTGCGCGTAGACCATGCCGTCGGCCAGCGCCAGCACCAGGCCCGCGAGCCACGCGTAGATCACGTGCGGCCCGTTCATCGCCGCCACCATGAACGGGATCGTCAGGAACGGCCCGACGCCCACCATGCTGATGATGTTGGTGGCCGTGGCCTGCAGCATCCCGATGGCGCGATCGAGCCCCGGGCCCGTCGATCCGCCGCGCGTGGTCTCGGTGCTCATGCGGGCAGCAGCGCGTCGACGAGTTGCGCGGCGAGCGCCGGCGACGACACCAGCGGGTTGAGGGCGAGCGCGGCGCGCAGGTCGTCGCGATCGCGCGTGACGGCCGCCTGCACCGTCGCCTGCTCGTACGCCTTCACCGTGGAGATGAGCGCGCGTGCGTGATCCGGCACCGGCGCCACTGTGCGCGCATGCGGGCCCTTCGCATCCACCACGCACGGCGTCTCGATGATGTCGTCGTCTTCGAGGAACGGTAGGATGCCGCGGTTCGGGACGTTCAGCGGAATCACCGCGCCGGTGTTGCCGGCGATGGCGGAGATGGTCATCAGCGCGATCTTGTCGTAGCCCGAAAGCTCGGCCCAGTCGGGCTTGATGCGCGGCGTCACGCTGCCCGATTCGAGCTGCATGTAGCTGCCGTCGCGCGCCGCCAGGTACTGCTGATAGCGCACGATCGGATCGTCGACGCCCTTCGCGAGATCCGCGAACAGCGCGTCGGTGAGCGCCGACACCACGCGGCCGCGGCTGGTGCCGGCCTTCTGCAGGTTCGCCAGCGCCACCTCGGGCCGGTAGTAGTAGTAGAGGTACTCGGTGGGCAGCATGCGCAGCATGCGCAGCCGCTCGCGCTCGAAGAGCGGCGAGCGATACGCGGCGTCGAGCCGCCCGTCGTCGTCCCACAGGCGATCCATCTGCGGCGCGCCCTGGAAGGTCACCTCGCGCAGCCAGCCCAGGTGGTTCAGCCCGAAGTAGTCGTAGTCGCACGCCGCCGGCGGCAGGCCGAGCGCGTGCGCGGCGTCCTCGAAGATCTCGGCCGGCGTGTCGCAGATGCCGATGCTGCGCGCGCCGGTGTGCTGGTGCACCGCCTGCGAGATGATGCTGACCGGGTTGCTGAAGTTGACGAGCCACGCCGATGGGGCGCGCTTCGCCACGAGCCGCCCGTACTCGAGCATCGCGGGGATCGTACGGACCGCCATCGCGAAGCCCGCGGGGCCCACGGTTTCTTGGCCCACGATGCCGTGCGCGATGCAGGTGGCCTCGTCCGCCGCACGCTGCCCGATGCCGCCGACGCGGATGCTGGTGATGACGAAGTCGGCGCCGTCGATGCACGGCTCGGGACTCGCGTGCGCGTCGAGCGGCACGCCGGGCGCCATGCGGCGCGCGAGATCCGCCACGATGGCGAGCCGCGCCTGATCCGTGTCGTAGAGATCGATGCGATCGATCGCCAGCGTCGAGCGGGCGAAGCCGCCGACCAGGAGCGGCACGCGCACGCCGGCGCCGCCGATGAGGGCCAGTTTCACGAAGTCCTCCGGGAAGATCGAGTGGCGCTGCGCGCCGTTCGAGGCGACGCGCGGCGATCGAGTCGGCGCGGCGGCACGGGCGGCCGCAGCAGCCGCGGCAGGTGCCGCGCCGTGGGCAGCGCATCGAGTCCGCCGGCTTCGCGCGTGGACGCCGCGCCCACGGCGTTGCCGGTGGCGAGGCACGTGGCCGTCGAGGCGCCGCGCATCCAGGCGGACAGGAAGCCGGCGTTGAAGGCATCGCCGGCGCCGGTCGTGTCGATGGCGTCGACCACCGGGGCCGGCAGCACCACGTCGCCATCGGCGCGCAGCCAGCGGCTGCCCATCGCGCCCAGTTTCACGATCACGTTCGAGCGCGCGGTACGCAGGCGCGGGTAGGCGTCGTCGAGTGAGGTGGCGTGGGCGTAGAGCGGCGCCTCGAGCTCGTTCAGGAACACGAGATCCACGGCGTCCATCAGCGCCGGCAGCGCCTCGTGCGCTGCCAGTGATTCGTTCCAGCCGAAGTCCCACGACACCGTGAGACCGCGGCGGTGCAGCCGTCCGATGAGCCGTCGCCACGCGTCGAGATCCACGGGGCAGAGCGCGAGGTGCACGTGCGCGGCCGTCGCGCGCGTGGTGGCGCCGAGAGCGCGGAGCAGTCGCGGTTCCAGCCGCGCATTCACGCCGTTGAAGGTGACGAAGGTGCGGTCGGTGGTGGTCGAGAGGGCGGCCGAGATGGCATGCGGCTCGCCCGGACGCCGGAGGTTGGTGACGCGGACGTGCTCGGCCCGCAGCCGGCGCACGGCCGAGTCGCCCAGCGCGCTCACGACGGCGGTGGGCACGCCGAGCCGGGCCGCGCCCACGGCCGTGATCACGGCGCCGCCGCCCACCGTGGCGTGGAAGGCGTCGGTTTTCACTTCCTCGCCGGGTCCGGGCAGGCGGTCGAGGCCGATGAACACCAGATCCTCGAACGCTTCCCCGGCCGTCAGCAGGCGTGGCGCGGGCACGCGGCATTGTAACGGGGCCCGGCCCCGACCCGGCCCCGACCCGGCCCCCGGGCGTGGCGGAATCTGCCGCCCGTCGACGTCGCGGGCGGGACCTGCCGCGCCGGTCGGGGCATCATAAGGAGCGATGTCCCAGGCAACCGTTTCCGTGAAGGTGTTCGATCGGCAGGGTCAGCTCGTGGGTCCCGTCGAGGTGCCGCGCGTCGTGAAGACCGACGCCGAATGGCGAGCGCAGCTCACGCCCGAGCAGTTCCAGATCGCGCGCGCGCACGGCACCGAGCGGCCGTTCTGCGGCACGCTGCTCGACAACAAGAAGCACGGCGTCTACGTGTGCGTGTGCTGCCGGTTGCCGCTGTTCGCGTCGACGGCGAAGTTCGACTCGGGCACCGGCTGGCCCAGCTTCTTCCAGCCGGTGTCGGACGAGAACGTCGCCACGAAGGCGGATCGCAGCTACGGGATGGTGCGGGTGGAGATCCTGTGCGCGCGGTGCGACGGTCACCTCGGGCACGTGTTCCCCGACGGCCCGCCGCCCACCCGGCAGCGCCACTGCGTCAACTCGGAGTCGCTCGACTTCGTGGACGTCGAAGATCTCGCCAGCCTGGCAGATCCTGCGATCGGCTGACAGCCCGGGAAGTCTGGCCCCGCCTTGAAAGGGGACAGGTCGGGGCCGGGTCCGCACCCGGCCCCGCGACCCTACTTGAACGGCTGCGGACGCGGCGTCGCGTCGCTCGACGGCGGCAGCTGCGGCAGCGCGAACCGCGGCTGATCGCCGGTGAGCGTCTTCAGGAACGCGACGATGCTGGCCGTCTCCGCCGGCGTGTAACGCCGCCCGAGCTGGATGCGTCCCATCACCTCCACCGACTCGGCGAGCGTGTTGGCGGCGCCGTCGTGGAAGTACGGATACGTGAGCTCGACGTTGCGCAGCGTCGGCACCTTGAAGTTGAAACGGTCGGCGTCCTTGCCGGTGACGGCCATGCGGCCTGCCGCCGGGTTGTCGGTGCGATACGGCTCCACGACGCCCATCTTCCTGAACGATGCGCCGCCCGCGGCCGGCCCGTTGTGGCACGCCGTGCAGCCGCTGGCCTTGAACAGCTCGTAGCCGCGCTGCTCATCGAGCGACAGCGCCCGCTTGTCGCCGGCGAGCCACCTGTCGAAGCGCGAGTTCGGCGTCACCAGCGTCTCCTCGAACGCGGCGATGGCGCCGGTGACGCGATCGATGTCGATGGCCGGTGAGCCGAATGCCTGCTGGAACTCGGTGACGTAGCCGGGAATCGTCGCCAGCATCTCCACAGCGAGTTCGTGCGTGAACGCCATCTCGCCCGGATTGGCGATCGGACCGCCGGCCTGCGCTTTCAGCGTCGCGGCGCGGCCGTCCCAGAACTGCGCCACGTTCATGCTCGAGTTCAGCACGGTCGGCGCGTTGATGGGGCCCTTCTGCCAGTTGTGGCCGATCGAGGTCGCCAGGTTGTCGCTGCCGCCCATGCTCAGGTTGTGGCACGAGTTGCAGCTGATGAATCCCGACTTCGAGAGCCGCGGATCGAAGTACAGCTTCTTCCCCAGCTCCACCAGCGCGGGACGGGTGATCGCGGCAGGCGCGATCGGGGTGATCGGTTCGGAACGCGGGGTCTGCGCCAGAAGGGGCAGCGCCCATCCGGCGAGGCACAGCGCCACGGATGCAGCGTAGACGTGTCGTGACACTCGAAGACTCCTGACCGGACGAATCAGGTCCGGCCACGATCTCGTGGGTGCACGTCATGTACCTCGGCGGCCCGGTCGCGGGCGGCCTGTCCGGCTGCCGGCGGCGTCGCGATGAGGTGTCCCGCCGGAAAGATCCCCCACCCCTGGCTCGGAAAATCCACCCGCCCGCCTCCCCGGCCCCGCACCTTGCCCGGGATCCCGGCCAGATCCCTGCCAATCCGCGCCCCCCGCCTCTGCCCGAACTGGCACGTCCCGTGCTCTGCCCCCCTCAACGGTGGACCGCCACCGACGCTGGCCGCCGGCGCCGCGGACCGCCGCGTTTTCGCGTTGTTAGGGGGTCCCATGAGTACGCCGCCCACCATCTGGGAACACGCCGCCCTCCTCGGACACTCGCGCCGCGACTTCCTGAAGTTCTGCTCGTGGCTGGCGGCCGCCGCCGGACTCGAATCGTCTCAGGTCGTCCAGGTGGTCCACGCCCTGGAAACCAAGCCCCGCCTGCCGGTGGTCTGGTTCCACTTCCAGGAATGCACCTGCTGCAGCGAGTCGTTCATCCGCTCGTCCCACCCGATCGTCTCGGACGTCATCCTCGACAAGGTCTCGCTCGACTACACGCAGACGCTGCAGGCTGCCGCCGGCAAGCAGTGCGAAGAGGCGCTGCAGCAGACGATGACCAAGTACAAGGGCGAGTACCTGATGATGGTCGAGGGCTCGATCCCGACCGGCGAGGACGGCGCCTACTGCTGCATCAACGGACGCACCGCGCTCCAGATCGTGCGCGAGGCGGCCGAGGGCGCCAAGGCCATCATCGCGTGGGGCAGCTGCGCGTCGAACGGCTGCATCCAGGCGGCGAAGCCGAATCCCACCGGGGCCACGCCGGTCCACAAGATCATCACCGACAAGCCGATCATCAAGGTGCCCGGCTGCCCGCCCATTGGCGAGGTGATGGCGGCCACGGTGGTGCACCTGCTGGCGTTCGGCACCATCCCGAAGCTGGATCGCATCGGCCGGCCGATGGCGTTCTACTCCCGCCGCGTGCACGACACCTGCTACCGCCGCCCGAACTACGACGCCGGCCTCTTCGTGGAGTCGTGGGACGACGAGAACGCGCGCAAGGGTTACTGCCTCTACAAGATGGGCTGCCGCGGGCCGTCCACCTACAACGCCTGCGCGGTCACGCAGTGGAACGGCGGCGTCAGCTTCCCGATCAAGAGCGGCCACGGCTGCATCGGCTGCTCGGAAGAGAACTTCTGGGACAACGGCCCGTTCTACAACCGCCTCACCAACATCCCCGGCTTCGGCATCGAGTCGACGGCGGATCAGCTGGGACTCGTCGCCGGTGCGGTCACCGCGGCGGGCATCGTCGCCCACGCCGGACTCACCGCGGCCCGCAAGGGCGGCGTGATCGGCGCCCAGGAACGCGACGCGAAGGAAGGCTAGGAGGCGTCCCATGGCCAGCCGCATCGTCATCGACCCCATCACGCGCATCGAGGGGCACCTCCGCATCGAGATCGAGGTGAAGGACGGCGCCGTCGTCGAGGCCTACAGCTCGGGCACGATGGTGCGCGGGTTCGAGATCATCCTGAAGGGCCGCGATCCGCGCGACGCCTGGGCGTTCGTGGAACGCGCCTGCGGCGTCTGCACCACGGTGCATGCGCTCGCCTCGGTGCGCGCGGTGGAAGACGCGCTGAACATCACCGTGCCGCCGAACGCGGATCTCATCCGCAACCTGATGTTCTGCGCGCAGTACCTGCAGGACCACGTGGTGCACTTCTACCACCTGCACGCGCTCGACTGGGTGGACGTGGTCAGCGCGCTGAAGGCGGATCCGAAGGCCACGTCCGCGCTGGCGCAGAGCCTGTCGAGCTGGCCGAAGTCGTCGCCCGGATACTTCTCCGACCTGCAGAAGCGCCTCACCACGTTCGTGCAGAGCGGCCAGCTGGGCATCTTCGCCAACGCCTACTGGGGCCACAAGGCCTACAAGCTGCCGCCGGAAGTGAACCTGATCGGCGTGGCGCACTACCTCGAGGCGCTCGAGTGGCAGAAGGAGATCGTGAAGGTCCACACGATCTTCGGCGGCAAGAACCCGCACCCGAACTACCTGGTGGGCGGCGTGCCGTGCTCGCTGAACATCGACGAGGCCAACGCCATCAACGCCGAGCGGCTCGCCATGGTGGGCAAGCTCTTCGACGACGCGCAGACCTTCGTGGAGCAGGTCTACATCCCCGACCTGCTGGCGATCGCCGGCTTCTACAAGGACTGGGGCGCGATCGGCGGCGGGCTCAGCAACTACATGGCCTACGGCGATCTGCCGACCAACGGCTACGCCGACATCAAGAGCTTCAAGTTCCCGCGCGGCGTCATCCTGAATCGCAACCTGAACGAGGTGCTGCCGGTCGACGGCAAGGACCCGATGCAGGTGCAGGAGTTCGTGAACAACTCCTGGTACGACTACGCGGCCGGCGACGGCACCGGCCTGCACCCGTGGGACGGCGAGACCACGCTGCACTACACCGGGCCGAAGCCGCCGTACGAGGAACTCGACGTCACGAAGAAGTACTCGTGGCTGAAGACGCCGCGCTGGAAGGGCGAGCCGATGGAAGTCGGTCCGCTGGCGCGCGTGCTCGTGGCCTACGCCTCGGGCAGCAAGGAGGTGCAGGAGCTGGTGGGCGGCGTGCTGAAGCAGCTCGACGTGCCGGTGACGGCGCTCTTCTCCACGCTGGGCCGCACGGCCGCGCGCGGCCTCGAGACCAAGCTCGTGGCCGGCTGGGCGAAGGAGTTCTACGGGTCGCTGCTCGCCAACATCAAACGCGGCGAGACGCGCACCGCGGATACGACCAGGTGGGATCCGGCGTCGTGGCCGAGCGAAGCCAAGGGCGTCGGCCTCACCGAGGCGCCGCGTGGCGCGCTGGCGCACTGGATCGTGATCCGCGACCAGAAGATCGGCAACTACCAGCTGGTCGTGCCCAGCACGTGGAACGCTTCGCCGCGCGACACGAAGGGGCAGAAGTCGGCCTACGAGGCGTCGCTCATCGGCACGCCGATCGCCGACACCGACAAGCCGATGGAGGTGCTGCGCACGATCCACTCGTTCGATCCGTGCCTCGCCTGCGCCGTCCACGTGCACGACGAGCACGGCACCACCGTGCACCGCCTCGACACGTTCTGAGGGAGGTGGGCCATGGCGAAACAGACCTTCCATCGCCTTTACGTGTGGGAATGGCCCGTGCGCATCTACCACTGGGTCACGGCGGCCGCCATGCTGGTGCTGGGCGGCACCGGACTCATGATCGGCGCGCCGATGGCACTGCAGACCACGCGCGAGGCCTACGCCAACTACTGGTTCGGCACCGTGCGCTACCTGCACTTCGCCGCCGCGTGGATCTTCTTCTGGATGTTCGTGCTGCGGATGTACTGGATGTTCGCCGGGAACCGCTTCTCGAACTGGCGGGTGTTCTTCCCGATCGGCCAGTTCGGCGCGTTCTTCCGGAACCTCTGGGACGTCATCCGCACCGACATCCTGGAAGTGGTGAAGCGGCCGCTCGACTTCGTCGGCCACAACCCGCTGGCGGCGATGTCGTACACCGGCGTCTTCCTCCTCAGCCTGTTCCAGATCGCCACCGGCTTCGCGCTCTACGCGCCGATGAGCGCGTCGCGCATCCCGCAGCTCTTCACGTGGGTGATGCCGCTCTTCGGCAGCGACGCCACGATGCGGATGTGGCATCACGCCGGCACGTGGGCGTTCATCGTGTTCATCGGCATCCACGTCTACCTCGTGATGTACCACGAGGTGGTCGAGGCCAGCGGCGAGGTGTCGTCGATGGTCGGCGGCTCGCGCTTCGTCGAGCGTCCCGCGGAACAGCACCGCTGAGCAGGAGCAGGATCATGGCGCGACGGCTGGTGCTGGGAATCGGCAACGTGTTGATGGGCGACGAGGGCGTGGGCGTGCACGCCATCGAGTACCTGCAGCGCGACACATGGCCGGCGGAGGTCGAGCTCGTGGATGGCGGCACCGGCGGCTTCCACCTGCTCGACTACCTGTCGGCGAAAGAGCCGCTGGTGATGATCGACGCCACGTTCGATGGCAAGCCCGTGGGCACCGTGACGACGCTGCGTCCGAAGTACGCCAGCGACTTTCCGCGCGCCCTCTCGGCCCACGACATCGGCCTGCGCGATCTGGTCGAGGCGGCGCAGCTCACAGGCGCGCTGCCCGACATCCACCTCATCACCGTCTCGATCGGCATCATCCGGCCGATGGACCTGACGATGTCGCCGGAGGTCGAGGCGGCGCTGCCCGCGGTGGGCCGCGCGGTGCACGCCGCGCTGGCGCAGCAGACCGCGCTGATGGCGGCGCCCCCGATGGCGCTGGCCGCGGTGAAGCGCACCGAGGCCGGCCATGCATGAACTTGGTGTCGCTCACGAGATCCTGGCGCTCGTGCAGCAGCACGTGCCGGCGGCCGAGGCGCCGCGGGTCACGGCGGTGCGCGTGCGCATCGGCGATCTGGCGGGCATCGTCGTGAGCTCGCTCGACTTCTGCTTCGAGGCGATCGTGGCCGGCACGCCGTGGACCGGGGCACGGCTGGTCGTCGAACGCGTGCCCGCAGAAGCCGAGTGCCTGGCGTGCGCGCACGTGTTTGCCACCGAGGCCCCCGGGGCCGGCTGTCCGCATCTGCGGCAGCGCGCTCGTGCGCATGATCCGCGGACGTGAGCTGCACGTCGACGCGGTGGACCTGAGCGACGAGGCCGTCGCGGCGCCGTCCCCGGCCAACGCCGCCACGGTACAGGAGGCCGTGTTGCGATGAGCGTCGTCACCATCGAACGCAAGATCCTCGAGAAGAACGACCAGCTCGCGGCCGAGAACCGCGACGCGCTGACGCGTCTCGGTATCTTCACCATCAACATGGTGAGCTCGCCGGGCGCGGGGAAGACCACGCTGCTCGAACGCACGATCGCGGCGCTCGACGGGCGTGTCCGCGTCAGCGTGGTCGAGGGCGACGTGCAGACCGACATCGACGCGCAGCGCGTGGCCCGCTACGGCGTGCCGGTCGTGCAGATCGTCACCAACGGCGGCTGTCATCTCGAAGCGCGGCTGGTGCGTGACGCGCTCGAGCAGATCGACCTCACGGCCACCGACCTGCTGGTGATCGAGAACGTCGGCAACCTGGTGTGTCCCGCCAACTTCGACCTCGGCGAAGACATGAAGGTGGTGGTGCTCAGCGTCACGGAGGGCGACGACAAGCCGCTGAAGTATCCCGCGATGTTCCAGCGCGCATCGGTGCTCATCATCAACAAGGTGGATCTGGTGCCGTACGTGGATGCCGACGTGTCGGCGATACGCCGGCACGCGCGGCTGGCGAACCCGGATCTGCAGATCTTCGAGACCTCGTGCCGCACCGGCGAGGGCATCGCCGAGTGGGCCGGCTGGTTGGCCGTGCAGGCGGAGCGCCGTCGTGCCTGAACGGCTGCGCGTGGCGCTGCGTGGCGCGGTGCAGGGCGTCGGGTTCCGCCCGTTCGTCTACCGCATCGCCACCACGCGGCAGCTGCGCGGCTGGTGCCGCAACTCGGCCCAGGGGTTCGTGATCGAGGTGGAAGGCGAGCGTCCGGCGCTCGAGTCGTTCCGTGCGGCGCTGGATCGCGAGCGGCCGCCACGCGCCTCGATTCACGGCAGCGAGAGCGTCTGGCTCGATGCCAGCGGCCTCGGTCCGTTCACGATCCTCGACAGCGACGACACCGGACAGCCGAGCGCTGTGGTGATGCCCGATATCGCCCTGTGCGAGTCGTGCCGCGGCGAGCTGCTCGATCCCACCAACCGCCGCTACCGCTATCCGTTCATCAACTGCACCAACTGCGGCCCGCGCTACAGCATCGTGGAGGCGCTGCCGTACGACCGCGCCCACACGTCGATGCGGCACTTCCCGATGTGCCCCGACTGCCATCGGGAATACGACGATCCGCACGACCGCCGCTTCCACGCCGAGCCGAACGCGTGTCCCACGTGTGGACCGCAGGTGGCGCTGTGGGACGCCGCCGGTCGCGTGATCGCCGAGCGCGACGCGGCGATGGTGGCCGTGGCCAACGCCGTGCGCGCCGGGCTGATCGTGGCGCTGAAGGGGATCGGCGGCTTCCAGCTGATCGTGGATGCCACCGACGACGCGGCCGTGCGCCGCCTGCGCGCGCGCAAGCATCGCGACGAGAAGCCGTTCGCGCTGATGTGTCCCGACGTGGACTGCATGCACGGCTACAGCCTGATCGGCGATGCCGAGGCGCGGCTGCTGAACAGCCCCGAGGCGCCGATCGTGCTCGTGCGCACCCGCGAGGGCGTGCAGCGCGTGGCGCCGTCGGTCGCGCCGGGCATGCGTCAGCTGGGCGTGATGCTGCCGTACACGCCGCTGCACGTGCTGCTGATGCGCGATCTGCGGCGGCCCATCGTGGCCACCAGCGGCAACCTCGCCGAAGAGCCGATGTGCATCGACGAGCGCGACGTGGTGCGCGTGCTGGGCGGCATCGCCGACGTGTTCCTGGTGCACGATCGCCCGATCGTGCGGGCGGTGGACGACTCGGTCGTGCGCGTCGTCGCCGGCCGCGAGCTGATGCTGCGCCGCGCCCGCGGCTACGCGCCGCTGCCGGTGCTGTTGCCCGCCGAGGCGCCGCCACTCGTGGCCGTGGGTGGCCACCTGAAGAACACCGTGAGCGTCACCGCCGGCGCCGGCATCGTGGTGAGCCAGCACATCGGCGACCTCGACTCGACCGCGTCGGGCGAGGCGTTCCACACGACGCTCGCGAGTCTCGAGCACCTGTATCGCGTGCACCCCGAAGCCGCGGTCGTGGACCTGCACCCCGACTACCAGTCCACCGTCTACGGACGCGCGCTGGGGCTGCAGTCGACGCCGGTGCAGCATCACTACGCGCACCTGATGGCGTGCATGGTCGACAACGACCTGCGCGGAGACGTCGTGGGCGCGGTGTGGGACGGCACCGGCTACGGCACCGACGGCACGATCTGGGGCGGCGAGGTCCTGCGCGCCACGGCCTCGGGGTTCGATCGCGTGGCGTGCCTGCGGCCGTTCCGTCTGCCCGGCGGAGACGCGGCGGCCCGCGAGCCACGGCGATCCGCGCTGGCGGTGCTGGCGGCGCTCGGCGAAGGCGCGCTGGCGCGCTGGCAGACGCGGCGTCCCGACGTGTTCACCGACGAGGAATGGCGCGTGCTGCCGCAGGCGATCGCGCGCGGCATCAACGCGCCGGTCACGACCAGCATGGGCCGCCTGCTCGACGCGGTGGCGTGCCTCGTGGGCCTGCGCGACGTGATGGCGTTCGAAGGACAGGCGGCGATGCTGCTCGAGCAGGCCGCCGATCCGTTCGTGCAGCAGCCGTATCCGATCGTGCTGCGGCCGGCGGAGCGCGCGTGGTATCCCGGCGCCTGGGATGCGCCGCCGATGGTGATCGACTGGGCGCCGATGATCCGCGCGCTGATCACCGATGTGGAGCACGACGTGGCCGTGGGCGTCATGGCGGCGCGCGTCCACCTCGCGCTGGCCGAGGCGCTGGTGCAGGTGGCCACCGCGCTCGGCGAGTCGCGCTTGCTGCTCACCGGCGGCTGCTCGCAGAATCGCGTGCTCACGGAAGCCGCGCTGGCGCATCTCACCGATGCGGGCGTGAAGCCGTACTGGCACCAGCGGCTGCCGCCGAACGACGGCGGCATCTCGGCGGGCCAGATCGCCGCGCGGCTGCGCGCGCATCGGGAGGCGGACTGGGGCGAGGAGGCAACACGCGCTGTGGTCGCCGACGACGGGCTCGCCATCGCGGGCAGCGGCACGAGTGGACGGAACGGCGCCGCGATGCCAGGGCGGCGCGTGCCCGACGATCGAGCCGCGTCATCACCGGCGTCGTTGATGCCCGGCCCGTGGGCCGTGGCCTGGCGCGCGCCGGAAGCGTAGGATTCCCCTATGTGCCTCGCCGTCCCCGGCCGCATTCTCGAGATCGAAGGCGACGATCCGCTGCTGCGCGCCGGCCGAGTCGACTTCGCCGGCACCATCAAGCGCGTGAACCTCGCCTACGTGCCCGAGGCGAAGATCGGCGACTACGTGCTCGTCCACGTCGGCTTCGCGATCTTCGTCGTCGACGACGAGGAAGCGCAGAAGGTGCTCAGCTACCTGTCGCAGATGGGCGACCTCGCCGAGTAGGTGGGGACGTAAGGTCCCATTCAAGCTCCAGCCAGAAATCCACGCCCGAAGTCAGGCTCCGCCAAGAAGGGGTCTGACCCCACGAAATTTCGCGCACCATCGTCGGCGATGAATCGCCGCACGTTCCTCCAGCAGTCCACCGGCGCGCTCGCGGGCGCGTCGATCGTTCCAGCGCTCGCGCCAGCCGCGCGCGCCTCGGCGCAGACCACGCGCACGCTGTCGATGGCGTTCACGGGCGACGTCATCCTCACGCGTCGGATCTCGTCGCTCACCGATCCCGCCTTCCTGAAGGTGCGCGCGCTGCTCAGCGGCGCCGACTGCACGTTCGGGAACTGCGAGCTGGTGATCGCGGATCGCCACGAAGGCGTGCCGTCAGCGGCTGGCGCCTCACTCAGCTCGGTGGTGCGCAGCCACATCGCCGACGAGATCCGCTGGCTCGGCTTCGACGCGATGGGCACCGCGAACAACCACACGCTCGACTACGGCGTGGGCGGTGGGAGCGCCACGCTCCGCCATTTGAATCGCGTGGGCATCGTGGCCGCCGGCACCGGCGTGAATCTGCAGGAGGCGGCGGCGCCGCGCTATGTCGAGTCGGCCGGCGGACGCATCGCCGTGATCGGCTGCGCGTCCACGGTGGCGCCCCTACGCCCTGCGGTGCTCGAGCGCGGCGACTATCCCGGCGTGCTCGGCACCAACACGATGCGCATCGTGAAGAAGTGGCAGCTGCCGAAGGCGCAGCTCGATGCCGTGAAGGCGGCGGCCGACGCGCTGCTGCCCGTGCAGCTCACCGGCGCGGCGTTCCCGGTGCCGCCGGGCGTGACATTCATGGGGAACGCGTTCGTGGAAGGGCCGACGGCGGACGTGATCAGCGAGCCGCATCCGAAGGACCTGAAGCGCATCACCGACGCGGTGGCCATCGCGCGGCCGAACGCGCGCGCTGATCGTGTCGATCCACGCGCACGAGATCTATCGCGACCTCACCACGCCGGATCCGTTCGTGCCGACGATGGCGCGGGCGTGCATCGACGCCGGCGCGGACGTGTTCGGCCGTGCACGGCAGTCACTACATGGCCGGCGTGGAGATCTACAAGGTGCTCGATCTTCTACGGCCTCGGCGACTTCTTCTTCCAGCACCACACGTTCGAGGCGCTCGGCGCCGACTCCGCATGAGGCCTACGGCATGGAGCCGTTGTCGACGCCGCCCAGCCAGGTGGTCGACAAGATCCGCTGCGCGGCGGCCGTCAGCTGTGGGAGACGATCGTGCCGACGCTGCAGTGGGACGGCGATCGACTCACGTCGCTCACCGTGCAGCCGGTGACGTTGGGCATGGATCGCCCGGTGCACGACCGCGGCACGCCGGTCATCGCCAGCGCCGCCGACGGCGAGCGTATCGTGGCGGACCTCGCCAAGTTCTCGAAGCGCTACGGCGCCGAGGTCAGCTGGAACGGCGACCGCGGCGTCGTCCGCCTCGCGTGAACGGAAATACCACGTCAGCTTGAATAGGGGCCGGGTCTGGACCCGGCCCCGACCTGTCCCCTTTCAAGGCGGGGCCAGAATCCGGCGGATCAGCGTGGCGACTTCTGCGCGGCGAGCAGCTTCTGCAGCAGCGCCGCCGCGGCTTCGGAGCCGAGCGTGCCGCCGCGGCCGGTGGTGCGCGGGGTGGCGAGCGCGAGCGCGGTGGCGCCGTTCTTGTTGACCACGTCGAGCGGTGTGCCGCGATCGGCCAGCAGCTGGATCACCGTGGTCCAGCCGTTCGACGCGGCGGGATGCAGCGCCGTGGAGCCGTTCCCGTCCAGCGCGCGCACGTCCGCCCCCGCTTCCAGCAGCAGCCGCACGGTGGCCGTCACGTCTTCCTCGGCAGTCGGGGTCTCGGGGAAGTCGGAGTCCACGATGTTCCAGCGCGCCAGGTCGGTCGGCCGCACTTCCTTCTCGAACGTCGTGTCGACCGCGACCAGCAGCGGCGTGAGTCCCGTGGCGATCGGCGCGTCCACCGCGGCGCCCCACGCGAGAAGCTCGCGGACGATCGCGGCCTCGCGGTAGGCCGCCGCCACGAACAGCGGCGTCGCGCCCGCGAACGTGCGCGGCAGCGCCCATTGCGACGCGAACCGCCGCACCGGGCTGCCCTTGGTGAGCCGCGCGTTCGGGTTCGCGCCATGGGCGAGCAGCGCCCGCGTGGTCTCGAGGTCCGCGCGCATCGCGGCGGCGTGCAGCGCCGAATAGCCGGCGCTATCGGCGTTCGGATCGGCGCCGCGCTCGAGCAGCAGCCGCGCCACTGCGCCCTGGCCGTTGAACGTCGCCAGCACGAGCGCGCTGTTGCCGTCGGCGGCGCGATCGTCGAGCCGCGCGCCGGCCTCGGCGAGCATCGCCGTGCTCTCCACATCACCCGCAAGCGCCGCGAAGTGCAGCGCGGTATAGCCGCCCTGCTGCACCTGCGCGCCGTGCTTCATCGACGTCTTGGCCTCGCGGCCGGGACCGCGATCCAGCATCACCGTGACCGTGCGCGCCACGGTGCGTGCGTGCAGGTCCGCGCCGGCGGCGATGAGCTGCCGCACGATTTCGGGCTGACGTCTCGACGCCGCCCACATCAGCGCCGTCTGCTGCCGCTCGGACTCGCGTGCCTTCGCGGACGCGCCCTTCGCCAGCAGCGCGCGCACGATCTCGGACTGGCCGGCGCGGACGGCTTCCATCAGTGGCGTCACGCCGGACGGCGTCGCGGCGTCCACCGGCGCGCCGGCGTCGAGCAGCCGCGTCGCGATCGCGGCATTGGCGTTCGCCGCCGCGAGGAGCAGCGGCGTCACGCCGAGGTCGTTGGCGAGGTCGGTGCGCGCCCCGGCGCCGAGCAGCAGCGCCACCAGCTCGACGTCGTCCGCGCTCACCGCCCAGTGCAGCGCGGTCGCGCCATCGCCCTCGCGCGCGTTCACGTCCACCTTGTCCGCCAGCAGCGCGCGCACTTCGTCCGGATCGCGCCGCTTCACCGCGTCCACGAGCGGACCCGCACTGGCCGTCGCGGCGATGAGCAGGATCAGCAGACTTGTAACGGGCCTGCCCCCGATGGCACGCCATCGGCGCAGCCCCCGTGCCATTGGGGGCAGCCCCATTACAGATGCAGACACCATCACGCGAGGCTGACGCGGCCGGTGCTGTTGCCGTGCTTGTCCACCGGCACGCCGAGCAGATCCAGCAGCGTGAGGTGGAAGTTGGCGAGCGGCGTGCCCTTCGAGAACTTGATGTGCCGTCCGCCGCTGAGCGCGCCGTTGGCGCCGCCGGCGAGCACGATCGGCAGGTTCTCGGGCACGTGGCCGTTGCCCTCGCTCATGCCGGCGCCGTAGACGATGGCCGTGTGGTCGAGCAGCGTGCCTTCGCCGTCCGGCGTCTCCTTCATCCGCTTCAGGTAGTAGGCGAAGGAAACCCGCGCGTGATAGCGGTTGATCTTCGCGCACTTGTCCATGCGGATCGGATCGCGCTGGTGGTGCGAGATGGGATGATGCGCGTCGGGACGCCGATCTCGGGATACGTGCGCCCGCTGAACTCGCGGCCGATCATGGAACACGATACTTCCCGCGCGTCGTCGCCCTGGAATGCCAGCAGCTGCAGGTCGAACATCAGCTTCGCGTGATCGGCGACCTCGGGCACGCCGGCCGGCCGCGTGAACGACGGCATCTCGGCGTTGTAGGCCAGCGCCTTCTGGATGCGCACCTCGACGTCGCGGATGCTGTCGAGATAGCCGTTGATCTTCGTCCGATCCGGCGCCGCGACCGACTCGCGCAGCCGCGCGACCTCGGTGAGCAGCGAGTCCAGGATGCTGCCGCGCTGCACGCGGGCGCGACGCGTGGCGTTGTCGACGCCGGCGCCATCACCGAAGAGCCGCACGAACGCGGCGCTCCGGATCATGTTCCATCGGCAGCGGCTGCGTGGGCCCGGCCGCGATCGTGCCCGTGTAGACAGCTGCGGCCGAAGTCGCGACGATCCCGAGTCCGCAGAGCTCGAGCGCAGCTCGAAGGCGACGGCAACACCGTGTCCTTGCTCCAGCACCTTCGCGGCCAGCCCAGATCGATCGACACGCCGGCGCGCAGCGAGCGGCTCAGCGTGACGTCCGTGAGGAAGCGCGTCGACGCGTCGGCGTGGTTGTTGCCGGCGACGCTCGCCCGGCGGCGGAGCGGCACGCTGTCGAGGCCGCTCAGCACGAGCACGTCCTTGCGGAACGCCTCGAGCGGCTTCAGCGACGGCGAGAACTCGAAGTCCGCGCCGGTGGCGGTGGGGAACACTGCCCGGATCACGCCGTTCGGCGTGTAGACGGCGCCCTGGAAGCGCGGCCGCGGCTTCGCCGCGCTCTGCTCGAGCGCCGTGAGCGCGGCACCATCGCGTCCAGGAACGGCAGCAGCGGCAGGGCGACCGAGCGCCTTCAGCGCCGTGCGGCGCCGAGTGCCTCTTCGTGATCAGCAGGCCGTGCTCCCCATCTGGAAGGGCGTGCTCGTGACGACGCCGAGGATCGTCGACCAGCGATAGCCGCCCCGGCGCCGCGCTCGCACGATCTTACGGATTGCGGCATCATCGCGGTAGTCACGTGGCGGCCGGGCGTAGGTCAGCATCTTGGCGACGAACGTCTCGACGTAGTCGTCCGTGCAGCAGCAGGAACGCAGGCCGTTCACGCCGTCGATCGGCGTGCCGTCCGCGAAGATCGACTTCGCGTCGATGGGACCGCCGGCGTCGCGCGCAGCGCCAGCGTCAATGGCGTCGAAGTTCTCGAGCGAGAAGCCCAGCGGATCCATGCGTGGCGGGTGGGATTCTTGCGGTGCACTTCCATCTGCTCGCGCATCGTGCGCGGCTTGCCCTCGCCGTCCGGTGGCCGGCCACGGCACGTTGAGCGGCGGCGGAGACGGCGGCATGCCAAGCAGGTTCTCGAGCACCCGATCCGCGCGACCGGCGCGGTGCGATCAGATACGACGTCACCATCAGCACGGCACCCTGGCCCAGCAGTCCGCCGCGTGCGCCGTCCGTGAACGTGACTTTGCGCAGCCGGTCGCCGGTGATGCCGCCGAGGCCGTAGTGCTCGGCGAGGCGCGCGTTCACGAACAGGTAGTCGGCGCGGATGAGATCAGGATGCTGCGATCCGCCGCGCGCTGCTCGTCGAGGAAGTGCGTGGTCTCGTCGATGAGCGCGGCGCAGGTTCTCGTCGAACTCGGGGAAGTAGTTCGGATCCGGCAGCCAGCTCGACGCCTTGCGCAGCGTGAGCCACTGCGCCCGCGAAGCTCGTGGTGAGCGCGCGGGCGCGCGGATCCGCCAGCAGGCGGCGCGTCTGCTGTTCGAGAATCGCCGGCTCGTGCAGGCGGCCGCGCGAGATCGCGCAGCGTGTCGTCGGGCACGCTGTTCCGGAGGTAGAGGCGCGAGGCGAGTTCGAGGTCGGTGATGCGGTAGGCGGACGTGCCCGTGGGCGATGCGGCGCACGCGTTCGCTGGCGCGGGCGCCGTGGACGCCAGGCGCGCGGACGCGCTCACGGGCGGAGGCTCGACGCGGAAGGAAGTTGAAGCTGACGAGCATCCGCTCGAGCGGACTGGATCGCGTCGAAGCCGCCGGACGCGCATCCCGTTTCATAGAACGTCCAGCAGCGTATCGACGTCGCTGGCGGTCGCGGGGCGGCGGCCGCGCGTGGCGAGGCCTGGTGAGGATCCGCCGCGCGGGCGCGTTCCACGGCATCGCGCCGTTGGAGGGGTGCAGGTGAAGATCGCCTGGCGGCTGGCCGTGTCGGAAAGTCTGGCCCGCCCTGAATAGGGCCGGCGGAGCCGAAGATCCTTGCGGGTTCGCAGTTCCTGCCACCATCGGGCCGACGATCATCAGCGTGTCGACGGCGGCGACGCCCTCGAACTGCGCTCGTCCGCGCCGCGCGCGAAGTCGACCGGCATCGGCTGGATGCCCTCGAACTCCACGGCGTGGCGACGAAGACGACGCCGACACCGTGTGCGTGCCGGCCGCGACGCGCGTGCGGACCTCAAGGCCGTCGTCCGCGGCGTGCATGCGCAGAAACCGTGCGGCGTCTCGCCGGTGATCTCGCCGTTCCACGTCAGCGGTCCCGGCATGCCGGTGGCGCCGCCGCCCACGGTAGAAGCGCTGCACGCGGACGCCGTCGATGCCGTGCGCAGGTCGAGCGCCTGCGGATGCCCCATGCCGATGATGTAGTCGTAGACCTGCCGCCGCAGTCGCACGCGCGCAGCGCCGTAGTCGCCGGCGACGGGGAAGAGATGGCGCACGGCGACGCCGCCGCGCGAGCCGAACGGCTGATCGTCGCCGGGCACGTCCTGCTCGAGCAGCTTCGGCACCTTGTAGCTGGCGGTGGCCGGCGCGTCGGCCGGCGTGCGATCGCCGGCCGAGGCGGCTGATCTGCCGCGCACGGCGAGATAGCGCTCGAGGTGCGCGGGCAGGCGCGCCGAGGCTGGCGGCGATGTTGTCGAAACCGTCGTCGGCTTCGTCTGGCAGCAGCAGCGTGGACGCGTCGACGTCGAGCGCCAGCACGTCGCGCACCGCGTTCGCGTAGCCGGTGCGATTCAGCCGATGCGCGCCCACGTGCGCCACCTGCGGATGCGCCTCGGCCGCGCGATCGAGCTGGACGCGATCAACGACCGCGCGCGCCTGGGCGGCGTCCGGGACGCGGTCAGCCGCGGGCGGCATCTGCCCGCGCGGACCTTAATGCAGCACCTGCTCCACAGCTGCAGGTCGCAGGTGACGTCCGCGGAGCGCGCTCGTGAACGAGAGTCCAGAGGCGCGGGCGCGGTCGTTGTGACAGGCCACGCAGTGCTCGACAGGCGCGCGCGGGGCGGGATCGGCGGCGGCGGGTGAGGGCGCGTGGGACCGTGGGCGCAAGGGCCGGTGGACCGGGTGGACTGTGCGGGGGCGGGCCCAGCGAGGGGCCGATGACGTCGCGGGGCGGGAGCCGGCCGAGGCCTGCCGCGCCTGGAGCCCACCGGTGGCAATCGCTGCCACCCCGATCGCAGGAGTCGCCACCTGCCGCACGGGGAAGTTGTAGCGGGGCCGGGTCCGGACCCGGCCCGACCTGTCCCCTTTCCAGCCGGGGCCAGACTTCTGCGCTGGACCCGCGGCCCCCGCACCCCTGCGGGGACTGCGGCGCTACTGCCGGCGCGCGACAGCACCCGCACCTCGGGCAGCTTGTCGCGATCCACCACCCGGCCGGCCGCCATCAGCACGCAGCTCTTGCGGATGTTGGTGATGTCCGCGGCAGGATCCCGTCGAGCACCAGCAGGTCGGCGATCTTGCCGCGCTCAGGCGTGCCGAGGTCCGCCTCGCGCCCGGCCGCGAACGCGCCGTTCTTCGTGGCCGCGACGATCGCCTGCATCGGCGTCATGCCGCTCCACCAGCCCCTCGATGCCGAGCACGGTGCCGATGCCGTGATCCTGCGTCCTCGACCGGCGCCCGCGACAGCTCGGCGGCGGCGGCCCCGAGTAGTTGTCGGTGCCCACCGTCACCACGGCGCCGGCCTTGATCAGCTTCTCCGCGTTCTTGCGGCGCATCATCATCTCTTCGCCGGTGTCGGCCGCGTCCTTGCGCTGCTCCGCGGACGTCTTGGCGCGGGCGGTGCCGGTCTTCTTCGCCTTCTCGAGGATCATCCGCGATGCGCTTCTCGGCGGACTCGCGATCAGCCAGGTGTTTCTTCCCACGCGTCGCCGGTGATCGTGTTGACGAGCATGCTGCAGTAGATGCGCTTGTCGACGATCTGGACGAAGGCGCGTCCGGCGATTCGCGCGGACCGAGCAGCTCGGGATGCTGGATGCCGTCGATACCGGCCTCGACCGACAGGCGCAGGCTGTCGGGCGTGGTGGAATGCGTCTCGGCCTTCTTGCCGCGCTTGTGCGCTTCCTCCACCATCACGCGCTGCGCCTCGGGCGAGAAGCCGATGAACGCGGGGCGCGCGAAGTGCGCCGAGCCGCCGAACTTCACGAAGTCGGGCCGCTTGTCGAGATACGCGTTGGGTGATGGCGACGCGCAGTTCGTCGGGCGTCATGTCCACCAGATCCTCGCCGGCACCCTGCGTGATCTGATCGTTCATCTGCTCCTGGAACAGCGTGAGCCCCGCTTCGCGGATGAGCGCGAACGAGATTGAATACGGACCGCCCCAGCCGACGATGTTGCCGGCCGCGAGGATGCGCGCGCCCACGGCCTCGCCGCGCTCGATGCGATCGCGCGTGGCCACCAGCGGCAGCAGCATGCCGTAGCTGTCGCGCACGGTGGTGATGCCGTGCTTCAGCTGCAGCTGCGCGCCCTCGAGCACGATCTCCGGCTGGCGCGTGTTGTAACGGACCAGCGTCTCGTAGCGATCGTTCACGCCGCCGTAGAGCGAGAGGTGCACGTTGGTGTCGACCATGCCCGGCATCACGAACTTGCCGGCGGCGTCGATCACGGTGGCGCCCGGCGGCACCGGCGTCGACGCGCGCGGGCCCACCGCGGAAATGCGATCGCCAATCACCACGATCACCGCGTCCGCCACCGGCGCGCGGCCCGTGCCGTCGATCAGGGTCGCGCCGGTGATCGCCGTAACGTCTGCGCGTGCGGAACGGTGGACGCGGCCCGATCGCGAGGGCCAGCGTGAGGGCGGCGAGGACGGCCTGGGGGGAGGCCGCGCGTGAGCATGCAGGGTGTAACGGCCCTGCCCCCGGCCCGGTTCGTGCGCACAGATCGATCAAACGGGGCAGGGGCGTTGCAGAGGAGACATCGGCACCAACGGGCCAGGGGCATTACCGCTGGAGACATCGACCGCGGCGCGCGGGGGACTTCCGCCCGGGTCGGCGCTATCCTCGCGGGGACATCCACCGCCGAGCTGGCGCGCGCGATGCCGCCCCACGGGAGCCGCCCATGCGACGCAGCGTCACCACCAACGACCTCACCGTGCGCGCCCTCGCCGGCACCCACGCCAGTGCTGCTCGGCATCCTGCGCAGGCGCTCTGCTGGCGGCGGCCTGCTCGGCTTCGCGATCCACCGCACGGATCACGAGGAGGAAGAAGCCTACTGGCTGCGCGGCGAAGACGTTCGCGGCCACGGACCCCGACATCGCCGCCAACGCCACAGCATATTCCACGCGGCAGCATCCGATCCAGGGCTTCACGTGGAGCGACTTCACCGCGAAGCCGGATCATCGCTACACCTACCGGGTGGTGGCGCTCACCGGCACGCCGCAGGCGCTGATCCCCGCCCGCGAGACGTCAGTGGAGGTGACGACCGAGGCCGAAGCGGACGTGACGCACGCGGTGTTCTTCAATCGCGGCGCCTGGCATCGCAAGGAATACGCGCACCGCTTCGGGACCCCGCCCGACGAGTCGAAGCCGAACGACCCGCGCTGGGCGTGGCTGTCGCGCGGGGTGATGGAAGCGATCGAGAGCTTCGTCGCGCGCGCCGTCGACGACGCGCGTGGAACATCCGCGTGGCCGCCTACGAGTTCCGCCTGCCGCGCTTCGCGGCGCTGCTGAAGACCGCCGTGGATCGCCATGTGGACGTGCGGGTGCTGTTCGACGCCCACCGCAGCCGGCCGGATGAGCACGGCGCCGTGTTCCGCGCGACGAGAACCGCGTGGTCGCCACCAACGCGGGACTCACCGGCGTGCCGGGTCATTGCGACGAACGCGTCACGCGATCCGACGTGAAAGACCCGCCGATCGCGCACTACAAGTTCGTCGTGCTCTACACCAGGACCGAACTCGCCGTGCTTGTGACCGGATCCACCAACTTCTCGCTGGGCGGCGTGCCGACGAGGCCAACGTGGTGCACGTGGTGAACGACGCGGCGGTGGCGGCGAATGCCTGCAGCTGTGGACCACGCTGCAGCCCAATCCGCCGTTCGCCACGCTGCGCCGGCAGCACGGGCGCGCAATCGGGTGCCGCCCGTCACCGCCGCGCCGGGACTCCATCTACCGGCAGTGGGCACGTCCGCTGTTCCCGGTCAGTCGCGCGATCTGCCAGCGCGCTCGAGTGGTGCGCACCTCGCCTGCGCGGGCGACGCCGTGTTCATGACGTTCGCGTTCGGCATGCCGGCCATCTTCAAGGAGGCGTATCGCACTGGCGTGGCGCCGCTGCGCGCTGCTCGACAAGCTGATCCCGAGCGGCACGAAGAGGGCAGCAGCCGGCCGCTATCGAGGAGATGACCACACTGCGCAAGAAGGTCGAGAACCGCTTCGCGGTGGGCAGCCACATCAGCGTGAACCCGCTTCGATCGCTGGGTGAAGGAACGGCTCACCGGATTGAACACGCACGTGCAGTATCCACACAGCGAAGTTCCTGCTGGTGAATCCGCTGTCGGACGATCCTATCGTGGTCCCTCCGCGAACTTCCAGCGGGCGTCGACCAACGAGAACGACGAAGGGTATACTGGTGATCGCTGGCGGTGACGCCGACATCTATCTCGGCGAGTATGCGGCTGTGGAATCACTACGCGTTCCGCGAGTGGGCCGAGGCAGGCCGCCGCCGGCACCCCGGTGACCGGCAACGACGACTCGCCGGCCAGCTTCCGGAATCTCGATCCCGACGATCGCTGGGTGGGAGCAGTGGCCTTCGGGACGTCGGCGCGCAGCCGTCAGCGCGCGGCACAAGCGTGTGACGCCTGCGCGCCCGAGCGCGACGGCCCTGCCCCCAATGGCCGGATCGCCCGCACGAATCGAGCCACGGGGCAGGGCGGCGACAGGGCGTGACAACTCCGGCTCGGCCGTGACGAGGGCAGTGCGCTGGGAGGATGTTCCAGCCCGCTGATCCCGTCCGTCACCGCAACAAGCCCGAATGGGGGCTCGGCCGCATCGTCGGCGAGACCGGCGAGGGCAAGGTGCTGGTGAAGTTCGCCGCGCGCGCAAGGGCGACGATGCTGCTGGCGGCCGACTTCGCGGAGAAGTTCCTGGTGCCCGACGACGGTGTGATCGCGGCGCCGATCGGCCAGCGGTCCACCGGTGGTCGCCACCCCGCCGCCGCCCAAGCCGATTCTGAAGACGCCGTGCGGCGTGAGGAACTGCGCGGTAGACATCAACGCGGTGCGGATGTCGAACGACGGAGCAGTGGCGCTCGTGCCCGTCATGCTCGGCGCGCGGAGGACGTCATCGATGTTCCTGCCGTTCCCGGCGTCGTTCGACGTGATCGATCCGCCGCTCGGGGAAGACGAGTCGCCCACGGATCCACCCATGGCTGGTGCAACGCCTGTCGTGCGGGTGGCCGTGCCGAGCGGGTTCAAGACCTGCTTCAGGTGCGCTGATCCTGCGCGTAGTCAGGCTCCGGCCTGAAGGGGACAGGTTGGGGCCGGGTCTTGGCCTTTTCAAGCGGATCGCGGACTTCGGCGCCTCAGGGCTGCACGTAAGCTCCCCCGGCTCACCGGGGCTGATACTCGGCGAACCGCACCCGCTCGCCGTGGACGGGCGGGTGATCGAACAGCCAACACGTAGAGCGGAGGTTACGGCGTGGGATACACCAGCCCCTTCTCGCCCAGCTTCTGGAACGCGGACGCGCCAGCGGCGGACGAGTCGCGGTGAGGCCGTGCGTCACTTCCAGCCCGTAGATGTCGGCCTCGTGCTCGAGATACCGCGAGAACGCCGCACCAGCTGCCCGACCAGCTTGAACAGACTCAGCAGCAGGATCAGCACCGGCAGCGACGCCCAGTCCCGTGACGCCGGATCCCCCAGCGCGCGCCGTAACGGCGCCAGCATGCCGCCCAGCAGGCGATGCGCGAAATAGAGCTGCAGCAGCAGCGCCTTTGATCGCCACGCCGAGCGACAGCCACACGTGCTGCGGCGTGAGTGCCCCATCTCGTGGCCGAAGACGAAGACATCGTCTCCGGGACGCGTCATGTCGCGCGACGTGTTGTCCCACACCACCACGCGCTTGCTGGCGCCGATGCCGGTGACGTAGGCGTTGTAGGTGGTGACCTTATCGCTGGCCGCCATCTCAGACATGTCGATCGCGATCGATGTGCACGCCGCCGCGCGCCAGCACCTTCTCCAGGCTCCAGGGACGAGATCCGGCTGCTTGTCGACCAGCGGCGTGAACGTGTCGAAGAGCGGCGCGATGTAGATCGGCGCCTGCCAGCAACAGCAGCAGCACGATCGGGATCAGCCCCAGCCAGCCGTAGAGCCACCACCGCGCGGGGCTGCATCGCAGCACGCCATTTCCAGCAGATGAGTGGCGTCGCGATCGCGGTGCAGCTCGCCCTTGGTCCAGTCCCACACCCGCAGAAACTCACGACTGCCGACAGCCCGTAGGTGAGTCCGAGCTGATGCTCGTAGAGCGAGAGCAACGGCGCACAGCACGTCCATCGTCAGCAGGAACAGCGGCGCGAACACCAGCACCTGCACGAACCGGCACTGGCTCACGTGTTCCGCCAGGTCGCGGAAGCGCAGCGCCACGCGACGAATATCCAGCCACAGCAGCCCGAAGCCGTAGATCGTGCCGGCGAACAGCATCGCGATCTGAGTGCGATACAGCGCCTCGGCCTTCTTCAGCGTCTCGGGCGGCAGCGTGTGGTGTGGCCGGCTCGGCGGCGAACGCCGTAGCGGCGCGCCAGCAGGACCAGCAGGGCAGCGGGGAGTCGACGCTCATGGTGGATGGGGCCGAGTCTGCCACATCCGCGCGTCGCTAGCCGATCACCGCGTCGAGCCCCGCCACCAGGCCGGTCCACTTCCTCCACCGTGTTGTAGTGCACCATCGACACGCGCACCACGCCGCCGGCCGCCTGCAGCCCGAGATGATCGACGAGCCGGCGCGGTGGAAGTCGCCGTAGCGGATGCCGATGCCCAGCGGATCGATCTGCCGCACGGCGTCCGGCGCGGCGATGCCCTCCACCGTGAAGCTGATCGTCGGCACGCGCACACGGCGCGTCGGCGGTGGCTTCGCCGGACGCGCGGCTTCGTCGCGAGATGAGCTCGAGCAGGCGCTGCGCCAGCACTTCCTCGTGCACCGCGATGGCGTCGAACGCGGCCTCCATGCGCGCCCGCGGTGTGCCGGCGACGGCGCCGTGATGGCCCCGGCGCCCGTCACTGCGCCCGCGCCCGCAGGTCCGCCCGCTCGCGGCCCCGGCGTCCGCCCGCAGCACCCACGCGCGCCCAGCTCCTCCGCGTAGTCCACGATTCCACCGACCCCCACGACAGCTCGTAGTTCGGATTCCCAGGCTGCAGCTTGTAGGGATGCGATCGGCAGCGTGGTGATACTGGCCCACGCCAGCTCCAGCAGGTGTTCGTGCTGCCGTAGAGCAGCGCGTGATGCGGCCCATGCGTCTTGTAGAACTCAGCACGTAGAAGTCGACGTCGAGCGCGGTCACGTCCACGAGGCGATGTGGCGCATAGGCCACGCCGTCCACGCACACCTTGGCGCCATGCTCGTGCACGAACCGCGTGATCTCGGCGACGGGATGGATGGTGCCGAAGATGTTCGAGGCGTGCGTGAACGCCACCAGCTTCGTGCGCGGCGACATCTTCGCGCGCCAGGCCGTCGAAGCATCGAGCCGCCGCGTGTGGGGATCGAGCACCAGAAGCGCGGCACCACGCCCACCGCCTGCAGCCCCACCCAGGCGCCGATGTTCGACTCGTGGTCCGCGCGCGTCACCACCACTTCGTCGCCGGGCGCGAACTGGTGCGCCATGCCACGCGCCAGCACCTGCACCAGCTGCGTGGAGGTGGGCCCCATCACCACTTCCTCGGGCCGGCCCGGGCGTTCACGAAGGCCGCCATCCCGCTGCTGCGCCTCCTGCATGCAGGCGCCGGCGCGCTCTCCGACACCGCGTAGCTCGCGCCCATCTGCACGGTGGTGGTCCGCAGGTAGTCGACGATGCGGTCGATCACGCGGCCGAGCGTCTGCGTCCGCCGGCGTTGTCGAGGAACACGAAGCCATCCGCGAGCGACAGGAACTGCGCCCACGCAGGGAACGACAGGTCGAGGGCGCCAGTGACGAAGCCGAAGACATGGCGCGCAGCATAGCGGCCCGCGCGACGCCAGACGGTGATAGTGTGGCGCCCTCCATGCGCTGGCTCGCGCCGCTCGTCGCCACCAGATCGTCGAGGCGTTGAGGCCGAAGCCGCGGCGGCCGACGCCGGGCGGCGGCGGCCACGCCGAAACGCGTGCTCGGCGGGGCAGCTCGTGGCCCTGGGCATCGGCGACATCATCGGCGCCGGCATCTTCATGCCTGGCCGGCGTGGCGGCGGCACGGCGGTCACGGGGCCGGCCATCATCGTGTCGTTCCTGCTCGCCGCCGTGGCCTGCAGCTTCGCGGCCCTCTGCTATTCGGTTGCGGCCATGCTGCCCGTGTCGGGCTCGGCTACACCTACGCCTACGCCACGCTGGGCGAACTGGCGGCGTGGATCATCGTACGCCCTCACGCTGGAATTCGCCGTGGGACCCGCGCGGCCGTGGCGGTGGGTTGGGCGGGTTACGTGACGAGCCTGCTGCGCGACCTCGGCGTGGCCGTGCCCCCACCGCCTTCACCGCGCCGCCCGGCACCGTGCTGGTGGAAACGGCGCCGCGCAGGAAGTGCTGGCCAACGTGGCCGATCGCCTGCTGGCGCAAGGGCATCGACCCTCCACGTTGCCGCGCGACCGCGCTCTTCAATGGACTCGCCGCCATCATCGTGGTGGTGATGACCGCCGTGCTGCTGGTGGGCATCCAGGAATCGACCCCGCGTCAACGCCGCCATCGTGGTGGTGAAGGTGTCCGTGATCCTGCTTTCTTCATCGGCGCCTGCGCGGCCTTCGTCCACACCTTCACGCCCTTCCTGCCGCCCAACACCGGCGAGGTGGGCCGCTACGGCTGCCTGGGTATCCTGCGAGGCGCCGCCGTGGTGTTCTTCGCGTTCATGGGCTTCGACTCGGTGACCGCCGCGGCGCAGGAAGCCAGAACCCGCAACGCGACCTGCCCATCGGCATCATGGGATCGCTGGCCGGCTGCACCGTGCTCTACATCCTGGTGGCCGTGGTGCTCACGGGTGTCGTGCCCTACACGCAGCTGAACGTGCCCGACCCGATTGCCGTGGGTGTCGACGCCACCGGCCTCCGGCTGGCTCTCGCCGTTGATCAAGCTGGGGGCATCTGCGGCCTGAGCACCGTGGTGCTGGTGGGGATGCTGGCGCAGACGCGCATCTTCTACACCATGGCCAACGACGGCCTGCTGCCGCCTGGGTGGCGCGCATCCATCCGCGCTTTTCCGCACGCCGCGCACCTCACCACCATCGTCACCGGCGGCATCCTCGCCATCACGCTGATGGCGCGGTGACGCCCATTGCCGTGCTGGGCGAGCTGGTGAGCATGGGCACGCTGCTGATCTTCGTGATCGTGTGCGCCGGCATCATCGTGCTGCGCCGCACGCGCACCCCGATACCGCGTCCGTTCCGCACGCCCGGCGCTCGCCGGTGGTGCCACTGCTGGGCGTGGCCCACGTGCGCGTATCTGATGTCCGGCCTGCCGCCCGACACCTGGCTGCGCCTGGCGGCGTGGATGGCGGCGGGGCTCGTGATCTGCGCGCGGGGGTATGCGGACGGCGCCACAGTCGCGTGCGGGCGGCCAGGGTTAGCGGGCAGGTCGCTACAATCTGACTGGAGGGCGAACAGTGACCCACTACCGCATCAACGTCTTCTACTCCGACGACGACCAGTGCTGGATCGCCGACATTCCGGACCTGGTTCTGCTCGGCCTGGTCGACGCCGCATGAGGCGGTGGCGGAAGTGAAGGCCTGGTCGGCTCGAAGTCGCCCGCGAGCAGGGCCTGCCTTTCCGCTGGCGCGGTATCTGCTCCTGTCCCGCCAGTCCGCGTAGCCCGTTACGCGCCGAACACCATGCCTCCCAAGACCCCACCGCCACCTTCACCACCACCTCCGCCAGAGCACCAGCAAAGACGTCATGGGCATCGTGGTGCCGCCCGACACCGTGGACGCGCTGGGCAGCGGCAAGCGCGGGTGAGCGTCACGCTGAACAGCACACGTATCGCTCCACCGTGGCGGTGATGGGCGGGATTCCTGCTGCCGCTGGCTGGCCAAGGTGCACCGCGAGGCCTCGGGCGTGCGCGACAGGCAGACGCTGAAGGTCACGCTGGCGCTCGACACCGCGCCGCGCGAGGTGGACGTGCCGGCCGACCTCACGTCCGCGCTGAAGAAGGCGAAGGTGCTGGCCGCGTTCGAGGCGAAGTCGTTCACCACGCGCAAGGAATGGGTGCGCGGGGTGGAAGGCGAAGGCGCCCGAGACGCGGGCGCGGCGGATTGCGAAGGTGGTGGAGTCGCTGCAGGCCTGACGGCGAGGGCGGTAGCGGTATCCCCTGCTCCGGGCGACAATCCTGAGGCCGGTGATGACGCCGAGCTTCCATCGACGCCATCGGCTTCATCCGCGAAGTGGCGAATCACGGAGTTCGCGCTGTTGAAACACCGTGCTGCGCGACGACTTCGGCCCCGGGCGACGTGGACATGCTGGTGTCGTTCGCGCCAGGGGCTCGTCACAGGTCTGTTCGACCTCGTCCACATGGAAGACGAGCTGCGCGCGATCTTCGGGCGCGACGTGGACCTGGTGACCCGGCGCGCGGTGGAGCGCGGCACGAACGCACGTGGCGCCGGCAGGCCATCCTGGATTCGCTAGCGCATGTCGACGCCTCCTGACCACGCGCTTCGACGACATGCTCGAGTGGACGCGAAAACTCCAGCGTGTTTCGTGCTCGGCGTGTCCGAAGGCGACTTCCTGCTCGATGAGCGCGCGAGCGCTTATGCTCATCCACGGCCTGATCGTCATTGGCGAAATCGGCATCCACGCACCACCGACAGCGAGACCCACGCCCGTGCCCCCAACGTGCCGTGGCAGGGTCGCGGCATGCGGAATCGCCTCGTGCGTTACTGGGCACGGACATCGACGAGTGTAGCGGACGGTCGTGGCGTGCCACTGGCGGAAAGACTGCTCGCGAGCGCGCTGGACTAGTCGGCCGCGTCGCGAAGCACCCACAGCCTGTTCGACCTGGTCGACATGCGCGGCGAGTTGTCGACCATCGCTGGCCGCGCGGTAGACCTGTTCACGCTTCGCGGCATCGAGCACACATGCCCAGCCAGGCGCGCCGCCAGTCGATTCTGGAGTCATCGAGCTGGTACATGCCGCGTGATCACGTCACTGGCCGACATCCTCCGATACGCACGGCAGGCGCTGCGCGCGCCGCGCCCCGGCTGGCCCGACCGACCGGCTCTGATTCGGCTCGAAGCGATGGGTGTGTCCGAGTAGAGAGTGGATAGCCGGTATCCGCAGGCACGTGGGTAGTCGGTATCCACATACCCGGAATGACTCGTATACAGCACCACCCCCGTCCCGCCGTTCGAGGCCCCCGACCGTCCGCACCTGCGCCCGGCGGCAATCCGGACGCCGTCGCCGGCAATGTGTTCAGCGGGTGGCTGACCCACGGTAGAATGACAGCGATGTCACCTGCCGAGCGGCGCGGAGCCGTGGCGCGAGCAGAGAGCGTCGTGCTCGATGGAGCGGCGGTCGGGCATCGCGCACCGACATGCCGCGGCGCAGGATGGTGTTCTGGCAACTGCCGGGCAGGCCGCCTCGGCGCGGTCTTCGCTCTCACCGCGATGGAATGGTATGGACCAGCACCCGCCGAACCTTCCGCTGGACTTCGTCGATCTGCTGGCGGCATTCGCCGGCGCTGGTCGCTATCTCGTGATCGGCGGCTACGCCGTGAACCTACGACCGTCCGCACCACCAAGGATCTCGACATCCTGCTCAAATCCCGCACCCGAGAACATCA
Source organism: Vicinamibacterales bacterium (assembly GCA_046331325.1). GTDB lineage: Bacteria > Acidobacteriota > Vicinamibacteria > Vicinamibacterales > UBA2999 > CADEFD01. The sequence goes on along the minus strand of JAXLRB010000001.1, from coordinate 9,748 downwards.
GTCGCGCCTGTCGCGCCTTGCTCGAGTTCGGTGCCGCCGACATTGCCGCCATATCTCGAGGCCGCCGTGGACGGCGAGGTCGTATGGATGGGGCATCCGCCGCGTCAGGGTCGATCCTGCTCAAGGACGCGCCTGGGGTGAACTTCGCCGGCGCGTGGGAGCGTCAGGTGGTGGACGTCTGGAACGGCGTTCCCGCCATCCCTGATCTCGCGCGACGACTTGATCCGTTCCAAGCGCGCGTCTGGACGGCGAACAAGACCTGATCGATGCGCGGAATCTCGAACGCGCCGAACGCGACAGCGGTAGGTCGCCGGCGCGCGACCAGGCCTCGCGCGCCTTCCGTGTCGGCACCTGCATCCCGACCCGGCGGATGGCTTCGACGAACTGCCGCTTTGAGCGAGAGGTGCGCGATGCGTCTCGGCAGCAGCGGAGATCGCCCGCCTGACGCGCGGTTCGCGCTTCCGAAGATCAGGGTGCGGGCATCACCGTCCAGGCGCCACGCAGCAGCGGGCTCATCTCGTCTACCTCCGCCATCATTGCCGCTCGCGGCGTCGGGCGTTCCATCCGCAGTGACGGATCGAGCGCGCCGAGCCGCACCGTCATCGGCCGTGTTCGGCACCGCCTGATCGACGGGCCCGGCGCAGCGCGGCAGATGCTGTCCCTGCCGGTGCGCCACCCGCCTCGGCGTGAACGAGATGCCACCGGCTGCTGCGGCGTCGAGGCGGCCCAACAGCCCGGAATGCAGTCCGTGGCCGGATACAGGCACTGCGCGGACGACTTGGGGTCGAGGGCGCGACGTGGATCTCGCGCCGCACGGGGACCCCGGCACGTCGAGATCCTCTGCGTCGGTGCCGAACACCGTGATCGTGGTGTCGCTGGCAGAGGCGCTTCGTCTTCGGCCTCCCGGCTCCATCACCGGCGACAGCCGCTGCGAGGAAGCTTCCGCTGCACCTGCTTGTAGAAGTCCACCTTCGCGACGTCGAGGGCTCGGAGACTCGCCTTCATCCGCGCCAGGTAGTCGGACGCGGCGGCGAACAGCGGCGACGAGTCTTTCGGCCGCACCACCAGCGAGGCTTCGACGTTCAGGCCCAGAATGGCGCGCGTGGTCCAGTTGTGGCTGCCCACCCACAGCTCGCGGTGCCGTCGTTCGCCCAGAACAGCAGCATCTTCGCGTGCAGCAGGCAGGGCGGCTCCTTGCGTCCCTGGTCGGTGTAGGTGGGAATGTCTTCGTAGTAGACGTGGACGCGTCCGCCCTGTCTCGTCAGCGAGGCGAGCGCCTCGACCTCCGTGGGCGGGTGCAGGTCCGCGCAGGCGAATCCGTGCTCGTATTGAAGCGCCCGCACCAGGTCTGGGCCGAGCAGGGCAGGGTGGATCGTCCAGTAGCCGATGCCGGCCTGCAGCCGTGTGGACCGCGACAAGGCGGCGGTGAGCGCCTCGCGCACACTCGACGGAGACCAGGCCGGAAACGGGCGATATCCAGAATGCCAGCGTCCTTGACGGGCACACCTTTCGCGTGACGGAAGTTGACGGGGTGGCGGTGCGGGTGAGGGTTACAGGGCGGAGCGCCGCGTGGCGCCCCGCCCCGGAACGGTGTAGCTGGTCTCGGTGTCGCGCACCAGAGATTCATGGCCGTAGCTGTCTTTCGAGCGGATGCGGCCGTGGCGACCGTGAATCACCAGATCTACGCGGCGTCGCTTCGCCTGGCGGACGCCGGCGCGCGCGGCGTCGGCTTGGGTGCGATAACCGCGCGCTTCCAGTAGTGGTGAAGGCGCGCACGACCCAGCGGCCGGTGGTGACGCTCGGAAGACATGCACCTCCGGATGAGGGGGCGGCGCGTCACGACGCCTTCTCCAGCGCCACCTCGAGACCTGCGCCGGCGCGGGTTCAGGCGGGCTGTTGGCCCAGGCGGCGCGGGGGCGGGCGCGGCCGGCACCGCCGCAGACGCCTCGGGCGCGGGAGCTGGCCTTCGCGGTATCCGGCGCTCTGGCCTTCGACGCCGCGCGGCTGTCCACGCGGCGAACGTGCCTGGGTGCTGCTCCCGCGTGGCGATGGCCACGATCATCAGGTCGCGCACCGCGTCGAGGCCTCGGCCAGCGCGTCCCACGATGCCCGCCTGCGCCTTGCGGCGGGTGGTCTTGGGCCCCAGGCCGCACGTCCGCGGCTTGCTGCGGCTGATCCACCAGCGCCTTGAAGTCGCTGAGGAAGGTGGCGGGCAGGCCGAAGTCCTCCGAATTCCTTCTGCCGCAGGGCGGCAGCCGCCATGAACCGGCGCTGCCCATCACCAGTTCCGCGCCCACGCGCCGCTTCTTGGGCAGCACGAACTGGCCCGCCAGGTCGCGCGGCGCAGGCGCCGCGCGCGGCAATGGTCTTCATGTAGTCGAGGACGGCGTCGTCGCCTTGATCCGACGCGCCTCGGCCAAGCCGAGCAGGTGGGCCTGCTGCTGCTCGTCGAGCGCGGCCACCGCCGCCAGCGCACGCGCTGAACGCCTGCCGCGCTTCGACGCCTCGGGGAACAGCGCCGCATTCGCCACCCCGAAATCCCGCACCCGCACGAACATCTCGTAAACTGAATCGCTGCTGTCTCGTCATCACGAACCTCCTGCACGCGATGGTCGCGCCAGGGCCCGCAAGTCCTTCGGATCGCTGAAAAGTCCTGAACGTCCTGAAATGTACGGCCGACGAGAGCCGACTCACGTGCAGGTCGTCGGAGCTGCTTCAAGCCAGCAGGCGCTGCGGCCGCCGACGTGCGCGATGCACCGACCACCCAGCGCACGGTGGACCTGCCTGCAGCACCCGCTGCAGCCACTTTCGCGCGCGCTGCACCTACCGCAGCGAGGGTGGTGCACGGCAAGTTGTTGACACGGCTGGGGTTAGCCGCCGTTTTCAAGAGGCTGTCCACGTCGCTGCAGTAGATCACCACCATCGCTGAAGTGAGTGTCCACCACCGCTGATGGAGTCCGCCGGTCGCTGATGAGGACGTCCACCACTGCTGCGGCGCGATCGCGGCATCCTCCGGCAGGTGCGCCAGGCGCTGAGGCCGGTCACCACCACTACGCCGGTGAGTCCGCCGAACGCTGAGGCGAGTGGCCACTACCGCTGTAGCCGGTCCGGGTGTCGCTTCGGCAGGTCCGGCGGACGCTGCAGCAGGTCTGACGTGCGCTGAAGTGAGTGCGGTCCGTGCTCAGGCTAGTGCAGTCAGTGCGCGCACAGGTGCAGCACCGCCATGTGTCACGCGACGCGTCGGCTGCGGAGGCTAGCCGGCTTTCTGGAGCGCCAGGAGTTTTCGACGCACTGTCTGCGGGAACTCAACCCGTTCGAACTGCGATGCCGCGAACAGGTAGTCTTCGCCGTCTTCGTCGACGATCCGGATCAGATCGTCCTTGGTCGCCCGCGCGTCGGGGAGCACGACGTAGATCTTGCCTCGGATGAGGGAGGCCTCGTTGCCCGCGTTGCTGAGACACACGGCGAACTGTGTAGAGCGCTTCATGGCTGGTCGGCGTACGCCTTGATCTTGAAGTCTCGTCGCCCGATACCGTGGGCTTCGTACCAATGTAGCTCAACTCGGCGGACCGTGCCGCTCGGAAGGCGGACGCGCGCGAAGCCCTTGCGTTTTCGCCAGCGCCCCTTGCCGTGGACCTTGTTGAGCACGGCGCGCACGCGAACGCCCGCGCCCGCAGCGATCGTCTCGACGTGTTCGATCTCGCCGATGATCTCGAACTGCACGCCGTGATTCTCGATGACTGGTTCGGGGTTGGCAAGTGCGGCGAACGTCGAATAGTGCTGCCCGTCCTTGGCCTCTCGAACAAGGCTTGGGGGACCTGACCCGTCAGCGTGCTCGGAGGTGGAGGACGGCAAGCGCTGGAGCCCAAGCGCCGGGGCCGTGCCGAACGCCGAGCAGCGGTTCGATCGGGAGCAGCCAGCCGCCGTTACCCGGCGGCGCGGCGGCGAGCGCAGCGGACACCCTGGGCACCGCGTCGGCGATGTTGCCCTCGTGAACCATTCGGGCGGCGCGGGCCACGGCATGATCGACAGGTTCCGGCGTGCCCGCATCGCAACCAGCGCACGGCGGCTCTCCGTTCGCGATGGCCAGCCCGGCGTGCGCCATCGGATGCCGCGGCACGCGCGCGAGCGCCTCGCTGAATGCCGCACGGGCTGTGTCGCGATCTCCGGCGGCAAGGTAGCACGCGCCCTTGGCGCACCACGCGTTGGCGGCAATCTCGCGCCCATACAGGTGGCCGCGCGGTTCCTGGGCGAGCTCCCTGTCGAACGACGCCATGGCCGCATCGGCGTCTCCGGCCGCATTGCGGAGCAATCCCTTCAGCCAGTGCAGGGCCACCTTGGAGTAGGGCGCTGCTTCGGGCGACTCCACCCCGGCCACGGCGAGCCCGAGGTCCACGTCGCGCTCTGCCTGGTCCAGCGCGTGGCGCGCCACGAACACGGTGGCCGCCAGCCAATGCGCCAGCGGCAACTGCGGGCAGCGCTTCAGCGCCGCGCGTGCCGCGCGCAGGCGGGTTTCGCCCCAACTGCCCAGCGCCAGCCGCACCTGATGGCGCCAGTTGTCGGGCTCCAGCGTCACCGCCCGCTCGAGCGCGGCCAGCGCATGCTCGGGCCGGCCGGTGCGCTCCAGCACGAAGCCCAGCGTGGCCCACGCCTCGGCGAGATCGGGGTCGAACCCACAGGCGTGCCGGGCATGGCGCTCGGCCAGCCGCAGCGCGTCGGCATCCGGCGCCGGGTCGGTGCGCGTGGCCTCGAACTGCATGGCGCAGGCGTTGGCCATCCCGATGTGATGCTTGGCGTCGCCGGGATGCTGCTGCACCAGCCCCTCGAACGTGGCCCGGGCGGCGGCAGGTGATCGCACTGGAGCGAATCCAGCGCGGCGCGGCCCTCGGTGAACGCCCGATGCGGCGCCAGCAACAACTCCAGGTCCGTGGCCGCCGGCTGGCTCTCCACGGCCGTGACCGGCGCCACGAACTGATACCCTGCCTGGGCACCGTCTTGATGTAGCGGTTCAAGGCGCCCGCATCGAGCTGCCGGCGCAGCTTGCACCAGCTTCTCGAGGCTGTTGTCGCCGACGGCCACGTCTTGCCACCCGGCGCGGATCAGGGCGTCTTTCGACAGCACGGTGTTCGGCCGGCGCACGAGAAGGTGCAGTACGTCGTACTCGCACTGCGACAAGCCGACGGGCTCGCTGCCGCGGGTGAGAGATCTGCTGCGGAGGTCGATGCGTAAATGTCCGAACGCCACCTCGGCTGTTGCCGGCATGCGGCGGATCGTAATGGACGCCCCGCCCGACCGGCGGACGAGCCCGCGAGACAGTGTGCAACGATTGAGGGCCGGCTGGCGATCCTCTGGGCGCGCCGATAGCCGCGGCATGACCGGTTGAGAGCTAGGTCGCAGACACGGTGGTGCCATTCGGCTGATGCGGTCGAGCTGCCCGCGGACCCAGTCCTGGCTTCTCATGCCGTCACAACACCGGCAATGACACGAGCATCGAAGTGGGCGTGCCTGAGCATCGTTTTCGACGTTCTTCACACCCTTGCGGCGGCTCTCAGAACTCTCGGCGCAGGGGCGGTAAGGATCGACGGGCCCATCGCGACGCGGTCGCTGTTCTAGCGGCTTCGCCGCGCTGTCTCGAAATAAGCGACGACTTCGTCCGTGACGCGGCGCGTCTCGCTGTCGCCAATTCCCGCTGGTGGCCAGCTGGTTAAACGCGACGAAATGAACGGTCAGGAAGCTCGCGAAGTCATCGCCGTCAATCTGCGCGCCGGTGCCAGCGACCGACGACCGGCAAAGACGAAGGCCAGCACCTGAGGAAGTCGGTGTCGAGTTCCGCGACGTAGAACCAGAAGGAAACGCCTGGTCCACTTCGGCGACGAATGCTCTGACTTCGTCGATCTGCCAGAGTTCACGCGAATCTCGCTCGTATCCGCTGAAAGTGAGCGTCAGGCGGCGAACTACTGCACGGGGATCTCGATGAGACTCGACCCATCGGCGTATCGCGTCAATCGTGCGCGCGGGCACAGACCCCTCGACGTCCGACCGAGGCACGACGACTGTATGGACATCACGTTCGCGTTGCACGGCCGGTTCCGTGCGCCGAGCAAGCGAGAGCTGCTCGCACACCAGCGGCACGTAGGCCTCGTTGGCGTTGCGCTGAATGCGTCCGAGCTTCGCCTGGACATCAACATATAGGGGCGCCGGTAGATCGAGCACGCGCGGCGCGAGGGAGTCTGACGAAAGCGCTTCAAGAATGGCCGTCCGAGTCGGCTCTGGGGCGCCCGCGAGGATCCTCTCGAGGTCTGTCTGGCGAAAGTCGAACGACACCGCATACCAGCGCCCGTCGCGCTCCGTCTCTGCGAATGAGCTGAACGTGCCGTCCCCGAGGATCGTCAGGTCCGATAAGGGAACCCCATAGAAATCAAGGCTGACGTGGCGTGTTACGCCTGAGTTCAGCAGATGCAGGCCGAGGTCTGGCTTCATGCGGCATTCACGATGGTCTGGGCCAGACCGTCAACGCTGTCGCCAGGAGGGTCGCGGTGCGCGTCTCGATGGCCTGTTCCGACCACACCTCAGGCAGCAGCCGATTGAGATTCAGGGCGCTGTGCTCGAGGATCTTGTCCCGCTTCTTGCCCCACGGTCCGTTCGACACGGACGGGTTCAGCTCCTTCGTCAGCAGCGTCAGGTTTCCGATCGTGTGAAGCAGCCGCTCCCTGCGCTCTTCCGGACCTTCTTCGGAAGGCGTACCAGACGGCTGCTCAGGCAGTGGCCAGTGGCGCTCCCACTCCCTCGGCATCAGGTGCTCCATCGTCAGCTTCTCGTCGATGGTCACCTTTTCCGTCTTGCCCGTGTGCATCGCCAGCTCCAGCGCTTCGAGAATCATCCGGGTGCGATTGCGCAGGCGCTTGTAGAACGGCAGTGCCATCCAGGCCTTCGAGAATTCTTCGTCTGACGGCCATCGCGCCACCTCGGTGTCGTGGCTCAACAGGAACGCTCGGATGGCGCCAGCGGAGTAGTCGTCACTCCCGTGCAGAGACTTCAGCATGTCCACGGTGAAGCGGTTGTAGTTCTTCGACGTCAGCTCGCAGACGGCCCTGCGCACGAAGAACGACTCGATGTCGCCGAGAATCTGCAGCACCTCTCCTCGACTCGCCTCGCCAGCGTGCCGGCGCAGCACCTCGAGCAGCACCGGGAAGATTGTGGTGTTATCCAGCGCCCAGAGGCGGTCGAAGAACTGGGCCTCGCGGGTCCCGGCGGGGAAGTTCTCGAAGCTGTAGTAGATGTTCGCGTAGGTCGAGAACCGCTCCATGTGGGCGGCCGCGGTCTCAGGGGCGCTGCGTTCGACCAGGTCTCGGTACGCCGAGAAGAGCTGAGCGATCATCACGTCGTCCCGCTGCTGCAGGGTGATGAAGTGCCCGAGGAACAGGTCCAGCCTGGGTCTCTTGAGACGGCCCTGCCGGATCTCCTTGCGCCAATGGCCACGGTCTTCGTCGAAGGGCGCCCAGTAGCGTTCGTACAGCTTGTCGGTGTCGGCCTTCTCCCGCTCGGCGCGGTGGAACAGATAGTTCTTCACGAGGTCCGCCGGAAGCAGCGGCGTGCCGAGGGAGTTCAACGTCTCGAAGATCTCCTGCGCGTCGTCTTGTTCTTCGAGGTTGATGACGACGAGATGGAGGTCTTCCGAGAACGCCGTATGCAGTGCCTGCAGCTTCTGCGCGAAGCCGTCGGTGCCGGCCGGTCCAAGCCATTCGTCAACGCGGTCGTGGAAGTACAGGTATGCGTCGGGAATCAGCCAGCCGTCCGCGCGCTTCGCATGCTCCATCTTCCGGACTGCGGCGGCGCTTCTCGCGCTCATCACTGCTCGGAAATCCGTGCGGTCGGCGTTCGTGGGCCACACCTTGAAGACATCGTCTTCGTCTTCGCTCAGAGGCACGTCGTTTACCGTGAGGCGTTCGAACGCTCTGGCGTACTTGGCCTCATTTAGCCTGAGACAGAAGTCGCGCGTGGCGGTCAGGGCGAGTTGCAGGGTCGTCAACCGCTGCTGCCCGTCGATGATCTGGCGCGCGTGCACCTTGCCGAGGCCGGTGTGCAGCTGGTCCAGGACGATGGTGCCCAGGAAGTGCGGATGGACCTCCCGGCCGACCAGCCGGCGCTCGGCCACCGACTGCACCGCCTCCCACATGGCCTCCCAGTTGGGGCTCTCGGTCCAGACATAGGGCCGCTGGAACAGCGGCGCTTCGAGGCGCTCGGTCGAGTCGAAGACGCCCTTGATGCTGAGTTTGTGAACGTTCACGATGCGCTCCCGAAACGTTGGTCAGTCCACCCGTCGGATCTCGTCGCCTTGCAGGCCTCCAGCCGTCCCTCCCTCCAGCAACCCGTTGACGACGGAACGCACTGTCTCCTCGATTGCCGTTCCTGTGCGGCGGAATCAAGGAAGCGTGCCAGCAATCGCGGGGCGTCTTCGCGCGCGCGCCATCCCCGGCCCAGGGCCGCCGGGAACTGTTCCTTCAGGAACCCGCGGTCGCACTCGGCGACGGACCCGAGATGCAGCCTCAGCAGACCACCCTCGTTGGACAGAATGCCCCTGCGAACTGCCGTCCGAAGACCGTTGTCCAGCGTCTCCCGGATGACGTGGCCCGTCCGGCCGTAGCCGAGGGCCTCCCGAAGCTCCCGGATGGCCCTGTCCCGGTCTCGTGCCACCCGGTCTGCGAAGAGTGACCTGATGTGACCGGGAAGCTCGTCCGGATCGAGCGCAGGGGCGGGTGGGTCGTCCGCGGTGGCGTCGTCGGCCCGGTCGCCGCCAGTCCCCTGGGGGCTCTCGAGAAGGCTCGGCTGATGCGATGGGTTGCGAAGAACGAACTCTGGGCCGGTCGCCTCGTCCTCCGGTGGAGGTGCCGCTTCGTCATCTCGTCCGCCAGCGGCCCCGAGAACCTCCAGAAACTCCGCCACCACCTGAACCTGCCCGTCCTCGGCATGCTCGATAACGATTGGCGCGAACGCTGGATTCACAGGCTTCAGCACAACACGCTCGTGCTTCCAGGAGCCACCCTCCCGTGCCTTCTCGCTCTCGTAGCGCTTCACCGTGAACCGGTCGCCTGACTCGGGATCGGCGACATCGCGAAGGTGCACCAGCACCGTCTTCCCCTGCCGCGACCCCTCCACCGGAGACCGGAAGAGGCAGAACGACCCGTCCGGAATCGCTGGCTCCATCGACGTGCCGACAACCTGAGCGACGAACATCCCTTTGCGAAGCCTGTGGTGCGAGTCGACCGTGACCCATTCGACGTCGTGAGCGTTGACGTGTTGGGGCTCTCCGAATGCGCCGGCTGCCGCCTTGAGCGCGACCAGTGGCACGCAGGCGACGTAGCGCTCCTCGGGCTTGGGCTCAACGACGCGCGGGCGGAACGCCAGGTCCTTGGCTGGTGCGGCCTTGGCCTCGTTGGTCGGTGCCGCGCCCGTCTGAAAGGCACCGGGCCAGCCGCCGTGCTGCTCGATGATCTCGTCGATCTCCTTCATCAGGCGGATGGTCTCGGAGAGGGCGACCACGATCTTCTGGTAGTGGGCGATGTCGTCCTTCGATAGCGTGCGGCCCTTGCGGTCCTTGAGCCACTTCTCGCAGACCTGGTAGCCGCCGATGTGGAAGTTCCAAACAGGCTCGGACACTCCGCTGAAGCCGGTAGTCTGCGCTCTGTCCACCCACACTGCGTCGCGTGACCACGAGACTTTCTCGACCGCGGTGTTCCGGCTCCCGATG